>NZ_KB850956.1:2198212-2327596 GCF_000371465.1 Clostridium thermobutyricum | reverse complement strand
AAGGGATAAACGCTGAAAGCATCTAAGCGTGAAGCCCACCTCAAGATTAGATTTCCCATAGCGTAAGCTAGTAAGATCCCTTGAAGAACACAAGGTTGATAGGTTAGGGGTGTAAGCATGGTAACATGTTCAGCTGACTAATACTAATAGATCGAGGGCTTGACCAATATATATCAACTAATTCATGTGTAATTTTCAGAGAACATCTGAATTAAAAATATTCCGCGATAGCTCAATGGTGGAGCACTCGGCTGTTAACCGATAGGCTGGAGGTTCGAGTCCTCTTCGCGGAGCCATTTTTATTTTGAAGCAGAAGCTTCTTTTTTTTTGCTTTTAAATAAAATTTCGTAGTTTAATAAAATGAAATAAAATTGAATTTATGATAAATATTACTAAATTGTAATATTTATTTTAATCAATTGTAATATAAAATAAAGTATTAGATGCTATTATATTATTGGAGATAAATTATGGGGAAGAGGTTATAATGGGGATAAAAATAAAAAAAAGAAATTTAGTTGTTTTTGGTATTATAGGATTAGTAGGAATATTTATTGTTATGGGGTCATTGTATAAAAATGATGATAAAAAAGCAATAGCAGGTGAAATATCTAATGACTCAATTGAAACAAAAGAAGATATAAAGAAAAAAATGAGATTAGATATTTGTCTTTAGAAGAAGATTTATTTGCAGATGACGCTAAAGTAGTTGAGAAAAACATTAGAGATTTATTGACTGGCAAAAAAACTTTTCCTATTAGAGATGATGGAAAAAAGTTGCATATTTAACTTTTGATGATGGACCTTCAACAACTATAACACCAGATATTCTAAAAATTTTAAAAGAGGAAAATATAAAATAAACTTTTTTTATTTTAGGAAGTAGTTTAGATAAAAATGATAAAAGTAAAGAAATACTTAAAGAGATAGTTAAAGATGGACACGCTATTGCAAATCATACATATACACATGATTATAAAAAATTATATCATAATGGAAAAATAGATGTTCATTATTTTTTTTAAGAAATAGAGAAAACTAATAAATCTATCAAAAATGTAATTGGAGATAGTTTTAATAATAGAGTTATAAGGTTTCCAGGAGGATATTGGTCTTGGGATGGAAGAGAAGCTGTTAAAAGAAAATTAGAAGAGAAAAAATATTTTAATATTGATTGGAACACACTAAATGGTGATGCTGAAGGAGCAAAAATATCAGAACAAAATTTACTAAAAAAGCTTAAAGCAAGTGTAAATGAGTTGGGAGATAATGCAGATAATATAATTGTTTTAATGCATGATACTTATAATAAGGAGACTACGTTAAAATCATTGAAAGAATCTATTAAGTTTTTAAAAGAAAAAGGATTCGAGTTTAGAACAATAAAATAGAAGAATATGGCGTGAAATTTGATTATATATTAGATTTTACGCTTTTTTTATAAATAACTTTTTTATATTGATTTAGAAATTTTTGTAGATATAATATTAAATTTCAATTATGAATGAATATATATATGTCTTTGTAGATTAAATTACTTTAAATAGTTTATAATAAACGTAAGTATAAACTTATTTATATAAATATACAAAAATAGATCTAAATTAGTATAAATAAATTTAAAATATAAAAGATTAAGATAGAGGTGAGTTTTATGGCTAAAATACTTTTAGTAGAAGATGAAGTTAGTATAAGAGGATTTTTGAAAATAAATTTAATGAGAAATGATTTCGAAGTAATTGAAGCTGGTACAGGAGAAGATGGTATAAAAATGGCATTACAAGATAAGCCAGATGTTGCTGTGTTAGATGTTATGTTACCAGGAATAGATGGATTCCAAGTTTGTAATGAATTAAGAGCTAAGTATCCTGATTTAGGTATAATAATGCTTACTGCAAAAGGACAAGATATGGATAAAATTATGGGGCTTGAATATGGAGCTGATGACTATATAGTTAAGCCTTTTAATCCTTTAGAAGTTGTATTAAGAATTAAAGCTATACTTAGAAGAATTGAAAATAAAAATGAGGATAATAGAGATAAATTAATAAATGGTCCTTTTATTATAGATTTATATTCTCAAAAAATAACTAAAAATGGTCAAGAAATTGATTTAACTCCAAAGGAATATTTAATAATGAAAACTTTTATAGAAAATCCTAACAAAGCTTTTTCTAGAGATGAATTATTAAATTCAGTTTGGGGATATAATTATTTTGGAGATCCTAAAATAATAGATGTTAATATAAGAAGATTGAGATCAAAAATAGAAGATGATGCATCAAGTCCTAGTTATATACAAACAGTTTGGGGAATAGGTTATAGGTGGAAAGAATAAGGATGAAAAGTATTAAACATAAATTAATAAGAAATTTTCTAATAGTAATATTTTCAACAATAATAATTTTAGATGGATTGTTAGCTATATTCGTAAAGAAATACTATTATGATAATACTGAGGCTATGTTAATAAATCAAATTGATATAGCATCAAACTTTTATGATAGATACTATTCAACAACATCATTAATATCAAATATTTATGATAATGTTGATGCTTTTTGGAATCAAAGTACTGCTCAAGTTCAAATTTTTGATAAAAGCGGAAAACTTATAATGGATTCTATAGCAGCACATAATAATAAATCAGTTTATGAAGTAGCTGTACAGGATGCTTTAAAGGGAGTAACTAGTAGATGGGTTGGTAATGTTGATTATTGTCCTTACAAGGTAATGGCTGTTACTAAACCACTTATAGCTAATGGAAATATAATAGGAGTTATAAGATTTACTACTTCACTTCAAGATATAGATAAAGGAATTAATTCTATTATTAGCTTCTTTATTATTGTATCTACAGCTGTATTAATAATAGGTATTACATTAAGTTTAGTTATGGCTAAAAAAATTGTAGATCCAATATTAAAATTAGAAGATACAGCTAAAAAAATAGCAAGTGGAGATTTAAATCAAAAGAGTAATGTTGAAAGTGATGATGAAATTGGGCAACTAGCTAATACAATTGATTTTATGGCAGAGGAGATTAAAGAAAGAGAGAAAATGAAGGATGACTTTATATCTTCAGTTTCTCATGAGTTAAGAACTCCACTTACTGCAATAAAAGGATGGGTTATTACTTTAAAAGATGAAAATACAGATAAAGAAACATTAGATCTTGGATTTAGTATTATAGAAAAAGAAACTGATAGATTATCTTCAATGGTTGAAGAATTATTAGATTTCTCTAGATTAACTGGTGGTAAAATTGCATTAAGAAATACAATTGTTAATTTAAATGATTTTGCAAATCACATAGATGCATATATGAGGCCTAGAGCAAATAGAGAAATGATAATTTTTAACCTTGATAATAAAGTTGGAAACTTAAATATTAATATGGATATAGATAGAATGAAACAAGTTTTAATTAATATTTTAGATAATGCTTTTAAATTTACTGAGCCAAATGGATGTGTAAATCTGATATTTGATCAAGATGATAAAAACGTGTTTATTAAGGTTAAAGATAATGGATGTGGAATACCAGAAGAAGAATTACCAAGGGTAAAGGAGAAATTCTATAAAGGAAGCAATGCTAAATCTAATGCGGGGATTGGGTTATCAATAGCAGATGAAATTGTTAAGCTTCATGGAGGAGAGTGCGAAATAGAAAGTACTTATTTAGAAGGAACTGAAGTAACTATTAAGCTTCCAAAAATAATGGAGGAAATTAGTATATGAGAGGAAAAATAGTTATAATATTGGCTATATTAGCTATTTTTATATTAGCTTTAGCTGGCTGTGAAAGAGTGCCAGGAACAAATATGCTTAAGATAAAACCTCCTGTAAATGATGATCTCTCAATAGCAGGAGAATGGAAAGTTGAAACTTATAAGGTTTTAGAAAATAATATGTATCCTAAAGGTGATATCAATAAGTTAATAAATAAAAAAATATATATAAGCGATAGTATGGTTAATATTGATAGTCAAATATTTAAAAATGTAAATTATAAATTAAAGGTTGTAGAAGGAAATTATTGCATTTCATATCAATCAAAATATAATGTATCAAATTTAGGAGTAAATAATGTTAATGTAATAACTGCAGCTGATAAGAATAATGTTATATTTGATTTTTTTAGTATAGATAGTACAGAAGGATATGTATATTATAGAGGAATATTGCTTAAAGTTAAAAAAATAGGTGATATTAAAGATCAAGATTTTATAGCAAGTGATGGTGAGGCAAATATAAATAGTCTTTCAGTAAATGAAGATAGTTCTGAAACTGGAGTATTAATGGGACTTAAAGTTCCTATTAAAACTGATAGTGGAAAAACAGGATATAAATATATGACATTGTGGATAAACTATAAAGATAATAAGGTAAACATACATGAAGCTCCTTATATTTTATTCCCAAGAATGACAGGAATGTGGACTGTTTTCCCTAGATATACTTATGAAAATGGATTTTATAAACAATTTTTTGATGTAAATCCTTTAAACGGAAAGCAGAAGGACAATGTTCCTAAAACTTTAGATGGAAATTATAATTTATATCAAAGTATAAATTATATAGGAAATGATTATATTGGGTTAGAAACATATAAAGGAAATGATTTTAAAGGTGAATATCCTTATTATAAAATGGTACCAATTGATATATTCTCATCAAATAAAGGAGTAGCACTAGAAGATATTTATAATAATCAAATAAATCCTGTATTTTCAGCCTCTTTCCAAAGTGAACTTAATAATTTAAATCCAAATCAAAAGAAACTCGTTGATAATAATGTTAATTATAAGAATTTTACGCTTTTGAGGCAACAAGGTAAATGGATTATACAAGGGAAAATATCACCTGTAAATGATAATTATCCATCATATAATTTTGATACAAATATAAAGCCAAATGCAAATTTAGTTAAGTATGATACTTTATATGTACCTTGGAGATTATTAAGAGCAGATATGCCAACTATAGAAGATGCTTATACATCACCAAATGGAAAATTAGCTATAATATTAATAAAAGGGGAACTATTAGTTTATAAAATAAATAATAATAATAAATTAGAAGGAAGCCCTATATTCAGATATGATTTAAATGAAGGAGCTAAAGTAATAATGGCAGAATGGTGTTCAGGTGATTATGTAACTTATTGGAATACATCGTTTGAAGAATATAAAAAGAAAGTAGAGGAGGAGTAATATGTTATCAAAAGAAGTAGTAGGAAAAGTTTTATCAGAATGTATGATAACAGGTGGAGATTTTGCTGAAATATTTGTAGAGGATTCTATTATTAATTCTTTAGGAATATTAGATGGAAAAGTTGAAAATATTATTGGTGGAAGAAGTTATGGAGTAGGAATAAGAATATTTAAGGGGCTAAAGAGTGTATATGCTTATACTAATGATAATTCATTAACTAGTCTTTTAGATACAGCTCATAAAGCAGCAGTAGCATTAGGTGAGCTTAAAGCTAATATGGATATTGTATTAAATGATAAGATAATAGTTCCTAATAAACATATAATAAAATTTTATCCAGAAGCAGTTGATTATAGCAAAAAAATAGATATTATGAAAATTGCTTATAATAAAGCAAAAGATTATAGCACAGATATTACAAAAGTAAGTGTTAGTTATACTGATAAAGACCAAAAGGTTATGATTGCAAATACTGATGGAACATTTGTAGAAGATAGAAGAGTTAGAACAAGACTTGGAATAAATGCTATTGCATCAAAAGATGGAGAAAACCAAACTGGATTTGAAGGACCAGGAAGATGTAAGGGATTCGAAATGTTTGAAGAAGTAGATCCAGAAAGATATGCAGTAGAAGCTGCTAGAACTGCTGTAACAATGCTTCATGCTAAAGAATGTCCAGCTGGAAAAATGACAGTTGCTATTGATAATGGATTTGGTGGAGTTATATTCCATGAGGCTTGTGGACATTCTTTAGAAGCTACATCAGTTGCTAAAGGAAATTCAGAATTTGCAGGGAAATTAGGAGAGCAAATTGCATCAACTAAAGTTACTGCAATAGATGATGGAACAATACCTAATTCATGGGGATCTATTAATATTGATGATGAAGGTACTCCTTCAAATAAAAATATTCTTATTGAAAATGGAATATTAAAAGGATATATGATAGATAAATTAAATGGTAGAAGAATGAATATGGCACCAACAGGGAATTCAAGAAGACAAAGCTATAAATATGCTCCAACTTCAAGAATGACTAATACTTATATTCAAGCAGGAACTGATAAGCCAGAAGATATAATTAAATCTATTGAAAATGGGCTTTATGCTAAGAAAATGGGTGGAGGTTCAGTAAATCCAGTAACAGGTGAATTTAACTTTAATGTTGCAGAAGGATATTTAGTTAAAGATGGTGTTATTGGTGATGCTGTTAGAGGAGCTTCACTTATAGGTAAAGGAAGCCAAGTTTTAATGGATATTGATATGGTTGGAACTAATGGGCTTCAAGCTCAAGGAATGTGTGGTTCATCATCAGGAAGTGTTCCTGTAAATGTTGGTCAACCAATGATTAGAGTAAAAGAAATTACAGTAGGTGGAAGATAGGAGGTGCAGTAAATGGAGTTTAAAGAATTTAAAGAAAAACTTTTCAATAAATCAAGAGAAGAAGGATTAGAAGAATTTGAAATATATTTTTCTGATAAAGAAAGTTTAAGTATAAACATTTATAAAGAAGAGGTTGAAAAATATAGTCTAAATAAATCTTTTGGAGTTTCGTTTAGAGCAAAAATAAATGAAAAAATGGGTTATTCTTATACAGAGATAATTGATGAGGCATCAATAGATATGCTTATAAATAATGCAAAAGCTGCAGCTCTTTATATAGAAGATGATGATAAACAATTTATTTATGAAGGCGATAAAGAATACTCAAAAGTTGAAAATTATCATCCGCAATTAGAAAATATTGAAGCTGATAAGTTAATTGAACTTGGAATTCAAATGGAAAAGGAATGTAAAAAAGAAAGTGATAAAATAGCTAATTTTGGTGGATGTGGAATAGGCTATGTTAATGTTAAGTATGGTTTAATGAATTCAAAAGGATTAGAACTTACTGATAAATCAAATCTTTTAACTGCATATATAGTTCCAATATTAGATATAGATGATGTTAAATATGATGGATTTGGTTATTCTGTAGCAAAATCAATAGAAGATGTAAATCCTAATAAAATAGCTAAAATGGCTATAAAAGAAGCTATGGATAAAGTTGGAGCTAAAACTATAGAATCTAAAAAATATAAAACTGTAATAAAAAATGAAGCTATGGTTTCACTTCTTCAATCTTTCTGGTCAATATTTGATGGAGATTTAGCTCAAAAAGGTATTTCACTTTTAGGTGGAAAAGAAGGAGAAATTATTGCCTCAGATAAACTTACTATAATAGATAATCCACTTATGAAAGATGGATTAGCATCAGTAGCTTTTGATGATGAGGGAGTAGCTACATTTAAGAAATCAATAATAGAAAATGGTAAACTAGTAACACTTCTTCATAATTTAAAAACAGCTAATAAAGTTAATAGAAAGTCAACTGGAAGTGGATTTAAAAATTCATATGCATCACCTGTTAGCGTAGGGCCAACAAATTTCTATATTGAAGAAGGAGCTACTACTTTTGAACAACTTTTAGAAGAAGTTAAAGATGGGCTTATAGTTACTGAATTTTCAGGGCTTCATTCAGGAGCAAATTCAATAACAGGAGATTTCTCATTAGCAGCTAAAGGATTCTTGATAGTAGATGGAAAGCAAGGAAGACCAGTAGAACAAATAACTGTAGCTGGTAATTTCTTTGAGTTATTAAAGAATATTCAAGTTGTATGTTCAGATATAAAATTCCCAATGACTAGTTTTGGATCACCTTCAATCTATGTTGGAGAAATGTCTGTAGCAGGAGAATAGGTTATAGAAATTTTATTTAAATAAAAACTTTAAAAATTATAATATTTTTAAATAATAAAACTCTCATGAAATAATCATGAGAGTTTTTTAATTTAAATAACTATTTATTTAAATTATATAGTTAAATAAAGATTTTATTAAAGAATACTTTATTAATGAGTATAATTTGCTCTAATCATTTTATCAGACATTTGAGGACTTTCTTCTATAAGCTTTATTTGTTCAGAAGTTAAGTCTTTTAAATTTCCAACTACTTTTCCATTATTAAGGACAGCATATGATCTATTAGTATTTAATAAATTTCTACCAAGTGCAGTATTTTCGTATTCACTTGAAGGAATTCCAAGAGCATATAGAAGAGTTGGCATTATATCAATTTGTCCACCAACAGTATCAAAAGTTTTTGGAGCAACTTTACTATTTGGCTCATATAAAATTAATGGAACAGTTGGATTTCCTTTATCATCAAACCAAGGTTCTTTAGTTTTTAAAGAATCTATACTGCTTTGATAATATTTATGAACTCCAGTATGGTCACCAACTATAGCAATTATACTATTTTGTAATAAACCAGCTTTTTCAAGCTCTGTTAAGAAGTTTCCTATTTGCTCATCAGT
This sequence comes from Clostridium thermobutyricum, assembly GCF_000371465.1. Taxonomy (NCBI): domain Bacteria; kingdom Bacillati; phylum Bacillota; class Clostridia; order Eubacteriales; family Clostridiaceae; genus Clostridium; species Clostridium thermobutyricum. Next base: position 2,319,023 of record NZ_KB850956.1, on the reverse strand, counting down.
ATAATGAACACTTTCTAAGTATCCACCCATTTCTGTTTTATCTAAATCATCAGGTAAATTTAATTTTCTCATATTTTTTGGTAAATCAAATGGACCATGATTAGTTAAAGTTACTGTAAAACCATAGAAAGGTTGTTTAAGTTTTTCTAGCATAGGAACTACTTGTTTAAAGTAAGTTTTATCACTAAGTCCCATTCCAACTAATTCATCAGGATTAAATGAGTGGAAGTCAATAAAGTTTTCAAATCCTAATCCAGGTAATCCTTTTGAATAATTCCAGAAAGAACCTTTATCAGGATGAATAGCTACTGATTCATATCCGTTTTTATCAAGTATTCTTGGCATTGAGTTATAATCTCTAACTGGATATCTAAAGAAAGTTGAACCACGTCTTAAAGGTAACATTGATGTATTTACCATTAAGTCAGAGTCAGAGCTTGTACCTTCATTAACTTGTTCATATATATTAGGGAAGTAAATGCCATGTTTTATTAAATTATCCATTACAGGAGTAATTTCTTTTCCATTTATTTTTTGTCCCATAACAAAGCTTTCAAGTGATTCAACTTGAATAACTATTAAATTTTTACCTTTTGCCATTCCAAAATATTCATTGTTTTTTAAATTTTCATTTTTGAATTTATAGTAATCATTTATTTGAGTTTTTTCTTCATTACTAAGCTCATAAGGCTTAGAATCTTTATATACATTTATTGCATCCATTATATGATAACCTATAGGTGAAAAATATTTCACTGTATTTGTTGGGTCATAATTATCGAAAAAATACGCATTTTTTACATTTTTATTTCCCAGGACATAAAGATTGAATGGAACATAAGCAATAAATAAAATTGGAATTATTAAAGTTGCAATGAAAGTCTTAATAGCTCTTTTCTTTCTATTTATGTAAGATTTTCTAGTAAAGAAAACATAAATCGCCATTATTATAAAATCTATAAAGAATAATAAATCATATGGACTAAATAAAGATAAAATAGTACCAGATAGATTATCTAAATTTGCTGTTTGAGTTAATATTAAAACTGATGGAACTGTTAAAAATCCTCTAAAATAACATAAATCTACTAGTGTTAAAATAGTTAAAATTAAGTCTATAATAAATAGATAAATAACTCGTCCCTTTCCTTTAAAAAGCAATGAAAAGCTTAAAAATATAAGAGTAAAAGCAAAATAGTAACCTAGGCAATAACGTGTACCTGAGAAACCGAGTTTAAAATTTAGTTTATAAGGATCGGAGTTTAAAATAAACCCTTGAAGAAGGATTCCTTTTATTACGATTCCGAATAATGGTATTAAAAATAATATTGATCTAAAGATTTGGTCTTTATTAATATTTTTTAATGAAAAATTTTTAATATCTTTAATCATTTGAAAACTCCTTAATAATATTATCTTTCTAAATTATAGTACATACATTACAGAATATCAATAAATTAGAAATTTAAGAATTTAAACGTATTTAGATTTAAAAGATATGTAATTAATTATGAATTAGTGTATAAGTAAAGAAGAAATAATACTTTAAAAATGATATAATATAGTAAAAAAAGAGGTGTATATATGGAAAAAATAAATTGTAAAGGTCTTTTATGTCCAAAACCTGTAATAGAAACAAAAAAATATTTTGATAATATAGAAAAGGGAACAGCTATTGTAATTGTTGATAATGAAATTGCTAATTCAAATGTATTAAGATTTGCAGAAGGTGCGGGATATAAAGCATCTAGTGAAGAAATTAATGGAGAGTTTAATATAACTATAGAAAAAGGAAGTACTTCAGCAAAGAAAGAAGAGGTAGATGGTTTTTCTATAGTAATTACTACAGATAAATTAGGAGAAGGTAATGATGAATTAGGAAAAACATTAATGAAGAGTTATCTTTATGCTTTATCAGAAAGTGATAAGTTTCCAGATGAATTAATATTTTTAAATGGTGGAGTTAAACTTACAACAGAAGGTAGTAATGTTATAGAGAGTATAAATGAAATTAAAAATAAAGGAACAAAAGTTATAAGCTGTGGAGCATGTCTAGATTTTTATGATTTAAAAGATAAACTTCTAGTTGGAGAAATAGGAAATATGTATACAATCGTAGAAATAATGAATAGTAAGAGGGTAATAAAATTATAAGATTACTTTACATTAAGGGAGGAATAATGTATGAAGGAATATGATTTAATTATAGTTGGAGCTGGAATATCAGGTATGAATGCTGCTCTAAAAGCTCTAGAAAGTGGAATTGAGAAAGTTCTTATTTTAGAGAGAGAAGAAAACTATGGTGGTATATTAAATCAATGTATACATTGTGGATTCTCTTTAAATGGTGAAATGATAACAGGACCAGAAGTGGTAGAGAATATAAAAGAGCAATTAGATAAATATAATTATGAAATGAAGCTTAAATCAACTGTTTTAGACGTAGCTAAAAATAAAAAAGTAACATATATAAATGAGCAAGATGGAATATCTATAGTAAAAACAAAGGCACTTATAATAGCTACAGGATGTAGAGAAAGATATACAGGAAGTGTGCTTATACCTACAAGTAAATTTACAGGAGTATTTACTATAGGAAATGCACATAGGATAATAACTATAGATGGAATATTACCTGGAAAAAATCCGGTTATTATAGCAAATAGTAAATGGGCATTAATTTTAGCTAGAAGAGTAGAACTAGAGGGAGGAAATGTTAAAGCATTAATAGTAAATCCAGATAGCGGATATAAAATTTCTGATGAGGATAGGAAAATAATAGAAGGTTTTGATATTAACTTGCTAGAAAACTCAAAGCTTATAGAGGTAGCTGGTAGAAAAAGAGTAGATAGTGTTAAAGTAATTGATTTAAAGACTTTTGAAGAAAAAGAATTTGAATGTGATTCTCTATTCTTATCTGTTGGATATTATCCTGAAATAGGAATGTTAGAAAAATTAGATATTGAAATGGATAAAATAAATAAAAGCTTAAAAGTAAATAATTATAGAACTTCAATAGAATGGATTTTTGCATGTGGTAATGTGATTTATGGAGCTAGGTGTGTTGAAGTTAAAGAAATTGAGGGAAAATTGGCAGGGACTGAGGCACATAAGTACCTAGAATCCCTTAAAAAAGCTTAATAATTTCATTAAACATAAGAGTGTTACCTAAAGCATTTAAATGAATACCATCTAAAAATATTCCTTTAGATAAGTTTGATTTTGATAATGTATAAAAATCAACTATATCTAGAGGATATTTTTCTTTTAAATCATTTATTTTATCTTTTAAAATAGGTAGATTTTTAACTGTATAATCATAATAAGAAGAAGGAGAAAATAGATTTTCAGCTAAGTCTTTTAAAATAATTGGAGGTATACCAATTATTATCTTAGAATTAATTTCTATTAAATCTTTAATCATAAGTTCTAAGTTTCCAATAATATAATTAACATCTCTACCAGATAAAAGATCATTAGTTCCACACATAATAAATGTAGTTTTAGGATTATGTGAAATAACATCTCTATAATATCTAGATAAAATTCCACTTGAAGTATCTCCATTTACTCCTTTATTTAAAATTTTTTTATCAGGAAGTGCTTCAGAAACTTTAAAAACAAAAGAATCTTTCTTAGAAATTCCGTAACCAAAAGTTAAGCTGTCCCCAATAAAAATTATAGTATCTAAATTCATAAAAATCCTCCCTTAAAATAGATTAGAAAAGCAAGCTCTACAAATTAAAGTTTTCCCACCATTTCCTTTTAAATATTCACCTTCTTTAAGATATTTATTACAAATTTCACATTGTAATTTTTCTTTAGAGGCTTTAGGTGAATCTTTTTTTTCAGATTTCTTTTTATCTGATGTTTTTAAAGTTTTAGAATTTTTTATAGGTGAATATATTGTTTTTTCAGTTGGAGTTTCTTTTTTATTTATTGAATAAGATATATCATAAGAACTTTCCGCAAATAATTCTAATTCAAATCTTGGATTTTCTTTATCATAATATTCTTCAACAAAAATTTTTTTTATTTGAGCGTCATTGACTATAAGTCCACTTTTCTCAATTCCATCAAATATACTTTTAGATATATTTATTGTATCAGGATGTCTTTTTTCACTTTTATAAAAAACCTTTAATATTGCAATTAAACCTTCTTCTAATACTATCTTAGGATTTTGTAATCTTGCAACATAAGCTATTTCTTGTTCATATAAAGCGTATCTATCATGGTATTTACCGGTATTGTAAGGAAGAATAGCTCTTCCATCCTTGTTATGTAATTTAAAATTTGATTTTGTTATTGGAGATCCATTAACAATTATTTTTGCATAATCTGACATAATACTACTCCTTATGGGTATAATTAAAATAAAAGTTATTTTAGATTATTTTAACATACATTATTAAAATATACTGAATAACATAGTATATAATTGATAATAGAGTGTATATGAAGTATAATTACAAATAGTGAATTTACTTTTAAGGAAGTTTAAACGAGGTAAAGAGTAATGGATAAAAAAACAATATTATCAATAGAATCAAGTTGTGACGAAACTTCTGCTGCTGTTGTTGTAAATGGTAGAGAAGTATTATCAAATATAATATCAACTCAAATAGAAACTCATAAAAAGTTTGGAGGAGTTGTTCCAGAAGTTGCATCAAGAATGCATACTGAAGTTATTAATGAAGTAGTACAAAAAGCTTTAAAAGAAGCTAATGTTACATTAGAAGATATAGATGCAATTGGAGTTACTTATGGACCAGGACTAGTAGGAGCATTATTAGTTGGACTTCAATATGCAAAAGGTTTAGCTATGGCAACTAAAAAGCCCTTAATAGGAGTAAATCATATTGAAGGACATATTTCAGCCAATTACATACAACATAAAGATTTAAAACCACCATTTGTTTCATTAGTAGTATCAGGTGGTCATACTTTTATAGTTTATGTTAAAGATTACGGAGTTTATGAAGTAATTGGTCAAACAAGAGATGATGCAGCTGGAGAAGCTTATGATAAAGTTGCAAGAGCTTTAGGGCTTGGATATCCAGGAGGACCAAAGATAGATAAACTAGCAAAAGAAGGGAATCCTTATGCAATAGATTTCCCAAGAGCAAGATTTGCTCATGAAGAAACTTTAGATTTTTCATTTAGTGGAGTTAAATCAGCAGTATTAAATTATTTAAATAAAGCTAAAATGCAAGGTATTGAAGTTAATAAAGCTGATGTTGCAGCATCTTTCCAAAATGCAGTTGTTAGTGTATTAAAAGATAATGTATTCTTAACTTGTGAGAAAAAAGGTTTAGATAAAATTGCAATAGCAGGTGGAGTAGCATCAAATTCAGCTCTTAGAGAAGCATTAATAAGTGAAGGTGAAGAAAAAGGAATAAAAATTCTTTTCCCAGCACCAATTCTTTGTACAGATAATGCAGCAATGATTGGTAGTGCTGCTTATTTTAGATTTATAAAAGGAGAGGAGTCAAGTTTAGATTTAAATGCAAAACCAAATCTAAAATTATAGACTTAAAAGAGATTAATGAGTTTATTAGCAGAATCAAACAGTTTGAAAAAAATTAATATGAGAGAAAAAGTTCCAATGACAGTAAAAATAAAGAGAATTATTTATATAATAATAGCTATATTTGCTATTGGATTTGGAATTCAATTAGTATACAATTTTGTTTCAGGTGAAATGATTAAGACAAAGAATACATATGTAACTATAGATACAAAAAAAGTATATTATCATGCAGCTGGAGCAGGAGATTATACAGTTATTTTTAGTAATCCTATAGGTACTAATATGTATGAATGGAATAAAGCTATAGAAAGCCTAGATAAATTAGGAGTTAGGACTTTTGTATATAATAGAAATGGTTATGGATTAAGTGATGGAAGTGAAAAAATGACTCCTAAAGAACAAGCAGAGCAATTAGAAAAAGTTCTAAAGAAAGCTGCTATAACAGGAAATTATATATTAGTTGGAGAAGGTTACGGAAGTTTAGTTTTAACTAATTTTGCAAAAGAGCATCCTAATAATGTAAAGGGAGTAGTTTTAATAAATCCAATAAATGAGGCTAATAAATCAGAGTATCATAATTTTAAGAATTTAATGTCTCTTGGAGGGAAAAAAATACAAGCAATAGGAGCTAATTTTACTTTAACTTGGTTGTTAGATAAGATTGGGCTTGCGACAAATTATCCAGATTTTGAAAAGAATCTTACTAATGAAAAAGAAAAAGATCAATATGATTGGTTAAAGAATAAAGCTCCATATAGAAAAGCTATATATAATGAATCAAAAAATCTATATGATATGAGTAGTAATAGCGAAACAAAAGGAATGTTTAATAATATTCCATTATATATAATAAGCAATATAAAAGATAATCCTTTGAAAGATTTAGGAAGTAAAGATTATACAACTGAATTTTATACAGATTATTCAGGACATTCCTTTGCAAGTGAAAATCCTAAAGATGTTTCATCAGCTATTACTAGAGTAGTTGATCAAGCAATTAGAATAAATGCAAGAGAAAAAGAAAACAATAAATAAATATAAAAAGTATTAAATTTATATTTTTGGTGAATAATACCTAGTGGAATGCTAGGTATTATTTTTTTTACGAAATGACATAAAAATGACACAAAAATTTAATATAATATTGTATATAATAGGAAATAAAATGGAGGGAGAAATAATAATGGAGAGCAATGAATTTAGAAATGAACATGAAAATATAGAAGAAACAAATAATTTTTCGCCTGATAAAAAGAAAAAACGAGGAAAAGGAAAAATATTTATAGGCGTAATAGTAGTAATTTTAATTTCTTTTATATCTGGAATAGTTGGAGGGGGAATAACTTATTATTTCTTAAAGAAGAATAATAATATTACTACGCAAAGTTCGCCAGATTTTAAAACTACATCACCAATGACAATTCAAGAAGTATATAAAAAAGTAGCACCAGCAGTAGTAATAGTTTCAACTAAAAGTGTTGCACTGACAAATGGAATATTCCCAGAAGAAGTAGAAGGAATCGGGTCAGGATTTATAATAAATGAAAATGGTGAAATTTTAACTAACTACCATGTAGTAAAAGGAGCAAAAGAAGTTCATGTAACTTTAAGTACAGGAAAAGAAGTACCTGCTGAAGTTGTGAATTATGATGAAGCACAAGATATAGCTTTATTAAAACTTAAAGAAAAAATTAAAGTTCCAGCAGTTGCAGAGCTTGGAAATTCAGATAATCTTCAACCAGGTCAAACAGTTGTTGCTATAGGAACTCCTCTTTCAAAAGAATTTGCAAGTACAATAACACAAGGGATAATAAGTGCAGTTGGAAGAACTGTTGATACTAAAACTGGAAAACAAATAAATCTTATTCAAACTGATGCAGCAATAAATCCTGGAAATAGTGGAGGACCACTTGTTAATGCTGAAGGTCAAGTAATAGGAATTAATACATTAAAAGTTAGTGGAGGAGCAGAAGGTTTAGGATTTGCAATTCCAATAAATGAAGTTAAATCAAAACTTGACGTTTTATCAAAGCCAGCAATAATGCTTGGAATAGAAATAGTTCCAATAGATAAGAAATTATCTGAAGAAAAAGGATTGCCAGAAGGTATATATGTTGCAGGAGTAAATAATTTCTCATCAGCTCAAAAAGGTGGAATGAAACCAGGAGATGTAATTATCTCATTTGATGGAAAGAGAGTAAAAACTGCAGAAGAATTAAATAAAATAAAAGAAACTAAAAATGTTGGAGATAAAGTACCTGTAGTAGTAGAACGTGATGGTAAAAAGGTAGATTTAACTCTTACAATGGAAAATTAAAATAAAAACTTATTAAAAAATAAATATATTTTTAGTAAGTTAAATTTAAAAATAAAGCTAGTCTTAAGGGATTAGCTTTATTTTTATGCCCTTTTACAAAAAATTAACAAGTGTGTAAAAGAAAAAATAGTGTGCTTAATAAATACACACTATATAGAGAGAAAAATAGTTAGGAAAACGGCTACATTTTACTACAAATAAAGTATATTAAAAAAGAATTCATAATTTGGCATACAACTTGCTATATATAATAGTGTGATAACTGATAAAAGGGTTTTAAAATATAAAATAAAAATTACCAGAATATGAGGGGGATACTATTATGAAAAAAATATTATTATGTTGTTCAGCAGGAATGTCAACAAGTCTTTTAGTAACAAAAATGGAAGCAGCTGCAAGAGAACAAGGAATTGAATGTCAAATAGCAGCATATTCAGAAGCAGATGTAAAAAATCATGAAGACGAAATGGATGTTTTATTATTAGGACCACAAGTTAGATTCTTATTTAACAAAATGAGAGAAAAATATGAGCCAGCTGGAATACCAGTAGATGTAATAAACACAGTTGATTATGGAACAATGAATGGAGCAAAAGTTTTAGCTCACGCATTAAAATTATTAGAAAAATAATAAAATTTATATTACTTGATTGGGAGAGTGCATAGTATGGAGGAAGTTATATTGAATCTTATGGCTCATAGTGGTGAAGCCAAAAGTTATGCAATGGAAGCTATAAATGCTTCTAAAAATAATAGATTTGAAAAATCAGAGTACTTACTTCAAAAAGCTAATGAAGAGCTTGCCTATGCACAACTTTCACAATCAACTTTAATGCAAAATGAGAAAAATGACAGCAGTCTTAAAATCTCATTATTATCAGTACAAGCGCAAGATCAATTAATGACAAGTATGTTTTTAATTGATGTTGCAAAAGAATTGATAAGTTTATATTTAAAGATAAATTGAAATTATGAACTCTAATGGTAGCATTAGAGTTCATTGACTATATTTTAAGGAGAGTAGAAGACTATGAATTATGTAATAGGTGTAGATGGTGGAGGAACTAAAACAGAAGCAGTAGCATATAGCTTAGAAGGACAAGTTTTAGACACAACACTAACAGGATTTGGAAACTTGGTAAATGGTAGAGAAGAGGCATTGAAAAATATTACAGATTCTATAGAGGGAATAGTTAATAAATTAGGTAAAGCAGGTTTAAAAGGTTTATATTTAGGAATTGCAGGTTCTGAAGTAGGAGATCATGCTGAGGCTATAAGAAATGAAATAAAAGAGAAAATAGGTTTTGACTCCCTAGTTATGAATGATGGTGATTTAGCCCTAAAAGCGTTATTAAAAGGTGAAGATGGTATTTTAGTTATTGCGGGTACTGGGTCAATTGCTTTTGGAATTAATGGAGATAAAGAAAAAAGATGTGGAGGATGGGGACATCTTCTAGGAGATGAAGGTAGTGCTTATAAAATATCTATAGAAGCTTTCAAAAAGATGATAAGAGAAGAAGATTTTGGTTTAGAGAGAAGTGAACTTTCTAAAGACATATTAAATAAATTAAACATAAAAGAAGTTTCAAATATAATAGATTTTATTTATTCTTCTACTAAAGACGAAATAGCTCAAATGGCAGGTCTTGTTTCAAAGCATGCTGAAAATGGTGATGAAGAAGTTAAAGCTATATTAGTTAATGAAGGTATAGAAATAGCTAAAGCAGCTGAAAGAGTATTTAAATACTTAGATTTCCAATCATGTAGTATTGGATTAGTTGGTGGAGTTTTAAGAAAATCAAAAATACTTAGAGAAGCCTTTGAAGAATATTTAAATAATAATATAAAAGTAAATTCATTTGTTGATGAAGAAGTTTCAGCTGCAAAGGGAGCTTACTATATTTATAAAAAAAATAATAACTAAAAGTTTTGTTTTTAAGAATGGAGGATATGTATAAATGAAAAGATTAGGAATTTCAATATATCCAAATCACTGTGATATGGATAAAATAGTAGAATATATTGATTTAGCAGCTAAATACGGATTCAGCAGAATATTTACTTGCCTTTTATCAGCTGAAGGAAAGTCAGTTGACAAAATAGTAAAAGAATTTAAAGTAATGTTAGATGCAGCTAATAAACATGGAATGGAAGTTATAGCTGATTTAGATCCCACTGTATTTAATGGACTTGGGGCATCAATAACAGATCTTAAAATGTTTAAAGATATGGGATTAAGCGGAATCAGACTTGATATGGGATTTGCAGGAAATGAAGAAGCAATAATGACTTTCAATAAATATGGTTTAAAAATTGAGTTAAATGTAAGTAATGGAACAAAATATATTGATAATGTAATGTCATATCATCCAAATACAGAAAATCTTTATGGATGTCATAATTTCTATCCACATGTTTATACAGGACTTGGATATGATCATTTTATAAAATGTAGCAAACAATTTAAGGATTATGGAATAAAAGTAGCAGCATTTGTTAATTCACCAACTGCTGAAAATGGACCATGGCCTGTATCAGAAGGTTTATGTACTTTAGAAGAACATAGAAATTTACCTATAGATGTACAAGCTAAACATTTATTTGCAACTGGATTAGTTGATGATGTAATAATAGCAAATTGTTTTGCTAGTGAAGAAGAATTAAAAGCATTAAGTGAAGTTAATAGAGAAATGTTAGAACTTACAGTTGAGTTAGTAGATAATCTTCCAGAAATTCAAAAGAAAATAATTTTAGAGGAATTCCACTTTAATAGAGGAGATTGTTCAGATTATGTTATAAGATCAACTCAATCAAGAGTTAAATATAAGGGAGAAAGTTTCCCACCAGCATATACTCCAGATATGGAAAAAGGTGATGTAATGATTGAATCAGATCTTTATACTAGATATGCAGGTGAATTACAACTTGCAAGAAAAGAAATGAAAAATAGTGGTAAAACAAATGTTGTTGCAAGAGTAGTTGAAGAAGAAAAATTTTTAATAGACTTAATAGAACCATGGGGAAAATTTGGATTTAAATTAAAAAAATAGCCCATATTTAAAAGGCTATGGGCTTTAGACCATAGTCTTTTACTGTATAAATTTAATCAATAAGTTAACAGGAAAGAAGGTAAAGCTTATGAAAAAAGGGATAAAAATTGTTACTATTGGTGGAGGCTCAAGCTATACACCAGAATTAGTAGAGGGATTTATAAAAAGATATAATGAGCTTCCAGTAAGAGAACTTTGGTTAGTTGATATTGAAGATGGAAAAGAAAAACTTGAGATAGTTGGAAACTTAGCAAAAAGAATGGTTAAAAAAGCTGGAATTCCAATGGAAGTTCATTTAACTTTAGACAGAAGAGAAGCTTTAAAAGATGCTGATTTTGTAACTACACAAATTAGAGTTGGGCTTTTAGATGCAAGAATTAAAGATGAAAGAATTCCATTAAGTCATGGGGTTATAGGTCAAGAAACAAATGGTGCTGGAGGAATGTTTAAAGCATTTAGAACTATACCAGTTATATTAGATATTGATAAAGATATGGCTGAATTATGTCCAAATGCTTGGTTAATAAACTTCTCTAATCCAGCGGGAATGGTTACGGAAGCTTTACTTAAATATGGAATAAATAAAAAAGTTATAGGGCTTTGCAATGTTCCAATTGGTATGGAAAAAGCAGCTGCTAATATGTTAGGAGTTGATCATAGTAGAATAAGACTAGATTTCTTTGGTTTAAATCACATGGTATTTGGTAAAGAAATTTATCTAGATGGTAACAATGTAACTGATACAGTTATGGAAGCTATGGCTGATGGTAAACTAGGTTCAATAGTTAAAAATATAAAAGACTTTGAATGGGATAGAGATTTTATAAAAGCATTAGGAATGATGCCATGTCCATATCACAGATATTATTTCCAAACTTCAGAAATGTTAGAAGATGAATTAAAAGAATTCTCAAAAGGTGAAACAAGAGCTGAAGTAGTTAAGAGACTTGAAAAAGATTTATTTGAATTATACAAAGATGAAAGCTTAGATGTAAAACCACCACAATTAGAAAAAAGAGGTGGAGCTTATTATTCAGATGCTGCTTGTAGATTAATTTATTCAATTTATAATGATAAAGGTGATATTCAACCAGTTGATGTTAGAAATAATGGAGCTATTACAGGAATTGATAATGATTCAGCAGTAGAGATTTCATGTATTATAACTAAAGATGGACCTAAACCAATAGCAATGGGTAAAATTCCAGCTTCAGTTAACGGATTAATACAAATAATAAAATCTTTTGAAACACTTGTTGTTGAAGCAGCAGTAGAAGGAGATTATCATAAAGCTTTAATGGCTTTAGCACTTAATCCATTAATTCCATCAGAAAAAATGGCGAAAACTCTTTTAGATGAGTTATTAGAAGCTCACAAAGATTATTTACCACAATTTAAAGATCATTTTGAATAATGAATATTTTTATTAAGAGTTATCTATTTTAATAGATAACTCTTTTTTTATAAAAATTGTAGAATATATTAATATTAAAAATATGATATAATGGTAAATGTTAAATTAAAAAACAGGAGGAATAAATGGGGAATTTATTAAGAGGGGATAAAAAATTTTATAAGAAAGTATTTATTATAGCTCTACCTATAGTAATACAAAACTTTATAACATCTTCTTTAAATATTGTAGACACAATAATGATAGGAAGTTTAGGTGAAAAAGAAATAGCAGCTGTTGGTATTGGAAATCAATACTTTTTTTTAATGAACATAGTTATGATGGGACTCTTTAGTGGAATAGGAATTTTTATTTCACAATATTTTGGAAAAAATGATAAAGAGAGTATTAGAAAATTAGTTGGAATGGGCTTATTTGCAAGTTTTATAGTAGGTGGATTATTTACTGTTTTTGCACTTGCAATTCCAAATGGAATAATAGGTTTATTTAATACTGATTCAAATGTTATAGCTATAGGAGTAGAATATTTATCAACAGTTTGTCTAAGCTATATTTTTACTGCAATAAGCTTTAATTTTGGAATAGCATCAAGATGTGTAGAAAAAACAACTGTACCTATGATTGCTAGTGCAATAGCTTTATGTATAAACACTGTTCTTAATTATAGTCTTATTTTTGGAAAATTTGGTTTTTCAGCAATGGGAGTAAGGGGTGCAGCTATAGCAACTCTTATTGCAAGAATAATTGAATGTATAATAATAATTGCATATTTATATTACACAAAAAATATAATTGCAGGTAGTTTTAAAGAGTTTAAGAGCTTTGAGTTTAGCTTTGTTAAAAAAGTTTGGATTACGGTAATGCCAGTTCTTTTAAATGAGGCATGTTGGGGATTTGGATCAATAATGTACAATATTATATATGGAAGAATAGGAACAAGTGCAATAGCAGCAGTTCAAATAGCAACAACTGTTACTAACTTATTTTTAGTAGTTATTTTTGGTATAGCTAGTGCATCATTAGTTATAGTTGGAAAAGAAGTAGGAAAAAATAAAGTAGAAAAAGCTATTGAATATGGTAAGAATTCTTTAAATCTAGGTTGTATAATAGGTATATTATTATCTATTCTTATAATTTTACTAGCTGGAAAAATAGTTGATATATATAATATATCAAATGAGGTAAAAGAATGGACTAAAGCAATCCTTTATGTAACCTCTATAGTTATGGTTGTAAGAGTTTATAACATTATAGCTATTGTAGGTGTTTTAAGAGGTGGAGGAGATGCAAAGGTATCATTTTATATAGAAGCATCTACAATGTGGTTTATTGGAGTTCCAGCAGCTTTAATTGGCGCATTTTTATTAGGACTTCCAGTATATATGGTTTATGCTTTATGTGGCTTAGAAGAGATAGTTAAAATGATATTATGTGTAAAGAGAATAAGAGGCCGAAAATGGATTAATAGCTTAGTAGAAGAAAAAATGGTAGAAGTAATTCAATCTTAATCTTTAGTGAAGGAATGATTAAATTGAGAGAAAAAATAAAAATACTAATAGCAGTTGTAATTATAGCTTTAATTTCTTTAGGAATAATAAGTTTTGTAGAAAAATCGCAGAAACCAGATCTTTCAGGGAAGCTTACTATATGGACTACAAATAGTAATTATAAATATATGGAGACAGTTGCAGAGAATTTTGAGGCCCAAAATAAACATGTAGTTATAGATATTAAAAATTTAGATAGTAAAAGTTATTTTAATGAAGTAGTTAAAAGCTATAAAGAGGGTAAAGAACCAGATATAGCATTATTAAATGGAGAACAATTAAATAGTTTAATTCTAAAAGAAAATATTATACCTATTAGTATTGGAAATGTTATAAGCACTTATAATATGAATTTTAGTAATTCAAGAGTGCAATCAGTATATATAAATGGAAACTATTATGGAGTTCCATTTACAAGCACACCATTAGTTTTATATGTAAGAAATGATTTGCTTAATAAATATGGTTATAATAATACAGATATAAATACTTGGAATGATGCAATCAGAATTGGAAAAGATATTTATAAGAAGAGTAATGGAAAAGTTAGACTTATAAATGCAGTTGGCGAAGATTATGTTGATTTAGTGGATTTAATTTTAATGGAAAATATGGGCTCAGGAAATGATGAGCAAGATATATTAAAAAATACAGAAGATATGTTAAATACTTTAAAGAAAGAAAATATAATAGCAACTGAACCAAATTCAGAATATGCAGCTAAGATTGGTTCTATAGTTCAAATGAAGGCTATAGCTGAAACTAAAGAGAAATGTACTTGGACTGCTAATAATCCTCCAGCATTAGTTGTAGGGGGAAATAAATTTTATGAAGCTGGGGGAGAAAACTTAGTTTCATTAAATAAAGAAAAAGAAAATTTAAGTGAAGCTTTTATATCTTTTGTGACTAATGATACTAAAACTTCACTAGAATATACTTTATCAGGTGATGTGTTTTCAAGCTATTTATACACTTATAAAAATGTAAAAGTAGAAAATCAAATAAATAACTTCAGTGGAAAAAGCCCACTCATAGTTATGAGTAACATAACTGAGAAGGCTTTTGAAATACAAAACTATAATGAATATTTAAAATTAAGAAACTATATTATAGATGGTCATAAATAGATTTATAAGCTTTTAAAGTTAATTTTGCAGTTTGCCTCCATGAGAATTGGAGGCTTTTCTCATATCCTTTTTTTATAAGAGAATTCTTTAAATTCTCATCTTCTAATACTTTGAATATAGCATTACTAAGTTCATCTTTGCTATTTGGATTAATTAGCAATGCTGAATCACCTGTAACTTCTGGGATTGAAGTTACATTTGAAGTTATTACTGGTGTCATACAGCTCATTGCCTCTAATGGAGGAAGACCAAATCCTTCATAAAATGATGGATATACAAAAAGATCTGCTCCATTATATAAAATAGGTAATAAATCATTATCTACAAATCCACTAAAAATTATAGATGATAATTTATCTTTATTTTTTACATAATTAAATAATTCTTCACCTTCATCTTTTAAAGGACCAACAATAAGAAGTTTATATTCTTTTGAAAGATTATTTTCTATTTCTATAAAAGAGTCTATTAAAGCTCTAACATTTTTTCTGCTGCTAAAACCTCCAATATAAAGAATGTATGGAGTGTTAAAATTATATTTATCACAAATTTTTTTTCTACATAATTTTTTATCTAAAGGTTTATAAACTGAACTAGTTGCAAGCGGAGTTACAAATATTTTATCTTCAGGATATCCTTTAAAAAATCTTAAAATATCTCTTTTAGAAAATTCAGATACAGTTAATATTCCTTTAGATTGTTCAATTATTCTTGGCATATCTTTTAAAAATCTATTTAAATATCCTGTTCCAACAGTTTCAGGCATGGTGTAAGGAATTAAATCATGAATAGTTACAATTGTATCTATATTTTGTTCGAAAGGAAAACCAATGCCATTTTGAGGAATATGATATAAATCAATAGACTTGTTATTTAATTTGTTAGGAATGTAAATATTTTCAAAAAATCTACCATGTCTTCCTGAAGAGTATAAAAAATCAACATTATCATTTTTAAATTTTTCAGCGATTTCACCAGTCCAAATTAAGGTGAAATTATCATCTTTATTTATATTAATCATTTCTGAAATAACATTTTCCGTATATGTTCCAATACCTGTTCCGCTATGAAGATTAACACTTCTTGAATCAATAGCAATTTTCATTTTAACACCTCTTTCTATTCTTATAATATAAAGTATTAAAAATATATAAAAAGGTGAATAAAAAATCACCAAAGGTTAGTAAAAACATATAATGAAAAATAGAGAAAGGTTTTAGGGAGAGAAGTATGGAAAATAAATTAATAAAAAAAAGTATAGAAAGTGAATATAACATAGAAGTTAAATCAATTGAAAAATTTAAGAGTACTTATAGGATAAATGGAAATGAGGGATATTGTTTAAAAATTATAAAATATGACTACCCTCATTTTTTATTTATTATAGAGGCAATGAATCATCTTGTTGAGAATGGATTAAGAAGTGTTCTTCCACTTTTAAAAACTAAAAGTGATAAGAAGTATATAAGACTTGGAAATAAAAATGCATATTTAACAAAGTGGATTAATGGAGAAGAAAGTAATTTTGATGTATTAAATCAATTAGATAGAATTGGGGAAGCCGTTGGAGAACTTCATGTTAAAAGTAGAAATTTTAGTATACCTCAATTTAGTAAGCCAAGGATAGGATGGATGTCTTGGATAAAAGTTTTTGAAACAAGAAAAAATGAAATATATGATTTTAAAAATAGAATATATCAAAAAGCTTATAAAAATGATTTTGATAAGTTGTATTTAGAAAATTTTGATTCTGAAATAAAAAGATGTGATAGAGCGATAGAGGCACTAAAGAAAAGTAATTATTTAAATGTGATGGAAAAGCAAGTTATGAAGATGGGATTTTGTCATCATGATTTAGCTAATCATAATATTATTTTAGATAAAGAAAATAATATTAATTTCATAGATTTTGATTATTGTATTTTAGATAGTAATTTACATGATTTAGCTTCACTTCTTTGGAGAGTAAATAAATTTTCTACTCCATCAATAGAAAAGACAAATAAAATTTTAAAGGGATATACAAAGAATGTTTCTGTAGATAAAGATGAAGTTGAAATAATGAAATCATTTTTAAGCTTTCCACAAGAGTTTTGGCAAATTGGACTTCAAGTTTATTGGGAACAGCAACCTTGGGGAGAAGAGTTTATGATAAATAAATTAGAAAATTATTTAAAAATTATAGAAGGAAAAGTAAATATGATTGAATCAATTAAGATTTAAGGGGGAGAATATGAATGTAAATAAGGCATTAGAAGACTATCTTTTTTATAAAAATATTTATATAAGAAATGAGTATTTTAATTCTAATGAATTAAAAAGTGAAGATGAAATTTTAGCTCATGTAAGATTAATTGTGGAGTTTCAAAAAATTCTTTATAGCTTTAATTCAAGCAAGGTTGGCGGAATTAATAGTTCAATAGGGAGAGATTTAGAAAAAATAAAAATTTCTTATATTGTTTTAAAAAATTTAGAAGATGATGAAATTTATAATATTATAAAAAATAGATTAAATAATTTACTAATAGATTTAAAAAAAATAGATATTAAAAGTTTAATAAAACGCAGCTCAATTAGAAAAGAAATCTCTATAGGAAGATTAGATGAGAAAAATATTAGAATATTAGATGAGATAGAAATAGGGAAAATAAAAAAAATAAATTATAACTTAATAGAAGAGGATTTTATTAAATATATTGTTAGGATAAGAAAAAATGATGCTCATTTAAATTTGGAAAAGATAATAGGAGAATATACATTAAAATCTAAGTTAGGAGAGGAAAGTTTTAATTATATAAATGTAATGGCTTTAGCTCCTTGGGAAAGCATAAGATATATAAATAAGTTTAAAAGCGAAATAAATAAAGAAGTTCTCAAGAATTTAATGATAAATGATAAATTAATTTAAAAGGAGAGTTTGATGAGCAGATATTTAGAAAAAGATTTTTTATGTAGTTATGACTTAAGTATTGGTTTTTTCAATAATATAGGAGTAAAGGTTAAAGATGTACAACCATTGAGAAAAGTATTTGTTTTAAAAACAGAAGAGGGAGATAAAATACTTAAAAAGGTTGATTACGACCAAAATAAAATAAATTTTATAGAGAAATCATTAAAATATATAAATAAGACTTATCCAAATACAATGAGATTAAATAAATTTTCTAATGAAGAAAACTATATAAAATGGAAAGGTGAATTTTATATAGTAATGGATAAAATTACAGGAATAGAAGCATCTTGTACAAATCCAATAGATTTAGAAATTTGTGCTAAGTCTATTGCTAAGCTTCATAAAGCCTCTAAAGGACTAAAAAATATCCTAGAAAAAGAAAATAGCATAGTAATAATGGGAGAGGACTTAGCTAAATTATATAGTGAAGCAAGAGAAGATTTATTAGAAATAAAGAGATTTGTTTGCAGTTATAAATATAAAAATGAATTTGATAATTTATTTATTGAAAATGTAGATAGATATGTAAAAGAAATAGAAGAATGTGAAAGATTACTTTCAAAAAGCAATTATAATAATATGAAAAATGATGAAGATATTTTAGCTCTTTGTCATAATGATTTGGCGCATCATAATTTTTTAATAGAAAATGGAGAAGTAAATATTATAGATTTTGATTATTCAAGTATAAATTTAAGGTGTGTAGACTTAAGTGATTTAATATTAAAATGGATAAAAAATAGTGCCTTTGATATAGATAAAGCAAAATTTATAATTGATAGTTATGATGAAGTAAATCCTATAAGAAAAGATGAATTAGAACTTATAAAAATTTTATTAGCTTTCCCAAGAGATATATATTCAATAATAAGAGTTTATTATCATAAAGAAAAGAGTTGGGAATATGAAAGCTATTTAAATAAATTTAAAGTGAAATTAGAAAATGATATATATAGAAAAAGTTTTTTAAAAGAGTATAATGAAAAAATATAAATAAGGAATATTTTTATATTCCTTATTTATATTTTAAAGCGAGATTATATTATAAAACGGCAATTAACTTTAGTTTTATATTGAATTTATAAAAAATCTAAGTTACCATTTCTATATAGATAATATGGAGGTAACTCTAAATATGGAGAAGAAATTAGGTTTACGTGAAAGAAAAAAGATACAAACTCATAACGATATAATAAAAAATGCATGGGAATTATTTAATGAAAAAGGATTTGATAAAGTTAAAGTAGCAGAAATAGCGGATATGGCTAATATATCTGTAAAGACTTTATTTACATATTTTAATTCAAAGGAAGATATCGTTTTTGCAGGAGAAGATGAGCTAATTAATAAAATAATATATTATTTTAAAAATAGAAAAGATAAAGAGAGTTTAATAGAAGTAGAGAAGAAGTTAATATCTAAATTAATTAAAGATGAAGAGGATATAGTTAAATTAGAAGAGAACTCATTAATAAAAATGATTTCTAATACACCAAGTATTAAATCACGTCTTTTGATTATGTGGAAAAATTACGAGGATAAATTAGCTGATGCTTTAAAAAAAGATACAAGGCTTAATTTATCAGATATGAAATCAGAAATAATAGCTATAAATTTAATTGCACCTTTTAGATTATTATTTGATTTAATGATAGAAAAAGAAGAGAAGCTAAATAAAGAAAATATAGAGAATAAATTGAATGATTTATTTTTTATTATAGAAAAAGGAATAAGTGATATAAAATAAAAAGGAATATCTTTTGATATTCCTTTGTTTTATCCTATTGTTTTTTTGTATGCATTTAAAGTTTTTAAAGCAGTTTTTTCAAATGAAAATTTTCTACTAGTTTTTATAGAGTTATTTACCATAGATAATTTTAATAAACTATCATTTAAAACTAAAAAAATTCTTTCAGCTAGTTGATTTATATCTTCAGGATCTATTAAAATAGCAGTATTTTCACATATTTCAGGAATTGAAGTTCTATTTGATGCAATTACAGGAGTACCACAAGCCATAGCTTCTAAAGGTGGTAGACCAAAACCTTCATAAAAAGAGGGATATACTAGCATTTCACAAGCATTATAAAAAATAGGAAGATCTTCTAAAGGAATAAAATCTGTAAATATAACATCATCTGAAATTTTTAAATCTCTAGCTCTTTTAAGATAGGAATCATAGGAAAGCCCTTTTTTTCCTGTTATAACTAATTTAGTTTTTTCTCTTGTTTCCGCAGGTAGTAAAGAATAGGCTTCAATTAAACCTTTTATATTTTTTCTAGGACTAAGCCCTCCAACATATAATATAAAATTTTTATCTATTTTATATTTTTCTTTTATTATTTTTTGACAGCTTGATTTACCAAGTGGTCTATAAATATCTTCAGCTGCTAAGTGAGTTACAAATATCTTATCTTTAGGATAATTAAATTCTTTTGCAATATCTTCTTTTGAAAATTCAGATACAGTGATTATTCCATCACAGCTATCTATAATTTTGGGCATTTCCTCATTAAATATTTTCAGATATCTATCACTTACTGTATCTGGCATTTTAAGAGGAATTATATCATGAAGCGTAATAATTTTTTTACAGTATATATTTTCAGATAATCCAACGCCATTTTGAGGAATATGATATAATTCCATATTTTTATCTGTGAGAATATTTGGAACTCTAACATTTTCCCAAAAATTTTCTGTTGTATTATCATCTACTTTTTTTAAGGTAAAATTATTATTTAGATTTTTTATATCTAAACCTTCAGGAGAAAATAATAAATATTCATTTAAAGTATCTATTTTATTTAAATTTGTTATTAACTGATAAGTATATGTTCCTATTCCAGTGCCTCTGTACCATTTAGCTGCACGTCCATCTATGCCAATTTTCATTTTGTTATCCCTTCCCAAATATTGCTAATATTATTATATTAAGTTATATTAAAAGTGTTAATAAATTTGACATAGTTAACATATAGATATAGAGGGGGTGATTACAATGATGAGAGAGTTTGAAATCGAAAGACAATTTAATATCAAAATTGAGTCAATAAAGGCTAATAAAGGTGTATATTATTTGAATACTAACAAAGGAGAAAGATGTTTAAAAAAGATAAATTACGGACCTCAAAAATTATTGTTTGTATGTGGTGCTAAAGAACACCTAATAAAAAATGGATTTGATAAGGTTGATAGATATTTTTTAAACATAGATGGATATCCTTATGCATTAGTAAATGAAGATTTATATACTTTATCAATGTGGTTAAAAGGAAGAGAGTGTGATTTTCATAAAATTGATGAAGTTAAACTAGCAGCAAACACACTTGCAAAATTGCATATTGCATCTAAAGGATATGATCCACCAGAAAATTCAAAACTTAAAAGCGACTTAGGAAGATGGCCAGGCCTTATGAAAAAAAGACTAAAAGCCTTAGATAAAATGAAGGAAATGGCTAGAAAGAAAAACAATAAAAGTGACTTTGACCTTCTATATATAAAATCAGTTGAATTTTATAAAGAGTTAGCTAAAGAAGCAAGTAAGGTGTTAATGACATCAGATTATGAAAGATTGTGTGAAATTGCAGAAAAGGAAAAGATTTTATGTCATCATGACTTCACATATCATAACATAATTATAGATGATAATGATGAAGTAAATATAATAGATTTTGATTATTGTAAAAGAGAGATAAGAGCTTTTGACATATCTAATTTTATGATTAAAGTACTTAAGCGAGTTGACTGGGATATACAATTTGCAAAAGAAATAATCGATTCATATAATGAAGTTAGTCCATTAGAAGATTCAGAATATAAAGTTCTTTTAGCATATCTTCAATTCCCACAAAGATATTGGAGACTAGCTAATAGATATTATTATAATGAAGTTACTTGGGGAGCTAATACTTTTGCTAAAAAAATTCAAGGTATTATAGATGAGCAAGAAAAATATTTAAATTTCTTAAAAGAATTCAAAAGTTTATACAATTTAGATTAAACATTAAAACCTTAAGTCTAACTTTTAGTTAGACTTAAGGTTTTTTTGTAACTATTTTTTTTCTATCGAATAAATTAATATAAAGCATTTTTTAAGAAGAGGATATTATGCGTATAGGAGATGTTGTTGTTAGAAAATCTTATAATAAAGATGTAACATTTAAAATTGTTGACATAAAAGAAGTAGATGGGAAAAAAGTTTATATATTAAAAGGTATAAATATAAGAATAGTAGCAGATGCTAAAGAGAATGATCTAGAAACTGTTGGAGATAGTTTTAGTGGGGAAAAAGATAAAATTTTAAATAGTAGGGTAAATAAAGCTTTAAAAAATATAATGATATATAGAGATCTTAAAGAGAGAAAAGGGGATAAATCATCTAGTAAAGCAAAAAAAGCTCCTGCTCCTGAGAAAGATGAACTTTTTTTTGGGAGACCAGGAAAAATACTTCACATAGATGGAGATAGTGAATATTTAGATACATGTCTTAAAGTATATAAACAATTATCTTTAGAAGCTGTGGGAGAAGCAGTCCCAGAGAGCAAACAACCTGAAAGAGTAGTTGAATTAGTAAAAAAAAATAATCCTGATATAGTTGTATTAACAGGGCATGATAGTGTTGTGAGAAATACAAATGATTATTTAAATTTAAATAATTATAGAAATACAAAATATTATATAGAATCAGTAAAAGCTCTTAGAGAGTATAATAACAACTATGATGAATTAATTATATTTGCAGGCGCATGTCAAAGTTGTTATGAATGTATTTTAGATGCAGGAGCCAATTTTGCATCTTCTCCAAGTAGAGTATTAATACATTGCTTAGATCCTGTGTTTGTTTGTGAAAAAATAGCTTATTCAAATATAGACGAAGTTATTCCTATAAAGGATATAATTGAAAATACAATAACAGGAAGTAAAGGAATAGGAGGACTTCAAACTAGGGGAAAATATAGAAAAGGATATCCAAAATCACCTTATTTATAAAAAAGATACTTTTTATGTATAAAATTCTAAAAAAATAAGAAAATAATAATATATATTAAACAAATTTATTGACATTATGGTAAGTAAATGATAAAATAAAATATTTTGTTTGACTTATTTTCAAATTACTGGTATAATATAAAATATGAAAGAGGGTGTATATATGAATGGAATCAGAACAATCGCTTCAATTAAAAAAAGTATTGAAGGTCATATTGGTGAGAAAGTTACCCTAAAAGCGAACGGCGGAAGAAAAAAAATTCTAGTAAATGATGGAATTATAGAGAGTGTTTATCCTAGTATATTTGTTGTTAGATTAGAAGATGAAACACAAAGAACTGTAACTTATAGTTATTCAGATGTTTTAACTAGAACAGTTCAATTACACTTTCCAGGATAAAAATAAAACTTCGATTTATTCGAAGTTTTATTTTTTTTATAATTAATTATAAAAAAAAGAAAGATGGTGGGTTTCCATCTTTCAACTATGGTATAAAAGGGTATTGAGAATTTATGAGAGGTTATATGGTCAATAACCAATTACTATGTTACGACAAAAAATAAATCTTGTCAACATATTTAGAGAAAAAAATTTAAAATAAATAAAAAAAAAATAAAAGAAAAGTTTTTGTGTCGAAATTTGTATTACTAATATAGTAATTTTATTAGTAATATTCGTATATATATGTTAGTAGATACTTATGTAGGAGGGGTAAAATGTCAAGAATAGATGTTATAAAAGAAAATATTCAATTTGAACAGTTATTAAATGAGAGCAATACTACAGCAATGCTAAATGAAGAATACTTAATACCTGATACTCACCCAGATGTAGAAGAGATATTAATGGTAGATGCTAAACCTATAATTACTTCAAAAGATACTGCAGGAGATAAAGTAAACATAGAAGGAAAAGTAGATTATAATGTACTTTACCTTGCTAGAGAAGATGGACTTATAGTATGCTCAGTAAATTATTCACAAAAATTTTCTAATACATTAGATTTAGAAGATGGAGAACATAAAGTAATTTGTGAAATAGATTGCAAAATGGAACATATTGAAGCAAAAATTATAAATGAAAGAAAAGTAGCTATAAACGGAGTATTAAATATTAACTGGGAAAAATATAAAGAAAAAGAAATAGAACTTATAAAAGATGTAGAATCAGAAGATGAAGTAGAAATGCTTAAGAAAACTGAAACTGTAAATAAAACTAAGCTTGATGACTTAGAAGAAATAGTTGGTAAATCTGTAATAAGAGTAAGCATGGATAAGCCTCAAATAGCAAAAATATTAAAATCAGATATATCTCTTCAAAAGAAAGAAATAAAAATTGGAGATGAAAAAGTATATTGTGGATGTTACTGTAAAATAAACATACTTTACTTAGGAAATGAAAGTAAAGAAATATATCGCTTAACTGATAATGTATATATTTCAAAAGAGATTGCTGCACCAGATGTAAATCCTGATATGAATATAAGCTCAAAAATGGAGTTAATGAATAAGGATGTAAATGTAGAAGAAGATGATTTAGGCGAAGTAAGAATATTAAATGTTGAATTTAAGGTTGCTTGTGCAATAAAAGTTTTATCAAGAGAAAGTTTAGAAGTTATAACAGATGCTTATTCACCTAAATTCCCAGTTGAAATCCAAAAAGAAAATTGTGAAATGGGAATGATTCATGGTATATATAACAATGATATTCTTGTAAAAGATAATATTTATATAAAAGAAGAGGATGCTAGACCAGAGAGTATCATAGCATGGTCAGGAAATATTATAATTACAGATAAAGCAGTTGAAGATGATAGATTAACTGTTGAAGGATATATAAAATTAAGTGTTGTTTATAAAACAGGAGATGCAGAAAAATATTTAGCTAGAGTTGATGGAGATATTCCATTTACTGCAGCTATAGAAACATTAGGTTCAAAGCAAAATATGCAAGGTATTATAAATGCAAGTATAGAAGATTTAGATTTAAGTATAGAAGCTAATACTATAGCAGTTAAAGCAAATATTCAAATTAATGCAAAAGTTTTATTTGCTGTTAATAAAGAAATTGTAAGTGATATAAAAGAATCAGAAGAAGAGGAACAACAACCTAAAAAAGCTAGTATAACTATTTATGTTATAGGAAAAGGAGATACTCTTTGGAATTTAGCTAAAAAATATAAAACAACAATTGAAAAAATAAAAGAAATGAATGAATTAGAAGATGAAAATTTATTAATTCCAGGTGAAAAACTTCTAATTCCAGGTAGAATAAGTTAATAAATTTTGGTTTTAAGTCTCACTAAATTTTTAGTGGGACTTTTTTGTATAAATATTAAAAAATTAGGAGATAATAATAAACGCGTAAAGCGAGGTGAGTGATAATGGATAAAATACCAAATAATAAATTGATAATAATTGGTGGGGCTGAAGATAAAAAAGGAAATAAAACAATTCTTAAGGAAATCTGTAAAGAAATTAATAATGAAAAAGATTTATTAGTAGTAATGACAGTAGCATCAGAAGTTCCTTTATTAATTGGAGAAGACTATCTAAAGGTATTTAAATCATTAGGGGTAAAAAATATAAAAATATTAAATATTAATAGCAGAGAAGAAGCTAATTTAAAAGAAAATATAGAGTTTGTAAAAAAATCAAAACTCATCTTCTTTACAGGTGGAGATCAATTAAGGATTACTAGTATTTTAGGTGGGACAGAAATAAGTGATGAAATTTTAAGTAGTAAAGATAAGATTTTTGTAGGAACTTCAGCAGGAGCATCTGTAATGAGTGGGACTATGATAATCGATGGAGAAGATGAAGAATCTCCAAAGAAAAGTATAGTAAATATGTCTCCAGGATTGGGATTTTTAAATAATGTAGTTATAGATCAACATTTTGCACAACGAGGTAGAATAGGAAGGCTTCTTACAGCTGTTGCAGAACATCCAGGAATATTAGGTATAGGAATTGATGAAAATACTGCTATTGTAGTTACAGGTAACTTAATAAAAGTTATTGGTAATGGTAGTGTATATGTAATAGATGGAGATGGAATAAACTACACTAATATATCAGCACAAGATATGGATAAAGTATTAAGTATATTTAATGTTAAATTACATGTGCTAATAAGTGGAAATAGCTTTGATCTTAAGAGTAAGATACCTTTTGAGGAGGAAGAAATAGGTAATGAAAATAATAAGCAAAAGAGTATATAGAGGGAAAAATATTTACTCAAGAAAAAAATGTATAAGACTTGATTTAGACCTAGAAGGATATGCTGAAATTCCAAGTAAAGATATTGAAGGATTTAACGAAAAAATTGTTGAATATGTACCTGAGCTTAAAAAACATAGATGTGGTATAGATGTAGATGGTGGATTTTTAATAAGATTAAAAGAAGGAACATATCTTTCACATATCTGTGAGCACATAATAATTGGATTACAAAATAGATTAGGAATAGAAATATCTTATGGTAAAGCAAGAGAAGTAAAAGGTGAGCATTATTATATAATATTTCAATATTGGTATGAAAGAACAGCTTTAGAGATATCAAATTTAGCAATTGACATTATAAATGGAATAATAAAAGGTCAAGAAGTTGATGTTGAAAAAAGAATTGAAATAATAAAAGAAATAAAAAATAACGAAGAAGTTGGCCCAAGTACTAAAGCTATTATTGATTCAGCTGTTAAAAAAGGATTACCAGTATTTGAGATAGATAATTCAGGTTATTATCAAATAGGTTATGGAAAACAAAGAAGAATAATATGTTCAACTATAAGTAATTTTACAAGTTGCTTAAGTTCAGATATTGCTTGTGATAAATTTCTTACTAAACAAATATTAGATATACAAAACATACCAGTAGGTAAGATAAGTAAAGTTAGAAATGTTATTGAATTACTAAAAGAAGGCGAAGTTATAGGATATCCATTAGTAATAAAACCGCAATATGGGAATAAAGGAAATGGAGTTATTCTAAATATAAAAAATGAAAAAGAACTTTTAAAAGCTTATAAGGAAGTTTCTAAAATTTCTGATGAAATAATAATTGAAAAATATATTGTAGGAAATGATTATCGAGTATGTATAGTAAATAACAAAGTAGTAGCAGTATCTTTAAGAAGACCACCAAGAATAGTTGGAAATGGAAAAGATACAATATTACAACTAATAGAAAAAGTTAATGAAGATCCTTTAAGAGGAGAAGATCATGAAAAACCATTAACAAAAATAAAAATAGATAATGAAGTTTTAAGCAAAATAAAAGAAGCAGGATATTCAAAAGAAGATATTTTAGAAAATGGAAAAGAGATAATTCTTAGAAGAAATGCTAATATATCAACTGGAGGAACTGCAGAGGATGTTACAGATAAAATATGTGATGAAAATAAAGAACTATTAGTAAGAGCTGCTAAAGCTATAGGATTAGATATCTGTGGAATAGATGTTTGTACAGATGATATAAGCTTACCTTTAAAAGGAAGAGGAATAATAGTAGAAGTAAATGCTGCACCTGGAATAAGAATGCATCATCATCCATCTTATGGAGAAGTAAAAGATGTTGGACAGGAGATAGTAAATTATTTATATAAAGGAAATCCTAAAAATATTCCTTTAGTAGCTATAACAGGAACTAACGGAAAAACTACAACAACTAGAATGATATCACATGTTTTGAAAATGATGGGAAATGTTGTTGGTATGACTTCAACTGAAGGTATATTTATAGATGATAAATGTATTGATTTAGGTGATGATACAGGTTATGAAAGTGCTAAAAGCATTCTTATGAATAATGATGTTGATGTAGCTGTTTTAGAGACTGCTAGAGGCGGAATGATAAGAAAAGGATTAGCATATGATTTAGCTGATGTTGGAGTTTTAACTAATATAACAGAAGATCACTTAGGTTTAGATGAGATTTATACAATGGAAGATTTAGCTTTTGTAAAATCCCTTGTATTAGAAGAAGTAAAAGAAGATGGTTATTCCGTAATTAATATTGATGACCCTTGGAGTGTAAAAATATTAGATAGAGTTAAAGGTAATACGATTTATTTTACAAAAAATAAAGAAAATGAACTATTAAAAGAGAAGATATTAACTGGTGGAATAGGGGTATTTATAGATAATGATTATATAAGTGTTGTAAATAACAATAGAAAATATGATGTTATAAAAGTATCAGATGTTCCAATAACTTTAGATGGAAAAATAGATTTTAATATTGAAAATTCCTTAGCTGCATGTGCTGCTTTAGTTGGAATGGGAATAGATTATTGTATGATTTCAAGAGGCTTTAAAACTTTTGCGTTAGACAGCAAATGTAATGCTGGAAGATTTAATATATATGATGTCTCTGGTAGAACTGTGATTCTTGATTATGGACATAATGGAGAAGGCTATAAAGGAGTATTCGCTGCAATAGATAAATTAGAAAAAAATAGAGTTATTGGAGTAGTTGGAATAGCTGGAGATAGAAGTGATGAAATGGCTGCTGAAATAGGTAGATTATGTAGTGACTTCTTAGATATGATAATAGTAAAAGAAGATTATGATAGAAGAGGAAGAGCTCCAGGAGAAATGGCAAGTTTAATATTTAGAAATATTAAAAATAGCCAAAAGGAACTTTTTATTGATGAAAGAGACGCTATGAAGAGAGCTTTAGAAATAAGTGAAGAGGGAGATTTAATAATAGTTTTCTATGAGGATAGAGAAAAAGTCTTAAGTGTAATTGAAAAATGTAAAAATGATAATTTAGTTGAAAATAATGTTAAAAATAATTTGCAATAAGAAGTTAAAATTTGATTGTTTTTCAATAATTAATTAAATAAAGTAATTTATAAATAAATTAGAACAAAAATGAAATTTAAAATAATTAAATTATTTATTTAATATTTTAAGGAGAAAATTATTTATTGTATTTTAAAAATAGTATAAATTTATGATAAGAACTAAAGTAATAGATATAAACTAATTTACTTTAGTTCTTATTTTTTTATAAAAATATAAATTTTTATATTAAGTAAACAAAAACACTATCTTGCTTATTTTTAATCATTAAATAGACACATAGTTTTTCCTATGTTAAAATTATGATTAATATTTATTAAGAGAAGGGGAATCGTATGAAGATAAAGGCACATGCCAAAATTAATATTTCACTTGATATAGTGGGAAAAAAAGAAAATGGATATCATTTATTAAAAATGATAATGCAAGCTATTGACTTATATGATGAAATCATAATTGATAAATGTAAAAGTGGAATAAATATAAATTGTAATAAGCCTTATGTTCCGAATGATGAGAGAAATTTAGCTTATAAAGCCGCAAAGCTTTTTATGGAAAATTATAATATTAACTCAGGTGTTAACATAAAAATTAAAAAGAATATTCCAGTATGTGCAGGACTTGCAGGTGGAAGTACTGATGGTGCAGCTGTATTAAAGATAATGAATAAATTATTTAATATAAATGCCAGTGAAGAAAAATTAATGGAACTTGGTTTAAAATTGGGAGCAGATGTACCTTATTGTATAAAAGGGGGAACAGCTCTTTGTGAAGGAATCGGAGAAGAGGTTACTGAACTAAAGGGGTTTAAAAATAAAATAGTAGTTTTAGTAAAGCCAGCTTTTGGTGTTTCAACAAAAGCAGTATATGAAGAGTTTGATTTAGATAGAGTAATATTTCATCCAAACACAGAAGATATCATAGATGCAATGGATAAAGATGATTTGAAATTTGTATCTAAAAACATGAAAAATTTACTTGAAAATGTAACTCTAAGAAAACATAAAGAAATTATTCAAATAAAAGATTCGATGATTAAAATGGGGGCTTTAGGTGCAATGATGAGTGGAAGTGGCCCAACAGTTTTTGCGTTTTTTGATGATATGTTAAAAGCTCAATATTGTTATGACAATATGAAAAAAAGATATAAAGATGTATTTTTAACTAGAACAATTTAAAAATATATAACTTTTGTATAAAACTCTCTTGATTGGTAATAATCATTACTATTAAGGGGGTTTTATTTATGAGAAAATTATTAGGAATAGTATTAATTATAAATTTATTTGCACTTACAGGGTGTGCAGGAAATATAAAAAAGGTAGAATCAGATAGAGGAGTAACTTATTCTTATGAAGATGTTAAGGACAAGCTAATAAGATTTCATGTATTAGCTAATAGTAATAGTGATGAAGATCAAGCTTTAAAATTGAAAGTAAAAGATAATGTTATAAAATATATGGAACCAATTTTAAAGAAATCTGAAAGCTTAGAAATGACTAGAGATTTGTTAAAAGAAAATAAGGACAAAGTACAAGCTATCGCAGAAAAAATAATAAAAGAAGAAGGTTATGATTATAAAGTTTCAATTGAACTTAAAAAAGAAAATTTTCCAGAGAAAATTTATGGGAATATAATTCTTCCTCAAGGAGAATATGAAGCTTTTAGAATATTAATAGGTGATTATAAAGGTGAAAATTGGTGGTGTGTTATGTTTCCACCATTATGTTTTACTGATGTAACTAAAGGTGAGTTATCTTATGAAGAAACGGAAAAGACTATGGATAGCATGATAGATGGGAATGTAGCATATGAAGAGGAAGAAGATGTAAAAGTTAAAGTTAAAATTTTTGAAGTAATAAAAGAATTGTTTTAAAATTCAAAAAATACTTGATAAAAAGTCTTAATAATCATAAACTTTAATTTGTAGCTTAAATAAAAAAGAAGTTAGGGATTTTTATTTATATATATAAATTAGGAGGAAAATTTATGACTAGAGCATTAGCAATGGTATCTGGTGGATTAGACAGTATACTAGCAGCAAAATTAATAAAAGATCAAGGTATTGAAGTTATAGGAGTTTGCTTTAGATCTTATTTCTTTAATGAAGAGAATGCGAGAAGAATGACAAAGCAAATAGATATTCCATTAGAAGTAGTTGATTTTTCAAATGAACACTTCCAAATGGTTAAAAATCCAAAGCATGGTTGGGGAAAAAATATGAATCCATGCATAGATTGTCACGCAATGATGATGAGATATTCAGGAGAATTATTAAAAAAATTTGATGCAGACTTTATAATAACTGGTGAAGTTTTAAATCAAAGACCAATGTCACAAAATAAACAAGCATTAGGAAAAGTAAAAGCTGAATCTGGATTTGCAGACAAAATCTTAAGACCTTTATGTGCACAAAACTTAGAAGAAACTGAAATGGAGAAAAGTGGTTTAGTAGATAGATCAAAATTACTTAAAATTTCAGGAAGAAGTAGAAAACCACAAATGGCTCTTGCAGAAGAATGGGGAATAAAAGATTATCCATCACCAGCAGGTGGATGTAGATTAACAGAACCAAACTTCTCATTAAGATTAAAAGAAACACTTCAAAGACAAGGTGATGCAACACCAAAAGAAATTGAGCTTTTAAGATATGGTAGACACTTTGTAAGTGAAGCTGGTAAGACTATTATAGTAACAAGAACAAAAGAAGAAGGAGATGCTATAAAAAGTCTTTTATCTAAAGAAGATACAGTAATGTATCCTGTAAGCCATAATGGAGCTATGGTTATAATTAGTGGAGATGCTAGTGAAGAAGATATTAAATTAGGAGCTAAAATTGCAGGTAGATATAGCAAAGGAAAAGATGAGGAAGCTGTAGAAGTATCATATGGTAAATTTGGATGTAAATTTGATGGTACATTATCTATTAAACCTGCAACTGATGAAGAGATAGAAAAATATATAGTTCAAATGAAGTAGGAGGTATTTTTATGGAAAAAGACGCAGTTATAAAAATATTAAGTAATGCTACTATGGAAAACAATGAACTTATTGAAGTTCTATCACCAGGAAAATTTATAATTACTGAAGATGAATTTGTTGCCAAATATAAGGAAACAGAAATATCAGGAATGGCTGGTACTAATACTACTTTAAGAGTAAATAAAGATTATGTAGTACTTGAAAGAGAAGGAAGTACAAGTACTAAAATGGATTTTAGAAAAGGTGAATCTACTGTATCTTTATATAATACTCCTTATGGTATGTTAGAGCTTACAATAAATACACATAAATTAAACATTGATGTTACAGAAAATGGTGGTAAAGTTTTTATCGAATATGATATGAAAGTTTTAGATCAAGCACCTTTTAAAACACAAATAAGTTTAGACATACAAACTAAATAAAAGAACATAATGCCTTAAAAGGAATTCCTTTTAAGGCATAATTTTTATATATTTTTAAACATATTTATAAAAAACATAATTAGTTTTACAATATAAATAGTTATATTTTTAAATTAAATATAAAATATTTTTTTATAATAATGAACAAAGATATATAAGTGTTTAATTAGTATAAAAGGAAATAGGTAAGATAATAATATGATTAAGTAAAAAAATTCCAATAATATGAACAAAATAAGACTAGAAATTGAATTTTGATTGTGATAGTATAATATCTATGTTGTTAAGATTTGCACAAGCGCAAATAACCCCACAATTTATTTTTATGGGGTAATATCTATTATACAGAGTTAAAACGTGAATGTCAACAAAAAAGATAAAAATTAAGGGAGGATATAAAATGAAACAAACAAAATATGTATTCGTAACAGGTGGAGTAGTATCTGCATTAGGAAAAGGGATAACTGCAGCTTCATTAGGAAGATTATTAAAAAATAGAGGAGTTAAAGTTTCAATACAAAAATTTGACCCATATTTAAATGTAGACCCAGGAACTATGAGTCCATATCAACATGGGGAAGTATTCGTAACAGATGATGGAGCAGAAACAGACTTAGACCTAGGACATTATGAAAGATTTATAGATGAAAACTTAAGTCAAAATAGTAATATTACTACAGGAAGAATTTATTGGTCAGTAATCTCAAAAGAAAGAAGAGGAGAATATCTTGGAGGAACAGTTCAAGTTATACCTCACATAACAAATGCTATAAAAGAAAAAGTTTATAGAGTGTCAAAAGAAAGAGATGTAGATGTAGTTATTACAGAAATCGGGGGAACTGTTGGAGATATTGAATCACAACCATTCTTAGAAGCAATAAGACAAGTAAGAAGCGAAGTTGGAGGAGAAAATGTTTGTTTCATACACGTAACTTTAGTTCCTTTCTTAGGAAAAGCAGGAGAACTAAAAACTAAACCAACTCAACATTCAGTTAAAGAATTAAGAAGTATAGGTATCCAACCAGATATAATAGTTTGTAGATCAGAAAAAGAATTATCAGAAGATATAAAAAATAAAATAGGTTTATTCTGTAACATAGATGGAAAATCAGTTATTCAAAACTTAGATGCGGAACATTTATATGAAGTACCATTATTATTACATGATGAAGGATTAGATAATCTTGTATGCGAAAAATTACACTTAGGATGCAGAGATATAGATAATACTGAGTGGATAAATATGGTTCAAAAAATAAAGAATTTAAAAGAAGAAGTTAACATAGCTTTAGTCGGAAAATATGTTGAATTACATGATGCTTATATTTCAGTAGTTGAAGCATTAAGTCACGGTGGATTAGATAATAACTCTAAAGTAAATATAAAATGGATTAATTCAGAAGAATTAGAAAATATGGATACTAATGAAGCGCTAAAAGGAGTAGATGGTATATTAGTTCCAGGTGGATTTGGTGATAGAGGAGTAGAAGGTAAAATTGAAGCTATAAGATGGGCAAGAGAAAATAAAGTACCATTCTTAGGAATCTGTTTAGGAATGCAATGTGCTGTTATAGAGTTTGCAAGAAATGTTTTAGGATTAGAAGGAGCTCACAGTTCAGAATTAAATCCAGAAACTAAATATCCAGTAATAGATTTAATGTCAGACCAAAAAGATATAGAAGATTTAGGTGGAACTATGAGACTTGGATTATATCCTTGTAGATTAGATGAAAATACTAAATCATATGAATTATACAAAGATGAAGTTATATACGAAAGACATAGACATAGATATGAGTTTAATAATGAATTCAGAACAAGAATAGAAGAAGCTGGAATGACAATAGCAGGAACAAGCCCAGATTCAAGACTTGTTGAAATAATAGAAATAAAAGATCATCCATGGTTTGTTGCAGCTCAATTCCATCCAGAATTAAAATCAAGACCAAATAGACCACATCCATTATTTGCAGGATTTATTAAAGCAGCTATGGAAAATAAGAATAAATAATAATAAAAAAGGATACTCTTTAAAATAGAGTATTCTTTTTTTATTTAAATATTTAATCTTGCAAAATTTTAAATCATAAAGGATAATATAATAAAAGTCTTGTAATTCTAATATTCTTAGTTAAAAATCCCAATTGATTATAAAATTACATATAAATATGGAGGTGTAGCTTTGTCAAAAGAATTATATTCAAGCATGACTTTAGTTAAGTTAAGAGAAGTAGCTAAAGAGCTAGAAATAAAAAATATATCAAAGTTTAAAAAAGATGATTTAGTAAATGAAATATTAAAATATAAAGAAAATAAAACAAATACTGTAGAAAATAAAATAAATAAAGATGGTGTTATATTACAAGAAAAAATATCACCAAAAACAAGAGAAAATAAACAATTAGAAAATCAAAATTCAAATTATTCTAATAATAATTATTCAAATAATAATAGAAGTACAGAAACAGGTTTCTCATCAAATGTTCAAACTGTTTCAGGAATATTAGAGATACAAGAGAGTAATAGTTTTGGATTCTTAAGAGGAGAAAACTATTTAAGTAGTAGTGCAGATATATATGTTTCACCAGCACAAATAAGAAGATTTAATCTTTCTACTGGAGATAAACTTCAAGGTAAAGCTAGAGAAGCAAAAGAAGGAGAAAAATTTAAGGCATTAATTTATGTTGATACAGTAAATGATGAATCTCCAGAAAAAGCTATAAGAAGAACTAGATTCGAAAAATTAACACCTATATATCCAAAAGAAAGAATAAGACTTGAGGGAAAAGATAATAATGAATTATCAACAAGACTTATGGATATTATTTGTCCAATAGGAAAGGGACAAAGAGGGCTTATTGTAGCACCTCCAAAAGCAGGTAAAACAACACTTTTAAAAACAATTGCTAGAAATATATCTATTAATTGTCCTGATATAAAGATAATAGTTCTTTTAATTGATGAAAGACCAGAGGAAGTTACTGATATGCAACGTTCAATAAATGGAGAAGTTATATATTCAACATTTGATGAAGAACCTCAAAATCATGCTAAAGTTTCACAAATGGTTCTTGAAAGAGGGAAAAGAATGGTTGAACAAGGACAGGATGTAGTTATATTATTAGATAGTTTAACAAGACTTTCAAGAGCATATAACTTAACAATAACTCCAACAGGTAGAACTCTTTCAGGTGGATTAGATCCAGGAGCTTTAATTATGCCAAAAAAATTCTTTGGAGCAGCTAGAAATATTGAAGAAGGCGGAAGTTTAACTATTCTTGCAACAGCTTTAGTTGATACAGGGTCAAGAATGGATGATATGATTTTTGAAGAATTTAAGGGAACAGGAAATATGGAAGTTCATTTAGATAGAAGACTTCAAGAAAGAAGAATATTCCCAGCTATAGATATTTATAAATCTGGAACAAGAAAAGAGGATTTATTATTATCAGAAGAAGAAAAAGAAGTTGCATACAACATTAGAAAAACAATGTATTCTGATGGAAATGGAGATAATGTAACTGAAAATCTTATAAAGATTTTATCAAAAACAAAAAATAATGATGATTTTATAAGAGTATTTGAAAAGATGACAAAATTATAAAAAATAAAGTGATACAGAGGTTAAATTCTGTATCACTTTATTAGCTTTTCAGATAAATCTATTATTTTTTCAATAGAATAAGTATCTGATAGAGCTTTTATTCTAAATTTTATTTCAGAAAGCTTACTAGGATTTTCTATTAAATCATTAATAAGAGTATTTATATCTGAAATTTTATCTACACTAAGAGCTAAGCCGTTAGAAGTTAAAAATTCTGTATTTTCGCTTTCTTGTCCAGGAATAGAGAATGGAATTATTAATGGTAAATTTTTTGCTACTGATTCAGTAACAGTAAGTCCACCTGGTTTTGAAATTAAAACATCAGAATACTCCATAAATGAAACTATATCATTTGAAAAGCCTAATATATGAAGTTTTTTATCTTTATAATTTTCACTTAGATGATGATCTAAGTTATTCTTAAGTTCTTTATTATTCCCACATATTACAGTTATCCTAAGTTTATTAGGATTTTTTAAAAGTTCTTCTAATACAAAAGAAATATTTCTTAATCCCATACTGCCACTCATTAATAGGACATTGAAATAACCATCTTGTTTAATGTCATCTATATTAGGATCTCTTAAAAAGAAATCTTCCTTTATAGGAATACCAAGAGGGTATATTTTATCTTCATTTATTCCTTTTTTTATGAGCCAATTCTTAGTAAATTTGCTTCCAGTTATATAAAGGTCAGTAGATTTGCTAACATATGTATAATGTGCCTTAAAATCAGTTACTATTGATATAAATGGAACTTTAACTCCCATTCTTTTTAGTCCTGAAATTAAACAAATACTAAGAGGATGTGTTGTGACAATTAAATCAGGATTTTCCTCTTTTATCATATTAAAAACTCTTTTTCTAACAAGATAAAATGGAATAGTTGATAATGTATTAATTGTAGGATTATTAGTTAATTTATAAAATAATCCATACATTTCAGGGAAATTCATAGCAGAAACTTCATAAGACCCAACAAATAATGCTAGTAGAAGTTTACTACTTCCTTCTAAGAAGTCACGTCTAGATGTTTCAAATCCTCTCTTTTTAAAGGCAACATTTAGGGAATCAGCAGCTTGGTTATGACCTTGTCCAGTTGAAGCTGATAAAATTAAAACCTTTTTCATTAAATTCACTCTCTTTATTTAAAATTGATAAATATAGTCTAACATTTATTTTTACTAAATAAAATACAATTTTTTATAAGAAAAATGGGAAAGACGATGTCTTTCCCCTAAATTTCTATTTGTTAAGGTTGAATCTTTTGTTGAATTTATCAACTCTTCCACCAACGTCAACAATTTTTTGCTTACCAGTGAAGAATGGGTGGCATTTAGAACATATTTCAACTTTTAACTCTTCTTTAACAGAACCAGTTGTAAAAGTGTTTCCACATGCACACTTAACCACAGCATCGTGATGGTATTCTGGATGTATGCCTTGTTTCATTTATTTCACCTCTTTATAAAAAATTTTATTTTTCAAATAACTACTAGAGTATAACATATGTATATAGGGCAGTCAACAAGTGCTATTTGGAAAAATATCTTTTTATAAATTTATATAAATGATATAATCAATTATAAAAGTTTAAAGAAGAGGGAGAGATAAAAAATTGAGCAAATTATACTTTAGATATGGGGCTATGAACTCAGGAAAATCAACACACTTAATGCAAGTTGCACATAATTACGAAGAAAGAGGAATGAGAGTAGTCTTACTAAAGCCTTTTACTGATAAAAAAGGTGGAAATAATTTAGTTTCAAGATTAGGAGTAATAAGAGAAGTTGATTATTTAATTGAAGAGAAAGATAATATAGTAGAAATTATAGAAAAAGATGTAGAACAAAAAGGGAAACTTAACTGTATTTTAGTAGATGAAGTACAATTCTTAAAAAGCTATCAAATAGATGAATTATTTAAAATAGCAGTTAAAAATGGAATTCCTATAATTTGCTATGGACTTAGAACTGATTTTAAAATGAATGGTTTTGAAGGTAGTGAGAGACTATTATTAATAGCACATAGTATAGAAGAAATGAAAACTATATGTAAATGTGGAAATAAAGCAATAGTTAATGCAAGAAAAGTAAATGGAAAGTTTGTTTTTGAAGGAGAGCAAGTAGCTATTGATAATACAGATGATGTTCAATATGAATCTTTATGTGGGGAATGCTTTTTTAGATTTAAAGAAAATAAATAAATTTTTGGAGGGTATTGAATGAAGAGAAGTGATGTTGGTGGGCAAGCGGTTATAGAAGGAGTTATGATGCGAGGCTCTAAAGGAATCGCAACAGCTGTTAGAACCGAAAAAGGTAAAATTGAAATTGATATGCAAAGAACTATTCCTGTTACTAAAAAACATAAATATTTAAATATACCGTTTATAAGGGGGGTATTTGTACTTGTTGATTCTCTTAGACAAGGAATAAAAGCTTTAAATTATTCTTCTAGTTTTTTTGAAGATTGTGAAGAGTCTAAATTTGAAGATTTTCTTAGAAGAAAGTTAGGGGAAAAAGCAAATGATGCAATAATATACTTCACAATAGGATTATCACTTTTATTATCAGCAATTATATTTTTAGCTATTCCAACAGCAATAGCATCTTTATTTAAATATTTCGGATTAGGAGATATAGGATTAAATATAATAGAAGCTATTATTAGAATTAGTATACTTATATTATATATGTATGGAATAAGTAAATTAGAGGATATATACAGATTATTTCAATATCATGGAGCTGAACATAAGACAATATTTTGTTATGAAGCAGGAGAAAAGTTAACTGTTGAAAATGTAAGAAAATATTCAAGATTTCATCCAAGATGCGGAACTAATTTCTTATTTTTAGTTATGCTTGTCAGCATACTTCTTTTTACTTTTACAGGATGGGGTGGATTTTTCGAGAGGCTAATTTTAAGAATATTACTTATTCCATTGGTATCAGGAATAAGTTACGAAATAATAAGATGGCTAGGAAAAAACAATAGCAAATTAGCAAAGATTATATCTGCACCAGGATTAAAACTTCAAAATTTAACAACTAGAGAACCAGATGATAGCCAATTAGAGGTTGCTATAGTCGCATTAAAAACAGCAGAAGGAATACCGGAGGATAAAAAAATGATTCTGGATTTAATAAACTTAGGAACTAAAAAATTAGAAGAAAATAAAATTGAAACACCAAGATTAGATGCTACACTTCTTTTAGGAAAAGTTATAAATAAAGATAGACTATATATGTTAACTAATGGAAATGAAGAAGTTAGCTTAGAAGATGAAAAAGAGTATTTTTCATTAATTGAGGAAAGAATGAAAAATAAACCAATAAAATATATTTTAGGAACTTGCGAGTTTATGGGATTAGACTTAAATGTAAGAGAAGGAGTTTTAATTCCAAGAGGAGATACAGAAGTATTAGTAGAGAGAGTTTTAAAAGAGATAAAAGAAGATGATGAAATAAAAGTATGTGACTTATGTTGTGGAAGTGGAGCAATTGGAATAGCATTAGCTCATTTTAGGAAGAATATAACTGTTGATTCAATAGATTATTTTCCTATACCAGAAGAGGTTACAAAGGAAAATATAATAAAACATGGTTTAGAAGACAGAGTTAATTTTATTAAGAGTAATTTATTAGATGAAATAATAAAAAATTCTAAGAAATATAAAATAATAGTATCTAATCCTCCTTATATAAAGGAAGAAGATATAAAAGAATTAATGAATGATGTAAAAGAATATGAACCTCATACTGCTTTAAATGGTGGAGCTGATGGACTAGTATTTTATAGAAATATAGTTGAACATAGTTTAGAAGCTTTAGAAGAAAATGGAGTATTAGCTTTTGAAATTGGATTTGACCAAGGTGATGATGTTAAAGAATTAATGGAAAAGGCAGGTTATAAAGATATAGAGGTTATTAAAGATTTAGCAGAGCTTGATAGAGTGGTTATTGGAAGGTATATTGTTGAAAATGAGAGAAAGACTATGATATAATTATAGAATATGAAAAAATTTAGTACGGAGTGAGATAATATGTTATTAGATAAATTAGCATTTACAGAAAATAAATATGACGAACTTTCAGTAAAAATCAGTGATCCATCTATAATGGCAAATCAAGCTGAATGGAGAAAGTTATGTAAAGAACATGCTGAACTAGAAATACTAGTTGGTGTTTATAGAGATTACAAAACTACTTTAGAAGATTTAGAAGCTAATAAAATGATGTTAGAAGAAGAATCAGATAAAGAAATGAGAGAAATGCTTCATGAAGAAATCAATGATTTAACTGAAAAAAGAGACAAATTAGAGCATGAAATTCAAATTCTTTTATTACCAAAAGATCCTAATGATGATAAAAACGTATTTGTCGAAATAAGAGCAGGTGCTGGTGGAGATGAAGCAGCTTTATTCGCAGCTAATCTTTTCAGAATGTATACAAGATATGCAGAAAGTAACAGATGGGCAGTTGAGCTAATGGATGCGAATGAAACTGGAATTGGTGGATTTAAAGAAGTTGTATTCATGATAAAAGGTCAAGGAGCTTATTCAAAACTTAAATATGAAAGTGGAGTACATAGAGTACAAAGAGTTCCTGATACAGAATCAAGTGGTAGAATTCATACTTCAACAGCTACAGTTGCCGTATTACCAGAGGTTGATGATGTAGAAGTTGAAATCAATGAAAAAGATATTAAATTTGATGTATTTAGAGCATCAGGTAATGGAGGACAATGTGTAAATACAACTGACTCAGCAGTTAGACTTACTCACCTTCCAACAGGAATAGTTATTTCATGTCAAGATGAAAAATCACAGCTTAAAAACAAAGAAAAAGCTATGAAAGTTTTAAGAGCTAGATTATATGAATTAGCTGAAGAAGAAAGAAGAGCAGGAATTGCTGAAGATAGAAAATCACAAGTTGGTACTGGAGATAGAAGTGAAAGAATAAGAACTTACAACTATCCACAAGGAAGAATAACAGACCACAGAATTGGTTTAACATTATATAAATTAGATACTTTCTTAAATGGAGATATCGAAGAAGTAATAAATGCACTTATTACTGCTGACCAAGCAGAAAAAATGAAATTAATGGGTAATACTGCTAATTAATTTTTAAATAATTGAAAATTTTTTATAAGGTGAATGAACAATAATAAAACAAAAAATTAATGTTTAATTATTGTTTTTATTCACCTTTAGATTTATCTATTAGAAGTACTTAAGGGAGAGGGCTCTTGTATGGATATAAATAAAGCATTAAGAGTAGAGAAGAAGAAAAATATAAGGTTTTATATTTACATGTGTATTTTAGCTATAATAATACCTGGGTCATTATGGGCAACAAGTATTATAGATGGCTTTTTCATAGGTTATGCAATAATTATGGAATTATTAATAATATTAGTAATTCTAAAAAGGATAGATAGCTTCAAATTAGAATATAAATATTTAAATAATAAACTAACATTTAAAACTGGTTTATTTAATAAGAAGAATCTTATTTTATGTGATCAAGTAGCTTTAATTCATACACAAGGTATAGAAGAAGATATGAAGGTTATAGTAATAAGTACAATAAAATTTAGAAATTCTAGATTTAAACCAGTAGTAGAGGGGCTTTTAAGAAAATATCCTAAAATGAGAGATGAATATAAAAAGATTAAGAATGTGAATCCCGATAAGGTTTTTTATTATCTTATATTAAAAAAAGGCGGATTAAAAAAATATACAATGTTAGGAGATTTATTTACATATTGTGCTAGATCAAGTTACACAGATGAGGCTATACAAAATATAAAAATATCAAGAGGATATACTATAGATTAAGAAGGAAGGGCATTAACATGGAAACAAGAGTCTATGTTTTAGATGGAAAAGAAGATAGTAAGTTTATAAAAGAAGCAGCAGAATGTATAAAAAAAGATGGAATAGTAGCATTTCCTACAGAAACAGTATATGGACTAGGTGCAAATGCACTAAAAGCAGATTGTGTAAAAAAAATATTTGAAGCTAAGGGAAGACCTCAAGATAATCCTTTAATAATACATGTAGCATCAAAAGATATTGATGAATATGTTAAAAATGTTCCGGAAGTAGCTAAAAAATTAATGGAAAAATTTTGGCCAGGTCCACTTACTTTAATATTAGAAAAAAGAGATATTGTACCAATGCAAACAAGTGCAAATTTAAATACAATAGGAATAAGAATGCCAAATAATAAAGTTGCATTAGAACTTATAAAAGAATCAGGAGTTCCTATAGCAGCACCATCTGCTAATATAAGTGGAAGACCAAGTCCAACAACTATAGATGTATGTGTGGAAGATTTAAAAGGAAAAGTTGATTACATTATAGGTGGGGAAAAATGTGATGTTGGTTTAGAGTCAACAATAGTTGATTGTACAGTTGAGCCACCATTAGTTTTAAGACCAGGTGGAATTACTTTAGAAATGCTTAGAAC
This sequence comes from Clostridium thermobutyricum, assembly GCF_000371465.1. NCBI lineage: Bacteria > Bacillati > Bacillota > Clostridia > Eubacteriales > Clostridiaceae > Clostridium > Clostridium thermobutyricum. The sequence goes on along the minus strand of NZ_KB850956.1, from coordinate 2,276,795 downwards.
TATTAGAGAAGATATAGAGATAGATAAAGGTTTATTAAGAAATGATAGTAACTTTAAGCCTAAAGCTCCAGGAATGAAGTATAGACACTATGCACCAAACGCTAAATTAAAAATAATTCTTGGAAATCGAGAAAAAACTATTGAAAAAATAAACGAAATGGTACACAATTATATAGATGCTGGAGGAAAAGTTGGAATTTTGGCAACAGAAGAATCAAAAGACAGCTATAAATTAGGAGAAAAGATAGTAATAGGAAGTTATAAGAGATTAGACGAGGTTGCAAGCAATCTTTTTGAAGCTCTTAGACAATTCAATGAACTTGGAGTTGATATTATATTAGCAGAGGGATTTGAAGAAAAAGGACTTGGTATTGCTATTATGAATAGGCTTAATAAAGCAGCAGGATATGATATTATAACAGTTTAATTTTGGAGGTTTTTATGAATATTCTCTTTGTTTGCACTGTAAATACTTGTAGAAGTGTTATGGCAGAAGCAATATTTAATAAAATAGAATCTGAAAATTTAATAATTGCAAAATCAGCAGGAATATCAATAATTAAAGGTAGTGTTGTTACGGAAAATGCTGCTATGGAAATTTTAAATGATTTAAACATTGATATAAGAGGTAGGGAAGCTATTTCTATTAATGAAGATAAATTAAGAGATTCTGATTTAGTTTTAACTATGACTAATTATTCAAGAGAATTTATAAAAGAGAATTTTCCAAAATATAAAGAAAAAATATTTTCAATATGCGAATATGCTGGCGTAAGTGGCGAAATTTTAGACCCTTATGGTAGCTCAATTAGTGTTTATGAAAAAATATATAGAAAACTAAAGGGATTAATGCCTATTGTTTTAGATAAAATAAAGGAAGAAGGAAGAGCATAAATTTTATTTATGTTCTACTACTTTCTTTTTTTATAGATTAAAGTAAATTTGGAGGTAAAGTTATGAAAATTGCATTAGGTTCAGATCATGGTGGATTTGAGTTAAAAAATGAAATAATTAAGCATTTAAAAGAAAAAGGGCATGAAATTAAGGATTTTGGTCCTATGACAAATGATTCATGTGATTATCCAGACTATGCACTTCCAGTAGCAGAAGCAGTAGCTAATAAAGAATTTGAAATAGGAATATTAGTATGTGGTACAGGAATTGGAATAAGTATTTCAGCTAATAAAGTACCAGGAGTAAGAGCAGCTTTATGTTCAGATACATTTAGTGCTCATGCAACAAGACAACATAATAATGCTAATATTCTTGCTATGGGACAAAGAGTGGTTGGACCTGGATTAGCATTAGATATAGTTGATACTTTTATCAATTCAGAATTTGAAGGTGGAAGACACCAAAAAAGACTTGATAAAATTTCAAAAATAGAAGAAAAATACAATAAATAGTTTTTTGGAGGAATTAAATTATGAGTAAAGTAACAGAAATTAATCATCCGCTAATTCTACACAAATTAGCATTTATAAGAAATAAAGAAACTGGGTCAAAAGATTTCAGACAATTAGTTTCAGAAGTAGCAATGTTAATGGCTTATGAAGTTACTAGAGATTTACCAACAGAAAATGTACAAATTGAAACACCAATATGTACTGCTACATGTAAAATGCTTGCTGGTAAGAAGCTTGCTGTAGTTCCAATTTTAAGAGCAGGTCTTGGAATGGTTGATGGTATCTTAAATCTTATACCAGCAGCTAAAGTAGGGCATGTAGGATTATATAGAGATGAAGAAACTTTACAACCAGTAGAGTATTTCTGTAAATTACCACAAGATATAGCTGAAAGAGAGGTTATTGTTGTTGATCCAATGCTTGCAACTGGAGGTTCAGCTGCTGATGCATTAACAATGCTTAAAAATAGAGGAGCTAAATACTTAAAACTTATGTGTTTAATAGCTTCACCAGAAGGAATAAAAATGGTTAAAGAAGCACACCCAGATGTAGATATATTTGTAGCTCAAATTGATGAAAAATTAAATGAGCATGGATATATAGTACCTGGACTAGGAGATGCTGGAGATAGATTATTTGGAACTAAATAATTAATTAAAATAATTTTAAAAGCTGTAAGATTCTAAATATTTTAGATTCTTACAGCTTTTATTTACATAAATTTAATTATTTAGATACAAAAAATGAATAAAATTCATAAAATATGTGGCGTATAATAGAAAGAAATATATTAAAACTATGTTTAAATATAATTATTAATTTCGTAACAACTTTATATTAAAAAATTTTTTAGTGTAAAAAATTTACATAAAATTTCGGTTCATAAGTTGGTATCAAAATATAGTTTAGGGGGCAATTCTATGTTATATGGATATATCAGAATTAATGAAGAAAAAGGGCAATTATTAGAAAAAATAAATATTTTAGAAAAAGAAAAATGCGATAAAATACTTTATGATTCTTCTAGTACATACTCAAATAAAAGGCCAAATTTAAGAAATTTATTATCATTAATAGAAGAAGGAGATACTATTGTAGTTGAGAGTTTGATAAATTTTTCTAGAGAGATAATAGATTGTGGAAATATAGTTGAGGAAATACTTAAAAAAGGTGGAAGTGTAAAAGTATTAGATTTAGGAATTATTGATAATAAAATAGAAAATAAAAAAATAATAGATACGTTTAGATGTATGGTTCAATTTAAAAAAGATGCTTTAATTGAAAATGCTACAATAGGAAAAATTATAGCTAAGAAAAATAAAGACTTTAAAGATGGAAGGCCAAAAAAGTATACAAAAAAGCAGCTAGATCATGCATTGAGTTTATTAGCAGTAAATGGTGGAGATTTAAGCTATAATGAGGTAAGTCAATTAACTAAAATAAGTAAAAGTACTTTAATTAGAGAAGTAAAGAAAAGTAGATAGAAATCTAAGAGTTTATTTTAACTCTTAGATTTTTTTATTAGATAAATATAATACTTATATTAATTATTAAATTAGTTTTTTATTAAATATCTAAATTTAAAATATAAATTAAAAATTAATATAGGTATAAAAGTTTAATTATTTTATTTTTAATGTTTTATAAGGTTAGTTCCAAAAGCTATATTCTAAACACAGTTGTGTTTGTATGAAATACAAGTGTATTAAATTAATAATGTGAAATAAATAATATTAAAATAAGAATAATTATAGAAAGTCAAATTTAATAAAAATTCAAAATTAATATATTATTTTCAAATTATAAATAACAAATTAGTGTAAATTTTGATAATATCTTTCTTAAGCAGTTCGGAAGGGGGCTTTCTATATGAAGAAAAAAATAATAATGCTAGCTTTTTTAGTATCAGTAGTTTCATTTGCATTAGCAGCTTGTGGGGACAGCAGCAAAAAAGAGACGAAAGATAAGAAAACTCTAAGATTAGTTACAGGAGCAGTAAAAACTTTAGATTCTGTTAAAGGTAGTGATGAGGTTTCTTTTAATATAATACAAAATACACAGGAAAATTTATTGATTTTTAAAGATAATAAAATAATACCTGGAGCAGCAGAGAGTTATACAGTAAGTGGTGATAAAAAAACTTATACATTTAAGTTAAGGAAAAATTTAAAATGGAGTGATGGAAAAGCATTAACTTCAAAAGATTATAAATATGCATGGATGAGATTATTAAATTCAAAATCAGGAGCACCATATTCATTCTTCTTATTTGGGGTTGTTAATGGAGAAAAATATTTTAAAAATGAAGTTCCAGCATCAGAAGTTGGAATAGAAACACCTGATGATAGTACTATAATAGTTAAATTATCAGAACCAATATCATATTTTACACAAATAGTAGCATTTCCAGCTTTAGCACCTCAAAGAGAAGATGTAGTCAATAGATATGGAAGTAAGTATGGTTCTAATTTAAATACACAAGTATATAGTGGACCATTTATGGTTTCAGAGTGGCAAAAAGGTGGAAAAATTGAATTAGTAAGAAATCCAAATTATTGGAATGCAAAAGAAGTAAAACTTGATAAAGTTAAATTTACTGAAATAAAAGAATCAAATACAGCTTATAAAATGTTTGTTAGTAATCAATTAGATGTAATTGCAGGTGCTGGAGAATATTTAAAACCACTTAAAGATGGTGTTAAAGAAGGAAAGTGGAATGAAATAAATGAGGTAGGTTCTTCAGTATTCTATACACTATATAATTTAGATTCTAGTAATAAATTACTTAAAAATAAGAATATAAGATTAGCCTTATCAATTGCAATTAATAGAGAAGGATTAACTGAAAAAGTAATGAGAAGAAATATACCAGCTTATGGATTAGTTCCAGAGGGGATTCAAGTTGGAAATATAAATTATAGAAGTGAGGTTAGTGAACCTTTAAAAGAGGTAATGAATGAAGATCCTAAAAATTTATTTATAAAGGGATTAAAAGAACTTGGACTTGATCCAGATCCAAGTAAGTATGAAATAAACTATTTACTACAAAATAGTGATGCAGTTAGTAAAATGCAAGGAGAATATATGCAAAATACTTGGAAACAAGTTATAGGGGTAAATGTTAAATTAGTTACTTCAGCAGATTTTTCAGACTTTTTAAGTAAAGTTGATAAGGGGGAATTTGATATGTCAAGCTCAGGATGGGGAGCAGATTATAATGACCCTATGACATTCTTAGATTTATTTACTCCTGAAAATGGAAGTAACTATGGTAAATATAATGATGAAAGAGTAAATGAACTTTTATCAAAAATAAAAACAATGACAGATGATAATGAAAAATTAAAGATATATAAAGAAGTTGAAAGAATTGAAGTGGTAGATAATCCAGCAGTAGCGCCAAATTATTTTAAAGAAATATATTCATTCCAAAAGAAATATGTAAAAGGATTAGAATTACCTAGGTTTGGGGGAACTTATCAATTAAGATGGACTTCAATTTCTTAAAGGAGACTTATCAATTGGATATAAATAAATTTTAGGGGAGTGAATAATAATGTTTAGATACTTTGGTAGAAGAATAGCTTTAATGATTATAACTTTGTTTGTAGTCATTACTGCAACTTTCTTTTTAATGAATAGTATGCCAGGAAATCCAGTTAGTTCTCAAGCTAAAAAATTACCAAAAGATGTAGCAAAAGCTATGGAACAAAAATATGGATTAGATAAACCTATTACTGAAAGATATATTTTATATTTAAAAAATCTTTTAAAAGGAGATTTAGGAGAATCTTTTGTAACTCCAGGTGTAACAGTTAACGATAAAATTAAAGATAATTTTCCAGCTTCAGTTAGAATTGGTCTTGGAGCTGTAGCAGTTGGATTAGTTGTAGGAGTATTTCTAGGAATAATTGCAGGATTTAAAAGAGATACACCAATTGATTTTGGTGTTATGATAATTGCAATTTTAGGAGTTTCGATACCAAGTTTTGTATTAGCTACATTAATTCAATCATTTTTTGGAGGAACAGCTGGAATTCCAATTGCAGGTTGGTATGATAGCTCAACCCCGTTTTTAGAAAGATTTAAATTTGCAATACTTCCAACTATTGCTCTTAGCTTTGGTGGAATTGCAACTTATGCAAGATATATGAGAGCTTCAGTTTTAGATGTTATTGGACAAGATTATATTTTAACTGCAAAAGCTAAAGGATTATCTTTTAGAGATATTTCTTTAAAACATATTTTAAGAAATTCAATATTACCAATAGTAACTATACTTGGGCCACAAATAGCAACAATAATTACTGGAACAGTAGTAATTGAAAGAATATTTGCTGTACCTGGAATAGGTAATGCTTTAATAGATGCAATTTATACAAAGGATTATAACGTAATAATGGGATTAACAATATTCTTTTCAGCGTTATTTATATTATCTATATTAATAGTTGATATTTTATATAGCTTAATAGATCCTCGTATAAAACTTGGAAAATCATAAGGAGGGGTATTATGGCAGAAATAACTAGAGAAAAGTTTAAAAGAATTGGAATAGATAAAAATAGTAGTGAAGAAATAAATAGACCTAATTTAACTTATTTTCAAGATGCTTTTAGAAGATTAAAAAAGAATAAAGTAGCTATGGCTTCTTTAATTGTACTTTTAATTTTAGTTTTAATGTGTATAGTACAACCTATGATTGCAGGAGACAATTATAAAATACAAAATTTAGATGAAATGAATTTAGGGCCTTCTTTAAAACATCTATTTGGAACAGATAGTTTAGGAAGAGATTTATTTGATAGAATTTGGATTGGTGGAAGAGTATCACTTTTAATAGCTTTTGTTGGAACTTTAATAGAGTGTACATTTGGAATATTATATGGTGGAATAAGTGGATATTTTGGTGGAAAATTAGATTCTATAATGATGAGAATTGTAGAAATTTTAAATAGTATTCCTTACTTAATAATAGTTATATTAATTTCAGTAAGGTTAGGAACTGGAATAATTCCATTAATAATTGCTTTAGTTCTTACTGGATGGACTGGTATTGCAAGAATGGTTCGTGGAGAAGTAATGAAGCTTAAAAATTCAGAATATGTAATGGCTTCTAAAGCTTTAGGTGGAAGTTCTTTTAGAATAATACTAAAGCATATGCTACCAAATACAATAGGAATAATTATTGTATATATAACTTTTGATATACCTAGTTATATATTTGCAGAAGCATTTTTAAGCTTTATAGGTTTAGGAATTCAGCCACCAGAAACTAGTTGGGGAGCAATGGCATCAGCAGGGCAACAAGTAATGTTATTTTATCCAAGTCAATTAATATTCCCAGCTATGTTTATAGCATTAACAATGCTAACTTTCAATTTATTTGGTGATGGGTTGAGAGATGCATTAGATCCAAGATTAAGAAAGTAGGTGTTCTTATGGAAAAATTATTAGATGTTAAAAACTTAAATATAAATTTTAATACTTATGCAGGAGTAGTTAAAGCTGTAAGAGGAGTAAATTTTGAATTAGATAAAGGAGAAATGTTAGCAATTGTAGGTGAATCAGGTTCAGGAAAAAGTGTAACAGCTAAATCTTTAATGAGCCTTTTACCAGAAAAAATTGCATCTATAGATAAAAATTCAAAAATACTTTTTTAAGGGAAAAATATATTAAAATATTCTAATAAAGAATTAAGAGGCCTTAGAGGAAAAGAGATAAGCATGATATTTCAAGATCCTATGACTTCTCTTAATCCAACAATGAAATTGGGAAAACAAATTTCAGAAGTTTTAAAAATTCATAGAAATATGAATAGTAAAGAAGCAAAAGAAGAAGCAATAAGATTATTTAAAGCAGTTCATATAACTAATCCTGAGCAAAGAATAAATCAATATCCTTTTGAGTTATCAGGAGGAATGAGACAAAGAGTTATTATAGCTATGGCAATTGCTTGTAATCCAAAAATTATAATAGCTGATGAGCCAACAACAGCTTTAGATGTAACTATACAAGCTCAAATTATGGAACTTATTCATGAATTAAAAGAGGAAATGGAAACATCAATTATTTTAATTACTCATGATTTAGGAGTAGTTAGAGAATTTGCAGATAGAATAAATGTAATGTATGCAGGAAAAATAATAGAAGGTGGAACAGTAGAGGAAGTTTTTAAAAAATCAAAACATCCTTACACATGGGCTTTACTAAAATCAATGCCAACTTTAGATAGTGATATAAAAAGTGAACTATATTCACTTGGAGGAACTCCACCTGATTTATTAGAACCGCCAATAGGATGTCCGTTTTGTGCAAGATGCGAATATGCTATGGAAATATGCAAGGAAAAAATGCCTGAAAGAACAGATTTATCAACTACACATTTTACATGTTGTTGGTTAACACATGAGTATGCTGAAAGTGTGGAATAAGGGGGGATAAGAATGGCAGAAAAAATATTAGAGGTTAAAAATTTAAAGAAACATTTTAATGTAGGAAAAAATAAAGTTTTAAAAGCTGTAGATGATGTAAGCTTTTATATAGAAAAAGGAGAAACATTAGGATTAGTTGGGGAATCTGGGTGTGGAAAGACTACTTGTGGAAGAACTGTTATAGGATTATATGAAAAAACAGATGGAGAAATATATTTAAATGGAAAGCCATTAAAAAATAAAAGTTTAAAAGATAGAAAAGAAAAAGCGAGAATAGCACAAATGATATTTCAAGATCCTTATGCATCATTAAATACTAGAATGACTGTTGGGGATATAATTGCAGAAGGAATAGATATACATAAACTTTACAAAGAAAAAGAGAGAGAAGAAAGAGTTTATGAATTACTGAATTTAGTAGGTTTAAATAAAAGTCATGCTTCAAGATTTCCACATGAATTTTCTGGGGGACAAAGACAAAGGATTGGAATAGCAAGAGCATTAGCAGTTGAACCACAATTTATAGTTTGTGATGAACCTATTTCAGCGTTAGATGTATCTATACAAGCTCAGGTTGTGAATTTATTAATAGATTTACAAAATAAATTAGGATTAACATATCTTTTTATTGCTCATGATTTATCAATGGTTAGACATATTTCAGATAGAGTTGGAGTTATGTATTTAGGAAATCTTATAGAATTATCACCAAGTGATGAATTATATAAAAATCCACTTCATCCATATTCTAAATTGCTTTTATCAGCAATTCCTTCAATGAGAGGAGAGAAAAGAAATAAAGTTAAAATAGAAGGTGAAGTAGGTAATCCAATGGAAGATTATAAAGGATGTAAATTTGCAAATAGATGCTCTTATTGTATGGATAAATGTCTTAAAGAAATTCCAAGATTAAAAGAAGTAGGGAACAAACAATTTGTAGCTTGTCATTTATATTAAAAAAATAGATAGTATAAATTTTATTAAAATATTATGTTACTTAAAATTTGAGTTAAATATCAATAATATATAATTATGACCTCATATAGTTAAATATATGAGGTCTATTTAAATTAAATATCATCTACATTAAAAGAAAGTTCTATTTTTTCAATTGATGGTTTTAATTGAGTTAATCTAACTCCAGCAGCAGTAAACATTTTTTTAGAAGCTTTAACTATATCTGTATCAGCATACTTATCACTTAAATATATAACTTGCTTTATTCCACTTTGAATTATGGCTTTTGCACACTCATTGCATGGAAATAATGCAACATATAATTTTGCTCCTTCTAAAGAAACACCTCTATTATTTAAAATAGCATTTAATTCAGCGTGAACTACGTATGGATATTTAGTTTCTAAAAATTCTCCTTCTCTTTCCCAAGAGAACTCATCATCTGAACACCCAAAAGCAAATCCATTATATCCAACTGATAAAACTCTGTTAGTTTGACTAACTATACATGCACCAACTTGAGTACTTGGATCTTTACTTCTTTTTGCAGATAAAAGAGCGAGCCCCATAAAATATTCATCCCAAGATATGAAGTCAGATCTTTTCATAAAATCACTCCTTAAATATTATTGCTTTAATTGTTTTTAGGTTATAAGTACATTATAATAAAATAGAGGAAAAAGCGAAATAATTTATATTAAGTTTAAATAAAAAATAAATTAACTATAGATAACCAGGAGGAAACTAAATTGAAAAAAATAATAACTATATTTGGAACTAGACCAGAAGCAATAAAAATGGCACCTTTAGTTAAAGAACTAGAAAAAAGAGAAAGAATTCAATCTAAAGTCTGCGTTACTGCTCAACATAGAGAAATGTTAGATCAAGTTCTAGAACAATTTGATATAACGCCAGATTATGATTTAAACATTATGAAAAGCAAACAAACTTTAACTGGCATAACAAATAGAGTTTTAGAGGGATTAGAAGAAGTTTTTGCAGAAGAAAAACCTGATATGATATTAGTTCATGGGGATACTACAACTACTTTTGCAGGAGGACTTGCAGCTTTTTATCAACAAATAAAAGTTGGGCATGTAGAAGCTGGACTTAGAACTTTTGACAAATATTTTCCATTCCCAGAAGAAATGAATAGAAAGCTTACAGGAGCTTTAGCAGATATACATTTTGCACCAACTCAAGGTTCAAAAAATAACCTTTTAAGAGAAGGTATTAAAGAGGAAGATATATTTATAACAGGAAATACTGTTATTGATGCTATGGAGCATACAGTAGAGCAAGATTTTATATTTGAAACAGAAGAATTAAATAAAATAGACTTTGAAAACAAAAAAGTAATAATGATAACTGCACATAGAAGAGAAAACTGGGGTGCTGGAATAGAAAATATTTGTGAAGCTTTAAACAAAATTGTAGAAGAAAATGAAGATGTTGAATTAGTTTATCTTGTACATTTAAACCCAATAGTTAAAGAAGTTGTTTATGAAAGATTAGGTGGAAAAGAAAGAGTTCATCTTTTAGATCCATTAGATACTAAAGAAACTCACAATTTAATGAACAAATGCTTTATGGTAATGACAGATTCAGGTGGATTACAAGAAGAAGCTCCACACTTAGGAAAACCAGTTTTAGTTTTAAGAGATGTTACAGAAAGACCAGAAGCTGTATCACATGGAACTGTTAAATTAGTTGGAACAGATGTTACTAAAATAACAAGTGAAGCAAATTTATTAATAAGAGATGAAAAAGCTTATGAAATCATGAGTAAAGCTGTAAATCCTTATGGTGATGGATTAGCTTCAAAAAGAATTTGTGATGCAATAGAGGTATATTTTGGATTAAGTGATAAAAAAGTTAACGAATATATTAAATAGTTTGTCTAAGTTTTAACAAAAAACTATTGATTAATCTTCCAAGAATGGTTATAATAAAAGTATGTTAAGAGTTTAACAAAGGTTTAAAAGCAAAAATATTTTATTATATATAAATTGGAGGTTATTAAGATGAGAGACGTAGTAATAGTTAGTGCTGTAAGAACAGCATTAGGTTCATTTGGAGGTTCATTAAAAGATGTTCCAGCTGTTGATTTAGGAGCAACTGTTATAAAAGCTGCAGTTGAAAAAGCTGGAATAAAACCTGAATTAGTAGAAGAAGTAATAATGGGAAATGTAATCCAAGCTGGATTAGGACAAAACACAGCTAGACAAGCAACTCTAAAAGCTGGTTTACCAGTTGAAACTTCTGCAATGACAATAAACAAAGTTTGTGGTTCAGGATTAAGAGCAGTTAGTTTAGCAGCTCAAATGATCAAAGCTGGAGATTCTGATATAATCGTAGCTGGTGGTATGGAAAGCATGTCTCAAGCTCCATATGTATTAAAAAGTTCAAGATGGGGTCAAAGAATGGGAGACGGAAAAATGGTTGACTCTATGATAAATGATGCATTATGGGATGCATTTAACAATTACCATATGGGTATAACAGCTGAAAACATTGCTGAAAGATGGGGAATAACTAGAGAAGATCAAGATAACTTCGCAGTAAATTCTCAAAACAAAGCAGAAGCTGCTATAAAATCAGGAAGATTTAAAGATGAAATAGTACCAGTTGTAATTCCACAAAGAAAAGGTGAACCAAAAGTATTTGATACTGATGAATTCCCAAGATTCGGTTCAACTTTAGAAGGATTAGGAAAATTAAGACCTGCATTCAAAAAAGATGGTACAGTTACTGCTGGTAATGCTTCAGGAATCAATGATGGAGCTGCTGCTTTCGTAATCATGAGCGCTGAAAAAGCTGAAGAATTAGGAATAAAAGTAATGGCTAAAATTACTTCATATGGTTCAAAAGGATTAGATCCAGCAATAATGGGATACGGACCATTCCATGCAACTAAAGTTGCTTTAGAAAAAGCTAACTTAGAAGTTAAAGACTTAGACTTAATCGAAGCTAATGAAGCATTCGCAGCTCAAAGTATAGCTGTTGCTAGAGATTTAAAATTCGATATGAGCAAAGTTAACGTAAATGGTGGAGCTATAGCTTTAGGACACCCAGTTGGAGCATCAGGAGCTAGAATATTAGTAACATTATTACATGAAATGGAAAAAAGAGATTCTAAGAGAGGTCTAGCTACTTTATGTATTGGTGGTGGACTAGGAACTGCTGTAATAGTTGAAAGATAATAATTAAAATATATAAATTTTAAGATGCATTGTATTTTTACAATGCATCTTTTTTTATGTAAAAAATAAAATATAGAATTTTGTGAAGTAGATTTAAATAGTAACAAAATAATAAAAATAAGGATATATTAAAATATAAAAACAATGTAAAAAATGTATAAAAAATACAAAAAGGACAATAATTAAGAGGAAAGGTAGGGGAATATAATGTTTAAAAAAGTTATAATTCTTCTTTTAGTTGTCCTTAGTATTATAGGCTTAGGTGGTTATAAAGAAGATTCATATTATATAGTTAAGAAAGAAACAATGAATGGAACAGAATTTATAGAAAATGGGGTTAGACTAGAATATATTTCTAATTTAACTGTAGAAGAAGAAAAAGAAAAAATTAAAGAAATTTTAGGTAGTAATTATAATATTGATGAACAAAATAACAACTTATATTTATATGGAAAGATTCATATAGAAATTAGAGTTTGGCAAGAGGGTTCAATGGTTTATGTATGTTCTACAGTTATAAATAAAGATAAAAGTATTCTAACAGAAGATATAAAAGAAGAACTTAATAAAATAATAGATAAACATTCAAGTAAATATGAATATTTTGAGTTTTATAAAGGAAGCTTTAACGGAAATATTGATGATATACTAAAAAAAATAGAATCTAAAAATGCAAAAATTTTAAAAATTGAAAATGGGTATACAGGAAATATAAAGTTAGGTAAAGAAAATGTGAATTTTGGGTTAGTCAATTATGATACAGGGCTACAACTTATAATTGGAACTCCAGTAATATTTACAACATACTAAAAATTTATTATGGAGGAAAATATGGAAAAAATAATTGTAAAAGAAACAAAGGAATTAAAAGGTGAAGTAGATATAAGTTCAGCTAAAAATTCAGTTTTACCAATTATAGCTGGATGCATATTGTGTCCTGAAAAGATAGTTTTGAAAAATGTAAAAATGCTTGAAGATGTTCAAGTTATAACTAGCTTATTAAGAGAATTAAACAGTGAAGTTGAATATTCAGAAATAACAAATGATCTAGTTATAAATTCTTATAATATAAATCCGTTAGAAGAAACTAATGAATTAGTTAGAAAGATGAGAGCTTCATTTCTTATAATGGGACCTATGCTTGCTAGATTTGGAAGATGTAAAATATCTCTTCCAGGTGGATGTAACATAGGGAGTAGACCAATAGAGCTTCATTTAAAAGGATTTAAGGCTCTAGGAGCAAATATAAAACAAGGTCATGGTTATATAGAAGCAACTGCTAAAAAACTTATAGGAAATAGAATTTATTTAGACTTTCCATCAGTGGGAGCTACAGAAAATATAATTATGGCATCAGTTTTAGCAAAAGGAACTACAATAATAGAAAATGCAGCAGATGAACCAGAAATTTGGGATTTAATTAATTTCTTAAATAAAATGGGAGCTGATATTTATGGTGGTGGAGCAAGAAAAATTATAATAAAAGGAGTTCAAAATTTACATGGAATTACTCATCAACCTATTTATGATAGGATAGAAGCTGGAACTTTCATGGTTGCAGCAGCCATTACAAATAGTATGATAAAAATTAATGATGTAAATGAAGAACATCTAATGCCTATAATAGAAAAATTAAAAGAATGTGGAGTTGTAGTTACAGAAGAAGAAAATGGAATAATAGTAGATGGTCGATATGACAAATCTACAGCGGATATAAAAACCCTACCACATCCAGGATTTCCAACAGATATGCAACCACAAATGATGGCATTATTATCAACTATAAAAGGAACAAGTTTAATAACAGAAACAGTATTTGAAAATAGATTTATGCATGTACCAGAGCTATTAAGAATGGGTGCAAACATAAAGATTGATGGAAGAACTGCTGTTATAGAAGGATGCACTAAATTAACAGGATGTGATGTTAATTCAACTGATTTAAGAGCAGGTGCAGCTCTTATATTAGCAGGATTAGTGGCAGAAGGAGAAACTAGAGTTGGAGAAATACATCACATTGATAGAGGATATAAAAATATAGAAGAAAAATTTAGAAAGCTTGGAGTTAATATAGAAAGAGTTACTATATAAAGCCTAGTACAGCTGTTTATAAGCTGTACTAGTTTTTTTTGCTTTACATAAAATTATCAAAGGTAAGAATAAATAATTAAAAAGGACATATATATAGATGTATGAAGTTTGGAGGTGGTTTTATGAATAGTAAAGACCTTAGAGAAAATTTAATGACTATAGGAGTAACAACTTTAGTTATAGTAGTTTGTTTAATAATATTACCTAAATTACTGCTAGGAAAAAGTATAGACATAGATAATTTAAATGAAGAAGGAACTACTATTTCACAAAAGACTAATCCTTATATAACAGTAGAAGGTAATAAAAAACTAGAAGTATATAGAAGCAATACAGGAAAAACAGAAAAAATAGATTTAGAGGATTATATAATAGGAGTAGTTTCAGGAGAGATGCCAATAAGTTTTGAAGAGGAAGCTTTAAAAGCACAAGCTGTAGCAGCGAGAACCTATTATTTTACTAAAAGAGAAGAAAAGTGTGATATAGCTAAAAATGGAGATATATGTGATACAATACATTGCCAAGTTTACATGAATAAAAAAGAGAGGAAGTCTCAATGGGACAAAAAAGTAGCAGATAGTAATTATAAAAAAATAGAAAAAGCAGTTAAAGAAACAGAAGGAAAAGTATTAGCTTATAATGGCGAAATAATAAAGTATCCACAATTTTTCTCAACTAGCTCTGGAAAAACAGAAAATTCTGAGGATGTTTTTGTTTCAGCTGTTCCTTATTTAAAATCTATAGAAAGTAAAGGAGAAGAGATTTCTCCTAAGTTTACAGGAGAAAAAGAAATTACAAATTTACAATTTGCAAGTTTAGCTAATAAAACTTATGGAGCTAATATTAGTTCATCAAATGTACAATCTAATGTAAAAGTGTTAGGAAGAACAGAAGGTGGATCTATAGAAAAAATACAAATAGGACAAGCGATTATAAAAGGGACTGAATTCAGAAAATTATATGATTTAAGTTCAGCAAATTGTGAACTAGAATTTTTTAAAGATAAAGTAAAAATAAAAACAAAAGGAAGTGGGCATGGAGTTGGAATGAGCCAATGGGGAGCTAATGTAATGGCTAAAGAAGGAAAAAAATATGATGAAATACTAAAGCATTATTATAGTGGAGTAGAAATTAAAAAAATTAAATATAAATAGTGTATAAAAAGGTGATATTTGGGAGAATACTCAAATATCACCTTTTTATTTGCTTAATTTATGTAAAAAATAGATTAAATGATTAAAAATGTAAAAAAAGGACACAATTTAAATTAGGAGGTGTTGATTTAATGAAACAAAAAATCAAAGAAATAACTAATAAAATAAAAGGATTCTTTAGAAATAGCTCAATCAGTAAAAAAGAAGGCTTATACATAGCTATATTTACTGGTATATGTGTAATTCTTATTTCAGGAATAGTGGCTTTAAAAGGTGTAAATGCAGATAAAGGAAATGAGGCTAAAGAACCAGTAGAAAAAGAAGTTAGCTTAGATGTTCCAAATGATATAGCAAACTCACAAGCTATGGAGAACTCAGAAAGAGTTGAAAAGGAAAAAGCAGATTCTACTAAACCAGTAAGTACACCAAAACTTTCTTTTATAAATCCTGTTGAAGGTAAGATTGTCAAAGGTTATGATGATGCGATAATCTCAGGAGACAAAATGAGAAGTGAAATGTATGGTGGTATTTCTGTTGCTGCAAAAATTGGTACAGAAGTAAAAGCTGGTGAAGCTGGAGTAGTTGATGAAGTTAAAAATAATGACGTAATGTTTGGGACTACTGTAGTAATTAAGCATACAAATGGAGTTAAAACAGAATACTGTAACTTAGATACAAACTTAAAAGTAAAAAAAGGTGATAACGTAACAAAAGGTCAAGTTATAGGAAAAGTTGGTAAAACAGCTCAAAGTTTAGGTGCTTCATTAAAATGTGAATTTTTACACATAAGAATGTATGAACTTAAAGATAAAGAATATAAAGAAATTGATCCAGGAAAATACTTTTCATTTAAAAAGTAAGTTATCAAATTAATCAGTCATTTGAATAAAATGGCTGATTAATAAAAATACTAATAACAATGATGAATTCTCTAAGGAGGTACAAAATGAAAGACTATATTGAAGAAAGGGTATTAGAAGTTGCACAATATATAATTGATTCAAAAGCAACAATAAGAAAAACTGCAAAAGTTTTTGGGGTTAGTAAAAGTACAATCCATAAGGATATGACAGAAAGACTACCAAAGATAAACCCTGCAATAGCTGAACAAACTCATACTGTTTTAGAAATTAATAAATCAGAACGACATATAAGAGGTGGAAAAGCTACTAAAATGAAGTATAAAACTGCTGAATAATGTTGAAAGAATAAGCTATTCCATATATAATTTAAAGTATAAGTAGAAAAAAATAGAATTTTTTCAAAAAAAAGAAAAGGGTGGAATAGTGATGTGGTTTTGGAAATGGAATAGAGGTAATGATCTAGGAATAGATTTAGGAACTGCTACTGTTCTAGTATATATGAAGGGCAAAGGAATAGTATTAAAAGAGCCCTCTGTAGTTGCTATGAACAAAAATACTGGTAAAGTATTGGCAGTTGGAGAAGAAGCTAGAAAAATGATAGGAAGAACTCCAGGGAATATAGTTGCAGTTAGACCATTAAAAGATGGAGTTATATCTGATTATGATGTTACAGAAAAAATGTTACAAGAACTTATAAATAAAGTTTGTGGCAATAAAAAAATTACAACACCTAAAGTTATGATTTGTATACCATCTATGGCAACAGAAGTAGAAAAGAGAGCTGTTATAGATGCTGCAAGAAATTCAGGTGCAAAAGAAGTACATCTTATAGAAGAACCTTTAGCAGCGGCAATAGGTGCTGGATTAGATATAACAAAACCAAATGGTTGCATGATAGTTGATATTGGTGGTGGTACATGCGATATAGCTGTTATTTCCTTAGGAGGGATTGTTATAAGAACATCAATAAAGTCTGCTGGAGATAAATTTGATGAGGCAATCATTAGATATATAAGAAATAAATATAAATTGATGATTGGTGAGAAAACTGCTGAAGAGTTAAAGATTTCTATTGGATCAGTATATGAAGATGATAATGATTCAAAAGCAGTTGTTAGAGGAAGAAATATGTTAACAGGACTTCCAGATAACTTATCTGTAACTTCGGCTGAAATAAGAGAATCTTTAAAAGAGCCAATAAACCTTATAATTGAAGGAGTCAAAGGAGTATTAGAAAAAACTCCACCAGAAATAGTTGCTGATATAATAGAGCAAGGAATTTTAATGACTGGTGGTGGTTCTTTAATACATGGTTTAGATAAACTAATTCAAAAAGAAACTGGATTAGAAGTTAAAATAGCAGAAAACTCCGTTGAGGCTGTTGCTGAAGGAACCGGAATGGTTTTAGGATACATAGATAAATTAGATACTTCAGTAAATAATGGAGAAGTTATATTAATTGATTAATAAGTGCTTTTTAGCACTTATTTTTTTATTAAAAATTAAGAAGAAATAAAATTTATAATATCTTTTAATATAAAAATACTATTTAGGACATAGTTTATAGATTAAATTTATTAAAGGTATTTATATTGATTTAAAATTAATAAATATAAATAGGTTATGAAATATTATTTAGGTTAAATTATTAATAATATTATTTGAAAAATATCATTCATTATACTAGACATTTAGTAATTTTTATAAGGCGTATAGTAATTAAATAGTATAAAATTTAATTACTATATAACACCAATATAAATGTTAATTATTATATATCATCTGAGTATAATTCTTTTATTAAAATATCGGAAAGATTATAATTGTATGCGTTTAGAATTCCTTTAGCAATTATACAAGCTAAATCATATATAAATGAAAGTCTAATAGAATTAGAAGTTAAAAAATTATTAGAATCACCTTTAGAAACTATACCTACTATAGATATATCTCCTACTTCTTTTAAAATTTTGCCAACACCTTTTCCCGGATAAATTGGATGATCTCTAATACATATATCACCAACATTAGTACCCAAGCATGCATCAATTGCTATTATGTAAGAGCTTTGATGTTTTTCATTTATTGAGGAAAGAAATTTATTTAAATTTAGGGCATGTATTGGTTCATGTAAAGTTCCATATACTGGATAAGGGAAATTGTTGAATTTAAGAATACTTCCAACTATAGGACCTAAAGCATCACCTATAAATTTGTCAGTTCCAATACATACTATAACGAGATTTTCTTTTATATGTTCTTTTAAATATTCACCAATTAAATTAGTAGCAGTTGGATAATTAAAAGGAATTATTTTTTTCAAAGATTTCACCCCCTAGATAATATATTCACTAGAGTTTGTATATATACGAAAAAGCTTATGTTTGAATAAAATTCTTTAAAGTGGACATTAATTCAAATAAGAGGTGATATAATAATGAAGAAGATATTAGTTTTTATGATTTTTATAATGACGAGTTTAACTATGTATTTTTTAGTTTGGTGGCAACCAACTGAAAAAAATAATCAAGCAATAAACACTTCAAATGTTATTGAAACTGATAATAATATGAAAGATAATACAAATGTAGGAAAAGAATTAGATGACTCTAAAAAAGAACAAGATAAAATAGAAAAAGATTTAAAAAAAGAAAAAGCTAAAAAGATTGAAGAGGAGTCCAAAAAAGCAGAAGAGGAAAGAGCTAAGAAATTAGAAGAAAAAGAAAATAACAAATTGATTGTAAAAAAGATAAATGAAAATATGTCTATTGAAGATAAAAAAAATGTAGATAAATTATTGAGTGGATTATCTACAATAGATTTGATGAAAATAGAAGAAGGAATATTAAGTGGAGATTTAAACAGTGTTAAAGCTTTAATAAGCGAAAGATTGTTATTAGAGGATAGCAAGTTATTTTTTGAAATCATTGGCAAATATAAATAAGGGAAATAAATCACATATAAGTATAAAAGTTAAGTAATTGGAGAAAAACATAGAAAAATAATGATAATTTTGTTAAATAGCCTAATTTAAAGGTTGAAAATAATCCTTTATGAATATATACTAACTATTGTCGGTTGGACGTTGGTCTTCCGTAAATTAAATAAATTTTGGTGGGGTTCCCGAGTGGCCAAAGGGGGCAGACTGTAAATCTGTTGCAACTTGCTTCGAAGGTTCGAATCCTTCTCCCACCACCATTTAATTAAGGTCGCATAGCTCAGCTGGGAGAGCACCTGCCTTACAAGCAGGGGGTCACAGGTTCGATCCCTGTTGTGACCACCATTAAAAATAAAATGAAAACGTGCGCTGGCATGGCTCAACGGTAGAGCAGCTGACTTGTAATCAGCAGGTTGTAGGTTCGATTCCTATTGCCAGCTCCAAATAAGGTGGGGTTCCCGAGTGGCCAAAGGGGGCAGACTGTAAATCTGTTGCAACTTGCTTCGAAGGTTCGAATCCTTCTCCCACCACCAAACGCTAAGAAATATCTTAGCGTTTTTTTTATTAGAATTTTTAAATAAATGTAATAATATTATTATAGTAATAATAATAGATATAGTGAATAAATTTAAGAAATTACAAACTGTATATTAAAGAGAAAATATTAAAAACATTAAAAATATATAAATGAAATAAATGTTAAAAACTGACTACTAAGATATATTCTATGTTTATCTTGCTTAAGAAAAAATTCATATTTTCAAATAAAATTTTATTAAATATATAATGTGTTGACTTATTATATTTTAGTGTGTTACAATTTTCAAAGAAAATAAAGCAAATTAAATAACTAAACTCTTATCAAGAGAGGTGGAGGGAAATGGCCCTGTGAAACCCAGCAACCTACAGTAATTAATTTTAATTAATATGTGTGGTGCTAATTCCTGTAGATTTTATCTACAAGATGAGAAGAATAGGCAACTAGTTCTCTTCTTATCGAAGAGTTTTTTTATTATAAAAAAATTTTTATAGATTTGAAAGGAGAATAATGATATGAGAAGATTATTCACATCAGAATCAGTTACTGAAGGGCATCCAGATAAAATCTGTGACCAAATTTCAGATTCAGTATTAGATTCAATTTTAGCAAAAGATCCTAACGCAAGAGTTGCTTGCGAAACAGCTGTAACTACTGGAATGGTAATGGTAATGGGAGAAATAACAACTAACTGTTACGTTGATATTCCAAAGGTTGTAAGAGAAACAATAAGAGAAATTGGATATGATAGAGCTAAATATGGATTTGACTGTGATACTTGTGCAGTTATGACTACAATAGATGAACAAAGTGCTGATATCGCTATGGGAGTTGATGAAGCTCTTGAATCAAAAGAAGGTCAAAAAGATGAAGTTGAAGCAGTAGGTGCTGGAGACCAAGGAATGATGTTCGGATTCGCTACAAACGAAACTGAAGAATATATGCCAACTCCAATCGCTATGGCTCACAGACTTTCAAGAAGACTTACTGAAGTAAGAAAAAATGGAACTCTTTCATACTTAAGACCAGATGGTAAAACTCAAGTTACTGTTGAATATGAAGATGAAAAACCTGTAAGAATTGATACTATAGTTATTTCAACTCAACACAGTGACAAAGTAACTTTAGAACAAATTCAAACTGACATAAGAGAACATGTAATAAATGCTGTAATTCCATCAGAATTATTAGATGCAGAAACTAAATACTTCATAAACCCAACTGGAAGATTTGTTGTTGGTGGACCACAAGGAGATAGTGGATTAACAGGAAGAAAAATCATAGTTGATACTTACGGTGGAATGGGAAGACACGGTGGTGGAGCTTTCTCAGGAAAAGACTCAACTAAAGTTGATAGATCAGCTGCTTACGCTGCAAGATGGGTTGCTAAAAACTTAGTTGCTGCTGGTGTTGCAGATAAATTAGAAATACAATTAGCTTATGCTATAGGTGTTGCTAAACCAGTTTCAATCGGAGTTGAAACATTCAAAACTGGTAAAATATCAGATGAACAAATCGTTTCAATAGTAGAAAAAGTATTTGACTTAAGACCAGGTGCTATAATAAGAGACTTAGACTTAAGAAGACCAATCTACAAACAAACTGCTGCTTACGGACACTTTGGTAGAACTGATGTTAAACTTCCATGGGAAGAATTATCAAAAGTAGAAGAAATAAAAGCATTAATGAAATAATTATAAAAGGAGTTGATTTATTCAACTCCTTTTATTTTTGTAAAAAAGACTTTTTCTAAAATGAAAGAGTCTTTTTTATAAATAAAATGTATATTTGCTTCAAATAAGAACTTGGGAATATAATCCTTAAATAATTAAATAAATTTACAATGAATATAATAATTAAGTAAAGATAAATTTATTTAATTATTACAGAAATTATAAAAATTTAGATATATAAATATAATTAAATGTTATATAATGGAAAAAGGAGATTAGAAAAAGGGGAATTATTATGAGGATAATAGTAGATAGTACATGCGATTTACCAATAGAAATTATAGAACAATATGATATTAAAGTTTTACCACTTAAAGTTCTAATTGAAGATAAAGAATATTATGATAGAGTTACTATAGAATTAGAAGAAGTATATGAATATATGAGAAAGGGAGTTGTTCCTAAAACTTCTCAAGTATCACCAGTAAGTTTTTATGAAGTTTTTGAGGAGATGTGTGAAAATGGAGAAGATTTTATTTATCTTGCATTTTCAAGTAAGCTTTCAGGAACTCATGATTTAGGAAAAAGTATATTAAATGAATTTAAAGAGAAATATAAAAGTATTAATATGGAAATAATAGACACTAAATCAGGTTCTACGGCTATAGGGCTTTTAGTTTTAGAATGTATAAAAATGAACAAAGAAAATTTAGGATTTTTTGAAATATTAGAGAGATTAAATGAAAAAATAACTCATATAGAACATATCCTTACTTTAGGTGATTTAAATTGGCTTGTTAAAGGTGGAAGAATAGGAAAAACAAAAGGATTTGTTGGAACTATGTTAGATATAAAACCAGTTTTAGATCTTAAAGATGGAGAAGTAAATGTTGTAAAATCTATAAGAGGAAAAAAGAAAACTATAAATTATATCTTAGATATTTTAGAAGAGAGAGGGATAAAAAATAATAATTTAATAGGGATTAGTTATGCTGAAGATTTATCTATTGTTGATGATATTAAGAAAGGTATAACACAAAGGTTTGGAGAAAAAGAATTTATGATAAATAAAATAGGAAGTGTTTTAGGAAGTCATGTTGGATTAACTGGAGTAGGAATTTTCTTTTTTAATTATTAATTTTAAGACTATAAAAGCACATTTAAAAGCTTTTATAGTTTTTTTTATGTAGCAATAGGTATAGCTTTTAAATATAATATATTAGATTTCCATATAATTATCTAGGAGGAAAGCTTATGTTATGTAAGAGGTGTAAAAACTTAATAGAAGATGATTTGGACTCATGTCCATTTTGCGAATTAGATTTTAAAGAAGAAAATATAAATACTGAAGAGGAAAAATTACGAGATGATATAAAGGACAAAGTTGAATTAGAAAAGGTTAAAGATGTAGAAATAAAAAATATAGAAGTTGATGAAGTTTATGGTGGAGAATTAAAAGAAGTAGAAGAAAAAAATGAATACATTGAAGAAGAGTTAATAGAAAAAGAAACTGAGATTAATGAAAATGATTCTAAAGTTAAAGAAACTTCAGAAGAAAAAGATAAAGAGCCAATAGAATATGAATTAGAAGAAGGTAATCAAGATAAGTATGATTATCAATTAGAAAAAGATAATAAATATAATGATTATAAAGTTATAGGAATTGCTATTATATTATTAGCTATAATATTAGGATTAGTAATGTTATTTAAATAACAAAGAGGATGTAGTACATCCTCTTTTTTAAACTTCGTGTATAATTTTTCCGTTTATTATTACTTTTTTTACATTTATGTCTTCATCAAATAAAATTAAATCTGCGTCTAATCCTTCTTTTATTTGTCCTTTTTTATCTTCAACTTTACAGTGTCTAGCTCCGTTATAAGTAGCCATTTTAACTACTTCATATAATGGATAATCTGAATTTTTATAAACATTTCTTACTGCTTTATCTAGTGTTAAGATTGAACCTGCTAAAGAACCAGCTTCAAGTCTTGCTGCTCCTTCTTTAACAAAAACATCTTGTCCACCTAAAGAATATTTTCCATCAGGCATTCCGCAAGCCATCATAGCATCAGTTACAAGAAGAACTTTATCTGTTCCTTTTTGTTTATAAGCAACTCTTAATGATGGAAATGATATGTGAATTCCATCAGAGATAGTTTCAGTTGTTATATCTGAATCGAAAACAGCTCCAACTACTCCAGGTTCTCTATGAGCAAACCCTGTCATTGCGTTGAAAAGATGTGTTGCATGTGAACAACCACATTTTATTCCTTCCATAGCTTGTTCGTAATTAGCTTTAGTGTGACCTATTGAGCAAACAACACCTTTTTTACTTAAATATTCTATAAGTTCTTTAGCACCATTAACTTCTGGAGCAATAGTAATAGAAACTACAGCATCAGCACAATCTCCAACCATTTTTTCATAAGTAGCTATTGAAGGAACTTGTAAGAAATTTGGATTTTGAGCACCTATAGCTTTAGGACTTATAAATGGTCCTTCAAGGTGAGCTCCAAGAACATTTGCACCATCTGTACCATTTTCTTTAGCTTCTTTTATAACTTTCATTGATTGTTTTATATCTTCAACTGCAACAGTCATTGTAGTTGGAGTAAAAGAAGTTGTACCAAATTTACATATTGTTTTTGATATTTCATTTATAGCTTCAAATGTTCCATCCATTGTATCATGTCCACCAGCACCGTGAATATGAACATCAATAAAACCAGGAGATAAATACATACCTTTTGCATCTATAACTTCTGAATCAGTTACATTCTTAGGGTTAATTTCTTTTATTTTTCCATTTTCGATTAAAACTGAACCTTTTTCAATTCTATCTAGGAAAATTATATTACAATTTTCTATTAACATTAAAACACCTCCAAAATTTTAAATAGTTTAGCAGACATAAATAATTTTACTTAAATGTCTTATGATATAATTATATAATATATAATTGAAAATAAAAATAACTAAGGCAAGATTTGGAGAGAAAAAATGGAAACTATAGTTGGTTTAGTAGAAGGTATAGTATTCAAAAGTGAAGATTCTGGTTATACAGTTCTAAAGGTAAATGTTAATAATCAAACTATTACAGCTACTGGAGCTGTGCCTTTTGCTAAAGAAGGTCAAAGTGTAAAGTTAACTGGAGAATGGATTATTCACAAGCAATTTGGAAAACAGTTTAAAATAGAGGAATTTGAAGAAATACTTCCAACATCTAAAGATGGTATTGAAAGATACTTAAGTGCAGGAGTTATTTATGGAATAGGGCCTGTAACAGCAAAAAGAATAGTTGAATATTTTGGAGAAGAAACTTTAGATATATTAGATAATAATATAGAGAGATTAAAAGAAGTAGAAGGAATTGGAGATAAAAAGTTTAAAATAATATATGATTCTTATCAAGAACAAAAAGGATTAAGAGATATAATATTATTTTTTACTGAGTATGGACTTAGCAATAATCAATGTATAAAGCTTTATAAAAAATATGGAGATAGAGCAAAAGATTTGATAAAAGAAAACCCTTATAGATTATGCAAAGATATATCAGGAATAGGATTTAAAACTGCTGATAAAATTGCAATGAATATGGGAGTTATATCTGAATCTCCTTATAGAATAAAAAGTGGAATTGACTATGTTTTAGGAAGATTTTGTGCAAATGGAAATACATATATGCCAAAGGAAAGATTAATTGAAGAAGCTTCAGAAACTTTAGTTGTAAAAAAAGACTTAATAGAAGAAAATATATATAATTTATATCTTGAAAAAGGAATTATAGTTGAAAAGATAAATGGAGTAGAAGCTGTATTCTCTCTTCCGTTTTATTACAGTGAAATTGGTATAACAAAAAAGATAATAGAGCTTGGAATAGAGAATTTCCAAACTATAAATACAGATGTAGAACATGAAGTTAAAATGTTTGAAAGAAGTCAAGGAATAACATTTGCTCCTTCGCAAAAAGAAGCTATTTTAAATGCATTTTCAGAAGGAATAGAAATAATAACAGGAGGACCTGGAACAGGTAAAACAACAATAATAAAATGTATTATTGATATTTATGAGAAAAATGGTTTAAAGGTACTTCTTGCAGCACCAACAGGTAGAGCTGCTAAAAGAATGTCTGAATCTACTGGAAGAGAAGCTAAAACTATTCATAGGCTTTTGGAAATGGGAGTATCAGATGAAGAAGGAGAAAAAACTACATTTTTAAAAGGAGATGGAGAACCTTTAGAAGGTGATGTAATAATATTAGATGAAGCATCAATGATAGATGTAAATTTAATGAATAGCCTTCTTAAAGCAATAAAGCTTGGAACAAGACTTATAATAGTGGGAGATGTAGACCAACTTCCATCAGTTGGAGCAGGAAATGTTTTAAATGATCTAATAAACAGTGAATTTATTAAAGTTATAAGATTAAGAGAGATTTTCAGGCAAGGAGCAGAAAGTTTAATAACAGTAAATGCCCACAGAATAAATAATGGAGAAATGCCTCATTTAAATAAAAAAGGAAATGACTTTTATTTTATAAGAAGTGAAAATAGTGAGGATATTTTAAATACAATAATAGATTTGGTTAATAGGAGATTACCTAAATTTAATAAAGATTGGGATAAATTAAGAGATATTCAGGTTTTAACTCCAATGAGAAAAGGGGTACTTGGAGTTGAAAATATGAATGAAAAAATACAAGAGGTGTTAAATCCTAAAGAAAATTATAAAAAAGAAAAGAAAGTTAGAGAAACTACCTTTAGAGAAGGTGATAAGGTTATGCAAACAAAAAATAACTATTCTCTAAAATGGACTAGAGTTTCAGGTGAAGGTGAAGAAGAAGGCGTTGGTGTTTTTAATGGAGATATGGGCTTTATTCAAACTATAAATGAAGAAGAAAAAACAATAGTTGTAATATTTGATGATGAAAGAAGAGTAAAATATGATTATGTATATGTTGATGAATTAGAACTTGCATATTCAATAACTATCCATAAAAGTCAAGGAAGTGAATTTAAGGTTGTAATAATACCAGCATTTATGGGTTCACCACTTTTAATGAATAAAAATTTGTTATATACAGGTATAACTAGAGCTAAAAAATTAGTTGTAGTAGTTGGAATGCCAAAGGCTCTTAATTATATGGTTAAAAATACAAAAAGTATGGAAAGATATTCAGCTTTAGAACATAAGATAAAAGAGATAACACAACATGAATTTGTAGAAGAGTAATTTTACGGTTTTAGTAAAATACTAATATATAAAATAAATTTATTTTTAGAATAGTAATGTAAAGATAGGAGGGGTACTTTGAAAAGAACTGTAAATAAAGAATTAAAAAATTTAAATAAAGCTATGGAAATTTGGCTAGCTAGTAATGAAAATTTATTATTTATGTATGGAAGACCATTTCAAAGTAATACTATTTTTATAGATATTATAAGAAAAGTTATAAAAAATGACGGGAAAGTTTTATATTTATGGGGAAATGAAGGTGTTAGTTCTGAGATAGTTAAAGGCCTAAGTTTAGAAAAAGGGAAAAAAATATCTTATTCTAAAGATGGGTTAAGTAATTCAAATCTTGTGTTTATGAGTTTCAAATACACATACAACATAATAAAAAATTATGATTTAGTAATAATAGATGATATTTCAACCTATTTTAAAATAAATTCTTTTGGATTAGAAAGTTTATATAATAAATGCAGAATTCATTCTAAAAAAATTATAGTATATGGAATTGAAAGCTGTTCATTTGTAAATAGAATAATAGATATTAGCAATTTTAAGATTACTAATAGATTTTTAGAACCTAGGACAATAACTACAAGAATAGATTTAAATAAAGATATTCCTTATAGCCTTTACGATTATATTCTTTGGTTTAAAGAAAGAAAAAGTAAAATAGCATTTTTTGTACCTTACTATGAAGATATAGAAAATTTATATAATTATTATGTGAAAGAAATTAAAATAGAAGGCGTAAAAGTTATAAAAGCTGAAAACTATAAAAATGATTTAAATATAAAGGATAGGGCAATATTTATAATAACTAATAATATGGAGGATGTTTGTAAAATCTCACAGTTAGATGGTATAGTAACCCTATTTGCAGATAATGATAAAATAGATTATAAAAAAATACTTTATATGTGCGGTAAATTAACTACTAATAATGATAATATTTCAGAAGTTATTTTAGTTTGTAAAGAGATAACTGAAGAGATAGAAAAAGCTAGCAAGCTAACTAGAGAGTTTAATAAGAAATTATGGGAGGAACATTATTTAAGTTTATAGAAGGCATAAAAGATGGAATATTTGAAGTAATATATCCTAAAAAATATTTATGTTTAGTATGCGAAGAAGAGGAAATAGAAGGAATTTGCGAAAAATGCAGAAAAGACATAAAAAGGTGCAATGAAAATGAAATAAGTTATGCTTATTATAATTCAACTTTAAAAAAGCTTATTTTAGATTTTAAGTTTAGAAAAAATTTTAATTCAGGAGAATTACTAAGCGATTTTATAGTTGAAAAATTAAAAAATGAAGAGAAAGATTATATTTTAACATATGTGCCTATAAGTAAAAATAAGCTAAAAGTTAGAGGCTTTAATCAATGTGAATATTTATGTAAAGAGGCTAGTAAAAAGCTAAATGTTGATGTATTAGAAACATTAAAACAAGTAAAAGAAATAAGAGCACAAAAAACTTTAAATAAAGAGCAAAGAGAAAAAAATATTTTAAATGCTTTTGAAGCTATAAATATAGAAAAAATAAAAGGAAAAAATATAGTTTTAGTAGATGATGTTATAACAACTGGAGCAACTATAAGAGAATGTGAGAGAATTTTAAAAAAATGTGGTGTTAATAAAATAAAATTATTGACTATTGGGAAAAGTGATATATAATATTAATGTAAAGTTAGGTCTGTGGTTGAAAGTCGATGCCAGTCGCAGGCGAAACGATCCACGTAACCTAGGCAAAGTTCTAGTGAGCATGGTGCGGTATAGAAGTAAGTCCTACCAGAAAATCTGAGAGGGTTAGTAGTGAGAGGTTAATTCCGGGTAGCGAAATCTCCAGTAGGCGAGTGTGGGGGCAAAAACCAGGTCAGCTAACTTTATGAAAAAATAAGTATCATAAAGCATAGAATTTTATGTTTTGTGATGCTTATTTTTTTATATGTAAAATTAAATTTTCTAAAAAATTTAATTTTGGATTTTTATATATAAAATATTTAGTTATATTTAAAGTTGCAAAAAATAATATTCAGTAAATTCAGAAAATTATTGAAAACGATTATTAAAAATGATATAATATAGACAAGAAGAAAACATAATATTTCTTTTAAAAATAAGTCGTTAGATTTAGTTCTAATATAGAAAGGGGCTGGACTTTATGAAAGTAACAGTAATGTCAAAAAATATTGAGATAACACCTGCGTTAAGAGAAGTGATAGAGAAGAAAATTTCAAAGTTAGACAAATACTTTGAAAAAGAAGTAGATGCAAAAGTTACGATATCAGTTCAAAAAAGCAGACATATTGTAGAGGTCACAATTCCTTTCAGTGGAATAATGTTAAGAGCTGAAGAGGCTACAGAAGATATGTACAAGTCAATAGATATGGTTGAGGAAAAGTTAGTTAGACAAATAAGAAAACAAAAAACTAAATTAAGTAGAAAATACAACCAATCATTAAGATTTGCAGAAATAGCAACTGATTTAGAAGAAGTAGAAGAAACTAAAGGAAAAATAGTCAGAACTAAAACATTTGCTGTAAAGCCAATGAGTTCAGAGGAAGCAGTACTTCAAATGGAACTTTTAGGACATAATTTCTTTGTGTATCAAGATACAGATACAAATAATATTAGTGTTCTATATAAGAGAAAAGATGGAAATTATGGATTGTTGGATCCAGAATATAAATAGAGAATAATAGAAGCTCTGTAGAAATTTCTACAGGGCTTTTTTTGATTATTAAACAAAAAAATATATATAATTAAAAAATAAATAAATAAAAAAGGCTAAAAGTTGAAAAAATATACTAGTAAATGGTATAATTTAATAATGTATAATCGTTTAGCTAATTTTAAATTAGTAATTTTTTAAAAATTTGAAAGGAAGAAAATATGGGATTTTTAAAAGCGTTATTTGGATCATATAGCGAAAGAGAAGTGAAAAGAATACAACCAACAGTTGATAAAATAGACAAATTAGGATCAACAATGGAGGCTTTAAGTGATGAAGAACTAAGAGCTAAAACAGATGAATTTAAAGAAAGACTTAAAAATGGAGAAACTCTTGATGATTTATTAGTTGAAGCATTTGCTGTTGTTCGTGAGGCTTCATGGAGAGTTCTTGGAATGAAGCATTATAGAGCACAACTTGCTGGAGGAATTGTTCTTCATCAAGGAAGAATAGCAGAAATGAAAACTGGGGAAGGTAAAACACTTGTTGCAACACTTCCTGCTTACTTAAATGCACTTACAGGAGAAGGTGTTCATGTAATCACAGTAAATGACTATCTTGCAAATAGAGATAAAGAGCAAATGGGAGAACTTTATGGATTCTTAGGACTTACAACAGGAGTTGTAATTCATGACATAAATAATGATGATAGAAGAGCTGCTTATAATTGTGATATAACATACGGAACAAACAATGAGTTCGGTTTTGATTACTTAAGAGATAATATGGTAATCTACAAAGAAGAAAGAGTTCAAAGAAAACTTAATTTTGTTATTGTGGATGAGGTTGACTCAATTCTTATTGATGAAGCTAGAACACCACTTATTATTTCAGGTGCTGGAGAAAAATCAACTGAATTTTATAAAGTAGCTGATTTTTTCGTTAAAAAGTTAGTAGCTGAAGAAGATTACACTATAGATGAAAAAGCAAATGCAGTTATGCTTACACAAAATGGGGTAGAGAAAGCAGAAAAAACATTTAATGTTGAAAACTATGCTGATGCAGAAAATATGCAATTACAACACTATGTAACTCAAGCCCTAAAAGCTAACTATTTTATGAAAAAAGATAAAGACTACATGGTTAAAGATGGAGAAGTTATAATTGTTGATGAATTTACAGGAAGACTTATGGAAGGTAGAAGATATTCAGATGGTCTTCACCAAGCAATTGAAGCAAAAGAAAATGTTAAAATTGCAAGAGAATCAAAAACATTAGCAACAATAACATTCCAAAACTACTTTAGAATGTACAATAAATTATCAGGTATGACAGGTACAGCTTTAACAGAAGAAAATGAATTTAGAGAAATTTATGGATTAGACGTTATAGTTGTTCCAACAAATAAACCAATTCAAAGAGTAGATAATCATGATGTTGTTTATAAAACAGCAAAAGGAAAATATAATGCTATTATAGATGAAATAATAGCTTCACATGAAAAAGGTCAACCGGTTCTTGTTGGTACTGCAAGTATTGAAAAATCAGAAATTATTTCTGGACTTTTAAGAAAGAAAAAGATTCCACATAAAGTTTTAAATGCTAAGTTCCATGAACAAGAAGCAGAAATAATTAGTAATGCAGGAGAGCTTAATGCAGTTACAATAGCAACTAATATGGCAGGAAGAGGTACTGATATTAAGCTTGGAGAAGGTGTTGTTGAAGTTGGTGGTCTTAAAATTATTGGTACTGAAAGACACGAATCAAGAAGAATAGATAACCAGCTTAGAGGACGTTCAGGAAGACAAGGAGATCCAGGAGAATCAACATTCTATATTTCATTAGAAGATGATTTAATGAGAATATTCATGTCTGAAAAAACTCATGCTATGGTTGATAAATTAGGTCTTGAAGAAGATGATGCTATAGAAAGTAAAATCATAACTAAATCAATAGAAAGTGCTCAAAAGAAAGTTGAAGGACATAACTTTGACATAAGAAAGAATCTTCTAGGATATGATGATGTTATGAATATGCAAAGAGAAGTTATTTACAAGCAAAGAGCACAAGTTCTTGAAGGTGAAAACTTAAGAGAACAAATTGTTGATATGATAAAAGATGTTATATCATCAGCTGTAGATAGTCACTTAGCAGGTGTAGAAGAAGATTATGAAGAAGCATTAAAGAAATTAATATTCTATTTAGATGAAATTTGTATTCCTGCAAATAGAATAACTATAGATGATTTAATGAATCTTGAACCTGAAGATGTAAAACAAAAATTAGAAACTATAGCTATTGAAATATATGCAGGCAAAGAATTAGAATTTGGTGAAGAAAGAATAAGAGAAATTGAAAGAGTTGTTCTATTAAAAAATGTTGATATGAAATGGATGGATCATATAGATGCTATGGATCACTTAAAACAAGGTATTGGATTAAGAGCATTTAAGCAAGTTGACCCAGTTCAAGCATACCAAATGGAAGGTAGTGACATGTTTGAGGAAATGATTGAATCTATAAAAATAGATACAGTTAAGTACTTATTCCATGTTCAAATGGAGAGAGCTCCAGAAAGAGAAAGAGTAGTTCAAAAGACTACTGAAACTCATGGTTCAAATAATGAAGAACCAAAGAAAAAAGAGCCTATCAGAAAAGAAGTTAGTGTAGGTAGAAATGAAAAATGTCCATGTGGAAGCGGTAAGAAGTTTAAAAACTGCTGTGGAAGAGAAGTTTAATAAATAGATAATAGCAGTGGGGTTATTACTCACTGCTATTTTTAAATTATGAAAGAGGTGAAAGCATGAGAGTAGACTTAGAAAAAGCATTAGCTAAATTCCCAAGTTTAAAAGAAAAAGTGCAAGAAATGGGGAATTTACTTTGACAAGGATGGCTTAGATAAAAAAATACAAGAGCTAGACTTAGTTATGCAAACTCCAGGATTTTGGGATGATATAAAAAAAGCAGAAGAAGTAACAAAAGAAAGTAAAGGGTTAAAAGATAAATTAGAAAATTTTAATAAATTAGAAATTGCTATTGATGATATAGAAGTTCTTCAAGAGATGATGGATGAAGATGATTTAGAATCTATTGAAGAGATAATAAGTTCAATAAATTATATTGAAGAAGAGGTAGAGAAATATAGAATACAAAATCTTTTATCAGGAGAATATGATAAAAATGATGTTATATTTACTCTTCATGTTGGTGTTGGTGGAACTGATGCAAATGATTGGACAGAAATGCTTCTTAGAATGTATACAAGATGGTGTGAGAAGAAAGGATTTTCTGTTGAAACTTTAGATTTAATTCAAGGAGAAGAAGCTGGAATTAAAAGTGTTACTTTAGAAATAAAAGGTGAGTATGCTTATGGATATTTAAAAGCTGAAAAAGGAATTCATAGATTAGTTAGAATTTCTCCATTCAATGCAAATGGAAAAAGACAAACTTCCTTTGCTTCAGTAGAGGTTTTACCAGAGCTTACTAAAGAGCAAGATATAGATATAAAACCTGATGATTTAAAAATAGATACTTATAGAGCTAGTGGAGCTGGAGGACAGCATGTTAATAAAACAGAATCAGCAGTAAGAATAACTCACTTGCCAACAGGAATAGTAGTTCAATGTCAAAGTGAGAGAAGTCAATTCTCAAATAGAGATACAGCTATGGCAATGTTAAAATCAAAACTTATTGAATTAAAAGAAAGAGCTCATAAAGAAAAAATAGAAGATTTAACTGGTGAGCTAAAAGATATGGGATGGGGTAGTCAGATAAGATCTTATGTATTCCATCCATATAGCATGGTAAAAGACCATAGAACTGGTGAAGAAACATCAAATGTTCAAGCTGTTATGGATGGGGATATAGATAAATTTATAGTGGCAGAATTAAATAGAAAAGAATAATATAAACTATAAGATGTAATAAGTTATCCCCCTGACTATTACTTTTATGAATTTATTTTAAGAATTAAAAAGGATGCAAAATTGCATCCTTTTTTTAATTATATAATTCTGTTTTAGTTTTTCTTTTTGTGTTTTATTGAGCTTACACTTTTATAAAAAATATAAACTAAACATATTAAGAAAGATAAAATATAAACACGGCTATTAAATAATATTCTAGAAAAAGGAGAGTAACAATAATTAGATACCTTTTTACTTAAAAGGTTAAATCCTTTATCTAAAGCTTTAGTTGAGATAAATTCAAGTTTATCATCTGGAGTGTGGATTTTACTTGTATCATTATGAGTTAAAGTTAAAGAATCTGCACCATATTTTGAAAAACTAGCATGGTCACTAGAGTCTTCATAACTAATTTCTAAGTTTTCTTTTAAATTTTTTATATCTTCTAAGTTTTCTGAAGCAGTAGACTTGTCCTTTTCACTACGAACTGCTGATAATTCTGTATTTGGAGCTCCAATCATATCAATATTAATTACTTGAGAACCTGAAACTAAAGAAGAGTGTTTTTTAGCAAATTCTTCTGAGCCTATAAGCCCAAATTCTTCAGCATTTAAAAATACAAAAATAATATCTCTTTCTGGTTTAACTTTTAGAGATGAAAATACTTTAGCAACTTCTAAAAGGAAGCAAGAACCAGAAGCATTATCTAAGGCACCACAATAAACATTATTTAAGCAATCTGTCCCTAAATGGTCAAAGTGAGCAGTCAAAATTAATGGTTTTAAAGATGAATCTTTTCCTTCAATTTTTCCAGCTACATTAAAAGCTTCAGTTACTTTTGTAGAGTAAGGTAATTCTACGAAGATTTCATTACCTGAATTTAAAGAAGATACTATTTCAGTAAAAGTATTTTTATTTAATGCTACCGAAAAAGATATTTTTGAGTCATTAATAAATGAGCTTCTAAAATCAAAATTATTTTCTTTAGGAACATAGAAGAAAAATAGATTACCATTTTTCTTAAAAGTTAATGCATTTTCAAAGACTTTTAAATCATCTTCTTTAGATAAAGAAATAGAATTTTCCTTAAAGTTTAATAAGTCTTCTTTAAAATCAACTCCATAGGAAAAAGTTTTTATTTCATCTTTAGAAGAAAAATCTCTTATTTTTAAAACTCCTTTGTCATTTGTTTTATAAGGTACTGTAATTTGAAAACCCTCTTTATAATTTGGGCTTAGAGGAGATAATCCTAATTCGCTTAATTTTTTTGCTATTTCTTCTGCTACTAAATCATTTTCTTCTGAACCACAAATTCTTCCACCAATCTTATCAGATGCTAGATATGATATGTTTTCTTTTAATTCTAAGCTATCAAAATCATGAAATGGTATGTAGATAAATGATAACAGAATAAATACTAAAGCTGATAAAAAGAAAAAAAGTCTGTAAAGTTTTTTTATCATATAAACTCCTTAAAATATTGTTTATTAATATTTATTAATAAACTTCTTTTAATATGAATTATTAATGATAACTACTAAACAGACTTTATTTCTAGGCACTTTTATATAACATATCTATAAGGGAATAAGAAATTGTAAAAATTAAAAATATTGCGACAAATAAATTTAACTTATTTTGAGTTATTATAAGCATTCCTCCAATTAATAAGGATATTATAATTACATAGTTTATAAATTTCATAAAACCCGGTGCTTTACTTAATATAACTCCCATAGAAGATATAACAGAAGATATAACTATTATGAATGTAAAACAATTTTTTAATACTTTATCAAATTCTATTACTTTGAAATAGTCAAAAGTTAACAGGGTGATTAATATTAAAAGCGTTAAAGATAATATTTTTTGAATTATATTGTTCATAAAAACCTCCTGTAAAATATTTCCAATTAAATTATACAACATAATTAATATAAAATATAGAAAAAAATGAAAAAAATTCAAAAAATATTGATAAGAGAGGAATAAAGGGTATAATAATTAAGTAGAATAAAGGTTGGAGGTTTTTTTATGAGCATAAATGAAAGACTAGCTAAAGAATTAAATTTAAAATTAAATGTTATAGATAATGTTATTGAAATGTTAGATGAAGGAAATACTGTTCCTTTTATTTCAAGATATAGAAAAGAAAGAACTGGCGGATTATCAGATGAGGTTTTAAGAAATTTAGAAGAGAGATTAAATTACTTAAGAAATTTAGATGATAGAAAAGAAGCCGTTATAAGACTTATAGATGAACAAGGAAAATTAACTGAAGAGTTAAAAGGAAATATAGAAAAGGCTCAAACCTTAACTGAGGTTGAAGATTTATATAGACCATATAAAGCTAAAAAGAGAACTAGAGCAACAATTGCACAAGAAAAAGGTTTAGCACCACTTGGAGAACTTATTTTAGAAGGAAAGTTTAAAGGTGATGTAAAAGAAGAAGCAAAGAAATATATAAGTGAAGAAAAAGGTGTTGAAACTGTAGAAGATGCAATAAAAGGAGCACTTGATATAATTGCAGAAAAAATATCTGATGAAGCTAAATATAGAAAATGGATAAGAGATTTAGTTTTTAGAGAAGGTGTAATTGAAACAAAAGGTAGTAGTGAAGAAAGAACACCTTATGAAATGTACTATGAATATAGTGAACAAGTATTTAAAATACCTCCACATAGAATATTAGCTATAAATAGAGGAGAAAAAGAAAAAATTCTTTCTGTAAAAGTAACTATAAATGAAGATAAGCTAATAGCTTATTTAGAAAAAAATATATTAAAGGGAAATAAAGATACAGATGAATATTTAAGTGAAGGGATTAAAGATTCATTAAAGAGACTTATCTATCCTTCAATTGAAAGAGAAATAAGAAGTGAATTAACTGAAAAAGGTGAAGAAGGAGCAATAAAAATATTTAAAGAAAACTTAAAAGCATTATTACTTCAAGCACCTATAAAAGGTAAAGTTGTAATGGGATATGATCCAGGATTCAGAACAGGATGTAAAATTGCAATTTTAGATAAGAACGGAAAATTCCTAGAAAATACTGCTGTTTATCCAACTGTTCCTAAAAAGGATATTGAAGGAACAAAGAAAACTCTTAAAGCACTTATAAAGAAATATGATGTTGATGTAATATCACTTGGTAATGGTACAGCTTCAAGAGAATCAGAAGAAGTAATAAGTGAAATGATAAAAGAAATAAAAAATGAAACTGGAAAAGAAGTAGCTTATGTTATAGTTTCAGAAGCTGGAGCATCAGTTTATTCTGCATCTAAACTTGCAACTAAAGAATATCCAGATTTAGATGTTACAGTAAGAGGAGCTATATCAATTGGAAGAAGACTTCAAGATCCACTTGCAGAGTTAGTTAAAATTGATCCTAAAGCTATAGGAGTGGGACAGTATCAACATGATGTTGCTCAAAAGAAACTTTCTGAATCACTTCAAGGAGTTGTAGAAGATTCAGTTAATAAGGTTGGAGTAGATTTAAATACTGCAACACCAAGCCTTTTAACTTATATTTCAGGAATAAATAGTGGAATCGCTGAAAATATAGTAGCTTATAGAGAAGAAAATGGAGAGTTTAAATCTAGAAAAGAACTTTTAAAAGTAAAAAGATTAGGACAAAAAGCATATGAACAATGTGCAGGATTCTTAAGAGTTATGGAAAGCAAAAATCCATTAGATAACACTGGAGTTCATCCTGAATCATATAAAGCAGCAGAAGAATTAATAGTGAAACTTGGATACAATATGGAAGATTTAAAAAATAAAGCTTTAAATGATATTGAAGAGAGAGTTAAAAAGATAGGATTAAATAATTTAGCCAAAGATTTAGAAGTTGGAGAAATGACTTTAAGTGATATAGTTAAAGAACTTCAAAAACCAGGAAGAGATCCAAGAGATGAAATGCCAAAACCAATATTAAAAACTGGGGTTATAGAGCTTAAAGACTTAAAACCAGGAATGGAACTTATGGGAACAGTAAGAAATGTTTCAGACTTTGGAGCATTTGTGGATATTGGAGTTCACCAAGATGGATTAGTTCATAAGAGTCAAATGGCAGATAAATTTGTAAAACATCCTTTAGATATTGTTAAAGTTGGGGATGTTGTTAAGGTAAGTGTTTTAGAAATAGATGAAAAAAGAAATAGAATTAGTCTTACTATGAAGGGATTAAATTAGATATTAATTTGATTTTTATATATTTGAGTAAATTTAAAAGAGAATTTTAATTTATAAAAATATTAATATTCATATAATGACTAATTTTTAAATAGAAAAATAGATTTAAAATAAATTAATTAGTAATTGTGAAAGTAGTTTTATTATAAAATATTTTATATATGGTAACTACAAGATTATTAATTTATTTTATAAAATTATTGAAAAATTGATTTTAATAAATTGAATTATTAAAAATTTTCACATAAAAACCTATGGTAATTAATTTTGCCATAGGTCTTTTTTATATAAATATTATATAAAATTTAGCAACAATACTATATAAAACACAGAAAAATATAATATATTGCTATATTTTAACTTTTAATAGAAATATAGTTAAAAATGGTGTTAAAATCAAAATATAAAGAATAAAGTGGTAGTAACAAGTGATTAATTCAATTATTTATTACTAAAAGAAAGAAGGGATAATGTGGGATATTTATTTTTCTTTATAAGCTTTATAATTATAACATTTCTTGGAACTATGATTT
Source organism: Clostridium thermobutyricum (assembly GCF_000371465.1). Taxonomy (NCBI): domain Bacteria; kingdom Bacillati; phylum Bacillota; class Clostridia; order Eubacteriales; family Clostridiaceae; genus Clostridium; species Clostridium thermobutyricum. Next base: position 2,238,992 of record NZ_KB850956.1, on the reverse strand, counting down.
TTTCAAGTGTAATTAATAAAGATAAAGACATGAAAAGTAAAATTAAATTTTCTATGATGTTATTAAGCTTTATATTACCAATAGTTTCAATTGTTAGTTGTATATTGTTTTTAGTATTTATAATTATAAAGTCAATTATGGGAGTTGATATCAATAACTTTAATTTGCTTATAATATCAATGCTTGGAGTTGTAATAATATTCTCTGGGGAAATATTAAGTAAGAAAATAGTGGCAGAAATTGCAGCTAAAAAATTATTTCAAAAATATAAGGAAATTGAGTTAAGTGAGGAAGAAAAATTTAATATAGTAACTAAAATTCAAGAAAAGTATAGAAAAATATCTTTAGTTATTATGGGAATTATAAATATGATATGTTATTTAGTAATACTTTCAATAATGAGAATAGAGACAAGCTTAATATTTATCGCATTATTATCCATAGTAACACTAATAGCTTATGTTTTAGGGATGAGCTTTGGAAAAAGGAAAAGTGTAACACAATAAAAATAAAAAATAAGCTACTTTATGAAAAGGTTATCAATTTAAATTTTATAAATAAAAGATAAAAGGGGAGATTAAAATGCCAAATATTTTATTAACAAGAGTAGACAACAGATTAATACATGGACAAGTAGGAGTTACTTGGGTAAATCATTTAGGAGCTAATTTAATTTTAGTAGCGAATGATGAAGTAGCAGCAGATCCAGTTCAACAAAATTTAATGGACATGGTTGTTCCTGATGCAATACAAACTAGATTTTTCAGTATTGATAAAACAATAAAAGTAATACACAAAGCAGCTGATAGACAAAAGATTTTTTTAGTATGTAGAACACCACAAGATGCTTTAAGACTAGTAAAAGGTGGAGTTCCAATAAAAGAATTAAATATTGGAAATATGCATTTTAGTGAAGGAAAAGAACAAATTGCATCTACAGTTTCTGTTGATGAAGATGATAAAAAAACAATTAGAGAATTATTAGATTTAGGTATAAAAGTAGAAGTTAGGAGAGTTCCTGATGAAAGAGTTGAAATAGACATTAAGAAGTTTGTATAAACAGATTAATGTTTAAATAAATAAAATTTATGGGAGGTTAAACACATGTTAATTGAAGCACTATTAATTGGAATATGGGCTGGTATAGCGGGTATTGATATGTTTGATGGACTTACTCACATACACAGACCAATAGTAACAGGACCTATCGTAGGACTTATTTTAGGAGATATGACAACAGGACTTATAGTTGGAGGTGCATTAGAATTAGTTTTTGCTGGAATGGTACCACTAGCAGGAGCACAACCACCAAATGTTGTTATTGGAGGAATTATTGGTACAAGTATAGCAATTATAACAAAATTAGATGCTCAAGCAGCAGTTGGGGTAGCAATACCATTTGCAGTTGCAGCTCAAGCAGGAATAACTCTTTTATTTACAGCATTCTCACCTGTAATGCATACAGCTGATAAATATGCTGAAGAAGCAAATACAAAAGGAATAGACAATATAAACTATCTTGGAATGGCAATATTATTTGTTTCATATTTCTTATGTGCATTTTTACCAGTATACTTTGGAGCAGATAAAGCACAAGCAATAGTTCAAGCAATACCAGAATGGTTTATTGGAGGATTATCAGTTGCAGGTGGAATGATGCCAGCAATCGGATTTGCAATGTTATTAAAAATCATGCTTAAAAAAGAATACGTTGCTTTCTTAATAGGAGGATTTTTATTAGTAACTTATTTCCAAATCCCGATATTAGCATTAGCATTAATAGGACTTTGTATAGCTCTTTATGATTATAATTCTAAAAATGGAGAGAAAGAAGTAGTTGTAGTAAAGGAGGATTTTGAAGATGGCATCTAAAGTACAAACTAAACCAATTACTCAAACTAATAATACTGGATATGCAGACCCAAGTGTAAAAAAGGTATTAACTAAAAGCGATTTAACAAAGATGGCATGGAAATCATTATTTTTACAAGCTTCCTTTAACTATGAAAGAATGCAAGCTTGTGGATGGTTATATAGTTTACTTCCAGGTCTTAAAAAGATTCATACAAATAAACAAGATTTATCAAATTCAATGAAAGACCACTTAGAATTTTTTAATACACATCCATTCCTAGTAACTTTCATAATGGGATTAATCCTTGCTATGGAAGAAGGAAAAGAAGATAGAAACACAATTAGAGCTATAAAAGTAGCTACAATGGGTCCTTTAGGAGGAATAGGAGATGCATTATTCTGGTTAACTGCACTTCCAATTTGTGTTGGTATTGGAGCTGAACTTGCAGGTCAAGGAAATATAGCAGGACCAATAGTTTTCTTAGTATTATTTAATGCTTTACATTTCTTCTTAAGATTTTTCTTAATGAATTATGGTTATAACACTGGTGTTAAAGCAATTGCTAATCTTAAAGAGCAAACTAAGAAAATATCACATGCTGCTTCAATAGTTGGATTAACTGTTGTTGGTGGACTTATAGCTTCAATGGTTAGCTTAAAAATAACTGCTGAACCAACTATAGGACAAGCAACTTTAAAAATTCAAGAAAGTATATTAGATGCTGTAATGCCTAATTTATTACCATTAGGATATACATTCTTAATATACAGTCTTCTTAAAAAAGGATATTCACCAGTTAAATTAATATTCTTAACTATAGTTATTGGAGTATTAGGAAGATTAGCTGGAATATTATAAGATTTTGCTAGTAGTTATTAAAAATATATTGAATATAAATTAAGTAGCGAACCCTTTTTATTAGTTAAAATATTATAAAAATATAGATATTGCTAGGACTTACTAGCTAAAGTTATAAGTTCTAGCAATTATCTTTAAGTGAGGTGGTAATAACAAGTGGAGCAAGTAGATAAAGATGCAGAAAAAGCAAAATATCTACAGCTTGTAGATATTTTAATTGAGAAAATAGAAAAAAACTTATCTGAAGATGATAGATTAGAATCTGAAAGAGAATTATGTGATTTATATGAGGTTAGTCGTACAACTGTTAGACAAGCAATGGGGGAATTAGAGAAAAGAGGCTATATATATAAAGTAAAAGGTAAAGGAACATTTATTTCATCTAAAAGAGTAAAGCAGCATTTAGATAGTTTTTATTCTTTTACAAATGAAATGAGAAAGCTGGGAAAAACACCTAAATCAGAAATATTAGGCTTTGAAATAATTGAGGCTACAAAGATTTTAAAAGAAAAATTTAATTGTAATGAAGATAATCTTTTTTATAAAATAACAAGATTAAGAAAAGCTGATGATGTTCCTATGATTCATGAAATAACATATCTTCCATTTGAAATGTTTGAAAATTTAACTAAAAAACTTCTAAAAGAAATGCCAATGTATGAAGTTTTAAAAAAGAAATATAGTGTTGTAGTTAAGTTTGCTGAGGAATATTTTGAACCTGTTTTAACAGAAAAGATAGAAAGCTTATATTTAAAAATACCTCAAGGAAGTCCAAGCTTGAATATAGAAAGATTTGCTTATGATGGTAATAGATTAATAGAGTATACAGTTGGGGTTGCTCGTGGAGATAAATTTAAATATGTAGTAAGGCTACAAAATAATGAGAGGGGATAATTTAAATGATTTTTGGAATTAAAAAAGATGAACTAATAAATTTAGGAGCTGAGTTTACAAGTAAAGAAATAAACCAACAACCTAAACTTTGGATAGAAACTTATGAAATAGTTAAAACAAATAAAGAAAAAATAAAAGAATTTTTAAGTGAAAATTTAGATAAAGAAACTAGAGTTATTTTAACTGGTGCAGGAACGTCAGATTATGTAGGTCAAACAATTTATTTATATTTAGCAAAAAAACTAAAAGTTAGAGTAGAAGCTATACCAACCACTGATTTAGTTTCAAATCCAGCAGAATTTATAGAAGAAGATACAAAAACAATTTTAGTTTCTTATGCTAGATCAGGAAATAGTCCAGAAAGTGTAGGTGCATACAATCTTTTTAAAGATAATGTTAAAAATATAGCCCAACTGGTAATTACATGTAATGAAAATGGTGAATTAGCAAAAAAAGCTGGTGAAGATTCAAATAGTTTATGTTTATTAATGCCAAAAGAGTCTAATGATAAAAGTTTTGCAATGACAAGTTCCTTTAGTTGTATGCTTCTTTCAACAATATTAACATTTGATATTGAAAATATTGAGGATAATAAAGAAATTGTGGAAGTTATAGCTAATCAAGGACAAGATATATTAGATAATAAATGGAATGAAGTTAAGGAGTTAGTTGAACTTGGTTGTAATAGAGTTGTTTATTTAGGTTCTGGTTATTTAAAAGGACTTTGTAAAGAAATGGCTTTAAAGAATTTAGAGTTAACTAGTGGAAAAGTTGTTACAGTAACTGAATCTGTATTAGGGTTTAGACATGGTCCAAAATCAATTATTGATGACAACACTTTAGTAATATTTATGAATTCAATTAATGATTATACAAATCTTTATGATATGGATTTAATAAGAGAAATTCATGGAGATGAAGGGGGACATAAATTAGCTGTTATAAGTTATAAAGAAAATAAAGAAATTGAGCAAATAAGTGACAAATATTTAGAAATAGGTGGAGCTGATATAGATGAAGTATACACTGTATTTAACTATATGCTATATGGACAAATATTTGGATTATTTAGTTCACTTCATTTAGGTATATCACCTGATAATCCTAGACCAGATGGAACTGTTAATAGGGTTGTTAAAGGTGTAATAATACATGAATATAATAAATAGGAGAGGTTAATATGGTAGGAATTATAGTAACTGGACATGGAAATTTTGCAACAGGAGTTTTAAGTGCAGCAAAGTTAATTGCAGGTACTCCTGAAAAATTAATAGGAATAGATTTTACAGAAAATGATACTGTTGAAACTTTAGAAGAAAAAATTAAAAAAGGAATAGAAGAATTAGATACAGAGGAAATACTTGTTCTTGCAGATTTAGCAGGTGGTTCTCCATTTAAAGTTTCAGCAACTATAGGAGTTAGTTCAGATAAAAATATAAAAGTTTTATCTGGGACAAACTTAGGAATGATAATAGAAACAGCTTTATTAAGAGATGGAAAGAATTTAGAAGAGGTTGTAGCTTTTGCTAAAGAATCTGGAATTACTTCAATTCAAGAATTTGAAATGAAGGTTAAAAAAGAAATAGAAGATTGTGAAGATGGAATATAAGTTAAAAGGGTAGGAGAAAAAATTATGAAAAAAATTTTATCAACAAGAGAAATGTTAAAAAAAGCTCAAAAGGAAGGATATGCAGTACCTGCATTTAATATACACAACTTAGAAACTCTACAAGTAGTAGTAGAAACAGCTAATGAATTAAAATCACCTGTTATATTAGCAGGAACACCATCAACTACTGAATATGCAGGAGGAGATTATTTAGTTTCAATGGCAAAAGTTGCTTCAGAAAAATATGATATTCCAATAGCAATTCACTTAGACCATTTTGAAGATGTTGAAAAAATAAAAGGATATGTAAGAGAAGGATTTAATTCAACTATGATTGATGCTTCTCATGAAGCTTATGAAGATAATATTAGAATTGTAAGTGAAGTAGTTGAATATGCTCATAAATTTGATGCAACAGTTGAAGCAGAGCTGGGAAGACTTGGTGGACAAGAAGATGATTTAGTTGTAGATGAAAAAGATGCAATGTATACAAACCCTGACCAAGCAAGAGATTTTGTTGAAAAGACAGGAATAGATTCATTAGCAGTAGCAATTGGAACAGCTCATGGATTATATAAAGGTAAAGCAAAACTTGATTTTGATAGATTAAAAGAAATAAGAGCTAAAGTTGATGTTCCTCTTGTTTTGCATGGAGCATCAGATGTACCAGATGAATTAGTTAAAAAAGCAATTGAGCTTGGAATTTGTAAAGTTAATATAGCAACTGATTTAAAAATACCTTTTTCAGATGCAGTAAAAAGATATTTCAATGATAATCCAAATGCAAATGATCCAAGAAAATATATGACACCTGGTAAAGAAGCAATGAAAGAAATAGTTAAGCATAAAATTCTTTTATGTGGAAGTAATGGAAAAGCATAAATTTTTTAGTTAATTATATAGATTTATTTATTAAGGAGCATCTATTTAAATAGATGCTTTTATTTTTTTATATATAATGTGTTGAAAAGATATCCTATATAATTTTAATTATAATATTGACACTAGAATAATTAATTTATTATAATTAAAGAGTAAATTAAATAATAATATCTTCGGGGCGGGGTGTAATTCCCCACCGGTGGTTATAGCCCACGAGCTAAGTTTTAGCATGATTCGGTGAAATTCCGAGGCCGACAGTACAGTCTGGATGAAAGAAGGTAAGATTTAGATTCTTTTTTTTGTATAGAATTTTATGCCCTGATATAAATATATGTCAGGGCTTTTTTATATGAAAAAATCTAAGACCTTACCCAAAAGAAGATTAATTTTGGGGGTATGAAAATGACACACACAAACAAAAAAAGAAATACCGGTAAAATGGTAAAAATCTCAATTTTAGTGGCTATGGCCTTTCTTTTAGGCTTTATCCAAATACCAATAATTCCAATAGCACCTTGGCTTAAAGTTGATTTAAGTGATGTTCCAATATTAATAGGAGCTTTTGTTTTTGGCCCAGTAACAGGAATTTTACTTGAATTTCTTAAATGTCTTTTAAGTTTCTTAACAGGTAGCCAATCAGGAGGAGTTGGAGAACTTGCAGACTTTTTAGTTGGATTATCATTAATTTTACCAGCTAGTTTTATTTATTTTAAAAGCAAATCAAAAAAAACTGCTGTTTTAGGTATGTCAATTGGAATAATTTTAATGATAATAGTTGGTATATTAGCTAATGTATATATTTTATTACCTTTATACGGTATGAAGATGGTAGGAGCTAAGCTTACAGAATATATAGTTTGGGGATTAATACCTTTTAACTTAATTAAGGGATTAATAATTAGCGCAATAACTTATGTATTATATAAAAAGCTATCTCATTCATTGTTTAAGGTTGAGTCAGGTCTTACAAAAAAAGAAAATTTAAAAGAAGTTACTAATTAGTACAATTTAATAAAATAAGGTTAAAACAAAAATAATTATTTAAAGATGATTTCTAATATTTATTAGAAGTCATCTTTTTGTTTATAATAGAGAATTAAGAAATATTATAAAATTTAAAAATTATATAATAGGTAATTTTAAGGTTGTTTTATGAAATAGAATAGGATTTAAGTGTATGTCTAATACAAAATATGGTAAAATAAAATTAAGAGAAAAAATAAAGGGGAGAATTATGAATTATTTAGAAAAATATGGTGTTAAGAATTATTTAAAAAGGGCTTTGCCAGGAATCATAATATTATTATTTATCCTTATAGATATACAAAATGAATACAGTAAAAATATTCTTGTAGGAATTTATTTATTTTTCCCACTTATATTTATTATACAAGGATTAATTGTAAATAATAAAAGAGATTTATATTGGGGAATAGGTTTATCAGCCTATAGTATTATTTTTGGTATTTCTTTATTCTATAATATGGGAACAGCAATAATTCCAACAATTATCTATGTAGTTTTAGGTATATTAGCATTTAGATTTAAAAATCATTTTAAACTATTAAGAAAATCAATTTAGTGTACAATAGAAATTAAAAGTTTTATATTGATTAAAAAATTATATTTAATATAAATATATATTTTTAATATAGATTTATTATGAATATAGATGAAAAGAAAATTATAGATAATTTAAATTAAATATTATAAACAAAAATAAAGGTTAGAAAATTTATATAAAAATTTTTATAAGATAAAAATTAAAGGCTCCTATTAGAGTAAACTGTTATTCTAATAGGAGCTTTATAAATTTATTCAAAATCTTCATAGCGATACCACATTATAATTGCATCTTCGCCATCTTTGTAAAATCTCTTTCTTACTCCTTCATCAGTAAAACCAATAGAAGAGTAAAGGTCATATGCTTTAGTATTTGATTTTCTAACTTCTAGTGTAATAATTGAACAATCTAATGTTTTAAGGTGTTCAATCATATCTTCTAAAAGTTTAGTTGCAATTCCTCTGCGTCTATAGTCAGGATGTACAGCAATATTAGTTATTTGACATTCATCATAAACTACCCAAACTCCTGCAAATCCAACTACTTTACCATCTATTTCTTGAATAAAGTATTTTGCTACTTTATTATCTAATTCTTTTCTAAGCTCATCAACACTCCAATAATCTTTTATGCTAACCTCACTGATATATTGGACTTCATCAATGTGCTTTTCTTCCATAAAGATACTATTGTGCTTCACTTTTCATTTGTAGCCTTTGATTTAATTCACGAACTGCTTGTGGTTGTTTTATATAAAGAGGTGAAGAGTTATCATCATCTTTAACACCTTCTTTTAAAAGTTCAAGGCCTATTTCTCCTATAGAAGAAGCTTTTACTACATTTACATGGTTAGATGCAAAGGAGCAATTATTTATGTTTTCAAGTAAAAATTCTTTATGCTTAAAAACTCCATCTCCTGTAAAAATAACATTTTCTCCTTTTTCATTTAAGGAATCTTTAAGTTCTTCAAGAGATAAAGATGTATAATCCATAAGTCTTTCTAGCTTTCCATCTTTAAATTTATAGAAACTAGTGTAAACTGTGTCTCTTAAAGCATCCATTATAGGACATATAATTCCATTAAAAGAAGAAAGAGATAAAGCTAATCCATCAAGAGTAGAAACACTTACATAAGGTTTGTTTAAACCAAAGCTAAGTCCTTTTATAGTTGCCATTCCAATTCTAAGTCCAGTAAAAGAACCTGGTCCTTTAGAAACAACAAAACCATCAATATCATCAATAATTAAGTTTGAATCCTTTAATAATTGTTCTATCATTGGCATTATAAGAACAGAATGTTCACGCTTATTATTTAAAGTATATTCAGATACTACACCTTCATCATTTACAATAGCACAAGTAGCACATTTTGATGATGAATCTACACTTAAAACTAACATTTAAAAATCTCCTTCATTAATTAAGCTAAATTTATATTTTTTACATAATCATATTTTTCTCCATAAGTATTAATAGTAATCTTACGGTAGTTTTCACCTTTAGAAAGATCTTTTTCTATGAAAATATGTATATAATCCTTTGGAAGAATTTCTTCTATATAATTAGCCCATTCAATTATTGATACTCCATCTGAAAAAATGTAATCATCAAATCCAATTGCATAAATTTCATCAGGGTCATTTACTCTATATACATCAAAGTGAAAAAGAGTTAATCTTCCACTGTGGTATTCATTAACAATAGTAAAGGTAGGGCTTGTAATAGGTTCATTTATTTCTAATCCTTCAGCTATACCTTTAGTAATATGTGTTTTACCAGTTCCTAAGTCACCAGTTAGACAAATAATATCTCCAGAATTTAAAGCTTTTCCAAGATTGTAACCAATAGCTTTAGTTTCCTCAATAGAGTTTACTTCAAAAATCATATGTTGTCTCCTTTCTAATTATTTAGTCTTTACCTTTTATTCTATCCAAAAAATAAAAAAAAGAAAAGCTATACTGACTTAGAAAATTCTTTATATTGAAAAAAAGTTTTAGAGAGTGTAAAATAACAATAGACTAAAATTTTACAAAATTTAAAACAAGATCGGTTTAAAATAGATAATTTAATAACTCCGTGGGGGTGAAGATGTGAAAAAGTTAACTTTTATTATGATTATAGTGACAGGAGCTTTTTTTATAGGGCTAGGAGGTTTTTCTAAACCACTTTTAGCAGAGACAGGTGATGTCAATAAAACTAATAGAGGTGTATACTTAAATATAATGGCTTCAACAAAGTCAGAATATTATATGCTAAATTCTTTAACAGATGGAAGGCATAATATTGAATATATGTTTAGCAATGAAAAAGAAAATAAAGATTATAAGCCAACTCAAGACGCAGTTAACAATGTTTCTAATATGAATCTTTTCTTTTATACAGGAAATGGATATGAGCCTTGGGTAAATGACTTTTTAGGTGATTTAAATAAATTAAATGTTGGTGTAGTTGATTTATCAAGAGGAATAAGGTCAAGATACTTTACTGAACAAGGACAAAAAGTAATAAATCCTTACTATTGGACTGGGCCAAATGAATTTGAAATAATGCTGTATAATGCAAAATCAGCTTTACAAGAAAAAGACCCAGCAAATAGAGAATTCTATGAAAAGAATTATAATAAGATGGTAGGTCAAATAAATAAATTAACTAACAACTTTTCAAAAGTAGTTCAAAAGTCAAATAAAAAGATAACTTTCTTGACTAGAAACAAGGATTTTGAATATCTATTATCAGATTTAGGAATTCAATATACTGTTGTAGAAAAAAATGTTTCATTTGATAAATATATAAAAGAGAATAATTTAGATAGAAACAATGTAGTAGTAATAAAAAATTTTGGAAGCAAAGAAGATGCAGAGGGGTTAAGAACAATTTCTCTTCAAAGCTATAATGAAAGTATAAGCTATATGGAGTTATTAAAAAACAATATAAATAGCATATTGAGCTTGTATAAATAAAAAAAGATGTTGACGAGTTTAGATATTTATAATATAATAGTACATGTTCCGAAGGGGTATGGCTCAATTGGTAGAGTAGTGGTCTCCAAAACCATTGGTTGTGGGTTCGAGTCCTACTGCCCCTGCCAAAGCACTTGATTTTTATTAAGTGCTTTTTTTATATTTAAAATTAATAGGAATCATAAAATTAAGATGTTTGAAATTATATTAAAAATAAAGTTAGGATAGTATAATAACTTAAAAGAATAATAATCAACAAAATAAGGTATTTTATTATTTATAAATAAAGATAGATTTAAAAACGTGAAAAAGAATATATAGAAAAGGAATGCCTTAATAAAGACATTCCTTTGTTATTTAAAATGGAAATGGCATTCCAGAATTCATAAATGGTGATAATAAAGCATTAATTCCTGCTGAAGCTATTGCACCTATAATACCTACTATTACAAATGAGAATAGTAATGATATTAAGAAGTAAACAAAAGGTGCTACAACAGAAGTTCCACCATTAGCAGCCAATACTGATTTTTTATCTGAATAGTCACTTAAAGATGAATTAACTTTATTTATATTACCTCTGCAATTGTATAAATACATGCAATTACCGAATACTCCATATAAAGCATGTAGAACGATCATTAATATACATCCAAGGATAGGAGACATAAAAGTTATAGATTCAACAATTCCCATTACAATTATATATACAACAAACCATACATATAATTTTCTGTAAAGTGTCCAGAATGGAGTGAATAGGAATGATGCCCAGTTCCAAGAAGCAAAATTCTCAGTAGTGGAATGCTTTCTAAAAACTTTAGCATAGTAATCTAAGTTTTTAGGACCTATAAATGTGAATAGGTCTTTTTCAGTTATTACATTTTTTTCAGAAGAGAATATTTGAGTAGTTTCTTCTCTGTCTTCATCTGAAGATTCATTTGAATCTTCAAAATGAGAAACTTCAACTTTCTCATTTAATTCTTCGGAAGAAAAATTTTCCGTATTTTTATTATCTTTCATAAGAATCCCTCCTAATAAAATTTTTCTATATAATAACATAATTTGTTTAACTGGCTGTGAATATACGTAGAAAATTATGGATTTTAGTAGATAAACAGATAAAACCTTGAAAAATTGATTAAGTAAAAAATTTTTTTTAAATAAAAATAGAATTAATAAGCATTTAATACAAAAGAAATAATGCTTATAGAGGTTTACTAAAAAATACATTAAGTATTATAATTTTTATATCAATTAAATATAAGGTGATACAAATGAAGGATAGAATAATAAGGCTTACAATTGAATCAGTTCATGTTTTTAGAAATAAAAAAATGGCTATCAAAATTCCAGCAGGAGAAATTTTGATAAGGGAAAGTGAACTAAATTTAGATACAATGTGGAGACTTTTTACAAAGAGTCTTAGTTTTACACTTCCATTAGATAAATTAATGGAAATTGAAAATAAAATAAAAGCTTTTAGAGTTGTTTTTAATAAAAGGGAAGATGTAGCTTTTGCAACCATATCTAATATACAAGAAGATAAGACTAATAGACCTATTATGAAATGTATAAAGGAGTATAGAGATTTAGATAAAAGACTTATAGATTTAAAAGATAAAGGATATGAAATTTGTGGGATTTATTATGCTATAAGTGTATTGATGAAAGAGAAGAATTTAATATCATGATAATAAAAAGGAGGGGATATATTGAATATAAGAGATTTAGAATATTTTGATTGTTTGTGTGAAACAAGAAGCTTTACTAAGGCAGCAGAGAAATTATTTATATCTCAGCCTTCAGTTACATTAGCTATAAATAGATTAGAAAAAGAATTGGGTTCAAAATTAGTAATTAGAAGTCATTCAAATAAAGAAATACAAATAACAGAAAGCGGACATATATTAAGAAAAAGAGCTGAAAATATATTACATGAAATAAATGAAGTAAAACTAGAAATTAAAAAGCTAGATAGTAAAAAAATAAAGCTTGGAATACCTCCTATTATAGGTGCATATTTTTTTCCTAAATTTATTAGTGAATTAATACAAAATGGTTTTATTGAAAATATTGAGTTTGTACAAGCTGGCTCACTAAAAATGAAAGAACTCCTTTTAACGGGACAAATTGATATTGCTTTAATGGGTTCACTAGAACCTATAAATGATGAAGCTATAAAAAGTCATTTATTAAAAAAAGATAATTTTGTTATATGCGTAGGAAAAGATAATCATTTAATTGATAATGAGGTATTAAACTTTTCAAAACTTAAATATGAGCAATTTATAGTTTTGGAAGATGGATATTTACATAACAGTGTTTTAAAGAGATTATTAAAAAGAGATAAGATTGAACCTCAAAAGGTGTATTATGCACATGAAATTCAAACAGCAAAATCATTAATAGCTGCTAATTTAGGAGTGGGAATAATGATTAAGATGGCTGTAGAGAAAATGCAGGATATATCTACAATTGAGTTAGAAAATAAAATAGATTTTTATATATCAATTGCTACTAAAAAAGGGCACTATTCAACTAAAATTGAAAAAGACATAATTAAGATTATAATAGATAAAAATGAAGAATTGGAGAGAGTTTTATAAATGTATATAAGGGGATACATAGAAAGTGATTGTGTTCAATTAGCAAAATTATTTTATGATACAGTACATTTTATTAATAAAAAAGATTATACAAAAAATCAATTAGATGCTTGGGCTTCAGGAAATGTAGATATTGAAAAGTGGAATAAATCATTTTTAGAGCATTATACTTTAGTTGCAATTAAAGATGATATTATTGTTGGTTTTGGGGATATTGATAGCACTGGTTATTTAGATAGGCTTTATGTCCATAAAAATTATCAAGGAGTAGGAATTGCTACTGCTCTTTGTGATAAACTTGAAAAAGCTTTTAATGTAAAGAATATTACAACTTATTCATCTATTACTGCAAAACCTTTTTTTGAGAAACGAGGATATAAAGTAATAAAAGAACAAGAAGTTGAAAGAATGGGAATAAATTTAATTAATTATATTATGGAAAAATAACTAATATATATTAAAATGATTTTCAGCAAAAGGTGAAGATTTATCTAATATAGTGATAAAAATAATTAATAAAAATCTTATCTAATGAGATAAGATTTTTTTGTTGTACTAAATTAATTTATTAAAAGATATTAAAATGATTTAGCATTAATATTTATTAATAATAAATTATTTTTATTTTAGACTTTGATTTAAATATTTATATAAGAAAAAGTGAACAAGTTAATTTGTTCACTTTTTTATTATTATATTTTTTAATTCTTATAATATTAAAATTTAACCCAATAATAAAGCACATAAACCCAGCTCATTAATCCATGTAAAATAGCCCATGGAATAGACTCCCATGCAGTATAAGAAATAACTATTGCTAAACAAGAACCAAAAGAAATTCCTTTCTTAACAGTTGATTTTACAATATTACCTTCGTGTTTTTCACAAGACATTTTCACCCCTCCATTCCCGATAAATATAGATATAACAAGCTTTATTAAAAGATAAACTTTAAATTAATATTTAAAGCTGTCTATAATTAGACTACTTCTTATTAATGATAAGAAAAATAAATAAAAAATATTACTAATATAAATCAATAGAATATATTTCAATAAAATTATTTATTTTCAAAATATTGTATTCAATATATAATTATTATACAAAAGTAAAAAGAGGAGAGAAAGGGGAAGAGAATTTGTTTAAAAATATTAAATTGAGTTATATTCAGTTTACTCTAGTTGGATTATTTTTATTGCATGGAATAATAGCAATTTTTAATAAAGAGGAGCAACTTGTATTTTTTATTTTTGCATCACTTATTTATATATTTTTATTTTCGTTGATTACAACTTATGATTTGAGTAGTATTTTTTTTAAAAAACAAATATCAAAAATTTTATTTTCAACATTTATAGCTATAATTTGTTTTTATATAACAATTTCTATATATTTTTTTATGTTAGGATTATACATAGCTAAAACTTCTTAACAAATATTAATATTTAGATATTATTATGAATAATAATTCAAGTTTTTATATTAAATTATTTTTAGGATTTTTATAAAATTAGTTTAAAAATATTCATTATAGCTCATAAGTAAAACTTATAAGTAAATAAAAAAACTATATTTCAAATTTTATTAGAGAAAAAGTATAATATTCTCATGTAAAGGAAAGACTTTTTTTAAATAAATATTCAAAGCATATACATTGAAGCAAGCAATGTTTGAATGTGTATGCTTTGAATTAATATACAGAAAAAAGTAGGTAGGGGGAATAGTTATGAATTTTTTTGAAGAAAGCTTAAAAATGCATGAAAACAAAAAAGGAAAAATTGAGGTAATTTCAAAGGTTAAAGTTGAATCAAGAGATGATTTAAGTATTGCTTACTCACCAGGAGTTGCAGAGCCTTGTAAAATGATAAAAGAAAATAAAGAAAATGTTTATAAATATACTTCAAAGGGAAATATGGTTGCAGTTGTAACTGATGGTTCAGCTGTATTAGGTCTTGGAAATATAGGACCAGAGGCAGGACTTCCTGTTATGGAAGGAAAGGCTATATTATTTAAAGAATTTGGTGGAGTTGATGCATTCCCAATATGTATTGATTCAAACGATGTAGATACTATAGTAAATACAGTTAAACTTATAGCACCAGGTTTTGGAGGAATAAACTTAGAAGATATTTCAGCTCCAAGATGCTTTGAAATTGAAGAAAGACTTAAAAAAGAATTAGATATTCCAGTATTCCATGATGACCAACATGGTACTGCAATAGTAGTTTTAGCTGGAGTTTTAAATGCTCTTAAATTAGTAAATAAAAATATTGAAGATGTTAAAGTAGTTGTAAATGGTGTTGGAGCAGCAGGAACAGCTATAGCTAAACTATTAATGTCAGCTGGAGTTAAAAACTTAGTTCCATGTGATAAAGTTGGAATCATAACTGAAGATATGGAAGAAATAGATTATGCTAAGAGAGATTTAGCTAGAATAGCTAATCCTAAAAAAATTACAGGAACTTTAAAAGATGCATTAAAAGGTGCTGATATATTTATAGGAGTTTCAGCTCCAGGAATTGTAACAACAGAAATGGTTGAAAAAATGAATAAAGATAGCATTCTTTTTGCAATGGCAAATCCAGTTCCAGAAATAATGCCAGATGAAGCTAAAAAAGGCGGAGCAAGAGTTATAGGAACAGGTAGATCAGATTTACCAAACCAAGTAAATAATGTTTCAGTATTTCCAGGATTATTTAAGGGAGCTTTATCTGTAAGAGCTTCAGAAATAAATGAAGAAATGAAAATAGCAGCAGCTATGGCAATAGCAAATTCAATTGATGAGAAAGATTTAAATGATGAAAATATTATTCCATCATCATTAGATAAAACTATTGCAATTAAAGTAGCAGATGCAGTAGCAGAAGCAGCTAGAAAAACTGGCGTTGCTAGAATATAAATTAAAAATTTAATAAAAATAAAGGTTAATAAATATGAAAAGTCTAGATAAAAACGTTTTTATCTAGGCTTTTTTTTATGTTAAAAGAAATTTTTTTTTGAAAGATGAAAATTATAACTTAAGTTATAATTTTTCACCTTTAAATCTTATTTCCATAGTATTCCTAAATTCAATAGAAGCCCTAAAATAGAACAAATAATTATTATAAAGATAAGATTAATCTTTTTAGAGAATAACATTATTCCGGCAACTATTGTAATGACTATTTCTTTCCAATCTTTATAAGCAGATATACTAAGATTAATAAAAGCACTTATTATTAATGCTATTAATGCTGGCTTCATTCCAACAAGAGCTGCGTTCCAAAGCTTAGAATTTTTTACTTTTGAAAAAGCAAAATAAGCTATTGTAACTAAGATTATTGGAGCTGTAGCTAAACCTGCTATTGCTACGATTCCTCCTAAGATTCCCGCAAGCTTAAAACCAATAAAGGCAGTAAGGTTACAAGAAACTGCTCCAGGGGAAATTTGTACAAGACCTATATATGACGTAAATTGTGAGCTAGTAACCCAGTGGTTATTAGTTACTACTACTTTTTTTATATATGGAAGCATTGCATAGCCGCCTCCAAATGCAAGAGCACCTATCTTAAGAAATCCAAAATATAATCTTAAAAATATCATTTTTTAGGCACCTCTCTTTTAAATATTCCAAAAACTATAATTCCGTATAATGCAGATACAATTACTATGAATGCTGGGTTTACATGAAACACTTCAAGAGCAATAAGTGCAATAAGAGCAACTATTCCATTATGAAGAGTTTTAGGTAACTTCTTGCTAAAATTAAATACTGCCATAAGAACAATCATTGGAACTACGGCATCAATTCCATCAAGAATGTATCTAACATAGATATTGTGTTCGAAATTCATAAAGAAATTTGCAAGGATAAAAATCATAATAAATGGTGGTAAAAGTGCTCCTAAAAGACATGCAAAAGCACCAATAACTCCACCTAATCTGTATCCAACAAACAATGAGGAACTCATTGCTAGTGGACCTGGGAAGGTTTGACAAAGCCCTATAAGCTCCATATATTCATCATCATCTAAAAGTTTTTGTTTATTAACAATTTCGTCTTGTATAACTCCTATCATGGCATAACCACCACCGTGAGTAATCATAGCTACTTTAAAGAATGTAAGAAAAAGCTTAAAGATTTTTTTCATTTCTTTCACTTCCTATAATTATTTAAAGTACAGGTTTATGATAACACAGAAACTAAGATTTTAACCTCTTTTAAAATAATATTAAAAAAAAGATAATAACTAGGATAAAAAGGTGAAAACAGGATAAACTAATAATTATGTGTATATTCATAAAATTAAAACATCTTAATATAAAAATAAATTAGTTTTATATAAGAAAAGTTATAAATAATGTAAAAAATAATTTAAAAGAAGAAAAAATAAATTTGTTTTTATAATATAATTAAATAAATAAAGGAGGATAGAAAAATGATAGAAATTAAAAATATTACTAGAAAATATAAAATGGGAAAAGAAACAGTAATAGCTTTAGATAATGTATCTTTAAAAATTGAAGATGGAGAGTTTTTAGCAATTGTTGGACCTTCAGGTTCTGGAAAAACTACATTAATGCATATTGTTGGTGGATTAGATACTCCAACTGGTGGAGAAGTTCTTTTTGATGGAAAAGATATTTCAAAATATAAAGATAAGGAAATGTCTAAGTTTAGAAATTCTCATATTGGATTTGTATTCCAAGCATTTAACTTAGAAAATACTCAAACAGCTTTAGAAAATGTAATGATGCCTTTAATTTTTGCTGGAATGGGTAAAAAGGAAAGAAGAGAAAAAGCTTTAAAAGCATTAGAGCAAGTAGAACTTGGACATTTAGCTAATCATAGACCAAGTGAAATGTCAGGAGGACAAAGACAAAGAGTTTCAATAGCAAGGGCTTTAGTTAATAATCCTAAAATAATATTTGCTGATGAACCTACAGGAAATTTAGATTCTAAAACAGGAAATAATATTATGGAATTATTTTACAAGCTAAATGATAAAGGCTATACAATAATCATGGTAACTCACAATATGGAAGAAGCAGAAAAGGCTAAGAGAGTTATTAAAATAAAAGATGGAAATCTTATTAGTGATGAAAGAAATGAGGGATTAGCTAATGAAGCTTAGTGATAATATATCTATGGCATTTAAAGACCTAAATAGAAGAAAAAAGAGAACTATATTAACTTCATTTGGAATAACTTTAGGTGCTATATTAATCATATTAATGGTTTCATTAGGACTTCTTTTAAATCAATTTTTAGTTAGTACAGTTAATAGTGGAAGTAACACTAAAACAATAACAATAAATGCTGTTAAGGCTAATGCAGAAATGCCAAAAGACCCTAAACAAGCAATTCAAGATATGCCAGATTGGATGAAAAAGAATTTTAAAAGAATTGATAATGAAGCAGTTGAAAAAATGTCAAAAATAAATGGAGTTGAAGGAGTTAAAGCTTATATAGGAGCTCAGGTTGCTGAAATTATAAGAGATGGAAAAACTTATTATGGGACATTTGGTATTAAGGGATATAACTTAAATTATGATATATATTTTAATAGTGATGTTCAAAATGCAGAATCAACTTCAAAAGATATAAACTTTAAACCTATAATTGCAGGAAAAACTCTTAAAAAGGGAGAAAACAATGAAGTTTTAGTAGGTCAAAGTCTTTTAGAGGATTTAGGAATAAATAATCCTAATGACATAGTTGGAAAAGATATAACAATAAATATAAATAATATTAATGGAACTATTGTAAAACCTTTAAAAGTTAAGTTAAAAGTAGTTGGAGTTATGAGTAAGTATATGCCAGATGGTAATAAGCTAGTTATGAATACAGAAGATGTAGAAAAGATAGCTGGATTTATGCAATATACTAATAAATTCTTTAAAGATTATGGTTATAATGGTGTAACTATTGAAGGAAAAAATATAAATGATTTAAATAGTATAGTAGATAATATTAAAAATATTGGATATTTTGCTCAATCAACTAGTGATAAAACAGCAGAAATAAATAATAGTTTTAATAACATAACTTTTGTTCTTTCAATATTAGGTGTAATAGTAATTATTGTTGCTGGTATTGGTATAGTTAATACTATGATAATGGCTGTTCATGAAAGAAAGAAAAGTATTGGAATAATGAAAGCAGTTGGTGCAAGTAGTTCTGAAATAAGAATGATATTTATAGTACAATCAGGTGTTATAGGATTTGTTGGTGGAGTTCTTGGAGCTATAATAAGCTGTATTTTATTTAGAATAATAAGTGGAGCTATTATAGATGGGCTTATTAAAAATGGTACTTCAGTACAATTAATGAAATTTGCTCCTTGGTGGATTGTATTAGCAACTATATTATTCTCTGTAATTGTATCTGTAATTGCAGGAATTTATCCTTCTAGTAAAGCTTCTAAATTAGACCCAATAGAAGCATTAAGGGAATAGGAGGGGTTAATTATGAAAAAAGTAGATGGAATAAATATAGGAATTCAAGATGTTAGAAAAAGAAAGACAAGAAGTATTCTTACAGGAATAGCCATAGCAGTTGGATGTATGTTACTTGTAGCAATGCAAGGAATGGGAGATACTATAAATAAAACAGCAACTAGTTTTATAGAAAGCTTTGGAGATATGAGCCAAGTTATGGTTTTACCACAAAAATATGATAAAAATAATAACTTTGCACTTCAATTCCAAGAGCAATCAAATAATGGAATGCAACTATTACCTTATACTCAAAATGTTCAGCTTAACCCAAAAGAAAAAAGTAATGAGAAAAAGATAACAAATGACACTTTAAAGAGTTTAAGCAAAATAGAAGGGGTTAAAAATGTAGTTGCTTATGAGGCTAGTCGTGCATCAGAAGTAAAAATAAATGGTGTTAATAAAAATGGTGAATCTG
The DNA here is from genome assembly GCF_000371465.1 of Clostridium thermobutyricum. Lineage (NCBI taxonomy): Bacteria > Bacillati > Bacillota > Clostridia > Eubacteriales > Clostridiaceae > Clostridium > Clostridium thermobutyricum. The sequence continues at coordinate 2,218,866 of NZ_KB850956.1, read as the reverse complement.
TTGTAGTTTTAGGATATGATTCAAATTATAAATACACAGACCAAGTAAAAGTAATAGCAGGAAAAGATTTAACAGGAAATCAAAATGATGTTTTAGTTAAAAAAGAATATTTAGAGCAAATGGGAGTAAAAGATTTTAATTCTGTAATAGGAAAGAAAATAACTTTAATACTTTCAATGCCAAGTATAGATGAAATTACTATGCCTTCAAAGAAAATAGAAAAAACTATTGAAGGTGTATATGAAAATAAAAATTCTTATTATCCTGGAAGTATAATGGGACTTGAAAGTATGACAAATGAAATGCAAGCTTATTATTCAGGAAAAAATGTTAAAGATGTTACTCCAAACTATTCTATGGTAACTTTAAATACAACTGCTAAAAAATATATAAATCCTATTATGAAGGATATAAATAACAATTTAGGATATACAACTTTTAACTTAGGTGAAGTTGTAGGGCTTGCAAGTATATTTACTAGCTTTGTAGGTGGAGTTTTAGATATTGGTGCAATAATTGTAATAATAGTTGCAAGTGTTGGACTTATAAACACTATGACTATGACAATTCAAGAAAAGAAAAAATGGATTGGAATTATGAGAAGTATTGGAGCTAAAAAAGGAAATATAGTAACAATATTCTTAGCACAAGCAATATTTATAGGAATACTTGGAGGAATAGTAGGTTGTATATTAGCAGTTATAGGAATATGGCTTGTTAATATATATCTAAGCAGTTCAGGAAAGGATTTTCATATAATTCTTACTTGGGCAAACTTATGGCTTGGCTTTATTGTAACTGTGGTTGTATCAACAATTGCAGGAATAATTCCAGCTATAAAGGCAGCTAAATTAAATGTTATTGAAATAATAAATGAAGAATAAGAAGAAAGAGAGTGTACCGAAGTTTTGGTACACTCTTTTTATTTTATAAAAATATTATATACAAAATTTTACTTTTTAGATGTTATAATATTTAAGGGGTGGTTAAATGTACAAAATTTTGATAGTTGATGATGATTTGATAATTAGTAGAGAGATAAAAAAAGCCTTAGATAATTGGGGATATGAATCTAAAATTACTGAAGATTTTAAAAATGTTTTAAATGAATTTATAGAATTTAAGGCAGATATAGTTTTATTAGACATAGGATTACCTTTTTTTAATGGATATCATTGGTGCAGAGAAATAAGAAAAATATCTAAAGTGCCAATAATATTTATTTCTTCTATGAATGATAGCATGAATATAATAATGGCTATGAACATGGAGGGAGATGACTTTATAGTAAAGCCTTTTGATATAAATGTTTTAGTAGCTAAAATTCAAGCACTTATTAGAAGAAGCTATGAATTTAGAGGAAATACTAATATTTTAGAAAATAAAAATGTAATTTTAAATATTGAAGAGTGTAGTATTACATATAAAGAAAATAAATTAGAGCTAACTAAAAATGAATTTAAGATTATACAGATATTATTTGAAAATGCAGGAAAGGTAATTTCAAGAGAAGATATTATGATTAAATTGTGGGATAGTGATAGTTTTATTGATGATAATACATTAACTGTAAATATAGCTAGGCTTAGAAAAAAGCTACAAGGTTTAGAGATAAATAATTTAATAAAAACAAAAAAGGGTATGGGATATATGGTGGAATAAATGATTAAAAATTATATACAAGATAAATTCTTAGAAGGAATTATTATCTTAATTGTAACAGTTATATTTTCAATTGTTTTATTTTTATATGATATTAATTTAGAACCTATATTATATGCTATTGGATTAGTAATATTATTTTTAGTTATAATTTCTTATATTGATTTTAAAAGATATAAAAATAAACATAATGAATTAAAATTTATAGAAGAAAATCTTGAATTAAAAAATATAGAAGCAAAACAAACTTTAATTGATAGAGATTACTTAGCCATAATTGAAAAGTTATATAGAGAAAATACAAAATTAAAGACGAAATTAGATTTAAATAAAAGTGAAATGATAGATTATTACACTCTTTGGGTACATCAAATTAAAAATCCAATAGCAGGGATAAATCTCATACTTCAAAATTCTAATTCAGAAGAGAAAGGGGATTTATTAGAAGAAATATTTAGGGTTGAAGAATATGTTGGAATGGTTTTAGGATATTTGAGATTTGTGGATGGAGAATCAGATTTAATAATTAAGGAAGAAAGTTTAGATAAAATACTTAAAAATTCAATTAAAAAATATTCTAAATTATTTATAAGAAAAAAATTAATTTTAGAATATAAAGAATGTGATTTAAAGATAATAACTGATGAAAAATGGCTTTCTTTTGGAATAGAACAAATACTATCTAATAGCATTAAATACACAAAGAAGGGGAAGATAAGTATTTATGTTAAGGATAATACTATATACATTAGAGATACTGGTATAGGGATAAAGGAAGAGGATTTACCGAGAATATTCCAAAAAGGCTTTACAGGTTACAATGGCAGAATGGACAAGAAGTCTACTGGAATAGGTTTATATTTATCTAAAAATATATTTGAAAAGTTAGGATATAAATTAGAAGTTGAATCTAAAGAAAATGTAGGAACTACGGTAAAAATAAAATTAAATATGGATATTATGTTGGACTATTAAGATATGTTATAAAATCGAAAGTTTTTGCTGATGAATCAGATTTATCAAAAGAATTGAACTATTAAAATATATTATAAAATGTAAAGGCAAAAGAGAAGATTATAAAAGTTTATAGGGTAAAATTTGAAATTTTAAGATATATTACAAAAGTGTAAGGTTAAAAGATAGTATGTAAGCTAGAGTTATGGTTTAAGGATTATAGATTTTTTATAATTAACTCATAAAGAAGATTAAGGAGGAGATTATGAGTTTATTAAGGGTAAATAATTTGAAAAAAATATATTCTTCAAGGTTTGGAGGGAACAAAGTTAAAGCTTTAAATAATATAACATTTTCAGTAGAAGAGGGAGAATATGTTGCTATAATGGGGGAATCTGGGTCTGGTAAAACAACTCTTTTAAATATTTTGGCAACATTAGATAAGCAAACGAGTGGAGAAATATATTTAAATGAAGAGAATATATTAAAGGTTAAAGAAAGTAAGCTTTCAGAGTTTAGACGTAATAATTTAGGATTTGTATTTCAAGATTTTAATCTTTTAGATACTTTTTCAGTAAAAGATAATATTTTTCTTCCATTAGTTTTAAGTAAAATTGATTATAAAGAAATGGAAAAAAGAATAAAGCCTTTAGCTAAAAGGTTAAATATAGAAAATTTATTAGAAAAATATCCTTATGAAATTTCAGGGGGACAAAAACAGAGAACTGCTGTATGTAGAGCTTTAATAACAAGACCAAAGCTTATATTAGCAGATGAGCCAACAGGAGCATTAGATTCTAAATCATCAGAGCAATTACTTAATATATTTTCTGATATAAATAATTCAGGACAAACTATATTAATGGTTACTCATAGTGCAAGAGCTGCAAGTACAGCAAAGAGAGTTTTGTTTATAAAAGATGGAGAAGTATTTCATCAAATATATAAAGGAAATATGAGAGATGATGAAATGTATGAAAAGATTTTAGATACTTTGACAGTTCTTCATAGAGGTGGTGAATAAAATGTTTTATTTTAACCTTGCAAAAAATAATATAAAGAAGAACAGTAGAGTATATAGTCCATATTTAATTATTACAAGTTTTATTGTTTTAGTGGCTTATATTATGCAATCTGTTAGAAATAATAGTGGCATAGATAGTTTAGTTGGAAGTGTAAATATAAAAAACATGTTAGCTTTTGGAAATTTAGTTACAGCAATTTTTTCAGTAATATTTTTATTTTATATTAATAGTTTCATCATGAAGAAAAGAAAAACAGAGCTTGGGTTATACAATGTTTTAGGCTTAGATAAAAAGCATATAATAAAAATTATATTTTTAGAAAGAGTTATAACTAGTTTTATTACTATAATTGGTGGATTAATACTAGGGATTGCAATGGATAAAATTCTTTATTTAGTATTTTTAAAACTTATAGGAGAAGGAGTAAAACTAGGGTTTGATATATCAGGTAAAGCAATATTTTATACAGTAAGTTTATTTTTAGTTTTAAATATAATTTTATTTTTATGGGATAGCTTTGAAATAATAAGAGCAAAAACAATTTCTTTATTACAAAGTAAAAATGTTGGGGAAAAAGAACCTAAGATTAAAAAGCTCTCTCTTTTTTTAGGAGTAATATGCTTAGTTGGAGGATACTTCTTAGCATTTAATGTAGATAATCCTGTGTATGCTATAAACATGTTTTTTATAGCAGTTATTTTAGTAATGATAGGAACTTATAATTTATTTCTTTGGGGAAGTATATTTATATTAAAAATGCTTAAAAGAAATAAAAAAATATATTATAAAACAAATAATTTTATTTCAATATCAACTATGATTTATAGAATGAAGAAAAATGCTGTTGGACTTGCCAATATATGTATTTTAAGTACAGCTGTAATAATAATTTTATCATCTACACTTTCTCTTTATGTAGGAAGTGAGAGTTATTTTAATAAAAGATATAGTAGTGATATAGAGGTATATGCAAGAGAAACTAATTTAGAAACAGTTAAAAAAATAGATGAAATCATAGATAAAGCTGATGTAGATAAGAGCTCTATATTCAATTATAAATATCAAAATAATATGTATATACGAGAAGGAAATAGATTTAATAACCAAAATAAAGAAACCAGTAATCTATCAATTGATAATGGTTCAATTATAGTAAAAATTCCTTTAAGTGACTATAATAAATTTGAAAATAAGAATATAACATTAAATAAAAACGAAGCTTTAATTTTTAGTGATGGAGAAAAATTTCCTTATAAATATATAGAAATTAACGGAGAAAAATATGATGTAAAACCTCTAGAAAATGCAGGAAAGTTTTATGATAGGGATTTAGAAATAGATATAGTCCCAACTTATATATTAATAGTAAATGATAATGATTTAAGTGATAAATTTAGTTATATCTATAACTTTGATGTTGCTAATAAAGACAATATATTAAGTGAAAGTAACTTTATAAAAAGTCAGTTAAAAAAAGATAAAATAAATGTATTAGTAGATAATGTTATAATGGCTAAAAAAGATTTTGATAGTTTATATGGAAGCTTTTTATTTATAGGATTACTTTTAGGGTCAGTATTCCTTTTTGCTACAATTTTAATTATTTATTATAAGCAATTAAGTGAGGGATATGAAGATAAAGAAAGATTTAATATAATGAAAAAAGTAGGAATGGAAGATGAGGAAATTAGAAAAATTATAAAGAAACAAGTTTCAATAGTATTTTTATCACCAGTTGTACTTGCTAGTATTCATTTATTCTTTGCATATCCTATGATTAAAAAAATATTATATACTTTAAACCTAAGACAAGATAGTGTTTTTATTTTAATGACAATAGGAACAGTTGTAATATTTTTAATAGTATATTCTATAGTTTATAATTTAACATCTAAAATTTATTATAAGATAGTAAAATAATTAGGCTATAACTAAGTAGAATTTAAAAATATAAGCTTATTTTTTCATTAAATAAATTTATATTATAAAAAACTAGAATTAAAAATTTTATCTAGTTAAGTGAGAAGAGTTTTGTATATGAAAAAAGCAAACTTATTTATTATATATTTATATTAAAATTATTATTTGAATATTTTTGTATATGAAAAAAAGCAAACCTTAAAAGGCTTGCTTTTTTCTTTTTATATTATTTTTATATGAGATGATTTTTTTAATTATATTGGTATCCCTTACCTTTATAATCAGAAACTTTTTCAGTTACTTTTTTACCATCTTTAACTACTGTTTTAGTTGTTAATGATTCACCTTGGTTTGAATAAGTATCAGTTTTTGCAGGTATTCCAACGAATGATTCTGGAGTTGGATTTTCTATTACTTTAAATGCATAACCATGTGATTTGAAGTATTGGATAATTGTTGGTAGAGCTTTAACAGTATCAACCTTAGCACCAGCATCATGCATTAATAAGATAACTTGGTTAGGGTTAGATTGATTGTGAATATCTCCATCCATTGTATGAATTAATTGATTAATATCTAATGCTTTAGTAGTACCAGCATCTCCAGTTTCAGCTGTCCAATCTAATGCAGTATCTTTGTCTTTATCTAATGCTTCATTAAATTTAATTAAGTTTGGATCATGGTAGAATGCTCTTGACATATATCCACCAGGTAATCTAACTATTCCAGTATGGAAGTTTGGTCCTAATACTTCAGTAAGTAAGTGTTGAGTTTCTTGAATTTGGTTCATGAAGTAAGGAACATCAATCTTATTATCTGGATATAATTCAGAGTAAATGTGAGTGAATGTATGGTCTCCAACAGCGTTTCCATCCATTATTTCTCTTCTTACTATTTGTTGTATTTTAGGGTTGCTCTTTAAGTGGTCACCAATTACAAAGAATGTTGCGTGTACACCTTCATTTTTTAAGATATCAAGTATCTTTGGTGTATTATTTGTACTTGGTCCGTCATCAAATGTTAAGAATACTTCTTTTTGATTTCCTTTGTAGTCACCAGCAATCATTTGAGCAACTTCATTTGCAGGAACTGCATAGCTTTGAGCTGATTTTAATAAGTTTTCACCTGGAGCAATTTCTTGTGGTTTAAACCAGCTTTCATAAGGATTTATATATCCTAAGTATTTGTCTTTAGCCCAGTGACCTTTGTTTTCCATAAACTCAGTCATTGCTTTGTCTTGCTTTTGTGCTTCAGCTTTAGCTTTGGCAGCTTGTTGTGTTTCTACTTTGTGTTCTTGAGTAGTTTTTGCGTGTGCTTCATAAGCGCGAGTTCCAAAAACAGCAATTGCAGCCACAGCAATAACTATTATTGGAATAAGAACTTTTTTCTTCATACGTTTTTACCTTCCAATCAAATAATTTAATATTTTTAAATATAATTTCAAAATAAATTTCTGTTATATATAGTATAACTGTGGTGATAAAAAATAGGTTACAAAAAATAGAAAAAAGTGTTAAATAAAATAAAACAAATAAGGTTAAATTATATAAAATATTAATAAATAAAAATCTAAAGTTTTATATAATTTCCAATTTTTATACACTTTGAAAGAGGTTGATGACCTATTTCTTTAGTTACAGCTATTGGAATATTATGATTTTCAGTTATTTTAAGAATCATTTGATTTACTGAAGGAAGATAATTGTTATTATCCATTTCGGTAAAAGAACCTATTAAAATACCTTTTAAATTTTTTAAAATATCCATATCCCTAAATTGATTTAGGAAAGTTAAAATTTTATATGGATTTCCACTAAAACTTTCTAAAAATAAAACTTTATTTTTAAAGTCTGGCATATAAGGAGTTCCAGAAAGCTTTAATAAGCAACGAATATTTCCACCTACTAATATACCTTCTAAACTATTTCCCTTTATAAATTCATATTTAAAATCAAATAAAGAAGAGTTTTCTTCATTAAATGTAGCTTTAAAGTTTTTAATTTGAGTTTTAGATTTATCTTTTACTAAATTTAATAATTGATAATTGTAAGTTGTAATATCTGATTTAGTATATAAAGCATTTAATAAAACTGTTAAATCACTATAACCAAAGAAAGGTTTAGGATATTTTTTTATTTCTTCAAAATTTAAATAAGGTAGGATAGAGTTTGCTAAATCTCCTCCAGATATATCAAAGATTCCATCAATAGAAGAGTCTTTAAAGAATTCTAAAATTTCATCAGCCATTTTAGAATTATCTCTATTTAAAATATCAGTATTATTTAAAATAAACTTAGAAGAAATAAAATCTATTCCAATGTCTTTTAAAATATCTTTTAAAGCCTCAAAGTTTGTGCTATCTGTAATTGGGTTTGAGCATGCAACTATTGCAATTTTATTTAATTTCATAATAATCACTCCTTAAATGTATTTTACTTTAAAATAAAAAAAGTTAATAGATATAAATATGTTGTATAAAGTTTAGTTAAATATTAAAATAAAGAGGAAACATATCCATAAAGGTATCAAATTTACTATTTTGTGAATAATAAGATATTAGATACAAATAGTAATTTGAAAAGGAGAAAAATATATGGATTATTGTTTAAAGAATGATATTAAAATAAAAACAAGAGGTGAAATTTTAATAATAGATAAAAGTGAATCAATCCTTTCAAATACAAAAATGTTTATAAAAATAGATAATATATCAAGTTGTATATTATTAGAAGGAATGTTATTAGTGCTTGGAAGTGGTATTCCAATTTGTAATGAATTTAAAAATCATAATATGGAATATATTAAAAGATTACCTAATTGTATAATAGGAACTAAAGATGAGTTAGAAGAGATTTACGAGGAAATAAGTTTATTAATTGAAAAGATTCCTGCAATATAAATAGGACTATGGGATAAGAAAATTAGTAAATTAGGTTTATAAAAATTAAGTAAAGATGGATGATGTAAGAAGATATATTTGTCTTCTTAAATAAATAAAAAGGGTGAAGTTATGAGAAAAAAATTAATTAGTTTATTACTTGTGGGGATAGTATGCACAACAGGACTTGTAGCATGTGGAAAAGAAGATAGTAACAGTAGTGTGTCAGAAACAATTTCTAAAACAGAAGAGAAACCAGAAAGATATAATGATTTTAAAGATTATGAAAATAAGAAATATGGATTTAGCATAAAATATCCTAACCAATTAACAAAGGTTGTTAAAGAAGATGATAATGGAATAGAAGTAAGTGGAATAATGACTGAGCTAGAAAATAAGAAAACTCAAGGTGAGAAAGAAAGAGAAGAAAATAGTGTTGAGTCTGATGATAAAGAAAGAAAAAGTGTTCCATTAACTTTAAAGGCATGGGGTGAAGCTAATAAAAATGGAGCTAACTTAAAGACTTATTATGAAAATGAAAAAGCTACTAAAAATTATTCGCCTAATACAGTTATATTTTCATTAAAAGAAAATGACTACTATATAATGTGTTGGAAAGACAAAGCAAAAGAAATGACTTATTATGAAAAAGGCTTTGTTAAAGATGATAAAATAGTAAAATTTAGATATAGCTATACAGAAGATAAAAAAGAAAATTATAATGAGATTTTAGATAAAACTTATGACAGTTTTAAGCTAAAATAAACTCATACATAAAAGTATTATATATAATATGAAGAAATGATTAATAAAATAAAAATAGTGAACGTATATTCACTATTTTTTTTATACTTAAAATTCGAATATAATATTTAATATTTAAAAAAACTCTAAAAAATAGATGTTAAATTATTATTATGATAAATAAATAGGGATAAAAATAAAAAATAACTATATTAAAATTTTATATTGAAAAAATATATTAAAAACTCTAGTATATCTTAGGAATTTATTTTTTCAAAAATCAATACAAAGGAAAAGTGACTAGGATGAAATTTTTTAAATCATATACGCCTTTTCAAAAGGTGTTTTTTGTATTTTTTATGATAGCTAGTATAATTACATTTTTTGTACCAGCTTTTATATCAGGTGGGAAATTATCTGATGTATTAACAATTGGAGGAATAGTTGGATTAGTTGCAACATTATCTGGAGTTGTAACATCTGTTTATCAAGTAAGAGGAAACTTGATTGTTTACTTTTGGTGGATAATAAATACTGTAGCAATGCTTGCAATATCTATAATGGGATGCCTTTATGGTCAAGCTGTAAAAACTATAATATTAACATTACCACTTCAAATAATAGGTCTTGTTTCTTGGAAAAGAAGTCTTGAAAAAACTAAAGGTGATGTAGTACAAGTTAAGAGATTCAAAAAAGGACAATGGCCAAAAATAATATTAGCTCTTATAGTTTGTTGGTTTTTATATATGTTATTTATAAAATACTTACCATATGGAGTTCATTATGTATTTGGAGTAGCTATCAAAAAAGATCCATCACTTATAATGGATTCAATATCAGGAATAATAACAACATTTGCTTTTTATTTAACTTCAAAAAGATATGTAGAACAATGGATATTCTGGATATTCTCAAATATTGGTTTTGTTTTATTTGTTAAAACACTTATAATGGCACCACATTTTTCAATAGTTTATTTATCAGGTTCAGTAATGTGGGCACAATATTTAGTAAGTTCATTTTACGGATATTACAATTGGAAAAAGCTTGAGAGAGAACAAAATAATAATTAATATATACAATCCGATTCAACTTAGTTTTGAATCGGATTTTTTATTAAGAATAAAAAATACCTCATATTCTTTTATGAATAATGAGGTACTTTTATTTTTTTATTATTTAATTTTATTTAAATGTTTAGTTATTTATCTTAAAAATGCTCCATTATTAATATCAATACATGTTCCATTAATATATTCTGGACAATCTGTAGCTAACCAAAAAATTGCTTTAGCCACTTCTTCTGGTTTTGCAAATCTATCTGTAAACACATTGCTTTTTATGCTATTTTTTCTTTGCTCTGGTATTACATTAAGCATGTCTGTTTCTACTGGTCCAGGAGCTACACAATTTACTACAATTCCATGTTCACCTAATAATTTAGCAAAACTTTTTGTAGCATTTATTATACCAGCTTTTGATACACCATACCATATATCAGGATGTCCAATTTGACCAGCAACTGAAGCAGTATTTACTATTCTTCCACTTTTAGCATTAATCATTGATTTTGAAGTATGCTTTATAAATTCTATTGGAGCATAAAGATTTATATTAATTAATTTTTCCATATCAGCTTTTGGATAAGAATCATATGGAATAGAATTCATAATTCCAGCATTATTAACTAGAATATCAATATGTCCAATTTTATATACTAAATCTTTTATTCCTTCTACATTAGATAAGTCATACTTTATTTTTTCAACATTATCATTATCATTGAACTCAAAATTTGTATAGTCTCTAGCTACCACTATAACCTTATAATTGTTTTCTAAAAACAATCTTGTAGTTTCTAGTCCAATTCCTTTATTTCCACCTGTTATTAATACCTTTTTCATAATAATCACTTCCTTCGTTAGTATTCAAAATTTTTTACTATTAATATATCAAATACAGTATATCATCTTTTTAACATTTTTTCTCATTTAATATAAAATATATAAAATTATCACTATATTGTATTTCTTTTTATATTAATAAAAAAATCAATATATTAATTATCGTCTATTTAACTTTTGTATAGATATCATTTAATTAAATGTTTTTATTACCTATTCTTAACTATAATATTTCACAATACTAAGAAATATTTGTAAGTTTATGCACAATATTAACTGCATTTTGTGGATAATTAATCCAATTATGCGAATTGTTTATAATATAAATTTATTTAGATAATCATAAAATAAAAAAAGCTTGTCTAGAAGGCAAGCTTATTTTAATTTTTTCTTTTTTCCACAGTAGTAACCTAATGAAATAAATGTACCTGCTAACATAATGCAAATCATCATTATAAGAATATTATGATTTAAACCATTTATAAATGATATTACCATCCAGATTAGAGCAATAATAAAATTTAAGTAACTAGATATATTTTTCATCATAATTCCACCTCATAAAATATTTGAAACCTATGTAATTTGAAATAGATATGTAAGTATTAAAAAATCATATTAATAAAAAAGGTTTTTAAAATTTGATATTAATTAAATATAGCTTAGAGCTTATATATTATTTATATGTACTTCTAGCTTTTTTTATAATGAATTTATAAATTTTAACTAGAATTATGTCATGTATTACAAAATAAAATTTTATAAATTTTCCATAAAATATTAATTTAAGATACACAGAGCTATGGTAAAATAAATTAATAATATAGAATGAATTAAACTATTCTAGGGTTCCGTAATAAGTTATTTATTAGACTGGTCCGAGAGAATAGGCACATTTAATTAATGTGTACACGGAAGGAGAAAAGCCTGGGAGATATTTTAAAAAATATTTCTCTGGCTTTTTATTTTAAAGTTTATTTATAAGGAGAAGATTGATATGTTTAGAGAAATGAGAAGAAAAAAACAATTACTTAGTGAAGAAAAAAGCTTAGAAGTTTTAAAGAGAAATACAAGTGGAGTATTATCAGTTTTAGGTGATGAAGGATTCCCTTATGGAGTTCCAATAAACTATGTATATAATGATGGAAAAATATATTTTCATAGTGCAAAAATGGGACACAAAGTTGATTCAATAAAAAATTATGATAAAGTATCTTTTACAGTTATAGACCAAGATAAGATTGTTCCAGAAAGATATACTAGTTATTTTAGAAGTGTAATTGCATTTGGAAAAGCTAGAATAATAGAAGATAGTAAAGAAATGGAACATATATTAAAAGTTCTTGCAAAGAAATATTGTAAAGAACAAGGAGATAAAGGTATTCAAGAAGAAATAAATAGTGGGATAAACCATGTTACAGTAATAGAATTTGATATAATTCATTTAACAGGAAAAGAAGCTATAGAGATTGTAAATGGATTAGACTAGTATTAGTTAAGTTTTATAAAAACATAATAACATTTTATTAAATAGTATAAATTCAATATGTTATTGAGTAGTTTAATTATTTCTATATTAGTTATTTATAAATATTTTTTTTCAATAAAAATTTTATAGTAGTTTTAAAAAAATAAAACCTATATTTTATAGGTTTTATTTTTTTATTTAATGATTATTTATTAAGTTAAATAGAATAAGTTATTTTAAAAAATAAATTTCTTGAAATAATTCTTTTTTATAAATAATAATTATTAATAAATTATAAATTCTCGAAAAAAGTATTGAGTGCTACCTTAGGTAATACTTTATAATTCAAAACATAGAAAACAAACAAAAGGAGAGTAAAGAAAAATGGGGATAAATTTAAAAATTGCTTCTAGATTTTTAAAATCTAACAAAGCGCAAACTATTTTAATTGCCTTAGGGATAGCACTTGGGGTAACAGTACAAATATTTTTAGGATTACTTATAAAAAATCTTAATAATGACCAAATAAATCAAATTGTTGGGAATACATCACAGATTACTATTAATAATAAAGAAAATAGTAGCAAAACTTTTGGAAATTATGATTCTATAATAAATAACATAAAAGCAAATCATAAAGAAATTTCAGAAATTACAGGAGTTTTAGATACTCCAGGATTAATAACTAAAGGTGAAGCAAGTACTTCAATTTTAGTTAGAGGAATGGATTTTGGAAATGGAGCTAACATATATGATGTTCAAAAAGATTTAGTAAAAGGTACTATGCCAGAAGCTAAAGACCAAGTTGTAATTGGAGAAGGAATTGCTAAGAAATATGACTATAAAGTTGGTCAAAAAATTACTTTCTCTGAAGCAAATATGCAAAAGAAAACTGTTGTAGTAAGTGGAATAGCTAACTTTAATGTTGCTCAACTTAATAATTCATGGGTAGTAACAAAATTAAATTATGCTCAAGATTTATTTAATGAACAAGGTAAAGTAAATTCAATTGAAATGAAGCTTTATAACAAAGATATTTTCAGTGCAGATACAATAGCAAAATCAATTCAAGGAACTTTAAATAGTAGCTTACAAGTAACTAACTGGAAAGAAACTAATCCAAGTCTTTTAAATGCATTAAGTGGACAAAGCTCATCAAGTATGACAATCCAAGTATTTATAATAATTTCAGTTGCTATGAGTATTGCAGGAGTTCTTGCAGTTTCAGTAATGCAAAAATCAAAACAAATAGGTATATTAAAAGCAATGGGAATTAAAAATAGTGGAGCTGCATCAATATTCATATACCAAGGTGGAATCTTAGGAGTTATAGGTTCAATTGTAGGAGGAATTTTAGGTGTAGGATTATTTGAAGTTTTCTCAAATGCTATAAAAACACCTTCAGGTGCACCAATAGTTACAGGACACATTTATGTATCTTACTTAATAATAAGTATTGTAATTGCAATAGTTGTAGCAATTCTTGCAGCAGTGTTTGCAGCATCTAAATCATTAAAACTTGATCCAATGGAAGTTATCAGAAATAACTAAGGAGGTTAGACAGAAATGGAAGTTTTAAATTTAAAAAATATAAATAGAGTTTATGGTGAGAAGGTTAAAACACAAGTTTTATTTGATGCTAACCTTAAGGTTGAAGAAGGAGAATTTGTTTCAATAATAGGGCAAAGTGGTAGTGGTAAAAGTACGCTTTTAAATATAATGGGAACTCTTGATACTCCAACTTCAGGAGAAGTTTATATAAATGGTAAAAGAACTGATAAAATGAGCAAAAACGAACTTGCAAGAGTAAGAAATGAAGATATAGGATTTATATTTCAATTTCACTACCTATTACCTGAATTTACAGTGCTTGAAAATGTGTTAATGCCTTATAGATTATCAGGAAAAAAAGTTACTAAAGAAGTTTTAGAAAGAGCTGAAAAATTATTAGAAATAGTTAACCTTTCAAAAGTTAAAAATAATAAAGCAACAGACCTTTCTGGTGGACAACAACAAAGAGGTGCTATTGCAAGAGCGTTAATAAATAATCCAAAGATAGTTCTTGGAGATGAGCCAACAGGTAACTTAGATTCTAATACAACAGAAGAAGTTTATAACCTTTTAAGAGAAATAAATAAAGAGTTTAAAACAACTTTTGTAATAATAACTCACGATAATAGAATAGCTGAAAAAGCTGATAGAGTTATAAAAATACAAGATGGAAGAATAATAGAAGATATTAAAAAATAAAATAAAAAGACTGTTTGCATTAGTTGCAAGCAGTCTTTTTTATTTATAGTTAAACAGATAATTATTTTTAAAGGTTTTTTAGGTTTTAAGGTGAATAAATATAGTGAATGGAAAATTTTGTTTTATAAATATAATCTTAGGAGGAAATTATGGAATATATAAAGTTAGGTGATTCAGATTTAAATGTGTCTAGAATTTGTTTAGGATGTATGGGCTTTGGAGATTCAAGTAATGGAATGCATACATGGACTTTAGATGAAGAACAATCTATGGAGATTATAAAGAAAGCCCTTGAAAATGGAATTAATTTTTTTGATACTGCAATAGCTTATCAAAATGGAACAAGTGAACAATATGTTGGAAGAGCTTTGAAAAAATTAGCTAAAAGAGAAGATGTTATTATTGCTACAAAATTTTTGCCTAGAAGTCAAAAAGAAATTGAAAATAATATTAGTATAAGAGATCATATAAATACTATGCTTAATAAAAGTTTAGCTAATCTTGAAACTAATTATATAGATTTATATATATGTCATATGTGGGATTATTCTACTCCAATTGAAGAGTTGATGTGTGCATTAAATGAACAAGTTAAAGCTGGAAAAGTACGTTATATAGGAATTTCTAATTGTTTTGCATGGCAATTAGAAAAAGCAAATTGTATTGCAGAAAAAAATGGATGGAGTAAGTTTATATCTGTTCAAAATCATTATAATATGTTGTTTAGAGAAGAAGAGAGAGAAATGGTACCTTGCTGCAAAGATGGAAATATTGCAATGACTCCATATAGTTCCTTAGCTTCAGGAAGATTAGTTAGAGATTGGTCTGAAAAAACTAAAAGACTAGAAGAAGATTCATTTGCAAAAAGTAAATATGATTTAACAGCGAATCAAGATAGAATAATTGTTGAGCGTGTTGCTGAAATTGCGAAAAAAAGAGGAATGACAAGAATTCAAATAGCTTTAGGATGGCTTCTTTCAAAAGTAGATGCTCCTATAGTTGGGGCAACAAAGTTTTCTCATATTGAAGAGGCTGTAAAAGCCATAGGAGTAAAGCTTACAAAAGAGGAATTAGAATATTTAGAAGAGCCATATGTGCCACATAAGTTAGTTGGTATTATGAAACAAAAATAGTATTTTAAAAGATAATTTTTAAGTATATGTATTTTTTATTTAATGATAAGGAATTTAAATAAATTAGATTATGTAATTAAGCGAGAATTATGAGATTAAATGAAGATTAAAAATAAATTATAAATTTAAATAAAACAAAGATTAAGATAAAGATTTAAAAATATATGTAGATAGAATTAAGGCTGTTGAAAATTGAGAGCTTATTATTGAGGTGGTACATCAACAGCCTCTTTCTATTAAGGATTATCGACTAGAAATTTGTTTTATATACATAATAAAAAATTTTTTATTTTATATATTATTTAAACATTAAAAAGGTAGTTAGTATTTAGCTACCTTTTTAATATTTTGCTTATAAAATGTATTATTATAAAAAAATTAAAAAAGAGTATAATTAATACAAAATAATTATGATACTAAAGATGGTTAATTAGTGAATTAAATTACGGAGGAAGAAAAATGAGAAAATCAATTGAAAAAATAAATTTTAAGAAGCTAAATAAATGGTTAAATATAATAAATTTAATTTATGTTATAATAGCAACTATTTCAATTATTGTCTTGTGGATTAAAGCACCTTCTGAAATTCCAATTCATTATGGTTTTTCAGGACATGTAGATGAGTATGGTTCTAAAAGCAATTCTCTTATATTAGTGTTTGTTTTGATTGCTATATATGTTATATTTATGTTTATATCTAAATATCCTAAATCTTATAATTACATTGTTCCAATAAATGATTTAAATAGAGAAAGACAATATAATATATCTTCAACATTTATGAAAATTTTAAGTCTTGAATTAATGATTTTAATTTCATATATGTCTATACAAAGTTTAATTGGAGCAAAAAGTATTACGAATTATTTTATAGTTATTATTGTTGCTTCAGTTGGCATTTACATTTATTTTAGTGTGAAAAATAGATAGAATTAATATTAATTTTTTTGCAAATTGTTAATAAGGAGTATAATAGATTATGTGAGCTAAAAACTTTTTATAAATTAGGAGGGAAAAATGAAAACTAAAATAAAGCAAATGCATGAGGAGTTAAATACATTCCCGACAAGTAAAGCAGTTCATACAATGGCATCAAAGTTATATAAAGACTTACCTAAAAGTGATGATGAGTTTATTGAATTATGTGATGAACTTATTCAATCTCATGATTGGACACTATATGAAATGATGACTATATGGATAAAGAAAAGAAAAACTGCTTATTTAACTAAATACTTTAAGACTTATGAAAAGTGGTTATATGAATATACTAATAATTTTGGAGCATGTGACCAACTTTGTTATAGAGTACTTAATCCTATAATTGAAAGATATCCAACACTTTTTGAAGAGGTGCGGAAATGGAGTAAATCTGATAATCCATATGTAAAGAGAGCATCAGCAATTTGTTTAATGAAGTCAACTAAAAGTTTTGTTGTTAATTTTCCTTTTAGTTATGTAAAAGAAATTTCTGATGAGCTTTTAGAGGATAATCACATTTATGTGCAAAAGGGAGTGGGATGGCTTTTAAAATATTCTTATTTGTCGTATCCAGAAGAGGTAGTTAATTATATTAAGAGTAATATTAATAGAATGAGTAGAATAACATTTATGTATGCATTAGAAAAAATGCCTCGTCAGTTAAAAGAGGAGATAATAAAAAACAAGTAGAATTTTATAAAGAGTAATTTAATAAATTGGAATGAAATTTTATAAAGAAGATAGTGAATGCTTTTGGTGGAAATTAGATAGAGAATAATTTACTACATAAATAATACAAGATATAGTATCCATATAATGGTATAAGAGCGTTTTATGGAGGATATAAATATTTATTGAGTTTTTATCAATATTAGTAATTGTAGTTTTATTTTCATTAATTTTTGAAATAATATTTTATGCATTAAATAAAAGTATGTTAGAAGTATTTGTGCCTATCCAAAGATATACTTCAAAATTTGAAAAAAAAGAATTTTTAAGGTGTGTTTTTAGTTTTATTTCTATAATTATATGTGCATTTATTAAAAGTTATTTTGATTTAAATTTTTTAGTTTTTGGAGTAATTTTAAGGTTTTTTATAGCTTTAATAAATACAATATTTTAAAAGGAATTATTATAGATTAATAGAAAATAGCAATAATTTTAAATTTACATAAGTGAAGTGGACAAGTATAAATTGTCCACTTTTTTTATAAATCATTTCATTTATTAATTTTCATTATTTGCTATAAAATTCAATAAAATGAAAATTATAAACAAAAACCCATTTAAAATTTAAGAATAATTCATAAATAATACACATTTTTTTTGTATATTGGTACAGGGAAATCCAATATATACAGTCAGAGTATAAGATGTAAACAAAAAATTAAAATACAATCCAAATTAAAAAATAAGATAAGCTTATTTTAAAAGTCTAAATTATAACATTTCTATATTTATAAAATTCTAAAAATAATATCATTTATAAATACAACTAAAAATTAAAATATAGATTCTTTTAAATAAGTTTTATCATTTACAGGAAACAATTAGATATTCTATTAATATTTTCAATATTTTAATCTTTAAGTTTGTCTATTTATTTCTTCATTGATACGGGATTAGAATATTTTGATAGTTTATCTAAATGACATAGATAATATTCAAGATATAAGGGGGAAAAAAATGGATTGTACTAATTCTAAAAGCGTCCTAAAGAAATTAAGCGTAGCTTTAATAATGTTTATGTTTTTAACTCTAACTCAAGGATATCAAATCAGTTTTGCTGATAGTGTAGCTTTAACTAATTCTAACACAGTAACAGTTGAAGCACATTTTACAACTGAAAAGATTAGAGATGGATTTTATACAAGTTTAGTAGTTAATTATAATATTTTAGACAGGAGCAATATAAAACCTGGAGATAAGATAATAATTAAATTACCAGATGTATGTAGGGATATTAAACCTATTTATAAAACTGAGCATTTTTCTAATTGTACTGTAAACGGAGATACTGTAACTTTAACTTTTGGGCCTAACATAAATGAAGGTGTTCAAGGATATTTTACTTTATACATGTACGGTAATAGTAATATAAAAAATAATCAAAATTATGAAGCTACTGTAACAATTGGAAATAAAGTAGTTAAGGCTAATATAGAAGGAGTAGCAGTAGACGGTGGAGATAGCTATCCAGATATGTATAAAGTTTTTGGAACTAATTTTCCAGTAAATAATTTAGGTGAGGGAATAATAGTAGATAGAAATAAACCTGTTCCATACACTATTGTAGTAAATAGAGGTAGAAAAAATTTAGGTACTATGAATTTAAAAGATACAATTCCTAATGGAATGGCTTTAGATACTAGTAGCTTAAAGATATATGAGGTTTCACCTAATAATAATTATACAGATGTAACTAATTTATATTTAAACTCAGGAAGAGTTAATATGAATTATAAACATTTACAGATTTATTTTGATCCTGGAAATATGTATATGGTTGATTATAATACTTTTGTTACATCAACAGAAAGTAAATATAATAATACAGCTACAATGACAGATTATTATGGGAATGTACAAGGTCAAGCAGTAGCTATTTTAGGTTCTGGTGCAGGAGCAATAAATGTTTATAAAACAGTGGATAAAAAAAATATAGGTAATTTTGGTAATCAAAACATAATTTATCACATAAAATTTGATTCATTTGGAACTTTCTTAAAAGGAACAATGCATATTCAAGATAAGATTAATCCAAAGCTTACCGATATAAAAGTTACGGGAACTAATCAATTTACAGTAAAATATGATTCGGCTACAAAAACATTAGATGCAGTAAATGATAAAAGTACAATAGAGCCAGGAGATAATGCTGAAATCACAATTAATGCAAGTATGAAAAATGTAAAACCTGGAGAAACAATAACTAATACTGCACAAGTTAATGGAGGAGATACTAATACTGTCCATACTACAAAAAATCCATTAATCCAATTAAGCAAAGTTGGGATTGATAATCCAAATCACTTATTAAGTGGAGCAGAGTTTGAAGTTATTAACGCAGACAACAATGAAAGAGTTAGTAATATTGTAACTGAAAAAGGAAATACAAATATTTTAATTACATCTGACAAGCCTATAAAATTTGAGTTGCCTTATGGAAATTATAAATTAGTAGAAATTAAAGCACCAAATGGATATGCTTTAAATACAAAACCAATAGATTTTAGTGTAAATGCCAATAGCACTATAATAAACTTGACTGCAAAAGATAACCCAACAGGAAATATTAAAATTATTAAGACAAATGATTTAAAAGAGCCATTACAGGGAGCAAAATTTAATTTAGTTAAAGATGGAAAGGTTATAAAAACAGGAGAAACTGATAAAGAAGGTATTTTGGAATTTAATAATATTGAAGTTGGAGATTACAAAATAGTTGAAGTTTCAGCTCCAAAGGGATATGAAATTTCTAAAGATACTTCTGTAAAAGTAAATAAAGACCAAACTAGCTTAGTAAATATTGTAGATAAAAATATTTTAGGAAACTTAAATATAACTAAAATAGGAAATGACGGAGCGAAGCTAAGTGGAGCAGAGTTTACAGTAGAGGGACCAAATGGATATAAACAAGTAGTTACAACAGATAAAGCTGGAGTTGCTACATTAAATAATATTCCATGGGGAACTTACACTGTAAGAGAAACAAAAGCACCAATTGGTTATGAA
>NZ_KB850956.1:1975282-2197152 GCF_000371465.1 Clostridium thermobutyricum | reverse complement strand
GTAGAGGGACCAAATGGATATAAACAAGTGGTTACAACAGATAAAGATGGAGTTGCTACATTAAATAATATTCCATGGGGAACTTACGAAATTAAAGAAACTAAAGCACCAGAAGGTTATAATCTAAATAATGAAATTAAAGTCATAAAAATAAACTCAAAAAATGCAAGCGAAGTTCAAAGAGTTATAGTTAAAGATGACAAGATTATAGAACCTATTGTGCCAAAAGAAAATAATCAAGTTAATGAGGATATACCAAAAGGAAATAATCCAATTGATAATAGTGGGTTAAATAACAATAAAAAAGTTAATAATGGTTTAAATAATACTTCAAGTATTAATAATGAAAAAAATAGCAGAAGTATTAATAATGGAAATAATACTTCCATTAATAGTAATTTATATAATAATAAACTAAATACTAATAATTCAAATATTAATGATAAGTTAAATAAAAAATCTCAAGATTATAAAGAGAACAATTCTAGAAGTAATAATCCTTTAACTGGGGAAAGTGGTCAAATGGTAGTTGTTTTAGTTATACTTGCAGCTGCGATAATTCTACTAATTTTAAACAACACAAAATTTAAAAAAAGAAAAAATTAAAAAATAGAGCTTAGCAAATATTTGCTAGGCTCTTTTTTAATTTATCTTTTGATTTTTGAGTATAATTGTAATATTTTATAAGCTATTCATTAAAAACTAAGGCTATTTTCAAATATAGTGTTGATTTTTAAATAAATATTATTAATGTTCTCATAAGTTATTAGACAACAATAAAAGAGCAACACTCGTGTTGATCTTCTAATAAAATTACGTAAGTTATCTAAATTTTTCAAGTCTATAATGATTTTCTTCATCTAGTTCTTTAATTCCATTTTTGAAATCATAGCCCTTTTTTCTATAAAATTCACAGCCAGTAATTGATGATGGAATTTCAATTCTTTTTGCTCTTAAAAAATACTCGTCATTTTCTAGAGTATTAATTATTTCGCTTCCAATACCTTTTCCATGTAGCTCTGGCAATACAAATATAGTTAGCAAAATACTTTCATCTTCTTTTCCCCAATAACTTGAAATTGCTCCACACCCAACAATAGTATTATTAATGCATGCAACATACATATGTGCATAACTTGCAATAGATAATACTTTTTGAGGATTATATACATTAGATAATTGTTGCATATCTTCTGCATTATAATCCTTAATATTTACTTCTAAAAAGTTTCTTTTTATTATTTGAGATATTTTTTCTGCATCCTCACTTTTAAATTGTCTTATTTTTAAATAATCCATAAACCCCTTACTCCCATACTTTAAACAAAGTGATTTGTATTTTAATGATGATATAAATACTTGGTTTAACAAATATTACCACAAATAATGCAAATTTTCCATAAAATAAAGAATTGCTATATTAAAACCCAATAGTTCTTAATGCAAATTCATTTTTTTTACTTGTTGTATGCGAGGTGTGAGAGTGTACCAATAGATTTTTAACCTTGATTATATCTTTATCTGTTTTAAAATATTCTAACTACCTAAACCATGCTAAATAATTGGATAGGTATTTTGTTGGAACACCATTAAACCTAGTCATCCAATTCTTTAATTTGCTATGAAAAGAATTAACGTGTTGTAGATGATATATACCCTCTTTTTTCTTGACTTTAGGCAACTGAACCAATTCTAAATTAGATTCTCTTGCAAACTTTTTAAAGCTTCACATTCGACAATACCTTCTACAGAGCCAGTTACAAGAAACTTTTTAAATCCATCTAGTATCTTATGTCACCAATAAAAAGATGTAGCTAAACTTATTCCAGTTTCTTGAGCACATTTTTTAAGAGTATATCCAGCTATTATACATTAAATTCAGAATATTATAAAAAATCAACACTATTTAAGAAAACCGCCAAAACTAATTAAAATAATGGTAGCCAATTTCTTTACCAATGAACAAAAAAAATATCTGTTTGTTATAATGGTTTAAACTATTGAACGGAAGGTAGGAAATATTCATGAAAGAACATATTATTCAAGTAGATAAAAATCTTTGTATTGGTTGTGGGCTTTGTAAAAGTGATTGTCCAGCAAATAATATTGTTATTAAAGACAAAAAGACAGTAATTAAAAATCAGGAATGTATTAAGTGTGGACATTGTGAAGCGATTTGCCCTAAAGCTGCAATTACTTTAACTGGTTTTAATGAAGAAACAATGGAGATTAAGGAGAAAACTAATTTAAATCCAAATGAATTATTAATGGCACTTAAAACAAGAAGGGCTATTCGTCAATTTAAGAATAGTGAAGTTTCTTCTGAAATTATAAAGGAAATTATTGAGGCAGGACGATTAACTCCAAGTGCTAAAAATGCTCAAAATGTATCATATATTGTTTTAGGGAAAGATAAAGGAAGGTATGAAAAAGTTGCAGTAAAGTTTTTTAAAAAGGTTCAGGGCTTTGCAAAACTTTGGATGAAGTCAGCTAGAGAAGTTACAATTGATGATGATTTCTTTTTTAAGAAAGCACCTGTAGCAATTATGGTAGTATCTAAAGATAAAGTTAGTGGGTCTCTTGCAGCAAGTAATATGGCTTTAATGGCAGAATCTAATGGCTTAGGAGTATTTTATAGTGGATTTTTTACAGTAGTAGCAAACCATTCAAAAAAATTAAGAAAGCTATTAGAGTTAAAACATAGTGATAAAATAGTAACTACTTTAGTAATTGGTTATCCAAATGTAAAATATAGAAGAACAGCTAAAAAAGAAGATGCTGTAATTAGATATTTATAAATATTAGGAGAAAAAATATGGATAAGGAATGTAAAGAGCGTTTAGAGGTAATAACATCAAAATTTAAGAAGTGTGGAGAAGCTATTTCTGCCATAGGAGATGAAACAAGACAATTAATTTTACTTACTCTTTTAGAAAGTGATTTTAATGGTGTAAGAGTAGGAGAAATTTCAAAGAAAACTCATCTTTCTAGACCAGCTGTTTCTCATCATTTACAAATATTAAAAAGAGTAGGAATAATAAATGTTAGAAGAGAGGGAACAAAAAATTATTATTACCTTGATTCAAATGAATCACAATGGAAAGATATAAAAGATTTGATAAATCTTATATTTGTGGGGATACAGCATATTAGTGAAGATGATAAGAGGAAAGAGGAATAAGATTATATAATTTTATAATAATTTTTTAAATCATACTATATAACTCATATATAAATTTAAAATGAATTATAATATAGATAGATTTATATTTATGAATTTTATATATAATAAATATAGGGGAAGGTGATTTAATTATGGAAGAAAGATTATATAAACCAAAAGAAATAAGTGATATGGTTGGAGTAACTGTTAGGACTTTACAATATTATGATAAGATTGATTTATTAAAACCAAGATATAAAAATGAAAATGGATATAGATTTTATACTGAAGAAGATTTAATTGAACTTCAAAAAATAATTTCATTAAAGTTTTTAGGATTTTCAATAGAAGATATTAAAAAGCTTTTAGTATCAGAAACTTCTGAAAAGATAACTCTTATAAAGGAAAAGAAAAAACTTTTAGAGCATCAAATAAGGAATTTAACTTTAATTAATAAGTCTTTAGAAGTTTTAGATAAAAATATTGAGCATGAAAATGAAATTGATTGGTGCGAAATTGCTAGCAATGTAAAGAATATGAGAATTAAAAGGCACAAAGAGGTTTATGGTAAAAATATAAAGGATAAAGAAAATCAAAATATGCTTCATGGTGAACTTATGGATATTTTAATAGAAATTCTTAAAAATAAAGGTGATAAGGAAAAAGAAAATGTTCTTAAATTAAAAGAGCATATGGATAAAATGGTAAAAGGAAATAATGGAATAAATCTTATAATTGAAAATTTACAAGAAATAAGTGATATTCCAGGAAAAATGCGTGGAATAAGTGCAAAAGATGCCTTAACTTTAATTGATAAGATAAAAAGTCATATAAATTAGTAATAACTAGTAAAAGGTTGTATAATAAATACATAAAAAAACTAAAAAGGAGATGGAAGTTTTGAAAAGAGTTGAAGAAAGATTTTTAGAATATATAAAAGTCGATACAAAATCAGACGAAGAAACAGGAGTTACTCCAAGTACTAAAGGTCAACTAGTTTTAGGTGATATTTTAGTTAAAGAATTAAAAGAAATTGGTCTTGTAGATGTTGAAAAAGATGAAAATGGATATATTTACGGAACTTTAAAAGGAAATACTACTGAAGAGGTTCCAACTATAGGATTTATTTCTCACATGGATACAGCTCCAGATATGAGTGGAGAATGTACAAATCCTCAAATAGTTAAAAATTATGATGGTGGAGTTATAGAAATAAATAAAGAGCTTGGAATTTATTTAGACCCAAAACAATCACCAGAAATGAAAAAATATGTAGGTAAAACTTTAATTACTACAGATGGAACAACTCTTTTAGGAGCTGATGATAAAGCAGGAATTTCAGAGATTATGACTGCTATGGAATACTTAGTTAATCATCCAGAAATTAAGCATGGAGATATAAAGGTTGGATTTACTCCTGATGAAGAAATTGGTCAAGGAGCAGACCACTTTAATGTAGAAAGATTTAATGCTGATTTTGCATATACAGTTGATGGTGGCGGACTTGGGGAATTAGAATATGAAAACTTTAATGCTGCTGGTGCTAAAGTTACTATAAAAGGTAAAAATGTTCATCCAGGATATGCAAAAGATAAAATGTTAAACTCTCAAATGGTAGCTTATGAATTCCTTTCAATGCTTCCACTTGAAGAAGTTCCTGAAAAAACTGAAAACTATGAAGGATTCTCACATTTAATTTCTATAAATGGAACTGTTGAACAAACTAACATGGTATTTATAATTAGAGATTTCTTTGATGAAAGCTATGAAAAGAGAAAAGAAGACTTTAGAAAAGCTGAAAAAGCTTTAAATGAAAAGTATGGTGAAGGAACAGTTATAGCTGAAATTACAGACCAATACAGAAATATGAAAGAAAAAGTTGAGCCAGTATTCCACATTATTGAGACAGCTAAAAAAGCTATGGAAATGGCAGATATAACTCCAGATGTAAGACCAATAAGAGGTGGAACTGATGGAGCAAGACTTTCATTTATGGGATTACCTTGTCCTAACCTTTTCACTGGAGGAGAAAATTTCCACGGAAGATATGAATATGTAGCAATTGAATCAATGGAAAAAGCTGTTGAAACTGTTGTTAATATAGTTAAATTATATGGAAATAATTAGATTCAAATAGGATTTTATTAGGTATGTATTCTACAATGGAAGAGGCAATTGCTAAAATTGATGAAATTGAAAAGTGTATATTAAATAATCCAAATGGTGTTTATACCATGAAAAGTAATGAATAATTTTAAAATAATAAAGGAACATCAAAGTTTGATGTTCCTTTTTAATTACATAAAAATATAATATTTTTAAGTAAAAAATTAATCTATTATATAAAGTGTAAATTAAATATTATCTTCTATAAAATGAACTTCGTAATTATCCCAGTATTCTTTATAAACTCTATCAACTTGTCCATCAAAATTTAGTTGATACATTCTAAATGTTACTAAGATATCTTTAGGTTGCCACTGTTCTTCATAAGAATATTTATAGCTCATTCCTAATTGTTTCATAACTCCGCCACTACGAGGATTTTTTACATCATGTGTAGCTGTAACATATAAAAAGCCATCTTTTTTTACTTGTTCTAAAACAGCGTTACTTGCTTCTGTTACGATTCCTTTATGCCAAAACTCTTTTCTTAATCCATATCCTAAATCATGATTATTATCTATGCTAACATTAACATAACCAATAGGTTTATTATCTGTTTTTAAACAAATGGCATATCTATATCCTTTATCAAGTTCATATGCTTTAGCATATCTTTCATAAAAAAAGTTTTCTGCTTCTTTTAATGATTTTAAAGGAAACCATGGAAGATAAGTATTTACTTCCTCGTCCTTATAGATTTCAAATAAAGCTTCTATATCATCTTTAGTAAACTTTCTTAATATTAATCTTTCTGTTTCTAATGTTGGTGTATTTTTATTATCCATATTTTTATCCTCTCAAAATCCTGTTTATAAGCTAATTAAATAATAGCTAACTTGTATAAAAATTAAAAATTTTCTTATTTAAGATTATATTAACATGACTTTGTATTTAGTTACAAATGATTCAGTAATAACTAAGATAATGGATAGAAAATTATATTAAACATTAATATTAATAGGAAAGGAAAATATTAATATGAGTAGAAAAGAAAGAGAAAAATAATTTACACATTATAAAGTGGGATTTAAGAAATAAAAATAAAATTATCATGAAATAAAAGGAAAATATAATAAAAGAAATATCATAATTAACATTTATTTAATAAGAATCGATTATAAATTACTGTTATTTAATAAAAATATATTTATAATTTATTTTGGGAGGAGATATGATGATAGAAAAAATAAAAAATGAATGGCTGTCTAATATACAAAAGGATTTGTTATCTAGTTTTGTAGTAGGGCTTTCTATGATACCAGAGACAGCTGGATTTGCAATTATGGTTGGACTAAGTCCTAGTGTAGCTTTTTATACTACATTTTTTATGTCCTTTGTATTATCCATAGTTGGATCAAGAAAAGCTATGATAAGTGCAGCAGCAGGTTCAGTAGCTTTAGTGTTAGTTGGAGTTTGCAAAAATTATGGAGTTGAATACATTGGAATAGTAACTGTAATGGCAGGAATAATACAAATACTCTTTGGAATATTTAAAATAGGAAAATTATTAAAATACATACCTGAATCAGTTATGTTTGGGTTCGTAAATGCTTTAGGAATACTTCTTCTTAAAGAGCAAATTAAGTTTTTTTACGGGCAATCTTATCAAATGTACATATTAGTTTTAATTGGAATACTTATAATATATTTATTCCCTTTAATAACAAAAAAAGTTCCATCAAATTTAATTTGTATAATAGCAGTTACAGCAGTAGCTTTAATATTTAAAATGCATGTTCCAAACTTAGGAACTATAGAGCATGGTGGAATGGAATTTAAATTTATGACATTACATAATTTAAACTTAAAAATTTTTATAGAGTTAATTCCTTATGCAGTATCTCTTGCACTAGTTGGAACTATAGAGAGCTTACTTACAGCAAAAACTTTAGATGACATAATTGGAGATTCTAGTGATAAAAATAAAGAAGCTAGAGGACAAGGAATAGGAAATATCGTATCAGGACTTTTAGGTGGAATGACTGGATGTGCTTTAGTTGGGCAATCTATAATAAATAGTAAATCAGGAGCTAAAACAAGACTTTCAACATTCTTTGCAGGATTTTCATTAATTGTATTAGTTCTTGTGTTTAATGACTATGTAACTAAAATTCCAATAGCAGCAGTAGTTGCAGTTATGATAATGATATCTATAACAACTTTTAATTTTAAATCTATAACAAACATAAGAAATATTAAAATTCAAGATACAATAAATATGATAATAGTTGTGATACTTGTATTATTTACAGATAACTTAGCTATAGGAGTTGTAGTTGGAGTTTTAATAAATTTATTTTTTATAAAATCTGAAGGAATAGTTAAATAGATATTTAAATTGATTTAATATAAAAAATAATTAAAAGATTAAAGCAGAAAGAAGTAAAAAGCTCTTTCTGCTTTTATTTTTAATAAAAAGCTTACGGTTTTTATTAAAAAGAAGAGTATTTTTACAAAAGAGTATTATTAAGGAGATTAGATAGTAGCATATAAAATAAAGAACAAATTATTTTAGAAGTTTATATTTTTAATTAAATAAAATACGTAAAAAGTGAGGTGGTATTATGATAGAAGCTATTTCTGTTAATAAATCTATAAAAGATAAATACTTACTTAAAAATATAAATTTAGAGATTAGAAAGGGAGATAAACTTGGAATAATTGGACCAGTAGGTTCAGGAAAAACAACATTATTAAGAGTAATTTTAGGTATATATAAAATCTCAAATGGAACTTTAAAGAAAAATGTAAAGCACATTGGATTTATGCCATCTAGTAAAGGCTTATATGAGGAACTATCTGTAAAGGAAAATATAGAAGCTTATACAGGGGTAAAGATATTAAAAGAAAAAGAGTTAATATATTTTTCTAAGAGGATAGGAGTTTTTGATTATATAGATAAAAAAGTTTCAAAGCTTTCTAGTGGTATGAAACAAAAAGCAGCACTTTTAATAGCTGTAAGTATGAATCCTGATTTATTAGTTTTAGATGAGCCAACAGCAAATCTAGATATTGAAACTCGGATTAATATACTAAACTTTCTAAAAGAATATTCAAAGGATAAGACAATCGTAATAACTTCTCATAATCTAAATGATATTGAAGAAATTTGTGATAAAGTTATTTTTATTAAAGATGGTGAATTACAAATTAATAATTCTATAAAAGAAATAAAAAACAAATTTTCTGATGAAAGAGTAAAGATTATATTTACTGAAAATATAAGTGTTGAAAAATCAAAATTTATAAAAGATAAGATAAATGAAATTGTTATAGAAAAAAATTATATATTATTTGATGAAGAGAAAGTAGATATGTATTTGATTTTAGATGTTATTAAAGCTATGGATTTAATAATATTTGAAATTAGAAGAGAAAGTAAAAATCTTCAGGATATCTATTTGGATATTAGGAAAGGTGAAGTTAGAGATGAGGAAGCTATTGAATAAAGAAATTATATTTTTAAAAGTTAATATAAAAAGATGTTTATTTTTAGCTGTAATTGTAGTATTAATTAGTATGTTCATTATGTTAAGAGGAAAAAAAAGTTTAATTGATTTAAGATTTATTTTAGGCTTAACTTCAAGTTCTTTTATCATAAATATAATTTTTGATTCAATGATGTTAGAGAAGAAAAATAAAAGCTTTGAAAAGATGCTTCAATTAAACAGTCTTACACAAATAATAAACTCAAAAGCAATAATTTCTTTTATCATATCAACTTTAATTTCTTTATTATTTTCATCAATACTAATACTAAACAGAGGATATAGCTTTAAAGATTTTTATATTGTATTTTTATTAGTGCCATTTTTAAATTTAGTATTTTCTAAAATATTTTGTTTAATATTACTTTTAAATGACCAAGTAATTCTTATTCAAATTGTAACAATGGCATTTGCACTATGTTATGTTATTCTTTTTACTTCAATAGAAAGGTTAGAGGAAGCAATTTTATTAGGGGGGTTTTCAATTTTTACATTTTTTATAGTTGATATTTTCATAAATAGAATCGAGATTGAAAAAATAATTTAATGGGGGAACGAATGTATAAAATTATTTACATAGTACTTTTATTACTCGGGATATTAGGTATAGCTTTTGGATATAAAAAAGGAACTATAAAGGCAAAGGATATTGGGGTTAAAGCCTTAGCTATAAGCATAATATTAATTATATTAGTTCTTATAACTATATTTATTAAATAGGGATAAATTTAAACCACTAGATTTTAATCTAGTGGTTTTTTTAAGAAATTTTTAGTTTATCAAATATATATTGTATTTTATGGTAAAATTATATTGAAACGTTTAAAATAGGAGGAAAAAATGATTAGAGTATATTTATGTGAAGACGATATATATCAAAGAGAGAAGTTAAAAAAGATTGTTGATAATGCAATAATAATAGAAAACTATGATATGGAAATTGGATTAGTAACAGACGATCCAGATATTATATTAGAAGACATAAGTAAAAACAAATGCTTAGGTTTATATTTCTTAGATATTGATTTAAAAAAAGATATAAATGGAATTCAACTTGCTGAAAAAATAAGAAAATTAGATCCTAATGGCTCTATTGTGTTTATCACTACAAATTCAGAAATGAGTCATTTAACTTTTACTTATAAAATTGAAGCTATGGATTTTATTATAAAAGATAATTATAAAAACATAAGAGAAAAAGTAGAAGAATGTATAGCTTATGCAAATGAAAAATATTCTAATAAAAATAACTCAGAGGTTTTTTCCATAAAATCAGAAGATAAGATAGTCAATATTAGGTATAAAGATATTTTGTATTTCGAAACATCACAAACTATACATAGAATAATAGTAAATTGTAAAAATAGACAAGTTGAGTTCTATGGAAAAATGAAAGAATTAGAAAAAAAACTAGCGGATTATAATTTTTGCAGATGTCATACTTCTTTTTTAGTAAATAAAGATAATATAAAAGAAATTGATAAGAAAAAAAGATTAGTATATATGAGTAATGGAGATGTATGTTTAGCTTCTTTTAGAGGAATGAAATCTCTTATAGAAAAATAAAAGTCAAAAAAACATGTAAAAAGATAAAAAAAAACACTTTTTATAAAAATTTAGACGTTTATTATTAAATTTATACAGAAAACTACAAATAATGTATACTTGTATCAGAAAGTAAGTAAATGGGGTGATGAAATTAATATTAAAAAATTTAATTCACACGAATTGTCCAAGTTTATAATAAAGCATATTGAAAAATTTATAGATGAAGAAGTTTATTCAATATCAAAAGTTAGACTTGGAATAGAAATTATGCTAATTAACATAAGTAAATTTATAGTTTTATTTATAACAGCATACTTACTTAATGTACTTGTTCAGACAATAATAGTTTTAATAGGATTTGCTTTTATTAGAAGAACTGGTGGAGGAATTCATGCAAAAACAAGTTTTAGATGTACAGTATTTTCAGTTGGGGGATTGGTCTTAGGAGCTATAGTGGCTTTAAGGTTAAACTTAAATATTGGGATATATTTAATAGCATTAATTATTTTTAATATTATAGTTTATAAATATGCTCCAAGAGATACTGAAAAAAATCCTATAAAAGATAGTAAAAAGAGGATTAGATTAAGAAATATAACTTTAAGAAATATGAATTTATTAGCCTTAGCCTCTTTATTTTTTGATAAAAAGGTTATATCATTAATCTTCATTGGATTTTTACTAGCAATAATTACGATTTTACCTATGAATAAAAATTCATAGATTAAAATAAAAAAATTATTTGGGGGGAACTAGAAAATGAGAGAAGATTTATTAAAAAAAGTTTGTTCAAAATTTGCAAAGGTTGCAGAAAAGAGTGTGGACGATAACCCAGTATCATATTCACCATTTCTTTTTGGATATGAAATAGAATTAGAAGAAAAAGAAGAAAAATAAAAAATGAAAATATTTGAAGTAAGTGTATCTGTAGCATATATATATTTATTAATATTTTTATCTAAGGCTATAAACCTAAAAATGATTGATTATATAAAAAATATTATAATCACAATATTAGTAGGTGTTATATTTTATGAGATAAATAAAATAGCATGTATTATTTCAATTTTAGTGATATTGATATACTTAATAGGTAAGGTTGATAAAAATTATAAAAAAAGCTTATTTGTAAGTCTTATTGCTATAATTATACAGGCTATTTGCTCTTACTTCGTTGGAAGTGTCTTAGAGACACTTCCATTGTATCAATCATTATTTGATACTTTATTTGGGGTTATAATTTCTTATAGTGTTTTAGGAGTTGTTATATTTGGATTAGGTATAGTTATCTTTGAAATAGTTAATATAAGAGATATAGACTTTAAAGAAAATAACTTTTATATAAACAGTGTTATAGCGATTTTTATAGTGTTTTGTGCTATAGTTTATTACAATATTTATAGTCTACAATCTCAATCTTTAACAGTTACAGGGAAATATACAATACTAATTATTTTAATATCTCTTATTGTAATACTATCCTTATTTGTTGGAATAAAAGGGTTTTATAATGATAGAGATTTAAAAATAAAAAATAATGAGCTTAAAGCACTACAAAATTATATTAATGAAACAGAAGATGCTTATTTAGAAATGAGAAAATTTAAGCATGATTATATAAATATCCTTTCATCAATTGCGGGCTATATATGTGATGAAGATATGAAAGGATTAGAAGATTATTTTAATAAAAAAATAGCTCCTTTAAATAGGACGTTAGAAAATGAAAGTTTAAAACTAGCAAGTTTAAAAAATGTAAAGGCTACAGAAATAAAGGGAATATTAACAATAAAAACAATACAAGCTCAAAATAAGGGGATAAATATTGATATCGAAATCTTAGAAGAAATAGAATCTATAAGTTGGGATACAATATTAGCTTGTAGAGGAATCGGAATTTTAATGGATAATGCCATAGAAGCAGCAGAAGAATGCAATTATAAAAAAATAAATTTAGCGTTAATAAAAAAAGAAAAATCTAAGATAATTATTATTCAAAATACATATAAAGATAAAAATATCAACTTAAAGAAGATATATGAGCAATCTTATTCAACCAAAGGAAATGATAGAGGACTTGGTCTATCAACACTAAAAGAAAGCATTAGCAAAGCTAATAATATAATTTTAGATACAAAAATAAGTGAAGAATTCTTCACACAAATAATAACAATACAAGATATGTAATTCTTACTACAAAATTAAATTGTGTAAAATAAGTGAGCTTTTGCTCACTTATTTTTTTTATAAAAAAAGTAAGATATATTTTTATACCTTACTTTTTCACAGAATTTTAAATACATGGTATTAATTAAATTTTATAATATGTATTATTTTTATGCTTTATTGTGATATACTTTTCCAGTTGTAGGATTAAAAGTTTCTATTCCTTTATTAAACACCTCAACTTGTTGAGAATTAGTTAATTTTTTATCATCATCTAATGCTCCAATATAGTTACCGTAAATAGGATTTGGGATAGCTATAAATTTAGAACCCCAATCATTTTTATATTCAGTAACTTGTTGTTTTTCTTCAGCACTATTACCATGGAACATAGAGCCCATATCAGATAATTGGTCTCCAACAAACATAACTACATCATATTTTTTTTCAATTTCATCAAAAGTTGGTTGCTTGCTATTTTGACCAGAAGGTAATAATATAACATGTCCTGGTTCATTTGCTTGTGCAAATCCAAGCTTGGTCATTTCTTCTACAGTAGGTTTTAATTCATTTTGTGATCTACCAGAAACATAGAATACTTGAACACCGTCTTTTGCTGCTTGTTGTGTAAATTCAACTGAACCTGGAATAGCAGTATCTTTTTTCTCATTAACCCATTTATCCCATATTGAATATTGGAATCCGTCATTATCATTTAGAATTTCATAGCCTTGGAATGGAGCTGTGCTAAGACAAGTTTCATCTAAATCTAATATTACTGCTTTAGGTTTTGAACTAGGTTCTTGAACCATTTTAGATAAACTTGCTGTTGCTGCATTATAAGCTTGATATTCTAATGATTCTGCTTCGCCACTATTTTCAAGCCAATTATAAGCAGCTTTCATATAATTTCCTAATGTATTATCAGTAGTTGTAGTTTTATAAGTATTTAGCTTTTTAGTATATATGTAATAAAAAGTAGCACCTGTAATTAAAGCACTAACTATAGCACCGGTTATAAAGAGAATTATACCAGTAAATATTTTTTTCTTATGCACTTTAAAAATCTCCTTAGTTTAAATTTATGTTAATGAGATTTTATCAATATAAAAAGGAATTAAAGTGAAGTTCATGTGAATTTCATGTGAAAGAAAATTAAGATTAAATTATAAAAAAAATAAAAAAATTTTTTCAAAAATTTTCTCCAAAATTTAATTTTCTGAATACTTATTATGTAGATAGAAAAATTTAGGGGGAATATAATATGAAAAAAAGTATTTTAGGATTTGATCAAGAAAAAGCATTAAAGATGGGATTAGAATTAAAGGATTTAATTATTTTAAGAGCAGTAAAAGATTTAATTGAAAGCAATGCCTTAATTAAAAGAGAGATTGATGGACAAGAATTTTATTGGATTAAAACAAGAGTTATTTTAGAGGCTTATCCAATGCTTGATATAAAAACAAGTGCTTCAGTTAGGAGAAGATTAAAGAAATTAGTTGATAGAGGACTTTTAACATATAAGCTAGTTAAAGAAAATGGAACTTTTACTTTTTATAATAAAACAAATCTTTTAGATAAACTTTTTGTTTATAACGAAAGGTTAGATTTAGCATGCAAAAAAGTAACCGATTCAAAAGAAAATAAGGGTAATAATAAAGAAGCGGGTGATTGCGATTCAAATATCAGAACAAATAATAATAATAAAAAACATAATAATAAAAAAAATAAATACAAAAAAGATTTTGCAAGAGAGGTTATAAATTATTTAAACTTAGCTTTAAAAACTAAATACAGAGAAAATTCAAAAGAGTCTTTAAATAAAATTGGAGCTTTAGTTGAAGAAGGATTTACTTTAGAGGACTTTAAGACTGTTATAAACAAAAAGAAAAAAGATTGGTCAGGAACTCCTTATGAAAAATATTTAAGACCTTCAACACTTTTTAGAAAATCAAATTTTGAAGAGTATTTAAATCAAGTGGAAACAAAGAAAAAGACAGTTTATAAGAGTGTTTATAAAGAAGCTGATTTAAGTGATTGGGATGATTAAAGTTAAGAATTAGTGATTAATAAGATTTTAAAAGAGTAGATAATATTTAAGTGATTTGAAATTTAAAAGGTGAGGACAAGCTTTGGTTAAAGATAAAAATTGAAAAAGTTAGGACAAGCTTTAGATAAAGAGAAAAATAGAATCTTGGACAAGCATTAAGTGAGTAGAAAATTTTAAAATAAGAACATCTTTAGTGAGGGGTTAAATGATGAATAATATAGAAGCTGAAATAGAGGTTTTAGGAGCAATTTTAACTGATGATAAAAATTTACCAAATTGTTTAGATGAGATAAATGAAGAGGATTTTTATTTAGAAAGACACAAAATTTTATTTAGAAAAATGAAAGAGCTTTATGCTGTTGGGAAAAGAGTTAATTTAATAAATATAGTAAATTATATTGGGAAAGAAAAAATAATAGAATTTGGTGGGGTAAGCTATATTTCAAGTCTTATAGAAGGTGGAAGAAATTTAGATATAAAGTCTTATTTAGAAATAATAAAAGAGTGTAGCTTAAAAAGAAAATTAAAAGTAAGTCTAGAAAAAAGTTTAGAAGCTCTTATAAAAGGAGAAGAAGATTTAAGTGCTATAAAAACGAGAATATATAAGGGATTAGAAACTGGAGATGAAATAAAAAGAAATATTTTAGAAGATAAGGATTTAATGTTTAAAACTTTAGAAGAAATAGAAAATAGATTTAATAAAGGTGGAGAAGTTTTAGGAATGGAAACAGGCTATAAATCTTTAGATAGACTTTTAAATGGACTTAAAAAAGGAGAGCTTGTAATTCTTGCAGGAAGACCAGCAATGGGGAAAACAGTAACAGCTTTAAATATTATGGATGGACTAGCTGATAGAGGCTATAAGGTTTTATTAAATGAATTAGAAATGACAGAAGAAGCAATAGGAATGAGAAGGCTAGCTTATAGAACAAATACAAAAAGTATAGCGATTCAAAATGGAAGATTAACAGAAGAAGAGTTTATAAAAATAACAAATGAGTATAGTCTTTTATCAAAGAGAGGAAATGTTTATACAGATTGTAGTTATAATCAAACCTTAATGTCTATAATGTCTAGAGCAAAAGTTTTAAAAGAAACAAAAGGTTTAGATGTGCTTATAATAGATTATTTAGGACTTATGGAAATGAAAATAAAAGATACAAGAGCAAATGCAGTTGGAGAAATAACTAGAGGATTAAAAATACTAGCAAAAAAGCTAGATATAAATATAATTTTACTTTGCCAACTTTCAAGAAACGTAGAAGGAAGAATGGACAAAAGACCAATGCTTTCAGATTTAAGAGACAGTGGAAGTATAGAGCAAGATGCAGATGTAGTTATTTTTACTTATAGAGACAGTTATTACAATAAAGAAGTAACAGAGGAAGAAATAGAACTTATAGTTGCTAAAAATAGAAATGGAAAAGATGGAATAGTTAAATTTAAGTTTTATGGAGAGTATCAAAAGATTGCTTAAAAATAAATTGATTGATAAAGGTTTAATTAGGATTTTTTATTTAAAATAATATATAAGAATATTAATAAAGATTCTATTAGGATTTTAAATCAAAATATTATGAAAAAAGTGGACAAGTATAAACTGTCCACTTTTTTATTAGTCTAATATGTATGTTACAGTGTTTTCTCTTCTAGCTGATGCTTTAGAACTTTCATTTTTCTTATGTCCTATTATGATAGCATGAGTTGGAATATAGTTTTCTGGGATTTGGAATTTTTCAGAGTATTCTTTTCCTTTTTCTTTATCAAATTTAAATAAGTTCTTTACAAAACTTGCCCAACAAGAACCTAAACCAAAAGATTCTGCAGCTAACATTAAGTTTTGTGAAGCTACTGCACAGTCATCTTGACTAGTTATATCAGTTGTATCTTTTGAGATTAATATAGCTACTGGTGCATTATAAAAAGTATTGAAAGCATCATTGTTTGCTCTAGAAATTAAAGTTTTTAATGTTTTTTCATCAGAAATTTCTTCAGGAGCATATTTTTTTATAGCATTTTTAGTATCTTCATCTAATTGTTTTAATATATTTTCATTTTGGATAACTGTAAAGTGCCATAATTGTTTGTTTTTGCTGCTAGGTGCATGAAGACCAGCTTTAACTATTTCTTTTAATATTTCTACATCTACTTTTTCTTCTGTAAATATTCTTGTACTTCTTCTATTTAATATATTTTCTATTACTTGATTCATATTGAATTCTCCTTTTCTTTTGTAAAATTTTTTATTACTTATAAAGACTTTTCTTTAAAAATAATATATAGTCATCTAGTGCTGTGTTTATAGGTTCATGGTTTATGATTTTACGCATATAACCATTTGTAACCCACTTCATAATATCTAAAAGTATATTAATATCAACGTCTTCTTTAAATTTACTCATATCAGATTTATTAATGATAGAAGTTATAAGCTTATCAACAAAGTTTTTTCTTAATCTTTTTAAGTCAGAATTTAACTCTTTATCATCATTAGAATTAAAGCCATTAGTTATAGAAAAAATCTCAGGATGTCTAGTTATTAATTTATCTATATCAACTTCATTTAATATATCCTCATTTTCATTAGAATCAGATTCATTTAAAAATAAAAACATTTCAGGATGTCTTTTCATTAAATTAATTCTTCTGTGTTGATGCTCTAAAAATAATTCAAAAAAATCTTTAGTTTCGGAACAAAGCATCTTTTCTACTTCCTTCATATAGCAGTCATAACAATATTCATAAAGATATAAATATAACTCTTTTTTAGTATTAAAGTAGTAAAACAAAGAAGCTTTTGATACATCTGCACTTTTAGCAATATCATTAATTGACGTTTTAGTATAGCCATTCTTTGCAAATTCAGCTAAAGCAGAATTTATGATTTTATTTTGTTTTTCTAAAGGAATATTAAAAAATTTATCTTTCATCACTTAACCCCTAAAATAAGTTTTGACCGAATCGGTTAATTAAAGTATAAGTTTGTTGACCGAAATGGTCAATACAGTTTTTAAATTTTTAAAAGTTTGTTTAAAGAGAACAAAAAAATTAATTTATTATATGATTTGATTAATTTAAAAAAATTAGTCATAAGAGAGAATTAAATTTCATATATTTATTCCATAGAGCTTAGAAATTAGGGGCTATAAATTAAAGACTTTTAAATATAGAAACGGAGTGATTTTATGAAAATATCAAGTAAGCAAATTATTAAAAAAATAAATGAGGAGTTTGCAAATACTTATAAAGCTCATAGATGCTTTATTAATTCAGGTGTTTTATGGGACAAGTGTATTGAAACAATAAAAGATGAAGAGTTACTTAATCACATAATATTCTGCAATGATGTATTAAAAATTCCACCAGTTAAAGTATTTTTACTTACTTGTGATGAGGATTTTAGTAATTTAACAGACTTTGATAAAACCTGCTTAGGAGCATTTTGGGGATTTGTATTCAAATTTGCATTAGGGTATGATAATCAAAAAAGTACATCAATATTAACAAAAGGAATAAAAACAGCAACATATTTTTATGATAAAAAGTTAGAAGTAGTGAATGCTTAGGAAGAAAAATAATTAAAGGATAATAAAATGAATGTTAAAGTAAAAGATGCTGAGCTTAGTAGGCTTGGCATCTTTTTTAGTCAATTTTATTAAAACAAAGCATTTGGTATACAAAAATATTTAATTAGAGTGGTGAATATAAAATTTATTAAAAGGAAATACTTTCTTAAAATATATAGGGATTAAAATTTTGATGATATATTATAATATTTTTATTTAAAAATATAACAATTCATATTTTTTTTACTAGATGGTATAATAAATAATAAAAACTGGACCACGGAGGAATAAATTATTATGGAATATAAGTCTACAATTAAATCTAGACCATATCTTTACAAACAAACAAAAAAGGCATCAGCTCTTATAAATCAAGGAATGGAAGTTGATTGCTTAAAAGAAAAATCTTTAGAAGAAAATATTTTTCAATTAGAAAGCGAAGCCAGAAAGAAAGAAATTGCATCAATAATTATTTCTAGATTAAGTGGTGTTGATAAATATATCATAGATAAAATTGAAAATAGTAATATAGAAACATCAAAAATTTTAGTATTATATACAATAATAAAAAATGACAGATTATTTTTTGAGTTTATAAATGAAGTATATAGAGAAAAAATTTTATTAAAAGATTTATATATAAGAGATAAAGATTTTAGTAACTTTTTTCAAAGTAAAAAAGAACAAAGTGAAAAAGTTGCATCTTGGTCAGAATATACTTTTAAAAAATTAAAGCAAGTATATATAAGGATACTTTTTGAAAGTGGACTTATAGCAAATCAAAAAGGTGATAGAGAAATAAGAATGCCTATTATAGATTATGATGTTAAAGAGTATTTATATAAAATTGGTGAAAAAGCCTATATAAATGCAATTTTAGGGATAGTATAATAAATTTTATAGGTGGTAATGAAAGATGAAAGATATATATCAAAGATTAGATGAAATATTACCTAAAATAGTTCAACCTGATTTTAGAAAAAATAAGGGATTAGGAAATGAAATAGGGTTTTATGTATTTGATTATAATGCAGAACATGAGCTTTTAGTTAGAGATAGAGTTAAATTTATTAAAGAAAAGGCTAAAAGTGCTTATGGTTTAAATATTATAGAGTTTGATCTTTATGAAGTTATTTTAGAAATATTAGAGTCAAAAGGATATTTAAAAAAGAACTTTGAAATGGAACAAAAAAAGAATAGTGAATATGTTTTTAATGCGACTAGAAAGACATTAAGGCTTACTTTAGATAATGATTTAGTTGTTCAATATATTAAAGAAAGATTAGATGGTAATGACATAGTTTTTTTAACTGGTATAGGTAAAGCATGGCCTATAGTAAGATCACATACTATTTTAAATAATCTTCATAGAGTAGTTGAAGAGCAACCTCTTATAATGTTTTTTCCAGGAACATATAATGGAGGCACATTAATGCTTTTTGATCACTTAAAAGATGATAATTATTATAGGGCATTTGAATTAATAGATAAATATTAAATTTGGGGGGAATATATATGGATATTAAATTAAAAGAAATGTTTTATAAACCAATTGATAGAGATATCAAAGGAGTTATTAAGGTTGGTCAGGCTGATAATGAAAATATAAAACAAGAATTAGAAGAGTATGTTGTAACTGGTGAGTTAAATAAACATATAGATAGATTTTTTGAAGCTTATAAATCTGGTGTAGTAGGACATACAGATAAAAATGCAGTATGGATATCAGGATTCTTTGGAAGTGGTAAATCTCACTTTTTAAAGATTCTTTCTTATTTATTAGAAAATAGAATTATTGATGGAAAAAATGCTATTAATTATTTTGATGATAAAGGATTAGATAGCGTTATTTTGGAGAATATGAAACAAGCTGGAGATGTATCTAGTGATGTTATTCTATTTAATATAGATTCTAAATCAGATTCTGATAATAAAAATAGTAAAAATGCTATTGTTAATGTATTTAATAAAGTATTTAATGAAATGCAAGGCTTTTGTGGGTCAATGCCTTGGCTTGCTGATTTAGAAAGACAAATGGCTAAAGATGGTGTATATGAAAACTTTAAAAGAGAGTTTGAAGAAATTTCAGGAAATTCATGGATAGAAGCGAGAGAAGACTTTTATTATGAAGAAGATGCAATTATTGAAGCTTTAGCTAAAACAACTAAAATGAGTGAAGAAGCAGCAAAAAATTGGTATGAAAAATGCCAAGATAATTATTCACTTAGTATTGAAAAATTTGCAAAAAGAGTAAAAGAATATTGTGATTCAAAAGGTCAAAACCATCATGTTATATTTTTAGTAGATGAAATTGGTCAATATATTGGAGATAGTAGGGACTTAATGCTAAATTTACAGACAGTAGTAGAAGATTTAGGTACTGCTTGTGGAGGAAAATGTTTTGTTATAGTAACATCTCAAGAAGGTTTAGATGAGTTTGCAGTTGTAAAAGGAAGCGATTTTTCAAAAATTCAAGGAAGATTCGATACAAGATTATCTCTTTCATCTGCAAATGTTGATGAAGTTATTAAAAAGCGTATCCTTAGAAAAAAAGAAAATGCTACAAGTCATCTAAAAGCATTATATGAGCAAAAAGAATCTATAATAAAGAATCTTTTAACTTTTACGTCAGATACAGCAGAAATGAAGTTATATAAAAATTCTGAAGATTTTGCTGAGGTTTATCCATTTATACCATATCAATTTAATTTACTACAAGCAGCTTTTAATGGAGTAAGGGAACATGGAGCATCAGGTAAGAGTTTATCAAAAGGTGAAAGATCACTTTTAGGAGCTTATCAACAAGTTGCTATTGAATATATGGATAGTAATTCAAATATATTAGTACCATTCTCAGCATTTTATAAGACAATAGAAACATTCCTAGATTCATCAATAAGATCAGTAATTATAAAAGCAGAAAAAAATGAAAATTTAGATCCTTTTGATATAGAAGTATTAAAGTTATTATTCTTGGTTAAATATGTAAAAGAAATTAAAGCTAATATAAATAATTTAGCAACTTTACTAGTAGATAATATAGATGCATCACAAAAAGAATTAAAAGATAAAGTTAAAGAGTCATTAAAGAAATTAATTAGAGAAACTTTAGTTCAAAAAAATGGTGATGAATATATTTTTCTAACAAATGATGAGCAAGATGTTAATAAAGAAATTAAAAATATGTCTATTGATATTGGAGAAAAAATTCAAAAGGTTTCTGAAATAATTTTTGATGATATATATGGAGAATCTAAATTTAGTTATTCTAAAAAATATATGTTTACTTTTAATAAAATAGTTGATGATAGAACTAGAGGACCTCAAAGCAATGAAATTGGGGTTAAGATTATAACGGCAAACTTTGATATAGTTGGAGAAACATCTCAAGTAGAATTAAAACATCTTTCAGCTAGAGAAAATAATATATTAATTAATATATCTAAATATGATAATTATTTAGAAGAAATAGAAAATGCATTAAAAATAGATGCATATTTAAGATTAAAAGGTGGTACAAAATCTACTATTGCAATAGAAGATATAAAAAGTAAAAAAAGTAGAGAAAGAGAAGAAAGAATAAAAAGAGCAAAGTTCTTAATAGAAGAAGCATTAAGAACAGCAGAAGTGTATGTTAATGGAAGTTTACTTGATGTAAAAGAAAAATCAGGTGTAGATAAAATTAATGAAGGGTTAAGAGCATTGATAGATTCTAAATATAATAAATTAAATTATATAAAAGAATTTAAGGAAAGCCCTAAAGATTTATATGATATTATGGACTCTAAATTAAATCAAATGTCTTTAATAGATAATAATCCAAATAGATTAGCAATAGATGAAATTAGAACACATATAGAAACAAGTACTTCAAGAAACTTACAAGTAACAGCTAAAACTGTAATTCAAAAGTTTTCTAATGCTCCATATGGATGGAAAGAAGTTGATATTCAAGGAATTATAGTTTCATTATTTAAAAAGCAAGATATAAAAGTATTATTAAATAATGAAGTAGTTCAACCAAATAATAGAGAAGTAGTAGCCTATGTATCAAAGAAAGATTATATAGATAGAGCAATTTTAAAAACAAGAGAAAAAGTAGCTAATAAATATATAGATGCACTTAAAGATTTAAATAAAGACCTTTTTGGATTCTCTTCAATGCCAAGTGATGAAGATGGGATGATGAGCTCATTTAAAGACTCTAGTAGAAATGAATTAGTTAAAATAGAAATGATGCTAAGAGAATTTAAATTAAAATTTAAATATCCAGGAGAAGAAACACTTAAAGAGGGAACAAAGTTATTCAAAAAAATACTAGAAATAAAAGATACTTTAGAATTCTTTAAAACTGTATATGATTTAGAAGATGATTTCTTAGACTATGTTGAGAATATAGATAATATAAAAGGATTTTTCTTTAAAGATGAAAATGGAAAAAGAAGCATAGGTGATCAAAGAAGAATCTTTGATAACGGATTAAAAACTATAGAAAATTATGAAGAAAATAAAGAATATTTATTCAATGAAGAAATAATAGAAATAATAAGAGAAATAAAAGAAATATTAAGAATGGAAAAACCTTATAGCAAAATACCACAAATTCCAATCTTAATAGAAAAATATAATAATAAAATCATAGACCTTTTAGAAGAAAAAGCAAAACCTGTAAAAGAGCTTATAGAAAATAATAAAGCAGAAGTAATACAGGTTGCAGAAGA
The DNA here is from genome assembly GCF_000371465.1 of Clostridium thermobutyricum. Taxonomy (NCBI): domain Bacteria; kingdom Bacillati; phylum Bacillota; class Clostridia; order Eubacteriales; family Clostridiaceae; genus Clostridium; species Clostridium thermobutyricum. Next base: position 2,174,284 of record NZ_KB850956.1, on the reverse strand, counting down.
GAATAAGTTAAGAGACAGATTTGAAATAGAAATAACAGAAAAGTTTGATGAACTAAAAAGAAGAGCAGAAAAAGCAGATAAATTTACAATACTTCCGTCCATAAAAGAAATTTCAGATAATGCAAGAATAAACTGGATAGAAAATATATTAAATGAAAAAGAAAGACAAAAAGAGAGAGAAAAGAAAGCAGAGGCAATAAAAGAAAATCAAGCAGAGTTTAAAGGGAATATAGATACAAAAGTAAAAACTATATCTTTAGAGGAAAAACCAAAAATAAGGAATAAAGCTGTAGATGTTAGAAAATTAGTTCAAGGACAAAGAGTAATAAAGAGTGAAGAGGATATAGAAATTGTTTTAAATTCACTAAGAGAAAAATTAAAACAAGAATTAGAAGAAAATACAATTTTAAATTTAGTTTAATAAAGTACTAGGTGAATATAGAAATATTCACCTAGATAACTTTTATTTTAAATATATGTGGAGGATTTTACATGAGTGGAATATTAGATAAATATGATGAATCAATTAACTTAACATATAATTATACTTATAGAATGCTTATGCATTTAAAAAACATAAAAGAAAATTACTTAAATTTAGGTAAAGTAGATGATATAACACTTGAAGTTTATAGAGATTCTATAATAAAAAAATATGAAACTTTAGAGGATTTAACATGGAAACTTTTATCTAAAATTTTTAAAGCAGATGGGTTAGATATAAATAGTCCTAGAGGTTGTTATAAACAAGCTTTTAAAGAAGGTTTAATAGAAGATATGGTGGTTTGGAATAATATTTTACTTGCCAGAAATTCTACTGCTCATATATATGATGAAGAAGATTATGAAAAAATAAAAGAGGATATTTTAAATTATTATGTAAAAGCAATAGAGGAACTTTTAAATAAAATATTTATGGAGAGATTATAATGTTTGGAATAGAAAAAAATGTATATAGGAATTTAATAGAATATTTTAAAGAAAAAAACTATATAAAAAAAGTTCTTATATTTGGGTCAAGAGCTAAAGGAAATTATAAATATAACTCTGATATAGACCTTGGAATTTTATGTGAAAGAAAATATAGAGGAACAGTTAAAGAAGACATAGATGAAATTATAGGAGTTTACTCAGCTGATATTGTATTTTTAGACAGCATGAATGAAGAAATAAAGTATCAGATAGAGAGAGATGGAATTGAAATATATATAAGTGGTGAATAGGTAAATAGGAGATGCGAAATGGATAAAAATAAGATAAAATCATTTGCTATATGGGCTAGAAGAAGTTTAATAGCTTCAGTAAGTGAGAAAGCAAATAGTATTGGAATATATGAAAATGAAATAAAAGAAGCTAAATTTGTTCAAGGGGGATTTATAGTAGAAGGTAGAGAAGATATTGTACCAGTTTCAATAGAAAATAGAAATGCTCTTATAAATCAAATAAAAGAAAAAGGCTTTGAACAAGTAATGGAAGAAATAGCTTATACTTGGTTTAATAGATTCATGGGACTTAGATACATGGAAGTTAACGATTATCTTCCATCAGGAGTTAGAATCCTTTCATCAGAAGTAGAAGGAAAAAAAGAACCAGACGTTTTAACAAAAGTTTCTGAAATTATTGAAGAATTAAATTTAAATGCTAATGAAATATATGATTTATTAGATACAGGAAATACTTTAGATAGAGAAAAAGCATATAGAATTATTCTAGTTAAGCAATGTAATGAATTAGGTAAAATAATACCTCAAATGTTTGAAAAGATAAGTGATTATACAGAACTTTTATTACCAGATAACCTATTAGAAGAAGGTTCAGTAATAAGAAAGATGGTTGAAGATATAGAAGAATCTGATTGGCTTGAAGAAGTAGAAATAATAGGATGGATGTATCAATACTATATTTCAGAAAAGAAAGATGAAGTATTTGCAGCATTAAAGAAGAATGTAAAAATAACAAAAGAAAATATACCAGCAGCAACACAGTTATTTACTCCTAAGTGGATAGTTAAGTATATGGTGGAAAACTCACTAGGAAGACTATGGCTTGAGGGTCATCCAAACGAAGAATTGCAAAAAGAATGGAAATATTACTTAGAAGAAGCAGAGCAAGAGCCAGAAGTTGAAGAAGAGTTAAAAAAAATAAGAGAAGAACATGCAAAACTAAAACCAGAAGATATAAAAGTTTTAGATCCATGTATGGGATCAGGACATATATTAGTCTATGCTTTTGATGTGCTTTATGAAATCTATAAAACAGCAGGGTATTCTGAAAGAGAAATACCTAGATTAATATTGCAAAATAATTTATATGGATTAGATATTGATGATAGAGCAGCACAATTAGCTTCATTTGCATTGATAATGAAGGCTAGACATTATAATAGGAGATTATTTAGAGAAATAGAAAGAGAACATTTGGAGCTGAATTTATGTTCAATACAAGAAAGTAATTCTATAGGAAAAGAAGAGATAGACTATTTCTGTAGCTTAAATACGGGATTAAATAATGAAGAGTTAAGAAAAGATTTAGAATATCTAGTAACTACATTTACAGATGCTAAAGAATATGGTTCAATACTTGAAGTTAAAAAGGTAAATTCTGAAGCATTAAAACAAAGATTAAAAGAGATAGAGAATGATGATAATTTGATGTTTTATGATTATAGAAAAATGCTTTTAGATAAACTTCTAATAATGATTAAACAGGCAGATATAATGAGTAGTAAATATGAGGTTTGTATAACTAATCCACCATATATGAGAAGAAGAAATATGAATTCGATTTTGTCTAGTTATATAGGAAAACAGAATTATATGGTAAAAGATGATTTTATATCTGTCTTTTTTGAAAGAGTATTTAAATATGGATATAAAAATAAATATACATCTTTAGTAACAACCCAATCTTGGTTATTTATATCATCACATGAGAAGATAAGAGAATATATTTTGAATAATAAACAAGTTAATAACATTTTACACATGGGAGAAAATGTTATGATATCATTTGGGACAGTTTCAGGTGTGTTCAGAAATATAGAAAGCAATCTTGGATATATTGGAACATATAATCAAATAAACTCTGAACAAGTATATGATGATAAACTTATAGATATTAATGATTTAGTGATAAAAAAAAGAATCTTGAATCAAGACATATTCAAAAAATTACCTAGTTATGTTTTCGCGTATTGGATAGGAAAAAAGTTGGCACTTACATTTAATAAGTCACCGTTAAGAGAAAATTGTGAGATTAGGGCTGGAATCAAGACAGGAGATAATAATGAGTTTGTAAGAGAATGGAGCGAAGTAGATATAAATGATATAAGTTTATATCCCAAAAATGCAGATGATATTATTAAGTATAACTATAAGTGGTATAAATATAATAAAGGAGGCGGATATAGAAAGTGGTATGGAAATAACTATAATATAATAAACATGAAAAATGAAGGGGAAGACATTAAAAATAAAATATCAAAGGACGTGTATAGATTAAGGGATCGTAACTTTTATTTTAAGGAGTGTGCGACTTGGTCATTGATTGGTATAGATAAATTTAGTATTAGGTTTTCTCCAAAGGGAAGTTTGTTTGATACAGCAGGTTCAAGTATTTTTTCAGAAAATATTATTTATTTGATAGGATTATTGTCTAGTAAATATGCAAATGAAATATTAAAAGCAATTAATCCAACAGTGAATTATTCTTTAGATAGTGTTGGAAGTATACCTTGTATTATAGATGAAAATAAAGATAGAGTAATGAAATTATCAAAAGTGTGTGTTAATATCTCAAAGAATGATTGGGATTCATTTGAAATATCATGGGATTTTAAAGTTCATCCATTATTAAGATTATTAGATAAAGGAGAACAATATAATTTAGAATCAGTATTTAGAATATGGGAAACGGAACGTGAAGAAGCATTTCAGAAATTAAAATATAATGAAGAAGAATTAAATAGAATATTCATTGACATATACGGATTACAAGATGAATTAACTCCAGAAGTTGAAGATAAGGATATTACCATAAGAAAAGCAGAGAGAGAAAGAGATATAAAATCATTTATTTCTTACGCTGTTGGATGTATGTTTGGTAGATACTCTATTGATGCAGAAGGTTTAATTTATGCTGGTGGAGACTTTAATGACAAGTGGAATTTTGAAAGTAATAAGGTCAGAAAGATAGAAAAAGATGAAGATGGTAATATAATATCTGATTCATGGGTTGATTCTAGATTCATGCCTGACAGAGAAAATATTATTCCTATTACAGAGGATGAGTATTTTGAAGATGATATAGTTTCGAGATTTATAGAATTTGTTAGAGTTGTTTATGGAGAAGAAACATTAGAAGAAAACTTAGATTTTATTGCAGATTCTATTGGAAGAAAAGCATCTGAAACTGCTAGACAGGCAATTAGAAGATATTTTATTAAAGATTTCTATAAAGATCATTTAAAAGTTTATCAAAAGAGACCTATATACTGGATGTTTGAATCAGGTAAGAATAATGGATTTAAATGTTTGATTTATATGCATAGATATAATGACCAAACAATTGCTAAGGTTAGAACTGATTATCTTCATATATTACAAAGAAAATATGAAGCAGAGATTAATAGGCTTCAATTAGTTCAAGATTCAGAAGAATATACTGCAAAAGATAGAACTGCGGCTAAGAAAAAAATAGACAGAATATCTAAACAAATAGAAGAATGTAGAGAATATGATGGAGTAGTTGCTTATTTAGCAAATGAAAAGATATCTATTGATTTAGATGATGGGGTTAAAGTTAATTATGCTAAATTCCAAGATGTTAAAGTTATTAATTCAAAAGATAAAGAAGTTAAAATGAATTTATTAGCAAAAATATAACTAAAATAGTAATATATAATGAGTTTAAATAAATTTATTTAATTAAATAAAAGAAAATATTGACAAATATATATTTAATATGTAAAATATAAATAACTAGGAAAATTATATAGCATATCAAGAGTTTTACTAGTTACTATAACAAGGCATTAAGCCGTAAAGTATCCCCTAAGTTCATTTTAATGAGCATAGGGGTATCTTTTTATTATCGTACTGTAAAAAAATGTATTTTAATATAGATTGGAGTGATTTCATGGATAAAGAACTAAATTATGCAATTGGACTTGATATTGGAATAACATCAGTAGGTTGGGCAGTTATTAATTTAGATTTAAATCGAATTGAAGACTTAGGAGTAAGAATTTTTAATGCTGCTGAGAATCCAAAAGATGGGGCATCTTTAGCATTACAGAGAAGACTAGCAAGAGGAAGAAGACGTTTACTTAGGAGAAAAGCTTATAGAGTTAAAAGAGTTAAAAATTTAATATTAGACAAAAATATTCTTACTAAAAATCAATTAGATAATTTATTTAAAAATAATTATATATGTGATGTATGGGAAGCAAGAGTTAAGGGATTAGATTCAAGGCTTACTAATGAAGAATGGGCTAAAATTTTAATTAATTTATGTAAAAGAAGAGGTTTTAAATCTAACAGAAAAAATGAAGCTAAAGAAAAAGAGGCTGGAGCAATAATAAGTAGCATAAATAAAAATATTGAGCTTATGAAAGAAACTAATTCAAGGACAATAGGTGAATATATATACAAAAAAGTTAAGGAATCAGATGATATATATAAAGCTTTAAGAAATAAATCTGGTGAATATAACATGTGTATATCAAGAAGTATTCTTAGAGAAGAGATACATACATTATTTGAAAAACAAAGAAGCTTTGGAGCAGAGTTTGCAAGTGATGAAATTGAAGATATGTACTTAGAGATATTTGATTCTCAAAGACCATATTCAGATTTTGATAAATTAGAGAAGTTTGTTGGATATTGTACATTTGAAAAAGGAGTAAAAAGAGCTCCTAAAAAGTGTATTTCAGCAGAAGAGTTTATGTTATATGATAATATAAATAAACTTTCTATATTATGTGATGGTGAAAAAAGAAAATTAAATAATGAGGAAAGAGATTTAATAGTAAAAGAAGCATATAACAAAAAGGAAATTAAATATTCAGCTTTAAGAAAATTATTAAAGTTAGATGAAAATAGTAGATTTTCTACTTTAACATATAGCATAGATAAAGATGTGTCTAAAACTGAAAATACTAAATTTGTATCATTAAGTGGATATTATGAAATAAAAAAAGCTATAGAAAAAGGAATTAGTAAAGAATATTGGAATGAAGTTAAAAATAATAAAGATATGCTAAATGATATAGCTTATGTGCTCACATTAGGAAAAACTGATAAGGAAATAGAAGAGCAACTAATAAAAAGAAATATAGATGAAAAAATAATAGAAAATGTTATAGATATTTCTTTTAGTAAATTTAATAGTTTATCAGTAAAAGCAATAAATAAGATATTACCTTTTATGAAAGAAGGTTTTCAATATAATGAAGCTTGTGAAAAGGCAGGATATGATTTTAAGGCAATTTATAAGGGGGAAAAATCTAAAAAATTACCTGTAATAGATATACAAGAAATAGTTAATCCAGTTGTAAATAGAGCATTGGCTCAAACAAGAAAAGTTGTTAATTCTATAATAGATAAATATGGTTCTCCTATAAGAATAAATATAGAACTAGCAAGAGAGTTGTCTAAAAATTTTAAAGATAGAAAAGCTATTGAGAAAGAACAAAAACAAAACAGAGTAGATATAGAAAAGATAAGAACAGAACTAAAAGATTTATTTGGAAAAGAACCGACATATAGTGAAGTACTAAAATATCGTTTATGGCAAATGCAAAATTATGAATGTGCCTACTCACAGCAGCAAATAGGGATAAATGAATTGTTTAGTCAAGGGTATTGTGAGATAGATCATATTATACCTTTTAGTAGATGTTTTGATGATAGTTTATCAAATAAAGTTTTAGTTTTGAGTACAGAAAATCAAAGAAAAGGAAATAGGACACCTTTTGAATATTTCGGAGATAACGTAGAGCGTTGGAATAGATTTGAAGTATGGGTTAAAGGAAGTCATTTAAATTATAAAAAGAAAACTAACCTTTTAAAGAAAAAAGTTTCTAAAGAAGAAGAGAGAGAATGGAAAGCAAGAAATCTTCAAGATACTAAATATATTTGTAAATATATAGCTAACTATATAAATAATAAATTAGAGTTTAAAGAAAGTGATAGAAAACAAAAGGTTATAACTATAAATGGAAGAGCTACTTCAATTTTAAGAGGATATTGGGGACTTACTAAAATTCGTGAAGATGGAGATAAACATCATGCATTAGATGCAGCAGTTGTTGCAGTTGCAACACAGGGATTAGTTCAAAAAATATCTAAATATAGCAAGGCAAGAGAATTACGAGGAATAAGAGAATCAGATTAATTTATAGATATAGAAACAGAAGAAGTTGTAAATTTAGAAGAATATAGAGAGGAAAGAAAAGAACTTTTCCCAAGGCCATGGAAAGAGTTTACTGAAGAATTAAAAATAAGATTAAGTAATAATCCAAGAGCAGAACTTATAAATAATAAAATATCTACTTATGATGAAGACTTTATTATAAATGAGATAAAGCCTATATTTGTTTCAAGAGTTCCATTTAGAAAAAGTAAAGGTAAAATTTTTAAAGAAACTGTATATTCAAAAAAAGATTTTAAAGAAAATAAATTTATATCAAAAGTAAATCTAACTGATTTAAAAGAAAAAGATTTAAAAAATTTCTATAATTATGAATGCGATAAAGTTTTATATGATTCTATAGAAAAAAGAATGGCTGAATTTAAATTTGATGCTAAAAAAGCTTTTGCAGATGAATTTAGAAAACCAACTAAATCAGGAAAATTAGGACCAATAGTTAGGAGCGTAAAAATAGTTAAAGATGTTCCATTTAAAGATGGAATAGATTTCAATGAAGGTATAGTTGCAAAAGAAGGAATGGTTAGAATAGACATATATAAGAAAGAGAAAAAATATTTTATAGTTCCAGTTTATAGATATCATATTGCAAACAGAATCAAACCCAATAAAGCGGCAGTTGCATCAAAACCAGAAAGTGAATGGATTGAAATGGATGATAGCTATGAATTTAAGTTTTCATTATATAAAAATGATTTAATAGAACTTAGATATGAGAAGAAACAAGGATATTTTGGATATTATGATGGATGTAATAGATCAACAGCTTCAATAACTATAGAGGAACATGATTCTTCTAATAAATATGAAGGTATAGGAGTTAAAACTGGAGTTTTAGAGTTTAATAAATACGAAGTAAATGTATTAGGAAAATTTTATAAGGTAAGAGAAGGAAAAAGATAAAATGAGTTTCAGAAGTATTATAATTTCTAATTCTGCTAGTCTAAGTTTAAAAAATAATAATTTATTAATAAATAATGGAAATGAATTTTTAATTCCAATAGAAGATATTTCAGTTTTAGTTATTGAGGGAATTTCTGTTAATTTAACAAATAGATTATTAAGTAAATTAAGTGAGTATGGAGTTGCAACAATAATATGTGATAATAAGCATTTACCAACAACCTTAGTTATGCCTTTAAATACTCATTATAAATCCTTTAAAGTATTAAAGGAACAGCTAAACTTAACAGCTTCATTTAATAAAAGGATTTGGCAAAAAGTAATAAAACAAAAGATATATAATCAAGGAGAATGTCTAAAATTATTAGATTTACATGGCGATGAATTCTTAAAAAAATTATCTGAAAGTGTGGAAAGTGGAGATAAAGGAAATAAAGAAGCTATTGGAGCAAAATATTATTTTAAAAATATTTTTGGAGAAAAATTTATTCGAGAAGATGATATGAACTGTATAAATTCAGCTTTAAATTATGGATATACAATACTTAGAAGTGCAATAGCTAGGACACTTGTAATGTATGGATTTAATCCATGTTTAGGAGTTCATCATTGTAATGAATTAAATCAATTTAATTTGGCAGATGATTTTATAGAACCTTTTAGACCAATAGTAGATTTATGGGTATATAAAAATATAAAAGAAGATGATATTTTATGTAAAGAACATAGAATAGAATTAGTAAATTTATTAAATTATGAATGTATAATAGAAAATAAAAACCATTCTATTTTAAATGCAATAGAGAAAATGATATCTTCCTATACAACAGCAGTAAATAATAAAGACTTTAGATTATTAAAAGTTCCTATTATAAAAGATTTAGAATATCATGCTTATGAGTAATAAATTTATGAGAATATTAGTTTTCTTTGATTTGCCTGTTGTTAGAAAAGAAGATAGGAAAGATTATCAAAGTTTCAGAAGATTTTTATTAAACGATGGATATATCATGCTTCAATATTCAGTTTATACAAGAATATGTAATGGAACAGATGGGGTAAATAAACATTTAAATAGATTAGAAAATAATTTACCTTCAAAAGGATCAGTTAGATATTTAAAGATAACAGAAAAGCAATTTTCAGAAATGAAATTCTTAGTAGGTATGCCAAAAAAACAAGAAAAGACTATAAGTTCATGTTTTTTAGAAAGTTAAAACCCGTTGAAACTAAGTGATTTCAACGGGTTTCATAGTTTCTATTATAGCATATCAAGAATTTACTAGGAACTATAACAACTGCGTTTCATTCCAAAAAATTAAATAATTATAGCATATCAAGAATTTACTAGGAACTATAACAACTAAAGTTAATTCATCAAATATATTTTTATTATAGCATATCAAGAATTTACTAGGAACTATAACTTTATACATTAATACAAGAAGAAGAATGAGATTATAGCATATCAAGAATTTACTAGGAACTATAACCTCCCCTTTCAACCTAACTTCTCCATACATATTATAGCATATCAAGAATTTACTAGGAACTATAACACTTTAAGCGCTTTAGCAATTTTAGTTAAAATTATAGCATATCAAGAATTTACTAGGAACTATAACATAATTGACAGTTTATTTAGTAATTCACTAATTATAGCATATCAAGAATTTACTAGGAACTATAACTATTGCTTCTTTCCTAAAAACTTTGCTTCTATTATAGCATATCAAGAATTTACTAGGAACTATAACACAGTATTAGTCAACTATCTCACATCCTTAATTATAGCATATCAAGAATTTACTAGGAACTATAACGCATTACTTTCGCTTAAATGAATTAATGTTATTATAGCATATCAAGAATTTACTAGGAACTATAACTTATTAGCAATAGTGTTTATATGCAAATATATTATAGCATATCAAGAATTTACTAGGAACTATAACTGTATAAACTAAGTATTGAAAAACGGAATATTATATTATGAATTAGAAAGAAGATATAAAACTTTTAATGTAGTAATTTTACCTGATATAAAAGAAGAAAATTTTATAACTAATAAGAAAGATTTAAAAAATATATTATGTTTAAATATGAAATGAATAGGTTAGAAGATAAAATAATTGATATAGTTAACAAAGCAAAAATAGATGCTGTAGAAAGTAAAAATGTATTGATTTTAATATTTAAATCAGAAATAAAAAATATAATAAAGAATGAGTTGGGTGAAATAAGTAATATTGAATTATATACAATTTATAAGTTTATGCAAGAAATTACAGAAGATTATGATAACGAAACAAGTGAACTAAGAAAAAAATTTTGTAATGCAAAGATAGATAATAAATGGGATACTATATTGATAGATGAAACACAAGGCATATATGGTGAAAAATATATACAAATAAATAAAAATCAATATAATGAATTCGTAAAGTTATATTTTGTTTTTAATTATATCTACAAGAAATAAAAGTATTTTTAAAGTTGTAGTTTCTGTAAGACAATAAGAGAATCAAAAGGAATAGAAAGAGCTTGTGTTCTAATTTATGATGAAGATAATTTAATAAATAGCAATTCATTAAATAAAAGCAATGTATATGAAAAAAGTATTTTAGCAAGGAATATGTTATATACAGCGTGTTCAAGAGGAATAAAAGAAGTTTATATATTCTTAAATAACAAGGGAAAAGTAGAAAACGATAAAATAGCAAAGATATTAGAATTAGAAATAAGCGATATAACAATATTATAAAAAAACTTAGATAAAAATTGCTTTATAGTGAGAATATAAAGCAATTTTTTATGTTAAAATATTATATGAAATTTTAAAATTAATAGGAGACATTTATGAATTTACAAGAAATAAGAAATTTTCTTAAAGAGTTATTTTCAAAGCCATTGGGTGATGGTAAGAAACGTCATATTGTATTTTGGTATGATGAAAAAGAAGATTTTATTGAAGATATAGATAATTTTGATTTAGAAAATGTTAAGGTAGTTAAGTTAACTGAAAATAATGCATTTTGGATAAAATATCACATAGAAAAGGAAGATACAGAGAGTGATATATTAGTTTATTCTAATATGAGAAAGCCAATTCCACAGGAAGATTGGTTATATGATATTTTGTGTTACAGTAAAGAATTCTCTACTGATAGAGCAACAGTAATAATGAGAGAATTAAAAGTTATAGATTCTTCATTAAAAGAAGAGTTTAATATTTATAATACTTTCTTTAAAAATAAGGAAAGAATTAATAACTTCAAAAATTTAAATATTAAAAATTGGACCAAGGAAAAGATTCATCTTGGAGTTCTTGCTGTCTTAACTAAGGTCAAAATAATGGATATTGGAGAGATAGTAAAAGCTATTATTAAGGATTACTTAGATGGAAAAAATAAAATATATGAGGATATAAAGAAGTTTGGTAATATTGATGCATTATGGAGTTTGCTTCAAAAATATTATGGATATTCTTTTGAAGAAAGAAGTTTAGAAAGATTTATGTCTATGCTTCTTATAACTAATATGAATGAAACTATTAAGTTTGAGTTACCTAAACAATATGCACCATTTATTTCTTCTAAGACAACTAACTGCATTGTATTTATAAATCACTTTATGAATAATGAAAAGGATAGTGAAAGCTATTGGAAGATGCAAGAATTAGTAGCAGAAAAGTTAAAAATAGAAAAATTACTTGAAAAGCATGATACAGAAGAATTTGTAAATTGTGATGAGTTTGAAGTGATGGATAAATTAGTTTTATGGAGAATCACTAAACTATTAAATGATGGAGTAGAAGAATATGATAAATATTTAAGCTTAATATCATCACGTAGAACTTTACATTATTATAAAAAATATATAAGTGAATATAAAGCTATAAAATGGGCTATAAATCTTTTAAATAAAAAGAAAGAATTAAATTCAATTATTAAAACAGAAGATTCTTATAATATGGTTAAATCATATGTAAAAGAATATTTTTATATAGATAAAGCTTATAGAAAATTCTATTATCATTATGATAATTGTACTTTAAAAGAAGAATTAAATGATTTAAAGGATAGTGTTGAAAATGTATATAATAATTGGTATTTACAAGAACTATCTATTAAATGGAATGATTCTATATCAAAAGGAGATTCTTGGAGAATAGAAGGATTAAAGTGGCAAGATAGATTCTATAGAGAAAATATTAAGTTTAAAGGTAAAGAAAGAGTTTTTGTAATTATATCAGATGGATTAAGATATGAAAGTGCAGAAGAATTAAACACATTACTTATTAATGAAAGAAAAGGAAAGAGTGAACTAGATTATATGCAAGGTGTATTACCTTCTTATACAAAATTAGGAATGGCATCACTACTTCCTAATAATTCTATAGAAATTAATGATAAGTATGATGTTTTAATTAATGGAGTTAATTCTAATGGTACTGATAATAGAAATACTATATTAAAAATGGAAAACGAAAAATCTTTAGCAATTACTTATGATACTATTATGGATATGAAAGATGCTGAAATAAGAAAAACAGTTACTGGATTAGAAGTAGTTTATATTTATCATAATACTATTGATGCTAGAGGAGATCACGCAAGTACAGAAAGAGAAGTATTTAAAGCAACAAAAGATGCATTTAAAGAAATTCTTACTTTAGTAAATAAACTTGTTAATAGAGTGAGTGCAGCGAGTATTATAATTACAGCAGACCACGGATATCTTTATAAGAGAAGTCAAATGGAAGAAAGCAATAAACTATCAGGAGTTAAACTTGAAGATGGAGAAGATAATAGAAGATTCTTATTAACTTCAAATAAAGAAGAGGTTGAAGGAACAGTAACATTTAATATGGATTATCTATTAGGTGAAGGCTCTAATAAATATGTTATTACACCTAAAGGGACTTCAAGATTTAAAGTACAAGGGGCAGGGGCTAACTATGTACATGGTGGAGCAATGCCACAGGAAATTATAGTTCCAGTAATAAGATTTAAAAATGATAGAAGTGCTTCTTCTGTTAATGATATTAGAAAGGTTAATATATCTTTAACTAGTATAACTAGAAAGATAACAAATCCTGTAACATACTTAGAATTTTTCCAAGATGAAAAGATTCAGGATAAAGTAATTTCAAAAAGGATTAGATGTTATTTTGAAGATGAATATGGAAATAGAATATCTAATGAAAATATAATTATTGGAGATTCTAGATCAGAAAATCCAATAGAAAGAACTTATAGAGAAAAATTTGTATTAAAGAGTATTCCATACGATAAAAGTAAGCAATATTTCTTAGTAATGCAAGATGAAGAAGGTGGAAATGGATATTATAATAGAATATCATTTAATATAGATATGCCTACAGCAGATGATTTTGTATTTTAATTATTAAGGAGATGTATTAAATTGATTTATTAAATCAATTTATATACAACTCCTTTTAATTTTATAGTAAATTTATTTAAAAACTATCATTAATTTTACATAAGCCTAATATATCTAACTATATAGATTTATTAGGGGGAAAGACATGTATTTACCATATTTAAGAGGAAAGGAAAATGAGTTAAGGGCTTTAAAAGAATTATTAGAAGATAATTTATTATCTAAAAAGATAATACCTATAATTGAACCAATAAACTTTAGTAGTATATTTAAAGAAGTGTTACTTGAATTTATAAAAAAAGAGAGAGAAATAATTGTTATTCATAATCCTCAAGTAGGAGATTTTTTTAAACTAGATAAGAAAAGTATTGGAGAATTTGAGGCAATACTTAAAAATAAATTTATCATTATTGGACATATTTTGAATAAAAAAAGTAATATTCAATTAAAAGAAATACAAACAAAAGGATTAGATGTAGATAATATAGCTTTAATAGAAAATAAAAATAACTCTATTAATAAAAACTCTTTAAAATCATTTAGAAGTAGATTTATAGTTTTATTAAATGATGATTATAAGTGTGATAATAGAGTTATTTTAGATGATAAATTTGATAAGAAGAATAGAAATGCAGATTATTTAGAAAGAGAAGAATTTTTTTCAGATGAGCATATAAAATATTTAAAAAGAAATGATTTAGGATTTTCAGATTATTCAGTAATAGGCGAGAAGTTTTCAAATAGTGGATGGTTAGCTAAAGTAGTAGCTATACACATTGTATATTTTGATAATAATATTTTAAATATTAGACATTTTTTATCTGATAGCAATGATTCTACTGAGAATCAATCAAAAAAAGTTAGAGAAGCTAATAAAAAGTTATGTGAATGGGCTGATTTAAATAAATTTGATAGTTTAGCCTTACAAAAATTTAGAGAATATAACAATGAAAATAAATCTACAAGTTTAGGAATGTTAAAAAGGCTATCAATAATGCATCATTTAGAAATTATGAGTAAATATTTGGATAAATTAATATAACTTAGGGGGATTTATGAAGAACAATAATACAACAATAAGAAAAATGATGAATTATATAAATAATCCAATTGAACAAGGTGGCTTTTGGTTACCTAATATTCAAAGGAATTTTGTATGGAGTGAAGCTCAAATTATAAAATTATTTGATTCTATTATGAGAGAGTATCCTATAGGAACATTGATGATTTGGAAAACAGACCAAAAAGTTAAAATAAGAAGTTTTATAACTATATTTAAATCTGAAATGAGCGTATTAAATAATTATCAGCCAATAAATAAAAAACAAAAATTATTAGTTTTAGATGGTCAACAAAGGCTTCAAAGTTTATATATAGCATTTAAGGGAACTTATAATAATAAAGAATTATATTTAAATGTAATTGATAATAAAGAGCTAGAAAATGACCAAAAATATGATTTTAGATTTTTAGAAAATGATGAAGTTAAAGATGGAATGATAAATGTAAAATCATTACTAGAAACTAATAAAAAACCTATGACATTTAGTAGAGAGATTGTAGCTAATTTAAAAAATAAGGGAATTAAACTTAGTGAAGAAAATATAATGAGAATAAATGATATAGTTGAACAATTTATACATGTATTTTCTTTACAAGAAGTTATTTCGTATCAGGAGTTAGATAGTGTAGATAATAATGATGTTTATGATGAAAATGATATTGTAGAAATTTTTATAAGGTCAAATTCTGGTGGAACAAAACTTGAAAAAAGTGATTTATTATTTGCTTTGTTAACTAAAAGTATTGATGATATAGAAGAAAAATTAGAAGAGCTTATTAATGAGTTAAATTGCATGGGATATAAATTTAGTAGAGATTTTATATTAAAAACATGTTTAACTTTAATTGGGGCAGGAGCAAAATATGATGTAAATAAATTTAGAAAAGAGGACAATGTTGAAAAGATAGATGATAACTGGGAAGAAATAAGTAATGCAATAAAATCAGTTAAGGATTTTATTTATGATAAAACTTATATAAAAAATAATAATACTCTTACTGCATATACACCTTTAATTCCAATTATATATTGTCGATATAAATATAAAGATGAATATAATAAATTAATACAAGATGGATCATTAAGTTATTGGATAATAAAAGTAATATTTAATGGTGTTTATAATGGAAGTTCAGATTCTCTTATAGATTTAACTGTTAAGGACATAGAAGAAAATAAAGGAATGAACTTTGAATCATTGAATATATTATTTAAAAATCAAAATAAATCTTTAGAAGTAACAGAAGATAATATTTTATCAGCAGGTTATTATAACGAAAACTCTAAGAAAAAATTGTATTTATTATTTAATATATGGTACAACAAGTTTGATTTTAATCCGAGTTTTTCAGGGAATAAACTTAATATAGATCATATTTTCCCACAATCTGAAATGAAAAAGGTTAAGATAAAAGGTGATAAAGGTAGATTAGTACAAAAATATAAAGCTCATGATATTAATCAGATAGGAAACTGTATGTTACTTTCTTTTGAGGAAAATAGAAATGGGTCAAAAGGAGATAAATTACCAAGTGAATGGTTTAAAGATAAATCTGATGAATATTTAGATATGCATTTAATACCAAAAGATAAAGAACTGTGGAAAAAAGAAAATTTTGAGAAATTTATAGAAGAAAGAACAAAACTTATAGTTAAGAGAATCATGGAAAGAATTAATTTCAGTAACTAATATAATCAAAAACAAAGTCTAGATTTTAATCTAGACTTTTTATTTTCTTCTTCCACAGATTTTATTAACTATAAAGTGTTTAAGAAAAATATGTTAAAATAAATACAGAATAAATATTAACGGAGAAAACAAATGGACGAAATAATAAACAGACTTATAAAAATAAGAGATGATAGGGAGTGGAAGCAATTTCACACTCCAGAAAATTTAGCAAAAGCAATAAATGTAGAAGCAGGAGAGTTATTAGAACATTTTATTTGGGATAATAAATTTGATAAAGAAAAAGTTTGTGAAGAACTTGCAGATGTAATGACATATTGTCTTTATATGGCTGAATCTTTAGAAGTTGATATAGTTGAAGTATTAAACAAAAAGATAGATAAAAATGAAAAGAAATATCCAATAGAAAAGGCAAAGGGAAATAGTAAGAAGTATACTGAATTTTAATATTAAAGCTTTGTATAATATTTAATTTAAAATATTAGGAAATATTAGATAGTATATATTTTAAGCTTTAAGTGAGGAAATTTAGAGCAGGTATATTAGCATTAAATTATTTAACAAAATATATAATTAATTCTGGAGGTATAAGTGAAAAAATTAATTAAATTAAGTGATACTTTTAAGATAAGTATAATATATTTCATTACTACTATTGTTAGTATGTTAACTGCTGGTTTTATTGTGAAATATGAATATGTAAAAAGTGATTTAAGAAGTTATTTATGGGTTGCAATTATATTTACTAGCTTATTTTTAATACTAATAAGATTATTTAAAGTAAAATATAAATCAATATTAATATTTTTAGGAATAATTATGTTTCTACTTTTATTTGTGCCTTTAGATTCAGATTTTTTTATCTCATTAGGGAATACACCTGATGAGAGTATATTTCCAATAATGAGTTTTATCGCAATTTATACAACATTACCATTTCAAAGCGTAATAAAAGTATTAATAGGATATGATATAGGAGAATTTTCATATATTATAGTTCAAATATATATGTTAATTTTAAGCTTACTTAGTTATATTACACTTAAATTTAAGGTTAAAAACTACAATATACAAGATGAACAATATTAATATTATACAAATTAATAAGAAAAGTGGACAAGCATAAAACTATCTATTTCACACCTAATTAATATAACCTAAAAACAAAAAGGATACCTAAAAAGGTATCCTTTAATTTTATTAACAATCAAAAATCTATCTAATAGTATCTTTCCAAGCAGCAATCACTTTTATTAAATAATTAAAGCTCCAAAAAACTGCTATAAATAAAAGCATTCCAAAAGAAAAACTATATTTTTGCCATGCAAATAAAATAATAGAAACAGAAATAGCATTTACACAGCTTACTATCAATTGTATTTTATAAAAATCATCATTAATAACAGTAAAATCATCATTCTTTATTGTATAAATAATTTTCTTTTTAAAATAATAAACTACGTTATAAATAACAAATAATATTGGGACAATTATATCAACTATAAATAAAAACATAAAATCCTCTTTAATAAAAAATTATAATTCTTCTTTATCATTATTATTCATATGCTTTTTAGAAAATTCGTACATTTTTCTAATATCTTCAAAATCTTGTTCATCTTTAGGTTTTTTCCCTGTTATATCTTTATAAGCTTCTTTAATTCCATCTTTAATAGCCCATCTTATTACAAAGTATAAAATAACTAAAATTATAAGACTATTTCCAAAATCAGTAACCATATTTTTCCTCCCCTTTAAATAAGATTATTTATAAAAATAAATAATCCTCAATTCTCTTTTATATAAATTATCATAGTTAATTTAATTATATAGAAACAAAAGAAAACTATAAATAAATTTATAATGATATTTAAACATAGAGATATTTTTGTATCTAAATTATCAGTAAGGATAAGTCTAAAAGGAATATCAATTGATATTGAGAGCAAAGAAAAAAAGCACCCATCCCGCAATGATTAGCGCTTTTTAATTCAAATATTCAATAGCCCTAAAAACAAATAAACGTTCTTAGTTAAGCATAGTGTTCGCAGCACTATGCTTTTCTTATAATTATATTATATCAAATTTTAATATTAAATAAAAGTGGGCAATTATCAACTGCCCACTTCTATTCTATGGTTATAGATTAGCTATTAAACTAAATATTTATATAAGTAAATCTAAAAGAACTATATTCTTGTATTACTTACTTGTTGAACCATTCACTAGGTGATTGATTGCAGTAATGAGGAGAGAACTCTGTGATGTTATAATCTTGTATATCACGAGCTTTGAATGGTTCATTAGATAAGTAATCTTTTATTTCTTCAATAGTGTTAGCTTTCATAATGAATAGACCACCACTCATGTTTGACTTTAACCCAGACATTAAGATTAATCCTTTATCCATTGCTTTTTGAGTATAAGCCATATGTTCTTTCATAATATCATCATTAATTAAATCAGGATTTGTTAGTATTCCTTCTATAACAAAATATTTCATTTTTTATCTCCTTAATTATGTAATTAAAGTTTCTTATATTATTTATAATTAGTTTAAAGTGTAATGCTTAGTTTTATTATAGTAAATTTAAGTTTTAGAGTAAAGAAAAATTTTGTTAATTAATAATATTTATTAATAATAAAGTTTTAAATTAAAATATGAGAATTATAAATAAAAATTTATCTAAATAAATGAACATAATAAAATTGGGCAATTAAAAGTTGCCCAATTTAATGTTTTAAATAAATTTTATTTACCAAAAATAATTTTTTAATCTATAAATTTATAAAGATTTAGAAGCATATTTTGGATGTTCTACATGAATAATTTCTTCATAATAATAAAATTAATCTATCTTTTCTCCAAGCTCATAAACACTATCAGCAATCCTACCTACCCTATCATACAGAGAAAAACAAAAAGTATAATCTCTATCAGCAAAAGGCTTTACATAAGCTAAAGTTGAATATCGTTCATCTATACTGTCCACAGGAACAATAACACATTTTTCTATATATAAATCCCCGGAAGCCATAAAAAAACCATCATTTAATTCAAGATTATCTAATTCATTTATTTCTCTATTGCTTAACCTAATACCATTATTACAGATAAGACCAACGCAACCTAAATTATTGTTTTCTATAAAGAATAATCCTATCTTATTTCCTTTTTCATAAATCCTAAAAGCCTTTTCTGGACTTAAAGTATTACTCAAATTTCTCAATACAGCCATATCTTAACCTCCGATATATTATAATCAAAGTATAACAAAAATCTCATAGTAGTTTAATGTATTTATACAATCAGCAATTTGTTTTTTCATATGACACCTCCAAGAACTTTGTCTACAGGTTTTATTATAGCAAATATAGTTTTTATACATCTTCAGGTTTTTTATTTTTCTTAGATAACAAGAAGTTACCTTCTTTATCATAAGGCCAGAAGTTAACTTTATTAAACATGTGAACCATTATAGGAATAAATATTGGTAATATTAAAATTACATAGATAAATAAACCTACTATAACTACTAGAGCTATTTCTGCAAGGATAAGAACTCCAGAAGGAATTAATGCAGCAAATGTTCCACCTAATATAACAGCAGCTGACATTATTACTTTTCCCATTACTTTAATAGTATCTAGCATACCTTCTTTTACTGATAAACCTTCTGTTTGTTTAAATCTCGTTATTATGAAAATTGAATAATCAATTCCAAGTGAAACTAATATAACGAATCCAAAGAATAGAGTAATCCAATTAAGTCCTACATATCCAAACACTTTTTGGAATAATAATTGAACAATTCCAAGTGAAGTAAAGTAAGTCATAACAATTGAAATTAATATATAAACAGGCATTATTAAGCTTCTTAATAAAATTATTAATGCAATTAAAACTGAAATAGTTACTAAGACCATTACTTGATAATAATCATGGTTTGCCATACTTCTAATATTGTAGTTTAAGCTAATTAATCCATCTTCACCAATTTGAGCATTACTTAAATTAGTACCTATAATACTAGTCTTAACTATATTTTTTAACTTAGGTATTTCATTCATAGCTTGATTAGAATATGGATTTTCTTTTAATGTAACTGTTATTGTAGCTAATTTTCCGTTTGGACTTAGATAATTATTAATGGCTTCTTTAAATTGACTATTATTAAATATAGATTGAGGTACATATACACCAGTATTTCCATAAGGCAATTTAGACCATTTATTTATATATCCGTTTGCTTCCTTTATTCCACTGTTAATTTTATTTATGTCAGATGCACCAGTTCCAAGTCCATTAGATAATTCATCTATTTTTCCAGAGAACTCTTGGAAACCAGAATTTATTTTTGATTGTCCATTTGATATTTCTCCTAAAGCATTTGATATTTCTGGGACTTTAGATAAAATTTCATTTCCACCTTTGTTTGTTTCATTTAAACCAGTGTTAAGCTCATTTAATCCATTGTAAACTTCATTAATACCATTTTGGAATTCAGAAATTCCGTTAGTAACTAAAGTTGATTTAGAGTTTAATTCATTCATGGCATTAGATAATTTTTGCATACCACTATTAAGTGAATTTAATTGGTTAACAAATTCTGTAGTATCTTCTTGCATAGTATTAGATAATTTTTCTTCGTAACTGTTGGCAGTTTTTGATAAATTACTTAAATCATAAACAGCTTGTCTAAAGTTTTTATTTTTTAAAGCACTTGGATTAGCTTTAATATAACTTTGTAAGTTACTATTTATGCTGTTAGAAATATTATTTAATTTATTTAAATCTATACTATTTTTTAGGTTATTAGCATAGTTAACCATACTATTTACTTTATTAGTAACAGTATTTATTTTATTTGAAACTAAATTTAAATTTTGACCAACTTCGTTATAACCTTGTTGTATTTCTTCTTCACCATTTTTTAGTTCACTTAATTTATTTTCTGCTTCTTGTACACCAGATTTTAATTTTCCACTAGCATTTGCTTCAAGGTTAATACTATTTGTTAAAGTACTTAAAGCAGATTGAAGCTCTATAACACCATTTTTAGTTTTTAGAGTTCCTGAATCTAATTTATTAATATCAGCTATGGCAGATTGAAGTTGAGGCTCAGATTTTTTTAAGCTATCACTTGTATTGCTTAAGCCGTTACCAATCTTAGATAAATCTTTTGTTCCAGTTTTCATTCCTTTATTAACTATTCCTGCTTGTGTATCAACATAAATATCATCAAGTCTTGTTCCTAGTGGTTGAGATAAGCTCATAACTTGTTTAACCTCAGGGTCTTTTTCTAAGTTATCAGATATTTTAGCAATAGTTTCAACATATTCTGGAGACTTCATATCTTTATCATTAGCTATATAAATTGTTATAGGAGATATTTTTCCAATACCAAAATTATCTGCAATTATATTAAATCCTTGTATAGATGGATATTTACTACTTATTTCATTTACTAAGTTAAAAGATTCAACACCATTATCTAAACAAATTGGAATTGCACATACTACAATAACTAATAATAAAGCGAGGATAGGTTTTGTTAATGCAAATTTACCTAAGAAACTCCAAACTTTATTTTCTTTATTAGTATGTTTTTTATTAAATGGAAAAAATAATTTCCTTCCTAATATAGCCATAATTGAAGGCAATAAAGTAAATAAAGCTAAAATCAAGAAGATTACACTTATAGAAACAGAGCTTGCACTTTTATATAGTGAGAATTGTACAAAGTATAATATAGTGAACACTATAAAAATAGGAGTTGCACTAAATAATACAGTTTTTCCAGCTGTTTTATAAGTTAGTTTTATAGCTTCATATTTATTTAATCCATTATCTAATTCTTCTTTAAATCTACTGATGAGCAATATACAATAATCTGTTCCCATACCAAAAAGAATACAAATCATAAATACTTGGGTGTAATTTGACACTGGAAAATTAAAATATTTACTCAGTATAGCAACTACAAATTGGGATGCTATATAGCTTAAAATTATTAATACTAAAGGTACAAATGGTATTATAAATGACCTAAACACAATAAATAACACAAGGAATATAAATATAACAGTTATAGTTGTAGTTATACCAAGTCCTTTTTGAGATGCTATACCAATATCTGCCTCAATTAAACTATTTCCTGTTAGATATGTTTTAACGCCTTCTGTTTTTATGCGATTAGTTATATTTTTTCTTATTATAGGATTGTTGAGTTTTTTGCTGTGAATATTGAAAATAGCTAGTATAGTTGTATTATTTTTAGAAATCATTTGAGGCTTTAATGCAGTATTACTAAAGCAATCTGTTATTGATGATATATGAAGCTTATCCTTTTCTTTAGATATTTTATTTAGCGTAGCTTTTATATTATTTTCATCTGCATTTGTTAATCCTGTTGGAACATTAAATACTGCAATATATTGGTCTTTTTTTTCACCTCCATTTTCGATTGACAATTGTTTAACAACTTGTGGTGGATAATCACTTGGTAATACTATAGCTCCCTTTTCACGAACTAATTTAGTAAGAGAAGGCGATAAAAGAGCTAAAGCTATGATTAAAATTGTCCATACAATTAAGGAAATCCACCTAAGATTTTTTTTATCAAAAAATTTATTCATTTTAGAAACACTTCCTTAATAGAGCACATACTCTCTAAAATTAAAGTAATAATTAAAAAAGAAATTTAATATAATAGAAAGTACACATTATTTTTTTTTAGATTCTTCTTTTAATACATTATTGTAATTAAGGACTAAATAAATATTTATTGATTGAAGTGTAATAATACAAATAGAAATTATAATTCCTATAATTGGTGAGATTAAATTTATATTTAAACTACTTGAAATAATAATTCCAACAACTTCTAAAATAATTTGTAAGAATGCCCAGATGATATTCAAAAACGTAAATGTTCTATATAAATTATTTTTATAAATTCTCTCAAATAAGAATCCAACATAAACATAATAAAAAGAAAATAAAATACAAATCACTATAATAAAAAAGTACTCAATAACTTGATAAGGATTTACTAAATAAAAAGGATTAGTTCCATTAATACAAGAAGAAATTTCACTATATAGAGCGTATAAATTGAAAATTATAGCAATAACGGGAAATAAACATAAAATAATAATCTTAGACTTATTTAAATAAATACTCATTTTTTCACCTTCTTTCAAATTTAAATCCCACAAAAGTAATTTTAAAATTGACTTATGAACTTTTTATGGGGGATTAAGTTAATAATAGTAAACATTTTAAAGAGAAAAAGTAAATTAATTGAATATAAATGGTATAAACTCTATTAATGATGATTATTATTAATTACATAAAAGAATATTTATTAATATATAAAATTAAATGCAATAATATAGAAAAAATAAATGAAATAAAATTGATTATAAAGCAATAAAAAATTTACATTTTTTAGCAATGATGATATTTTATATATAAGGAAGGTGAGGGGAAATGAATAATAAAGGGACAGTAACATTAATAACAGATAGGCTTATTTTAAGAAAATACAGAATAGAAGATTCAAAGGATATGTATAAAAATTGGGGAACAGATAAGGAAGTAACAAAATTTTTGTCTTGGGAAAATCATAAAAATATAGAAGAAACAAAAAGAATTTTAGAGTATTGGGTTTCTAGATATGAAAGTGATAGCTTTTATAATTGGATAATAGAGCTTAAAGAAAATAATGAAGCTATTGGTGGAATAGAAGTTGTAGAATTAGATACAGTAAAGAAAGCATGTGAAATTGGATATTGCCTTTCAAGTAAGTATTGGAATAAAGGAATAATGACAGAAGCCTTAAAGAAGGTAATTGAATTTTTATTTAAAGAAGTTGAGTTAGAAGAGATTTATGCATTCTATGATACAAGGAATGTTGCATCAGGAGAAGTAATGAGAAAATCTAATATGATATATAAAGGAACCTTTAGAAACTTTATAATTAGAAATATAAAATATGATAATATTTCTGCTTATTCAATTACAAAAAAAGAGTGGAAAGATAATTTATAAAAAAATCCTGTGATTTAATATTTCACAGGATTTTTATTTTATATTTTTACTTTAAATTTTTAGATTTTTTTTATATTTTTTATCCCAAAATTGAAAATTAGCATATTTATTAATTGAAGGGAGTTGATAAGTATGGCAAGAAAAATACTAAAAGAATTAGAACTAAAGGTTAGTTACAAAAAAGGAACTGATGACAAAGGGAATGACATTATTAAAGGTCAAAACTTTAATAACATCAATTCAGAATTAAGTCCAGAGGATATGTACCTTTTTGGAGAAGCTGTAGGAGAGGTAATAAATTACTCGCTTACAGCAATAGAAACAGAAGAAGAATACACTTTAGTTTCAGAAGCTTAAAAGAGAAATAACAAAAGATAGGTAAAAAAGAATTAAAAAATAGGAGGATAGATAAAATGGTTGAAAAGAGTTTAGTAATGGGATTTGAAAATGAATTAGGAAAAAAGGTTAATGTATCTGTAAAAGATGTTATTGATGAAGTAACTTCTGATAAAGCAAATGAAATAATGGACCTTATAGTATCTAAAAAAGTTTTCAAAACTGATGGCGGATTTTTAGTTAAAAAAGTAAGCTGTGGAATAGTAACTAAAGAAACTACTGAGATTTCTATAAGGTAATAAAATTATATTTTAAAAGAGATATTATAAATATATCTAGAATTGATTAGCAAAACAAGCACTTAGGATAGAGTGCTTGTTTTATTTTATTAGAAGTATATATCCATTTACTAAAATTTAACGAATAATAATATGATTTGTAATATCAATAAATAAAATTAATTCATAGTAATAAATTATAATAAAATTTAGAATGTATTAAAATCTAAGCTTAATTATTATACAAAATAAATAGTAATTAAATAAAAATCAAATAAGAAAAGAAGTTATTAGTGTAATAGTATTATATATGAGGTTTATAAAAAATAAATTTAGGTTAGGAGAAAAAATGAAGAATGGAATAGTTTTAGTACTAATAATATATACACTAAAAGAATTATTAGGAATATATAAATTTTTTCTAACAAACTCATTTTTAGCAATAGGTTTAATATTAGTTATAGCTTTAGTAATTATATATAAATTAGTAAAAAATAAAGAGAAGAGAAAATACTATATAGATTTAATGTTATTTTGTATAATACCAGGATTAGTATTGTATACAGCAACATATATATTTAATTGTAAAAATATTTCAGTAAATCAATATTTAATTTGTAATGAATATACATTCTTAGATATATTAGCTAGTTTTATTTTTCCTATATATTGCTTAATATTTGTAGTTATATATACAAGAGTATTTAAATATAGAAAAAAGAAAGGATTATCAAATTCATTAATAAAAAATAGATTATCAAGATATATCTTAAAAGGAGCAGTCTTTTTAATAATAATTGGAGGGACAATAGTTATAGCATATAATTCAATTTTATCTGTTGGACCAAATAAAGCTGATTTAGTTAAAAAAGTAGAAAGTATATTTAAATCCAATGGTGAAAACATAACTAACATTAATGTAGGAGAAGTTAATACATTTAATGAATTTAATGAAATACAATCTTTTAATAATAAAAATGAAAAGAAGTTTTGGTTTGTTGGAAAAATAGATAATATACATGTAAATGGAAATATTACTTATAAAAGAATAGGAGATAAATGGGTATTTTATAAATTTTTAAATTCGAAAGTGAATGATTCTGGAGAAATACCAAATATATATATAGCAAAGGAATCATTAGTAGGAGAAAATGTACTTGGAGTAACTATTAAAAATGCAAATGATATTAAAATTACAAATGGATTTGTAAACTTTAATACTGGAAATGCAGAGTATTGGATTTCATATAATGATGATAAAAATAAACTAGAAGAAGAGATTAGCTTTAAAAATATAAATAATTCATGGAAACTTTCAAAAATTGGATTTGTTGAAAATGAGAATACATTAAAATTTTATAATGAAATGTAGTAAAATTAAAAGTGTAGAATATTTAAATTACTACACTTTTAATCTTATAAAGGATTATTTTCTATCTAAAACTCTAACTATATTTTTTAGATTTAAATTTTCAGTATTTTCGAAGTTATTAATAACATCAATTACTAAAACAGGAACATGTTTAATAGCTCCAGATTTAGTCTTTACTCTAACTATAACCATATCACCTTTATTTACTTTACCAGTTAGTGCATTTGGAATTCTCCAATGAAAAGCTTTATCATTATTTAAAATCATATTTCCATTTTCATCAGTACCAAAATGCATTCCCTTTATAACATTTAATTCTTTAAACATAAGAATACCACCTTTTCTAATTGCCTGAGTTAATTATATCTTAAAATAACATAATAAATTCTAGATATAAAAATTAATTCAAAAAATATTAATAGAATATTTAATCAATTTGGAAAATGCAGGCTGCATTTAGATATTATTTACAATTTAACCTATATTTTATAGAATTTAAGCTATATAGTTACTAAAATTTATATTCGATATTATATTGAATATAAATTTAGGTGAGAGTATTTGATGGTAAATATTTTTGATGGGGTAGTAAATTAAATGACCATATTATCATAGAAAATATAGCTATACTAGAAGTTATAACTATGGAAAGTGTGATTAAATTAATGATTATAAATTTATAAGTAAATAAAAAATTAAATTTTATTAAAAAAGCATAGTAGTTAAAATACTATGCTTTTTAGTTAAAAATCTAATTATTTATAATGTAATAAGTTATAAAAAAATTATAGTATATTAAATTTTTTTATTAAGATTAATTAATTTTATTAAGAATTTTCATAAGCAATAACTTATTTTAATAAATTTATAAATTAAGATTATATACAAATTTATAAGAATAATTTTTATTAAAATAGCTTTTAATGATGAGAACATCCATCATGATTACATGTATGGTTAGCAGAGAATTCTTTTAAAGTTCCATTATTGAAAGCTTTTAAATTTTCCTCTAAATCACCATCAATGGCTTTAAAAGTTTTTATTCCCATAGAGCCTAATTTTCTTATTGCTCCTGCACCTATACCACCTACTATTACAGCATCAACTGTTTCACCTGATAAGGCTTTGATTGGTTGACATTTTCCATGTTCATGACCTAAATCACCATTTCCAATTAATCTAACTTCTTTTGTTTCAATATCACAAATTACAAAGTGTGGGGCTGACCCAAAATGCCCATATGGAATACTCTTTAATCCATTAAATGATTCTACTGGAAAACAAATTTTCATTATAAGACCCTCCTTAAATTTATAATCACTAATGCACTTTAAATGCTTACATTTATCTGAACAGATAAGCTTGTCCAAATTAGTATCAGCAATAATACTATTATTATCTATAATTGAATCTATGAATTTTATTGAATTCTTTAGACTATCTTCATTAATATCATAGATTATATGATAACCAACTTTATATCCAATAATTAAATTAGCTTCTTTTAATACTTTTATCTGTTGTGATACAGCAGATTCAGTTATGTTTAAATGTCTTGCTATTCCTTTAGCACACATATTTTTACGAGAGATTAAAGAAAGAATTTCTAATCTCTTTTCATCACCTAGTGCTTTAAAAATTTTTATTTCTTTTTCCATAGTACCTCGAATTTAATTAAGTATTTGCTTAATTAAATCATAATACTTTAAAATTTATTTTCAAATTTCAAAATAGTAAATTTTACTAAAATATCCTTTTAAATTAATGAGATTAATAAATTTTTACTTGAATAATAATATATATGAATAAATTTTGCTTATATAATTAAAATAAAGTGAAAGTTTGTATATTATAAAAAGTCATCAATTTTTTGCTGACTTTTATTTTATATTAGTCCAATCTTTAATATTGAGACTTCTATTCAGTAATAACAAATTTATTTCTGAGAATTTAGAGTTACATTAATTGTTAGTTAAATAAAACTATACATAAGTAAATTATTTATTTTCAATCTTATCTAATAAGACTTGCTAATCTTTCTACTGATGCAGCTTCTTGATGATTAAAGAAAGAACTTTATTTTTTATCTAAAGAAGATATTCTTTTCATATCTTCTTCGCTTAATTCAAAATCAAAAATATCAATATTTTGAATCATTCTTTCTTTATTAACTGTTTTTGCTAGTGGAACAATTCCTCTTTGTAATAACCATCTTAAAATTACTTGTGCAATTGATTTACCATACTTATCTCCAATTTCTTTAAGCTCAGGATTAGTAAACATTCCATTTCTACCTTCTGCAAATGGTGCCCATGCTTCTAATTGTACGCCATATTTTTCATTAAATCCTTGTGCTTCTATTTGTTGATGGAATGGATTAACCTCAATTTGATTTACTGCTGGAGTAATTTCATTAAATAAAGCTAAATCAACTAAACGGTCTGGGTAAAAATTTGATACTCCAATAGCTTTAATTTTTCCTTCTTTATATAAATCTTGCATAGCTCTATAAGTTCCATAATAATCATTTAATGGTTGATGAATTAAAACTAAATCCAAATAATCTAATTTCATTTTCTTTAAAGAAGCTTCAATAGACTCTTTTGCTTTTTCATATCCACTATTGCTAATCCATACTTTAGTTGTAATAAATAAATCTTCTCTAGGTACTGATGATTTAGAAATAGCTTCTCCTACAGCTTCTTCATTACCATAAGATTGTGCAGTATCAATTAAACGATATCCTGCATCAATTGCATCTAACACTACTCTTATACATTCATTTTTATCTTTTACTTGAAATACTCCAAATCCAACTGCTGGCATTTTTATTCCATTATTTAAAGTTACATATTTCATTTTAATTCCTCCTTGATTTTTTTGCTGTCTTTTTCTTATAATAATCCTATCACTAGGTATTAACTACCGAGCAAGGGTTTTTATATTTTTTTATTTTAGGAGGGGAAATTTATGTATACAACGAAAGAAGCATGTGAACAAGTTGGAATATCTTATGAAACATTAAAGTTTTATTGTAAAGAAGGATTAGTACCTAATGTTAAAAGAGATAAAAATAATTATCGTAAATTTGATGAAAAAAATATTGCATGGTTAAAAGGAATTCAATCTTTAAGAAAATGTGGTATGAGTATTAAAGATATAAAAGTATATATGAATTATTGCCTAAAGGGAGAGTCTACCATTCCAGAAAGAAAAGAAATGCTTGATAAATCAAAAGATTTTTTACTAAAGCAAATTGAAGAAATTTCTGAGTCTATTAATTTTATCAATTCTAAACAAACTTTTTATGATGATGTTCTTAGTGGAAAAATAAAATATATAAGTAATTTAATTGAGGTAGAAGATTAGAGTTATAATTTTAATATTATTTTTATATGATATTTTAATTTTTATATATGAAAATTTAATTTGCAGAGTGTTTTAAGCACTTTGCTTTTTTTATATTAAAAATTAATTATATTAATATCTTTAAACAAAGAAGATAATAGTTTTAATTAAAAGTTTGCATATAGTATAACTGCTATTAATAAATTTATAATAATGTGCATTTATTTTAGAAAAATTATATATAAAAATATAAATTTAACATTGTATTTTTCAAAAAATAAGTTTACTAATTTTTTATTTAATATACGAATTAATAAATTTTAATAGTATAAATCATTGAAAATATTTATATAAACAAGATTATTTATAGGTAAAGTTATTATTTTAGAAATTATAAATAAAGTTTATATAATATAAAATAAAAAAGAAATATAAAGAAATATAATAATATTTCGGAAATTTTGGTATAATTATATTATATTTGTATAAATTATTACAAAAAAAGATATTTTTAAAAATTAAAATACCGTTTAGGGAGTCATGAATAATGAAGTTAAGAGATATTACAGGATATATGTTTAAAAATAAATACAAAAGAAATAGCGATTATCCTAATTTTAAGCCTTATTTTTACAGATTTATAGGGGTAGATGATGCTAATGAATATAACAATCAGCTTAGAACTCTACAAAGTAAATGTGAGGAGTTTAAAAATTCTTGCTTGATTTTTGATGGAAGTATTCCATTAAGTGGAGAAATGGAATTAATTCAATATATTTATAATGAATTAAATAACATGAATATTTTTAATATGATTTCTCAAGACATAGTTATTTTTAATAATGCTGATATAAATTATAAATTTTTGCAAGCTTTAGATTATGTAATTCCTATCGCTGTTAATAAGGAAAATTTCTTTAATGATAGTGTAAGGAATAATTTTATAACTAAACTTATAGTTTGGGTATTTTCCTTTGCAAAAAATATTGAAATTGATGGGGATCAAATTCCTAAATGTATTTATTATGGAAATATTCAAAAGCATGAAGTTTATTTTTTAATGCTACTTCATAAAATGGGGTTTGATGTACTATATATAAATCCATTAAAAGAAGAAAACTTTGAGGGGATTGAATCAGAAAGTGAACTTGTAAAAGAGCAAGGAATACTTAGTATAGAAACTTTTGAAGAGAGATGTAAAAAGGGAAAAGTAATAGAAATAAATGAAACTTTAACAAAGCAACTTCAAAGAGAAGTAGAATCACAGCTTTTTACTGATACAGGAATATACAAGCCTTGGCAGTTCAGAAATGGATATACTAAAAGTTTTACATTAGATACTATTGTAGAAGATATATATGTATATTGGAATGAACCTTCAAAGCTTAGACCGGGATTTAGTGTATCAGGAGATACAGTAAAGATTCCAAATATATTCTTTAAAATAGATGGACATCAAAATGATATGTTTGAATATCAAAAACTTGTTAAAACATGTGTTGAATCTAAGAATACATTAATCTTAAACAATAGAGAATTAGCTAAAAATGTTAATGTAAATAAAGATTTATATTCAGTTATGTTTTTCCAATTAAGTAATGGAGAATTTGATATAAATGAACTTAAAAAATTAAATTTTTATAAGTTCTCTAAATATAATAATGAAGTTCAAGATTTCATACTTAAAAAGTTTAATGAAGCAATACTAAGTACAGATGTATTTACGAATAGTTTCACAAAAGAAGATACAGTACAATTTTTAGCTTTAATTTTAGGATTAGAAGATGAAATTGTAAGAATGATTGATAATTTTGACTACACAGGGCATGTGCCAAAAGTAGTTGTATTTATTGATAATGAAAACACAATTTCAGTTCCACTACAATTAATTTTAGGATACTTACATATTGTAGGTATGGATATTGTTATATTTAATCCATCTGGATTATTTAATATAAATTATATTTTAAAACCAACAATTATTAATACAGTAAGATTAGATACTATGGGTTATGATGTAACTTATTCAAATGTTATGAATATGAAAGAACAACACCATAGTATATTTTCTAGATTTTTAGGAAAGTAGCCTCTAAAGGAGATGACAAGATGAAGGAAAATGAAATATTTGATGTAAATCCAGAAGATATGCAAAATGTAGATAATGGAATGCAACAAAATAATACTAACTATAATATGCAAAATGGAATGAATGGCCAAGGACAAATGCCAAATGGGAATTATAGTAATCAAGCTCAAGGGCAAATGGGATATGGCAATCCAAATATGAATCCTCAAAATGGAAGCTATGGACAACCACAAATGCAAAACATGAGTAACCAAAATGGAAACTATGGAATGCAAGGTGGAATGAACTATAATAATGGACAAATGCCAAATGGAAATTATAATAATCAAGGGCAAATGGGATATGGTAATCCAAATATGAATCCTCAAAATGGAAGCTATGGACAACCACAAATGCAAAACATGAGTAACCAAAATGGAAACTATGGAATGCAAGGTGGAAATTATGGACAACCACAAATGCAAGGTGGAATGAACTATAATAATGGACAAATGCCAAATGGAAATTATAGTAATCAAGGGCAAATGGGATATGGCAATCCAAATATGAATCCTCAAAATGGAAACTATGGACAAGCTCCAATGCAAAACTATGGACAGCCACAAATGCAAGGACAGATGAATTATGGACAACCTAATCCTCAAATGAATGGATATGGAAATAGCTTTGCTCCAGATGTTAATTATAACAATTATGGAATGCAACAAGGTTATGATATGAACTCTCAAAGTGGAGACATGGCTTTAAATAATTCAAATAATCCAAATGATTTTGATATGGAACAAATCACTGCATATAAGAGAGCTTTAAGACAAGATAGAGAAGTTCAAAACTTAACTAGTGAAGTTAACATAGATAATCCAAACTCAATTATCATGTTTGGGCAAGGTGCAAGCGAGAATATTTCTAAAGTTTCAGACCAACTTTTACATTCAATGAAAGCTGTAAAAGCTGAAGAAGCTAGTGAAATGTTAACTAACTTAACTAACCTTATGGACAAGTTTGATGTTAAAGAACTTGAAGGGCCTCAAAAACAATCAATGTTTTCAAGACTTTTAAAAGGTGTTGGAGATACAATAGCTAAGCTATTTGAAAAGTATGACAACATGGGAAATGAAGTTGAAAAAATATATGTCCTTTTAAAGAGATATGAAAGTGAAATAAAAGAAGCTAATGGTCAACTTAAAAAACTTTATGATGCAAATCTTCACTACTATAAATTACTTGAAAAATATATAGTTGCAGGAGAAATGGCAGGAGAGGAAGTTGATTCATATATAAGTCAAATAGAAAATAATCTAACAATAAATCAAGAGCAAAAGCAAATGATGATTCAAAAACTTCAAATTGCGAAAGATATGTTATCTCAAAGAGTTTATGACCTTCAAATAGCAGAAAACGTAGCAATACAAGCAGCTCCAATGATACAAACTATTCAAATGTCAAACTTTAATCTTATGAGAAAAATAAACTCATCATTTATAGTAACATTACCTATATTTAAACAATGCTTAGCACAAGCAATTATCTTAAAGAGACAAGAAATTCAAGCTAAATCAATTAAGCAACTTGATGAAAAGACAAATGAACTTATTATGAGAAATGCTCAAAATACTGCAAGACAATCAGTAGAAATAGCTAAAATGGCATCAGGAAGTTCAATTGCAATATTAACTCTAGAAAAATCATATGAAACAATTATGAAAGGAATAGAGGATACAAAAGCTATTCAAGAAGCTAATAGAAATGAAAGAATTGAAAATGCTAAGAGACTAGAAGTTATTAAACATAAGATGAAACAAAATATACCTAGTTAAAAGGAGGAAATATAAATGGGAATTAATTTAAATGGAATGATGAATGGTGTTAACATGGGAGGAGCTAATAATAATGTAACACCTTCACTAAATTTAAGAAAAAATGATGTTTTAGATTTAACTAAAAGAAACCCAGGGCTAGAAGAAGTTTTACTTGGAGCAGGTTGGGATGTTTCTCATAATGGACAAGACTTTGATTTAGATATTGCAGCTTTCTTATTAAATGGTGCAGGAAAAGTTCAAAATGTACCAGCAGATGTAATTTTCTTTAATAATATGAAAGCACCAGGAATTGAATTATTAGGTGATAACAGAACTGGAGCAGGTGAAGGAGATGACGAAATAATTCACATCAAATTAAAAGAACTTCCTTCATATGTTGAAAAAATAGTGTTTGTTGTTACTATTTTTGAAGCTCAAAATAAGAGACAAACTTTTGGTATGGTAGATAATTCATATGTAAGACTATTAGATGCTAGACATGAAAATAGAGAGCTTTGTATCTTTAACTTAAAAGAAAATGGTTCAACTTCAACTGCTGTAATATTTGCAGAAATGGCTAAGCAAGGTGGAGAATGGCAATTTAAAGCTCTTGGAGAAGGTAAAATAGCTGACTTAAATGGAATCTTAAGTCTTTACATGTAGGAGGAAAAAATATGAACATGCTAAATTTGAAAAAAAATGATATATTAAACTTAACTAAAGAAGACCCGAGCTTAAATAGAATAATGCTTGGAGCTGGTTGGGATGTTGTAGAAAAGAAAGGATTCTTTAGTTTTGGAACAAAGGACTATGATTTAGACTTAACAGCTTTTTTATTAGATGGTGATGATAAATTAATTCATAAAGGAATTATTTATTTTGGAGCTCAAAAAGGAAAAGGAATAATGCTTCATGGAGATAACCTAACTGGTGAAGGTGATGGTGATGATGAAAAAATTTCTGTTGAATTAAATAATTTACCAGCAGATTGTAAAAAAGTTCTTTTCTCTGTAATAATTTATGATGCTGAAAAAAGAAAGCAATCTTTTAGTGGAGTAAAAAATGCTTATGTAAGACTTATAGATGAAGATAAAAGAGGAGCTGAAATTTGTAGATACAATCTTTCAGAAGATGGTGGAGACAATACAGCTATATATTTTGCAGAGTTAATTAAAGAAGACTCACACTGGCATTTTAAAGCTAGAGGAGAATTCTTAAAAGGAAGCCTACACACAATGGCTGAGATGTATAGAAGAAGATAGGAGGATTTAAAATGGGAATAAATTTAGGGTCAGGTTTTGAAAACCTAGGAAATAATATGAATAATAATGCGCCAATGGGAGTTTCTTTAAATCTACAAAAGAATGATATATTAGATTTAACTAAAAGAAATCCAGGATTAACAGCAGTTAAACTTGCAGCTGGATGGGATGTTGCACAAAATGGTCAAGATTTTGATTTAGATATAGCAGCATTTTTATTAGATGCAAACAATAAATTTAATACTGTTTCTAATGTAATATTCTTTAATAATAAGAATGGACAAGGTATATCACTTAGAGGTGATAATAGAACAGGGGCTGGAGATGGTGATGATGAAATTATGGATATTAATTTATCACAAATAAGTCCTGAAATAATGAAAATAGTATTTGTAGTTACAATAAGTAATGCAATGCAAAAGAGACAAACATTTGGTATGGTAAATAACTCATATGTAAGATTACTTGATGCAGCAAATGGTGATAGAGAAGTTTGTAAATTCAATCTTAGAGAAGATGGTTCAACAGCTACTTCAGTAATATTTGCTGAACTAACTAGAGATGGTGGAGAGTGGCAATTTAGAGCTATTGGAGATGGTAAAATTGCAGATTTAAATGGGGTTTTAGCATTATTTCAATAATTAGGTTAACAATGAGGGGGATAGCAGATGAAAGGGCTTAATAAAGAGCAAGTAGAAAAAAGTAGACAACTTCATGGAGATAATATAATTCATGAAGCTGCACCAGAAACATTTTGGGATAAATTTAAAGGTGCTTTTGAAGATCCAATGATAAAATTGCTTTTAGTTATAGCAGCTATTATGGCAGTTATGGCAGCATTACATTATGCAGAATGGGGAGAAATAATAGGGATAGTAATATCAGTATTATTAGTTACTATAATTTCTGCAAAAACAGAAGTTGCTTCAGACAACGAATATAGAAAACTTAAAGAAAATGCTTCGAAAGATATATGTAAAGTATATAGAGATGGTAAAGCAATAGAAGTTATTATTGATGAAATAGTAGTTGGAGACTATGTTATTCTTCAATCAGGAGATAAAATTCCAGCAGATGGACTTTTAATAGATGGAGAAATAAAAGTAGATAACTCAGCTTTAAATGGAGAATCAGAAGAATGTCCTAAGATTCCTGCTAATCAAGCAGAACTAGAAATAGCATCAGAAGGTGAATTTAAATTAACAGGAGATGTTTTTGTAGATAAATCTTCATTATTTAGAGGTGCTGTTGTTGTTAGTGGAACTGGTGTTATGGAAGTCTTAAGAGTTGGTATGAAAACTGTTATGGGAAGCATGGCAGAAGAAATGTCAGAAGAAGAAGTAGATAGTCCATTAAAAGTAAAACTTACAGAACTTGCAGCAAAAATATCTAAATTTGGATATATTGGAGCTATAGTTATAGGTGTAGCGTTAATGTTTGAAAATGTAATGGGCGCTGGTGGATTCTCAGCTTATCTTGCAGCTACAAGTGGAATAGATATATTTAAACAAATATTAGATGCTCTTATGGTTGCCGTAGTTATTATAGTTATGGCAGTCCCAGAAGGATTACCACTTATGATTGCAATAGTTCTTATGAAAAATACTGCAAAAATGCTTCAAAAGAATGTACTTGTTAGAAAACCAATTGGTATTGAAACTGCTGGTTCATTAAATATTTTATTTAGTGATAAGACAGGAACAATAACAAAAGGTGAACTTGAAGTTGTAGAATTCTTTGATGGAAATGTACAAGATACTTATAATAGTAGCGAAAAAATAAAAGAGCTTATTTCAAAATGCATTGGAAAAAATACTGCAGCAATGTTTGATGGAGATGGAAATGTTATTGGTGGTAATGCCACTGATAAAGCACTTTTAAAATATCTTACAAAAGAAGGTATGGCAAAATATGAAGATTTAGAAGTTGTATCTATACAAGCCTTTGATTCAGCTAATAAATATTCAGCTGCTCAACTTAAAGAAAAAACAGTTTATAAAGGAGCCCCTGAAAGACTTTTAGGAAAAGCTACTAAATTTATAGATGCAGATGGAAATATCCAAGTATTAGATAAAGATAAAATAAATAAAAAAATTGATGAACTTGCACATAAGGAAATGAGAGTTTTAGCATTTGCTTATAGTGAAAGTAATTTAGTTCAAAATACTCTTCCAGAAGACTTAGTTATAGTTGGTTTTGTTGGAATTAGAGATGATGTAAGACCAGAAGCTAGACAAGCTATAAAAGAAGTTAGAAATGCTGGAATACAAGTAGTTATGATAACTGGAGATAGAAAAGAAACAGCTTATGCAATAGCAAAAGATTGTGGACTTATATCTTCAGAAGAAGAAATAGCTTTAACATCAGAAGAGTTAAATGCTATGAGTGATGAAGAAATCAAAAATATTTTACCTAATCTTAGAGTTATAGCAAGAGCACTTCCAACAGATAAATCAAGAATGGTAAGAATAGCTCAAAGCTTAAACTTAGTTTGTGGAATGACTGGAGATGGGGTAAATGATGCACCAGCTCTTAAGAGAGCAGATGTTGGTTTTGCAATGGGTTCAGGAACAGACCTTGCAAAAGAAGTTGGAGACATAGTTATACTTGATGATAACTTTAAGTCAATTGAAAATGCTATCCTTTATGGAAGAACAATTTACAATAATATATTAAAGTTTATAAAATTCCAATTAACAATAAACGTTGCAGCAGTTGCAGTTTGTGCAATAGCACCTTTCTTTGATTTACCACAGCCATTACAAATAACTCATATTTTATGGATTAACCTTGTAATGGATGGGCTAGGAGCATTAGCACTTGGTTCAGAACCAGCACTTAGAAAATATATGCAAGAAAAACCTAAGTCAAGAACTCAAAGCATTGTATCAAAAGAAATGATGATGCAAGTATTAATTACAGGAGCTTGGGTAACAATTTTAAGCTTTATATTCTTAATGCTACCATTCTTTAAAAATATGTTCTCTTCAGAGGGAGAACACTTAACAGCTTACTTCTCAATGTTTGTAATAGCAGCTGTATTTAATGGATTTAATGTTAGAAGTGCAGGTGTTAATATATTTGAACACATAAAAGAAAATCCAGGCTTTATAAAAGTAATGGGAATAATAGTTGTAGTTCAAGTTATTTTAACTATAATAGGTGGAAGCGTATTTAGCTGTACACCAATTGCTCCAAAACTTTGGGTAGTTGTAATATTATTAGCATTTACTGTAATCCCAGTAGATATGATAAGAAAATTAATATTTAGAACAGCAGAAAAATAAAAAAATTAGCTACTACAAGACTTAATTGTTTTGTAGTAGCTTTTTTATATTAGAATAATTTCTAATATAAAACGTTTTTAATATAAAATATTATTTAAATTTATTTATATTAACATAATCCTCTTATCATTTGATAAATTAAAATATATTTCATATTAGGCAATAAGAGAATTTCCTAACTATTTTTTATAGAAAAGCTTATATTACATAATGATATTTATATTATAAATAATTAGATTAAATTTACTTTTATAGAAAATTAATGTGTTATAATAAAATTGGGGCTGTTTAGAAATTCAGTCCTTTTAATTTATATAATTCAATTGATTATAAGTTAAAATTATAATTTGTATTATAAATAAAAATAGTTATAAAAATATAGAAGCTTTTCTTAAAATCTAGGGGGAATTAGTTTTGAGATGGCCTTTTTTATATGTGAAAAGAGTGTGATTTATATGGAAATTTTAGATATTGTAAGTAGCAAATTTTTAATTGAGCCTAAGAAGGTGGATAAATATACAGACAAAGATATTCTTAAATATTCAATAGGAACAAATCTTTATACAAATGGGTTTAAAAATTTTTATAAGAAAATAGTAGATGGAGAATTTTTAAATTTAGGTTCAATTTCTATATGTTTTGAAGATGCTACAAGAGAAGAAGATTTAGGAATTTGCGAAGAAAATGTAAGAGTAATGCTTGAAGGACTTAAAATATGGAAAGAAAAAAATCTAAATTCTTATATTCCTTTATTATTTGTTAGAATAAGAAATTTAGAACAATTTAAGAGCTTTACAAAGAATACTAAAAAAGAATACTTAAAGCTTATAACAGGTTTTATATTTCCAAAGTTTAATTCTGAAAATGGAAGAGGATATTTTGAATATTTAAATAAGCTTATAAAGTACACAAATGAAATATTTTATGCAATGCCTATCATAGAAGATGAAAAGGTTATTTATAAGGAAAGTAGGCTAGAGGAGCTTATAAAAATAAAAAATATTATAGATGAAAACAAAGATGTAGTTTTAAATATTAGAGTAGGTGGAACAGACTTTTCATCTAAGTTTGGATTAAGAAGAAGCAAAGAAAACACAATTTACGATATAGGGGTAGTAAGTGATTGTTTGTTTGATATTTTAAATATATTCTCAAGACAAGGAAGTGAATATGTTATTTCAGCACCTGTTTGGGAATATTTCTCTTCAGATTTAAATTCAGAAGAAATTCAAGGATTTATAAGAGAAATAAAAATGGACAAGGAGAATGGATTTATAGGGAAAACAATTATACATCCACTTCAAATAAATATAGTTAATGCTTTATATGCAGTAACTTTTGAAGAATATACTGATGCTAAAGGAGTACTAAAAGCAAGGGATGGAGTCTTTAAAGGTTATGGAGATAATAAAATGAATGAATCTAAACCTCACACAAATTGGGCAAAGAAGATTTTAAAGAGAGCTGAAGTTTTTGGAGTTTTAAATGAAGGGGTAAAATATACTGAGATAATTTAGGAGGAATAAATGAAGCTTAACATAAAAGAAAATAGGTTTAATTTAGATATAAACGATTTAATAACATTAGGAAAGAGAAGTAACAATAAAAAAAGAAATTTTCTTTTTATAAGTAAGGTTTTAGGAAAACATTTAGAGCTTAAACCAGAAAAGTGTAGAGAAATAGGAAAAGACCTTGCAAAGATGATAACAGAGAAAAAAGAAAGTTTAGTTTTAGGCTTTGCAGAAACTGCAACAGGACTTGGAATGGCAGTAGCTAGTTATTTAGAAGATTCTTATTATGTAACTACAACAAGAGAAGAGATAACAGAATTAAAATCAATTTTAAGCTTTGATGAAGAACATTCCCATGCTGTGGAGCATACTTGTTTCTTAATGGACAAGGAGAAAATAAAAAATGCAAAAAGAATAATACTTGTAGATGATGAAATAACTACAGGAAATTCAATGCTAAACATTATAAAAGAAATAAGAAAAATAACAGATACAAAAGATTTTAAAATAGTCACAATTTTAGATTGGAGAAATTCTGAATATGTGGATAAATTTAGTGAGTTTGTGGAAAAAGAAAAAGTTAATATTGAAGTTTTAGCTTTAATAAAGGGTGAAATAGAAGTAGATAATACAGAAGTTTATATAGATGAAGATGGAGAAGAATTAAAAGAAAGAATAGAGCCGATAAATTTAAATATTTTTGATAGAATAGAACTTCAAACTGCCTTTGGAAAAGAAAGCTATATAAAGAATACAGGAAGATTTGGAGTAAGCTATGAAGAAATACAAGCTTTAGAAGAAAAGTGTAAAAATGCTGCTAATGAAATAAATAAGTTTATAGATGAAGAGGACAAGGTTTTAATTTTAGGACATGGTGAAAACATATATATTCCCGCTAGAATAGGATGTTATGTTAAGGGAGATGTTCTTTATAAAAGTACAACTAGAAGTCCTATATTTTGTGAAAATAAAGAAGGTTATCCTATAAAAAGTAAAAATATTTTTTATCATAAAGGAGTAAAATATTATTTCTACAATAAAGAAATAATAGAAAAGAATTTTGATAAGGTATTTTTAATAACAGAAGATAACTTAAATATTAAGTTAACTAATAATATGAAAATAGTGAGAATCTAATAGAAGACTAAATGTACAATTTATTTATTAGAGTTCGAAATTAAAACAATTTCGTCTATAAGATTTAAATGTTATTAGTTATTAATACAAAGATATAAGAGAGGTTTTAAGATGAAGAGTAGTTATAAAAATGATTGTACTTTTCTTTTAAAAGAAATAGATATAAAAGAAATAACAATAGAAGAAAAAGAAAAGCTTATAAGCAAGGGAATAAGCTATTCAGAAATGATTTCTAAAGAAAAAGAACCTAGCAAAGAAATAATGGACATATTTTACTATATGACTAAAAGGGATAAAAAAGAAATTGCAAATTATGTAGGGAAAATTTCAGAAATACTTTATAAAAAAAATGGAGATAACCTAATTGTAGTTTCTCTTGCAAGAGCAGGAACACCAATAGGAATTCTTATAAAAAGATATATTAAAGAAAAATATAATAAAGAAATTAAGCATTATAGCATTTCAATAATAAGAGGAAGTGGAATAGATAAAAATGCATTAGATTATATTTTAAAAAACAATCCACAAGGATATATACAGTTTGTGGACGGATGGACAGGCAAAGGCTCTATAACAAAGGAATTAACTAAGTCTATTGCAGAATATAACAAAGAGAAAAATACAAATATAGATGATAGTTTAACAGTTTTAGTAGACCCAGCTAAGCTTTGCAAAATTTATGGAACTAGAGAGGATTTTGGACTTTCAACAAGTTGTTTAAACTCAACAGTAAGTGGATTAATAAGTAGAACTATATTTAATAAAGAATATATAGGACAAGAAGATTTTCATGGAGCAAAATATTTAGATTACTTAGAAAGTGCTGATGTTTCAAATTATTTTATAGATGAAATAACAAAAGAATTTAAAAATGCAAAAATAACTAATTTGGAATGTAAGGAAATAGATAAAAAATATGCAGAAATTATAATGAGAAAAGTAAGAGAAGAGTTTGATGTAAAAGATATAAATAAAATAAAGCTAAGCGTTGGAGAAACAGCAAGAGTATTACTTAGAAGAAATCCAAGAATAGTTTTAGTAAAAAATAAAGAAGATAAAAATGTAAGTCATATAATTAAGCTTGCAGAAGAGAGAAATGCTAAAGTTTTAGAATATGATTGTGGAGAGTATAACTGTATTTCTATAATTAAAGAATAGAATTTTATATAAGTATTATCAGAATTCTTAATTCAAGGATTAGAAATTCAATAAAAGAATATATCAGATTAGGGTGGCATTCTTATATAATACAGGAATGCCATTTTTATATAGGTTAAAAATACAATCTTTATGAAAATTATAAAGACTAATTTATTACATTATCATAATATACTTTCAAATAAATTATATAAAGAAGGAATTTACTTCAAAGATTAAAGAAATTTATTATGAATATTTTGCCAATAAATAGTGAAGAGCTAAATCTATAGTTTATTAGATATAAAAAATTAAATTAGGATTTATATATAGTTAAAATGTGGAATTTTAATAAATAAAGATAAGGTTATTTAAATTGAGTTATATTTCTATGTAGTTTTTAAAATTTTTAATATAAGTAATAGTTAACAATATTAGTAATTTATTTCTAGTTATGAAATCTTTTTTTAGCTTTTAGTAATTTTATTTACTCTATAATCTTTATGTACTTATTAAAAATTGTAGAGTAAGTTTAGGAGGAACAATTTATGAAAAAAATTATATCCATAATAGTTGTCATAATTATTGTTATACTTGGATTTTTAGGGCTTTATTTCGTTATGAAAAAGAATATAAAAAATAATTCAAGTAAGCAAGATGTAGTAGTTAGTGAGAATAAGACTTCAAAAGAGAGTAATGAAGTAAATAAATCTGTTACATCAAATAATGCTAAAAATAATACTAAAAATTTAAATAAAGACAATAGCTCTCAAAATGCAAAAAGTAACACTGGAAATGTAAATGAAGGAAGTAACACTAGAAATGTAAATGAAGGAAGTAATACTCAAAATGGAAACTTATCAAATAATACTAAAAGCTCTGTTAAAGCTGAAACTTTAAGTAGTAACAAAGTTTATAACTCACAAGCTAATAATAATCAAAATGGATATGCTGCAGCATATCAATATTATCCATCTTCTAAATTAAGTAATGGACCAGTTAATGATACTCAGTTAGCTGAAATTATGAGAAAATGGCTATTAACTGACCAATATGGATATTCTGGATTCTTTGATGCAGTTGGTACAATGTGGGCAAAACCATGGCTAGATAATATTCCTAATAGCGCACTTGTAGACTCCTTTAAAGAAGTAAATGGAGATAACTCACTTAATAATCCAATTACAGCAAAAGAATTATTTGATGCATCAAAAGTATTCACATATGCACAAGAAAAGAAACCAATTCCATTTACAACAGAACAAGCAACACAATATATAATTCAAATGCTAAAGAGCGATAATTATTATTCAGATGTAACAAAAGTAGTTCTTCATAAAGGAAATGAAGGTGGAGGATTATATTATGTTTATGTTAAACAAACAGGAAATAAAAATCCTTATTGGTATGTAAATACTAACACAGGCTACGCAACAGGAGTTTAATAAATAAAGATAACCTCGTTAAGTAAAAGCTTAACGAGGTTATTTTAAATTTAACCAATAAAAAATAAATAATTGTTATCATAAATATATCCCATAACATTGGTTAAAAAATCCAATTAGTTATTAATATTATACATAATTATAAAAGATTAAAAAATTAAATATTAGCAATATATCAATTGTTTAGTGTATTATAATTAAATTCTTAATAAAATAGACTATTTTAGTTAATAAGGTGGTAAATTCTTTTTAATCTTTCATACATATATTTATGTTAAACTCTAAAAAATAAAATATAATTAATAAAGGAGAATTACATAATGAATAGAGTTGAAGTTCTTGATTTAAAATATGATTATAATGGGGATTTTATAGTAAGTCCTGTTGTTATAGCAGATGATAAAGAAATGGTTTTAGTTGATTGTGGAATGACAAATTCATACGATATGATAAAAGATGCAATGGCTAAAAAAGGTTTAGATATACAAAAATTAACTAAAGTTATAATAACTCATCAAGATTTAGACCACATGGGTTCATTAGCTGAAATAAAAAGAAATGTAAAAGGTGTTCAAATTTTAGCATCAGAAGAAGAAGCTAAACATATAAGTGGAAAAGAAGAATTTATAAGAGTTCAAAATGTTGATAAAATAATTGATTCAGTAGATGAAGCTAAAAAGAAAGAATTACAAGCTTATAAAGATAGAATAAAAGCAGTAGAAACTGTTGATGTTGATGTATTTGTTAAAAATGGAGACACATTCCCAATAGCTGGTGGAATAGAAATAATTGAAACTCCAGGACATTTACCAGGACATATTTCAGTTCTTATAAAAGAAAAGAAAGCTTTAGTTACAGGAGATGCTCTTGCAATTATGGATGGAGAGTTAATCCCTTCAAACCCTCAATTTACTCTTGATATGGTAAAAGCTAAAGAATCAATTAAAAACTTATTAAATTATGATATCGAAGAGCTTATTTGCTATCACGGTGGAGTATTTAATGATGATGTAAAAGGAAAAATTGAAAATTTCTAATATATAATTAAAAAAATTAGGAACAAATCCCTCTAAAGTAGACTATAAATATAATGATAGTGTATTTTAGGGGGATTTTTATGCAATGGAGAAATGAGAAAAATAGAAAGGCTATTTTTATAAAAAGTAATAATTTATGTTTAGATTTTAAAAAAGTAAAAGATTCGGGAGTTCATGCAGTTATATTTAAAGTATCTTATGGGTTAAATCCATATAAAAAAGCACTTATAAATAATATTAAAAAAGCAAAAGAATCAGGACTTTTAATAGGGCTATACAAAGAGTTTGATGAAACTAGTTCACCAAATTTGCAAGGATTTCTTTTTTCTAGGATATTAAAAAAATATGATTTAGATTTA
The DNA here is from genome assembly GCF_000371465.1 of Clostridium thermobutyricum. Classification (NCBI taxonomy): domain Bacteria; kingdom Bacillati; phylum Bacillota; class Clostridia; order Eubacteriales; family Clostridiaceae; genus Clostridium; species Clostridium thermobutyricum. The sequence continues at coordinate 2,129,341 of NZ_KB850956.1, read as the reverse complement.
TATCCTATTTTATCTATTAAAAGCAATAAATATAATTTAAGCAAAAAAGAATTTTCTGATAAATGCTTAAAGTTTATGAATATAGTAAAGAAAAATAGTGGAAATGAATGTGCAATAAAAACATCAACAAGATTTGCTAATAATAATTTAGATGATAGAATTGGTAATAATAAATTTTGGTCAATGGATGAAGATAAAGATGCCTTTAAACATAATAAGATTTGGGATGATTGGGATTGTTTTAATTGTAATAAAAAACATATTATAAATGGAATACAAAATAAATTTGAACTTGGTGAAATTAAAAAATCATTTATAAAAACTACCCTTAAAGATGAGAAGCTTATAAAAGATAAAATTATGGAAGAAAATTTAAAACAAAATAAATGTAATTATGGACATTATAATTATAAACAAGATAACTGCAATTGTGGTCATTGTCATCATAAATATTAAAATACAGAGAACATCTTAATTCTATATATCATATAAATAAACTAAATAAATTTAAAAATGGAGAACAATATGATAAGTAGAAATAAGGTAAGAATACAATTTATAGTTGATGATATATATGTGTTTACAGGACTTTGTATAGGAACTGTAAAAACAGATGAATGGAGACAAGAATTATTAGATACAGAATTCTGTGAAGACATAGAAGAGTTAGAAGAAGTAGAGTTTGTAGAAGTGTTATCTGATGATTATGAAGAAGATGATATTCCTCTTGAAGAGGATATAACAGAAGATAGCATTGGTGAAATAATAAGCGTAAGCTTAACTTAAATGATTAGATAATATACTACCTAGGTTAGAAAAATTTAGGTAGTCTTATTTTTATAAATACTAATTAGATTATTATTCCAAAATTAATTTTAATTGACAAAAAATAGAGGCAAATATAAACTGAATATGAGGGATATAGAGGCTTTAATAAAGGGGAGGGTTTTATGGGATTTGATAGAATAGCAATAAAAGAAAAATCGAAAAAAATTATTTTTAGTGATTTAACAAAGGTTATTATTATAGGAATAGTTGTTAGCGCAGTAGGAGGAAATGTTCCTTTTGTAACTTTCCCTACAACTGTATCAATTATATTAGGAATTGTATCTAGCATATTATCTTTTGGATTGGCTAAATTTTCTTTAAATAAAATAAGAGGACAAGAAGCTAATGTAGAAGATGTAACTTATGGATTTAATTATGCTGGAAAAATTATAATAATGTCTATAGTTACAACTGTGTTAACATCAATTGGATTCGCACTTTTTATAATACCAGGTATTATATTAACTATGATGTTTTCAATGAGTACTTTCATCTTAGTAGATGATCCAACTAAATCTATTGACCAATGTTTAAAGGAAAGTAAAGATTTAGTTTATGGAGTAAAAGGAGATTTATTTATTTTCTATTTAAGCTTTGCAGGATGGGCAATTCTTTCCTCATTATTATTTGGAATTGGATATTTTTTATTGACTCCATATATAGTATTATCTGAAGCACAAATATATTTAAAATTAAAAGGTTTAGGACAAGAAGATGATACTATATCTTATACAGAAAATGATCCATATGGAAATAGTGATAGTTTTTATCTTAAAAAATAATTAATTAAAAAGTAATATAATAGTCGTATATAATATGCTAATATTAAGAATGTTAGCATATTTTTTTATGCTAAATACAAAGGATAAAAAAGGAGAGTAAAGAATGAGCTGGAACTTACACTTATTTTATTTAATTAATGATTTAGCATATAAAAGTGTTTTTTTAGATGATATAATGATATTTCTTTCAAAAGTTGTACCATATTTATATGCATTAACATTACTTGCAGTATTTGTAATTGGAATAAAAAATAGAGATTCAAAAACAAGAAGGGTAGCTGTTAGTACAGGGGTTTTTACAGTTATAAACTTAATAGTTAGTTCAATTATAGGTCTTATTTATTTTGAACCAAGACCATTTGTTACACATCATGTAAATTTATTAGTGCCACATAAAGCAGATGCTTCTTTCCCAAGTGACCACGTTATAGGAACTTTTAGTATAGCAGTTGGACTTGGAAGATACAGCAAAGTTTTAAGATGGATATTAACAATAGTATCAATATTTGTTGCATTCTCAAGAGTATTCGTTGGAAACCATTATCCTATGGATGTTATTGGTGGATTTATAGTAGTACTTATCATGAATGTAATATATGTTAAGTTATTAAGAAAACCTATTGAAAGAATATATTTAAAAATAGATAGAAAAATCTTTGGATAAGATATACTAAGAGAACCTGAATTGGTTCTCTTATTTTTTACAAATTATACTGGAAATAAATAAAAGTTTAAAAAGTAGGTATTATTTAATAAAATAAAGGTATATAATAAGAAGATATGACTAAAAAAGAAGATGATATAATTTACATATGAATAGTTATAAAGAAATAGAAGGTGATAAATGATGACAGAGGTAAAAGACTTCTTACCAATTAGTAGAGAAGATATGGAAAAGCGTGGTTGGGAACAATGTGATTTTATTATAGTTACTGGTGATGCTTATATAGACCATCACAGTTTTGGAACAGCTATAATATCAAGAGTTTTAGAACATGCTGGATATAAAGTTGGGATAATTCCACAACCAGATTGGCATAGCTTAGATGATTTTAAAAAGCTAGGAAGACCAAGACTTGGATTTTTAGTTAATGGTGGAAACATGGACCCAATGGTTAACCATTATACAGTAAGTAAGAGATTAAGAGAAAAAGACCTTTATTCTCCAGGTGGGAAAATGGGGCTTAGACCAGATAGAGCAACAATTGTTTATTGTAATAAAATAAGAGAAGCATTTAAAAATGTAAATATAATGATAGGTGGAATTGAAGCAAGTCTTAGAAGAATGGCTCACTATGATTATTGGAGTAATTCTGTAAGAAATTCAATTCTTATAGATTCAGGAGCAGATTTACTTATCTATGGAATGAGTGAAAAACAAGTTGTAGAAGTTGCTAATGCTTTAAATGATGGATTTGAAGCTAAATATATAAGACACGTAAATGGAACTTGTTATGTAGTAGAATCATTAGATGAACTTTATGGAGATTATATATTACTTCATTCAGTAAAAGAAATTGCAAATGATAAAGTTCTTTATGCTAAAGATTTTAATATTCAAGATGAAGAGCAAGACCCTATTAGAGGAAGACAATTGGTACAACCTCATGGTAATAGATATGTTGTAGCAAATAAGCCAGAAATGCCTTTAAATAGACAAGAATTAGATGAAGTTTATGGACTTCCATATATGAAAAATTATCATCCTATATATGAAAAAGATGGTGGAATAGCTGCTATAGAAGAAGTTAAATTTAGTATAGTAAGTTCAAGAGGATGCTTTGGAGATTGTAATTTCTGTGCAATAACATTCCATCAAGGAAGGGCAGTTCAAAGTAGAAGTGAAGAGTCTATTTTAGAAGAAGCAAGAGGAATAACAGAGCTTAAGGACTTTAAAGGATATATTCATGATGTTGGAGGGCCAACAGCAAACTTTAGAAAACCAGCTTGTGACCATCAGCTTACTATAGGAGCTTGTAAGAAAAAGAGATGTTTAACACCAGGAGTTTGTAAAAACATGGAGGTTGACCACACAGAATTCTTACATCTTTTAAGAAAAGTTAGAAGTCTTCCAAAGGTTAAAAAAGTTTTTGTTCGTTCAGGACTTAGATATGATTATATAATGGCTGATAAAGATGATACATTCTTTAAAGAATTAGTTGAGCATCATGTTAGTGGACAATTAAAAGTTGCTCCAGAGCATGTTGCGCCAGAAGCTTTAAAATATATGGGAAAACCATCAGGAAAAACTTATGACCAATTTAGAGAAAAATTCTTTAAATTAAGTAAAAAAGCAGGAAAAGAACAATATATAATTCCTTATCTTATGTCAAGCCACCCAGGATGTGGACTTAAAGAAGCTATAGAACTTGCAGAATATTTAAGAGATACAAAATATCAACCAGAGCAAGTACAAGATTTCTATCCAACTCCAGGTACACTTTCAACAACAATGTTCTATACAGGTTTAGACCCAAGAACAATGAAACCAGTTTATGTACCAAGAACAAAAGAAGAAAAAGCAATGCAAAGAGCACTTCTTCAATTTAAAAAGCCTCAAAATTATAATTTAGTTTATGATGCTTTAATGAAAGCTGGTAGAGAAGACCTTATAGGAAATGGACCAAAATGTTTAATCCAATCTAAAGAGCAAAGATACCTTGCAAGTATGAGAGGAAAAGCTGCAAGCTTTAGAGGAAAATCATCAGGTAAAGGAAAACAAGGTTCAAAAGGAAAATCAGTAGCTGGAAGAAACGGAAATAGCCAAGTTAAAAAGAAACATGGACCAAAGAAGGGTAAAGGAAGCTTTAAAAAGAAATAGATAAGTTTAAATACTATAATGTATTGTTATCTTAAAAAGATAGCAATACAATTATAGTATTTTTTTTATAAAAAAATAAATCTACACACTCAATGAGGGAGTTACTACGCTCAAATAAGTATTTTTTTATAAAAAAATAAATCTCAGTCATAATGACTAAGCTTTAAATATTAATCTATTCTTTCAAATTTTCCATTAATAAAGTGAAAACTGGGAAGAAAAATAAAATAATGATTTTTATTATGAATTAGGAAATTAAATTTAAATATTATAGGATAAAATTAAATAAATGGTTATAAAAATATGTGATTTTTAAATTTTACATAATAAATAAAAATAAAATAAACAAATCTAATATATAGTGAATAAACTTTAAAATTATTGTATTTAAAGCAAATATAAGGAAAAATTTAGTATAATATAACTATAGATATATTTAGGAGGGATTCACAATGAAAAAAAGAAAAGTATTAATTCCTATTGATGGAAGTGAAAAAAGTTTAGAATCTTTAAAGTATTTAAAAGAATACTACAGTCCAGAAAAAGTAGAAATAATCCTTTTACATGTAAGAGAAATCGTATTTATAGATGGAATGTCTGTAAGTGATGAATTAAGAGATGCTGAATTAATAGGAAAACGAATATTAGATAAAGCTAGTAGCTTAATTGAAGAATATGATTGTAAATGTGAATTCTTATTTGGATATGCTGCAGATGAAATATTAAATTATGCAGAAGAAAATGATATTGATGTTATAGTAATGGCAAAAAATACACAAAAGAAATTTGTAGCTTTAGTTGGTTCAGTAACAGCACATGTTGCTAAAAAAACTAAATGTACTCTTGTTATAGTACCAGAAGTATAAAAATTAGAGTTTAAATAAGAAGATAGCTGTCTTAATAATTTAAGGCAGCTATCTTTTTAGTAAAGTTTTTTAAATTTAGCAAAGCTAAATTCTTAAAGTTAAAAATATATAGAAATATTTAAAATTATTTTATAGATAACTTATTTATATTTTTACTTAGGAGAGTTATATGATTATAAAAATGGTATAATTTATTTATATTTAAAAGTATTTTATAAAATCATTATACAAAGTATTAAAAAGGAAGGTGACATATACATGAAAATAAATAAAGAGTTTGTATTAAATACAGCTAAAGAATTATTAGAGTTTAATAGTCCTAGTGGATTTTGTTTTGAAATAATGGATATGATTGAAGAAAAGGTTAAAAATTTAGGATATTCATTTGAGAGAACAAATAAAGGATGCGGAATAATCACTGTAGAAGGAAAATCAAATGAAAAAGTTATAGGACTTTCATCTCACGTAGATACTTTAGGAGCAATGGTAAGATCTATAACTAGTAAAGGAACTTTAAAATTTACATTAGTAGGTGGACCAATAGTTCCAACTTTAGATTCAGAATATTGCACAATAAGAACTCGTGATGGAAGAGAATATACAGGAACATTTCTTTCAACTAGTGCAGCAGTACATGTTTATGAAGATGCAGCATCTAAAAAAAGAGATCCAGAAAATATGGAAATAAGAATAGATGAAAATGTAAAAAATAAAGAAGATGTATTAAACTTAGGAATAAATTCAGGAGATTACATTTTCATTGAACCAAAAACTACTGTAACAAAAAGTGGTTTCTTAAAATCAAGATTTATTGATGATAAAGGAAGTGTAGCTTGTCTTATAAGTCTTTTAGAATTATTTAAAAGAGAAAATATAGTTCCAACATATAAAACAAAAATGTTTATTTCAACTTATGAAGAAGTAGGTCATGGTTCAGCATATATTCCAAGTGATATAACTGAAATGATAGCAGTAGATATGGGATGTATTGGTGATGACTTAAATTGTACAGAATATGATGTTTCAATTTGTGCAAAAGATTCAGGTGGACCATATGACTATAATATGACAACAGAATTAGCTAACTTAGCAAAAGAAAATAATTTAGATTATGTTATAGACATATATCCTAGATATGGTTCAGATGTTGGAGCAGCTTTAAGAGGTGGAAACAATATTAGAGGGGCTTTAATAGGACCGGGAGTACATGCAAGTCATGGAATGGAAAGAACACATTATAATGCTTTAGAAAATACAATAAAATTATTAAATTTATATTTAACTAAGTAATTGTAGATAATATAGATTAATTAAATAATTCAATCATTTAATATAGAAAAATTTAATAATAAAAGAATCTTAATATACTAGATTAACACTAGATATATTAAGATTTTTTTTATTATAAGCTTATTAATTTTTAAGTAATAGATAACTATATATTTTTACTTATAACAAAATACCTATTAGATAAAACTAGAAATGGATAAAGTTTAAAGAGAAATCTTTTTAAAAGGTAAATAGTTATAAGAAGATAATTAAATGAATAATGAAAATTTTATTTGAAAATTATTAATGCTATAAAGTAAATGGACTATAAAAGACCAGAACATAAGACTTTAAGTAAAGTTATACATATAAAAAATCATTTATACATTAATGATTTTTTTTATTTTAATATAGTTTTTATGCTTAAAAAATCTAAATTAATATATTTTAATAAATAAAAATTTATATTATATATAAGTATTTTATTATTATAAATAAAAAATAATAAGTAAATTGACATATGCAAAAATAAAGAATATTATAAAGTATATAAATTGCAGTACATAAAGATAAAATTATGAAAGAAGTGATAAAATGAAAGAAATTTTAAAACTCTTTTTCACATTTTTAAAAATAGGTGCTACTACATATGGTGGTGGTTACGCTATGATAGGAATTATGGAAAAAGAGATTGTAGATAAAAAGAAATATTTAGATTTAGAAAGTTATTTAGATATACTTACTGTATGTCAAAGTCTTCCCGGACCTTTAGCTATAACATCTACAGCTTTTATAGGATATAAAATCAATAAGTTTGTTGGTGCTGTAGTTAGTCTTTTAGGAACGCTTATACCATCATTTATTATTATATTTTTAGTTGCTACTGTATTTACAAAGTTTGAATCAAATATATTTGTTCAACATGCTCTTCAAGGAATAAAAGCTGTAGTTCCTGTGCTTGTATTTATTGCAGTAATTAAATTTTGGAAAAGATTAGATAAAAATGTACATAATATAGTTTTTGCATTAGTGGTACTTTTTGCATTAGAATTTTTAAAAATAAATCCAGCATTAATTATTATTTTTTCTGCCATTTATGGAATTTTAGTATATGGAATAAAAGATAGAAAAGGCGGTGTAAAGTAATAATGGAAATATTAAAAATATATATAGCATTTTTTAAGATTGGTGCACTTGCCTTTGGTGGAGGATATGCTATGTTACCGTATATAAGGACAACATTAGTAAATCAAAATCATTGGGTTACTGCTTCTAAGTTAAATTCATATATAGGACTTGTTCAAATATCTCCTGGACCATTTACAACAAATCTATCAGCTTATGTAGGTTTTAAAACAGCTGGAATATTAGGTGGTCTTGCAGCAATTATAGGTATATCAACAGTTCCATTTATATTAGTTTCAATAGCATATTGTTTATTTAGTAAAATGCAAAATGCTAAGACATGGCAAAATGCCCTAAAGGGAATGAAACCTGCTATAATAGCACTTATTTTTAGTGCCTTAATCTCAGTTTCAGGAAGTGATGTGTTTCATATAAGAGAAATAATAATAACAATTATAGGAGCATATTTACTACTATATAAGAAAATTCAGCCATTATACATTATTCTTATTGCCGCAGTGCTTGGAATAGTATTTTATATATAAACTAATATTAAATTTACATATTTTTTATAATAAGTATATCTAGATAATTAAACATAAAATATTTTTTAGAGAATAAACATAAATTAAATTTAAATAAACCTAGATGTTTTAAAAATCATCTAGGTTTTTAATTATATACGAGTTTTAGGTTTATTCATCCAAAACTTTTTAGCTTCTTCTTCTAATTTTTCTAATCTTTCATAATAATCAGGAAATTCATTTAAGTGAGCAAGAGCTATCTTACCAGTAGTTAATGGATTACTATTAGTAACATTAGTTTCAGCATCTATTTTTCCATGTTCTAATTCAATATTCATTCCTTTAGTAAAATCACTTAAACTAAATAAAACTTTCGAAAAATCTATTCCTAATTTTTGAGCTACCTTTGCAGCCTCTGCTTCAGTAAAAGTTTTTGAGTTTCGAGTAAGTTTTTTATGCCTAAGTCGTCTTAATATGTTTGATTTCATAAAATACTCCTAATAAATTATTAATTAATAAGTATTATATGCTTAATTAATAAAAATGTATCAAAATAAATTAAAGATTAAAAAAGTTAAAAAAAAGTAAAATTTAAATTAAAATATTAAAAAAATAAATTCATATTATATAATTAAATGTATCATTAATTATTGTAAAAATAACGTAAGGAGAAAATCGATGAGGGAATCAAGCAGGAATAGAAATGCTAAAAATAGAAGCAAATCTTCATCAAAGAGTAGGACTGTACAAAGTATAAAAAATAGAGAAAATCAAAAAAAGAAACTACCTAATAAGAAACTACAGGATAAAAAAACACAGAACAAGACTGTACTAAATAAACCAACATCAAATAAAAAACTACAAAATAAATATAAAAGGCGTAGAACTTTTTTAGTATTAATTATAGCAATAATATTTATAATAGTTATGGTAATTATAAATACTCATAAAGCAAATGCGGCAAATAGTTTAAATTATATGAATCAAGGGAATAATTATGTTATAAATAATGAGTATCAAAAAGCTATAGATAGCTACAAGCAAGCTTTAAATCTTGATAGTAATAATACAAAGGCTAAAGATCTTATAGGAATATTACAAGGTTATATGAAGGCTAAAAGTTGTTATGATAATGGAGATATTAATGCTGCTAACCAAGCATTATCTGCAATAAATCCAAACTATACAAGATATCCAGTTGGTATGCAAATAAATGGACTTAAAGCTCAAATATCTGCTGCAATGCAAAATGGAGGTACAAGTCCAGGGACAAGCTCAGAAGCCAAAGATGATATACTTACTTTAAATAATTTATACTCTAGTGGGCAATATCAAAAAGCACTTGATCTTATCCAAAAACTTAACAAAGAAAATTTAAATGCTACTCAACAGGTTTATGTTTCAGAAATAAATAATAATATAGAACAGAAACTAGGAACATCATCTAGTTCAAACAATCAATTTTCAACTAGAGGGAAATATTTAAATGAACTAGATAAAATAAATGTAAAAGTTAATAATATGGATTTATCAGCTCAAACTTATGAGCAGAAGCTGCAAAGAGCTAAAAATAAATATACTGTTTGGAATGATGAATTAAATAAAATATTACAAAATATAGAAAGTAATATATCAGGAGATAAATTAACTCAGCTTCAAACATCACAACAAGCATGGGTTCAACAAAAGAATGCTCAAGCTGTTCAAAGTGAAGCACAATATAACAATCAGTTAGTTAAAGAGACAGCAAATTATCAAACACAAAGAAGTTTAACAAAAGATAGATGCTACTATTTAGTTAACACATATATGTAAAAAATATATATAAATAACTATTTTATTTCTTAGAAAATTCTAGTTAAAATACACATTTAAAAAAGGATGCTAAAAAGCATCCTTTTAATTTTGTAAAATAATATTTTAAAATGACTTTTTCTTTATAAATGTACTATTTATATTATTAAAATAAATCTTTTAAAAAAATTATTTATAATATTATAGATATAAAAATATATTTAAATATAAAGCTTTATGCTTCTAATACTTCTTTTTCAAGAGAGTCCATAAGCTTTTGCACTGGAACAATTTCTTTTATTCTATGAGCATTTTCACCACAGAAAACTAATCCATTATCTATATTTCCAGTAACAGAATTTATTAAAGCTTGAGTAATACAATAAGGAGTATCTGCTGGATTACAAGGAATCATGCAATCATAGCATCTTTCAACCTTAACGTTACCTTCTTTAGTTCTCTTTACAAAATCATTTAAAATAGCACGACCTGGCATTCCAACAGGACTTGAAACAATTTCTACATCATCTATAGTTGAATTTAAATAAGCATTTTTAAAATCATCAGATGCATCACATTCATCAGTTGCAACAAATCTAGTTGCCATTTGAACTCCTGAAGCTCCAAGTTTTAAATATTTAGCTATATCATTACCATCAAATACACCACCAGCAACTAAAACAGGAATTTGTGTATTATATTTTTCTTCATATTCCTTTACATGGTCAATAATTTTTACTACTTCAGCTTCAAATTCTTCTTCTTTCATATTTATTTGGTCTTTTTTAAATCCAAGATGACCACCAGCTTTAGGACCTTCAACAATTACAGCATCAGGTAATCTATTATTATGTTTTTCCCAAAGCTTCATTATTACACGACAAGCCTTTAAAGATGATATTATTGGTGCTATTTTTACTGTAGAATCTTTAACTATCTTTGGTAGAGCAGTAGGCATACCAGCACCAGAAATTATTAAATCAATTCCAGCTTCTATGGCAGTTTTAACATAATCCTCATAATCTTTAGTTACAACCATTATATTTACACCTAAAACTCCATTTTTAGTTTTTTCTTTCGCTATTTTTATATGTTCTTTAAGAGCTCTTAAGTTTGCAGCTTTAGAGTTCGTATTAAAATCTTTTTCTTTGAATCCTATATCTGCTGCTGAAATAACACCAATACCACCAGCATTAGTAACAGCTGCAGCAAGTGATGATAGTGAAACACCAACACCCATTCCACCTTGAATTATTGGAAGTCTAACTTGTAAATTTCCTATTTTTAAAGGTTTAATATTCATAACAAAATACCTCACTTAAAATTTATTTGAAAATTAAATATTTTGATAATCAAAATAATTTTTATTATATTATAATCTAAATTTTTAAAATTAACAACTAAAAGAGCTAGAATTTTTAGGATGAAAAAAATTATTGACAATAAAATATATATTTGATAAAATAAAAAACGTTCTAGGGGTATGGCTCAATTGGTAGAGTAGTGGTCTCCAAAACCATTGGTTGTGGGTTCGAGTCCTACTGCCCCTGCCAGAAGCACTTAATTTTATTAAGTGTTTTTTTTATGTCTAAATTTAAATAAATTAAAATAAATGTTTCATAATTGTTAATGAGGACAAAATTATGGATAGTTATTCCTTAAATAGAAATATAATAGGCAAATAATATCCTATATATATTAATTTTACATTATTAAGTAAAAATAATATATTAATGTATACCTTTTAAATTTGAATAAAAAATTAAAAAAACAAATAAAATATAATAAATTGCAAAAAAAAACTGACAATTCCCTAAAAAAAATAATTAAATTAAAAAAATTATAAAAATATTAATCAAAAATTAAAAAATATGTTATAATTGTTTTAGAAGGGAAAAGGTGATTACGAATGAAGGGTAAAAAAGTATTTATATTAACGATAATACTTAGTTGCTTAATATTAACATTTGCAATTAAATTCATAAATATGGAAGTACATAAAGAGCGTTTTGAAGTTGTAGATAGTAATAATTCTATTAGTCAAAAAAATAGTAATGAAGCAAATTCAGTAGTAAAAGTTATCCAAGGGCAAAAATATCAAAAGACAAATAGATTAAATAATTCGCAAAAAACTACATATATAATTGTTGATGATAAAAATATAGATGAAGAAAGTATAGACAGGCTTTTAAATTTAAGTAGCGACTTAAATTTAAAAATTACTTTTATAGATAATAACGAAATTATAAATGAAGATGATAAAATAGAATATTAAGGAAATACAGTCCTTCCAGTAGAATTAGATTTATATAAATTAATTGAAAATAATAAGTTAGAATATTTTAAATTAAGTGAAGGAGTTAATATAAATAATTCTAATAAAAATGGAATCATTATGATAATTGATAATATACAAAGTTTAGGAGAAAATAATAGTAATTTTAAAGATGTAATAAAAGATTTAAAGGAACAAGGATATTCATTTAAAGCCTTAGATTAAGTAATATATTGTTATAAATATTAAATAAAATATGATTAAGATAATAAATTGGGGGATTTATTATACATAGGGGAAAATTTATATATATTTATTAAATGCTATGCAAAATTTATTGCATGGCATTTTTATTTTATAGTCTTTTATTTTTATAGAAAATATATATAATGAAATTAGAACAGAGGTTCGAATCGGGTTAAAGAGGAGAAAGGTATGAATAAGGTTAAGATATTACATTGCGGAGATATACATTTAGATACACCTTTTAAAGAATTTAATAAAGAGGTGGCTAAAAATAATAAAGAAGAGATAAAGAGAGTTTTAAAAAATATAATTAATATTTGTAATGAAGAAAAAATAGATATACTTCTTATAGCGGGAGATGTATTTGATAATTATACAGTTAAAAAAGAGACATTAGTTTATGTAAGTAAAATCTTTAAAATGTTAGAAAACACTAGAGTTTTTATAAGCCCTGGTAACCATGATCCATTTAATGAAAAATCATTTTATACTCTTATAGATTGGACTGAAAATGTTTATATATTTAAAGGAGATATGGAGAGAGTGGATTTAGATGATTTAAATCTTTCAGTTCATGGTTTTGCTTTTAATGAAAAATATATAAAAGAAACAAAATTAAAAGATATAAATATAAAAGAAAATAATATAAATATTTTAGTTTGTCATGGAGATTTAAATGGGAAAAGTAGTGATTATAATCCTATATTAAAAGAAGATATAGAAATGAGTAAATTAGATTATATTGCATTAGGACATATACATTTATATTCTGGAATACAAAAAATAGGACAAACTACTTATGCTTATTCAGGATGTCCACAAGGTCGAGGATTTGATGAGTTAGATTCTAAAGGAGTAATAATAGGTGAAGTAAGTAAAGGTTTTACAGATTTAAGCTTTAGAGAAACATCAATTAGAAATTATTATTCTATAAAGGTTGACGTAACAAATCTTAATACCACTTTAGAAGTAGAAGAAAAGATAAAAGATGTAACAAAGGATTATAAAAGGGATAAAGACTTATTTAAAATTATTTTAATTGGAAATACATCTAAAGAATTTAATATAAATGAAAATATAATTTTAGGGTCTTTAAAAGAAGAATTTTATTTTATAAAAATAATAAATAATACAAGAGTTCAAATAAATTATGACCATATTAATTTAGATTCAGTAGAAGGAATTTTTATAAATGAAATTAAGAAGAGAATGGAAGATGAAGAAGATAAAGAAATATTAGAATTAGCACTAGATATAGGACTTAGAAGTTTAATGAATGAAGAGGTAAACTTAGATGATTATTAAAGAAATAAAGATAAAAGCTTTTGGTGGATTAAAAGATAAAGTTATATCTTTAAAATCAGGAATGAATTTAATATATGGAGAAAATGAAAAAGGAAAATCCACTATAGAGAACTTTATAAAACTTTGGCTTTATGGAGTACCATCTAAAGGAGGAAGAGATTTAAGAAAAAAATATTCTCCTTTTTCTGGCGAAGTAATGGCAGGAGAGCTTATTATAGAGCATGATAATAGAGAATATGAGATAAGAAGAACCTTTGGAAAAACTAAAAGAGGAGATACTTTAGAAGTTATAGATTTATTATCTGGAGAAGATATAAAAAATAAAATGCAAAAGGAAGTTGGAGAATTTTTTTTAGGAGTAAATGAAAGAACGTTCTCAAAAACTCTTTTTATACCTCAATTAGGAGTAGAAGTAAAAAAAGAAAAAGATGAAGAAATAAAGGACAAGCTTCAAGAGATTTTTGGCTCAGGAACAGGAGAAGTTTCTGCAAGTACAGGAATAGAAAATCTATCTAAAAAAAGAAAAGAATTAAAAACTACTAGAGGTACAGGTGAGATAGATAAATTAAATTTAGCTTTAGATAGTCTACAAAGAGAAAAAGCTGAAATTTATAAAGCTATTGATTTAAATTTAGATAATGAAAGCCTTTTATTAAAAGAGAAAAAAGAAAATAAGGCTTTAAAAGAAGAAATTGAAAAGCTTGAAATATATAAAAAATATATAAAAAAGATAAACTTAAAAAAAGAATATGAAGATATATTTAAATATTTAAAGCGTGGAGAAGAAATAAAAAAAGAAGAGGAACTTTTAAATAAAGATTTAGTTATAGGAGAATTTACGCTAGACACAGATTATCTAGATAATGTTGAAAAAATATATGATAACTATAATATATTAAAAGAAAAAATTTCAGAAAAAGAAGAGCATATAAGAGTTTTAAAAGAAGAATTAGAAGAAGAGATAAAGAATTTTAAGGAATATGAATTCTTTAATTCTTTAGATTTAGGAATAAAAGAAAAGTTAATAAAACTAAATGCAGAGCAAGAAGCTTTAAAAGATAAAAAAGACAGATATGACAAATTATTAGAAAGTATAAATAAAGAAGAAGAAAAAATTCATGTTAAAGAAAGATTTTTAGGTGATGTATTAAATCTAAAACCTCATGTAGAAGAAATAAAGGAATTACTAAAAGAATATGAGCATAATTTAATAAGCTTAAAGAAGGAATATGAAAAAGAAGAAGGCTTAAAAGATAATAAAAATAAAAGTGGAAATTCTAAAATATACATTATTTCAGCTATAGTTGGGTTATTAGGACTAGGAGTAAATACGTTCATAGGAAAAAATCTTATAGTCTATATTGTATTTTTAATAATTTTGATAGCTTCAATTGTACTATACTTTATGAGTTCTAAAAAAGATAATATAGAAGAAAATTCTAAAGATGAAATAAAAGAATTAAAAGAAAATATTGATTTTATAGAAAATAAATTTAATGAGTTTATAAAGATTTCTAACGTAAAAAATAAAGAAAATCTTATAAGAAGTATTAAACTTTTAGAAGACTTTATTCAATTTGAAAATAAAAGCAACTTTGTTATAGAAGAAAGATTAAATTTGATAGAAGAATTAAATATAGAAAATGAAAGAGATAGATATAACCAAAATGAAAAAATATTAGATTCTGTAATAAAGATGTCTGGTAGTAATAATATAGATGAGGTTTATATCAAAATAGACAAATATGAAAAGATAAGATTATTAAAAGAAACTCTTAAGCAAAAGAAAAGTTTATTAGAATCTGAAATAGAAAATATAAAAAATGAAAAAGAAAATTTAAAAGAAGAACTTTTACTTCAATTAAAAAAAGGAAATTTAGAAAATATAGATATAAGTAATTTAAAAAACTACATTGAAGAAATGAAAAACAAACTTTTAAAGAAAAGAGAACTTGAAAGTGCTTTAGAAAATATTCAAGAAACTTATAACACTCTTTTAAAAGATAGAAATATAGAAGATATAAAAGAAGAGTTTTCAAAAATAGGAGATAATTTTGAAGAGTCTAATTATAAAAAAGAGGAAGATATAGAAGTTGAGCTTAAAAATAAATCAAATAAGCTTATAGAATCTGAAAAGAAGATAAAGTTTTTAGAAGGTGAAATAAAATTAAGCTTAGCAGGAAAAAGAGATATAAATGTAGTTGAAGAAGAAATTTTAGAAGTAACAGAAAAAATTGAAAAATTAGACAAAACATATAAGGCTATAAATATAGCAATAGAAGTTTTAGAGAATGCAGATAGAAAAATAAAAGAAAAATTTGGCCCTACTTTAAATGAAAATATAAAAGAAATTTTTAGTAAGCTTACAGATAATAAATATGGAGATGTAATTTTAAAAGAAGATTATGATTTATTAGTAAGAGATGAAGAAAGCTTATTTTCTAGTGAATATTTAAGTAATGGTTCCAGAGACCAATTATATTTATCACTAAGACTTGCTTTAATAAAATTTCTGTTTAAAGATAAAGAAGTTCCAATAGTATTTGATGAAGTTTTTCTTCAATATGATGATATAAGAAGAGAAAGAGGAATAAAATTAATAAGCGAAGAAAACCTAGCACAAACTATAATTTTCACTTGTCAAAGAATAGAAGAAGATATTATTGACAAAAATAATATTAAATGCAAAAAAATCTATATTTAATTGACAAATAGGAAATTAAAGGTTATGATTTTGTTTGTAAATGCAAATCATATGCAAAGGAGATAAGGATGAAAAAAATCATAACAATTTTAACAATAGGGGTCTTAGCTCTACTAGCAGTAGGTTGCTCAAAAACAGATTCTAATTCAGAATCAAAGGTAAATGAGAATGGAAAAATAAAAATTACAGCTTCTATATTTCCAGTAGCGGAAATAACAAAAGCTATAGGTGGAGATAAAGTAGATGTACTTACTTTAGTACCAAAAGGTCAAGAACCACATCATTTTGAACCAAATACAGGAGCTTTTAAGGAGCTTATTAGTAGCAAAATGTTTATATATAACGGGCTTGGAATGGAAGAATGGCTTAATGATGTAAGCGCAAAATTAAAAGAAAATAATATTTTAAGCGTAGATTCAAGTAATGGGGTAGATGTTTTAAAAGATGGAGATAAAATAGATCCACATGTTTGGCTAAGTTTAAAACAAGTTCAAGTTCAAGCTAAAAACATAAAGGATGCTTTAGTTAAAGAAGATCCAAAAAATGAATCTTATTATAATGAAAACTACGAAAGGTTTATAAAAGATTGCAATGATTTATATAGCGAATATAAACCAAAATTTGAAGAATTAAAAAATAAAAATTTCGTAACATGTCATGCAGCTTTTGGTTATCTTTGTAGAGATTTTGGTTTAACTCAAGAGTCAGTAAGCTCTTTATATGCAGATGGTGAACCAACACCAGGAAAGCTTCAAGAATTAGTTAACTACTGTAAAGAACATAATGTTAAAGTTATATTCTCAGGAACATTATCAGAGCCAAAAACTTCTGAAACATTAGCAAAAGAAGTTGGAGCAAAAGTAGTTAAAATATATACTCTTGAATCACAAGATGATGATAAAACATATTTAGAAGCAATGAAATATAATTTAGATACAATATATAATTCAATGAAATAAAATTAGGAAATAATTATAATTTAATGAAATAAAGGGAAGGATATTTTTATACTCTTCCCTTTTTCTTGTTAAGTTATGGTATAATTTACATGTAATAAATTAATAAAAGGAGTAATTTAAATTAATGAACGCACTTAAGTTTTATAAAGAGAATATAGAGAAAAGCAAAGCAGAAATAGATAAAATAAATAAACAAAGCTTAGCAATTGGTTGGAGCAGATTAGTAATTTTTGTACTTTTAATTTTTTCTATATATAAATTTTACTCTATGGATAATCCTACATTAATGGTTTCCTTTGGAGCATTTTTTATAATATTATTTTTAGTAGTAGTAGGATTTCATAATAAGTTTTTACAAAAGAAAAAGAAACAGGAAATAATGATCCAGATAAATGAGCAAGGGCTTAGAAGATTAAATGGAGAATTTAAAAATGAAGAAGATAAGGGAGAAGAATATATTGATGAAAAACATCCATATACATATGATTTAGACATATTTGGAGATAATTCTTTATTTCAACTTATAAATACAACTGTAACTAAAGCAGGGCGTGAAGCTTTAGCTAAAATACTTAGTCGTAACACAATTTCCACAGCAGAAGAAATAAATAAAAAACAAAAAGCTATAGATGAATTAGGTAAAAAGGTTAAATGGAGACAAAAATTAATCTTAAATGGAAAGTTAAATATAAATAATACTGATGAAGAAGTTAATGAACTTGAATATCTAAAAGAATGGAGCAAAAGTGAAGGAAAGACAGTTGGATATAGAAAAATAATAGCTTATATTTTTATAGCTATAACTTTTATAGCCATAGTTATGTCCTTTATAGGAACTTTAAAAGGAAGTTATATACTACTTTTACTTATGGTAAACTTTATTGTTATAAGAAGTTTAACTAAGGATAGTAGAGATGTTTTGCATATGTTTTCCTTAATAAAACCTACTGTTAAGGCTTATTCAGAAATACTAGCTTTAATAGAAGATGAGAATGTTGATTCAGAATATTTAAAAGAAATAAAAAATAAAATAAAAAATGTAGATAATAATATATCTTGTAAAAAAGAAATGAAAAAATTATCTTCAATTTTAGATTGGGTTGGAGATAGTAATGGAAACGCATACTATTTAATAATAAACTTATTTATTTTCTCAGATGTATTCTTAGTTTCTAACTTAGAAAGTTGGAAAAAGAAAAATGGAAAATATTTAGATTCATGGCTTGAAGCTATGGGAGAATTTGATGCATTATCAAGTGTTGCAAACTTACCATTTGATTTTGATGAATGGAATTATCCAGAAGTAGTTTCAGAAAAAGTAGTACTTGGAGAAGAAATTGGTCATCCAATTTTAGGAGAAAGAGCAGTTAGAAACACTTATAGATTAGAAGAAAGCACAAAAGTAACATTAATAACAGGTTCAAATATGTCAGGGAAAAGTACATTCTTAAGAACTATTGGTTTAAACTTAGTTCTTTCATATTTAGGTGCACCAGTTAGTGCAAAGAATTTTAAGTGTGGACTTTTTGACCTTTATACTTGTATGAGAACAAAAGATAATTTACAAGAAAGTATATCTTCTTTCTATGCAGAAATTTTAAGAATAAAATTACTTATAGAAGGGGCTAAAGAAGGAAAGAGAATATTCTTCCTTTTAGATGAAATATTTAAAGGAACAAATTCAGAAGATAGACATACAGGAGCTAAAGTTTTAATAAATCAATTAATGGATGCAGGTGCGATAGGACTTGTATCAACTCATGATTTAGAATTATGTGATTTAGAACTTAGAGATAATAGAATAAAAAATCAAAACTTTAGAGAGTATTATGAAGATAATAAAATTAAATTTGATTACAAGCTTAGAGAAGGAAGAAGTAAGACACAAAATGCAATTCACTTGATGAAGCTTGCAGGAATAGACTTTAAAGAGAATAATTAAGATAAACTTAGGAGTTTTTATGGGGTATGTAGTAATTGATTTGGAATTTAATAGAATGGATAACATAGAAAAACATTATCCAAATATATATTTAGAACATGAATATCTTAAAGATATAGATATAGAGAGTGAAATAATAGAAATTGGAGCTATAAAGGTTGACCAATATATGAAAGTAGAGGAAGAATTGAAGGTTTATATTAAGCCTTCAATATTTCCTGTTTTAAATCCTGAAATAATAAATATAACAAAAATAACAAATGAAGATTTAGAAAAAGGAATTTCCTTTGAAGAAGCTATGGCTAAATTAAAAGAATTTACAGGAAATAATATATTATGTTCATGGGCAAAAGATGATATAGCTCAAATAATTATAAATTCACATTATCATAAATATGAAGATATAAAATGGGTTAATAAATATATAGATATACAAGAGTATGTAACTAAAGTTATTGGAGCTAAAAAATCATTAAGCTTAAAAAATGCATTAACAAGGCTTAATATAAAGGCTGATAGTAATCTTTTACATGATGCACTTAATGATGCATATTTTACAGTACAAGCTTTTAAACAACTGTACAATTATAGAATAGTTAAAAATTATATAGTAAATAATGTATATGATATGCCAGCTATAAACTTAAAATGTGTTGATAATATAAAGCTGAATTACAATATGATAAAATCATCATGTCCAAAATGCAGGAGAAAAATAATATTAGATTTTGATTATATGCCTGCAAGATGGCGTTTTATTTCTGTAGGGATTTGTTCTAAATGTCATTCAGCAGTTTTAAACGAAGTTATAGTTAAAAAAACATTACTTGGAAAAGTTATTTATTCAGAAATAGGAAGTATTTTAAATGAAATAGAATATTCAGATTACTCATACAGATTAGAGAAATATTTTATTAAAAAAGAAAAAAAATCTTAAGTATTATGTGATATAGTTTAATATGTTAGAATATTAGATGTAAATAAATAATTTTAGGAGAATAAAGATATGAATATAGCATTTTTCCTTACACCAAAAAACGAAGTTATTTGCGAAAATTTAGAAGCGACAATGAGACAAGTTATGGAGAGAATGGAGCACCACGGTTATACAGCTATACCTATTATAGATAAGAGTGGTAGATATGTTTCAACAATTACAGAAGGAGATTTATTGTGGAAACTAAAAAATACTCCAGAATTAAATTTTAAAAATACTGAGTCAGTAAAAGTAAAAGATATAAAGACAAGAAGAACACATAAAAGTGTTTCTATAAATGCAAATATTGAAAGTTTAATTTCTTTGGCAGTAAATCAGAATTTTGTTCCAGTAGTAGATGATGAAGGAATCTTTATTGGTATAATTAAAAGAAGTGATATTATAGAGTTTTGCTATAAAGAGATTAAAGAAAAATTATAAAAAAGACAAGCCATTTATATGGTTTGTCTTTTTATTTTTATAAAAGAAACATAAGTGAATTTGTAAATATTAATTTGTGATTTTTAATTTTATTAATAAAAACTAGTTGACAGATAAAAATAATAAATGTATTATAAAAACATAGTTAACCCCCACCGAGGGGGGTAGGGATTAACTTGAATATTAAAATATCAAAAATTTGTAGTTATTAAATTAACTAAAAGAGAAAAATAAAAATATAATTATTTCAAATTAAATAATTATTTTTCAAAAGCTACTAACAAATAATAAAAGTTAATATTATCTAAGCTTAGATTTAATTTAAATAAAATATTTGCATTATAAATAAGAATTTAAATTATTAAAAGATTGATTTTATTAACTAAATAAAAAAATAAGGGGTTGGTAAAAGTGAAAAAGATTTTTGAGATAAAAGGAATGACTTGTGCAGCATGTTCAAGTAGATTAGAAAGAGTCTTAAATAAAAAAGATGGAGTAAATGAAGCTGTAGTGAATCTTGCAACAGAAAAGTTAAATATAGATTTTGATAAAAACAAAATAAGTTCAGAAGATATATTAAATACTATTAAAAAAGCAGGTTTTCAAGGAAAAGAGTTGTTAAAAGGAGATGAAGTACATAAGGAATTCATTGTAAAAGGAATGACTTGTGCAGCTTGCTCAAGTAGAGTAGAAAGAGTTTTAAATAAAAAAGATGGTGTTGAAGAAGCAGTAGTAAATTTAGCAACAGAAAGATTAAATATTAAATTTGATAAAAGTATTATAAATGAAGATGGAATCATACAGGCTATTAGAAAAGCAGGATATGATGCATCAGAAATAAAAAAAGCTGAAATAGGTGTAAAAAATTATAAAGTAAAAGGAATGACTTGTGCTGCATGTTCAAGCAGAATTGAAAGAGTTTTAAATAAAGTAGATGGAATTGAAAGTGCAGTAGTAAATTTAGCAACAGAAGATTTAGTTGTAAAATTTGATCCTTCTAAATTAAGAGGAAGTGATATAGAAGCTCAAGTTAAAAGAGCTGGATATGAAGCTTTTGAAGTTTTAGAAGAAACTGAAGTTGAAAAGCCAGCAGATAGATCAAGAAGAAAAATAAAGAAAACAAGATTAAGATTAATACTTGCAGCAATATTTGCAATACCACTTGTAACAATTTCAATGGGACCTATGATACATCTTCCATTACCAAGTATTATAAATCCAACTATTAATCCATTAAATTTTGCAATTATACAACTTATATTAGCAATTATAATAAGTATAATTGGTATAGAATTTTTTACTCATGGATATAAAAATCTTATACATTTAAGTCCTAATATGGATAGTTTGATTGCTATTGGAAGTTCAGCAGCAATAATTTATGGAATATATGCAGTATATAAAATTGGTACTGGACATTTAGAATTTGCACATCACTTATATTTCGAATCAGCTGGTATGATAATAGCATTTATAAGTCTTGGTAAATTCTTAGAAGCAATAACTCAAGGAAAAACTTCTGATGCTATAAGTAAGTTAATGGGATTAGCTCCTAAAACAGCTACTATAATAGTCCATGGAGAAGAAAGAGTTGTAAAAATAGAGGAAGTTAAAGAAGGAGATATAGTTATTGTTAAACCTGGAGAAAAACTTCCTGTTGATGGAGAAATTATTGAAGGAACTTCAACTATTGATGAAGCAATGCTTACTGGTGAAAGTATTCCAGTAGATAAGAGAGTTGGAGATGAAGTATTTGGAGCTAGTATAAATAAAACAGGTATGTTTAAATACAAAGCTACAAAAGTTGGAAAAGACACAGTATTATCACAAATCATTAATTTAGTTGAAAGTGCACAAGGAACAAAAGCTCCTATTGCAAAGCTTGCTGATATTATTTCAGGATATTTTGTACCAACAGTTATTACTCTTTCAGTTATATCCGGATTACTTTGGTATTTTGGAGCTGGAGAAAGCTTAGAATTTTCATTAAATATATTTATTTCAGTTTTAGTAATAGCTTGTCCATGTGCTTTAGGATTAGCAACTCCTACAGCTATTATGGTTAGTACAGGGAAAGGTGCAGAATATGGAGTATTAATTAAAAGTGGAACAGCTTTAGAAGAAGCACATAAAATTGGTACAATTATTTTTGATAAAACAGGAACTATTACAGAAGGAAAACCAAAAGTTACAAATATAGTTTCAGATTCTATGGAAGAAAATGAGTTATTAAGACTTGCAGCAGCTGCTGAAAAAGGTTCAGAGCATCCATTAGGAGAAGCTATAGTAAATGAAGCAAAAGAAAGAAACTTAGAATTACCTCAAATTTCAGATTTTAATGCAATTCTTGGAGAAGGAATTGAAACTAAAATTGAGGACAAAGATATTGTTATTGGTAATAGAAAGTTAATGAATAGATTCAAAATAGATATTAATAAGATAGAAGAAAAAGCACATCATTTAGCTAATGAAGGAAAAACACCTATGTTTATGGCTATTGATGGAGTATTTGTAGGAATTATTGCTGTAGCAGATACTCTTAAAGACAATAGTAAAAAAGCAGTTCAAGCACTTCATAATATGGGAATTGAAGTTGTTATGTTAACTGGAGATAATGAAAAAACAGCAAAAGCAATTGCAAGAGAAGTTGGAATTGATAGAGTTGTTTCAGATGTTTTGCCAGAAGGAAAAGCAAATGTTGTTAAAGAAAATCAAGCTGAAGGAAAGAAAGTTGCAATGGTTGGTGATGGAATAAATGATGCTCCAGCACTTGTAACAGCAGAAATTGGTATAGCAATTGGTTCAGGAACTGATGTAGCTATTGAATCAGCAGATATAGTTTTAATGAGAAGTGATTTACTTGATGTTGTATCAGCAATTCAATTAAGTAGAGCAACTATAAAGAATATAAAAGAAAATTTATTTTGGGCATTTGGATATAACGTAATAGGTATTCCATTTGCAATGGGTATACTTCACTTATTTGGAGGACCATTATTAAATCCAATGATAGGTGCATTTGCAATGAGTTTAAGCTCAGTGTCAGTTTTACTTAATGCCTTAAGATTAAAAAGATTTAAACCAAACTTTTAAATAAAATAATGCCATAACAAGGGGATTTGTACCTTGTTGTAAAAATAAAAGAAAAGGAATGATTTTTGTGTCAAAGTATTTAATAAGAATTGAAGGAATGGCATGTGGAAATTGTGTTAAACATATTGAAGAGGCTTTA
Organism: Clostridium thermobutyricum; assembly: GCF_000371465.1. Lineage (NCBI taxonomy): Bacteria > Bacillati > Bacillota > Clostridia > Eubacteriales > Clostridiaceae > Clostridium > Clostridium thermobutyricum. Next base: position 2,105,252 of record NZ_KB850956.1, on the reverse strand, counting down.
GAAGCAAATTCAAAAGTTGATAAATTTAATGTTGAAATTGGAAAAGCAGTTGTAGAAGGAACAATATCAGAAAATGAATTAAAAGATTTAATTGAAGATGTAGGATATGATGTAACTGAAGTATCTAAATAATTTTAATGGAAGGGGCTATCTAAATGGATTAGTTCTAAATCCCTATAGATAGCTCCTTTGTTAAGTGAAATTTAATCTATGCTTTTTCAAGAAATTATTAAACTCTATTTCAAAATTTTCTTTAGTAGAAAAAACATCTGAGTCTTTTATCATATAATTAGTATCAAAATTTTTAGGAAGTTTTTCCTGAATTTTAATTATTATAGATTCAATTTCAGAAGTTTTCTTGAAAAAATCAGAGATAGAGTTAGAAAAAATATTTTTAAGAGAAAATTTTGATGAAATAATATCTTTATTAAAGTCATCTTCTAATGTGGTGTATATTTCTTGAAGTGCGATAAGTTGGTCATTTAGAAGGTTAAATTCATTAGAGATTTCTAAATCAAATTTAGTTAAATTATTGTATATGAGGGTTTCTTTATAATATTTAAAGAACCCTCTTTTACAAAGGTCAATATTATTTTTTTCTTTAGAAATATAAATTTTGTTTATATAATCATTCATTTTATCAAAAGATAAAGATGTTATTTTTCTATATGAATTAAGCCTATCATTTAAAATAGAAATTTTTAATGATAAGGAATCAAGTTCTTCTTTAAATTCTAGCAAATCTTTATAATCTTTCATGTTTTTTTTAGCTTTTATTTTATTTAAAAATTTCAAGACTAATTCCTCCAGAAATAAAGTATATTGTATTATATGAAATTACATTTAAAAGGTTATAGAGTTAGTTTTTAGAAAATAGTTGAGAAAAAATAACCAATAGATTAGAATTAAATATGTATTATAAAAAAGGAGTGGATTGTATGAGTAATGAGAATACTATGCAAGAATTATTAGACCAATATGACGTAAAAACAATAAAAAAAGGTGATATTCTAGAAGGTACAATTATAAGTGTAGATTCAAAAGGTGCAAACGTTAATATAAATTATGCTTTTGATGGTTTCATATCTAGAGATGAAATAAGTACTAAGGAAGTAAATCCAACTGAAGAATTAAAAGAAGGAGATAAAGTAAGAGTTATTGTTTTATCACCAAATGATGGAGAAGGATATGTTCTTCTTTCAAGAAAAAGTCTTTTAATTAAAGAAGAAAAAGAAGCTTTAAAAGCTGTATTAAAAGCAGAAAGAGAAGATATAAAAGATGCTTTTGATAATGATAAAGAAATAACTGTTCAAGTTAAAGAAGAAATTAAAGGTGGACTTTTATGTGCTTATGGAAAAACTAGAGTTTTCTTACCAGGTTCATTAATAAGCAGAACAAGAGTAAATGCTAAAGACTTTGTTGGAGACGAATTAGTAGTTAAAATAATAGAATTAGATTTCAAAAACAATAAGGTTGTAGCTTCAAGAAAAGTTATAGAAGAAGCTGAATATAAAAAGATGGAAGAAAAGAATTGGAATTCATTAAAAGAAGGAGAAAAAATAACAGGAACTGTTAAGAATACTACTAAATTTGGTGCTTTCGTAGAAGTTCTTCCAGGAGTTCAAGGGTTAATTCACATAAATGATTTAGCTTGGGAAAAAGTAAAGAGAGTTGAAGATGTAGTTAAAAAAGGAGATACTGTTGAAGTATTTATAGGAAGTGTTGATAAAGAAAATAAAAGACTTTCACTTGTATTAAAAGATAATCTTCAAGAGCCTTGGACATTATATGGACCAGAAATAAAAGTTGGTGGAGTTTTTGAAGGTACAGTTAGAAAACTTGCTAAATTTGGAGCTTTTGTAGAAATATTTAAAGGTGTTGAAGGATTAGTTCACTTATCAGAAATAACTGATGATGTTATAAAAGACCCAGCAGAAGCTCTTCATACAGGAGACAAAGCAAAGGTTAAAGTATTAAGCATAGATGTTGAAAATAAAAAACTTTCACTTAGCATAAAAGATGCAGCTGAAAAAAGTAAAGAATATGTTCAATATGTAGATTCAAGTGAAGATGATGTAACTCTTGGAGATATGTTTAAGGATTTATTCAAATAAAAAACATATTAAAAGCTCTATAGCATGAAAATGCTGTAGAGCTTTATTTTATAATAACAAAAGATAAATACCAATATAGCTGTAAAGTGTTTATATAATTAAAAATTATATACATAAATATATGTAAGACAGACTTTTCAAATATGAAAAAGTCTTTTTTTTATAAAATTTTAAATAGGTGATTTAAATCACATATTATAAAAGTCAATTTTAATAGAATAATAACTGCAAACGAGATAAGTAAGGAGTGTTTAGAAATGAAAGCAAGAGTAGATAAAGATACTTGTATTGGATGTACTTTATGTACAGCTGTATGTCCAAGCATTTTCTCAATGGAGGATGATGGGAAATCTGTAGCAAAAGATGTTGAATTAGATAATGAAACACTTATAGATGCTAGAGAAGCAGAAAGTCAATGTCCAGTGGGAGCTATAAGTGTAGAATAATAAATTCTAACTAAATATATAGTACTAATTAAAATAAGCGATTTTTTAAATTGAAACTTAGCAAAAGATAAAATTAATACACGGAATTTTAATACGGAGGAAATAATAATGGGATTATTTTTTAGAAAAAAGTCAGATGAAAAAATGACTAGAGAAGAAATGCAAAAAATGTTTTGTTTCCAATGTCAAGAAACAGCTGGAAACAAAGGTTGTACAGTAAGAGGAGTATGTGGTAAAGATGCTGAACTTGCTGGATTACAAGATGTTTTAATATATGTTGTTAAAGGAATCTCAGAAATTGCAACAAGAGGAAGAGAAGTAGGAATAGACAATAAAGAAGTTAATACTTTTGTAGTTGAATCTTTATTCGCAACTATAACTAATGCAAACTTTGATGATGAAGTATTTATAACAAGAATAAAATCAGCATTCTCTTTAAGAGATTACTTAAAAGAACAAATAAAAGCAGCTAATGGTAACTTAGAAAACTTATCAGATGCAGCTACATGGACTTGTAGTACTTTAGAAGAAATGAAAGAAAAAGCACCTAAAGTTGGAGTTTTATCAACAGAAAATGAAGATATAAGAAGTCTTAGAGAACTTATAGTTTATGGAGCTAAAGGATTAAGTGCATACTTAAAACATGCATTAGTATTAGGATACTATAATTCTGAAATTGATGCTAATATGCAAGCTGCACTTGCAAAAACTTTAGATAATTCATTAACAGTTGATGACTTAGTTGCATTAACACTTGAAATGGGTAAATATGGAGTAGATGGTATGGCATTATTAGATAAAGCTAATACTGAAAGCTATGGACACCCAGAAATAACTGAAGTTAATATAGGTGTTGGAAAGAACCCTGGAATTTTAATAAGTGGACATGACTTAAAAGATATGGAACAATTATTAAAACAAACAGAAGGAACTGGAGTAGATGTTTACACTCATAGTGAAATGTTACCAGCTAACTACTATCCAGCATTTAAGAAATATAAACACTTTGTAGGAAACTACGGAAATGCATGGTGGAAACAAACAACTGAATTTGAAAGCTTTAATGGTCCAATATTAATGACTACAAACTGCTTAGTTCCACCAAAAGATTATTACAAAGATAGAGTTTACACAACAGGAGTTGTAGGTTTTGAAGGATTAAAACATATTCCTAAAAAAGCTGATGGAACAAAAGACTTCTCAAGCATAATTGAACATGCTAAAAAATGTAGTGCACCAGTTGAAATAGAAAAAGGTAAAATAGTTGGTGGATTTGCACATGAACAAGTATTTAAACTAGCTGATAAAGTAGTAGAAGCAGTTAAAAATGGAGACATAAAGAACTTCTTTGTTATGGCTGGATGTGACGGAAGAGCTAAATCAAGAAATTACTACACAGAATTTGCTCAAAAATTACCTAAAGATGCAGTTATATTAACAGCAGGATGTGCAAAATATAAATATAATAAATTAAACTTAGGAGATATAAATGGAATTCCTAGAGTTTTAGATGCAGGACAATGTAATGATTCATATTCATTAGTATTAATTGCATTAAAATTAGTAGAAGCATTTGGACTTAACAATGTTAATGAACTTCCATTACACTATAACATTGCTTGGTATGAGCAAAAAGCTGTAATAGTATTATTATCATTATTATACTTAGGAGTTAAAGACATTCACTTAGGACCAACATTACCTGCATTCTTATCACCAAATGTAGCTAAAGTTTTAGTTGAAAACTTTGGAATAGCTGGAATCACAAATGTAGATGATGATATGAAAATATTCTTAGGATAAGCTAAACACTTTAAAATAAATATATATAACTTAAACTACGTTAGAAATAAAATTCTAGCGTAGTTTTTTTAAATTATATATTTTTATAAATTTAAAGTAATTTTGATAATGCTAAATTTTTTGAATTTAAATTAGTCATTATGATAATACTAATTTTGAAATTTATAAAAGGAGTGAGTATAATTGGAAAATTCAATGTTTTGTTACCAATGTGAGCAAACAGTAGGGGGAAAAGGATGTACTAAAATGGGCGTATGCGGAAAATCTCCTGAAATAGCAGCTCTTCAAGATCTTCTTATATATCAATTAGAAGGAATTAGTTGCTATGCTAAATATATAATAGATAAAGGTGAAAAAGTTGATGTAAAATTTTCTAAATTTATAGAGGACTCATTATTTACTACATTAACAAATGTTAACTTTGACCCTGATACACATATAAAACTTCTACAAAAATCACAAGAATTAAAAGATGAACTTAAATCTAAGGCAGAAGAATTAAATTTTAATTGCGATAGAGAGCAAGTTACTTATAAACTAAGTGATAGTAAAAGCAAATTATTAGAAGATGCTAAATTAGCTAGATTAGATAGAGATACAGATGAAGACCCAGATGTAAGGTCACTTAAACATACAATTTTATATGGATTAAAAGGAATAAGTGCTTATGGACATCAAGCTAGATTTTTAAATTATACTAGTAAAGAAGTAGATAAATTTTACTTTGAAGCATTAGCAGCAATAACTAATCCAGAATTAACATTAACAGAAGCAATTGAACTTATGACTAAAACAGGAAATATGAGTTTAGAAGTAATGAAAGTTTTAGATGATGCAAATACTACTTCATATAAAAATCCAGAGCCTACAAAAGTTAATGTAAATATTAAAAAAGGACCATTTATAATTATATCAGGGCATGATTTAAAAGATTTAGAAATGCTATTAGAACAAACAAAGGATAAAGGAGTCAATGTTTATACTCACGGTGAAATGTTACCAGCTCATGGATATCCAGAATTAAAGAAATATCCACATTTAGTAGGAAATTTCGGAAGTGCATGGCAAAATCAACAAAGAGAATTTGATGATATTCCAGGTTGTATACTTATGACAACAAACTGTCTTATGAGACCAAGAGAATCTTATAAAGATAGAATCTATTCTACTAACGTAGTTGGTTGGGAAGGAGTAGAACATATAAAAACTTTAGAAGATGGAACTAAAGATTTTTCAAAAATTATACAAAAAGCAATAGAACTTGGTGGATTTAAAGAGGACCAAGAAGTTAAGGAAATAATAGTTGGATTTGGGCATGAAGCAACTTTAAAAAATGCAGATGCAATAGTTAATGGAGTTAAAAATGGAGCTATAAAACATTTCTTTGTTATAGGTGGATGTGATGGTGCAAAACCTGGAAGAAACTATTATACAGAATTTGCACAAAAAGTTCCTGAAGATTGTATAATATTAACACTTGCTTGTGGAAAATACAGATTTAATAAATTAGAGTTTGGAGATATAAATGGTATTCCAAGACTTTTAGATATTGGTCAATGTAATGATGTTTATTCAGCAACAAAAATAGCATTATCTTTAAGTGATGTATTTAAATGTGATGTAAATAAATTACCTTTATCAATAGTTTTATCTTGGTATGAACAAAAAGCAGTTGCAGACCTTTTAGCACTTTTAGCTTTAGGAATAAAAGGAATGATACTTGGACCAAGTCTTCCAGCATTTATAACACCAAATGTTCTTCAATATCTAATTGAAAATTATGAGTTAAGGCCAATTTCAACAGCAGAGGAAGATTTAAAGGATTTATTAGAAAATACTATATAATAAATAAAAGAGAGTACTAAAATTTTAGCACTCTCTTTTTAAGATGAATAGTTTTTATGTATATATAAACTCTAATTAATTTAAATTCTAAAGGGTTATAGGATTTAAATTAATTAGAAGTAAATATTAATTTGAAAAATTCTAATTAATTTTATGTTATTTTCTAATTTAAATTAATTAAAAATAAATACTATAGTCCTATAAATACAAGAACTTTACTTTTTTCTTCAGCTATAACATTGTGTGTATGTCTAGCATCAAAAGGAAGAAAATCATTTTTTTCAAGTAAACAGCTTTCACCATCTACAAAATTAAATGAAACTTTTCCTTCAAGAACTTGGATAGCTGCATCTCCATCATGGTGATGATTAGGTAAGCCTTTTCCAGGTTCAAATTCAAAGTACATTACTTTAAAGCTTTCATTTTTAGTTAACATTAATTTAGCTTCTTTTATTTCACTTAAGTTTAATTTCATAATAATAACCTCCTAATTAAATATAAATATCTATAATTAAAATCTTCTAAAATTTTACAGTTAGAATTTATAAAATTCCAATCGTAGAAGTAAAAAGAATAGGGATTAAATTTAGTATGATAATTTTATAATTTCAATAACTAATAAAATTTTAGAAGTTACATAAGTACCTTTCCTTTAGGAACTGTACATTCAATAGTATCGCCAATCTGTATAGTATTAGATATATAATTACTCATTTTTCCGTTTTCTATAAGGTCTATGGTCAATCTATAAAAATCAGTATTTGGGATACATGAAATGTTATATAATCTTATTAAGTTGTTAAATCTAATACCAACAAATTGACCAGGTTTAGGAAGGGTTATTTTAGAACCATCCTTTGGTTTTATGTATATAGAAACTACTGAATCACTTTCATAATCTTTCTTATATACTACAAAATCTTTGAAGCCTTTCCAATAATAAGTTGGTAAATCATTAATCTGAATTTTATTTTTCATATCAATCTTTCCATTCATATTATTTGCTACACTTAGAGTATATAAATATTAGAGTTATAAATATGTGATTCAACTCACTTTAAAATAATTACTAAATTAATTGCTATTTTAAAATAAATTATTTAAATAAAATTAAACTAATTCCTTAAGATATTCTATATCTTTAATTTTGATTTTTTTAGAATGAACTTCTATAATATCTAATTTTTCAAGATAAGAAAGTTTTCTACTTAAAGTTTCTCGTGCAATACCACAATAATTTGCAATATCCTCACGATTAAGTGGTAAATTTATTAATATTTCAGAGTTATTATCATAACTATAATCACTTGCAAATTTTAATAATATATTTGCTATTCTACTTTCAGGAACATTAGATGCTAAATTAGTTGAAAGGTTTTGAACATCTTTAAGCTTTTTATTTAAACCATCTAAAAGTTTTAAAGCTATTTGAGGATTTTTAGTTATTATTTTTTCTAAATCACCTCTAGAAATAGTACATACCTCTAAGTCTTGAATTGCTATAGCAGAAACATTCATTGCATGGGAATCTCCAATTATATTATTTTCACCAAAGAAATCTCCAACACCTAAAATATCAATAATTTGTTCCTTACCATCAAAAGTATTTTTAGTTAGTTTTACTAATCCATTACTTACTATAAAAAGTTTAGATATTTCATCTCCCTCTGAGAAAAGAACATCACCTTTTTTAAAGTGACCATGTTCACGTAAGTCTATTATTTGTTCTAATTCGTTTCTAGATAGAGAAGTGAAAATAGGAATTTCTTGAGCATAAAGCCTTTTTTCACATCTATCACAACAAGCATTTATTTTCAAAATATTGCCTCCTTAAAATAAATATATATATTATTAGTATAAATGTTATAAAAATATTTTGTCGTGATAAAAGTTACAGAAATAAAGTAAATTTTAGTAATTAGATCTACATTTATGTAATTTTAATATTAATTATTCATAAAGTGATATATATAAATTTATTTAGTAATCAATAGTGATATATAGAAATAAATTTGGCATTAAAAAATAAAATGAATAAAAAATTTTTTGATTGTTTGATTTAAATCATATCTTTATTCTAAAAATTAGAATAAAATAATAATCGAAAGATATTTTTTAGGGATGTACATACGCTCATAATGTACAGATTTACTATAATTCGAAAATATTCTCAAAAGGGCTAAATATTTTTCAAAAGCTACATTTATTTATAGATGTAGCTTTTTTCGTTATAAAATTTATATGAATAGCTTAATACAAAAATAAATTTATCTATTAAATTTAAGTTATTTTAAAGAAATAAAATATGAAGTTATTGTGTTTATAGTATATGTATAATATAAAATTATATTAAAAAATAAAGCCCTACAATATAATTTGTAGAGCTTTATTTTATGATTAAATTTTTTCTATTTTTAACATATTAGTTCCACCTACATGAGCAGTTGGCATACCAGCAGCAACTATTATTTCATCATCTTTATTTATGAAATTATAAGAAGCTGCTATTTTTTTAGCTTCGTTTAATATTTCATCAGTAGTTTTGAAATTATCACAGTGAGCTGGAATAACTCCAAAGTTCAATGCTAATCCACGTCTAACATGAGCATGAGGAGTAATTGCTATAATATAAGATTTAGGTCTATATTTAGATATTAGTCTTGCAGTTGCACCACTTTGAGTTGCAGCTACAATTGCCTTAGCATTAATTGAATTAGCTGTTCTACAAGCAGAATAACTTATAGCATCAGCAAAGGAGTCAGATTGAATATTAAGATTTGGATTTTGTAGATGTTCATAGCCTAAATGAGCTTCTGTTTCTAATGCAATTCTAGACATTGTCTTAGCAGCTTCTATTGGGAAATTACCTGAAGCACTTTCTCCACTAAGCATAATAGCATCAGTTCCATCAAATATTGCATTACATATATCACAAGCTTCAGCTCTTGTAGGAAGTGAATTCCTAATCATTGAATCAAGCATTTGAGTTGCTGTTATAACAACTTTACCTGCTAAATTACATTTTTTAATGATGCTTTTTTGAATTATAGGAACTTTTTCTATAGGAATTTCTATTCCCATGTCCCCACGAGCAACCATAACAGCATCAGTTACTTTTAAGATTGAATCTATATTTTCTACACCTTCTTGGCTTTCTATTTTTGCGATTATTTTTATATTTTCTCCACCGTGGGAATCTAATATTTGTCTTATTTCTAATATATCTGTGTCTTTTCTTATAAATGAAGCAGCTATAAAGTCAACTTTATTTTGGCATCCAAATATAATGTCTTCTTTATCTTTTTCAGTAACAGAAGGTAAATTAATTGAAATATTAGGAACATTAACACCTTTGTGATTTTTAATAACTCCGCCAACTTCAACAATACACTTTATTTCTTTGCCAACAATTTCTTCAATTTTGAAAACAAGGACTCCATCATCAACAAGGATTTGTCCTCCAGGTTTGACATCTAAATAAAGTTCATCATAAGTAACAGAGCATCTAGTATTATCACCTAAAATTTCTTCACCACAAATAAAAGAGAATTTATCACCTTTATTTACAGTTGCTCCATCATTTTTGAAATTATGAGTTCTAATTTTAGGACCCTTAATATCAAGAATTATTGAGGTAGTAGTTTTCATCTCATCTCTAAGTCTTTTGATTAAATCAATTTTTTCTTTATGGCTTTCATGTGTACCATGAGAAAAATTAAGTCTTGCAGCACTCATACCAATTTTTATGAATTCTCTTAAGACTTCTTCATTATCACTAGCTGGACCGATTGTAAAAATCATTTTTGTTTTTTGCATACATCTCACCTCATTAAATATAAATTTAATAATTTTAGTATTATCCTTCATTATTATGTGTAAACTTTTATTAAAGTAATTATAGAATTATTATAATCATGTGCTATACTAAAATTATCCACAAGTTAATTTTAACACTAAATTAGAAAGGATGAAATAAAAATGGGAATATTAAGTAATTTAGAACCAAAATCTGTATTTAATTATTTTGAAGAAATATCAAAAATACCAAGAGGATCAGGAAATGAAAAAGCTATAAGCGATTACTTAGTTTCATTTGCAAAGAATTTAGGATTAGAAGTAATTCAAGATGAAACATTAAATATAGTAATAAAAAAACCAGCAACTAAAGGTTATGAAAATGCTCCAGGTGTTATACTTCAAGGACACATGGATATGGTTTGTGAAAAAAATAAAGGAACAGAGCATGACTTTGAAAAAGATCCTTTAAAACTAAGAATTGAAGGAGATAACATATTTGCAACAGGAACTACTCTTGGAGCAGATAATGGAATAGCAGTAGCTTATGGAATGGCTATATTAGCTAGTAATGAAATAGAACATCCAGCTTTAGAACTTCTTTTAACTGTAGATGAAGAAACTGGAATGACTGGTGCAATGAACATAAATGCTAAAGATGTTGATGGAAAAATTCTATTAAATCTTGATTCAGAAGAAGAAGGAGAACTTCTTTTAAGCTGTGCAGGAGGAATAAGAAGTAAATCAACTATAAAAGTAGAAAATGAAAAAGTTTCAGAAGGATTCACTGCTTTAGAAGTTAAATTAAGAGGACTAAAGGGTGGACACTCAGGAATGGAAATAAATAAAGGTCGTGGAAACTCAAATAAATTAATGGGTAGACTTTTAAAAGGATTAAATGATAAATATGATTTAAGATTAGCTCACATAGAAGGTGGTTCAAAAAATAATGCTATTCCAAGAGAAGCAGATGCAATATTCTTTGTACCAAGTGGAGATGTTAAAAACATTAAGGAAGAAATAGCTAAATTTGAAGAAATGTTTAAACATGAATTAAGAGTTCAAGATCCAGATGTAACTATAGAAATTTCAGAAGCTACTAATAATGGAGAAGCATTTACTAAAGATGTAACTGATAGAGTTATAAATCTTTTATATCTTTACCCAAATGGTGTAAATACAATGAGCAAGAGCATGCATGGATTAACAGAAAGCTCAACTAACTTAGGAATAGTTAGTACAGAAAATGGAGAAGTTGTTTATGACAGTGCTATAAGAAGTTCAGTAGGTTCTTTAAAAGAACAAATAACTTTAAGAGCAAAAACTATTACAGAACTTTTAGGTGGAGTATTTACAACAAATGCAGGATATCCAGAATGGGAATACAATCCTAATTCAAAAATAAGAGAAATTTGTGTAGATGTTTATAAGAGAATGAATGGAGAAGAACCAAAATTAACAGCAATTCATGCTGGAGTTGAATGTGGTTTATTTAAAGAAAGACTTGGGGATTTAGATATGATAAGCTTTGGTCCAAATCTTTATGATGTTCATACACCAAACGAACATATGAGCATAAAATCAGTTCAAAATGTTTGGGCTTATCTTTTAGAAATCTTAAAAGAAATAAAATAATAAAATATATTAGTGAATAATAATTATTGAAATGTCTTTGAATCTGGAATATAATAGAAAATAATATTTTTTATTATGGAGGTTTAAAAATATGGATATAAAAGAAAAAGTATTAGAAGTTTTAAATAATTCAGAGGAACCTTTAAAAGGTGGTCAAATAGCTGAGGTTTCTGGAATAGATAAAAAAGAAATTGATAAAGCTATTAAAGAATTAAAAAAAGAAGAAAAAATAATCTCACCTAAGAGATGTTTTTATTCAATAAATAAATAGACTTAATAATAAAATTTATAATTTTACATATAATAAGTTAGAAATTTTAAGTCTTATATTAAACAAAGTTAATTAAAACTTTATAAGATAAAATAATTAGAAGTTACCTTAAGATAAATTAATTTTAAGGTAACTTTTTTATTATAAAAATAAAGAAGATATAATCAATATAAGAATTAACGAAATTTATTTTAACTAGATATTTTATAAAATTATATAACATAATGAATATTATTGCCTTTCTAAGAATATATTTAGATATAAGAATTAATGGGGAGGGGAAAAATGAGATATACAAGATATAACAACAACCATAATAACCATAATAGAAGAGGAAGAGGCCCAAAAAATAATTTCTTTTTTCTAGGGTTATTAATTTGTATTCCACTTGCTATAGGAATAGGAATGATATTTGGACCTATGTTATTCGAAGATAAAAGTGGAGAAGGTAATAATCCACCAGAAAAAGTTACTGATGCCTCAAGCGAAGTTAAGGATGAAGGAAGTAAAGAAGCCGATAAATCAAAACAAGAACCAGTAGAAGCTCCAAAAGATGATAATACTGAAAAAGAAAATTTCTATATAATACAATGTGGTGTTTATGGAAAGGAAGAAAATGCTAAAACAGCATTAGAAAAAATTCCAGAAGGTTATAATAAACTTATAGCAAAAGAAAATGACAAATTTAAAGTTATAGCAGGAGTTTATAATGAGGAAGATTCTAAGAAAAAATCAGAAGAATTAACTAAAAGCCAAGTAGAAAATGTTAGAGTTAAATCAGAAATTCCAGTTAAAGATGAAAATTCTATTAAAATAGTTAAAATAGCAAAAGCATATATGGATGTATTGAAAAAATTTGAAAATGAAGAAACTAAAAGTGTAAATACAGAAGAATTTAAAAAATGGACTAATGAATTAAAAACTGACGGTAATTTAGAAGAAAATGAAGAGGTTAAAAATTTAAAGAAACATATAGAAGAATTACCAAAAGATTTACAAAGAAAAGATAGTGAAAAATCTTCGGAATTTTTATACAATATATTAAATAAATACCGCATTTAGCGTAAATCTTAAAAAAAAATTAAAAGAAGTAAAGCTACTTGTTAAGGTGGCTATAAAATGATAAACTAATTAAGGTGTAGTATTTAGGTGAACTACACCTTAAATTGCGTTATTTAATATATTATTTTTGAATATATATGACTAATATTTGAGAATAATATCATTAATAAGCTTTTTAGGAGGAAAATATGAAATTTATATTAGCTTCTGGTTCAGAAAGAAGACAAGAGCTACTTAGAAGAATAGTAAAAGATTTCGATGTTAAAGTTAGTAACTTTGATGAGGATGAAGTAATATTCAAAGGAGACTTAAATAGCTATGTTGAGGAATTAGCTATAAAAAAAGGGGAAGCTATATTAGAAAATGTTGATGAAGATTCAATAATTATATCAGCAGATACATTAGTTTCATATTCTAATAACATTTTAGGAAAACCAAAAGATAAAGAAGATGCTTTTAGAACTCTTAAAACTTTAAGTGGAAAAGTTCATAAGGTGTATTCTGGAGTTTCAATTTACAATACTAAAACAAAAGAAAGGTTAACTACTAGCTTATGTACAGAAGTTAAATTTTCAGAGTTAGAAGATAACCAAATAAGAGAGTACATAGAAAGTGGAGAGCCACTTGATAAAGCGGGATCTTATGGAATTCAAGGTTTTGGAGGAGTATTTGTTGAAGAAATAAAAGGTTGTTACTATAATGTTGTAGGCTTACCTTTAAATGCAACAGCGAAACTGTTAAAAGATATTATAAAGTAAAGGTGGATGGGTATTCTAAATTAAGGAGAATTTTATGAAAGAAAAGACTTTGAAAATTTTAGACATACCTAAAAGTGAAAGACCTCAAGAAAAATTAATATCTCAAGGTGCAAGCGTACTTACAAATACAGAACTTTTAGCTTTAATACTTAGAACTGGAGTTAAAGGTGAAAATGTAATAAATTTAAGCCAAAGAATAATAAATGAATTAAATGGTTTAGATGGAATATTAACTGCTTCACTAGAAGATATAAAAAGTATCAGAGGAATTAAAGATTCAAAAGGAAGTCAAATATTGGCTTTAGCGGAACTTGTTAAACGGATAAAAACTTTAAAAACAAAAGAATTAAATCCTAGAATAAGCAATCCCAAAGAATTAGCAAAGCTTTTATATCCAGAAATGAGTTGTTTAAACCAAGAAATTTTAAAATTGATAGTTTTAAACACTAAAAACGAAATTGTAAAAACAAAAGATGTGTTCAAGGGAGGATTAAATTCATCACTTGTACACCCAAGAGAGATATTTAATGAAGCTATAAAATCTAGTGCTGCTTCAATAATTATAAGTCATAATCATCCTTCAGGAGACCCAACTCCTAGTAAGGAAGATATAGCAATTACTAAAAGACTAAGTGATTGTGGAAAGCTGTTAGGAATAAACTTAACAGATCACATAATAATTGGTAACAATAAATATGTGAGTTTAAGAGAAAAAGGAATTATATAACTGAAAGGGGAATTAAAAAAATGGGATTTTTCGGAACTAGTAAAGACATGGGAATAGATTTAGGGACAGCTAATACACTTGTATTTGTTAAAGGTAAAGGTGTAGTCTTAAGAGAACCATCAGTTGTTGCTATAAACAATACAACTAGAAAACCACTAGCAGTAGGTACTGAAGCAAAAATGATGATAGGAAGAACTCCAGGAAACATAGTTGCTATAAGACCATTAAGAGATGGGGTTATCGCTGACTTTGATATTGCCCATACAATGATTAAATCCTTAATAGAAAAAGGCGCAAGTAAAAGTGCATTTAAAGCTCCAAGAATAATAGTTTGTTATCCTTCAGGAGTTACAGAAGTAGAAAAAAGAGCAATTGAAGAAGCTACTAAGCTTGCTGGAGCTAGAGAAGTTGTTCTTATGGAAGAGCCAATGGCAGCTGCAATAGGGGCAGGACTTCCAGTTAGTGAACCTACAGGAAGTATGATTGTTGATATCGGTGGAGGTACAACAGAAGTTGCTATAATTTCTCTAGGAGGAATTGTTACAAGTAAATCATTAAGAGTTGCTGGTGACGAATTAGATCAATCAATTATTGGTTATGTTAAAAAAGAATTTAATCTTATGATTGGTGAAAGAACAGCAGAACAAATTAAAATGGAAATTGGTTCAGCTTATGACATAGATGAAGAAAATAGGATTATGGAAATCAAAGGAAGAGATATGATAACTGGTCTTCCAAAAATAGTTGAAATTTCAGAATCACAAATAAGAGAAGCTCTTAAAGAACCTGTATATGCTATTATTGAATCTATTAAAACAACTCTAGAAAAAACACCACCAGAGTTAGCTGCTGATATAATGGAAAAAGGTATAATGCTAGCAGGTGGAGGAGCAATGTTAAAGGGATTGGATGAATTAATAACTAAAGAAACAAACATGCCGGTTCACATTGCAGAATCACCTTTAGATTGTGTTGTTTTAGGTGCTGGTAAAGCATTAGAAGACTTCGACAAGATAAGCAAGGAAGATAGATTATAGGAATGAGAGTTCGTAAAAACAAACTGGCAGTCACTGTTGTAGTGCTGTCAGTTGTATTTTTAGGATTAATCTTTTGGAGCTTTAAAAGTTCAGAAAGAAACATTATATCTAGTGGTGCTGGATCAGCATTAAATCCAATTCAAAAAATAACATATACAGTAAATTCAAAAATAAAGAGCTTTGTTGATCTTTGTTTAAACTTCACAGAAGTTAAAGATCAAAATATTAAGTTAGAAGCGGAAAATGCTCAACTTAAAAATCAACTTTTACAATATTCAGGACTTAAAGCAGAAAATGATCAGTTAAGAAAAGTCTTAGATTTCAAAACAGAAAATAGTGAATATAACTATATAGCTACACACATAATAGGATATAGCGGTGGAAATATACTAGATGGATATATAATTGATAGAGGTTCAGATAGTGGAATTCAAAAAGGTTATGTAGTTATAGGAGCAAATGGACTTGTAGGTCAAGTTACTTCAGTTGGAACTAACTGGTCTATAGTAAAGAGTATATTAAATGAAAATATTGCTGTAGCTGTTAAGATACAAAATACTAATGATAATACAGGTATTTTAAGAGGAGTTAGAGAAAATCAAACTCAAGCAATAGCTAAAGTTGAAAATATTCCAATGAATTCAAATGTAAAAGCAGGTGATACTGTAGTTACTTCTGGTTTAGGTGGAATATATCCAAAAGATATACTTGTTGGAACAGTTGAGTCTGTTACAGAAGATAAAATAAACATTATGAAAACTGCAACAATAAAACCAGCTGTTAACTTTAATCAAGCAGAAGATTTATTTGTAGTAGTACCAAAAAATACACGTGATATCAATTATAACAATTAAGAGGTGGCAATTATGAAAAGAATAATTACAATATTAATTTGTATAGTGCTACTAATAATTGATAACACTTTTGCACCTTTTATAGGAATAAAAGGTGCATATCCAAGTTTCTTATTTACTTTTGCAGTAGCATATTCACTAATTAACAATGAAAGAGAAGCTGTATTTATTGGGGTAGTAAGTGGTATTTTACAGGACATTTTCTTTTCAAATACAATAGGAATAAATGCGTTAACTAATATGTTAATTTGTTTACTTGTTTGGTATATAGGAAAGAGTGTGTTTAAAAGAAGAAAAATTGTGCCAGTAATTACTATGTTTTTAATTACTATTTTAAAACATTTATCAGTTTTTGCTATTTTCTCTATTTTGCATTACAAAATGGGAATAAGCATAGAGCAATTATTAATAGTTGCAATTTACAACTCAATAATAATGCTAATAGGATATAGATATGTTTTCAAATTCTCTAAACAAAAAGATAATTTGAGGAGTAAGTGGAGGCTTAGATGATAGTTAACAAACCAAAGAAGAGAAAAAGAAAAGGGATGTCTAGGTTTACTATCTTTAAAATAATAATGGCAGTGATTTTTACGGCAATATTAGGTAGGCTTTTGTATATTCAAGTTGTTGAACATACTTATTACAAAGATATTGCTAGTGAAAATGCTACCAGATTTATAACAGAAGAAGCTCCAAGAGGAGAGATACTAGACAATCAGGGAAATATTTTAGCAACTAATAGAGATATTTATAATTTAACTTACACAGTTCCATCAGTAGGACAAGTCGATTTTTATCCAACTATAAAAGAAGTATTTAGAATTATTAAAGAAAATAATGATAAACTTGTAAATAGTATGTTATTAAAAATGGATGATAAAGGTCAGTTATATTATGCATATAATTCAGATGCTGAAAATGTTAAAGAATACGAAAAAATAAGATACTTAAGAGATATAGGAATGAATGAAGAAATCCAAACAAATTTATTTGGTGATGAAATTCAAGCTATGTCACAACAACAAACTGATGAAATAAATAAAGAGTTATTAAAAGTTACACCAGATCAAGCTTTTTATTATTTAATTAAAGAATATAACATAATAAATCTTATTTATAAAGAGCCAGTACAACCTGCAAAAAATGCATCAGATGCAGAACAAAGTAAATATAAAGCAGAGATGCAAGAATTTAATATACAAATGAAAAAGTATAATAATATGTCAGGCGAAGAGTTATTAGGTTTATTAGAAAAAGCAGGTTACACAAAGAAACAAATATTAGATTATATTATTGTTAAAGATGAAATTAAAATGCAAAGTTTTAAAGGTGAAAGAACTGTAACTATTGCAACTGACATTAAGCAAAGTACTGCTTTTGATGTCTATCAAGAACTTGATAGACTTCCAGGAGTTAATGTTCAGATGCAACCAGTAAGATATTATCCTTATAACAACTTAGCTTCTTCAGTAATTGGATACTTAACACCAATTAGTAGCTCACAACAAGCACA
Organism: Clostridium thermobutyricum; assembly: GCF_000371465.1. Classification (NCBI taxonomy): domain Bacteria; kingdom Bacillati; phylum Bacillota; class Clostridia; order Eubacteriales; family Clostridiaceae; genus Clostridium; species Clostridium thermobutyricum. The sequence continues at coordinate 2,087,389 of NZ_KB850956.1, read as the reverse complement.
ATATGAACTACAAGGATATAATGTAAGTACAGCTTTAGTAGGAGCTTCAGGAATAGAAGCAGCTTATCAAAGTTATTTAAGAGGAGATACAGGTGGTAAAGTAGTAAAAGTTGATGCTCAAGGAAGAACAACTGCTACATTAGATACTATAAATCCATATCCAGGAGATAATGTTCATTTAACAATAAATAAAAATATCCAATATGCTGTTCAAGAATCATTAAAAGATACAATGGCATATGTTAGAGCAAATATGAGAGATAATTTAGGAGCTCACGATTATGGATTCCCTAATGCAACAAGAGGGGCAGCAATAGTTGTTAATGTTCATAATGGAAATATACTTGCTATGGCGAGTTATCCAAACTTTAATCCAAATCTTTTTGCTATACCAGGACAACTTACTAAGAAGCAATATGATGAATACTTTGATCCTAACTTAGAAGCTTTTGGTGAAAAGATAGCTAAAGAACCAGGGGTAACAATGACAGTAAATCAAATGTTCCCAATAGGACCAAATGGTCAAAGAGAAGATAAATACAATCTTTATCCAAAACCATTTTATAACTATGCAACAATGGGTGCTATACCTCCAGGATCAATATTTAAACCACTTACATCAGTTGCAGTAATGCAAGAAGGTTTATATAAACCAGGTGAATATTATGATGCACATGCAAAATTCAATCAATATCCACAAGTATTTGGTAAAGATTTCGATCCAGAAGGATGGTATGGAAAAGCTACTGGGCACGGATTTGGGCCAATAACATTACAAACTGCACTAGAAAGATCAAGTGACGTTTTCTATTATGATATGGGATATAGATTATATATGCATGCACTTCAAACTACTAAGTTAAAAGGGCAAGCAGCTCAAATTTATGCTTTAAACTCATTAGCAAGATGGGCTTGGAAATTCGGATTAGGTCATCCACCTAATCAGGAAACTGATGAGCCAACAGGAATAGAAATTCCAGAAAATAATTATGGTCAAACATATGATTTCCAAAGTTTTAAAGCAGATACAATCCTTTATTCAAGATTTAACTTAAATGATATTTTAACTAAAGGAGAATACGGAGCATTTGTTTTTGCACCATTTAGCATTGCTGAAAATCCAAAAGATTCTTCAGAAGTTGCTAAACTTAAAGAAGACATTAAAAATAAAATGTATACAAGACTTGAAGCAGTAGGTACTGATAAACCTCAACCAGATTTTGATGATTTCTATAAAGAAGTTTATCCAGATGTTCTTAAATTAATGCAAATATCACCAGAATATAAAGCTTCATTTGATGCATTTAAAGCTAAAAATCCAAATGCAACAATAGAACAACAAGCATATGAAGTTACTTATACTATTGCATCATTTACAATAGAACAACAAAACCAAATGTTATCACCAGCACAGCTTGTATATGCAGCTATAGGTCAAGGTATTAATCACTTTACACCTATACAACTTGCATCATATGTTACAGCACTTGCAAATGGTGGAACGAGATATAGATTACATCTTGTAAGTGAGGTTACAAGCCCAAATGGTCAAGTATTAGAAAAAACTCAGCCACAAATTTTAGATAAAATCCCTATGAGTAAATCAACTATTGACACAATTCACGAAGGAATGAGATTAGTTGACTCAGGACCTTATGGTACAGCTTTAACTGCATTTGGACATTTCCCAATTCCAACTGCAGGTAAAACAGGAACTGCCGATGTATCAGCAGACCAAAGATCATATGGTAGAGCTCCATATGCAACATATATTGGATTTGCACCATATAAAGATCCACAAGTTGCAGTAATGGTAGTAATGTATGATGGAGATATGGCTCAAATGGTTGCAAAAGCAGCTTATGAAGCATACTTCAAAAATGAACTATTAAAAATGCATTATTCATCACCAGGATTTACAAAATATGTTTTAGATGCTCCACCAGATAACTATCCAGGAAGTCAAGCAGCTAATGAAGCAGCGGCTAAGGAAAAACAACAAGCTGAGGCAAATAAAAAAGTGGGGATAAGTTAAATTAAATTAAAAAATCTGTAGAAAAAATAAATTTTCTACAGATTTTTTCTTTTGTAATTTAATATTTATGGTAGAATATTAATTAGGGGAAAAAATATTGAAGTAATTGTAAAAAACATTAATTTAATTGCATAAAAATAAAATTAAATTCATAATACATAAATTTTATGTGACAAAAGATGATTTTATATCAAGTGGAGGATTAGATGATAATAAATAAACCTAAGAAAAAGAAAAAACCAGTATCTAGATATACTGTTGTGAAATTCATAATGCTAGGTGTGTTTACTTTAATTGCTTTAAGGGTTCTTTATATACAAGTTTATAAACATAGTCACTATAAAGAAGTCGCAGATGAAAATGCAACTAGATTTATGGCACAAGAGGCCCCAAGAGGAGAAATTCTAGATGATAAAGGAAATATACTAGCGACTAATAAAGAAATATACAATATAACTTATACTATGCCATCTAATGGAGAAGCTGATTTTTATAAAACAATGGGGTTAGTATTCAATATACTAAATGAAAATGGTGAATCTCTAGAAGATGATATGATGTTGAAACTTGATAAAGATGGAAAATTTTATTTTGCATACAAGAGTACTTCACAAGAAGCTCAACAGCATGAAAAAATAAGATTTTTAAGAGATAGGGGTATGAATGAAAAGATTCAACATAAGTTATTTGGAGATGAAAATAGAGAGTTAACTGAAGCTGAAAATGCAGAAATTGATAAAGAACTTTTAAAAGTTACTCCAGAAGAAGCTTTCTACTACTTAATTAAAACTTACAATATAATAGACTTAGTTTGTCCAAAACCAGTACAAACTATTAAAGACCCAACGAAAGAACAAAAAAATGAATTTAATCAAAAAATGAATGACTACAATGAAAAAATGAAAAAATATAATAAAATGACTGGAGCAGAACAGTTACAAGTTTTATTAAAATCATATAAACTTTCAGACATAAGAAATTATGTAGTTGTTAAAGATGCAATGAAAATGCAAAGCTTCAAAGGTTATAGAGCCGTAACAATAGCAAATAATATAAAGAAGAGTACAGCATTTATAATTTATCAAAAACTAAATGAATTACCAGGAATAGATGTTAACTTACAACCAGTAAGATATTATCCTTATGATAATTTAGCATCTTCTGTACTAGGATATGTTTCACCAATAGCTAATTCTCTTAAGGATGAATATGAATTAAGAGGATATGATGTTAGTACAGACTTAGTTGGTAAAGCTGGAATAGAACAATCTTATGAGGATATGTTAAAAGGAGTAAAAGGTGGAAAAACTGTTAAAGTTAATTCACAAGGAAGAGTTACGGAAAACTTATTTAGTCTTGCTTCATATCCAGGAGATAATGTTAAATTAACTATAGATAAGAATGTTCAATATGCTACACAAGAAGCATTAAAAGATACTATAAACAATATAAGAACTAAAATAACAGATAACACAGGACATAGTTTCCCGAATGCAACAAGAGGAGCAGCCTTAGTTGTAGATGTTCATAATGGAAATATCCTTGCTATGGCAAGCTATCCAGACTATAATCCAAATATATTTGCAATACCAGGTCAGCTTACAAAAGAAGAATATGAGCAATATTTTAATCCTAACTTAGAAGAATTCGGTCAAACAGAATCTAAATTACCAGGAGTTAAAAAAACATTAGATGAATTATTCCCAAAATCATCTAATGGAGTTAGAGAAGATAAATATGATTTATATCCAAAACCATTCTATAATTATGCTACTTTAGGAGCTATACCACCTGGATCAATATTTAAGCCAGTTACAGCAGTAGCAGCTTTAGAAGAAGGCGTTGTAGGTCCAAATGAAACTGTAAATGCAACTGGAATATTTAATGTTCATCCAGATGTCTTTGGTAAATCTTTTGCTCCACAATGTTGGATATATACAGATTCACATGGAAGCCATGGACCTACAGATGTTGAAAAAGCACTTCAAGTTTCATGTAACTTCTATTTCTATGAAATGGGATATAGATTATATGAACATGCATTAAAAACAACAAACTTAAAAGGTGTTGATGCACAAATATATGCACTAGACTCTCTTGCAAGATGGGCTTGGAAATTTGGATTAGGACATGATCCAAATAGTCAATCAGATCCAACAACAGGAATTGAAATACCAGAGAATACTAGTGGGCAAGTATATAATTTCCAAAGCTATAAAGCTAATGCTATTCAATTCTCAAAATTTAATTTAAATAATTATTTAGAGAGTGGAGATTATAAAGGAATAAATAAATTTGCTCCATTTGACTTTGCAGCAAATAAAGCTGATTCACAACAGCTTTCTGATCTAAAGATAAAATTAAAGAAAATTATAAATGATAGATTAGAAGTAGTAGGAACTAATAAGGAAGCTTCTAGTTATGATCAATTCTATAAGGAAGTATATCCTATTGTTAAGCAAATAATGGAAGTATCACCTAAGTATAAGGAAAGTTTTGAAAATTATAAGAAAACACATCCTAATACAACAATTGATGCACAAGCAAAATTAGTTGCAACTACAATAGCTCAATTTACTATAAGAGATGTTGCAGGAGAAATTCTTTCACCAGCACAATTAATATATGCTGCAATAGGTCAAGGTATAAATCACTTCACACCAATACAACTTGCAGAATATATTTCTACTTTAGCAAATGGAGGAACTAGATATAAACTTCATTTAGTAAGTGAAGTAACAAATCCAGATGGAGGAGTTATTCAAAAAGTAGAGCCACAAGTTATAGAAAAATTAAATTTAAAACAATCTACTATAAATGCAGTTCATGAAGGTATGAGAAGAGCAAATGATGAAGATGGCGGTACAGCAGCATCAGTATTTGGTAACTTCCCAATTCCAACTGCAGGTAAAACTGGTACAGCTGATTATTCAGATAGCCAAAGAGATTTTGGTAGAGCACCTTATGCAACTTATGTAAGTTTTGCTCCATATGATAATCCTCAAATTGCATTCGTTGGTGTAATTTATGATGGAGGACATGGTGGATATACTGCAAATGTTGCAAGAGCAGCTTATGATGCTTACTTTAAGGATTATCTACTTAAAAATTATCCTGAATATTGTAATAGTTCACCTGCATTTAAGAGATATGTTTTAGATGCTCCAAAGGATAATTATCCAGGAAGTGCTGAAGGAGATGCTATGAAAAAAGAGCAAGAGCAGCAAAAACAAGAGCAAAAACAAATAATGAAGGATTTTAACAATAATTAAATAAAAAATTTGAAAAGTTACTCTGAGTAGACAAAAAATCTACTTAAGAGTAACTTTTTTTGTGCAAATTTTAAAATAACTATTCATTTAATTAAAAAAATATGGTAATATTATTAATAAGATGTTAATAATTAGTGAATTAAATGGACGTATAATAGAAGTAGGATTTTAGTTTTAAGGGAATGGGGATCAAAATGATAGTAAATAAACCAAAAAAGCAAAGAAAGTTAATGTCCCGTTATACAATGATGAAATTAATAATGGGTGGAGTTTTTACAGTTATTGCAGCTAGACTTGTTTATTTGCAAGTATATAAACATAATTATTACTCGGATAAAGCTAAAGCAAATGCTATTAGATTTATGGATGAGAAAACTCCAAGAGGAGAAATATTAGATAATGAAGGAAATATATTAGCAACAAATAAACAGACATATATACTAAAATATACAACACCAACAGAAGGTAAATTTAATTTTTACGACACAATGAATTTAGTTTTTAAAATATTAGAAGAGAATGATGAAATTCTTTTAAATGATATGCTTCTTAAAATAAATGATAAAGGAGAAGTATATTTTGAATTTAAAAATTCTTCTGTAGAAAATCAAGAATTTGAAAAGATAAGATTTTTGAAAGATAGAGGAATGAATGATTATTTTAGAAAAAGAGATTTTCCAGATGAAGAAGGAGATTTAGAAGAGGATCAATTAAAGAAAATTGATGAAGAATTAAAAAAAGTTACTCCACAAGAAGCTTTAGAATATTTAGTTAAATCATATAATTTAATTGATATAGTAGATCCAAAGCCAATTAAAAAAGAAGGAAATCTTTCTAAAGAGGAAAAGGCAGAATATAAAAAAGAAGTTTCAGATTATGAAACTAGACGAAAAAATTATAATAAAATGTCTGGGGCTGAACTTTTAGATATTATAAAGGTTCAATATCCAATTCAAGAATTAAAAAAATATTTGATAGTAAAAGATGCAATAAGAATTCAAAGTTTTAAAAATTATCGTTCAGTTGTTATAGCAAATAATATAAAAAAAGAAACTGCTTTTACAATTTATCAAAAGTTAAATGAGCTTCCTGGAATTGATGTGGACATGCAGCCAGTTAGATATTATCCATATAATAATTTAGGTTCAGCAGTTTTAGGATATGTATCTCAAATTGATAGTTCATTAAAATCAAGTTATGAATTGAGAGGATATGATGCATCAACAGATTTAATTGGAAAATCAGGAATCGAAGCATCTTATGAAGATACTTTAAAAGGAACAAAAGGTGGTAAGACAGTAACAGTAAATTCAGAAGGACGAGAAACAGAAGAATTATTCAAATTAGAATCTTACCCGGGAAATAATGTTCACTTAAATATAAATAAAGATATTCAGTATGCAACACAACAAGCATTAGAAGATAGTATTAAAAAAGTACAAAGTAGTACAGTAGATTCGCAAGGAAATACTTTTAAAAATGCAACTAGAGGATTTGCATTAGTAGCAGAAGTTAATACAGGAAAAATTTTAGCAATGGCAAGTTATCCTGATTTTGATCCTAATATATTTGCAATACCAGGACAATTAAGTTCAAAACAGGTTCAAGAATATTTTGCTCCAGACCTTGAAGAGTATGGAAAGCAAATAGTTAAATTACCTGGTGTTACAAAAACTGTAGATGAGTTATTCCCAAAAGATAAAAATGGTAATAGAGAAGATAAATATGATTTATATCCGAAGCCATTTTATAACTATGCTACACTTGGAACACTTCCACCTGGATCAATATTTAAGCCTCTTACAGCAGTAGCAGGTCTTGAAGAAGGAGTTATAAGTCCTAGTGAATATATAATGGCAAATGGTAAATTTAATAATAGACCAGAGGTTTTCGGAAGTGGATTTGCACCAGCATGTTGGATACATGCAAATGGAGGAAGTCATGGAGCTACAAATGTACAAAAGGCTCTAGAAGTTTCATGTAATGTTTATTTCTATGAAACAGCTTATAGACTATATGCTAAGACAATGAATGAAAATAAAAATTTACCTTTTGAAGAAGCAAAGAAATTAGCATTAGATAGTATTGCAGAATGGGCTTGGAAATTTGGGTTAGGAACAGATCCAAATAGTAATGGAAATCCTTCAACTGGAATTGAAATAGAAGAAAGTACAATAGGGCAAACATATAATTTCAAAACAAATAAAGAAAGTATAATAAACTTCGCAAAATTTGAGTTAAATGATTATCTTTCAAATGGAACTTATAACAATGGAGATAGATATGTACCATTTGATTTTGCTGCTAATCTTTCAGATAGTCCAGAGTTAGAAAAGGCTAAAGAGCAACTAAAACAAAAAATAACAGAAAGATTAGAAATAGTAGGAACTGGAGAAGAAGGAATGGGATATGATAAATTCTTAAATTATATTCTTCCTGATATTAAAAAGATAATGGAAATTTCGCCAAAATATAAAGCAAATTTAAATAGTTATAGTGGAAATACAACAATAGAAGAGCAGTCTAAAAAAGTTGCAAAAGTTATAACACAGTTTACTGTTAGTGATAAACCAGGTGGAATAATGTCACCTGCGCAACTAATATTCTCTTCAATTGGGCAAGGTATAAATCAATATAGTCCACTTCAATTAATGTCATATATAACTACACTTGCAAATGGTGGAACTAGATATTCATTAAATCTTGTAGATAAAGTTACTACTACAGATGGAAAAGTTATAGAACAGGTTGAACCTAAAATATTAAGTCAAATTAAATTAAAAGAAAGTACACTTACAGCTGTTAAGGAAGGGATGAGAAGAGCTAATGATGCTGACCAAGGTACAGCAGCAGGGACATTTAATAGTTTCCCAATACCATCAGCAGGTAAAACAGGTACAGCAGACTATAATAATAATCAAAGAGAATTTGGAAGATCACCTTATGCAACGTATGTGAGCTTTGCACCAGTTGATAAACCAGAAATTGCTTTTGTAGGAGCAATTTATGATGGAGGACATGGTTCATACACAGCTCCAGTTGCAAAAGCAGCTTATGAGGCTTATTTTAAGGAAAAAATTATGAAAGAATTTCCGGGATATGCTCAAAGCTCTGAAAGCTTTAAGAAGTATGTATTAAATGCACCAAAAGATAATAAAGATGGTGATGATAATACTTCTAAAGAAAATGATATTTCCGCAAAAAAAGAAGAAAATAAGCACTAAATTTGGAATTTTGAGGAATCTTAGTATTGATTCCTCAATTTTTTTGAAAATAAATAGAAAAAACTAAAGCTAACTATTAAAAAATATCTATTGGTGATATAATAAATAAGAATAAAAACATTTAAAATAAAGGTTTTTACAAAATTTTGTAGAATACATATTAAAGTGTATTGTATAGCTTTCTTTGGAGGTATCGTTGTGCAAGATGGAATTATAATAAAAGGAAATGGAAGAGGACTTGTTGCAGAAATTGATATGAATGGATATCCAGATTATAGTGAAATGTTTAATGATCTTATAGGAAGACTTTCTAAAGGGAAAAAGTTTTATAAGGGCATTTCATTAGCTATAACAATTGATCTTAATATGATTACTGAGAAGGATTTGATTCATCTACAAGAGAATCTTAAAGAAAAAATTGGAATAAGCGAAATTATTTTAAATGCAAAAGAAGAAAAGAATAATGAAATAGAAAATAACAAAATATTCTCTGGAATATATGAAGGGAAAACTAAATTTTTAAGAAAAACAGTAAGAGGCGGACAATGTATAAGTTATAATGGTAATATTGTCATTATAGGTGATATAAATAGTGGTTCTGAAGTAAAAGCTACTGGAAATATCATAGTGCTTGGAAGCATTAAAGGAACAGTTTTTGCAGGTTCTAATGGAAATGATAAAGCAATAATAGCAGCATTTTCATTACAACCAGAAATATTAAAAATAGCTAATAGAATAGCTATGTCCCCAGACTCTGAAAAACCTACATATCCAGAAGTAGCAAAGATAAAAGATGGCATGATAACAGTAGAGCCATATTTAGCAAATAAATATATTTATTAGTGGAGGGATTTAATAACATGGGAGTATCTATAGTAATTACATCAGGTAAAGGTGGAGTCGGAAAAACTACAACAACTGCTAACTTAGGAACAGCTTTAGCTTCAATTGGAAAGAAAGTTGTAGTTGTTGATGGAGACACCGGATTAAGAAACCTAGATGTATTAATGGGACTAGAAAATAGAATAGTATATACAATAATTGATGTAATAGAAAACAGATGTAGATTAAAACAAGCTTTAATAAAGGATAAGAGATTTCCTAACCTACATCTTTTACCAACAGCTCAATCTAAAGATAAAGATGATATAAAAACTAATGATATGCTTAAGATAATAAAAGAACTTAAAGAAGAGTTCGATTATGTTTTAATTGACTCACCAGCTGGAATAGAAAGAGGATTTGAAAATGCAGCTATTGGAGCAGATAGAGCAATTGTAGTTGTAAATCCTGAAATAACATCTATAAGAGATGCTGATAGAGTAATTGGAAAATTAGATGCAAAAGGAATCTGTGACCATTCAGTAATAGTAAATAGATTAAATTATGAAATGGCTCAGAGAGGAGATATGTTAGGAGTAAATGATATAATAGAAGTATTATCAGTAGAGCTTTTAGGAGTTGTGCCAGATGATAAGAGAGTATCAGTTTCTACTAATAAAGGAGAACCAATAGTTTTGGACGAGCAATCTAAAACAGGTATGGCATTTAAAAACATAGCTAAAAGAATTACAGGTGAAAATATTCCAATAATGGAGTTTACAGAGGAAAGCACAGGATTCTTTGGTACTATAATGAAACTTTTTAAACGTAAATAGGGGGCCTTGGGAAATGGGATTTTTTAGTAACTTTGGCAAGCAAAAGCCGAAAGAAATTGCAAAAGATAGGTTGAAGCTTATACTTATTCACGACAGAGGAGATTTACCAGAAGAAACTTTAGAAAAGATTAGAACAGAGATACTCCAAGTAATTACTAAATATATAGAAATACAAGTAGATGATGTAGAAATTTCAGTTAGTAAGAGTGAAATTGAAGAAGGAGATGCTCCATCTTCATTAATTGCAAATATTCCAATAAGAAATATAAGAGGTCAATAAGATGTATGAGGTTGTGTAAAAGTTTGCTATGATAAGAAAAACTTTTATTCACAACCTTATTTTTATTTAAGTGTTTATTAAAATTTTATTATTTTTTTTAATGTCATAGTGTTTTTTATAGAGAATAGACAAATAATGATATATAATAGACAGTGTTACAAAATGAGTAATGAACTTTTCAGGAGGTGGGGATTTGCTTAGGAAAGATTTATTGTTTGACAATGGTGGAGGCAGTAAACACAGATTAGATTTCAAAAAAATAAGAGATATTGATAAATTACTTTTAATTTCAACAATAGTTTTAATTTTATTTGGAATACTTAATATATATTTATGTACTAAAGGTGATTATGGTTTTCTATATGCAAAAAAACAATTTATATGGATGATTATTTCTTTAGTAGCTTTATATATTTTTATTTCTATAGACTATAGAGTATTTTACAATTATGTTCCAGTTTTTTATTGGGCATCTATAGTTCTATTACTAATAACTAGGTTTGCAGGGACTGTAGTAAATGGTGCCAGAGGATGGTTAAAATTTGGACCAATATCATTACAGCCATCGGAAATAGCGAAGGTTGCAATGATAATGATGCTTGGCAAAATGCTAGAAGAAATGGATAATGATATAAATAACTTTAAAAACTTAGTTAAGCTTAGTATATATGCTGGTATTCCTATGATATTCATTATTATACAACCAGATATGGGTATGACAATGGTATGTTTCTTTATAGTTTTAGGAATATTCTTTGTTGCTGGTCTTGATAGACGTATTTTTATTGGAGGATTTGCTGCTCTTATAGTTGTTGTAGCAATAGTTTGGAATGTTGGGCTTATTCAAGATTATCAAAAAGCCAGAATAACATCATTCTTACATCCAGAAGCTAATGCAACTACAACAGGATATCACTTGAGTCAATCTTTAATTAGTATTGGATCAGGAGGAGTTGTTGGAGATAGACCTTCTTTATATAATGATGGAACAAGTGGTTATGCAGCACAACATGTTCCTGAAGTACAAACAGACTTTATATTTGCTGCAATAGCAGAACAATGGGGATTTATAGGAGTAGTATTATTATTGATAGTTTATGGAATAGCAATAACTCGGATGATAAATATAGCGAGGACCGCGAAGGATACCTTTGGATCCGTAATATGTATAGGGATAGTTGCTTATTTCTTGTTTGCTATATTCCAGAATATAGGTATGACAATAGGGCTTATGCCAATTACTGGTATAACACTTCCTTTAATAAGTTATGGAGGAAGTTCAATGCTATCTATAGTAATGACTATAGGATTAGTTTTAAATATTGGAATGAGAAGAAAGAAAATAAGGTTTTAATATAAAAGAGATGTAAATATTAATTTACATCTCTTTTTTTATAAAAATTTGAAGTATTTTAGTTTTCATAAATGTATATAAGCATAAATATAATAAATAAAGAATAGGAGGTGAGATAGGTGAGTTATTATGGAAAAGAATATGCAGAATACTATAGAGGTATAAAAGGTAGTAACTTAAATGGTGGTAGAAATTATGGTTATTCTACTTCTTACTCTAATAGGTATAGTAGAAATTATACTAGATCAAAAAGAAAAAAATGGACACATGGAATAATACAAATATTTGCTATACAAACTATAAGTATAATTTTTCTAGGCGGAATTGTATATTCACTTAAATTTTCAGAAAGAAAAGAACTTAATAATGTATTTTATTCTGTAAAAGCTGTTTTAAGTGAGGATTATTATTTTAAAAATAATTCAATAGACTTTAATTTAGAAGAAATATTAGATAAAATAAATAGAAAAATAAATACATTAAAGCAATAACAAGAATTAAGTCGAGGTGTAAATGAAGAAATCCAATAAATTCTTATTACTTGAAACTATATTATTAATTATTATAATGAGCCTAGGAAAAAGCTTTATTATAAGTGTAGTTTCTATACTATTACATGAAATAGGACATGTAATAGTAGGATATTTTTATGGATGTAAGCTGTATAAATTTAATATTTCCATAACTGGCGCAAATGTAGAATTAGATGATGTAGGAGATTTAAAGGATTTTCAGAGATTAAACCTTTATTTGATAGGGCCTATAATTAATCTTTGTATATTTTTAATTTGTTATTGTTTTAGCGAAATAATAGAAAGTGATTTATTGTTATTAATAGGAAGAATAAATTTAGGGTTATTTATTTTTAATATGATACCTGCTTATCCATTAGATGGGGCAAGAATACTTGAAATAATGCTATCGAAAAGTTTTACTTATAGAATTGCTAAAAAAATAATGTGTATAATAAGTTATACTCTCTCAGGAATATTGATACTTGTTTTTGCGTACGGGATTACAATACATAAGATTAATGTAAGTTTAATCTTAATTAGTGGACTTATTATATATTCAGCATATGTTGAAAAAAAATCTACAATTTATATAATGATGAGCAATATATTTAAAAAAATTAGATTAATAGAGAACTATGAGTATATAGAAAATAGAAGTATATCAGTATCTTACAATAATACTTTATTAAATATGCTCAGAATAATAGATAAAAATAAATATAATATATTTTATATCTTAGATGATGAACTTAAAGTTATAGAAATACTATATGAAAATGAAATTATAGAAGGATTAAAGCTTTATGGAAATATATCATTAAAAGAATATTTAGATATAAAATGTATAGATAATATAGAAAAAAAAGATTAAAAAATTAAGCTTTAAAAAATTTTCTTTTTATATAAATATTTATAATTAGAATTTTTTTGAGGGCTTAATTTTTTTATTATTATTTTTAATTTAGTTAGGATTTGATAAAACTTCTAAATTTATCACAATTTAATTTTTTATAATATAGTCTTATTTAAGGAGAATTTATAGAAGAAAAAATATTTTTGTGCTAGAATAAATAAATATGTATAGGATAAACACTTATGAAATTTAGGAGGATATGTTTGATGAATAGAATTTCTGATAGTATCTTATGTAAGGTTGAAAAGCCATCAAGATATGTAGGTGGAGAACTAAATGAAATAGTTAAAGATTTAAAAGATATAGATTTAAGATTTGCTTTTTGTTTCCCAGATGTTTATGAAGTAGGAATGTCTCACTTAGGAACAAGAATACTTTATCATACTATAAATACTAGAAAAGAAACATATTGTGAAAGAGTATTTGCTCCATGGCCAGATATGGAAGAACAATTAAGAAAAAATAATATTTCACTTTATTCACTAGAAACAAAAACACCTTTAAAAGAATTTGATATGTTAGGATTTACTCTTCAATATGAGATGAGTTATACAAACATTTTAAATATGCTAGATATGTCAGGTATAACTATTAGAGCTTCAGAAAGAAGAGAAGATGAACCTATAGTTATGGCAGGAGGACCTTGTGCATATAATCCAGAACCTCTTTATGATATTATAGACTTTTTCCAATTAGGAGAAGGTGAAGAGATGATGGATGATGTACTAGAAGTCTACAAAAAATATAAAGGTAAAAATGATAAAAAAGGTTTCTTAAGAGAAATATCAAAAATTCAAGGAATATATGTTCCTTCATTATATGATGTTTCTTACAATGAAGATGGAACAATAAAAGAGTTTAAGCCTAAATATGATGATGTACCAAAAGAAGTTAAGAAAAGAATTATAAACAATTTTGATAAAGTAGAATTCCCAGTAGATATGGTAGTTCCTTATAGTGAGATTGTTCACGATAGAATAGTTCTTGAAACTTTCAGAGGATGTACAAATGGATGTAGATTTTGTCAAGCTGGAATGATTTATAGACCAGTTAGAGAAAAAACAAGAGATACACTTGTTAAACAGGCTAGAGAAATGGTTAAAGCTACTGGATATCAAGAAATTTCACTTGCATCATTAAGTACTTGTGATTATTCAGATATTCAAAATCTTATAAATGATTTAATTGAAGAACATGAATGTAACAAAGTTGGAGTTGCACTTCCTTCAATTAGAGTAGATGCTTTTTCAGTTGATTTAATAAAAGAAATTCAAAAGGTAAGAAAATCAGGACTAACTTTTGCTCCAGAAGCAGGTTCTCAAAGAATGAGAGACATAATTAATAAAGGGTTAACAGAAGAAAAGATTTTAGAAGCTTCTAAAAGTGCTTTTGAAGCAGGATGGAGCAGACTTAAGCTTTACTTTATCATAGGATTACCTTATGAAACTAGAGAAGATTGTGCAGCAATTGGAGATTTAGCTGGAAAAATTGTTGATAAATATTTTGAAGTTCCTAAAAATGTTAGAAATAAAGGATTAAGAGTTACAGTAAGTACGTCAATACTTGTTCCAAAACCTTTTACTCCATTCCAATGGGCACCAATGGAGAGAAAAGAAGAAGTTATTGAAAAAATTAAAGCTGTTAAATATTCATTAAAATCACCAGCAGTAGTATATAACTATCATGAACAAACAACTTCTTATTTAGAAGCTGTATTTGCAAGAGGAGATAGAAAGCTTTGTGATGTTCTTATAAAAGCATTTGAAAAAGGATGTAAATTTGATGGATGGAATGAATATTTCAAATTTGACACTTGGATGGAAGCTTTAGAAGAATGCGGAGTAGATGGAGATTTCTATGCATTTAGAGAAAGAACTTATGATGAAATATTACCTTGGGATTTCATAAATATAGGTGTTACAAGAAAATATTTAGAAAATGAAAATGAAAAAGCTAAGAGAGCAGAACTTACACAAAACTGTAGAAAAGGATGTACAGGATGTGGAGTTAACGTAAACTTTAAAGAAGGGGAGTGTTTTGAAGGTGCGTTATCTAATTAAATATACAAAAGAAGCTGATATAAAATTTATATCTCACTTAGATCTTTTAAGAACTATCCAAAGATCAATTAGAAGATCAGGATTACCTATTCACTATTCAAAGGGATTTAATCCTCATATGGCAACAGCAATTGCACAACCTTTATCAGTTGGAGTTTATTCAGATGGTGAATATATGGATGCAGAATTTGATGAAGAAGTAGAAATTTCAGAAATGCTACAAAAATTAAATGAAAATTCAGCTCGTGGAGTAAGATTTTTAAATGCAGTATTAATTCCAGAGCCAAATCATAATGAAAAGAAATTTCCACAAGCTATGGCATTAATAGATGGAGCTAGATATATAATAAAGATTAAATATTCAAGTTTAGATAATTTTGAAAAAGAAATGGAAACTCTTATGAATAAAGAAGAGTGGATTATGGTTAAGAGATCAAAAAGAGCAGAAAAAGAAGTAAATATAAGACCAATGGTTAAAGAAATTAAATATTGGACTAAAGATGATTCTGCTATATTTAATATTCTTATAAGTGCAGGAAGTAGAGAACATTTATCAGCTGATCTTTTTGTGGATTTAATAAAGAAAAATACAACAAATGTTTTAGAAGACGAATTTGTTGATATAAAAAGAGAAGAAATGTATTTCTTAAAAGAAGGTAATTTAGTACCTTTATGTGAATGTATATAGGATGTGGAATAATGAGAGATATTTGTATTGAAAGAAGTGAAAATCTTTTAAGAGTAGCTGTAAGAGAAAATGGAATTATAGAAGAATGCTTTATAGAAGAAAAAACAACTGATCCTACAGTTGGAGAAATTTATAAAGCTAGAGTTAAAAATATAGTTCCAGGAATTAATTCTATATTTTTAGATATGGGATTAGAAAAAGAAGGCTACATGTATTATAGTGAAGAGCTAAAGAGTATAAACATAAAAAAAGGTGATGAGCTTTTAGTAGAAGTTTTAAAAGAGCCTTTAGGAGAAAAAGGTGCAAAAGTTACTCATAAAGTTAGTATTCCAGGGAAATATATTGTTTTATCTAAAGGAAAGACAGGAATAAATTTTTCAAAAAGAATAAATGATGATGTTAAGAAAAAACTTATATTAGCAGAATTAGAAGAGATAGAAGATGTTTCAATAACTATAAGAACTGAAGGAGCTAATGTACCTATAGAACTACTTAAAAACGAAGTAAATAGAATAAAAGATATTTATAATGAGCTTTTAAGAAAACTTAATTATAGTAATGTTTGTGAAAGAGTATTTGGAAAAAAAGCAGCTCTTAGCAAAGTTCTTATAGATAATATTGCAAAAGATAATTTAAGAATATATGTAAATAATTCAAATGATGAGGAGTTTATAAAAGGATTCTTAGATAAAGAGGAAAATATAGAAATAGTTAAATATGATGGGCTCAGAACACTTTTTGATTATTTAGATATTGAAAAAGAAATCTTGAAATTAAGACACAATAAAATAACTCTTCAATGTGGTGGAAATATAGTTATAGAAAAAACTGAAGCTATGTATGTAATAGATGTTAATAGTGGTAAGAATATAAAAGAAAAGAATCTTCAAAAAACAGTATTAACAACTAATATAGAAGCTGCAAGAGAAATTGGAAAACAAATAATGCTTAGAAACTTAAGTGGAATAATAGTAATAGACTTTATAGACTTAAGAGATAAAAATGATAGATATAAAGTAATGAAAGAGTTTAAAAATTCTTTAAGCAAAGATGGTGGGAATTCAAAGATTTTCCCATTTACAGAGCTTGACTTAGTCCAAATTTCAAGAAAGAGAAGAGGAAAAAGCATATATGACAGCATAGAAGAAAAATGTAGTCAATGTAATGGTCAAGGGAAAGTTTTAAGACTTTCATACGTAGAGCAATTAATTAAAAATGAAATATTAAGGTCTCTAGAAGAAAATACTATAAATAGTTTTTATATAGAGATAGATTCAACATATAAAGAAAGAGTATCAGGAGATATAGTTAAATTCTTAAAAAATATAGATGGATTAGATAAAGAAATATATTTAAATTATGTTGATGGAATAGATGGTTTTAAAGTAGAACCAATAATATTTTTAAATCAAAAAGAGAATCTCAAAAATTACCTTATTAAAGGTGTAGAAAAATGTTAGGAATATTCTTTACAAAAAATGTAGTTTATGATAATATGATTTAGTAAACCGCTCACAATAGGGTTTTAAATAAAACAAAGTTAAATCTTTGTACCTGTAGTGGCGAGACCGTTATGAGGAGGTGTTTTAATGTACGCAGTAGTAAAAACAGGTGGAAAACAATACAGAGTTCAAGAGGGCGATGTATTATTCGTTGAAAAATTAGACGCTGAAGTAGATTCAGTTGTAGAATTAACTGAAGTATTAGCTGTTGGTGGAGAAACTTTAAAAGTTGGAACTCCAGTAGTAGAAGGTGCTAAAGTTGTAGCTAAAGTTTTATCACAAGGTAAAGCTAAAAAGGTTACAGTATTCAAATATAAACCTAAAAAGGATTATAGAAGAAAAGCTGGACACAGACAACCTTACACTAAAATAGTTGTAGAAAAGATCGAAGCTTAATCTATGGTTAATGTAGAGATTTATTCAAACAACGAAAACATATTAGGTTTTAAAATTGACAATCATGCTATGCCAGAAGGACGTGACTTTAATAGTAATGAACTTTTAGTAGGCGAAGCTTTTGATATGATTTGCAACTCAGTTTCAGTTTTATCACAAAGCGTAATCATAGGACTAGATAATGTTTTAGAACTTAACTGTACTTATGAGATTGGCGATGGATACCTAAGTCTAGACCTTAGAGATTTTTCGAAAGAAGAACTTGAAAAAGCACAAGTTTTACTTAAAACTTTTAAGCTTAGCTTAGATAGTGTTATTTTAGGTTTAGATGAATCAATAGGAACAACAAGACGTAGAGAATATATAAATATTAAAACAGAGGAGGTGTAAATATGTTAGTAATGAACCTTCAATTATTTGCCCACAAAAAAGGGGTAGGTAGCTCAAAGAACGGTAGAGATTCTGAGTCAAAAAGACTAGGAGTTAAATCAGCTGACGGAGAATTCGTACTTGCTGGAAACATCATAGTAAGACAAAGAGGAACTAAAATCCACCCAGGAAACAATGTTGGAAAGGGTAAGGATGATACTCTATTTGCTAAAATTGATGGAGTAGTTAAATTCGAAAGAATGGGAAGAGACAAGAAGAAAGCTTCTGTTTATCCTGTTGCAGTAGAAATAGCTGAATAATTTTATTTGAATATAGAAAGCACCCTAAATTTGGGTGCTTTTTAAATATGAAAAAATAAATTACCGTTTCTTTGTATCTAAAACCTAATATTATTGCTATAATTAAGAAAATACAACTTTTACATAGTTTGAATATTAGGATATAAGGAATAATAAAAATATAAAGATTTTACATAAGGAAAGGTGAGTATATGTTTATAGATAAGGCCAAAGTATTCGTAAAATCTGGTAAAGGTGGAGACGGAGCGGTTTCATTTAGAAGAGAAAAATACGTTCCACTAGGAGGACCAGATGGTGGAGATGGTGGAAAAGGTGGAAGCATTATATTAAAAGTTGACACTGGAATCACAACTCTTATGGATTTTAAATACAAGAGAAAATTCGTAGCTGAAGTAGGAGAAAATGGTGGAGAATCAAAATGCTACGGAAAAGATGGAAAAGATTTAGTAATTATGGTACCTATGGGAACTATAGTTAGAGAAGCTGAAAGTAATAAAATAATTTGTGACCTTTCAGAAAAAGATGATGAATTTGTTTTACTTAGAGGTGGAAAAGGTGGTAAAGGAAATTGTAAATTCTGTACACCTACAAGACAGGCACCACATTTTGCAGAACCAGGAATGCCAGGAGAAGAATTAAATATAGTTCTTGAATTAAAGCTTTTAGCTGATGTTGGTCTTTTAGGGTTCCCAAATGTAGGTAAATCAACATTCTTATCAATGACAACAAAAGCTAAGCCAAAGATAGCAAACTATCACTTTACAACTCTTAAACCAAACTTAGGTGTTGTTGCAGCAGAGGGTGTTGAACCATTTGTTATGGCAGATATCCCAGGTATAATAGAAGGAGCAAGTGAAGGTGTAGGGCTTGGACTTGAATTCTTAAGACATATTGAAAGAACAAGACTTCTTATACATGTTGTAGATATATCAGGATTAGAAGGAAGAGATCCATTTGAAGATTTCGTTAAAATAAATGAAGAGCTTAAAAAATATGCTGTTAAATTAGTTGATAGACCTCAAATAGTTGTAGCGAATAAAGCAGATCTTTTATATGATGAAGAAGTTTTTGAAGATTTCAAGAAAAAAGTTAATGAATTAGGATATAACACAGTATTTAAAATGTCAGCAGCAACAAGAGATAATGTTGATGCAGTAATTAAAGAAGCAGCTAGAATGCTTAAAGATATTCCAATAACTGGACTAGAAATTTCTGATGAAGAAAGATATATCCCAGAAGAAAAGAGATTCACTTATGAAATCAGAGTTGAAAAAGGTGAAGAATTCGATACTTACTTTGTTGAAGGAAGTTTCGTAGACAGACTTTTAAGTGCTGTTAATGTACATGACGCTGATTCATTAAGATATTTCCATAAAGTTCTTACAAACAAAGGAATATTTAGTGAGTTAAGAGAATTAGGAATTAAAGATGGTGACATGGTAAATCTTAATGACTTTGAATTTGAATACTTATTATAGGAGAGATTTAGATGCTAAAAGGAAAAGAAAGAGCATACTTAAGAAAGTTAGCTCATGGAATAGATCCAATATTTCAAATTGGAAAAAATGGTATAGAAGAAAACTTCTTAAAGCAAGTTAGTGATGCACTAGAAGCTAGAGAACTTATAAAAATAAAAGTTTTAGAAAATAGTGGATTAGATACAAGAGAAGCTTCAGATCTTATATGTAGAGAAGTTAGGGCAGAAGGAATACAAGCAATTGGTAATAAAATAGTTCTTTATAAAAAATCACATAAGAAACCTAAAATAGAAATACCAAGCAAGTAGTATGAAAAAGTATGGGATTATTGGTGGAACCTTTGATCCTATTCACTTTGCTCACCTTTATATAGCAGATGAAGCAAAAGCTTCATTAGGGCTAGATAAAATAATATTTATGCCAAATGGAAACCCACCACATAAAAGTTTAAAAAAAGTGAGTGAGGCTTCCATTAGGTATGAAATGGTTAGCGAAGGAATAAAGGATTTTGAAGGATTCACAGTTTCAGACTATGAAATTAAAAAAAATGGACTAAGTTTTACTTATGAAACTCTACAAGCTTTTAAACAGGAAGATGTAGAGTTATTTTTTATTACAGGTGCTGACTGTCTTATGGATTTAGAAAAATGGAAGAACATAAAAGAAATATTTAAGGTTTCAAATTTTGTTGTTTTTAGTAGACCGGGATTTACTTATGAAACTTTAAAAGAGCAAAAAGAATATATAGAAAAAAAATATAAAACAAATATTATATTTTTGAATTTAAAGGATTTAGATATATCTTCAACAGATATTAGAGAAAGAATTAGATTAGGTAGAAATGTTAAATTTTTCTTACCAAATTCAGTTTTAGACATAATAAAGAGAGAGAAGCTTTATAAATAGAGAGAGGTGTATAAAATTGGAAAAAGAAAAAATCTATGATTATCTAAAAGAAAATTTAAAAGATAAAAGGTTTATACATACCTTAGGAGTAGTATCAACAGCTAAAAAATTGGCACAATTGAATGGAGAAGATTTAGAAAAAGCTGAAATGGCTGCATTACTTCATGATGTTTGTAAAAATATGAATAAAGAAGATATGAAAAAACTTATAGAAAAATATGATATAAAACTCACATTAAGTGAGAAAAACACAGAGGAATTATGGCATGGAATTTTAGCTCCAATAATAGCAAAAGAAAAATTCAACATAACAGATGAATATATTTTAAGTGCCATAAGATGGCATACAACTGGTAAAGAGGATATGAGTGTTCTTGACAAAATAATATATATAGCAGATATGATTGAACCATCAAGAAATTATGATGGAGTAGAAGAATTAAGAGAAAAAGTTTTAGAAAACCTAGATGAAGGGGTTCTTTTAGGAATGAATCATACTATAAAATATTTATTAATTAAGAATGCTATGATTGATGAGAATACAGTTAAAGCTAGAAATTATTTATTAAAAAAGTAAATTTTAAACTAGTATAAATATGGGGTGAATAAATGGGGATAGAAAATAACAATAGGGGAAATAATAGGCCAGAAAAAAGGCTAACTAGAGAAGAACAAATAAGAATTCGTAAAAGAATAAATAGTAGAAATGAAAATGTAAGAAGAGGAAAAAGGAGTATTCCTTTAAATGATCCTAGAAGAAGAGTTGAAGGAAATCTTACAGAAGAAGAAATTATTCAAAGAGAAATACAAAGGCAAAGAAGACTTTACAGAGAAAGTTTAAGAGATCAAAATGAAGAGTTAAACTTAGAAAATAACTATGAAAATAGAAATAGTAATAAAAATAATAGTTCTAATATAAGAAGAGAGAAAATTAGAAGAATAGAATCTAATAAAAAAGATTCAAAAAGAGAAGGATTTAAAAGAAAAGAAAGTAGAATTGAAAAAAATAACTGTAAGAAGAATAAAAAGAAAAAAAGAGTTAGTATAAAAAAGATTATTCAGTTAATAGCTGCTATTTTAGTTTTTGCAGTACTTTTTACAGGTTTTAATATATGGAATACTGTATCTAAAATATCTAATTCAGGAATGATAGAGCCAAAAGTAGTATCAATGAATAGTACTGTAAATATTCTTTTACTTGGTATGGATGTAGGAAATATAAAAGATCCAAAGGACAGCTCTGCAAAGAGAACAGATACTATAATGGTTTTAAATTTTAACCCTAAAAGTAAAGAAGTAAGAGTTGTTTCAATTCCAAGAGATACAATGATTGATATTAAAGGGCGAACATGGAAGATAAATGCTGCTTATCCTGTTGGGGGAGAAAAAGAAATTGTAAATCAAGTTGAAAAACTTTTAGATATAGATATAAATTATGTAGCTAATATAAACTATAATGCCTTTAGAGATTTTATAGATGCGATAGGTGGAGTTACAGTTAATATAAAGCATAATATGGATTATACAGATAAAAGTCAAAATTTAAGAATTAAATTTAAAAAAGGAACTACTGAGCATTTAAATGGTAAAAAGGCTGAAGAATTTTTTAGATGGAGAAAAAATAATGATGGTACTGGTTTAGCTATGGGAGACTTAGGAAGAATAGAAAATCAACATGAGTTTATGGAAGCTGTAGTTAAAAAATGTACTAATCCAACTATAGTATTTAGATTACCAAGTATTTTAAAATCTATAGAAAAGAATGTAAGCACAAATATGCCAGGGTCAACTATGGCTAAATATGCATTAAAGCTTATGACAGTTAAATCTGAAAACTTTAAAATGCTTACAGTAAAAGGAACACCAGAAATGATAGGTGGTCAATCATACTTTATATTTGATAAAGAAAAAAATAAAAATCTTATTCAAAGCTTAAAGGATGGAACTACATCTGCAATTAAAAAGTCTGGAAAAGGTGAGGTTTCTGTAATGATTTTAAATAGTACAAATATTACAGGACTTGCTGCTAGATATAAAAGCACTTTAGATAGAGAAGGATTTAAATCAATAGATATAGGTACTATAGAAAATGAAACTGCAAAGAAAAGTTATGCGATGGTTAAAAATAAAGAAGTAGAAAAAATAGTAAAACCAGAATTAGTAGGAATAGATGAATATAAGACTATGAAATCGGATTCTGAATACTCAAAATATGATTTAGTTATAGTATTAGGATTAGATTCTGAGTAAAGATTATAAGACAAAGGAGGAAATTATGAGCACCTTAGAGAGAATAGTAGATGAAAAATATGATGGATGTAAAATAAGAGAGTTTTTAAAAGAAGAAATGGAACTATCCTCAAGATTAATAAGAAAATCAGCTTTAGATAAAAAGATACTTGTTAATGATGAATGGGTTAAAATGAATTTTAAAATAAAAAAAGGTGATAATATAAAAGTTATTTTAAATAGAAAAGAAACTCAAGATATAGCACCAGAAGATATAGATATAGAAGTAGTTTATGAGGATAGTAATTTATTAGTAGTAAATAAAAAGCCTTTTATGGTGGTTCACCCAACTAAAAGATATCAATCAGGAACTCTTGCTAATGGTGTAATGAATCATTTTAAAAATACAAATCAAGAATGTATAGTTAGACTTGCAAATAGACTTGATATGAATACTTCTGGTCTTGTAATAATAGCAAAGAATCAATTTGCTCATATGTTTCTTTCAAATGAAATGCAAAAAAATGAAGTTACTAAAAAATACTTAACAGTTGTTCATGGTCATTTAAAAGAAAAATCAGGAACAGTAGATGTACCAATTTATAGAGTACCAGAAGAGGAAGAAGGAGTATTTTCAATAAGAAGAGTTGTAGATGAAAAAGGACAAAGAAGTATAACTCATTACAAAGTTGTAGAAAGCTTAAAAGATGCTGACTTAGTAGAATGTACTTTAGAAACTGGTAGAACACATCAAATAAGAGTTCATATGGCACATTTAGGTCATCCTATATATGGAGACTTTTTATATGGTGATGGAGATAATGAAAAAGATCTTATTGAAAGGCAAGCATTACATGCTTATAGCTTAGAGTTTTTAGAGCCTCAGGAAAGAAAACTTTTAAGTTTAAAAGCAGAACTTCCTGAAGATATAAAAGAATTAATAGATAAATTAAAATAAATAATTTAATATTAAAGTGATAAGGAAAGTTATATAAAGATAACTTTCCTTATTTATTTTATAACGATTTTTTAGAAATTAATTATAAAAAATAAAAAGACTGTTTTTATAATAAAATTAAAATACAGTCTTTATTTAAGGAGTGTTAATTATATATTTAAATATAATTTTAGCGTTTAAAAATACTTTTCTTTTTTTTATTAGTCAATTCTCTCCATATTTTTTTTCTAAGCATATTTTTTCTTTTAATAACAACAATTCTAATTATTATTAATATAACTATTAAGATGAATATAACTATGCCTATAGATAAAACAGGATTGTTTAAAAAGAATTCTTGTAAAGCTACTGATGGATTATAAATTCTATTTTTTCCACTTAAAATATTAACTTTTCCTATTTCTGTGCCATTTACAAGAACAGAGGCAGTAGTTATAACTTCTCCTTTAGTTAAGGATTTAGTTTTTATATTGTTAGGTAAATCAAATTTTAATTTAGGTGATAATTCTTCATTTCCATCTTTAAGTTTAGTATATGTAAAATCATTTTCTAAAACCAAAGGAAGGCTATTAGAATTAGTTAATTTAATTTCTTCAACAACATCACCTTTTGAATATATTTTTATATTTTCAGAGTTATCAAAACTGTAATCTAAAAGTTTTGCTATATCTTCAAAATTTTTATTTTTATCTTCAGCTTTTAGGAAAGATCCAACTAAAGTACGTCCATCTTTTTTAGCTGCAATAGTGAAAGTATGTCTAGCAACATCAGTATAACCAGTTTTTCCAGCTATAGCATATTTATAATAATATTTTGATGCTTTATTTATAAGATAATTATGATTATTTACATATCTCTCAAATTTATCTAAATTACTTGGGGGAAGCTTTTTAGTTAATATACTAGAAATTCTTACGAAGTCATCATATTTTATAGCTTCTCTCAATATAAGAGATAAATCATAAGCTGTGGTTACATGATCAGGATTAGGTAATCCACTTGGATTTTTAAATACAGTATTTTTACAGCCAATTTCTTCAGCCTTTTTATTCATAAGCTTGGCAAAATTTTCAGTACTACCTGCAATATGTTCTGCTAAAGCTTCAGCACAATCATTACCAGATTCAAGTAATAATCCAGTTAAAAGTGTTTCAACAGAAAATTCCTCACCTTCTTTTAAACCAATAGAGCTTCCTTCAGCAAAAGGAGGATTTTTACCTATCTTTACAATATCATGAAGATTTGAATTTTCTAAAACAACAAGTGCAGTCATAACTTTTGTAGTAGATGCAGGGAAATATTTTTTATCAGCATTTTTAGAATAGATTATTTGACCTGTGTCAGCATCTATAATTACTGCTGAATCTGCAATTATTGATGGAGCTTTAGTTTCTTTAGCATATGTAGTTATAGATGGTATAAGTAAACCTAACAAAAATATGAAGCTAAGGGTTATAAAATAATTATAAAAATATTTTAGTTTTTTCATAAAATCTCCTTTGATAAAAAATATTACAGAAATATATTAACATATTTTTAACAAAAATTATATAAATATGGATAAACTTTAGATTAAAAGTGAATAATTTATATAAAAATAAGAAATTTTGATATTTTAATAGTATGTTGTACAATATGTATATAAATTTTAGAAAGGCTGGTGGCCAATTATGATAAAATTAACTAATTATGCTAAAACAGCTGGTTGAGCAGCTAAAATAGAGCCGGGTGCTCTTTCAAACATATTACAAAGCATTCCAAAGATGAATGATGAAAATTTATTAGTAGGAATAGATACTTCAGATGATGGAGCAGTATATAAATTAAGTGATGACATTGCACTTATACAAACTTTAGATTTCTTTACACCTGTAGTTGATGATCCATATACTTTTGGTCAAATTGCAGCAGCAAATTCTTTAAGTGATGTTTATGCTATGGGAGGAGATCCAAAGGTAGCATTAAATATTGTATGTTTTCCAAATTGCTTAGATAAAAAAATTTTAGGAGAAATATTAAGAGGCGGAGCAGATAAAGTTTTAGAAGCTGGAGCTGTAGTAATTGGAGGGCATTCGGTTCAAGATGATGAACCTAAATATGGTCTTTCAGTTTCAGGAACAGTTCATCCTGATAAAATACTTAAAAATTGTGGTTCAAAAGAAGATGATGTACTTATTTTAACTAAACCACTTGGAACAGGAATAATAAATACAGCTGGAAAAGGTGAAATAGCTTCAAAAGAAGCTATGGAAGAAGGGATAAAGTGGATGGCTCTTTTAAATAAATATGCAGGAGAAGTAGTTAGAAAATATAATTTAACTGCATGTACAGATATAACTGGATTTGGACTTATGGGACATTTAAATGAAATGGCAGAAGGTTCAGATATGAGTTATGAAATTTATAAAGAATGTATTCCATATATAAAAGAAGCAAAAGAATATGCAAATATGGGTTTAACACCAGTAGGTGCACATCAAAATAGAGAATATATAAAAGGAAAATACAATCTAGAAAATGTAGAACCGTGGCTTGAAGATATTCTTTTTGATCCTCAAACATCAGGAGGACTTTTAGTTTCATGTAATGAAAAAGAAGGCTTAAATATAATGAATGAATTTAAAGAAAAGAATATAGAAGCTTGGATTATTGGAAGATGTGTTAAAAAAGGAAATTATAATATAATAGTTAAATAAATACACAATAAATTAAAATATTAATTAAAATATTATAATTTAAAAATCAGTATATTGTATAATACATTAAGAAACCTTTTAAAAAATTAGTTTGGATGTTATAATGTAAAATAATATGTTAACTTTTGTGTTAATATGTGAACAATTTTTTAGGGGGAATTGAAAATGTCTAAAAAAATAATAGGAGTAATAATTGCTGCAACACTTGCTGTATCATTAGTAGCTTGTGGAGAAAAAAAAGAAGATAGTAATAATTCAGTTAATAATATAGAAAATTCAAGAAGTGTTGGAGATAATGCAAAAACGAAAAATTTACAAGGAGCTTGGGCCTCAAAAGAGTATACTTATAATTCATTTAAAGATGAAAGTGCTAAATTAACTACAAAAGTAGAAGATTTAAGTAAAGAATTTGGATTAGATTATAAGAATGAAGAAAAAGTAGAAGATGTAGATGGGTTAACTGCTAATGTTAAATCTGTTTATTTAGATAATAAAAATCCAGAGGAAAATAAATTAGAAAGTATGCAGTTTTCAACTCAATATTTAGGGAAATCTCAAGAAGGTGGAAAGTTTATGCTTAAGGAATCATTAAAGTTTAATGGTGAAAAAGCTATAAAAGAAGGAAACTTTAATTTAGGGGATACTTCATTAGCTAAATATGCAGCTATACTTACAGAAGAGCCAAATAGAGATTACTCAGAGTTAAATAAAAAAATAATGGATATAATCAAGAGCGACAAGCCTGAAGGAGTTATCGAAGATTCAGTTAATGGTCTTCACGAAGAACTTGCAGTTAGTAAAGATTATATAGTTTATACACTAACTACTAAAGAGTTTAAATTCCAAAAGGAGAGTAGCTCAGGAGTATAGCCTTTTAAAATAGGAGGAATCTAATGAGCAAAGAAAATGAAAACAAAGAATTAGAAAACTCAGTAGAAGAAGTTAAAGAAGAAGTTTCTAATGCTGAAGATACTAATAAAGAAAGTGTTAGTGAAAAAGACGATGTATTAGTAAAGGAATGTGAAGAGGAAATTATTATAGAGGATGAGGATAGAAATTTATCAGAAGAAGAAAATAAAGAATTAGATGATTTTGATAAAATAGATTATAATCCTTCATTCGGAAAAAGATTTTTTGCAAATATATTAGATCAAATAATTTTAGGATCAATTTCTTTACTAGTAATGGTTATATTTGGGTTAATAATTAGAATATTTGGTTATATGATAGCAATGCCAATACCAATGTTTTTAGTTGCTTATATAGTTTTAAATATTTTATATGTTCCAGTTTTCGAACATAAAGGTGGAAGAACAATTGGAAAAAGAATATTAGCAATACGTTAATATTATTAAGTAAGGAATAGGAGCTTTTTAATGGGCAGAAGAAGAGGAAAACCAGCAGAAATGATTGTGAAAATAGAAAAAACTGAGTTCCCATCAGTTGGAGTTTCACATTTTGAAGATAGAAAAATATATGTAAAAAATACATTTCCAGGTCAAGAGATAAAAGGTGTAGTTAAAAAAAGAAGAGAAGGATATAGAGAATTAAAGCTTGTTGAAGTTTTAGAAAAAGCTGATTATGAAATAGAAGCTAAATGTCCTCACTTTGGACCTTGTGGAGGATGTTCTTCACAAAATTTAACTTATGAAAAACAATTAGAGCTTTTAAGCTCAGAAGTTTTAGATCTTTTTAAAGGAGCAGAAGTAACAACAGGAGAATATGAAGGTGTTACAGGAAGCTCAAAACAATGGGAATATAGAAATAAAATGGAGTTTACTTTTGGAGATGAATTTAAAGGCGGAGAACTTTGCCTTGGAATGCATATGAAAGGTAAAAGCTTTGGAATATTAACAGTTAACAACTGTCAAATAGTAGATGAAGATTTCAGAAAAATAATAACTGCTACAGTAGATTACTTTAAAGATAAAAATTTAGATTATTATAGAGTAATGAAAAGAACTGGTTTCTTAAGACATTTAGTAATAAGAAAAGCAGAAAATACTGGTGAAATATTAGTAAATTTAGTAACTACAACACAAGAAGATTTTGATTTAACAGAATGGTGTGAAGTTATAAAAGGATTAGATTTTAAAGGCACTTTAGTTTCAGTATTACACACAGAAAATGATTCATTTTCTGATGCAGTAGTATGTTATAAACTAAATGTTTTATATGGAAGAGATTATATAATGGAAGATCTATTAGGATTAAAATTTAAAATTTCACCATTTTCATTCTTCCAAACTAATACTAAAGGAGCAGAAAGTCTTTATAGTATAGTTAGAGAATATATAGGAAATTCAGATAACAAAGTAGTATTTGATCTTTACTGTGGAACAGGAACAATAGGTCAAATAGTTGCACCAAAAGCAAAAAAAGTTGTAGGAATTGAATTAATAGAAGAAGCAGTAGAAGCTGCAAAAGAAAATGCTAAATTAAATGGATTAGAAAATTGTACATTTATAGCTGGAGATGTTGCAGAAACAATAAAAACTGTAAAAGATAAACCAGATATAATAATATTAGACCCACCAAGAAGTGGAGTACATCCAAAAGCAATGGAATATGTAATAAAATTTAATGCAAAAGAAATTATCTATGTTTCATGTAATCCTAAAACATTAGTAACAGACCTAAAAGTTTTAGAAGAAGCAGGATATAAAATAGAAAAAACTAGAGTTAAGGATATGTTCCCTAATACACCACATGGTGAGGTTATAACGAAGTTAGTAAAATAAAAAAAGACTAATAAGTCTTATTTATATGTAGAATGGAGATATGAAAATCTATAAAAGATTTTCACGTCTCCATTTTCTTTTATTTCAATTCTTTTAATAAGTCTATTTAAGATATCTTTGTTAAGTTTTTTTATGCTTGAAAGTTCATTAGCTAATTTAATGAAATCATCTTTAGTTAAAGAATTTAATTTATCTAAGTTTTTGACTAAAGTTTCAATATTAGAATTTATATTGGAAATTTCAATATCTATTTCTCCAGTTATACTTTTATATTCTATATCAGTTATAATATTAGAACAAAGTTTTTTTAGTGCATTATTTTTAATTTCTTTTAAAGATTCTATTTTATTTTTATAAATATTAATGTTTTTTTCTAAAGAAAGTTTTTCTTTTTCAAATTTAGAATTTATTTTATCGATATAAGTAATTTTTATATCCTTCAAAATAACTTGTATATCTTTTAAAATAATATCTTCCAAATCTTTTTCTCTAATTATATGAGACGTACACCCAGCATATTTTCCATGTTTATCATAAGTTCCACATACGTAACCACGCCTATTTTTTTTAAAGTGCATTCCTTTTTTACAATCTGCACAAAAAAGCAAATTACTAAAAAGGTGAGTGCTTTTTCGATGATTATTTTGTTTTCTACTTCTTTTTGCTAAAAGTTCTTGAACTAACTCAAAATCTTCTTTATATATAATAGCTTCATGAGTATTTTCAACAATTACAAAATCTTGAGGATTTCTTTTTTTTCTCTTTTTAGTTCTTATTGAAGAGACATAAGTGGTACATTGTGTTAAATCTCCAGAATAATTTCTGTTAGAAAGTATAAGTTGAATGGTTCTTCCAGTCCAAAACTTACCGGCATTACGTTTTTGAGCAAGTGTAGCTGGAGTTGGAATACCATCTCTCGTAAGATGACGAGCTATTGTATCGACACCTTTTCCAGAGATATATTCTTTAAATATTCTTCTTACTATTGTAGGGGTATAATCATTCCTTACTTTTAATGTTTTGTTTTCGACATAGTATCCATAAGGAGCAATTGACCCTTTGAATTTACCACTGCCGGCTATAGTGTGAAGTGCCATCTTAATACGGTTAGATATATTTTCACTTTCAATTTGTGCAAGTGCACTATACAAAGAGATATATTGCACATCATTTTTTAAGGTATTAATACCGTTATTAAAAGCTATTAAATGAACTTCATTATCTCTACAAAGTTCATAAAATTTCATAGTGTCTATAACGCTTCTCCCCAACCTGGCTATTTCCTTTGCTAGGACGATATCAATTTTTCTATTTTTAACATCTTCAATTAGTTCTAAAAATGACAGTCTATTTTTTGTTGAAGTTCCTGACGCTACATCAGAATAAACGTTATATAAAGAATATCCATGTTTAGTTATATAATCTAAGAAAAACTTTTCTTGATTAACTAAAGAATCCTTTTGTTCATCTCGATTTGTTGAAACTCTTATATAAATAGCACATTTCATTATTGCATTCCTCCTTTTTTATCAGAAGTAACACAATCTATCTTTTGTGTATTATTGTATAACATAGAAGAATTAGATTCAACATCAGCTTGTACACTTAAGCTATTTAATAATTTGTTAAATTCATTCTCTAAATTTAAATCAATTAATGAATTGATTACACTTTCTAAACTTGAATTATCATCAAAAAATCTAATAATATTACGCATTTTTTCAACTCTCCTTAATTTAAGGCCTAAATTTATAAATTTAGGATATAACCAACACCCGCTAAAAAAATTCAAGTTTATTAAGTTTTAAATTTATGAATGAGAAATTTTTTTTAATAAATTTTAAAATTATATCAATTAAATGTAAATAGTTTTTATGATAAAAAATAAAAAAATTTTTATAGTGCAAAAAAAATATATAAATAAAACAAATTAAAAAGTATTATTACAATAAAAAATAATTTGAAAATTTATGAGAGAAAAATTAATAAGAGAGCTTGTTTAAAAAAATATAGTCTTAAATGGCATTATAACTATGTTTAGGAGAAAACAAGACATATTTTTATTATGTAATAAGGGGGAAGGATATGATTCATACATGTGAATTTTATGCAATATTAAAAAAAGAAGTAGTTGGATTTTTAGAAGAGAGATTTAATACAAAAATAACATTAATAACAGAAAAGATAGATACAGAAAAGTTTAATTCAGTTTATTTCTATTTTTATAAACTTTATGGCGTATGGAGATTTAATTTAGTAGTAGATTTTATAAAACTATTAAATAAAAGTGAAATAAGCGAAAATGACTACGAAGAAATAGAAAAAAATTAGAAAAAATAATAATATATCTTTTTGGAGATATGTCTATGTATGTTGAGATAATTCTTAAAAGAATTGATTTTAGAAAAGATGTTGTTATAGAAAATAAAGAAGAAAGAGAATTATTATTGAAAATATATAAAAAAGCAAGAAAAAAAGTAAATAAAAAAGAGAAAAATAGTAAATTTGATAGTACTATATATTTTTCTAATTCAAGTGTTGTTGTAATTATTTATGATAAAACAAAAGAAAGAGAGGATAAGAATTTAGTAGTAAAAGAATATGAAAAAAATATTTTACGTTTAGAGATAAGACTTTTTCCAAAGCATTTAACTTATAAGAACAAATCAGCTAAAATTGAAAGAACATTAAAAAGTTATTTAAAAAATGATATATTTTCAGAGTATATTGATAAACATGTACTTACAATATTGCAAAGAGGAAATCATTATAAAATAAAAATTATAGAGTCTATGTTAAAAGAAAATGACAATATTAAAGCTAAAGATAGAAAAGAAATAATTAAATTTTTAAATTATATATCAAGATATGGTTTTGATAGTGTAATAAATAAACTTGATGATAATAAAAAATATAAATATAGTAGATATACATGTAAAAAGTATATAAAAATATTATCTGAATTAAATATAAATCCACTTATAATACCAAATAGAGCAGGGATTGATTTTATAGAAAATAAATTTTGTATTTAAATAAATTAGTGATATTTTAGTGATAAATTAGTTATAAAAAATATAATTCAACACTATATTAACATCATAATTATAAGTAAAATGTGCTAAAAAGGAGTTAATTATGATGAAGAAAAATAATAAATCTAAACAGAATGAATTTTTGCAGTTAAGTGTGAATGAAAAAGTTAAATATTTAAATGATATAGTAAAAAATAAAGGTACATCTGAAATTGATAAAATATGTGATTTCTCTTACAGTTGGGTTTCTGATAAGCTTGCTAAAGAAAGAATATTTTATGTAAGTAAAATTAAGTCTTTTATAATTGCTAATGATTCAACTTGTAAAACAAAGATTGAAAATTATAGTGAACTTACAAATGAGGAAATAAAATTCATAAAGAAATTATATAAAGAAAAAACTTTAGAAAAAAATGATATAAGAATGGTTGTAGGAACATGTAAAAATTCAATAAATAAAACTATTCCAATTGATAGACAAATTAATGATAAGTTGAATGAATTTATAAAAGATTTAGATGGAATTAGTGCTAAAGATTTATATAGTTCAGCATTACTACAGTTTATAGAAAAATATAAAAAGTAATTAAATATAAAAATTATTGTATAAAACAAGTATGTTTGATACTTGTTTTTTCTTTTGAAGAAAAAATAATATTTTATATAAAATATTTTATATAAAATATTTTATATAAAATAAATTATATAAAAACATTTTATATATGTAAAATATTTCATTTAATGTAATAATTTGTTGACAAAATCGAAAAAATATATTAAGTTTTATAAGAGTTAAAATTTATATAAATTTAAACTAAAGAAGAATTAAATAACATTTTTTATAATAAAGGAGAAAAACAATAATGATACACTATAAAGATAAGTTAAAATATGAATTTATAATGAAACAATGTTTTAATGTATTTAAAATAATTAATCCACATGCAAATTTTAACCGATTTAAAATTTCATTGTTATTAAATAAAACTATAAATAGTAATCTATATCTTGATGAGTTTTATGATAAATTAAGAAAAGAGTCATATTATTACACATTAGAATTAGAGGATAAAAAATATATTATACTTAGTTTTTGGTGTTCTAATTCTAAGGAAAAAGAAGTTCGTAAAATATTTAATTACATATTAAAATCAGATAATGAATTCAATTCAGAAGATGAAGTCCTTCTTTTAACTGATTTAGAAATAAATATTAATAATAAAAAAAATGAAATAAAAAATGATATAAAAATAATAGATTGTAAAGATATTATTTATAGCATTATGAAAATAGAAGAAAGAGATATAGAAAACCAAATTTTTTTTAGATGTAAAGACATTTAAAAAAATTGAGGTAAGTGAATATAAAAATGTAGATATAGGATTTTTAAATTTAAAAACTTTTTTTGAAGATAATAAGAATTTTTTAATAGATAAGGGTTTGTTTGATTATAATTTAAAGCTTAATAAAATTAATAAATTTAATATTATGAAAGAATTTATTAAAAGATTAAAAAAGACTAATAAAGGAATTGTAATATCTTACGATTCAAAATATTTTGATGTAGAAGATAATAAAATTATTTTAATAAACCCTGATATTATGTAAGGTATTGAAATAATATATATGTTTACTACAATTTTAAATGAATTAGAATATCATTATGATAAGGTTTATAAAAATATTAGGTGTTCTGAAATTTGTATTGTTAATATTTATAATAAAAATTTTGAATGTTAGGATATTTTTAAATCTAATTAAAAAAGTTATAGTAATATACTTTACTATAACTTTTTTTATACTAAAATTATCACAAAACTTTGAAGTTAAAATAAAAAATGGTATTATTAAAATAAGGTTGAAAAGATTATTAAATAAATAAGGGGAAGATTATATGACAATACCAAAAGTATTTATATCATATGCACATGATACAGAACAATTTTCTGATAAAGTATTAGAATTTTCAAATAAATTGAGAGAAAATAATATAGACGCAAATATTGACCAATATGAGGAATGTCCATCAGAGGGATGGCCAAGATGGATGGAGAATCAGATTGAAGATTCGGATTATGTAATTATAGTATGCACCGAATTATATTATAATAGAATTAAGAATTTTAAAACAAAAGAAGGTAAAGGGGTAAATTGGGAGATAAATATTATATATCAGCATTTATATGAATCATGTTGTAATAATACTAAATTTATACCAGTAATTTTTAATGATTATAGTACTACCAAAATACTAAAACCACTTCAAAGCTCAACATACTACTATGTAGATAAAGTTAAGGATTTTAGAAAGTTGTGTAATAGAGTAAAAGGTATAAAAAATACTATAAAACCACCATTAGGAAAAGCTGTAGGGGATTTGGAAAAAACAGGGGATAAAATAGTAGAACCAAAAGATAGGAAAAATATGTTTGTTACTTCAATGATAGATACAAAATTGTGGGATAACGCTAAATGGAGTGGCATTGCATATATTTTTGACAAAAAAGATAATGAGCCTCCAGTAATGGCTTTTGTATACAGAAATGAAGAAATGGCAAATAGAATATTTGAAAATTGGAAAAAAATCTGTAAAGATGATATATTGAATGAATTAAAAATTAGTATTATTGAGAAAAAGAATATAGGCAAAAAAGATGGATATTTTGTTTATTTAACAAGCAATATGGAGGAAGTTGTAAAAAGAGCAGAAAAACAAGGATTTTATGTGGATGAATCATTATATGCCATAATTTCAAGATTTACATATATGGAAATAGATATTTTTAAAAATAATCTTGCGATATTTAAAAAACAAATACAGGATAAAAAAGAATTTTATATTGCTCCAGCTATAGTAAGTGATAAAAAGGAACAATTTAAAATAGATGATATTTTAATGAACTTAAAAATTAAAATGAATAATATAACATTTGTTAATTTTGAAGATTTAACTGAGAATGATTTAGAATATTCAGTGGTTTTAAATTCAGAACATAATTAAATTTATAGTATAAAAATACAGGTGTTAGAGTAATTTTATTGGGACATATAGTTTATATATTGTGTATTTGGATAAACTTATTTATAAGGTAATATATTTTATATATGGAATATGCTGTAATGTATATGGTTTTATAATCATTTAAAAATATATTACATAAAAAATAATACATATACTATAAATAATGTGTTTAGCAAAAAAGAAGTAAATAGAAATATAGTTTAAATCAAATATAAAGTTTTTAATTAGGAGTTTTAAGTTATGAAAAGATATATTTTTACTAATATACTTAATGAAGAGTCTTCAATAATAAAGGCAGAAGATTTAGAAGATGCAATAATAAAAATGGTACTTAAACATAAAAGGATGGGATTAGGTGCTATAACTTTTGATGAAATAAATGAAAAATATATGATAAGACAAATAAAAAATGTATAAATAACTATATTATGATTTGAAATTTAGTTTATATTTTTAATTTTATTAATATATTATAAAGATAGATTGTGTTACAATTTAAAAATTTGACTACGATATAGCGTCAGGACATGGTGAGACTGTAGTTAAAGTAATTAAGAAATAAGTTAATTTATAGAATTTAACATTAATAAAAGGCACAAAGAAAATTACTTTGTGCCTTTTTATTTTTGTATAGTCTAATAGAAAGTATTTATAATAAAGCAAAAAGAAAAGAAAGAGTATAGGAATATTATATGTAAAATTATAATTATTATTTAAAAGAGATATTAGGAATTTTTATATATTTAAATTAGGAATTTTTTTATTTTTTTAGGGAATAAATAAAATGAAGTAAACAATAATTATATAAAAGGAGTGAGGAATTTGAAATTTAATCCATTTGAAGAAAAACCAGTTGACGTAAAATCAACAATTCAAAGCTGGGGAGAATTATATCCTAAACAATATCAATATAATAAGAATGAGGTAGATCCATATACTAAGACACGTATAATTCTTATGAATGGAACTGAATTTGAAGCTAATTGGTTTTCTCATCAGTTTTCAAGACACTGTGATAACAATGATTTAAGAAGAGAAATTGCAGAACTTAGAAGAATTGAAAAACAACAACAAATGAAAATAAGCAATTTAAGACCACTAGATGAAACTATTCTAGAAACAACTATTAGTTATGAACAATTAGCAGTTGATTTAACAGCAGCTTTAGCAAAGAGTGAAAAGGATAAAAATGTTAAAGCAGCATTAGATTTTGCTTTATTAGAAGATTTTGACCATTTATATAGATATGCTGATTTATTAGAAATGGATCAAGGAGTGAGAGCAGAAAACTTAGTTGGTAAGTATACTGAAATTATGCCAGGTCGTCCAACTATAGCACATCATAGATGTCCTCACGATAGTATGAGAAAATTTGCTGATTTTAATAAAGCTGATTTAAAAACAAAATTAAATATCAATATAATAACAGCAGCTGAACAACAAACAATGAACTACTATATGAATGTAAGTTCATTATATAAAAATGATATTGGAAGACAATTATACTTAGAAATTGGTATGGTTGAAGAACAACACGTTAGCCAATATGCTAGTTTAAAAGACCCAAGATGTACTTGGTTAGAAGAGTTATTAATGCATGAATATACAGAAGCATATCTATATTATTCTTGCTATATGACTGAAACTGATGAGAACATTAAGAAAATTTGGGAACAATGTTTAACTCAAGAAATAGCTCATTTACATAAAGCAGCTGATTTACTTAAAAAATATGAAAAGAAAGAATGGCAAGAAGTAATACCAAATGCTGATTTCCCACAAATATTAGAATTAAAATCAAATAAAGATTATGTAAGAGATATATTAAAAACTGTAAATCTAACAGCTGATAAAGAAGGCTATATAGATGTATCTAAATTAGGAAAAGATAGTGGATTCTATAAATATCAACAAAAAGTTAATAAAAATGTAGATGATGTTGTAAGTCATACAGTTATAGAAAAATATATAGATGAAAATGGAGAAGATTACAGATATCAAGAAAAGCCTCATCCAATATCTGAATTAGACGACAAAAAGAAAGATAATACTACTGTAGGAAGAATTAGATAAGAAAATACTACTAAAAATTTAGGAATTGTTTTATTAAAGAAATTAAAGCACTAAGTAATTTTACTTAGTGCTTTTTGGATAATGATTTAAGTTGATAATTATAACTTTATAAATTATTAGAGTGTTTAAAATATTATTATCCATACATATAGTATATATAAAATGATAATAATTATTATTAAATATATAAATTTTTATAATTTGATGAAAAATATAATTAAGCATATTAGAAAAGTATACAATAAAGATAATTATTAATTTAATTTACTTATATAACTCTTTATAGCATTTAAATACTAAAAAATAAATTTAAAGAAGTATCTTTAACAATTTTAATGAAATAGATTATAAATAATACTATAATTTTAAGATATATTACGAATTATTTTTGATAATTTACATATAGCATTTCTAAAAGTTAAGCAATCTTCATAGGCATAAGAAATACGCAAAGAATGATTTGCTTTAAAACTATAAATACTTCCGATATTTAATAATATATGTTCTTTAAGAGATTCTTTAAATAGCTTATCAATAGAAATATTATTTTTTAAAGTTAACCAAATATAAAATCCACCTGAAGGAATATTCCAAGTTCCTAAGTCTTTAAAGTATTCATTAAGAGAGTTAATTGCATTGTCACGTCTAATTTTTAATTCTTTTCTTAGATAAGTTAAATGTTCATCATATAATCCACTTTCAAAAAATTCTGTTAAAACTAATTGAGATAGTGAGCTAGCACCATAGTCAAGTTGCATTTTTACATCTCCTAATCTTTCTATTATAGATTCAGGCCCAATAATCCATCCAATTCTAAGTCCAGGTGCAAGAGTTTTTGAAATTGTTCCAACATATAGAACCATTCCATTTACATCCATAGATTTAAGTGGAAGTGGAGGGGCTTCATCTATCCATAACTCGCTATAAGCACAATCTTCTATTACAGGAAGTTGATGCTTTTTGCAAAACTCGAATAAATCTTTTCTTCTTTTAGTTGTCATTGTAGTTCCAGTTGGATTTTGAAAGCTTGGAATTGTATATAATAAGCAATTATATAAATTTCTATCTATTGTTTTTAATGAATTATTTATGTCCCAATATTTTATTCCTTCATTATCCATAGGAATTCCAGATAAATTAATTCCAGCAGATTGAAATATTTCTAGTGATTTTAAATATGAAGGATCTTCAGTAAATACTGTAGAACCTTTTTTTATCATAGATATTGATATAAGTTGTAATGCTTGTAATGAGCCAGAAGTTATAAGAATAGAAGAAGGATTAGCATTTATTCCTAATTTTTTTAATCTATTAGAAATTGCTATACGTAAATCTATTAAACCTAAAGGTTCAGTGTAATTTAAAGAATAAGCTTTAGTTGATAATTTGTTAAATATTTTATTCATCATGTGATGTGGAAAAAGACCAGGAGAAAGCTCACCAGTTCCAAGGCGAATATAATCTTCAAATTCTAATTTTATAATAGTTTGTATAGTTGAATTATTAGATTTAAATAAACCTGATTTAACATATTTATTCCAATCTAAATTTTCTTTTGATATAAGTAATGACCAAGTATTACTTATTATTTTTGTTCCTCCTCCAAAGCTACTTTCAATAATTCCAAGAGATACAAGCTCATCCATAGCACTTACTATAGTACTTCTATTAACATCAAATAATTTTGAAAGTTCACGCTGAGAAGGTAAATAGCTTCCAATAAGCCAATGGCCATTAGAAATTTTATTACATATATATTCTACAATTTGAAGATAAATAGGTTTGTCTAAATTTTTATTAGGTTTCCAATCTATAATAACAGTTTTATGGTTTTCTTTAGTTTTCATATTTAGTCCTCCAAAAAATAAATTTGGTTGGGTTGAAAAGTAATGTTTGGTTGATTACTTTTTAAAAATAAATATTTATAATTATATCATGACTAAATAAACAGAGAGTTAACAAAAAAGGCTCTTATAAATTTGGTTGGTTACATAGGAGGAAAAATAAATGGGAGTTTTTTTAGAAGGATTTTTAATGGGATTTGCTTATATAGCACCTATAGGTATGGAAAATCTATTTCTTATAGATACAGCTCTAACTCAAAAGAGAAGAAGGGTATGGTTAACAGTATTAATTGTTTTAATATTTGATGTAAGTCTTTCATTAGCCTGTTTCTTTGGTATTGGAGTGTTAATGGAAAAATCAAAGATTTTAGAAATGATAGTACTTTTAGTTGGAAGTATAATAGTTGCTTATATAGGTATAGGATTGTTTAGACAAACAACGTCAAAAGAAAAGCAGAATGTAGATATTCCAATATTAAAAATTATAACAACAGCTTTTATTGTTACATGGTTTAATCCTCAAGCAATAATAGATGGAACAATGATGCTTGGTGCATTTAAAGCAACTTTATCACAGGTAGATTCATATACATTTATTTTAGGAGTAAATATAGCATCTTGTGTTTGGTTTTTTGGAATGACTACATTAATTAATATTATAAAAGATAAATTTACATATAAAGCGCTTAATATTATAAATAAAGTTTGCGGAATAATACTTGTATTCTATGCTATAAAATTGTTTATAAACTTTGTTATGATGATTCATTTTTAGAAATTTTATTTAGAATATTAAAAGTGTATATTATGTAATATTAATTTAATGATTTTATAAATATTGAAAATATATAGATATATTGGTAAAATTTAAGCAATGATAAAATTAAGGCAGTTTTTATATAAAACTGTCTAATATAATAATTAAGGGGAGTTTTTATGAAAAAAAAGGTATTAGCATTACTTATTGTAGCATCAATTGCAACAATGGTAGCTTGTGGGTCAAAAAGTCAAGAATCTGTTTCTAGTGGTAAAACACAAATTGAAAAAAATTAAGAGTCTAAAGAAGAAGCAGAGGCTGATAAGAATAAAGATGAAGATATAAATAAAGAAGATAAAAAAGGAGAAGGAGAGAATAAAGTAGAAGATACAACATCAATTAATAGTTCTACAAAAATAAAAGGAACTTCAACTTTTAGAATATATAATGTTGATAGTAATGATTATAAGTTAGATCAAATAGCAGCTTTTAAAACTAATGATTTAACAATAAAAGAAAATTTAGATAAAATAGCCTCAGAAGTTCAAAGAGTTATTTTTCCTGAGTTAAAATTAAAAGTTGAAGGGGTAAAAGATGGCATAGCAAAAGTTAATTTAACAAATGGAATAGATAAATGGACTGATTATATGCAAGGTTCAACAGGTGGAGAAGTAACACAAAAAATACTTATAGAAAACTTTCTACAAAAGAGTCATAAAGGAGAATGGATTAAAGGGGTTAAGTTCACTTTAGATGGTAAAGATATAAAAATGGATCATGTTCCTGATTTAGAAAATATAAATTATAGATAAAATAAATATAATAAACTATAGAAACTTATATGAAAAGGCATTAGAAATTTAACTTCTAATGCCTTTATATGTTAGTTAAAAGTATGATAATAATTATTATTATATATTTATAAAAATTTCGCTTTACATTAATATAATACTAACAAAAAATTGGTAAAATGTAAAATCATAGCGACTAAAGGAGAAAATATATGAAGTGTAATAAATGTGGAAGTGAAATTAAGAATGAAGCCTTAGATCATTGTTTATGTTGTGGAGAAAGGATTGAAAGAAAATCTTGTGTTAAACTTAGTACTCTTTTTTTTGGTGGTGAGTTTGGACTTCATAGATTTGTTTCAGGAAGGTCGATTTCTGGAATGATAATGTATATAGTAGGAGTAACTACATTTATACTAGGAAATTTTACAGGAGCTTTAAGCAATTTAATAACTACTTTAGGGAGTACTACTTTAATAGTATGGATGATAGTTGATTTTATATTAATAATTAATAATAAGTTTTATGAGATAAAACCATTGAAAAAACCTAAAAAATATAAGTCTATAGCTTTAATTTTAACAATTTTATTAGGATGGACAGGAATTCATAAAGTATATTTAAAGAAATATTATTCTGGAATTACAATGGCAGGTGTATCATATAGTATATCTTATTTAATTATTGGAAATGAAACTGGAATATGGACTAATGTATGTGCATTACTAATGTTTATTTTATTAATATGGATATTAGTAGATTTCGTGTTAATATGCATTAATTTCTATAAGTTAGATTAATCAATTCAATAATATAAGTTGAAATAAAAGTTAAACTTAAGTAATTAAATATAAAATATAATAACTTAAGTTTAACTTTTTTATATTTATATTGTTTTATAATCTTGTAGTTAATAAAAAGAATATTTTATTTATATAAGTAGTTTTTAAATAAAAAAATGATATCTAAAATAATTTTAGATATCATTTTTTTAGACTTAAATTTTTAATATTGTTTTATAAATAGCATAACTTAAAAACGGTGTTAATAAGAAGCTAATTATAGAACTAAATTTATAAGTAGGTTATTTAGGGAAAAATCAATATAATATTTAAATAACTTAAGTGAATAGATTTAATAATAATAATTTCACTCAATTATTTTTTATAATTGCAAATTTGAAAGTTATATCTTTAGTTAATTTATATAGATATATTTATAATTTAATTATACAACATCACTCTTGAAAATGTTTACTTTGGTTTCGTTTTAACAAATACTTCAAATTTAAAATTACATGTTATAATATAAAAAAGGGTAATTTGGGGAATTTTATGAAAAAATATTTTATAGCTGGAATTATATATATTTCTAGTATTTTTGTTGTTCGTGCTTACGATGAAACAAGATTTTTTGTTAATTTAGAAAGTCCATATAAAAAAAATAATGTTTTAGTTGCTGAATATAATATAACTAATATGCCTTATTTAAATAATATTGGTTATGAAAATGAAAATTTATATGCAACAAAATATGTTTTTGAATTAAATAAAAATATGAAGTTAAAAGAAAATGTAATTTATTATAAAGATGAAATTTTAGGGATTAGTACGAAGATAGATGATAAATTATATGGTGAAGTATTTACTGTTTCAGG
The DNA here is from genome assembly GCF_000371465.1 of Clostridium thermobutyricum. NCBI lineage: Bacteria > Bacillati > Bacillota > Clostridia > Eubacteriales > Clostridiaceae > Clostridium > Clostridium thermobutyricum. Next base: position 2,044,619 of record NZ_KB850956.1, on the reverse strand, counting down.
AAATCATAAAATAGAAAATAATGAACTTCTAAAATATAAAACAGAAACAGAATTAGAAAAAATAGATAATTTAAATGTAAAAGAAATGAAGGTTAAGGTTAATAAAGATAAAACACTAAATTTTTTAGAGTCTAAAGATATTAATTATTCTTTAGAATCATTTCAAAATGAGAATTTAGACGAGAATAAGATAAAAGATATTACATATAGTGAAAGGGTATTTTCAAAAACTTTAGATAAAATAATGAAAGAAGTTAGTAAAAATAAAGAGGAGCTTAATAGTTTAAAAAATGCTATTAAAATAAAAAATTCAAAAGAAAATTTAATAATTATACAATTAATAGATTCCTTTGGAAAATGGGAAAAATTCATAGTGGCAGATTTAGATAAAAATAAATACTATTTAAGTGATTATAAAGAGTTAGAAGCTTCTTTTGCGAATGAATTAAATAAAAAAATAGATTATATTAAAGAATCAATAAAAAAAGATAATTTTATATATCTTGTATTTGAAAGTGGGAATATTTCTAAAATTGAAATAAAAGGAGATAAATTAATAGAAAATAATATTTATAAATCAAATAAGAATATAATAAATTGTACATTTATTGATGATTATATATATTTAATAAGTAGTGATAGTTTGACAGCTTTTAATATTAAAGAAGAAAAAGAAGAGGTAGTATTAAAAGACAATAGAAAAATAAATAATGGATTTGAATTAGATTTTCTTGATAATAAAAATATATTAATTAGAAATATAAATGGTGGTAACAGTATTATAGGAAAATTAGAAGGAGATAAAATAAATATTATTTCAAAAATAAATGCATCTATGAATTATTACGGTTATATTGATAATGGAAATTTGTTAATTTATAATCAAGAAGGTATAAATGGAGCTTATAATGAAATTTTATATATTTATGATATAAACAAATAGACATGCATAAGCATGTCTATTTTAATGTTTTCTATTTTTAATAAATTTAACTATTTCATACCACAATATAGAAACAGCAGATATTGCTATAACTAAAAGTAGATTTGACAAACTTAAAGCTGATAAATTTAAAATTTTTGATAAAGGAGTATATAAAATTATAAATAATCCTATTATAGTTCCAAAAGTAATAGACCACATAACTTTATCATTTTTGAATTTTTTTATTGATTTATAAATATAGTCTTTGCTTGAGCTATTTACTTGAACTAAAAGTAAATTAGATATAATTATTATTGATAATCCCATTGAACGTGCTACTTCGATAGAGTTAATATTATTTTGTAAATATATATAGTAAGTGCTAAAAGAAGCTATAAAAAGAATTAAGCCTTGTATAATACTCTTAAATATAAGTGTAGAGGAAAGTATATTTTCTTTAGGATTACGAGGCTTACGTTTTAATATATCTTTTTCAGCTGGCTGTCTTTCTAACACAATAGAACAAGTTGGGTCTATAATAAGTTCTAATAATACTACATGAACAGGAAGGAGCAATAAGGAGTTAGAGCTAATACCTAAAAGTGGTGCTAAAAGAGAAGCAAAAGCAATTGGAATATGAATAGTAAATATATAACCTATTGATTTTCGTATATTATCATAAATTCTTCTACCATCTTTTATAGTTTGGACAATAGTTGAGAAGTTATCATCTAAAAGAATTAAATCAGCAGCTTCTTTAGAAACTTCAGAACCCCTTTTACCCATTGCAATTCCTATATCTGCATATTTTAAAGCTGGAGCATCATTAACACCATCTCCTGTCATTGAAACTACATCTCCATTTTCTTTAAATGCTTTTACTATTCTCATTTTATGAGATGGAATAACTCTTGAAAATATATTTGTATATTTAACTTTTTCTCTAAGTTCTTCATCACTCATTTTATCAATCATATCACCAGTTACTATTGAATTATTATTAGGAAGTCCAATTTGATTAGCAATAGCACTTGCAGTAATTCCATTATCTCCTGTTATCATAACTACTTTAATTCCTGCATCTATACATTTTTTTATATCTTTTTTTATAGAAGGGCGAGGAGGGTCCTGAAGTCCTATAAGTCCTAAAAATTTTAAAGAGCAATCTTCTAATTCATTAGGTATATCATCTATGGAATCTAAAATCATTTCTCCAACAGCTATTACTCTTAAACCTTTTGAGGACATAGAGAATATTTTTTCTTTAATTAAATTAAGTTCAGCTGGTTTTAAATTGCAAATAGATAATATTTTTTCAGCTGAACCTTTTGAGGCAATAGTTATTTTCCCATTTTTAAACCATACATGTCCCATCATTTTTCTTTCATTAGTAAAAGAATATTCTTTTATTAATGTTCCATTAAAAAGCTTATCTTTATTAATATTGTTTTTTTCGCAATAATTAAGCATAGCTTTTTCCATAGAATCATATGGATTTGTTTCACAAGCCATACCCATAATAGTTAAAAGATTATTTTTATTATTATCTAGAGACCATATATCTGTTACAGTCATTTTATTCATAGTAATAGTTCCAGTTTTATCTACACATAAAACAGAAACTGCTCCTAAAGTTTCAATAGAATTAAGTTTTCTAACTAAAGAATTCTTTTTAGCTAAACGCCAAGCTCCCATTGATAAGAATACTGTTAAAATAACAGGAAATTCTTCTGGTATCATAGCCATAGCCAAAGTTATTCCAGATAAAATACTTTCTATAATTCTATCTGTTAAAGGAAGATTAGAAAGATTTATATAAGTTGCGATACAAACTAAAATAAATAAAATTAGAGCTATATAAGCACAAACTTTAATTAGTTTATTAGTTTGTTTTTGAAGTGGAGTAGGAGAATCTGGAGCTTCAACAATATTAACTCCAATTTTACCATATTCAGTTTCAGTACCTATTTTTTCTACTTTTACTATGCCAATTCCTTGAGTTACTAAAGTACCAGCATAACAATAATTTTTTTTTAAATAGTCATTACTGTTATCACTTAGGGTTTTCCAAACTCCTTCAGATTCACCTGTTAATGATGATTCATCAACACAAAGGTCATTAATTTTTAAGAGGAATCCATCAGCTGGAATTTTTATTCCCTCAGATATAATCATTAAATCACCTGGAACTAAATCTTCACTATTAATAGTAGTTTCAATTCCATTTCTAATTACTTGAATATGAGGAGAAGATAAAGTTTTAAGTGCATTTAAAGTTTTGTCCGTTTTCCATTCTTGAAATACATCAATGCTAATTATAGCAACTATAAATACAATCATTATTATTCCATCTCTTGGTTCACCTAAGATAAAATAAATAGTTGAAGCTAATAACAAAAGTAAAAACATAGGTTCCTTTAAAACATCTATAATTTTATTTAAGAAGTTTTCTTTCTTTTTTGGAATAAGTATATTTTTCCCATACTTATTTTGCAATTCTGTTGCTTTTTCATTAGTTAAGCCAACAAGCTCTTTTGTACTTGTCATAAAAGTTACCTCCATTGTATTCTTAAACTTATAAGAATTTTTTTTATGATAGCTTTATGGCACTGCAATAAATAATTTTAAATTATTATTTTAAACAAATAAAAAATACCCATAGAACAAGTTACTGTCCCACAGGTATATAATATCCTGTTGCCTAAATTAAGGCCCGGCTCCCATAAATAAAAATTTATTGGCCTGATCAGTTTGTACTGTGAAGTTGAATGCAGCGCAAAAAGATTATAAGTTATAATATTCATATCTATTTAAAATAGACACTTATTTTAAATGAAAAAGCAAAATAAAATTAAAAAATAATATTATAATATTAATATAATAAATAAATTAGGAGGACTATATGGAAGAGATTTATTTTGGATTTTATAATTCTCCAATAGGACTAATACAAATAGAAACAACTAAAACTCATTTAGTATCAATTGAAATTATTGAAGAAACTAAACAGGATGGGAAATCTAAAGAAACTGATGAAAAACCAGAAATTTTAAAAAAGGTTATAAAAGAGTTAGAAGAATACTTTTTAGGAAAAAGAAAAAATTTTAGTATAGATTACATACTTGATGGAACAGAATTTCAAAAGAAAGTTTGGAGAGCATTGACAGAGATACCTTATGGGGAAACTGTTTCATATAAAGACATAGCTTTAAAAATTGGAAATGAGAGAGCTTGTAGGGCTGTAGGAAATGCAAATAATAAAAATAAAATTTGTATAATAATACCTTGCCATAGAGTTTTAGGTAGCAATAAATCTTTAGTTGGATACGCACATGGAATAGATAAGAAAAAATGGCTATTAGATCATGAAAATAAATTTAAGTAATAGGCGAAAAATTGTTTTTACATAATTAGTGAGTATAAATATTTAACAATTTTTTTGTGAAAATTTTTTAGACATTATATAAATATAATATTAGTAGAATAAAAAGGAGCTATTTCCCTGATTAATAAATCATGAGAAATAGCTCCTTTTTATTAAAATGCAGATACTTTACCAGTTGCTAATAAATAAATTGCTAAAATTCCTAGAATAACAATTATTATTGCAATTATAACTTCATACCAAGCATCAAATAGTTTTTCTTTTCTTTCTTTTTTAGCCCATATAAAGAATATAAGACCAATAGCAAATAATATACAATTTAGTAGTATATATTTAACTCCAGCAGCGTATAAAATCCAAACTGTATATATAACAGCAATAATTGAAATTATACAATCTTTTAATTTAAAGTTATTTTTACCTTCAGTAAAAGTTAACTTTAAAGAATACAAAGCACTTAAGAAATATGGAATTAATATAGCTGTAGAAGCTATTGTATATAAAACTTGATATCCACTATTAGAAAAATGTGAAAATAATAATAATATTTGAGTTACTATAGTTGTAAGCCATAAAGAAATACTAGGAGATTCAAATTTATTTTCCTTAGCTAATATTTTAGGCATAACACCGCTTTTAGCAGCAACATAAGGAAGCTCTGCTGTTATAACAGTCCATCCAAGTAATGCCCCTGTTAAAGCTATAATAAGTCCAATATTAATTATTATTGCACCCCATTTTCCAATGGCTGCTTGTAATATATAAGCTAATGATGGATTATGTAAGCTTGCAAGTTCAGGTCTTTTCATAACACCTAAAGCCAGTATAGTTATTAAGATATATATAGCAATTGCACTACTTAAACCAACAATAGTAGCTTTACCAACATCTTTTTGGCTTTTTGCTCTTCCAGAAACTACAACAGCTCCTTCAATACCAACAAAAGACCATAATGCAGCAATCATTGTACTTTTAACTTGAGTGAAAATACCACCTAAATGAGGATTTCCCCAAAACTCAAAAGTAAAGTTTTTGAAATTAAAAAATACTATACAAACTATAATAAATAAGATTATAGGAAGTATTTTTGAAATAGTAACTATTGCATTAACTAAAACAGCTTCTTTAACTCCTTTTAAAACAAGAAAGTTTACAACCCATATTATTAATGATCCACCTATAATAGAAGGCCAATTGTTTCCATTTGGATTGAAAATATTGAAAAAATAAGATAAAGATCCAAATATTAAAGTAGCATAAGCTACATCTCCAAATATAGAACTAAGCCAATATATCCATGCCGAATTAAATCCAATATATTTTCCAAAACCTTCACTAGCGTAACTAAAAATTCCTCCAGTCAAGTCAGGTTTTTTACTAGAAAGCATTTGGTAAACAAAAGCCAATCCAAATACACCTATACCTGTAATTAACCATCCAATCATAATAGCAAATGGTCCTGCACCTTCAGCAAGTTGAGATGGCAAGCTAAAAACTCCTCCACCAATCATTGCTCCTATTATAAGAAATACAAGACCGAAAAAGCCTAATTTTTTTTCGTTGTTTTCCATTATAATTTTCTCCTTTGTAAAACATATTTTATTTATTTTTTGTCATTTTATACACTTTTATTTGAAACATTATTATTAAGGATTTTGGGATAAATATTAGCCAAATAAATTATGTTCAATTATTTATAGCATTATTATATTAATTTTATAGCACGATTATATTAAGAATTTATAAATATACAAATGATTTGCATAAAAAAATAAAATGTTTAGTATTTTGTATTTTTATATACGAATTTGGCAATAATCCTATATAAATATAATTTGTATTTTATAGGAGGAGAAAGATATTAGAATATTACATTTATTCAATTATTACTTAAAGGATATAAATATAGATAAAGTTAAAGATCAAGGATTTGATGCAATTCAAATAAGTCCTATACAGCCATTAAAAGAAGAAGGACAAATACCTTGGTATTTACTTTATCAACCTATAAATTTTTCTATAGGAAATCAATATGGAAGTAGGGAAGAGTTAATTAAATTATGTAATGAATCAAAAGAAAATAATATAAAGATAATAGTAGATGTAGTATTAAACCATGTGGCAGGAAAAGATAATGGAGAGCTTATTCCAAGCGAAAAAGTAGACAATGATATAAAGAGCAATCCAGATTTTTTTAAAGATAATAGAAATATTATTAATTATGAAGATAGAAGAGAAGTAATAGATTTATGTATAGGACTTCCATGTTTAAGATTAGATAATTATCAATTACAAGATATAATTATAAAGTTTTTAAATGATTTGATAGATTGCGGAGTAGATGGATTTAGATTTGATGCAGCAAAGCATATAAAATTACCATCTGAAGGAAGTGACTTTTGGATTAGAGTTTTAAATAAACTTAAAAGAAGAGATTTATTTAATTATGCTGAAGTTATATTTAGTCCAAAAGAAATTTTAGAAGAATACTCTAAATATGTAAATGTATTAACTGAAAGCGAAGCTTTAAATGAAGATATTAGTATATCTTTTGTTGAAAGTCATGATAGTTATTTAGAATTTTGTTATACAAATAAAATTAGTAGTGAAGATATTATAAAAAAGTATAAAGAGTTGTGTAGAAGAAGAAAAAATACTTTATTTTATGCAAGACCTTTTGATAATACTTGGCAAAGAGAAGAAATAAAAATAATACATCAAAAAAGAGAGTAACTTATAATTTCAGTCACTCTCTTTTAATGTATATATAACTTTTAGGTAATTGGCATATAAAAATTATTTTTTACGATTTGCTTTTTCTAATGCTTCATCCATTATTTCAATTCTTGATTTAACATTTCCTTGCATTTCAGGATAAAGTTCTTCCCAAGCTTTACGAGCATGTGGAGTAAAGTTTCTTGCTAAATCTTCTAATTCTTTTTGGAATTTTTCATCTTCAAGCATTGCTCTAGCACTCTCATCAGTTGGTCTAGCTCCAACTTCTTTAACTATTTTTCTAACCATGTTTGGATTATCAATCATCATACAAGGTTTTAAAAGGTTTTTGTTATATGGTTGATATTTTAATAATGTCTTAAAGAAGTTTCCTGAGAATATTTCTTCAAGAGATTTTTCTCTTATATTATCAACTGTAAAGTGAGCGAATACACATGGTTCTACATCACCAGATGCAGTAATGTGACAGTAGTAAGTTCCTGCTATACAACCACCAACATATGGTGAATCATTGAAGAAGTCTACTGTTAAGTAAGGTTTAGTATGTCTTATTTCACTAGTTCTTGCTCCAAGTCTTAATCTTTGTTCTGGATTTAACATAAGTGAAGTATCTGGTTTTGAACCTATTGGCATAAACATGAAGTACCATCCAATGAATGCTCCTTTGTTAATTGCCATTTCAATAAATTCTTCTGATATAACAGTATCTATGTTAGGTGCACCTGTAGCTGATGAAATACCAAATGGTATTTTTCTAGCTTTAAGCTTGTCCATTCCTTCCATAACTTTATCAAAAACGCCATCTCCACGTCTAGCATCAGTATCTTCTTTATATCCTTCAAGTGAGAACATTGGAAGAACGTTTTTAAGTTTTAATATTCTATCAGCAAATTCATCATTAAATAATGTACCATTTGAGAATGTTAAGAATTCTACATCAGGATATTTTTCGTAGATTTTCCACATGAAATCAACGAAGTAAGGTTCTCCACCAAGAACGAACATAAAATGTATTCCAAGATCTCTAGCCTGTGAAACTATGCTATCTACTTCTTCGAAAGTTAATTGTTTGCATTTATCCCAATCATTAGCATAACAACCTACACATCTTAAATTACATTTCATAGAAGGACTTATTAAAAGTGCGAAAGGTACACGTCCTCCAGTTTTAGCGTAGAAATTATCTCTTTTTTCTCCGCCTTCCCACATTCCTTTAACAACGAAGTTTCTAAAGAAAGTTTTAACTATTTCAGGATCAGCTTCTTCTCCAACTCTCTTTAAGATTTCTTTTACTGAAGGAATTTCATTATAGAAATGTTCCATCTTTTCAATATTTTCTCTGTCGTAAGGATTTCTTACTAATTTCTTAGCTATACTAATCATTTTTCCAACATTTTTTTCTGGATTTTTTTCTATGTAAGAAATTAATTGTTCTAAAATTATTTTTTTCATAATTTTCACCTCATAATAAAATTTTTTTAATGTTAATTTTGGTGTATAAAATTTTTCTTCTCACAACATGTTATATCATATTTTTTTATAAACAAAAAATTGGATATACTATTAACAAAAAATAAAATCCTTTTAATGGATATAAAAGATTAAAATGTAAAGAATAGAATAGACAATTAACAGATAGTGCTAGAATAAGTTACAAAAATATAGTTAAAATTTAAATGATATTAATATTTGTAGACAAGAGTGTGATTTAAATCATAAAACTATATATGATAAAGCATTAACAAAATATAGACATAAACAAAAAGAATGAATTGAATTATATTCATAAAGTTAATAAAATGTACATAAAGTAAATAATCAATTCTATAAATTCATTAAAAGGATATTTTTAGTAAAATATAAAATAGCTTGTATACAAAGTTAATTAAAAAAATAGAAAAAAAATATATTTAAAATTAATAAAAAATTAATTTAGAAAAAATAAATGAAATACAAAAGAGTAAGGTGGAATAATAATACAAAAAAACTGTTGAAAAAAATAATTATGATATAAAATTAAAATAAAAAAAGAATATATATATAAATATTTGCATTTATTTTATTAAAAACATAAAAGTAAAGGAAAATAATAAATGATTAAAGAATAGTATTGAGATATAAATTAGATTATAACTATTAAATACTTGATATTTATATTTTGATATATATTATATTTAATATGAAAAAGGTATGAATTGAATATTTTATAGTTATAGCCTAGAAAAATAAAAAAAACTATTTAATAAAAATGATTTTAAGAAAAAATATGTTAAATAATAACTAATTTCTATAATAAAAAGCTATAAAATATATGATAAAATAATAACAACAAAAATAGAAAATATTATAAATTTTATAGGAGGAAAAAATTATTTTAAATATAGATATAAATAAATTAAATAGTTTAGAGGTAGAGATTTACAAATACATTTTAAATAACAAAGAAAAAGTTCCATATATGACAATAAGAGAATTATCTGAAGAAATTCATATATCTACAACTTCTATTTTAAGATTTTGCAAAAAATGCGGAGCTGAAGGATTTTCAGAATTTAAAACTGTTTTGAAAAATAATAATAATTTAGATAAAATAGAAAAGTCTTTTGGGGAAGTTGATATTTTAGATGAATTTTCTAAAAATCTACCTATGATAAATAAAAATATAGAAGAAGTAGCACAAAAGATAAAAAGGAAGGATATAATTCTTTTTATTGGTTTTGGGAATTCTGGATCGATAGCTTCTTATGGAGCAAAATATATGGCTCATTTTGATAAATTTACAATAAGTATAGATGATCCATATTATAATTTAAATGCTAAAGCTTTAAATAATAGTGCGGCCATAATAATATCTGTATCAGGGGAAAATATATCTAGTATAGAAATAGTTGAAAAGCTCAGAAGTATTGGAGTAGAAACAATTTCTATAACAAATAAAAGAACCAGTACTTTAGCAAGGTTAACTGATTATACAATTAACTATTATATTAGTAGAGAAGGATATACATATCCGGATAGTAAATTTTTAGAATATGGAGATGTAACATCTCAATTGCCAACTATATATATAATAGAAAGATTATCTAAAATTATAGGAAAATAATATAAAACACTATGTTTTTTTATAGTAACAAATAACTAAAGAAAGATATTTGTTACTATATTTTTATTTGAAGGGTTTTTAGAAAAATGTTGTGATAATATAAAGGCAAGGAAAGGGGATGTGTTTATGAAATATGATAAGTTAGATAGTTTTGATAAAAATTTTCTATGGGGCTCAGCTTCAGCAGCATATCAAGTAGAAGGTGCATTTGATAAAGATGGAAAAGGAAAATCAGTTTGGGATATATATTCTAAAATTGAAGGAACAACTTTTAAAGGAACAAATGGTGATGTTGCAGTAGATCATTATAATAGATATAAAGAAGATGTAGCTTTAATGAAAGAATTAGGACTTAAAGCTTATAGATTTTCAATTAGTTGGGCAAGAATTTTTCCAAAAGGAAAAGGAGAAATAAATAAAAAAGGATTAGAGTTTTATAGCAATTTAATTGATGAATTAATAAAAAATAATATAGAACCTATTGTTACAATATATCATTGGGACTTGCCACAAGCCTTAATGGATGAATATGGTGGTTGGGAATCTAGAAGTATAATTGAAGATTTTAATAATTATTGTATTACTTTATTTAAGGAATTTAAAGGTAGAGTAAAGTATTGGGTAACTTTAAATGAACAAAATATATTTATAAACTTTGGATATGGAATAGGAATGCATCCACCAGGAGTAAAAGATTTAAAAAGAATGTATGAAGCAAATCATATAGCAAATTTAGCTAATGCAAAAGCAATTTGCTCTTTTAGAGAAATAATAAAAGATGGTATGATAGGTCCAAGTTTTGCATATAGCCCAAGTTATTATAATTCACCAAATCCAGAAGATGTTTTAGCAGGTGAAAATGCAGAGGATATGAATTCAGGTTGGTGGTTAGATGTATATTGTAACGGTAGATATCCTAAATTAACTTGGAAATACTTAGAGAGAAAAGAGTTAACTCCTAAAATAGAAAAAGGAGATTTTGAACTTTTAAAATTAGGTAAGCCAGATTTTATAGGATTAAATTATTATCAAACTACTACATTTGAAGAAAATTCGTTAGATAGTAATATAACAGAAGGTAATTTTAATAATTCTGGTAAAAAAGGTTCATCAAAAGATAGTGGAATACCAGGAGTATATAAAACTATAAAAAATTCATTTTTAGAAACAACTGATTGGGATTGGACTATTGATCCAGAAGGATTAAGAATAGCTTTAAGAAGATTAACAAGCAAATATAATCTACCTATTTTAATAACTGAAAATGGATTAGGTGCATTTGATAAAATTGAAGATAGTAATAAAATACATGATGAATATAGAATAGATTATTTAAAAGCACATGTTAAAGCATGTAAGGAAGCAATAACTGATGGAGTAGAGCTTTTAGGATATTGCACATGGTCATTTACTGATTTATTAAGTTGGTTAAATGGATATCAAAAAAGGTATGGATTTGTTTATGTTGATAGAGATGAAAATGAAGGTGGAACCTTAAATAGATACAAAAAAGATAGTTTTTATTGGTATAAAAATGTTATAGAAACTAACGGAGAAGATATATAAATTAAAAACTTCCACGAAATTATCGTGGAGGTTTTTCTTTATTTATAAAAATATGAACAAAAATATTCTATTAATTCAAAAAGATGTAATTAATTTGAGCGAAAATTACAAGAGTAAAAATAGTATAATTAAATCTATAACTGTATTTTATAAATATGTAGTATTAATTAGTAATATTCAATATTAATTAAGAAAGTAAAATAATTAAATTGGATAATTTAATAATATAGTTTAAATAAAAATTCTATGTTAGAATATTATTATTAAATAATTAATATTAGTTAGGAGAGTTTATAATGTTAAATATAGGATGTCATTTATCAACTACAAAAGGTTTTGAACATATGGGGAAAGAAGCTTTAAGCATTGGGGGAAATACTTTTCAATTTTTCACTCGTAATCCAAGAGGAGGAAAAGCTAAAGAAATAAATCAAAAAGATATAGATGGGCTTTTAAAAATTATGAAAGAAAATAATTTTAGCCAAATTTTAGCTCATGCACCTTATACTTTAAATGCTTGCTCAGGAACTGAAAGTACTAGACAATTTGCAATCGAAACTATGAAAGATGATTTAGAAAGAATGGAATATTTACCAAACAATCTTTATAATTTTCATCCTGGAAGTCATGTAAAGCAAGGAGTTGAAGTTGGAATTAACTATATTGTAGATATGTTAAATCAAGTTTTAAAACCAGAACAAACTACAACAGTTTTACTTGAAACAATGGCTGGAAAAGGAACTGAAGTTGGAAGAACATTTGAAGAAATTGCTGAAATTATAAGTAAAGTAGAGTTAAAAGATAAAATGGGAGTATGTTTAGATACTTGTCATATTCATGATGGTGGTTATGACATAGTAAATGATCTAGATGGAGTTTTAGAAGAATTTGATAGAGTGATTGGGTTAGATAGATTAAAAGCTATTCATTTAAATGATAGTAAAAATCCAATAAATAGTCACAAAGATAGACATGAGAAAATTGGCGAAGGATTTTTAGGAGAAGAAGCGATAAAAAGAATAATAAATCATCCTAAATTAAAAGGAATACCATTTTTCTTAGAAACACCAAATGATATTGAAGGATATGCAAAAGAAATCGAATTATTAAAGAGTTTGTATACTCTAGAATAGAAAATATTAAAAATAATTTATTTAATTTTAATATTAATTAACAAAAAAACAAAAAAAATTGATCTAAATCAATGTTTTTTTGTTATATTAATGGTATTATTTATATAGTACCAAATGACATAGGTTTATTAGCGAAAATTAATTGGTACAATGCTAATAGATCAGTGAATACAAAATATTTAAATTTTGTATAGTGACATAGTAGAGTTTATATATAATTTAAAAGTAAAAGCCTTTACAAATCGAAAAAGACTGTTCTGCTTTAGAGAACAGTCTTTTTTATTATAAGTAACAAAGTTTTTCATTACAGTATTTACAGCCTAGCTTTTCTTTTACATAATCTAAATCATTTATAATTATAAAACCATCTTTTTTTGATAATATATTCTTTTTTCTTAAATTAGAAATTGTTCTTGAGACAGTTTCTTCAGTTATATCTAAACATTTTGCAATATTAGTGTTAAATATCTTTTTTTTGATAACATGATAATCATCTATTTTAACTCCATAAGTATTATAAGCCCTTAGAAGTATAGATAAAATAGCATCTTCAGTTTTGAATATTTGTAAATCTCTTAATTGATAGAAGTTTTTTTCGTGGAATAGACCATAAAACTTATAAAGCTTGTACATAAGTTTTTCATCTTTATAAATTACATCTTTAAAAGTATCTATAGATACAAATTCTATAGTTGAATCAAAAGAAGCACTTATATTATATGATGATATTTCTTGTTTTTCTAAAGAGCATTCTTCAAACATACTACTTAAAAACAATATTGCATTAGAACTATAGCAACCTAAGGATAGTTCTCTTCCTGCTTGGATTGAAGTATTATAGTTAACCATACCATCTGTTAATATAGCAATTTTTTCATCTAAAAAATCATCTAAGAAAAGTATTTCACCTTTTTTTAAATGTACTTTTTTAGAAGAATATTTTAAAAGTTCTTTACCAAGGTCTCGTCTAAAATCTAAAAATTTACTCATATCATCCCTCTTTTGTTTTTTTTGAATTATAATTAATTATATCATATGTTTTGTTAAATTTAGATTATAATAATGTTACGAGAAAAATAATTATATTTATAATACTTGATTTAATTATGGAAAATATATAGATTATAAATAATAAAAACTAGGAGGTTTTTTATGGGATTCATAGATAGAATGTCTAAAGATGAAAATGAGGATAGAAAAATAAAAATGGATAGTTCAAGATTGCCTGTTAGAAATATGCTAAAAAAGGGTTTACCTTTAGATTTAGTAGCAGAATTGTTGAATGTAGATATTGAAATTGTTAAAGCATTAAGTGAAGAATTAGAAAATGAAAAATAAAAATAAGCCATTACAAAATAAATATTATTTGTAATGGCTTATTTTTTAATATATGAATTAGTATAAAATGCATTAGAAATAATTAGAATTGAAAAAAGAAAATTTTAATATATAAATTACTATAAAATAAATGGTATAATATACAAAATCAAACTGAAAAGAGGGGAAGGATTATGAGGATAGGATTAGTTTTATCTGGAGGTGGAGGAAAAGGTGCTTATGAGCTTGGAGTATGGAAGGCACTTACAGAGTTAGAACTAGACAAATACATAGAAGTTTTTTCAGGAACTTCTATAGGTGCTTTTAATGCGGTTCTTTTTGCACAAAATGATATGAAGGCTGCGGAAGCTTTATGGGATGAAGTTACTATGGAAAAATTAGCTCCAATAAGTAAGGCACAACTTTTAAAAAAAGGATTTGAATTAGCAATTGGGGGAAGACACATAGAACTTATAAAGAAAAGAATGGCAAAAATGATGGAAGAGGGAATTGCACCAAAAGATGGAGCAAAAGAAATAATTGATAAATATCTAAGAGTAGACAAGGTAAAAGAAAATAAAAGAATTTGTTATGCTGCGTGTACAGAGCTTCCAGATTTTACTGCAAAGTATTTTAAATTAAATAATTATGATGATGAATTAGCGAAAGAAATAGTAGTAGCATCTGCAACTTTACCAAGAATATATAGTTGTACTGAAATATTAGGAAATAAATATATTGATGGAGGAGTAGTTGATAATACTCCTATTCAACCTGTTTATGAAGAAGGATGCGATATTATAATAGTAGTTCATTTATCAAAAGAGAATTTTATAGATAAATCTTTATATCCAAAAGCAAATATAATAGAATTAGCTCCAAGGCATTTAAATGAAAATATGATAAAAGGAACTTTAAATCTAGATATGGAATGCAAAAGACTAAGAATCGACGAGGGATATAAAGATACTATAGAACTTTTAAAGCCAATAATGTTAATGGCAAAAATGAAAAATGAAGTAGAAGAAAAAGAAATGCATCCTAAATTATATAAAGCTTATAATTGGATTAAAGACAAAGTAAGAAAAGATAATTAAAGTTTAATAATAATTATTATTGATTAATTCTGAGTAATATAGTACAATTTGAATAAAGAAATATATATTAATTGGAGGAAAAAATTATGAGTAAAATGATATGTGGATGTATGCAAGTAGATGAAGATACAATAAAAGCTGCAATAGCTGATGGAGCAGAAACAGTTGAAGATATAGAAGAAATGACAGGAGCAGGATCATGCTGTGGAAGATGTGTTCCAGCTATAGAAAAAATTTTATTAAAGAAATAGATTGTATAAAATAAGAAAAGCCACTATGAAGATAAAATACTTTCATAGTGGCTTTATTTTTTATATAAATTTATTGGATATAATTTTATAATTATAATAATGTACTTTTCTATTTTTTATTATTTGTAATAGATTATAATAATGTATATACTTATTATAAGTAAAAATTGGGAGAATATTGAATGGATTTTTTAAAATTAGATATAGATGTTGAAAATATAGTAATGAGAGCTATTGCATGTATAATATTAATAATGCTCAATGTTAATTTAAAAGGTGATGAATTTTATATAATTTTATATATATTAACAGTATGTATATTTACTTTGATACAGGAGATTTCCAAAAATATTAATATTAAGATGTTAATGTATGCTTTAAATTTTATTTCGGGAATAATATTTTTATTTAGTGGTTTTAGAGTGTGTGCTATTTTACTTATTGTATTAATATTAGAGGCATTAATTCAAATAAAATTTGGAGGAACTTCAAGTGCAATAATTATGGTAATGATTGTACTAACAATAAATATAGAGAGTATAGATAAAATTATATATATAATAACTATCTTAAATACCTTATATATTCTTAGGAGCTTGAAATATACAAAAGAAAAGTTGAAGATAGAAAGAAAAGAAAATGATATTCTTAGAGACAAGCTTTATTTAAATTTAAGACAGCTTAACGATTATATAGAGCTTAGCAATCAAAATGTTAGGATGGCTAAATTAGAAGAAAGAAATGAAATAGGAAGAAAAATGCATGACAAAATAGGGCATGTTATAGCTGGATCTTTAATGAGTTTAGAGGCAGCTAAAATAGTTTTAAATTCTAATCAAGAAAAAGGGATTGAAATGATAGATGAATCTATTTCAAATTTAAGAACTGGAATTAATGATATAAGAGAAATAATTCATAAGATTACACCTAAAAATGAGGAACTTGGTGTAAGTAGAATAAAAAAAATATTAAAAGATAAACTTTTAAATAGCCACATTAACTTAATATTTAATGTAGAAGGAGATATAAAAAATATATCCTCAAATAATTGGATTATTATTGAAAATATTGTACTTGAATTATCTACAAATAGCTTAAAATATTCTAGATGTAAAAATATAGATGTAAAGATTCAAGTTTTGAATAAGATAATAAGAATAAGCTTTAAAGATGATGGAATAGGATGTAAAAACTTTAAAGCAGGATTTGGGTTAAAAAAGATAGAAGATGAAGTCGTGCGAAGTGGAGGACTTATAGTAATAAACAGTGAAGTTGGATTTGAAGTAATAGTAAGTTTAAAAATTTAGGGGTGAAAAATGAAAATTAATTTAGTTATAGCAGATGACGATAGTTTAATAAGAGAAAGCTTAAAAATAATTTTAGGTTCGGATAAAGAAATAAATATTATTGGAGCATTTAATGATGGATTAGAAGCCTTAAAATATATAAATGAAAATGATGTTGATATTGCAGTTTTAGATGTAAGGATGCCAAATTTAAATGGAGTTGAAACAATAAAAGAAATAAGAAATGAAAAAACTAAATCAATAGTATTAACTACTTTTGATGAAGATGAGTATATAGAAAAGGCCTTAAAGTACGGAGCTAAAGGATATATTTTAAAAAATACTGAGCCAAAGCAGATTATAGAAACAATAAAGATGGTTTATAGAGGAAACTCTGTAATTCAAGAAGAAGTTTTAGAAAAAATAAAATATGGATTATCTATAGAAGAAAGAGAAGATTTATCAAAATTTACTCAAAGAGAAATAGAAATAATAAAAGAAATAACTAATGGGTTAAGCAATAAAGAAATTAGTAAAAAATTATTTATTTCAGAAGGAACAGTAAAAAATTATATAACATCTATTTTACAGAAAACAAATTTAGAACATAGAACACAAATAGCAATTAAATATTTAAATAAATTATAAGCTTATATGACTTTTGTCATATAAGCTTTATTACTTTATTCAGATTAAAAACAATTGGTATTTATATATACTTAGATTAGAGAGATAAAAGAGTAGATGTCTATGATACTTAAATTAAATAATTAAAATGGAGGGAAAAGTATGGATGCAATAAAAATAGATGGTCTAATAAAAAGATTTGGTGATTTCATTTCAGTGGATAATATCAATATAAATATAAAAGAAGGCGAAATATATGGATTACTTGGACCAAATGGAGCAGGTAAAAGTACAACTATAGGAATAATGTGTGGGCTTTTAAAGCCAACTAATGGAAAAATAGAAATTTTAGGTGTAGATGTAACTAAATCTATGAAAAATCAAAATAAACTTATAGGTTTAGTTCCACAAGAAATAGCACTTTATGGTGAACTTACAGCTTATGAAAATTTGAAATTTTTTGGACAACTTTATAATTTGAAAGGAAGAGAATTAGAAGAAAGTATAGATAGAGTTTTAGATTTTATAGGATTACAAGATGTTAAGAAAAAGGTAGCCAATACTTTTTCAGGAGGAATGAAAAGAAGATTAAATATAGGTTGTGCACTTATTCATTCACCTAAGATTGTTATTATGGATGAACCTACGGTAGGAATAGATCCTCAATCAAGAAATCACATATTACAATCAGTTAAAAAGCTAAATGAATCTGGTGTAACAGTAATATATACAACTCACTATATGGAAGAAGTAGAGTTTATATGTAATAAAATAGCTATTATTGATAAGGGAAAAGTTATAGCAGAGGGGACAAAAGAAGAGCTTAAAAATATAGTAAGTGATACTAATAAATTAGTTATATCAGTAAATTATATTGATAAATTAAATTTAAATAATTTAAAGAGTATTAAAGGAGTTAGATCAGTTGAAATAGTTGATGGAAAATTAGAAATAACATCTTCTAAAGAGATTAATAACTTAAATGAAATATTAATGGAGCTAAGTAAAGAAGATATAGAAATTTTAGGAATAGAAAAAAAAGAAATAAATCTAGAAACAATATTCTTAGCATTAACAGGAAGAAAACTTAGAGATTAGGGGGAGGACTATGAGTGCAGTAATTAAAAATGTTATTTTAAGAGTTTTTAGAAGTCCTAAATACTTAATTTTTTCAGCTTTGTTTCCTATATTTTTAGTTCTTATATTAGGAAGTCTTTTATCTAATGCAGGGAATTCAATTTCTTTTGAACAAAAAACTGTTTATTATATGAAAAATAATCCAAATGCTAAAATAATTGCAGACTTTAATGCGGTAAAAGATAATTCAGGTAAAGGAGATATTAAATTTGACTTTAAAGAGACAAGTAATAAAGAGCAAAGTTTAAAAAATGTTGATATTAATAAAGATATATTTATTGAACTTAATAATGATAGTATAAAAATATATGTAAATAAAACAGATAATAGATATTACACATATTTAGATGCTATTTTTAAAAGTGTAGATAAATCTATTGAAATAGGAAAAGAGATTTTTAAGATTTCTCCAGAAAAAGCAACTAGTATTTTAAAGTCCAATGAAAATATAAATGTAAAAGTATTACCAAAAGAAAAAGCACCAAGTGGATTTGACTATTATTCAGTAGCAGAAATAACTATGATGTGTCTTTATATAATGTTATTTCCTATATCAGGCTACTTTGAGGATAAAAAAAATAAAACTAGAGAAAGAATGAAAATTGCAGGGATTTCTAATAAAAAATATTTTTTAGGTTCAACATTAGGATATTGTATACTATCATTTTTAATAACAGCTCCAGAATTTATTTTTACTAAGTTTATACTACATGCTAATTGGGGAAATCAATCACTTTTATATTATATAGCAATTCAATTGTTAGCATTTATGGTAATTATATTAGGAATGATAGTAATATATATTTTTGATGATATGGACAAGATAATGGGAGTAATTCAAGGTGTTATTTTTCCAATGTTATCATTCCTTGGAGGAGCTTATCTTAGCATACCTTATGGGAAAAATACTTTGGGAGTATTTGGTTATATAACTTATATATCACCTTTAAGATGGATAAATCAAGGTATATTTTTAAGTATATATAATGGAGAAAATAGTTTTCTTATAAAGACAATGATAGGATTTTTAATAGCTATAGCAGTATTCTTAGTTATATTATTACAAATAACTAGAAAGGATGAGGCGAGAATATGAGTGTAATATTAAAGTTAATTAAGCATAATTTAAATCTTATGATATTTAAAAAGAAAAGTAAATTCATCTTTACAATAGTATTACCTATAATTGCGATTGTAGTTATTTCAAAATTAATGTTAGGTAATAGTGCTGTGCTTAAGGTTGGTGTTGTAAATAATGATAATACAGTTGTTTCAAATTATTTAGTAAACCAAATAAAGGATAATAAAAATATAGATGTTATACCTATGAAAAAATCTGAATTAAATTCAAATTTTGCAAGTAATACAATTCAATCAGCAGTAGTAATAGATAATGGTTTTGAAAAAGATTTATCTAAAGGAAATTTAAAAGGAATAGATATTATAGGAAAAGAAGGAGATGATGTCTATAAACTTGTTGAGGGAATTATATCTTTAGATGTAAGTAATATGGCTAAATTAGGAAAAGTAAGCCATAATGAAACTCAATTTTCTAATTTAGTAAAAAAATATATGAGTAATAATTTAAATGTAGAAAGAGGAGCATTAAAAGGTGGCGGAATAGATTATGAAGCTTCAAGTATATTTATTGGATTTTTAGTTATGTTTATATTCTATAGAGCTATGTCAGGAGCTAACAGAGTAAATGAAGATAGAGACCAAAAAGTTTTTTCAAGAATATTTGTTTCAAATATAAAGCCATGGCAATATTATTCTGCTAATATTTTATCAAGTATTTTTTGTATAGCAATACAAGTTATTATTTCTGTAATTGCAGTATCTTACTTTAGTAATATAAATTTTGGAATGAGCTTAATTACACTTAGTTTTATATTAATAATTGCGGGTCTTATAGCAGTTTCAATAGGAACGGTTTTTGTTTCTATAACAAGAAATACTCAAGAAGCTTCAATGATGACAAATGTTGTAACTTTTGCTTTGGTTATGGTAGGAGGATGTTTTATTCCAGTTTCAATATTTCCTAAAATAATTAATGATATATCAAAATTTCTTCCTACAAGATGGATAGTGGATATTATATATAATATTCAAACAGGTTCTAGCTTAATAAGCCAATGGAGATATTTAGTATTATTAATTTTATTTAGTATTGCTTTATTATTAATTTCCGCATATTTTACAAAGAGAAAAGACAAAAGTTTTCTAGAAGTATAAATTTAAACAAAGAGTTAAACTTTTATATAAATGCTATTCTGTTATTAATAAAATAATATAATTAAAAGACTAGGACATTGTGTTTTTAAATTTATATTTGAAAGGAAAGAATAGTATGAAAAAGATGAAAAAACATACAAGAGAAACAGTATTAACTGGAATAGTGCTTATAGCACTATCTGCATTTTTGTATTTTTTACATTATGAAGTATTTCATGATTTACATCATACATTAATATTTCTTTTTGAAGATATAGCATTTATTCCAATAGATGTTTTCTTTACAGCTTTAGTAATAGAAAAGTTTTTAGATAAAAGAGATATTGCACACAAGCTTGAAAAACTTATAATTATAAAAGGAGTTTTCTTTTCTGAATTAGGAGATAAAATTTTAAAAGAGTTTGCTAAATGTGATAAAAACGTAAAGTTAATTTCAGATGAAGCTCATATTAGTAAAGAGTGGGGAAAAGAGGAATTTAGGAAACTTGAGAAGCTTTTAAAAGAGTATGATTTTGAGGTAGAAGTAGAAAATTTAGATATAGAAAAAGTATCAAAAATTTTAAATGATAAAAAAGATTTTATTATTTCAATAATAACTAATCCAACTTTGATGGAACATGAAAGTTTTTCAGATATGGCTATATCACTATTTCATTTAAGAGATGAACTTCAAGATAGATATTTTAAAATGGAATATGAATGTGGATGTTATGATAGACAACATTTAGCAAAAGATATAAAGGTATCATATAGACTTATGGTAAATGGATGGGTTATGTATATGAAGCATTTAAAAGAAGAATATCCTCAATTATTTGTTAAGGAAATGATAAATAATCCATTTGATAATAGATCATTTGAAGAAAAATTTGAAGTTTATAAATTAAAAAGTAAGAATAAAAAAAACTCCTAGATGTTCCTAGGAGTTTTTTTATAAAAATTAATACATTTGAGTTATTATATATCCATTATCCATTAGATTGGTTTTAATTCTTTCAATATGTTCAAGTCCATTAGTTTCAACAGTAACTTCAAGTTGAACATTTTTTAGTTTGTTAGCAGCTTTAAATTGATTATGATCTAATTTAACTACATTTGCATGTGAGTCACTTAGAATTTTTGCAATTTGCATAAGTTGTCCTGGAGTATTTGGTAATTCAAGTGTAAAACAGAATAATCTATTTCTTTTAACAAGTCCACTGTTAATTAATGATGTTATAGTAAGCATATCAATATTTCCACCACTAATTATAGATACAACATTTTTATTTTTTACTTTTAATTTATTTAAAGCAGCTAATGAAGCAGCACCAGATGCCTCTGCAACTAATTTATGTTTTTCGCTTAGAACTAAGAAAGCATCAACTATTTCAGAATCATCTACTTCAATTATTTCATCTACATATTCTTTTATATAAGAATATGTTAATTCTCCTGGAGACTTAACTGCAATACCATCTGCAATAGTATTTACACTTTCTAAGTTTACTATTTTATCACTATAAAAGCTTTGTTTCATTGCATTTGCACCAGAAGCTTGTACACCTATTATTTTAATATTAGGATTTATTTCTTTTGCAGCAAGTGATATTCCACTAATAAGACCTCCGCCTCCAATAGGACAAAGAATTATGTCTACATCTTTTAAATCTTCAAAAATTTCTAAAGCTATAGTACCTTGTCCATATATTACATCAATATCATTAAAAGGATGAATAAATGTCATACCTTCTTCTATTTCTATTTGTTTAGCAGCACTATAAGCATCATCATAGCATTGTCCACTAAGAATAACATTTCCACCTAAATCTCTAGTTGATTGAACCTTTAAATATGGTGTTGTTTTAGGCATAACTATAGTTGATTTAATATTAATAAAATTGGATGCGTAAGCAACACCTTGAGCATGATTTCCAGCAGAAGAACAAACTACCCCTTTTATTTTATCTTCTTCTTTTAGAGACTTAATTTTATTTAATGCGCCACGAAGTTTGTATGCGCCTGTTATTTGTAGATTTTCACATTTCATATAAACATTATTATTACAAGATTTTGAAAATACATTACTATAAAGTAATGGTGTTTTAACTATTATATCCTTTATATTTTCTCTTGCAGCTTTTATATTTTCTAAATGCATAAAAATTCACCTCTCAAATTAAATTACTATTTAATTATACAATATATTTATAAATTTTAACAAATATATGAAACTATATATTTTTTTTGAAGTTAAGATTATATTTAATTAAAAATTTACATCTGCATAAAAGAAAATAAAAAAAATTAATATATACTGGAATTAAAATTAAAAGTGAGAATTTAAAGTATGAATAATAATAAAAAGTTATTTTTGTTTTTAGTGTTATTTATAGTATCTAATTTTATGCCATTTTATATTTATATAAATAATATACCTATTTATATCGTTTGGATGAGTAATGCAATTTTAACAATGTATTTACTTACGATAAAAAGTAAAAAATATATGATTTGGGGGATATTATTATCGTTTATTATAGAAAATATACATTACTATATGTGGTTTTCTAATAAAAACGATTTAAATTTTATAGTTTGTGAAATAATTATAAATTGTTTAAATATATTAAGTGCATATGTTATTTCTATACTTATAAATAAAAAAGGAAAATTACTTGATTCTAATTTAAATGAGATAATTAACATAACCTTTTTAAAGGTATTTCCAATAATGATAACACTAGGTATATTTATCCAGTATGTATATGTTTATTTTTATAATGGCAAGTTAGAGTTTGAATTTTATAATTTTGTATTATCAGATTTTCTAGGATATGTATTTTCTTTTTCAGTATATTATATAATTATCAAACTAGATAAAATAAAATTTACAACTAATTTTTATATTTTTGTTGTAATTATATTCTTGTTTAACTTAAAAGAGGTTTATTATAGAAATGTTTTTGATATGAATAGATCTCACTTAGAATATGTATCTC
This sequence comes from Clostridium thermobutyricum, assembly GCF_000371465.1. Taxonomy (NCBI): domain Bacteria; kingdom Bacillati; phylum Bacillota; class Clostridia; order Eubacteriales; family Clostridiaceae; genus Clostridium; species Clostridium thermobutyricum. Next base: position 2,020,840 of record NZ_KB850956.1, on the reverse strand, counting down.
TATTTATACTTGTTTTAGCATGTATATTATTAAAACCAGAAGAATTTATAATATTAATAGTAGAAGATTTCATAATTTCATTTTTTATGGTTAATCTTTTTTTAGGAAGATTAAATGGATATCTTAAAGAACATCTAGTATCAGATTTACAATTGTTTTATGTAGTAGTATTAACAACCTGTTTTTTCTTAGCAATTTTAAAAAATACAAATAAAGACTTAATAAAAGAGATAAGTATAAAAAATGAAAGATTAAAAGATGAAGCTAAAGAAAATAGAGAAATGCTTCAGAAAGTAGACATTTTAATCGATTCAATAAAAAATACTGCCTTTATTGCAGATGAAAACGGAGAGATAATATATTCAAATAATTCTTTTCATAAGCTTATAAAAGAAAAGAATATAAATTCAATTAGCTGTTTTAAAGAAATTTTAGAAGAGTTAGAGAAGCGAAAAATAAAAAATATAAGAAAAGAAATTATGATTGATGATATTTATGTAATGCAAGAAATATTTATGACCCGATATATGGACAAGCTATTCATATCTGGAATAGGTACTGATATAACTAGAATTAAAGAAGTACAAGAAAAATTAGAAAACGCAAAAGAGAATGCTGAAGAAGCTAATAGAGCGAAAACATCTCTTTTAGCAAGAGTAAGTCATGAGCTTAAAACACCTATGAATACTATATCAGGTATAAATTATCTTTTAGCTGAGACTATGTTAACTAAGAAACAAAGGGAATACACAAAAAAGATAGATAGAGCTTCAAATTTATTATTAAAAATGATAGATGATATTCTTTATGTTTCAAAAGAAAAAGAGACTAAATTAAAAACAGAAAAAAGAGTAATAAGCTTAAAAAAAGTAATAGATACAGTAATATTAATAAAAGAAGATGAAATAGAGAAAAAGTGTTTAGACTTTATAAAGGAAATAGATAAAGATATTCCTAAAAAGGTTTTATGTGATGAATTTAGATTAGAACAAATTTTTATAAATTTAATTGGAAACTCTATAAAATTTACTGAAAAAGGATATATAAAATTCACTATAAAAGTAATTAAAAGAGAAAGAAATTTATGTAAGGTTAAATTTATTGTAGAAGATACAGGAATAGGTATTTCTAAAGAAAAAATAGAAAAAATATTTGAACCATTTACTCAAGGAGATGAATCAATAACTAGAAAGTATGGTGGAACAGGATTAGGTTTAACAATATGCAAAAATATAGTTGAAGAATTAGGGGGAGAAATATTTGTTGAAAGTAAAGAGGGACAAGGAAGTAAATTCAATGTAATTCTTACTTTAGAAGAAATATTTATAAAGACTTCAAATGAGAAAATTCTAATAAAAAAATCTAATAAAATGTTAATACCTAAAAAGTTAAATGAAAATCTATTAGAAAGGGATATAGATCTTCAGGAAATAAAACTATATTTAGATAAATTAAAAATAGCAATTAAAAATGATGTAGGCGAAGCTATAGATATCTTTGATTATGTATATAGAAAATTAGAAAAAACAAAGTTTGAAGATGATATAGTCCAAATAAAAAAATTAATAGATGAGTTTGATTTAGAAAAAGCAACAGAAGAAGTAAAAAATTTAGAAAGTAAACTTTGAAAGTATAGGATTTATAAAGATGAATAGAAAGAATAATAAAATTTTAATTATTGATGATGTTTCAGATAATGTAAAAGTTTTAGTTGAAATATTGAAAAATGAATATAAAATAAATGTGGCATTAAATGGGGTTAAGGGAATAGAGCTTGCAAGGTCTTGGGGACCAGATTTAATATTATTAGATGTTATGATGCCAGAAATGGATGGTTATGAAGTTTGTAAAATATTAAAAAGTACGGAGGAGACAAAGCATATACCAGTAATACTTTTAACTGCATTAAGTAATATAAAAGATGAATATTTGGGAATAAGCTTAGGGGCTATAGATTATATAACTAAGCCTGTTCATCCTAAATTAATAAGAGCTAGAATAAGAAATTATATAAAATTAAAAGAATATAGTGATAACTTAGAGAGACTAGTTAATGAGAAAATAAAAGAGATAGAACAATTTAACAGTTCTTTTATTGATACTCTTGCACTTATTGCTGAAACTAGGGATTCAGATTTAGGATGTCATATTGAAAGATGCAAAGAATACGCTAAAGTCATGCTAAATTATATGGTAAAAATGGATAAATATAAAGATGTATTAAACTACGAAAATACATATGATATTATTAAAGCTGTTGCTTTACATGACATAGGAAAAATAGGAATACCAGATAATATATTACTTAAAAATGGGAAACTTACAGATGAAGAATTTGAGGTTATGAAAGGTCATTCTTATTATGGATATAAAATTTTAAAGAATGCAGAAGATAAATTTGGTGGAAAAGAAAATAAACTTCTTGCTTGTGCAAAAGAAATTGCTTATTATCATCATGAACAATGGGATGGAAATGGTTATCCATTAGGTTTAAAGCAAGAAGATATTCCTTTACCAGCTAGAATAATGATGGTAATTGATGTTTTTGATGCTATAGTAAGTAAAAGAGTTTATAAAGGTGCAAAAGATCCACAAGTTGCTGTTAATTTTATACAAGAATTTAGTGGCAAAAGATTTGATCCTGAATTAGTAAAAGTTTTTTTAGAAGTTAAAGATGAATTTTTTATTATAGCACACAAATATGCAGATGAAGAAATATAAAATTTTTTTTAAAAATAGTTGACAAACTGTTAAAAAAATAATATATTTATAACAAGAAATCGGAAAATTTAATAATTGCTTATCAAGAGTGGTGGAGGGACTGGCCCTATGAAACCCGGCAACCTGTAAATTAAAATATAGTATTTTTATATTTATTTTTACGTGGTGCTAAATCCTGCAACAAAATGTTGGGAGATGAGAGAAAAGTTAATAGGGTATATTCCATGCACTAGAGATTTGTTCTCTAGTGCATTTTTTAATTTTGGGGGTGGAAAAAAATGATAAAAATAACAAGTTTGGATAAGAGTTTTGGCAATAATAATGTTTTAAAAAATATTTCTCTTGAAATAAAAGAAGGAGAAATATATGGAATAATAGGTCATAGTGGAGCAGGAAAAAGTACTTTGCTAAGATGTATAAATGGATTAGAAGGGTATAATAATGGTTCTTTAACTGTTATGGGACAAGAAATAAAAGATTTAAATTCAAATGAAATAAGAAATTTAAGAAGAAATTTAGGAATGATATTTCAAAATTTTAATCTTTTAAATAGAAAAACAGTTTTTGAAAATATAGCACTTCCTTTAGAAGTATGGAAGTATGATAAAAAAGAAATTGAAAAGAAAGTACATGAGCTTTTAAAATTAGTTGGATTAGAGGAAAAGAAAAATAGTAAACCAAAAGAATTAAGTGGAGGACAAAAGCAAAGAGTTGCAATAGCTAGAGCTTTAGCATTAGAACCTAAAATTTTACTTTGTGATGAAGCAACTTCTGCATTAGATCCTAAAACAACAAAAGATATTTTAGAGCTACTTTTAGAAATAAATAAAAGATTAAATATAACTATAGTCATGGTTACTCATCAAATGGAAGTTGTAAAAGAAGTTTGCGAAACAGTAACTCTTCTTGATGGTGGAGTTGTAAAGTCACAAGGAAAAGCTAAAGATTTATTTTTAAAACCAGAAACTCATCTTAAAAAGTTTTTAGGAGAAGATGAAGACAATGTTCTTCCAAAGGAAGGAATAAATATTAGAATATTCTTCCCAAGTGATTTTTCAGAAAATGCAATTATAACAAAACTAGCTAGAGATTTAGAAGTTGATTTTTCAATAGTATTTGGAAAGCTTGAAAAGTTTAGAGAAGATATTTTAGGAAGTCTTGTTATAAATGTCAATGAAGAGGATAAAGAAAAAATAGTTAAATATTTAGAAAATAAAAAAGTTAAGTTGGAGGTGCTTTAATATGAATAAAGAGATTTTAATTGCAATACAGGACACAGCAGTAATGGTTTTATTTTCAACAATATTTGCAACAATATTAGGGTTTATTCCAGCTATAATACTTACTTTAACAGCTAAAGATGGACTTAAGCCAAATAAAACTATATATGGAATTTTAGATTTTATAATAAATATTCTTAGAAGTTTTCCATTTATCATATTAATGGTTGTATTATTTCCATTATCAAGAATATTAGTTGGAACTTCTATAGGAGTTAAAGCAGCTATAATTCCTTTAACAATAGGAACTGCACCTTTCATAGCTAGAATAATAGAAAATGCTTTAAGAGAAGTTGATAAAGGAATAATAGAAGCTGCAAAATCTTTTGGAGCAACAGATTTCCAAATAATATTTAAAGTTCTTTTAAAAGAAGCTATACCTTCAATTGTATCTGGGTTAACTTTAACAGTAATTAGTGTAATTGGATATTCAGCAATGGCTGGAGCAATTGGTGCTGGCGGACTTGGAGATGTTGCTATAAGATATGGATATCATAGAAATGATAAACAGGTTTTAATTATTACAGTAATATTATTAATAATAATTGTACAAATACTTCAAAGCTTGGGGAATTATTTATATAAAAGATTATCTAAATAAAAAGGGGGAATTTATAATGAAGAGGAAAACAATAATTACAGGAATATTAATAGGGGCATTAGCTTTTGCTTTAGGTGGATGTGGGGCGTCATCTGAAGGAAAAGATGATAAAACAATAAAAATAGGAGTATCACCTGTACCACATAAAGAAATAGTAGAACAAATAAAGCCGGATTTAGAAGAGAAAGGATATAATGTTGAAGTAATTGAATTTAATGATTATGTCACACCAAATACTGCATTAGCAGAAGGAAGTTTAGATGCAAACTTTTTTCAACATATACCATATTTAGAAGATCAAAATAATACTAAAGGACTAAATTTAGATTATACTGCACAAATTCATTTAGAGCCATTAGGAGCATATTCAAAAAAAATAAAAGATATTAAAGAATTAAAAGACGGGGCAATTATAGCAATTCCAAATGACCCTTCAAATGAGGCTAGAGCATTAAAATTATTAAGTGAAAATGGGCTTATAAAAATTAAAGATGGTGAACTTATAACTCCAAAAGATATAACAGAAAATAAAAGAAACTTTACTTTTAAAGAATTAGAAGCAGCAGCTATTCCAAAAGCTTTAGATGATGTTGATTTAGCAGTTATAAATGGAAACTATGCAATTGATGCTGGGTTCTCAGTTAAAAAAGATGCATTACTTGCAGAAACAAAAGATTCAGAAGCTTCAAAGCCATATGGAAATGTTCTAGCAGTAAAAAAGGAAAATAAAGATACTCAAAAAATTAAAGATTTAACACAAGCTTTAACTTCTGATAAAGTTAGAGATTTTATAAATGAAAATTATGATGGAAATGTTATACCAGTATTTTAAGTTTATAATAAGAAAATAATTTATAAAAAGATATAAAAATACTACAAAATTTAAATGTTTTGTAGTATTTTTTATTTTGAAATAATTATATAAGTCATTTTATTTTACAAGTTTTTAATAAAAAGGTAAAATAAAAAAGAATATAAAAGTTGGAGGGTGGAATATGAATATATCGAATGTTTTGGTTCAATTAACTGGAGATGATATATTAAGTGTCATAAATGATTTTGTTAAAATTGACGGATTAGATTTATCATCAGTTATTATAGATAATGGAATACATATAAAAGGAAGCTTTAAAAAAGTTATAAAAATAAACTTTGAAGGAACTATTTCAGATATGAATGTAATAGATGAAAAAGTTCATTGTAGATTTTCTTCATTTAAGGTGTACAAGCTAGGTTTATTTAGAGTTTTTAGAAGTTTAGGAGTTAAAATAGCATTAAAGTTTATTGGAGACTTAGGATTTGAGGGGACAAAAGATAAACTTATAATAGATGTAGATAAAGTTTTAGAAGATGTAAAAATAATAAAATTAAAAGTTAAAGACTTTTATATAAAAGGAGATAGAGTTTTTGCTGAAGTTAAAGATATAAATTTAAACTTAAAAGGAAATACTTTAGAAGATAAGAGTAAAGAAAAGGAAACTTTAAGTGATACAATAAATAAAGAAGAATCTAAAGAAGGTTCAAAAGAAACTGCAGAAGAAGTAGTAGCTGAAGTTGTTGAAGAAGAAGTTAGTGAGGAAGAAACAGAAGAACTAGAAGCTTTATTAATAGAAGAAAAAAAAGAAGACTTTTATAATAAAGGAAGAGATTTTACAAAGGAAAAGTTAGATGAAAAATTACCACCAAAAGCAAAGCCATTTTCAGAGTATTTGCTTGTAGTTCCTGATTTAATAGCATTAATAATTAGACTTCTAAAAGATGAAAGAGTTCCTATGAAAACTAAATTAACTGTTTCAGGAAGTATAGCTTATATTGCTTTTCCAAATGATTTAATACCAAGTAAAATACCTTTTATAGGAACTATAGATGATATAGCAGTATTATTTTTTGCTTTAAATAGAATAGCAAAAGATGTTCCATTAAAAGTTTTAGTTGAAAATTGGTCAGGAAAAAATGAATTATTAATTGTATTAAAAGAAGGATTAGATTATGTAATAAACTTTACAGGAGCTAAAAATTTAGAAAAAATATTTAGCGTAATTGAAGAATTACAGACATTATAAAGAGGAGTTAAACATGGCAGGAAAATTCTATTCAGTATATAAAGGTAAATCAGGGGAACCAAAAATATTTACTTCATGGGATGAATGTAAAAAAGAAGTAATAGGGTTTAAAGGAGCTATATATAAGAGTTTCAAAACAAGAGAAGAAGCAGAACAGTTTATATTATTAAATTTAAATAGTAGTAGTGGAGTTAAAAAAGATGCTTCTTTAAAAGAAGAAAGTTTTATAGCTGATGAAGGACTTACAGCTTATGTTGATGGAAGTTTTTCATTAGAAAAGAAAAATTATTCTTATGGAATGGTATGTATAGAAAATGGAGAAGTAGTTTTTACTGATAATGGAGTAGGAACAGATAAAAATGCCATATCATTAAGAAATGTATCTGGCGAAGTAAATGGTGCAATGAAAGCTGTTGAATATGCAATAGAAAATAATTTTAATCAAATAACTATAGTTTTTGATTATCAAGGAATTGAATCTTGGGCTTTAGGTACATGGAAAAGAAATAATGATATAACTAAAAATTATAATAAATTTATGCAAGAGAAAATGAAAGAAATAAAAATAAACTTTAAGAAAGTTAAAGGACACTCTGGAGATAAATTTAATGATATGGCAGATAAATTAGCAAAAGAAGCTTTAGGGATAATTTAAATGAATAAAAAATATTAATTTACAAACCATAATATCATCTAAGAAAATAAGTGAGGTGATAAAAATGGGACTTAAATTAATGACTGGATTAGCAACTGGAGCGGTAGTAGGGGCAGCTGTTGGTATGGTTATACTACCACAACTGGATAGAAAAACTCAAAAGAAAATGAGAAAAGCAGGAAGGGTGATTATATCTGCAGCAGGAGATACTTTTGATACTATTGCATCAGTAATGAAATAATTATTATATATTGGTAAGATGAGAAAATTTCTATTATGAAATTTTTTCATCTTATTTTTTTATATTAAAAACTAAATAGAAAATATTAATTTTAATAAAAATTAAGTTGTTTTAATAAAAATTAAGAAAAAATTTATAGCAAAAATAAATATATACTAAATAAAAAATAAAAAATGAAAGCTAAATTCGATAAAAATATTGTATATATTTACAAAAACATGTTATAATTATAATAAATTTTAACAAATTATAAACAATTTTAAAATTATTTGAATAAAATATGGGGTGTGTAAGATTTATGGAAATTCTATCTTTAGGGGAAAAGATAAAAATAAGAAGAAAAGAACTTAATATGACATTAAAAGATTTAGCTAAAGACAGAATAACTCCTGGTCAGATTAGTTTAGTTGAATCACAACGTTCTAATCCTTCTATGGATTTATTAGAATATTTAGCTGATACATTAAATGTTAATGTAGAATATTTAATGGAATCAGAAGAGAGTCAAGCTGAAAACATAAGTTTATATTATGAACAAATAGCAGAAGCATACATATTAGATAAAAAATATAATTTAGCGGAAGAAAATATAAACAAAGCTTTAGAATATGCTGAAAAATATAATTTAGAATATAGAATAGCAAATATATTAAATTTAAAAGGAAAAATATATTTAGGTAAAGGCGAATATCATTTAGCACAGCAAGAAATATTAAGTGCAAATATTATATTTATAAAAAATAAAAAGTATGAAGAAATAGTAAGAACATTTCTCGAATTAGCAAAAATAACATTAAAATTAAAAGCTTATCATTCAGCAAATAGTTATTTAAAACAAGCTGAAAAAGTATATTTAGATAATGAAATTATAGATGAATTCTTAATAGGTGAAATATACTATAATTTAGCAACAACTTATTTTGAAATTGAAAATATCGAACAAGCTAAAAAGTATTCAGAGCTAACAAGAGAAAAGTTGCAAAGAATAAATAATAGAGAAGAATATGCAAAGAATCTTTTAGAAATATCAAAGGAATATGCTGATAACGGAGATTTGTTAAATGCGATAAAATATTCAAGAAAAACATTAGATGTATATAAAGTTTTAGGTGAATATGCAAGTGTATCTAATATAGAAAATAATATAGGAGAGCTTTTCTACAATTTTGAGAATATAACAGAAGCAGCAAGTCATTTTGAGATTTCAAGAGATATGAAAGAGAAAAATGGAGATGAAAGTCTACTTAAAACATTAATAAATATTTGTAAGAATTATCTAAAAATAAAAAAGATAAATAAATGCAAAGAAACATTAAGTGAGATTTATAAAATCATAAAGGAAGAAAATAGAGAAGAAAAAATAGAATGTCTTCTTATAGAATATAGAATGCATCAAATAGAAGAAAATGAAGAAATGGCAGAAGGCACATTAATAAAAGCTTATGAATATGCTTTAAATAATAAACTTCAAGATAAATTAGCAGAATTATCAATTATGATAGGAAAATTTTATATAGATATAAAAAATACTGAAAAAGCAAGAAAATACTTAAATGAAGGAATAGGTATTTTTAGAGAAATAGGGATATTAAAAAATTAAATTATGATGGGTGGTTTACATGGAAATTCTTTCAACTGGTGAAAAAATAAAACGTATAAGAGTGTATAATGGAATAACATTAAAAGAATTATGTGGAACAGAAATTTCTATATCAAAGATGAGTTGTATAGAAAATGGAAAGATAGAAGCAGATGCAGAAATTCTAAAATATATATCAGATAAATTAAAAATAGATTTTAATTACTTATCAAAAAGCGTTTATGATCAAATAAAAGATAATGTAAAAGAAGTAGAAGAAAATTTATCAAGATATGATTATGAAAAAGAATTAAAATTTAACTTAGAATATGCAATCGATTATGGTTATATAGAACAAGGTATGGAAATAATAAATAAATTATTTAGATACTATAAAAAGAAGAAAATGTGGGGTAATTTATCTGAAATTATACCAATATATTATGATTTATATAGTAAAACAGAAGATTTAAATAATCAATTAATTTATTTATTTGAAATAGGAGATTATTTATTTTTAAATGAAGAATATGATGAGTCTGGAGTTTATTTTGCTAGAATTTTAGATTTAATGAGAAATAATTCTCTAGACAATACAGAGTTATATGCAAAAATATGTTGTGAATTAAGTAAATGTCATTTTAAACTTGGTAAATATTTAGAAGGTGAAGAAATATTGAATAAATCATTAGACCTTTTAGATAAAGTTACAGATAGAAAAATATTATGTGAAATATATCATGTAAATGCTATAAAAAATATATTAATGCAACAATATTCAAAAGAAAATAGAGACAAAGCATGTAGTTATGCTAAAGATGATATTTATAAAATAGTAGATATGAAATCAGATTATGTTAAATGTTATTTTAAAACATTTAATACAATAGAAGCTGAAAAAACTATTGAAGAAATAATTCCTATTTTACAAAGAGAAAGCACAGATATTTGTGCTGAGGAGTTTGTAAAATTCTTAAAAATATTAAAGCAATATAATCAAAGAGAATATATACAAAGAATATTAGATAATGCATTAAATATAGCAATTGTAACTAATAATATTCAATTGATGGAGTATTCATATTATTTAAAGGGAACTTTATTAGAAGAAGAAGGAAAATATGAAGAAGCTGAGATGAATTTTAATTTATCCTTAGATGCATTGGCTAGATTTGGTACTAAAAAGGATTTCTATGAGAGATATTTAGATTTAGGAAATCTTTATTACAAATTAGATAACCTAAAAGAATCTGTTAGATATTTCTGTTTAGCTATGGATGTAAAGAATAAGTGTAATTATTAACAGAGAAGGCTAATAATTAAAGATTAACCTATAAAAAGCTTGTATATAAAATATATAAAAATATAAAAATATTATTAGAGGGGATTGTCTTAAAATAAAAAAAGACAATCCTTTTTAGTATATGGAGGTGTTTTTTTATGAATTATTTATTAGTTTTACCAGATTATAGAGCTATGGGATTTTCAGAGCTTAAAGATGCTGATAGAGTATTACACATATATTTTGAAGATAGGATAGATATAAAAAGTGAGCAAAATATTTATAGTCAATATGATATGTATGAAGAAAAATCAAGAGATGATATTTCTTATGTAATTGGAGCTGAAGAAGGCTGGGGAAAAATATATGACATAGATGATTTAATAGAAAATATTCAAGAATCTGATATGTTCCAAGATGAAAAAGAAGATATAATAAGAGAATTATTAAAGAATAATATAAATTTTGATATAAGTAAATATGAAATAGAAAATATTTTAGTTAATACAAAAACTTATTAAATTTTATAATGAATATATAGTTAATAAAACATAAATAAAGAATTAATAAAATTTGTAAAATGGATTATATAAGAGAATATTAAAGATAAAAAGAATATACATTGATTATATTTTGATTAAGAGTAAATAAGCCTTAAAAAGCCTATAAAAGGTTGATTCTGTAGTAAAAGTAATTTGAATAAAAAAGTAAAAGATTCTATAATTATCCTTGTACTAAAAAGGGGGGATTGGGATGTTATCATATAAATTTTTATTTGATATTGCATTGATTTTATTAAGTACAAAAGTGTTTGGGATAGCAACTAAAAAAATTAAAATGCCACAAGTTGTAGGAGCACTTTTAGCTGGAATAGTTTTAGGACCAGCATGTTTAAATGTTTTACATGAGACGGACTTTATAGGTCAAATGTCAGAACTGGGAGTAATTATACTTATGTTCACAGCTGGACTAGAAACAGATATAACTGAGCTTAAGAAAACTGGAAAAGCCTCAGCTTTAATAGCTGTTTTAGGAGTGGCTCTTCCACTTATAGTAGGTTTTTTAGTAGCAACAGTATTTAATACTGAAACTATTCCAGGAAGTCAAGTTAGTCATGTTTTACAAAATGTATTTATAGGGGTAATATTAACCGCAACATCTGTAAGTATTACAGTTGAAACTCTTAAAGAGATGGGAAAATTAAGCACGAAAGCAGGTAACACAATTTTAGGAGCAGCACTTATTGATGATATTTTAGGTGTTATAGCTTTAACAGTAGTAACTGGTTTGGCAGATTCAACAGTCAATGTATGGATAGTACTATTAAAAATAATCTTATTCTTTATATTTGCAGGAATTAGTGGATATTTATTTTATTATATTTTTATCAAAATGGAAAATAGATACCATAAAGATATGAGAAGATTTGTGATAGTAGCATTCGTATTTTGTCTTCTTCTTTCATATTGTGCAGAAGAGTTTTTTGGAGTAGCAGATATTACTGGAGCATTTATTGCAGGATTAATAATTTCTAATACAGAAAGAACAAAATATATTAATTCTAGATTTGAAACTCTTTCATATATACTTTTATCTCCTATATTTTTTGCTAGCATAGGGATAAAAGTGGAAATTGGAAATATGACAAATGATTTGATAATATTTACTTTAATTTTATTAATTGTAGCTATAATCACAAAGATTGTTGGATGTGCGATAGGTGCTAAATTTTTTAATTACTCTACAAAGGAATCAATACAAGTTGGAATAGGTATGATTTCAAGAGGTGAGGTTGCTTTGATTGTGGCTAATAAAGGAATTGCAATTGGATTAATGAATACTAGTTTCTTAGCACCAGTTGTAATAGTAGTTGTTGTAACTACAATATTAACACCTATATTATTAAAAGTAGCTTTTAAAAATTAATAATATATAAGAGATTAAACAGAGTTTTAATCTCTTTTTTTATATATACATAATGTAGACATTTATAAAGAAAATAAGTTAAACTTATAAAGTGGGAAATATTGAGAAAAGAGGTTTGAGAGATGAATAATGAGTTGGATAAGTATATGTTGGGGCAAGAATTGATAGATGAGGATCATAAAGAATTATTTAAATTAGTATATAAATCTTATAATATAATACTAGATAAATTTTCTTTAGATAAATATGATAAAATTGTTGATGTAATAGAAGAATTAAGAGACTATACAATATACCATTTTAATAGAGAAGAAGAATTAATGTTAGAAATGAAATATAATAAATTTTTTTCGCATAAAGTACAACATATAGAATTTATAAAGAAATTAGAAGATATAAATTTAAATGATATAGATAAAGATCAAGAAAATTATATAAAAGGACTTTTAGATTTTGTATTAGATTGGATACAAAATCATATTTTATATATGGATAGTCAATTTGTTGATTTTTATAATAATAAAATTAAAAAATCATAAAAATTATATTATTCTTAAATGATAGGGAGATATTTGAAATAAAAAATATCATATGATAGTATAAAATTATACTTATGAGATAAAGATATAGATAAGTATGAGAGGAGTATGAATATGAAGATAGGTAGAAGAACAAATCCTGCTTTGGCAAAAGGATTTTCAGAAATCGTAAGTGATGGAACAACTATGACTGTTGGTGGTACTGTAACTAAAATAGTTATATTTTTAGCAGTTTTAGCAGTATGCTTTGCATATAGTTGGCTTAACATTCCATATAGTTCTGGAGTTATGATTGGAGTTTCATTAGTAACATTTATAGTTGCTCTTATAACAACTTTTTCTCCAAAGATTTGTCAATTTACAGGGATAATATATGCCGGACTTGAAGGGTTATTTTTAGGTAGTTTATCAAAACTTTTTGATAGAATGTTTCCAGGAATAGTTCTTCCAGCAGTATTATTAACTTTTGTATGTGTGTTAGTAACTTTAGCTATTTATGGTAAAAATCCAAGCATAGCTGATAGAACAAGAAAAGGAGTAATGATTGGATTAATTACAATTTGTATAACTTCACTTATAGGAGTTGTATTAAGCTTCTTTGGTGTAATATTACCAATATATCAAAATGGGCCAATAGGAATAATTTTTAGCTTAGCTGTTGTTATTTTAGCAACACTTTGTCTTATGCAAGATTATGACTATATATTAAGAGCTGCAAGAAGTGGGGCACCTAAATATATGGAATGGTATGGTGCATTTAGCTTAATGGTAACATTAATATGGTTATATGTTGAGATTTTAAATTTGTTAGCGCAAATATCAAATAGCAGAGATTAAAAAAAGTGGATTCAATTTGAATCCACTTTTTTATTTTATAATTTTACTTTTTACCAGTTATTTTTTCATATCTATGATAAATTAATAATGCTATTATCATAAATACAATAGGACCTGCAATTTGGAAGATAGTAGATGTATAATCTCTACTTTCAAGTATAGGTTTTATTATTGTAAATACATTTGCAAAAGTAACAGTTATCATAACTATAACAACAGCTATATTAGCACCCTTTTTAGATTTATAAATAACAAAAGGCTTTTCTATGCTATCATTTTTCTTAAACCAAATAAATGCAAGTGCTATAAAAGCATAAGGAATAGTCATAGCAACATTACTCATTAATATTAAATAATTTAAGAAAGTAGTTGCACTCTTACCACCAAGAGAAGTAAGAATAATAACTATTATAACAATTATACATTGAATCCACATAGCATTTTTAGGCATTCCATTTTTATCATCAAGTTTAATTAATTTTTTTGGCCATAATTCTTTTGGTGTTCCTTCAATAAGTTGCTTGATTGGAGAATATGTAAGTGTAAAGAATGCTCCAATTAAAGCTAAGAACATGGAAAGTCCTATAAATCTAGAGAACCAAAGACCAATATTTACTGATACATCTGGGCTTAAGTGTAATGCTTCTCCTATAGTATAACCTAAGTTACCCATAACTATATAACCTGCATTAGCCATATTAACAGTAGATTTGCTTAAAGTTCCTGCCCAGTTTGTAAAGAAACCAACACAAAGTATACCAAGTGAATATCCAACTGCTATTATTATAGCACCTATTTTTATTCCACGTGGGAATGTTTTTTCAGGATTTTCAGTTTGGTCAACAAGACCACCAATTGATTCTAATCCTCCATAAGCAAACACTGCAAAAACCATAAATCCAAGAAGACCTATTGGTGATTGATATGATGGGTTTGGAGATGAGAAAAATGAACTAGCAGTAATAGGTTCAGCAACTTTGAATCCATTAGCAACTAAAACTATAAAAGCTCCAACTAAAAGTATTATGTTAGCTAATGCAACAAAAGTTCCTCCAATTGATGTTATTTTCTTTATACTATCTAATCCTTTTGACGCTGCAAAAGTAATAATAAGCATTAAAATAATACCAAGACATGCTAAAGTCTGTGAAGAAGATAATCCAAATAATGACCATCTTGAAGTTGTGTCTTGCCCGAAGAAAACATTTGATAGAGGTACCCAAATTGAAGATGATGTTGAAACCATCCAAATAAGATAAGAAGTATACCACATAAATGTAACTATAAATGCATATTTAGGGCCTACAGATTTATCCATCCAAGAATAAATACCACCACGTTCTTTTCTAAAAGCAGCACCATATTCTGATAACATAAATGAATATGGTATAAAAAATGTTAATGCTGAAATTATGTAAAATGGTATCGCAGAATACCCCATAAGTAGAAAGGCTCTAGCAATATTAGTAAATCCAAAAACTGATGTGAATATCATTAATATAAGTGATAATAGAGTCAGTTTATTTTTATGATTTGAGTGTGACATAAGACGCCTCCTTTTTAATTATGATTTTTTTATTGTAACATATTAACATAAAGAAAATATGAATAAAAAAAGAAAAATTAATTAAAAATACACAAATGTTACCTATAAAAATATATATAATATATTTTTATATACAGACATAAAGTATTAAGTCATTAAAAAAACTTCACATTAGATTAAAATAAGGTGAAGTTTTTTAATAAATTATAATATTTTTACTATAAGTTAAACAGTATTTTTTATTTATAAAATTTTTCCTATAAATTCAATTCTTTAAATGAAATAACATTATTTAAAGTATCAGCATTTTTGATAGCATTTAAAACTGCTTTTTCCATAACATTTGCAGCTAACATTCCAACAGTAGATACATCAGCATCTATATAATTAGTTGCCATAGTAAAAATAGTGTCTCCATCAAACATTGTATGAGCAGGTTTCATAGTTCTAGCGAATCCATTATGAGCCATTGATGAAATTTTTTTAGCTTGTGCTTTATTGAAATTAGCATTTGTAACTATTATTCCTATTGTAGTATTACCTTTAAAAGGATTCTTAGGATTTTCAGTTGAAGATAAAAGAATATTTTCACTATTTAAAAATTTTTTTGTTTCTTTATTATATGCACCTGCTATTATATTCATATTATCCATTGGATCAACAACATCACCTAAACAATTAACTGCTACAATAGCTCCAACTTGAAGACCATTTTCTAATTCTACTGCAAAAGTTCCAAGTCCGCCTTTCATAGCAAATTCAGGGCCAGTAATTTTACCAACAGTGGCACCATATCCAGCTCCAATATTTCCATTTATATTTTGAGTATAGTTTTCAGAATTTATGCAAGCTTCATAGCCTAATTTTTTATCAGGTCTTATTTTAGGACTACCAAAAGCTAAGTCAAAAAGTACAGCAGAACATACAATAGGAACTTTAGCTACTTGAACATCAAATCCAATATTTCTTTCTTCTAAATATTCCATAGCTCCAGTAGAAGCTTCTAATCCAAATGCACTCCCTCCAGAAAGCATAACAGCATGAACTTTTTCTACAAGTTCAGATGGATCTAAAAGATCAGTTTCTCTAGTTCCTGGAGCTCCTCCACGAACATCTACTCCTCCTGTTGCGCCTTTTTCACAGATAACAACTGAACAACCTGTAGAACCTTCTTTATTTTCAGCATGTCCAAGTCTTATACCTTTAATATCAACAAATTTTATTTCTCTCATAATAAATACCTCCTAAATAACAGATAAGGGATGTACTAAACTTAAATTAGTTTTGTACAACCCTTTATATAAATTTAAATTTATCTTTTCTTTTTTATTTTATTCATTGTTAAAACAACTGGTAATGTAATAAGTGCGCAAACTATTGCTTCTGGAATCCCATTAGTAACACCAACTAAAGCTATTGCTCCTTTGGCAGCATTTACTGAAATTCCGAATGTATGAGCATACTTATCTAAATAGATCAAATAAGTTAATCCTAATACTCCAACAGTATTAACAAGTGAACCAACAACTGCAGATATTACAATTGGTATTCCATCTTTTTTAAATTTATTTTTTAGAGCTTTATAAACTAGATATGCTATAACTCCAATAAGTACTCTAGGTACAATTGCTATTATTGGATTATAAAACATAAAAGATGTTAATACTGGTGCTGAAATAGCTTGATAAATTGAAAATATACCAAATACTAATCCTACTAATGCACCAACCATAGGTCCTTCAATGAGTGCACCTATAATAACAGGAACTCCCATTATAGTAGCCTTAACTGGTGGAATTGGAATAAATCCAAGCCCTGTAAGACCCATAAAAATTGTGATACCAGATAGCATACCAACTACAACTAATTGACGTACACTAAGGTGGCTTCTGCTTCTTTCCATTTTAAAAATCCCCCGTTCTTATTCCATAATGGATATAATTCGGCAAAAAACAATATTATTTTGTAATTTGCGTTCAGTTTCATTAATTTGAATACCGACAGAGTTATTTTACAATAGAGTTTATATGATTACAAGAGAAAGATTGTGAAAATTTTATCTAATTTATGCACAGCATAAAATAAATATTATATAATAAAAAAAGAATGATTAATCTAAAAAATAAACTTTAAAATTTTATTTAGTCAAGGAAGTGTTTAGTTATGAAATTACTAAAAATAGAAAAACAAACAAATAACAAATATCTGAACTTATATAAATTAACTTTAAGAAATAAAAAAGATAATATAAAAGAATATTTTATGGCTAGTAGAAGAGAAAAAGAAGAATTAGCATGTGTAACTAAAAATCATGAAAAAGCAGATGGAGTAATGATAATTCCTATAACAAAAGAAGGAGAAATAGTTTTAATAAAACAATATAGAGCACCTATTGATGATTATTTATATGAATTTCCTGCAGGAATGGTAGATCCAGGAGAAGATTTTATAGAAGCTGGAAAAAGAGAATTATTTGAAGAAACAGGATTAAATTGTGTAAGCTATGATGTATTAGTTAAACCAAGTTATACTTCTGTAGGAATGACAGATGAGACTACAGCTGTAATAAAAATGATAGTTGAAGGAGAAATTAGTAATTCAAACTTAGAAGAAAACGAAGAGATAGAAGTAATTAAAATTAAATTAGAAGATGCAAAGGAATTTGCAAAAAATAATAATGTTTCTATAAAAGGAGCAATAATTTTAAATTTGATTTAGAAATATAGGTTTATTAATAATATGGAAAACAAAACCCCCATAATTGTATCCTGATAAAGGACATTTGTATTTAAAAAATATGAGTGATAATATGAGAATAGAAAAAGGGAAATTCTAAAATTTTATTTGGGGGTGTAATATATGAATTTTAGAAGCACGAGAGGAAAGGAAAAAGGGGTAAAAAGTGTTGAGGCAATTGTTAGAGGAATTGCTAAAGATGGGGGACTTTTTGTACCAGATAGTTTTCCAAGAGTATATGAGGAAATAATAAATAAAAAAGGGGCAAGTTATGAAGATATAGCTTATTTAGTAATAAGTAAGTTTTTTACTGACATAAAAATAAGAGAGCTAAAAGGGGCTATAAAGGATGCATATACAGATAGATTTAAAGTAGAAGTAGTAGAAAACTTTTTAGAGCTATATCATGGGCCAACATGTGCTTTTAAAGATGCAGCTCTTTTATTTTTACCTCAAATAATGAAAAGAGCTAAAAATATTATAGGAGCAAATGAAGAAATAGTTATTTTAACTGCAACTTCTGGAGATACAGGAAAAGCTGCATTAGAAGGCTTTAAAGATGTAGAAGGCTTTAAAGTAGTAGTTTATTATCCAAAGGATGGAGTAAGTGAAATTCAGAGAAAGCAAATGATTACTCAAGAAGGGGATAATGTGCATGTAATTGCTATTGAAGGTAATTTTGATAATG
Organism: Clostridium thermobutyricum; assembly: GCF_000371465.1. NCBI lineage: Bacteria > Bacillati > Bacillota > Clostridia > Eubacteriales > Clostridiaceae > Clostridium > Clostridium thermobutyricum. The sequence continues at coordinate 2,002,146 of NZ_KB850956.1, read as the reverse complement.
CACAAACAGGAGTTAAAAATATATTTGGTGATGAAGAGTTAAAAAAAGAGTTATTAGAAAAAGGATTTAGATTATCTTCAGCTAATTCTATAAATATAGGAAGACTTATACCTCAGATAGTATATTATTTTTATGGTTATATTAAGTTAATTGAAAATGGAAAAGTAAAAGAGGGAGATAAGATAAATGTAGTTGTGCCAACTGGAAATTTTGGAAACATACTTGCAGCATATTATGGAAAGAAAATGGGATTGCCAATAGATAAACTTATCTGTGCATCTAATGAAAATAAAGTTCTTACAGATTTTTTTAATACAGGAATTTATGATAAAAGAAGAGAACTTATTTTAACTGAATCACCATCAATGGACATATTACTTTCATCAAATCTTGAAAGATTATTATATGAAATAAGTAATAGAGATAGTGAAGAAATAAATAAGCTTATGGATAGTTTAAATACAAATGGTGTATATGAAATATCAGAATCAATGAAAGAGAATTTATCGGATTTTTATGGAGATTTTGCTACAACAGGAGAAGTATATAAAGCAATAAATGAGGTTTATGTTAAAAAAAATTATTTAATTGATACTCATACAGGAGTAGCTTATGTTGTTCATAAGAAGTATGTAGAGAAAACTGGAGATAATAAAGAAGTCTTAATAGCTTCAACAGCAAGTCCTTTTAAATTCCCAAGAAGTATATGTAATTCATTAGGATTTGAAGTTGATTTTATGGATGATTTTAAAGTTTTAAATACACTTTTTGAGGAAAGTAAAAATGAAATTCCAGAAAGTTTAAGTAATTTAGAGAAGAAGAAAGTAATTCATACCAAAACTTCTAAAATAGAAGATATGAAAAAGTCTTTAAAAGAATATTTAGGAGTAGAGTAATGATTAAGGTTAGAGTCCCAGCAACTTCAGCTAATATGGGACCAGGATTTGATTGTTTAGGAGTTGCTTTAAATTTATATAATGAGTATGGATTTGAAGAGATAGAAGATGGATTGGTATTTGAAGGCTTTCCAAAAGAATTTTCTAATAAAGATAATATAATTTATAAATCAATGCTGAAAGTATTTGAAGTATGTAAGTATAAAACTAAAGGAATTAAAATAAAATTATTAAAAAATGATATTCCCATAGCAAGAGGGCTTGGTAGTAGTTCAAGTTGTATCGTAGCAGGATTGGTAGGTGCTAATAATTTATTAGAAAATAAATTAAGTGAGAATGATTTATTAAATTTAGCAGTAGAAATAGAGGGACATTCTGATAATGTTGCACCAGCTTTACTTGGAGGAATAGTAATAGCTGTAATAGAAAATGGAAAAATTATATATGAAAAGATAGAAAATAAAAACAACTTATCATTTATTTCAATAATTCCAGATTTTAAGTTAGAAACAGAAAAAGCGAGAAGTGTACTTCCTAAAAATTTAACATATGAAGATTCTGTTTATAATATTGGAAGAGCTGCTCTTCTTGCAATTGGCTTAAATAATGGTAATAATGAAATTCTAAGAACTGCATGTAAAGATAAATTACATGAACCATATAGAAATAGTCTTATAAAAGGAATTGATTTAATTAAGAAAGAAGCTTATAATAATGGGGCGCTAGCCTCCTATTTAAGTGGTGCAGGTCCAACTATAATGGTTATAGTTGAAAGATTAGGCTGTTTTACTAAATCTATGGAAGCATTTTTAAAAACTATGAAGTTTTCTTATAAAATATTAGAACTTTCTGTGGATATAAAGGGGGCAATTGTAATAGAAGGTGATAAATGATGGAGGGAAAATATTTAGTAATTGATAAGAAGGTTTTACCAGATGTTTATGAAAAAGTATTAGAGGTAAAAAAGCTTCTAAAGGATGGCAAAGTTAAAGAAATCACTGAAGCAACTAAAATTATAGGTGTAAGTAGAAGTGTTTATTATAAATATAAAGATTATGTTTTTGATTTTGCAGAAAGTGCACAAGGTAGAAAAATGACTTTTAATATGATGGTTAAGCATAGAAAAGGTGTATTATCACAGGTGTTAAATTACATTTCTGATAAAGGCGGAAACATATTAACTATAGATCAAGGATTACCTATAAATGAAGTTGCTAATTTAACTTTAACTATAGATATGTCTATGTTAGAGTTAGATTTAACAGATCTTTTAGATGAATTATCTAAAATGGAAAATGTAGAACGAGTTGATTTTATAGCCATGGAGTAAAAAAAACTATCTTTTGAAATGTAAAAGGCTTTTGCCTTTTGCATTTTATAGATAGTTTTTTAATATATATAAAAGGGGGAGAATTTGTATGTACATACAAACGAATATTGATAATTTAAGACTAAAGAAGGCAAAAATTGAAGACACAGGTTTAATTTTAGAGTTAATAAAAGAAATAGCTACTTATGAAAAAATGATAGACCAAGTTGTAGCTACAGAAGAAAGTTTAAAGGAATCAATATTTAATAAGAAAGAGGCAGAAGTACTTCTTGTAGAATTGAATAAAGAAGTAATAGGATATGTTTTATATTTCTTTAATTATTCAACTTTTATAGGAAGAGGGGGATTTTATCTAGAAGATATTTATATAAAAGAACAATATAGAAAAAATGGATATGGAAAAGCTATATTTAAAGTTTTAGGAAAGATAGCTTATGAAAATGGATGTGAAAGAATGGAATGGGCTTGTTTAAATTGGAATAAGCCTTCAATTGAATTTTATAAAAGTCTTGGAGCAGTTGGAATGGATGAATGGACTGTTTATAGATTAACAAGAGATAAAATAAAAGCTTTAGCAGAGAACTAAAATTTTTTCGAGAGATTTCTAATTTTGAAATCTCTCTTTTTTAAAAGTAAATATTTACAGTAAAAGTATTTTTAACAAAAATATAGAAGATAAATATAATATTAACACATCAATAATTTAACGTGTTAAAGTGAGGAGTGAATAAATGTTAAGTAGAAAAGTTATTCCTGAAGGAACTAAGGATTTGGTTTTTGAAGAGAGTAGAAAAAGAGAATGGGCAATAAAAAAATTAGAAAAAATTTATGAAAGCTTTGGATATGAAAGTATAGTTACTCCTACTATTGAATATTATAAAACATTTTTCAATAGTAAAGATGGTATAAAAGAAGAAGAGGCATATAAATTTTTTGATAATAACGGAAGAATATTAGTATTAAGACCAGATATGACAATACCAATAGCTAGAGTAGTAGGGACAAAAATGAGAGAAGTAAAAATGCCAATAAGACTTAGATATTGCTCAAATGTATTTAATGTAAATAAAAGTTTTGGTGGAAAAAGAAATGAATATACAGACTGTGGAGTTGAGTTTATAGGAGATTCTAGTTTAGGGTCAGATTTAGAAATTTTAGTTTTAGCATTGGAAGGGTTAAAAGAACTTGGATTAGATAAATTTAAGTTAGAAATAGGAAATATAAAATTTTTTAATTCTGCTTTTAATGAAATGGTATTAAAAGAAGAGAATAGAGAAATTCTTGCAAATTTAATAGAAACAAAAAGCTTAATAGAGTTAAAAGTTTTTTTAAGTTCATTAAATATAGAAAAAAAGTATAAAGACTTTTTTAGTAAGCTTCCATGGTTATTTGGAAATAAAGAAGTTTTAGATAATGGATTAAAATTAGCTTTTAATGAGGAAGTAAAAGAAAGTTTGAAATATATGAAAAAATTATATTCTATATTAGAAAAGTTAGGATATGGAGAATATATAACTTTTGATTTAGGAATGGTTCCAAGAGTTAATTATTATACAGGAATAATATTTAAAGGATATTTAAATGGAATTGGAGATACTGTCTTAAATGGAGGAAGATATGACAGTCTTATAGGAGCTTATGGAAGAAATTTAGATGCAATAGGATTTTCAGTAAATATTGATTTACTGACAGAAGGAATAAAAGAGTTAGATAAGAATTTAAAATTTATTATATCCTATGGAGAAAATACTATTTTAAGAGCAATGAATGAAGGAAATCTTTTAAGAAAAAGAGGCGTGAATATAGAATATAAATTTATTTCAGATAAAAAAGATTATTTCAAAGTAGAAAGAGGTGAATAAATATATGACTATAAGTATAGCACTAACTAAAGGAAGATTAGAAAATGAAACTATAAAAATATTAGAAAGAGTAGGTTATGGAATAGATGAACTAAAGGATAAAGGAAGAAAGCTTGTTTTTAAGGATACAAAAAAAGATTTGAAATATTTTCTTGTTAAAGCAGCAGACTCAATAACATATGTTGAACATGGAGTTGCAGATATTGGTGTAGTAGGAAAAGATACTTTATTAGAAAGTGATAAAGGGTATTTTGAAGTTTTAGATTTAAATTTAGGAAAGTGCAAATTTATAGTTGCATCTCTTCCAGAAGTAAATTTATTTGAAAAAATTGGACATGTAAAGATAGGAACTAAATATCCAAAAGTAGCAAAAGAATATTTTAAAAAAAGAGGTATGGATGTTGAGATAATAAAAATAGAAGGGTCAGTTGAGCTTGCACCAATATTAGGACTTTGTGATGGGATAGTAGATATTATGGAAACAGGGACTACATTAAAAGAAAATGGACTTATAGTGCTTGATGATATTTGTAATATAAGTGCAAGAGTTATAGTAAATAAAGCTAGTTTCAAAATGAAAGGAAAAGAGATACGAGAATTTTTATCTAATATAAAAAAAGGTATAAGTTGAGGAGGGAGAAAAGTGATAGAAAAAATAAAATTTTCTAAAGAAAATAAAGAGAATTTATTTAAGCTTTTAAGTGATAGAAGCTCAAAAGAGGATTTGGACAAATTAAAGACAGTAAAGAATATACTTAAAGATATAAAAAATAATGGTGATAAGGCTTTATTAGAATATACAAATAAGTTTGATTCAAAAGAAATTAAAGATATAAAAGTTTCAAAAGAAGAAATAGAAAAAGCTTATTTAAAAGTTGAGAAAGAATTTATAGAAAATATAAAAGAAGCGAAAAAGAATATAGAAGAATATCATAAGATGCAAAAACAACAAGGATATACATTAAATAAAGAAAATGGAGTTTTTATGGGACAAAGAGTTATTCCATTAGAAAGTATAGGAGTTTATGTTCCAGGAGGAACAGCTGCATATCCATCTTCTGTATTAATGAATGTAATTCCAGCAAAGGTTGCAGGAGTAAAAGAAATAACAATGATAACACCTCCATTAAAAAATGGAGAAGTAAATCCATATATATTAGTTACAGCTAATATATTAGAGGTTGATAAAATTTATAAAATTGGAGGAGCGCAAGGAATAGGGGCTTTAGCATATGGGACTGAGAGCATAAATAAGGTTCATAAAATTGTTGGTCCTGGAAACATATATGTAGCTTTAGCTAAAAAAGAAGTTTTTGGGGAAGTAGATATAGATATGATAGCAGGTCCAAGTGAAATTTTAATTATAGCAGATGAGAAAGCAAATCCAAAATATATAGCTGCTGATTTAATGTCTCAAGCAGAGCATGATGTTTTAGCTTCTTCAATTTTACTTGCTACATCAGAAAATATAATTGAAGAAGTTAAAAAAGAATTAGAAATACAAGTAGAAAAATTAGAGAGAAAAGAAATAATAAAAGAATCTTTAAGTAATTTTGGAAAAGCAATACTTTGTAATAATTTAGATGAGTGTTTTGAAATTTCAAATTTTATAGCACCAGAACATTTAGAACTATTACTAGATAATCCAATGAATTATTTAGAATTTATTAAAAATGCAGGTTCTGTATTTTTAGGAGAATATTCTCCAGAACCAGTTGGAGATTATTTTGGAGGAACAAATCATGTGTTGCCTACAAGTGGAACAGCAAAATTCTTTTCACCACTTTCTGTAGATAGTTTTATAAAAAAATCATCATTTCTTTATTATACAAAAGAAGCTTTAAAGGAAGATGGAGAAAAGATAATAAATATAGCAAATAAAGAAGGACTAACTGCACATGTAAATTCTATAAAAGTGAGGTTAGAAAATGAAAATAGTAGAAGAATATAAACCTTTAGTAATAGAAAATGGAATTAAATTAAATGGAAATGAATGTTTTTATAATATTGGACAAGATGTATTAGGAGAATTTTTTTCAAAATTAAAAAATATAGAATTTAATAGATATCCTGATAGTGATAGCAATTTGTTAAAGGAAAAATATGCAGAATATGTAGGAGTAAATAAAGGAAATATTATAGTGGAAAATGGCTCAGATGAGGCAATAGGTTTAATTATTAGTGCTTATATACAGAAAGGAAAAAAAGTGCTTACATTAAATCCTGATTTTTCTATGTATGATTTTTATGTAAGCTCAAATGAGGGAGAATTAATAAAATTAGCTTGTAATGAAGATGGAAGTTATAGTGTGGATGATGTTATAGCTTTAGGTAAAAAAGAAAAGGTAGATTTAATTATATTTTCAAATCCTAATAATCCTACTGGATTTGCAGTTGAAGAAAATAAAATAAAAAAAATATTAGAAAGTTTTAAAGATATTATTGTAGTTGTAGATGAAGCATATATTGAGTTCTATGGAAAATCCGTAATAAAAGAAATAACTAATTATGAAAATTTATTAGTAACTAGAACTCTTTCAAAAGCTTTTGGAGGAGCTTCACTAAGAGTTGGATTTTTAGTGGGGAATGAAAGATTAATAGAAAAATTAAATAAATTTAAAGTTCCTTATAATGTAAATACTTTATCTCAAACCTTTGGAGAAGTTTTAATAGAGAAAAAAGAAAAAATGAAATTTCTTAGAGATTTAGTTATAGAAGAAAGAGAAAGGGTATTTATTGAATTAAAAAATATTGAAAGAAAAATAAATGGAAAAATAAAATTTTATCCTTCAAATGCTAATTTCATATTTGGAAGAGGAGATAAATTATTTATAGAAGTTTTTAAAGAAAAAGATATATCAATAAGGAATTTTAATAATGATACATTTAGAATAACTATAGGCAGTAGAGAAGAAAATGATTATATGCTTAAAGTTTTAAAGGAGTGTATGATGCCATGAAAAGAGAAGCAACTATAAATAGAAATACTAGTGAAACAAAAATAAAACTTCATATAAATTTAGATGGAAATGGTATAAGTGATATTGATACAGGAATTGGATTTTTTGATCATATGTTAGAATTATTCTCTTTTCATAGTGGAATAGATTTGACTTTAAGCTGTGATGGAGATACTTATATTTGTGATCATCATACAGTTGAAGATGTAGGAATAGTTTTAGGAAAGGGCTTAAATGAAGCTTTAGGTGATAAAGTTGGAATAGAAAGATATGGAACATTTTATTTGCCTATGGATGAAAGTTTAGCATTGGTTTCTCTTGATATTAGTGGAAGACCATATTTAGTATTTGATTGTAATTTTAATAGAGAGATAATAGGAGAGTTTTCGACTGAAATGGTAGAAGAATTTTTTAGAGCATTTTCTTTTAATGCAGGATTAACTCTTCATATGAAAATTCTTTATGGAAAAAATGATCATCATAAAATAGAGGCTCTATTTAAAGGATTAGGTAGGGCACTTAAAATAGCGAAAAATATAACTAATAATAAAATACAGAGTACTAAAGGTGTTTTGTAAAAGGAGACTTTATGATAGGAATAATTGATTATGGTATGGGAAATTTAAAAAGTGTTTCTAATGCTTTAGATTCACTAAATATAAAAAATATTATTTCAGATGATAAAGAGATATTAAAGGCTTGTAAAAAACTTATATTACCTGGTGTAGGTGCTTTTAATGATGCAATGAAAAATTTAAAGAAAAATAGTCTAGATAAATTTATTTTAGAAGAAGTAGAAAATGGAAAAGAATTGCTTGGAATTTGTCTTGGTATGCAACTTCTTTTTGAAGAAGGATATGAAGGGGAAAAAATGAATGGTCTTGGCTTATTAAAAGGAAAAATAGTAAAGATGAATGGAGAGGGAAGAAGAGTACCTCACATTGGGTGGAATAATGGACAACAGTATAAAAAAGACAAGCTTTTAAAAGGAATAAAAGATGGAAGTTATTTTTATTATGTTCATTCATATATAGCCAGTGATTATTTAAAAGAAGACCTTCTTATAGGAGCAGATTATAATGGAATTTTAATTCCTGGATTATTTAGAAATAAAAATATAATAGGAGCACAATTTCATCCAGAAAAAAGTGGAGAAGTTGGGTTAAAGCTTATTGGAAATTTCAGTAAAGGAGAATAAAAGATGCTTATATTACCAGCAATAGATATTATAGATGGTAAGCCAGTTAGACTTTATAAAGGTGATTATAGTAAAAAAGAAATAGTTGCAAAAGATGTTTTAGAAACAGCTAAACATTTTGAAGAGATAGGTGCAGATTGGATACATTTAGTAGATTTAGATGGAGCAAAAGAAAAAGAGCCTAAAAATATGAAGTTAATTTTAAAAATAGCAAAAGAAATAAAAACTCCTATTGAAATTGGTGGAGGAATGCGAAATTTAGAAACTATAAAAAAATATATTGAAGGTGGAGTAAAAAGAGTAATTTTAGGAACAGCTGCCATAGAAGATGAAAAATTATTGAGAGAATCTATAAAACTTTATGGAAATAAAATAGCTGTTGGGATAGATTGTAAAGATGAGTATATTTGTGGTGATGGATGGCTTTATAAAAGTAAAATTCATTATATTGAATTTGCAAAAAAATTAGAAAAGTTAGGAGTTAAGAATATTATTGTTACAGACATAAGTAAAGATGGAACATTAGAAGGTCCTAACATAGATATGTTAAAAAAGCTTAAAGGAGAAGTTAGTATAGATATTACAGCTTCAGGAGGAATAAAAGATATAAATGATATAAAAAAATTAAAAGAATTAAATATTTATGGGGCAATTACGGGTAAGGCAATATATAAAAAAACTTTGGACTTAGAAGAAAGCTTAAAAGTTTCAAAGGATTAAGGAGGTATTTAAGTGCATACAAAAAGAATAATACCTTGTTTAGATGTGAAAAATGGTGAGGTTGTAAAAGGAGTTAATTTTGTATCATTAAAAAAAGTTGGAGATCCAGTTGAACTTGCAAAATTTTATAATGATCAAGGTGCTGATGAATTAGTTTTTTTAGATATAACAGCCTCTTATGAGGAAAGAGATATAATGAGAAAAGTAGTATCTGACACTGCAAAGGAAGTTTTTATTCCATTTACAGTTGGAGGAGGAATAAGAACTTTAGAAGATATAAAAGAAATTTTAAGAGCAGGGGCAGATAAAGTAAGTCTAAATTCAGCAGCTGTTAAAAATAAAAATTTAATAAGTGAAGGAGCAAAATTATTTGGTAGTCAATGTATAGTTGTAGCGGTTGATGGAAAAAAGAGAAAAGATAATACAGGATGGAATGTATATATAAATGGGGGAAGAGTTGATACAGGAATTGAGTTAATAGATTGGGTAAAAGAAGTAACTGAATTAGGATGTGGAGAAATTCTTTTAACATCTATGGATGCAGATGGAACTAAAAAAGGATTTGATTTAGAGATGATTAGAGAAGTTAGAAAAAATACAAATGTTCCTATAATAGCATCTGGGGGATGTGGAAGTTTAGAGCATTTTGAAGAAGTTTTAAAAGATGATTTAATTGATGCAGCTCTTGCAGCTTCTTTATTTCATTATGGAGAATTAAAAATAAAAGACGTAAAAGAATATTTAAATAAAAAGAATATACCTGTAAGGATATAAATGTTAATAATTTGAAATTTATCTTTGTTTATGTGGATAAATTTAGGGGAGAGTTTATGAATATTGAAAAATTAGATTTTAAAAAAGGAAATGGATTAATACCTGCAATAGTTCAAGATTATAAAAACAATGAAGTTTTAATGCTTGCTTATGTTAATAAAGAAAGTATGAAAAAAACTATTGAAACAGGCGAAACTTGGTTTTTTAGTAGAAGCAGAAAAATGTTATGGCATAAAGGGGAAACTTCAGGAAATATACAAACAATAAAGGAAATTAAAGTAGATTGTGACAATGATACAGTTCTTTTTTTAGTTAAACAAAAAGGTGTAGCATGTCATACAGGAGAAAAAAGTTGTTTTTATAGGAGCATTGATGAGATTTAAAAGGAGAGTAATATGGAAAAAGTTTTAGAAGATTTATATGATGTTATTGAAAAAAGAAAAAATAGCGGGGATAAAAAGTCTTATACAAGTTATTTATTTAAAAATGGAAGAGAAAAAATATTAAAAAAGGTTGGAGAGGAATGCTCAGAAGTTATTATTGCTAGTATGAAAGAGGACAATAAAGAAGAACAAGTAAATGAAATGTGTGACTTAATATATCACCTACTTGTTTTAGCTAGTGAAAGAGAAATAAAACTTAAAGATATAGAATTTGAACTTAAGAGAAGAAGAGATAAAATAAATAACTTAAAAGGGGAGAGAAAACCTATAGAAGAACTTTAAATATAAAAAAAGACAGGAATTTACCTGTCTTTTTTTAGAATGTCAATAAAAAATTAGTGACATCCTCCTCCGCATGAACCACATCCACCTTCTGGTTGAATAACTGGTCTAAGTGTTAATCCATTTCCGTTATTTTCTTCTGAAGAAAGGATCATGAATCCACCGAATTCATCTATTAATCTTTTTTCCATTACGAATGTTATGTCATTTACTACTTCAGTAGCATCATCATCAGTTGCTTCATCAACTGTTATGTTGAAAACTGGACCACTGCAAGCCATTCCAGCTAAGTTTATTCTTATGTTGAAGCTTTCAACTTTATTTTCAACTAAGAATTCTTTAAATTCATTATATGCTTGTTCGCTGATTGTTAAATTTTTCATAATATATTTCTCCTATGATTTAAAAATTTTTTATGAAGTAATTATAACATAACTTAAAGCAAAGTGAAATACTCTGAATTGAAAAAATTTATAAACAAAAAATGTATAGATTTTTTGTGAAAATAAAAGGAAATATTACATTGAAGTAGAATTTTAATTTATAAATATAAAATTTATGATATTATAGGTATTGAATTGGTAATATTCATTAAGAATGATTAGAGTTAGAAAGGATGGTTTGGGTGAAACCATATAACAGGAAATTTTTATTAGAAAAAATTAAAGAGTACAATGAAATGATAAAAGAAAATAAAGTGGGAAACTACGAAGTAGTTCTTAGTAATGAGAAAAATGAAAAATTGATAGGTTATGGATATGAAAAAGAAAATGATTTAGATATAGATACATTAAAATTAGTTGGAACAGATAGAGTTTGGATGGAACTTTCTGCAAGAGAAATAGAAGGTACATACAATATTATAAAAAAAGCACATGGAAAAGTTGGTATAGTTGGATTAGGATTAGGATATTCAGCAATTGAAATAAGTAAAAAAAAGAATGTAAAAGAAGTCATTGTATATGAAAGTGAAAAAGATGTTATAGATATTTTTGAAAAGAATTTTGGTAAACAAAGAAAAATAAAAATAATTCATGGAGATGCTTTTAAAGCCAAAAGAGAAAATTTTGATTATTTCTTTTCAGATATATATGAATACAAAATATCTATGAAAATAGTTGAAGATTATGAAAAGTTTAATAAATTACACAAAATAAAAGATTATGTTTTCTTTGGTTTAGAATATTTTCTTTTAAATGCGAGATATGAAGAAGTTATATGGGTATTTGTTCCTGAGATTTGGATGGAAATGAGTAAAAGAATGTTTGCATCTCTTCAAGAAACAAATTATTTAGATAATTATAAAAAATTAAATCCAGAAGTAGTGAGTGAAGTTTTAGCTGGATTAAAACCTTTATTAGATTAGTAGAGAGTGGTTTAACTTAAAGTAAGTTAAGCCATTTTTTTGTACATAATTTTATTTAAACTTTCAAAAACTAAATTAGATATTAAAAATAAAATATACAGGAGGTATTTTAAGTGATAAAAGTTACAAATAAAGAAGAACTTATATCTAAAATGGAAAGTTTAAGAGAATCACAAAAAAAATTTGCAACATACTCCCAAGAAGAGGTAGATAAAATATTTAGAGAAGCAGCAATGGCAGCTAATAATAATAGAATAAAACTTGCTAAATTAGCAGTTGAAGAAAGTGGGATGGGAGTAGTTGAAGATAAAGTAATAAAAAATCATTTTTCAGCTGAATACATATATAATCAATATAAAGATATGAAAACCTGTGGAGTTATTGAAGATAACTTAACTTTTGGAATAACAAAGGTTGCAGAACCAATTGGAGTTATTGCGGCAATTGTTCCTACAACTAATCCAACCTCTACTGCAATATTTAAAATTTTAATAGCTTTAAAAACAAGAAATGCAATTATATTATCACCACATCCAAGAGCAAAAAATTCCACTATAGAAGCAGCAAAAATTTTATTAGAAGCTGCTGTAAAAGCGGGGGCGCCAAAAGGAATAATAGGCTGGATAGATGAACCTTCAGTAGAATTATCTCAAACAGTAATGCAAGAAGCAGATATAATCTTAGCTACTGGTGGACCTGCAATGGTTAAAGCAGCTTATTCTTCAGGAAAACCTGCAATAGGAGTTGGAGCAGGAAATACACCAGCAATAATAGATGAAACAGCTCATATAAAAATGGCAGTAAATTCAATATTATTATCAAAAACTTTTGATAATGGAGTTATATGTGCTTCTGAACAAAGTATTATAGTAATGGAAAAAATATATGATGAAGTAAGAAAAGAGCTTATGGATAGAGGAGCTTATATATTAGATAAAGATGAAATAGTTAAAGTAAAAAATATAATTTTAAATGAAAAAGGTGGATTAAATTCAGAGATAGTTGGGCAATCAGCTTATAAAATTGCAGAGCTTGCAGGACTTAAAATACCAGAAGATTCTAAAATTTTATTAGGAGAAGTAGAATCAGTAGAATTAGAAGAACCGTTTTCTCATGAGAAATTATCACCAGTTCTTGCTATGTATAAAGCAAAAAGCTTTGATGAAGCTTTAAAAAAGTCAAGTAGACTTATAGAGCTTGGAGGCTTTGGTCATACTTCTGTTTTATATGCAGATCAAACAAAAGCAAGAGAAAAGATAGAAAAGTTTGGAGCAGAAATGAAAACTGCAAGAACTCTTGTAAATATGCCAGCATCACAAGGAGCAATAGGAGATGTATTTAATTTTAAATTAGCTCCATCATTAACTCTTGGATGTGGCTCTTGGGGTGGAAACTCTGTATCAGAAAATGTTGGGCCAAAACATCTTTTAAATATAAAAAGTGTAGCAGAAAGGAGAGAAAATATGCTTTGGTTTAGAGTACCTGAAAAAACATATTTTAAATATGGATGTCTTCCAGTTGCACTTAGAGAATTATGTGAGATGGGGAAAAAGAAAGCTTTTATAGTAACAGATAAAGTTCTTTTTGAATTAGGATATACCAATAAAGTAACTGACATATTAAAGTCATGTAAAATAGATTATAAAATATTTACAGATGTTGAACCAGATCCTACATTAATAGCAGCAAAAAGAGGAGCAGAACAAATGCTTAGTTTTAAACCTGATGTAATAATATCTGTTGGAGGAGGTTCTCCAATGGATGCAGCAAAAATAATGTGGGTATTATATGAGCATCCAGAAGTTAAATTTGAAGATTTAGCTATGAGATTTATGGATATAAGAAAGAGAGTATATAAATTCCCAGAATTAGGGCAAAAAGCAATGATGGTAGCTATTCCTACTTCAGCAGGAACAGGTTCAGAAGTAACTCCTTTTGCTGTTATAACAGATAGCGAAACTGGAGTAAAATATCCACTTGCAGATTATGAATTAACTCCTGATATGGCTATTGTAGATGCTGAACTTATGATGAGTATGCCAAAGGGATTAACAGCAGCTTCAGGAATTGATGCATTAACTCATGCTATAGAAGCTTATGTTTCAGTCCTTGCTTCAGAATATACAAATGGATTAGCTCTAGAAGCTATAAGATTAATATTTAAATATCTTCCAACAGCTTATTTAAATGGAACAGAAAATATAAAAGCAAGAGAAAAAATGGCTAATGCTGCATCAATGGCTGGTATGGCCTTTGCAAACTCTTTTCTTGGAATATGCCACTCAATGGCACATAAATTAGGAGCATTTCATCATGTGCCACATGGAATTGCAAATGCTTTATTAATAAATGAAACTATAAGATTTAATGCAACAGATGCTCCAAGAAAGCAAGCAGCCTTTCCACAATATAAATATCCAAATGCTAAATGGAGATATGCGAGAATAGCAGATTATTTAAATTTAGGTGGAAGTACAGAAGAAGAAAAAATAGAGCTTTTAATAAAAGCTATTAATGAATTAAAAGAAAAAGTAAATATACCTAAATCTATACATGAAACTGGAATTTCAAAAGATAAATTTTATGCAACTTTAGATGAAATGGTAGAACAGGCATTTGATGACCAATGCACAGGAGCAAATCCTAGATATCCACTTATGAGTGAAATAAAACAAATGTATATAAATGTATTTGAAGATTCTAAATAAGCTATTATAATTCAAGAAAAAATATTTAATAAATTATAATATATTGTTAGCTGATTACTTTTTATTGAGTAATCAGCTTTTAATTTATTTATTTGTTTATATTATGAAAGATAATGAATTTATGGTAAAATATAGTTTGATTTAATGTAATTTAGGAGGGGAAGCATGTTAAAGTTTATAGGAAAGGGAAGTGCTTTCAATACAAAACTAGGAAATACAAGTGCATACATAAAAAAAGAAAAATCAATTATACTTATAGATTGTGGAGGAACAGTTTTTCATGATCTTAAAACAAAAGGAGTTTTAGAAAATTGTGAAACACTTCATATAATAATAACACATACACATCCAGATCATGTAGGAAGTTTAGGAGATTTAATTTTTTATTCTCATTACATAAAAGAAATAAAACCAAAAATATATTTTCCACATAAAAAAACTATTGAGGATATGTTAGCATATGTAGGAGTATCTAAAGAATTTTATGATGTAGAAAGTAGATATGTTAATTGGATAAAGGATAAAGAGTTTGGAAATGTTGATTTGGAATTTTCAAATAACAAACATGTTGTTGAAATACCTTCATATGGATTCCTTATAAAAATAAATGGGGAAAAATATTACTATAGTGGGGACACTAATGAGGTAAATCCAGAAGCAATTAAATTATTAGAAAGAAATAAAAAAGCAATTGTTTATCATGAAGTAAGCTCATTAGATATCGAAAAAAGTCCTCATACAAATATAAAATCTTTGGAAGAGGCATTTAAAAAAGAAGTTAGAGATAGAGTTTATCTTATGCATTTAGATGAAGGAATAAATGAAGATGAGCTTAAAAGTAAAGGATTTAAAGTAGTAGAAATAGAATAATATATGGTTATAACTTATATTCAAAAATAATTTTATTAAAAAAGAGTTCTCACATAATTTGTGAAAACTCTTTTTATTTTAATTTATTTGATGACTAGTAAAAAAATATATATTTTAAGTCATAAAAGTATTATTTAACAACTATATTAACAAGTCTTCCTTTTATAACTATTACTTTAACAATATTTTTTCCTTCAGTAGCTGCTTTAATATTTTCATTATTTAATGAAGATTCTTTTATTCCTTCTTCATCTAAATCAGATGGAACATTTATTTTAGCTTTAATTTTTCCGTTAACTTGAATAGCTATTTCTACTTCATCTTTTACAAGAGCAGATGGATCAAATGCAGGGAATGATTCATTAAATACTGAAGATTCCATTCCAAATAGACTCCATTGTTCTTCTGAGAAGTGAGGTGCAAATGGTGCAAGGATTTTAATGAAATCTTTAGCAACATTAGTTAAGAACTCTACATTTTTAACTTTTTCATTGTTGTATTTTGAAATTGCATTAACAAATTCCATCATTCTAGCAATTGCAGTGTTGAATTGCATTTTTTCACCATCTTCAGTAACACCTTTTATTGTATTGTGTAACCAGAAGTTAAGTTCTTTTTCAGGTTTATCTATTGTTGTTTTAACTTTATCACTATTTTTAGATTCTCTAACTAATTCAAGAGCTCTTTCAATTCTATCTACAAATCTACCAACAGATTTAACTCCATCATCACTCCAAGCTCCACCTTCAGTATAAGCAAAACCGAACATTAGATACATTCTAAATACATCTGAACCATATTCCTTAATGTAATCATCTGGTGAAATTGTATTTCCTTTAGATTTACTCATTTTTAAACCATCTGGTCCTAATATTAGTCCTTGGTGAGTTAATGATTTAAATGGTTCATCAAATTTTAAGTATCCCATATCTCTTAATGCTTTAGTTATAAATCTAGCATATAAAAGATGCATACAAGCATGTTCAGGTCCTCCAACATATTTATCTACAGGAAGCATTTTATTTATAACTTCTGGATTAAATGGAGCATCTGAATTTTTATTATCTGGATATCTTAAATAATACCATGAAGAACAAACAAATGTGTCAAGTGTATCTGTTTCTCTCTTAGCTGGTTTACCACAACAAGGACAAGTTGTATTAACAAACTCTTCGCATTTAGCAAGAGGTGATTTACCATCTGGAGTGAATTCTACATTATATGGTAATTCTACTGGTAATTGATTTTCAGGTACTGGAACAGTTCCACAATCTTCACAGTAAATAACAGGAATTGGAGCTCCCCAATATCTTTGTCTTGAAACTAACCAGTCTCTTAATCTATAATTTACTTTTTGTTCTCCAAGATTTTGTTTTGCTAATTTTTCAACTATCTTAACTTTAGCTTCTTTAGTAGTTAAACAATCAAATTCTTCAGAATTAATAAGAACACCATGTTCGCAGTATGGTAATTCAACTTCAGAACCATCTTTAGGAGCTATAACTCTAGTCATTGGAAGGTCAAACTTCTTAGCAAAAGCAAAATCTCTTTCATCATGTGCAGGAACAGCCATAACAGCGCCAGTTCCATAAGTTGCAAGAACATAATCTCCAATCCAAACAGGAATTTCTTTTCCATTTATAGGATTTATAGCATATGCTCCTGAGAATACTCCAGTTTTTTCTCTTGTAATTGATTGTCTTTCAATATCAGATTGTTTTTTAGCTTTTTCTTGATATTCTTCTACTTGAGACTTTTGTTCAGAAGTTACTATTTGTTCAACCAATGGATTTTCAGGTGCAAGAACAACATATTCAACTCCATAAAGAGTATCAACTCTAGTTGTAAATACATTAAAGCTTAAATCAGAATCTTTAACTTTAAATGTGACCTCAGCTCCAGTTGATTTACCAATCCAGTGTTTTTGCATTGCAACAGTTTTTTCAGGCCAATCTAAACCATCTAATTTTTCTAATAATTCATCAGCATAATCAGTTATTTTAAAGAACCATTGAGTAAGGTCTTTTTTAGTAACTTCAGTATCACATCTTTCACATGCACCATCATGAACTTGCTCATTTGCAAGAACAGTTTGACATGAAGGACACCAGTTTACAGGAGCTTTTTTTCTATATGCTAAACCTTTCTCATAAAGTTTTAAGAATAACCATTGAGTCCATTTATAGTAATCTTCTGAACAAGTTACTACTTCATTTTCCCAGTTAAACATAGCTCCCATAGCTTTTAATTGTTCTTCCATTGTAGCTATATTTTTAAATGTTGAATCTTTTGGGTGAATACCAGTTTTTATAGCAAAGTTTTCTGCTGGTAATCCAAAAGCATCAAATCCCATTGGTTGGAATACATTAAATCCTTGCATTCTTTTAAGTCTTGCCCAAGTATCAACTGGACCATAGTTAAACCAATGTCCTGCATGTAATTGGCTTCCTGATGGATAAGAGAACATTTCTAAAACATAAAGTTTCTTATCAAGGTTTGAGCTATCAAATTTATAAAGATTTTCATTGGCCCATTTATCTTGCCATTTCTTATCAATATTAGTTCCGTAATTTCCCATAATATTGAACCTCCTAAAATTATTTAATAAATTAGATTACATAGCTTTAGAGTGTTTATAATTAAAAAAAACCTTTCATCTCTTATAAAAAGAGACGAAAGGTATAAATTCCGTGGTACCACTCTTATTAAGAACATAAAAATATTCTTCACTTATTTAAATAACGGATAAGAATCCGTACTTGCTTTTAACAAGTAAGCTCATAGACAAGTTCCTATAAATGTATTATTAATTTTCACCAACCATTAACTCTCTTAAAATACTTATATATAGTACTACTTCTAATCACAGCAATAAAGTATATAATTGTAATCATTTGTCTTTTATTATATTTAAAAATCTAATGTAAGTCAATAAGTAACATTAATAAATGGAATGTAAAGTTATGACTAATTATATGACTTTAGTAACACTACAAAAATCACTTAAGATTTTATAATTAATTTATATTAAACAAAAGATAAATGGAGGAAGATATCTATGCAATCAGGAATAGTAATAATAGTAATATTATATTTAATGATAAAGAGTAGTTTAAAAGGGAAAACAAAAAAAATAAAAGATGGTTTCTTTATATTACCATTAATATTTTTATATTTGTCATTTACAGAAATAATAAAAGTAAATTTAAATCTAGAATGTATAGGAGTTATAATTATTTCATTAATTATAGGGGGAATTATAGGAGTATTCAGAAGTAGATTTTATAAAGTTAATATAAATGACTTAGGTGAAGTAGTGTATAAAAGACAAGTATTTGATATACTAGTACTAGTGGTATATTTATTAATAAAAGTTATAATATCTTATGCAGTTGGAATATATGATAGAAATTTTTTGAATTATATTAATGTAGCATTTATACTAACAGCAACTGCATCAATTGGGGCTAGAAGAGTAATAATATACTATAATTACTTAAGATTAAAAGGAAAATGTTAATGGAAGAAACAAGAGTTGTAAGAACAGGAACAGGTAAAATAAAAATTATAATGTTAGCTCTAGGATTAGCACAGCTTCTAAATGGAAAAACTGCTAATTTTAGAGTTTTTTTATCTATTATTCTAATTATAGCAATAATAATTGATATATATAGATTAAGAGTTACTAACTACAAAGAATATGTAATATTAGGGTTTTTTAGTATTATTTTAGTTGGCATAGCTTCAGGAATATATTCTAAAGGAATAATAGGAACATATTTATTTATAAGTGTTTGTGAGGCTATATATATTAAACATAATAACTTATATAAAAAATTATATATTTTAGTAAATATATTATCATATATTTTTTCAGTATTTGTGATTAATTTACCTATTAAAAATATACATAGTTACATTAATACAATTTTAATAATGCTATTTCCTTATATACTAGTTTTGAGTATTGTTATAGTGTCGTATACAAGAAGAAAAGAAAGAGAAAAAGTAGGAATATTAAATAAAGAACTTCTTCTTCAAAATGAAAAGTTAAAAGAATACTCAAAAGAATTGGAGAAATTAACAATAGAAAAAGAAAGAAATCGCGTTGCACAAGAACTTCATGATTCTTTGGGGCATTATTTAATGGGAATATCTATGCATGTTAATTTAATAGAGAAATTTGATAATAATGAAGAAAAACGAAAAGAGATAATAGAGAAAACTAAAGTTATAGTTAAAGATAGTATTACAGAGCTTAGAGCTACTGTATATAAGCTTAAAGAATATGAAAAAGAACAAAAATTAATATGGAGGATAATTGAAATAGAAAAACATTTAAATGAAGCCATAGAATTTGAAAATGATATAGATGAAAATATAGAAAAAGTAGATGATAATATAAAAGAAGCTTTATATATTACTATAAAAGAAGCAATAACTAATGGAATAAAACATGGAGAGGCAAAGTATTTTAAAATAAAAATATATATAAATGAAGAAACAATAAATTTTTCTATATTTAATAATGGAAAATCTCCTATAGGTATAAAAAAATCTAATGGTCTTAGAGGAATTGAAGAGAGAATAGAAAATTTAAATGGTAAATGTGAATTTAACATATTAAACAATGGATTTAGTATTACTGGAGAGATAAAAAGAGAAGAGGAATAAGAATGATAAAAGTTATTGTAGTTGATGATCAAAAAATAATAAGAGAAGGATTAAAAATGATTTTATCATTAGATAATGAAATAGAAGTTTTAGGAGAAGGAGAAAATGGTTTAGATGCGATTTCTCTTTGTAGAGACTTAAATCCTGATGTTGTTCTTATTGATATAAGAATGCCAATTATGGATGGAGTTTTAGCAACAGAAAAAATAAAAGAATTAAATAAAGAGATAAAAATTCTTATATTAACTACATTTAATGAAGATGAATATATTTTTCAATCAATAAAAAATGGTGCTAATGGCTATCTTTTAAAAGATGCAGACCCAGATGAAATAATAAATGGAATAAAAACAGTTTTTAAAGGAAATATGCTTATTCATTCAGAAGTAGCAATGAAGATTGCCGGAGTGTTAAATAAAAAAGAAGAAGTAAATTTAGATATTCTTACTAAAAGAGAAAAAGAAATTGCAAATTTAATTACAGAAGGATTAAACAATAAAGAAATAGGAGAAAAACTTTATTTATCTGAAGGAACAGTAAAAAATTATGTAACAAAGATATTAGATAAATTAGAAGTTAAAAATAGAACAGAATTAGCAATAAAGCTAAAAAGATAACAAACAATATAGGAACTTGGACGAAATAGAAGGAACTTTAATGAACAGAGTGAATAGTTTGAGTTAATTACAAATAGCGAATATTAATAAAATGGCAAAAAAGAGTTAGAAGAGTTATAATATTATTAGTAAAAAAAATAGGAGAGTGATATTGTGTACTCGGCCAGGCAGAATGCTAGAGATATACTTTTGGTTATTTTAGGAGCCAGTATTCTAGCATTTGGAAGTTATAATTTAAACTATCAAAATGATGTTACAGAAGGTGGGGTATTAGGATTAATTCTATTACTTCAAAAGCTATATGCTATTTCACCATCTATAACAAGTGTGATAGTAGATTTCTCATTATTTTTAGTGGGAATGAGATTTTTAGGTAAAAAATTCTTATTTTTATCATTTTTATCAACTGCTACATTTTCTATAACATATAGAATGTGGGAAAGTATAGGATTTATAGTACCAAACTTACAAAATAACATGATTTTAGCGGGAATTTTATCTGGTGTTGCAGTTGGACTAGGAGTTGGACTTGTAGTAAGAGTTGGAGCAGCCTCTGGTGGAGATGATGTTTTAGCTATACTAGGAAGCAAGTTTTCAAGATTAAAAATACACCATATGTATTATTTAATGGACGCAGTTGTTTTAGCTTTATCATTAACTTATATAAGTGTAGATAGAATAGTTTATTCTATAATTGCTGTTTTAGTTAGTGGTACATTAATAAGCGTAATTCATGATTTAGGTAAGAAGAAAGAAAAAGTTGCTGTTAAAGGTGCAGTAGTAGCATCTTAATAGATAAATTTTTTAAGCTTTACAATGACTTTTTATTAAAGGTATTGTAAAGTTTTTTTTTTGAAAAAATATAGTATAATAAAAATGTATTTTTTATTAAAAATTAAGTTGAATGATGAATTAAGGTTGAATTAAACGTAAAAATATATAATATTAAAATAGGATGAAAGGAGCAATTTTATGAAAAAAGATACTAATGAACAAAAAGAAATAAAAAAAGAAAAAGTTAGAAAAGAAGGCTCTCTAAATAAAATAACAAAGATTTCAACAATAGTAGTAATTGTATTAGCAGTGATTGCAGGTGGTACATATATATGTAGAAGTTTATTTTTTTCAACACCAGAGACAACTATAAGAAATTTTTATGCATCAATTTCTAATAATCAGTTAGAAAGATGTATAACATATACAGATATACAAGATAGATTAGATGCACAAGTTCCAAATCAAGAAGATAGAGAAAAAATAATGCAAACTTTTCTAAAGCAATTTAATATACAAGAAAGAACAATTCATATTAATATATTAAATTTAACTAAAGTTTCGGGAGATAATCAAACAGCTGTTTATGATATTAAATATAAAACAGATATAACATATAAAAATGGATCAGATTATAGTGATGTTCAATCAGATAAAATTTATTTAACAAAGATAAAAGGTAAATGGAAAATAGTAGAAAGCAATGGTATGTACTCTGCATTAGCTCAAATAATGAATGGAGTAATAGAAGGACAAAATAGTGTTTTAGGTGGAATAAAATAATAAAAAGCTAGATTTTAATTTATATAAATTAAAGTCTAGCTTTTTTTATAAGAAAAAATTAAGAAATAATACAGAATATTTAATAAGAAATACTAATAGAAATATTATAAGCAGTATAATAAAAGATTTGTAAATAAGGGAGATGAGTATATGGGAATATTTAAAGAGCTATTAAAATCCTTTTTAGAACAAGGAGCTGTTGGTTGGATAGTAATTTTAATAATTATATTAGTAGGTGGATATAACATTTTCTTAAATATTAAAATGAAAAGATTTTATAGGGAGCTTTTAGATGAATTAAAAGAAAGTAACTCTATAAATAGTGCAGGAGAAAAGGAGTTTTTATCAGGACCACTTTTAGAAATAGCAGAAGACTTTAAAAGAGGTGCAAAAAGAGGTATAGATAATATAAATACAGAAGTTTTAATAATAAAGCATTTAAAAGAATCTAATGATATAAATGAAAGACTTCTTACAGTTTTACCTGCTTCTTGTATAGCACTTGGACTTTTAGGGACATTTTTAGGATTAACTATTTCAATTCATGGAACTAATGGAGTGTTAGAATCTGGTGTAAAAACAATGGAAGTATTTTTATCAAAAATGAGTGTTCCACTACAAGGTATGTCTAGTGCTTTTTGGACTAGTATTTTTGGAGTAATAATGTCATTAATATTAAATGGGTTAAATGCAAAAGTTAAAAAGACTAAAGAAGAATTTTTTGATGAAATGGAAGATTATTTAGACAATACTCTATATGGAGAATATTCATATAGTTTTGTTACTCAATTTGAGAAATTTAATGACATAGTTTCAAAGTCAATGTTAAGACTAGCTGTAGATATGAGAGAGTTATTTATGAATGGTGTAAATGAACTTGTATCTAATATAAATAAAAATACACTTGATATGACAAATACAGCTAAAGAACTTACAGTATATACAGAAGATTTCGGAAAAGTAATTGGTAGATTAGGAGAAACTATTGAAAGTTTTAATGATCCAATAGAAAGATTTAAGGGCTCAATAAATGAATTTACTTTAACTACTGATAAATTAGAATTTATAATGAATAAATCTATAGAAAAGTTAGAGGATAAATTAGATTATCTTTCAGGAGTTATAGGTAAATTAAATATTACAACTACAGATAGAAATAATATATTTGAAGATGTTATTTTAGAAGTTAAAGAAGGTAGAGATAAACTTCAAAGCACATATAGTGGAATAGTAACTGTTATGGAAGAAATAAATAAATCTATTTTAACAAGAGATGAAAATTTAGCTGAAGAAATAAAAGGCTTAAATTCTGGATATGAAAAGTTTGAAGAAATAACAGAAGAATTTAAAGTTAATATAGAAGTATTAAGAGAAAAAATAGAATTAGGAGTACAATCTTCAGTACAAAAAGGATTTACTAAAATATCATATGATTTAGTAAATGAATTAAAAGGAGCATTAGAAGATATAGATGAAGCTATAAATACATTAAGCATGAATACACAAACAGTTGGAAGATTAGTTAAGGCTACAAATGATTGGGTAGATATTAGAAAAGAATAGGGGGGGATACTATATGAAAATAAGAAGTAGAAGATATAAGTCTAGAGAAGAAGCCGGCTCATACTGGCCATCTTTTGTAGATGTAATGACTACAATAGCATTAGTATTTTTCTTTCTAATGATAATTGCAATGGGATTATCTAGTCTTTTTGTTGATAATATATCTATTAAAAGAGAAACTATATACAATAAAATACAAGAAAATTTAAATTTAAATGAAGTAGATAAAAATATAATGTATTTTGATAGAGATGAAGGAAAGATGATATTAAATACAGAAACATTTTTTGATACAGGAAAATGGGATTTGAAAAGTGATGGTAAAATTATGGCAGAGCAATTAGGAGAAATATTTTATTCTATATTGGAAGATGAAATGTTAAGAGAAGAAATAGAGTATATAGAAGTAGTTGGACATACAGATTATGCAGGAAATACTATAGATAATAGAAAATTATCTACTGAAAGAGCAATGAGTTTTTTAAATCAAATGGTTAAAATGGATAGTAAATTAGAAAATGATTTTGGTGGAAAATTTAAAGCTTCAGGAATGTCAGAGTTCGAGACAAATCCAAATAAAGAAGATAGAGATAGAGAAGACTATTCAAAAGATGATATAGAAAATGCAGCCTCTCAAAGAAAAATAGAAATTAAGATGGTATTCTCAAATAAAGATTTAGAAAAAGCAATAAAAGATAGAGTAAGTGACCAAAAGGGGAATTAGTATATGAAGATAATCGAAAAAGAAGTAAATCAATTTGTAGATTCTGAATATACGGAAGAAACTCTTAGAGTTATAGAATATCTAAAAGAAAAATATATACCATATAAAGAATTAAAACGAAATAGAGTATTTAGATCTGCTTTAGTTTGGATATTAAAATATAAAGGATACACCTATCTAAGTAATAAGTTATATTATCTTTTAAATAAGAAAGAAGTAGATTATAAAGAAATATATGAAAGCTTAATAAATGCAAATATAATAAATAGAGAAAAAATAGAATATAAAACAGATCTAGAAAAAGAGATAGAATTTAGAAGTAGCGAAGGAATAAGCAAAAGCTTCTATATAAAATTAATTAAAAATAAATATCCATTTAAAGTAAAGTATATAAGCAATGAATATAAAGGGTTAGTAAATTTAACGTTTGAAAATAATGAGTTTTATGATTATATAAATATAAATATATTAGCCCAAGAAAATATAAAATACCCTATAAATATAAGAGAAACTATAATAATATATACTGACTATAAAACTTTATTTTTTGAATTAGATATAAAGAAGAGAGATATTATAGAAGGGAATTTTTATGATATAAAAATATTTAATTCTTTACATTTAATGAAAGAAAGAACTAGAAGAATTTTTGCAGTAAGTAAAGGTATGGAGAGGTTATTAGAAGAAAAGGATAAAGATTTTGCATTAAATTATATAAAGAGAATAAAAAATGTAAGTATTGGACTAGAAGTATATAAGAAATATAAAGATTATATAAAATATAATGGAGAA
Organism: Clostridium thermobutyricum; assembly: GCF_000371465.1. NCBI lineage: Bacteria > Bacillati > Bacillota > Clostridia > Eubacteriales > Clostridiaceae > Clostridium > Clostridium thermobutyricum. The sequence continues at coordinate 1,976,810 of NZ_KB850956.1, read as the reverse complement.
AATCTTTCAGTTAAGTTTTCATTAGAAATATTGGAAAAATACATGGATTTTGATGAAGTAAATATAAAATTAGGTTTATTGATAGAAGAATTTATATTAGAAAATTATTTAATAACAGAAAAAATAAAACTATATTTAGAGAAATTATATAGTGAAGGCTTTTTTACAGATAATACTGAAGAAGTAATACAAGTATTAAAATTTACAGATTTAAACTTACAATTAAAGAAAAAGTTTAAAATAATAGATAATGATACATTAGAAGATTTTAAAAAGGGAAATGTATCTTTAGAAATGGCAAATAAGATTTTATGTAGTAAAGGTATAAGATATGATAATAGACTTATAAAAATAATGTATGATTTTTATAAAGAAACAGATGATGTGAGAGCTTTAGAAGTAGTTATAAAGAAAAAAGATAAATTTAAGTTCAAAATAAAAGATGAAGATATAATATTTCTTATACAAAAAAAGAAAGAAGGAATCAATATAAAAAGTGAATCTATATTATTGGGAGGAAGAGATTTTGAATTAAAAAATATATATATTCAAAATGAAATGAAAAAAATAAAAAAAGAAATTTCTAATGAATAGAAAATTTAATTTAAAAAAATATGGATAAAAAGTTAATAAATAGTGTATAATTTAAAATATAAAGAAAATAAAGTGATTTTAGTATATTAAAAATGTCTGTGTCTTTGAAAATCGCTAATTACAAAAATATAGAATTATTAATATACTTATTTAGCAATCTATTTTAAAAATAGATTGCTTTTTTTATGTTTTTATTTAATATCATTTTTAAATTAAGAAGCTAACTAAAAATAGTTATATATATATTCTTTATTATTTTAAAAAATATATAGTTACTAATTTACTATAATAAGTTTTATTATAGTTGGGTCTAAAAATTTATATGAAGTTTTACTAGAAATAGTAATAGAGATATTAAATAAATAGGTTTTAAAATAAATTTTAAGTAATAAAAGTTATAACATATAATTATAAAAACTTTAGAATAATTAGCCGTTTTAATGGAAAATATAATTAAATAAAATTTTTTAAAAAATAGTGTTGACATATTTTTTAATGTGATGCTATAATAAGCGAGTCGGAAAAATCAAATTAAGTTTTCCGAAAGAAAATAAGTTCTTTGAAAATTGCATAATATAGATTGTTAATACAACAAAGCCAAGAAATGTATTTTAAATACTATTCTTTGTGACTAATTCAAGATTGTAAAATCTGAAACATGACTAATTAATAGGTCAAGCTACAAAGGGCGTATGGTGAATGCCTTGGCATCAGGAGCCGATGAAGGACGTGATAAGCTGCGATAAGCTTCGGGTAGGCGCACATAGCCAGAGATCCGAAGATTTCCGAATGAGGAAACTCACATGGGAAACCCCATGTACTATATAGTGAATACATAGCTATATAGGGGTAACCCGGGGAACTGAAACATCTAAGTACCCGGAGGAAGAGAAAGAAAAATCGATTTCCTAAGTAGCGGCGAGCGAAATGGAAA
>NZ_KB850956.1:859602-1974742 GCF_000371465.1 Clostridium thermobutyricum | reverse complement strand
GGGAGAAGGGGTGCCTACGAGAGTAGGCCGCAGAGAATAGGCACAAGCAACTGTTTAGCAAAAACACAGGTCTCTGCTAAAGCGAAAGCTGATGTATAGGGGCTGACGCCTGCCCGGTGCTGGAAGGTTAAGGGGAATACTTAGCGCAAGCGAAGGTATGAACTTAAGCCCCAGTAAACGGCGGCCGTAACTATAACGGTCCTAAGGTAGCGAAATTCCTTGTCAGGTAAGTTCTGACCCGCACGAATGGCGTAATGACTTGTGCACTGTCTCAACTGCAAATCCGGCGAAGTTGTAGTGCGAGTGAAGATGCTCGCTACCCGCGATTGGACGGAAAGACCCCGTAGAGCTTTACTGTAGCTTAGCATTGAATTTCGGTATTATCTGTACAGGATAGGTGGGAGACTAGGAAACTAGGACGTCAGTCTTAGTGGAGTCGCCCTTGGGATACCACCCTGATATTACTGGAGTTCTAACAGGACGCCATGAAACTGGTGACTGGACATTGTTAGGTGGGCAGTTTGACTGGGGCGGTCGCCTCCTAAAAAGTAACGGAGGCGCCCAAAGGTTCCCTCAGAACGGTCGGAAATCGTTCGAAGAGTGCAAAGGCAGAAGGGAGCCTGACTGCGACACCCACAAGTGGAGCAGGGACGAAAGTCGGGCTTAGTGATCCGGTGGTACCTCGTGGGAGGGCCATCGCTCAACGGATAAAAGCTACCTCGGGGATAACAGGCTGATCTCCCCCAAGAGTTCACATCGACGGGGAGGTTTGGCACCTCGATGTCGGCTCGTCGCATCCTGGGGCTGAAGTAGGTCCCAAGGGTTGGGCTGTTCGCCCATTAAAGCGGCACGCGAGCTGGGTTCAGAACGTCGTGAGACAGTTCGGTCCCTATCCGTCGCGGGCGTAGGAAATTTGAGAGGAGCTGTCCTTAGTACGAGAGGACCGGGATGGACTGACCTATGGTGTACCAGTTGTTTCGCCAGAAGCATAGCTGGGTAGCTAAGTCGGGAAGGGATAAACGCTGAAAGCATCTAAGCGTGAAGCCCACCTCAAGATTAGATTTCCCATAGCGTAAGCTAGTAAGATCCCTTGAAGAACACAAGGTTGATAGGTTAGGGGTGTAAGCATGGTAACATGTTCAGCTGACTAATACTAATAGATCGAGGGCTTGACCATATATATTAACAACTATGTATGCAATTTTCAAGGAATATATTTCTTGAAAATCTAGTGATGATGGCATAGAGGAAACATTCTTTCCCATTTCGAACAGGAAAGTTAAGCTCTATAACTCCGATGGTACTGCATGGGAAACTGTGTGGAAGAGTAGGAAATTGCTAGGTAATAAGGTTCACTAGCTCAGTCGGTAGAGCACATGACTTTTAATCATGGTGTCCGGGGTTCGATTCCCCGGTGAGCCACCAATTAAGTGTTTGCAAATGTGACAGATTGATAGACATACTAGACTAAGAATCTATCACTGTTGGGGTGGAGGTTCGAATCTATTCATATGCACAACAATAATAAATTTAAAGTATGCGGGTATCGTATATCGGTAATACTCCAGCCTTCCAAGCTGGAAAGGTGGGTTCGATTCCCACTACCCGCTCCAAATATGCGTCTTTAGCTCAGCTGGATAGAGCAACGCCCTTCTAAGGCGTGGGCCAGGAGTTCGAATCTCTTAAGACGCACCATATGGTGGACGTAGTTCAGTTGGTAGAGCGCCAGATTGTGGTTCTGGTTGTCGTGGGTTCGAGTCCCATCGTCCACCCCACTTAGGGATATCGCCAAGCGGTAAGGCACCACACTTTGACTGTGGCATTCGTAGGTTCAAATCCTGCTATCCCTGCCAAATACGGTTCACTAGCTCAGTCGGTAGAGCACATGACTTTTAATCATGGTGTCCGGGGTTCGATTCCCCGGTGAGCCACCAAAAGCTATTTATTTAAATAGCTTTTTTTTATATCAAAAATTAAATGAAATTTTAATAAAAAGAAGAAAATGTTAAAAAAATGTAGTAAAATAGAATAGTAAATATATATATTTACAAATTAAAGAATTAAACTGTATCAATAAAAATATAAAGTAATTTGATACAGTTTTTATATTTCAAATGATAAAAGTTTTTAAAAGACATAGGAGGTGGATATTGCTATTGGAGAATAAGAGTAACTCACAAAAAGTTGGATTATTTGGATTAATTATGATAGTAATTGGATCAATGATCGGAAGTGGAATTTTTAATCTTCCACAGGGGATAGCAAGTAACGCAGGTGTAGGGGCTAGTATTATAGCTTGGGTTATAACTGGTATAGGAGTTTTCTTTATAGCAAAGGTATTTCAAATATTATCACATGAAAGATCAGATATTATTGGGGGAATATATTATTACGCAAAAGATGGATTTGGATCATATATAGGATTTAGTTCAGCTTGGGGGTATTGGTTAAGTAATTTAATAGGAAATGTTTCATTTGCAATACTTCTTGTAAATGCTTTAACTAATTTTTTCCCTCAAATAGGGGGAGTAAATTCTTTTGCTGGTTTTATAATAAGTAGCATTTTAATTTGGGCAGTAATAGGTTTTATAGCACAAGGAATGAAAACTGCAAATATAGTAAATGGTGTGGCAACTATTGCGAAAATATTTCCAATAGGATTAGCCATAGTACTATTAATTATAGCGTTTAAAATGAATATATTTTCAAGTGATATTTGGGCAAGAGCTTTAAATGAAAGTGGTGGTAATTTAGGAGGAGTTGGAACTCAAATTAAAAATGCAATGCTTCAAACTTTATGGGTTTTTGTTGGTGTTGAAGGAGCTGTTGTAATATCAGCTAGAGCAAAAAAAGTTAGTGATGTAGGAAAAGCAACTATTATAGGATATATTTTTGTTCTCATATGTTATGTATTAATAGTAATGTTAAGTTTTGGAGTTATGAGTCAGGAAAAATTAATTTCTATACAAACACCAGCTTTAGGAGGAATATTAAAATATACTAATGGAACTTGGGCTGAAGCCATGGTTAATATAGGAATTGTAACTTCTATATTAGGAGCTTGGGTTTCATGGACTATATTAACTGTTGAAACTCCTCTGATGGTAGCTAAAGATAAAATGTTTCCCAAATTTTTAGGCAAAGTAAATAAAAATAATGCTGCAGTAAATGCCATTATATTTAATGGAATTATAATGGAAATAGCATATATCTTATCTATGAGATTAGAAAATGCTTTTCAAGAAATAACAAATATAGCAACAACAATGATTTTATTGCCTTATATTCTATCAGCAGCATTTTTACTTAAAATATCAATTGAAAGCAAGAAGAAAATAAATATCTTTTATGCTTTAGGAGGAATTATTTATTCTATTTATATGGTAACTACTGCAGGATTGCAAAATATTTTATATTGTGCAGGATTATATGGATTAGGAGTAATATTCTTATTAATAAAAGCAAGAGAAAGAAAAACTAAATTATTCGAAAAAAAATGGGAAGGAATTTTATGTTCAATTTTTATTATTTTAGGATTATTTAGTCTAATGATAAGTTTTTAATTTATTGATATTGAATAATTTTATATAAATTAAGTATACATATATTATAAGGTTTATATTTGGAGGTATAAATGGGGTTATATGATAAGTTAACAGGAAAAGCTACAATAGGTGCTGATATTAGTAAGATTAAAGAATTTTTATTAGAAGATGAAATTGTTATAGCTTCATATCAGTTTATAAGAGATTCAGTTATATTCACAAATTTAGGAATTTATATAGTTGATGTACAAGGAATTTCGGGAAAGAAAGTAGAAGTTAAGTTTTTTCCAAAAAAAAATATTAAAAGCGTGAGTTTTGAAACAGCAGGAAATTTTGACTTAGATGTAGATATAAAAATAGGAGTAGAAGGAAATATAGTTCTAGGGGAAAATGGAATGTATTTTTCTGCACCTATATCATTTAAAGTACCCAAAGCTCAATCTAAAGAAGGAAAAAAGATAATAAACCAAGTTAAAAAATATTATTTATGTGTTTAATGGATAATATTAAATATATTAAAATATTTATAACAAATATTTATAAGCTTTACTTTAGTAAAGCTTATTTTTATGTGAATAATTAGTTAAATATACCAAAAAATAAAAATAGTTAGTTAAAAAATGGTATTATATATATAAGACGTCTTAATATAGTTATATAACAGAGTGAAATATGAATTGAAAGTATAATTAGGAGGGATTGCAAATGAAAAGATTTATGTGTACAGTATGTGGATATGTGTTTGAAGGTACAGAAGCTCCAGAAGTATGTCCAGTATGTAAAGCAGGAAAAGATAAATTCGTAGAACAATCAGGAGAAATGGCTTGGGCTGATGAACATAAAATTGGAGTTGCACAAGGTGTAGATGAAAGAATAATCGAAGGATTAAGAGCTAACTTTACTGGAGAATGTACAGAAGTTGGGATGTATTTAGCAATGTCAAGACAAGCAGATAGAGAAGGACATCCAGAAGTAGCAGAAGCATATAAAAGAATAGCTTTTGAAGAAGCAGAACATGCTGCTAAATTTGCAGAACTTTTAGGAGAAGTAGTTGTAGCTGATACAAAAGCAAACTTACAAGCAAGAGTAGATGCTGAATTCGGAGCTTGTCAAGGTAAGAAAGAATTAGCTACATTAGCTAAACAATTAAACTTAGATGCAGTTCATGACACAGTTCACGAAATGTGTAAAGACGAAGCAAGACATGGAAGAGCTTTCAAAGGTCTTTTAGATAGATACTTTGCTTAATACTCATTTTAAATTATTAATATTAAGCAAAGATAATTTAATAGTATTATAAATAAAAGAGAGTACTAAATTTGGTACTCTCTTTTATTTAAATTATATTGTTAACATTAGAGAAAAAAATAATTAATAAAATTTTTCTAAAAAAAAATATTTACAAATAATAATTATTATTATATAATAAACTCATAGAGAATGACTAAGTAACTAATTAATAATAAATAAAGTGTGTTTAAATAAGAGGAGGAAATTAATATGAAAAAATTTATTTGTACAGTATGTGGATATGTTCATGAAGGAGAAACTGCACCAGAAAAATGTCCAGTATGTGGTGTAGGACCAGAAAAATTCAATGAACAATCAGGAGAAATGGCTTGGGCTGATGAACACAAAATTGGTGTAGCACAAGGTGTAGATGAAAGAGTAATTGAAGGATTAAGAGCTAACTTTATGGGAGAATGTACAGAAGTTGGAATGTACTTAGCAATGTCAAGACAAGCAGATAGAGAAGGACACCCAGAAGTAGCAGAAGCATATAAAAGAATAGCTTTCGAAGAAGCAGAACATGCTGCTAAATTCGCTGAATTATTAGGTGAAGTAGTAGTTGCTGATACAAAAGCAAACTTACAAGCAAGAGTAGATGCAGAATTCGGAGCTTGCCAAGGTAAGAAAGAATTAGCTACATTAGCTAAACAATTAAACTTAGATGCAATCCATGACACAGTTCACGAAATGTGTAAAGACGAAGCTAGACATGGAAGAGCATTCAAAGGGTTATTAGACAGATATTTTGCATAATTTAAAAATTAAGGAATAATAATGGGCAAATTAAGACGATATTTATATGTTTAATTTGCCCGTACATAAGCTAAATTTAAGCTGTTTATACTAAATTTAATTAATCTAGAGCAATCTGGAGATGATTAAATTGTCCATTTAAAAAATTACTATAAACATTCATCCAAATTAGAAAGAACCTGACCCCTTCAGGTTCTTTTTTTTATTAAAAATAATATTCGAAATACTTTATTTTCCCTTAAAAGTAATTATGATACAATTGAGTGAGGGGGGATTTAGATGAGTGAGATATATAAATACATTATTTTTGCTTTAATAATTGTTTTTTCCATGTTATTAACTGAAAAATATATAAAATACAGATGGAAAAAAATCATAAAAAAAGATATTATAAAATCTTATGGGACAAGATATCATTTAGAAAAAGAATATGTCTATAAAGATAAAAACAATAAAAGCTTTTTTGAAAATACAAAAGGAGAAAATTTTTATATTGATGATATAACATGGAATGATTTAGAGATGGAATCTATATTTGAAATAATAGGTAATACTAGAACTTCTATTGGAAGAGAAGTGTTATATAAGATGTTAAGAACTCCTAGTTTTAGCAAATCTGAAATTGAAAAGAGAGAAAATTTAATAAAATTTTTTATCCATAATGAAAAAGAAAGATTTAATATACAAGTAATACTTAGTAGTATAGGATTTGAAAATTCTGCAAGACTTTCAGATTATTTTAAAAAAATAGATGTTTTTATTACTAAGGGATATATCTTTGATATTTTAAGATGGAGCTTAATTATATTTATATTTTTATCATTTATAAACTTAAAATTAGTGGTATTATTAGTTTTAAATATAATAGTTAATATTTTCATTCATTTTAGAATTGAAAAATTAGTTCAATATAGAATGAAAGATTATATGTATATGAATATTATGATAAATAATGCTTTAAAAATATATAAGAAAAATATAAAAGAGATAAATGATAAATTTGATAAGTTAGATGAATCCTTTAAAAAAGTAAAGGATTTGAGAAATAAAAGAGTAGGTAAAAAAGAAAGTAATATAAATAATGAATTAGAGGTAATAGGAGAGTATTTTAAAATTATAACTTTAAGCAAAGTTATTAATTTTATAGAGATTGAAAATATAATTAAAAATGAAGGAGATAGTATAAGAGGAATTTATGAATTTATAGGCAGTATAGATTCTTTTATAAGTATAGCATCATTTAGAAAAACAATAGAATATTCAAATCCAAAGTTTGAGAAAGAAAAAATTATAAGTTTTAAAGAGATATATAATCCATTAATTAAGAATCCAATAAAGAATAGCTTAGAAACTAAGGATGATATATTAATAACAGGATCTAATGCTTCTGGAAAAAGTACTTTTTTAAGAAGTATAGGATTAAATTGCATTTTAGCTCAAACTATTAACACTGTATGTGCCAAAGAGTTTAAAACTAGTTTTTTTAAGATATATAGTTCTATGGCTTTGAGTGATAATATTTTTAAGAATGAAAGTTATTATATTGCAGAAATAAAATCTATAAAGAGAATTTTAGATGGAAGTAAAAGTAAGGAATATAGTATTTGTTTTATTGATGAAGTACTTAGGGGAACAAATACATTAGAAAGAATAGCAGCTTCAACTGAAATATTAAATATGCTTTCAGAAAATGAACAATGTATTTGTTTTGGAGCTACACATGATATTGAACTAACATATATATTAGAAAATAAATTTAAAAACTATAATTTTGAAGAATGTATAGAAGATAATAGAATAAGATTCGATTATAAACTAAAAAAAGGACCATCTAAAACTAGAAATGCAATAAAAATGTTAGAATTAATAGGATATGATAAACAAATTACAGAAACAGCAGAAGAAAATATTAAATTCTTTATAAAAAATAACAAATGGAAAAAGTTAAATTAATTACAAATAGTATCAAAATTTTAAAATTTGAATATAGATATATAATGAATAATATATCCATAAAATTTATATAAAAATATTGGCTATAATAAAATATTAAAAGTATAAAATGTATTAAAAATGGATATATTAAAGTTAACTGCTTTTTATAAGATGGGAATGATTTATAAGATAGAGTTAATGTTAAAATTAACATTAAAAATAGAATTAAAAGTGAAAATTTTAAATTTTCAAAATATTTTATGAAAATCTATTGATAAAAAGTTCCTAATCTGTTAAAGTGAAATAGTAGCAATACAGTAAATATTTGAATTAAAGATGTGGTAAATTATAATTTTCTCCTTATTTAGAGAATTTATAAGTTTCGATCAAGTCTTTAAACAAGGAGGAATTTAAAATGGATAAAACAATAGTATGTAAAGATTGTGGAAAAGAATTCTTATTCACTGAAGGAGAACAAGCGTTCTACAAAGAAAAAGGATTTGAAAATGATCCAGTAAGATGCCCAGAGTGCAGAAAAGCTAGAAAACAACAAAGAAACAACAGATAGTTTTGAAATTTACAAGAGACCTTTTTAGGTCTCTTTTTTTATTTTGAAGTTATAAATAATTTTAGCTATTACATAATTAAAAACAAAAGTCATACATCTTAAATTAATTAATACTAAAAAGAAGAAAAAATATTTTTTGTCAAATATTAGAACATTTAAAAATAAATTGTAGCCATATTAGTTATAAAAAATATATTAGTAGTATAGAAATTAATTATAAAAAAGGCGGTGGCATTTTGATTAGAAAAAATATTTACACTAATAGTGATACGTTTGTTTCATCTGCTTATCCAAATGATAATTTTTCAAGTGAAAATTTTTTACTAGTAGAAAAAAAGGAAGAATGGGGATGTAAAGATAAAATTGCAAATTCTTTAATGAAATTTAATTTAAATATTCACGATTGCGGATGTGGATATAAAATACTTGAAGCTGAATTAAAATTATATGTTAAGAAACTAAATGCGAACTGTAGTTGTAAAAATGTTAATATAGATATTTTATATAATGAAGAAAGTTTTAATCCAGAAGTGGTAACCTATAATACTGCACCATCTACTAAATCATTTAAAAAGAACATAATGATTTCAGATGATTGTGTAGGAAAATATATTTCAATTAAAATAACTGATTTAGTTTCTAAATGGGTTAAAGGTACTATAAAAAATAATGGAATTACTATAGCTATTTCTGATAATTCAATAGGAGAAGTTGTATTTGCATCTTCTAGAGAAATGAATGGACCAGTTTTAAAAGTAGTATGTGAAGATAAAGAAAATTGTTGTTGTCCAGGACCAAGAGGGCCAGAGGGACCAAGAGGGCCAGAAGGACCAGAAGGACCTAAAGGAGATCAAGGACCAGTAGGTTTACAAGGACCAGAAGGGCCAGAAGGTTTAATTGGGCCAGAAGGACCACAAGGTGAAGAAGGACAACAAGGGCCGCAAGGGCCAAGAGGACCAATAGGTCCAAAAGGGGAAAAAGGAGCACAAGGACCACAAGGACCAAGAGGAGTTCAAGGAGCTAAAGGTGAAAAAGGTGAAGTTGGACCAGAAGGACCAGTAGGACCAACAGGACCACAAGGATTAACAGGTGAAATGGGACCAGCAGGGCCAGAAGGACCAATGGGACCAGAAGGACCACAAGGACCAAGGGGGCCAGAAGGACCAAGAGGATTAACAGGACCACAAGGAAAACAAGGTATTCAAGGTATTCAAGGACCAGAAGGCGAAAGAGGACCAGAAGGACCAGTAGGACCAGAAGGGCCAGAAGGGCCAGAAGGTTCACAAGGACCACAAGGACCAGAAGGTGTACAAGGACCAAGAGGAGAAGCAGGACCACAAGGAGATCCAGGACCAATGGGACCACAAGGAATACAAGGACCAGTAGGACCTATGGGACCACAGGGATTAGAAGGACCACAAGGGCCACAAGGACCAATTGGACCACAAGGACCACAAGGTGAAGATGGAGAAGAAGGACCAGAAGGACCAGAAGGACCAGAAGGACCACAAGGAGAAATGGGACCAAGGGGACCAAAAGGTGATAGAGGACCACAAGGTGAGATGGGACCAGTAGGACCAGAGGGTCCAGTAGGACCAGCAGGACCAGCAGGTGTACAAGGTCCAGTAGGGCCAGAAGGACCAATAGGACCAGAAGGAAAAATTGGTCCAAAAGGAGATTCAGGACCAGAAGGACCAGTAGGATCACAAGGAGAAGCAGGACCACAAGGGCCAGAAGGACCACAAGGGCCACAAGGAGAACAAGGACCACAAGGAGAACAAGGACCAATGGGTCCAATGGGACCAGAAGGACCAAGAGGACTAGAAGGACCAATAGGACCAGAAGGACCAGAAGGACCAAAAGGTGAAATGGGATGTAGAGGTCCACAGGGAGAAATGGGACCACAAGGACCACAAGGTGAACCAGGGCCAAAAGGATGTAAAGGACCAAAAGGAGATCCAGGACCAATGGGACCACAAGGACCAAAAGGATGTAGAGGGCCACAAGGTGAACAAGGAGAAACTCCTACTATTGATAATGCATATATTTGTTCAGATAGGTGTCAATTAGTTAATGGACAACATGCATTAGCTTTAGGAAATAATATAGTTATAAATGGAGATTCAATTTGCCATAGAGAAGGAAGTAGTGTTATAGAATTAAGAGAAAGAGGAGCTTATTTAATTAATTTCTCAACTTCAGCAATAGGAGAATGTGGAAATTTAGCTGAAATAAAACTTGTAGCAAATAAAAACTCTATAGGAATTGCTGCAGCTGAAATTTGTAAGACAGGAATTTCAGTTAATTTAGCTAGCTCATCTATAGTTGATTTCAATTGTGGTGGCAAAGTTGAATTACAATTGGTGAATTCTTCTAAATGCCCATTAAAATATTGCTTAACAAGAATTACTATAATTAAAATATCATAGAAAGATTATTAGTTTATAAAAAAGACATGCATGATTAAACAATTATGCATGTTTTTTTATATAAATAGTGCAAAAATTATAATAGAGAGATATAATTAAAAAAAGAAAAATTTACAGAAGAGGGAGGGGATGAAAGTGCATTTTTTTTGGTTAACAGTAGTAGTAATATTATTAAATATTATATTTTCACTTTCATTAATATTTATTGAAAGAAAAAATCCAACTACTACATGGGCATGGCTATTGATTTTTTTATTACTTCCTGGTATTGGATTTATAATTTATATAATAATAGGTCAAAACTTTAGTAGACAAAAGTTGTTTAAAGAAAAAGCTATAATAGATGCATATAAAAGAAAATCTTTAAAAGATAATTACTTAAATATTTCAGAAGGAAAAGATGATGGAAGCAGATATTTTGATTTGAGAAAAATGAATTTTAATAATTCTGGAGCAAGATATACGGAAAATAATGAAATTGAAATTTATCATAATGGAAAAGATAAATTTAATGCACTTCTTAAAGATATAAAAAATGCTAAAAATTATATACACATTCAATATTATATTTTTAGGAAAGATGAAATTGGAACAGAAATTATTGAAGCCTTAGAGAAAAAATTAAAAGAAGGAGTTGAAGTTAAATTTTTAGTCGATGCCATGGGCTCACATAAAATGACTAAAAAAAGTTTGAAAAGATATTTAGAGCTTGGAGGAAAATTCTCAATATTTTTCCCAGGAATACTTCCACATATAAATACACGAGTAAACTATAGAAACCATAGAAAAATAGTTATAATTGATGGAGAGTATGGATATGTAGGAGGATTTAATGTAGGAGATGAATACTTAGGAAAAGATAAAAAAATAGGAAATTGGCGTGATACTCATATTAGAATAAGAGGAAAAGCTGTAACAGATTTGGGAGAAAGGTTTCTTCTAGATTGGTGCTATGCTGCAAATGAACAAATAATTGATTTTGATAAGTATGATTATGATGGAGATTTAGAAAAAGGTGATGTTGGAATTCAAATTGTTACTAGTGGACCAGATCATAATGAAGAATATATAAAAAATGGATATGTAAAAATGATTACTAATGCTAAGAAAAATATATTTTTAACTACACCTTATTTTGTACCAGATGATACAATGATGGAAAGTTTAAGAATAGCTGCTTTATCTGGTGTAGATGTTCAAATTATTATACCAGGTCAGCCAGATCATAAATTTATGCAATGGGCAGCTAGTTCATATATAGGAGAACTTTTAGATGCAGGTGCAAAAATTTTCTATTATAATAATGGATTTGTTCATGCTAAGGTTTTAGTTGTAGATAGTGAAGTTGCAAGTATTGGAACTGCTAATATGGATATAAGAAGTTTTAGGTTGAATTTTGAAGTTAACTCGTTTATTTATAATAAGGAGATAGCTAAAAATGTTGAAAAACAATTTATGAATGATCTTGAATTTTCAGATGAGATTACAAGAGAAAAACATGAAAATAGAGGAAGAGGAATTAAGATACTAGAGTCAATAATTAGATTACTTTCTCCAATATTATAAATGTTTAAAATAAATTGGCAAATAATGATAAATTAATAAAAATAAAATGTTTTCATACGAATCTATCTAAAAAATAAAGGAATTAATGACGTAGTAATAAATATATGTTAAAATTATAAAAAATAAAAGTAATAATTTGGAAAAGGAGAATTGAAATGAAAAAATTAATAGTAGAATTGCCAAAAAATTTTTATAGATTTTTTTACTTTACTTTCTGGGGCTTTTATTTTAGCGCTAGATATTTTTCGTGTAAAAAAATAATAAATTCTACATTAATGAGTATATAAATTTAATTTGAAAATCCAAGGGACTTTTATAACATTAGATAAATATAAATTTACAAGCTCATCAAAAGATGAGCTTTTTTTAATATTAAGGGGGTAGAAATATGATAGTAATTTTAAAACAAAATACTAGTGAAAATGAAATTAATAATTTGACAAATTCATTAGAAGCAAAAGGAGTAGAGGTTAGTAAAGTAAAAGGAAAGGATCTTATTATATTAGGATTAGTTGGGGATACTAGTAAAATTGATCATTCACAAATTGAGGCGAATAGAAATGTAGAAAGGGTTATGCATGTTCAAGAGCCATTTAAAAAAGCAAATAAAATGTTTCATCCAGAACCTTCAATAATAGATGTAAATGGACAGAAAATTGGTGGAAACAAGATTGCATTAATAGCTGGACCTTGCTCTGTTGAAAATGAAAAACAAATAATAGGGATTGCAGAATCAGTAAAAGGATTAGGAGCAGGATTTTTAAGAGGAGGAGCATTTAAACCTAGAACTTCTCCATATAGCTTCCAAGGTTTAGCTTACGAAGGATTAGAATTATTAAAAATAGCTAGAGAAAAAACTGGATTACCAATAGTAACAGAAATAATGTCACCATATGATGTGGAAAAATTTAATGAAGAAGTTGATATAATTCAAGTTGGTGCTAGAAATATGCAAAACTTTGATCTTTTAAAAGAATTAGGAAAGGCAAATAGACCAATACTTTTAAAGAGAGGTCTATCTTCAAATATTGAAGAATTATTGATGAGTGCAGAATACATTATGGCTGGTGGAAATGAAAATGTAATTCTTTGTGAAAGAGGAATAAGAACTTTTGAAACTTTTACAAGAAATACTTTAGATTTAAGCATAGTTCCAGCTATTAAAAAATTAAGTCATCTTCCAATAATTATTGATCCAAGTCATGCGGCGGGAAAATGGTGGATGGTAGAGCCATTATCAAAGGCAGCTATAGCAGTTGGAGCAGATGGACTTATAATAGAAGTTCATAATGACCCAGCTAATGCACTTTGTGATGGACAACAGTCTATTAAACCTGATGTTTATGGCAAATTATTAGAAGAATTAAGACCAATAGCAAAAGCAGTTGGAAGAGAATTGTAAGAAAGTTTGTTTATAATTAAAAAAGGTTGTAAAATTGATAGGTAATATAGACAATATAAATTAGTTTTATAAAAGAGAAAGGTGGAAGAGTATGAAAAAGCTATTAGTTAACTTAAAGGAAAAATCGTATGAGATAGTAATTGAAAAAGGGTTAATAGAAAGAATTTCAGAAAGTGTATTAGAAGTATATAATGGAAATAAAATATTTATAATAACAGATAAAAATGTAGATAAATATTATGGTGAAGTTGTTTCTCGATCTTTAATAAACTCAGGCTTTAATGTTAAAAAACTAGTTTTAGAACCAGGAGAAGAGACAAAATCTTTTAATACTCTTCCTCTTATATATAACAAGCTTTTAGATTTTAAATTAACAAGAAAAGATTTAATAATAACTTTAGGTGGAGGAGTAATTGGAGATTTAGGAGGCTTTGTAGCTTCTACATTTTTAAGAGGTGTGCCTTTTATACAGATTCCAACATCACTTCTAGCTCAAGTTGATAGCAGTGTTGGAGGAAAAGTAGGGGTAGATTTAGAAAGAGGAAAAAATCTTGTAGGAAGTTTTTATCAACCTAAAAGAGTTATAATAGATCCAAATGTCTTAAATACATTAGAAGATAGATTTTTTAAAGATGGCTTAGGAGAAGTAATAAAATATGGATTAATTAGAGATAAAGGTTTATTTGGAAAGCTAGAAAGTTATAAAGATAAGAGAGAAGTTTTAGAGAATATAGAGGACATTATATATACTTGCTGTAATATAAAGAGAATTGTTGTAGAGAGAGATGAGAAAGATTTAGGTGAAAGAATGATCCTAAACTTTGGTCATACTTTAGGTCATGCTATTGAAAAATACTATGATTTTAAATTATATACACATGGAGAAGCTGTTGCAATAGGTATGTATAATATTGCTAAGTTAACTGAAGAAAAAAAATTAACAGAAAATATTTACTCTGAAAAAATAAAGAATGTACTTATTAAGTATGATTTACCATATGAAGTTAATATAGAAGAAAAAGATGAAATAATAAACACCATTTCTTTAGATAAAAAAAATATGGGGAAGGTTTTAAAAGTTATACTAGTAAGAGAAATAGGTAATGCGGAAATATATGATACGAATTTAGAATTTTTCAAATAAGGAGTAGTGATTATTTTTGGGTAATTATAAAATTAAGCCAAATAAGTTAAAGGGTGAGGTAAAAATACCACCTTCAAAAAGTATGGCTCATAGAGCAGTTATATGTGCTTCTCTTTCAAATGGAAGAAGTATTATAAAGAATATAGATTTTTCAGATGATATAGTAGCAACAATAGAAGGAATGCAAGCTTTTGGAGCTAAAATAAATAAGAAGCATAAGTGTGTTGAAATAGAAGGTATTTTTTCGGAAAATAATTTAGTTAAAATGAAGGAAAATAGAGAGATAGATTGTAATGAGTCAGGCTCTACTTTAAGATTTTTAGTTCCTATTGGAAATTTATTTGAAGGTGAAAATCACTTTATAGGAAGAGGAAATTTAGGTAAAAGACCTTTAGATATATTTTATGAAATATTTGATAAGCAAAATATAGAGTACACTTATAAAGAAAAAGAATTAGATTTAAGAGTAAAAGGTAAACTTAAGCCAGATGTTTTTAGTATAAGAGGAGATGTAAGTTCTCAATTTATTACGGGGCTTATGTTTATACTTCCTTTATTAGATGGTGATTCAAAAATAAATATAACAACAGAACTTCAATCTAAAGGATATATTGATTTAACTATAGATGTCATGAAGGATTTTGGTGTAGAAATAATAAATAATAATTATAAGGAATTTATTATAAAAGGAAATCAAAATTATATAGAAAGAGAATATAAAGTAGAAGGAGATTATTCTCAAGGCGCATTTTTCCTTTGTGCAGATGCAATTGGAAATGAAGTTATAAGTTTAGATTTAAAAGAGAATTCTCTTCAAGGAGATATGGAAACTATTGATATATTAAAAAGAATGGGGACTAAATTTAAAAGAGTTCATTCTGCTATTGGAGGGAAAGCAAAAGAGCTTACTGGAACAGTGATAGATGCAAAAGGATGTCCAGATGTTATTCCAATTTTATCTGTAGTTGCATGCCTTTCAAAAGGAAAAACAGAAATTATAAATGCTGAAAGATTAAGAATAAAGGAATGCGATAGATTGAAAGCAATAAAAGAAGAGCTTTCAAAGCTTGGAGGAATAATAGAAGAGAGAGAAAATGGATTAATAATAGAAGGAATAGAGGAGTTTAAAGGTGGAGTAGAAGTTTGGAGTCATAAAGACCATAGAATAGCAATGATGCTTGCAATAGCTTCTACGAGATGTAAAAATACAATAGTTTTAAAAGATTATGAATGTGTTTCAAAATCATATCCTCATTTCTTTGAAGATTTTAAGAGCTTAGGAGGAATTATTGATGAGTGGAATATGGGGTAGAAACTTAAAGGTTTCTATATTTGGAGAATCTCATGGAACTGGAATAGGGATAACTATTGATGGGCTACCTTCTGGATTTGAAATTGATTTAGATAAAGTGAATTTTGAAATGGGAAGAAGGGCACCAGGAAAAAGTCCATTATCTACTGCAAGAAAAGAAGGAGATAATGTAGAGATTCTTAGTGGATTTTTTGAAGGAAAAACTACAGGTACTCCTCTTTGTGGAATTATAAGAAATAAAGATAATCGTTCAAGAGATTATGGAAAACTTAGAGATTTAATGAGACCAGGTCATGCAGATTATACAGGAAATGTAAGATACAATGGATTTAATGATTATAGAGGTGGTGGACATTTTTCAGGAAGAATAACTGCACCTATAGTATTTGCGGGAGCTATTTGTAAGCAAATATTAGAAAAGGAAGGAATTAAAATTACATCTCATGTAAAAAGTATAGGAAAAGTAGAAGATGTTAATTTTAATTCATTAGAAATAGAAGAAGAAATTATGAATAATCTTTTAAATATGGAATTACCAGTTTTGGATAAAAGTGTTGAAGAAAAAATGCGTGAAGAGATTCTTAATGCAAAAAGTGAAGGTGATTCTGTAGGAGGAATAATAGAATGTGCAATAACAGGAATTAAGGCTGGAGTTGGAAGTCCATTCTTTTATTCAATTGAAAGTGTAATATCACATCTTCTTTTTTCAGTACCTGCTGTTAAAGGTGTTGAATTTGGAGAAGGCTTTAATATAACTAAGATTAGAGGTTCTGAAGCAAATGATTCTATGTATTATGATGGAGATCAAGTAAAAACTAGAACAAATAATAATGGTGGTATTATAGGTGGAATATCAAATGGAATGCCTATAATATTTAGAGCAGGAATAAAACCAACAGCTTCAATTATAAAAAAACAAGAAACAATAAATATAAAAACAAAGGAAAATGAAGAACTAGTTATTGAGGGAAGACATGATCCTTGTATAGTTCAAAGAGCAATTCCAGTAATAGAGTGTATAGCAGCAATTGGAATTTTAGATTTAATGAAAGAGGTTTAAATATGAATAGTTTAGATAGCTATAGAAAAGAAATTGATAGTATTGATGAAAAGATAACAGAGCTATTTGAAAAAAGAATGGATGTAGTTTTAAAAGTAGCAAATTATAAAAAAGAAAATAATTTACCTATCTTTCATAAAGGAAGAGAAGAATTAGTTATAAAAAAGAATGTAGATAGATTAAAAAATAAAGATTATTCTAAAGAGTTAGAAAAATTTTTTAATGAAATGATGGGAGTTAGTAGAGAACTTCAAGGAAGAAAATTAAATAGAAAAAGTGAAATAGATTCAATAAAAGAAAGAAAGATAACAAAAGAAAGCAAAATAGGCTTTCAAGGAGTTAGAGGTTCATTTACAGAAGAGGCACTTTTAAAATATTTTTCAGAAGAAAATGAATCAATTGCTTATGAAGAGTTTGAAGATGTATTTAAAGCTATAGATAGAGGAGAAGTTGATTATGGAATTTTACCAGTAGAGAATTCATCTACTGGGGGAATATCAGAAGTACATGATCTTTTAGCAAAGTATGGCTTTCATATAGCAGGGGAAATAAGTATAAAAATAGAGCAACATTTAATGGGATTAGAAGGAGCAACTTTAGAGTCAATTGATGAAGTATATTCTCATAATCAAGGTTTTGCGCAATGTGCAAAATTTTTAAAAGAATATGATCATTTAAAGCTTATTCCATTTCATAATACTGCAACAAGTGCAAAATTAGTATCAGATTTAAAAGATGATAGAAAAGCTGCAATTGGAAGTAGAAGAGCAGCAGAAATATATGGGCTTAAAATACTTAGAAGTAATATAAATGATGAAAAAGATAATCATACAAGATTTATAATTGTTTCAAAAGAACTTTTAAAAGAAGATGGAGCAAATAAGATAAGTGTTGTATTTTCACTTGAAGATAAACCAGGAAGTTTATCTAGACTTCTTAAAATTTTCTCAGAAAATAATTTAAATATGATTAGAATAGAATCAAGACCAACTAAAAATAGAAATTGGAAGTATTATCTTTATGTAGATTTTGAAGGAAGCTTAGAAAATATAGAAGTTTCAAAGGCATTAAAAACAATAAAAGATAGTAGTGAATATTTCAATATATTAGGTTGGTATAAAAACGGACTTTAGAATTAGGAGATTAAAATAATGAATTATTATGGATTAGTAGGAGAAAAATTATCTCATTCTCTATCACCTAAAATACACAATACAGTTTTTAAAAATTTATCTATAGAAGGAGGCTATAAGCTTTTTGAAATAGAGAAAAATAATATAGATAAACTTGGAGAATCTATGAAAGTTTTATCTATAAAGGGAGTAAATGTAACTATTCCTTATAAAGAAAAAGTTATGGAACAGTTAGATATAATTTCAGATGAAGCAAAAGAAATTGGTGCTGTTAATACAATTTTAAATAAAGGAAATAAACTTATAGGTTATAATACTGATTATTATGGTTTTAAGAATATGCTACTAGATAAAAATATACTTGTAGAAAATAAAAAAGTAGTTGTATTGGGTACAGGAGGGGCAAGTAAAGCTGTTGTACAATATTTATTAGATGCAAATGCAAAAGAGATATTTTTAGTAAGTAGAGATATTCAGGGGAAAAAGAGTAAAAAAGGTGTAAAATTAATTGATTATAATATGCTAAAAGAAATTGAAGGATATTTAATAATTAATACAACACCTGTTGGAATGTATCCTAATTCTTCAAATTCACCAGTATCAGAGGAAATAATACAAAAATATGATTGTGTAGTGGATTTAATATATAATCCTATAGAAACAGAGTTCATAAAGATTGGTAAAAAACTAGGCAAAATAACTTGTGGTGGACTAATGATGTTAGTACTTCAAGGAATAAAAGCTGATGAAATATGGGAAAATATAGAGATAAATAAAGATATAATAGAAGAACTATACACTATATTAAGTAAGGAGTTTGATAAGGAGTAGTCATGTCAAAAAGGTATGAAAAAATTTTTTTAATAGGGATGCCAGGATGTGGTAAAACAACTATGGGAAAAGTTTTAGCAAAAGAATTAAAATATAACTTCTATGATATGGATGACTATATAGAAGAAATGTCAGGGAAAACTATAAAAGAAATTTTTAGTAAATCAGAAGAACACTTTAGAGATTTAGAAACTGAAGCTTGTAAACAGCTAAATAAAAAAAGAAGAAGTGTTATTTCAACTGGTGGAGGAGTTATTAAAAGAGATGAAAATATAGATATTATTAAAGAAAATTCATTAGTAGTGTTTATAAATAGACCAGTTGAAAAAATAATAGAAGATGTGGATATAAACTCAAGACCTCTTTTACAAGGTGGAAAAGAAAGAGTATATAATCTTTATAATGAAAGAATTTATAAATATAAAAAGGCCGCAGATATAGAAATAATAAATGAAGGCTTTATAAGAGATACAATAGATTCTATAAAAAGAGAGGTAAAAGGAAAAATTAAGGAGTGAAGCTATGAAAATAATGGTAATAAATGGGCCTAACTTAAATATGTTAGGTGTTAGAGAAAAAGATATATATGGCTTAGACAACTTAGAAAGTATAGAAAAAATGGTAGAAAAAGAGTGTAAGAAGAGAATGCACACAGTTGAATTTTTTCAAAGTAATAGTGAGGGTGCAATAATAGACAACATTCATAGAGCTTATTTTGAAAAATTTGACGGGATAATAATAAATCCAGGCGCTTATACACATTACAGCTATGCAATACATGATGCAATAAAAGCTGTAAATATAAAAACTGTAGAGGTACATCTATCGAATATACATAGCAGAGAGGAATTTAGAAGTAAGTCAGTAACTGCTAGTGCTTGTATAGGACAAATATCAGGATTTGGGAAAATAGGATATTTACTTGGAATTTATGCATTAGAAAAACAAAATTAAAAACTAGGATGAATATAAGGTTTTTAAATGGATATAGTTAAATGCTTTTATTTGGAGGATAGAAGTGTTATAGGAGGAACAAATAAAGATGATAATAATAATGGATCCAAAGACAGAAATACAAAATATAAATAAAGTACAAGAATGCATAGAAAGTAATGGATTAGGTGTATATTCTTCTAGAGGAGAAAGTTACTTAATAATTGGAGTAATAGGAGATTCAGGGAAACTGGATTCAAATAAACTTTTAAGATTTGATGGAGTGCAAAAAGTATTAAAAGTAGAAGAACCATTTAAAAAAGCAAATAGATTGTTTAAACCAGATGATACAATTGTAGATATAGAAGGAAAAAAAATTGGAGGAGGAAATCTTGGAATAATTGCAGGACCTTGTTCAGTTGAAAGTGAAGAACAAATAATAAAAATAGCTAAAGATATAAAGGCAGCAGGAGGAAACTTCTTAAGAGGTGGAGCGTTTAAACCTAGAACATCACCATATAGTTTCCAAGGATTAGAACTTGAAGGATTAGAATTATTAAAAAAAGCTAAAAAAGAAACTGGGCTTCCAATAGTTACAGAAATAATGTCTACAGATTATATAGATCAATTTGTAGATAATGTTGATGTAATTCAAGTTGGAGCTAGAAATATGCAAAACTTTGATCTTTTAAAGCAATTAGGTAAAACAAATAAGCCAATACTTTTAAAAAGAGGTCTTTCAGCTACTATAGAAGAATGGATAATGTCAGCAGAATATATATTAGCAGGTGGAAATGAAAATGTAATTCTTTGTGAAAGAGGAATAAGAACTTTTGAAACATATACAAGAAATACATTAGATTTAAGTGCAATACCCATGGTAAAAAGATTAAGTCATTTACCTGTAATAGTTGATCCAAGCCATGCAGGAGGATATTGGTATCTTGTTGAGCCACTTGCAAAAGCTGCTATTATGGCTGGAGCAGATGGATTAATGATAGAAGTTCATAATGATCCTAAGAATGCTCTAAGTGATGGACAACAATCAATAAAACCAGAGAACTTTAGAGCGTTAATGGATAAAATAAGAGTTTGTGCAGAAATAGAAGGTAAAATTATAAAATAGAAATTTTTAAGGGGTATATAATGAAGATTTTAATTGTAGGATTAGGAGTAATAGGTGCTTCTTTTGCAAAAGGTTTAAAAGAAGCAAACTACAATGAGGTTTATGGGTTAGATATATGTAAAGATACTTTAGATAAAGCTAAAAAAATGGGGATAATAAAAGAAGGATTTATGAATAGTGAGGATATTCTAAAAGAAAGTGATTTAGTAATCCTCGCTATATATCCTAAATTAGTTTTAAAATTTATAAGAGAAAATATAAACAATTTTAAATCTGGAACTGTAATAACGGATGTTACTGGGATAAAAGAAATGCTTATGGATGATATTTTAAAAATACTTCCTAATAATATTGATTTTGTATTTGGTCATCCAATGGCTGGACGTGAGAAAAAGGGAATAGATTTTTCTTCAAATGAAGTATTTAAAGGAGCAAATTATATAATAACGCCAACAAAAATAAATAAAGAAGAAAATATAAAGTTAATAGAAAAATTAGCAAAAGAATTAGGATTTAAGAAAATAAGAAGGATAACTCCAAGTTATCATGATAAGATGATTGCTTTTACAAGTCAACTTCCTCATGCACTAGCAGTTGCACTTATAAATAGTGATGAAGAAGGAAGAGATACAGGTTCATTTATTGGAGATAGTTATAGAGATTTAACTAGAATTGCTAATATCAATGAAGAATTATGGAGTGAACTTTTCCTGGGAAATAAAGAAAATTTGCTTCAAACAATAATAAATTTTGAAAAAGAATTAGATTTAATAAAATATGCTATCATGAATGAAGAAAGAGAAGCATTAATAAATTTATTTGAAAAATCTTCTGAGAGAAGAGAAAAATTATAAATTATTTAAATAGCTAAAAGATATTTAGAAAAGTATATAAAAATAGTTTGAATATTTTAAAAGAAATATTTGGAATATTTTCTAAAAAGTACTTTTATAAATTTTATCTTTTAGCTATAATTTTATCTAGAAAAAAGTTAAATTAATGGTATGAAAAGTTTAATAAATAATAAATAAGGTATAAAATTTAAGTAATTTTGTATATATAGTGTATAATTAATTTATGATAATTAGTTAAGAAGACGTAAGTACGGAGGAATGAAATGAAGAGAATAGAAGAGGTTCTAAAAGGCTTAATTGAGTTAAGCGGAGCAGAAAAGAGAGGAATATCTGCCATTGAATTAAGCCAAACAATGAAATTAGATAGAGCAACTATAAGCAGATATTTAAATGATTTATTTAAGGAAAATAGATTAACTAAGATAGAAGGAAGACCTGTACTATATAAAGCTATAGAAGATAATTCAAATACAGAAGAGGAAATAAGTATTGATTTAGAAAAAAATTGTTTGGATTCCTTAGTAGGCGCAAATGCCTCTCTTCAAATACCAATCCAACAAGCTAAAGCTGCTATATTTTATCCTCCAAATGGTTTGCATACTTTAATTTTAGGGGAAACAGGGGTAGGAAAATCTATGTTTGCAGAAGCAATGTATGGCTTTGCAAAAGAGTCAAAAACTTTAAGTGAAAACTCACCTTTTGTAAGGTTTAACTGTGCAGATTATTCTGAAAATCCACAGTTACTTATATCACAAATATTTGGTGTTAAAAAAGGAGCTTTTACAGGTGCTGACAAAGATAGAGATGGACTTTTAAAGCAAGCTGATGGTGGAATAATATTTTTAGATGAAATTCATAGATTATCTCCACAAGGACAAGAAATGTTATTTACTTTTATAGATAAAGGAAAGTTTAGACCACTTGGTGAAAGTGAAAAAGAAATAAGTGTAAAAGTTCAAATAATAGCAGCTACAACAGAAGAACCAAAATCTTATCTTTTAAAAACATTTACTAGAAGAATTCCAATGACCATTACTTTACCACCATTAAAAGAAAGAACTTTAAAGGAACGTTATGAGCTTTTAGAAGAATTCATAAAAAATGAATCTTTACGTTTATCACAAGATATATATTTTGATAAAAATGCATTAATATCATTTTTATTATATGAATGTACAAATAATATAGGACAACTTAAAAGTGATATTCAATTAGCTTGTGCAAAAGCTTTTTTAAATTATAAATCAAGAAGTAAAAGCATAATAATGATTGAACAACAGGATCTACAATCTAATGTTAAAAGAGGAATAATGAGACTTAAAGACAATAGAAGTGAAATAGAAGAATTGTTTAATAACTTAAGTGATATTATTTCTTTTTCTTATAAAAAGAAAAATAATAAAGTTTTTGAATTAGATTAGGCTGTTAAGAAAAATGATATAGAATTTTTCTACAATGCAATAGAAGAGAAAGTTGATGCTTTAAAAAAGGAAGGGCTTGATGAGGGTCATATAAAAAATATTTTAAATGTAGATATAGATGAATATTTTAAAAAATATATGAGCACTTTTAAAAGTAATTTTAGAAAAGCAGAGATATTAAAAATTGTAGATGAAAAAGTATTAGATATAGTTGAAAAAGGTTTAGATTATGCTTCAGAAAAATTAGATAGAGAATATGATGAAAAAATTTATTATGGATTAGCTCTTCATATGCAAGGAAGTATAGAGAGAATAAGAAATGGAAATAGAATTTATCATCCTAAACTTAACTATATAAAATCTAAGTTTAAAGATGAGTTTATGATAGCTATGGATATAGCAAAAGTGATAGAAGATAAATTTGGAGTAGATGTAACTCTTGATGAGATAGGATATATAACAATGTTCCTAAAGCCAAGTGGAAGTGATTCTAACAAGGATATTGAAAAGAATGTAGGAGTATTAGTCATAATGCATGGAAAGTCAACTGCAACTAGTATGGTTGAGGTAGCAAATACTCTTATAGGAGAAGAATATGTTGAAGCTTTAGATATGCCACTTACTATGAAAGCAGAAGTTATGCTTGAGAGAGTAAAGAAAAAAGTAATAGAAATAAATCAAGGTAAAGGGGTAATAATATTAGCTGATATGGGTTCTCTCGTTAATTTTGGAGATATTCTTAAAGAAGAAACGGGAATTGATATAAGAACTATTGATATGGTAAGCACTATTACAGCTATAGAAGTTGGAAGAAAAGCTTTATGTGGTAGAGATATAGATTCTATATATAGATCATGTAGAAATATAAATATTTATTCTGATAGAGAAAACAAAACAAAGAGAGTAAAGAAAGAATTAGCAATTGTAACTACTTGTTTTACTGGAGAGGGTTCTGCAGAAAGATTAAGAAGTGTAATAGAGGAGAAAATATATATTAAAGATAAAGTAAGAGTTATTCCTATAGATATAATGGATAAAGAAAGATTCTTAAATAATATGGAAGAATTAAAAAAAGACTATACAATAGTTGCAATAGTTGGAACAGTAAATATGTATTTTGAAGGAGTTCCATTTATATCAGCTGTAGAAGTATTTACAGAAGAAGGGATAAATAGACTAAATTCTCTTGTAAGTGAAGAAATACAATATATAAATGTTAGTGATTCATTAAAGAGTCAAATTAAAGGTATAGATTCATATATGTTAGTTGAGGAAATAAAAACTATTTTATCTACTATAGAAGCAAGCTTAAATGTTAATATATCAGCTGATGTAAAATTAGGAATAGTTATGCATATTTGCTTTTTAATAGATAAGCTTAAAAGTGGTGGATTAGAAACTCCGTTTATAGGATTAATTGAATATAAAAATGAAAAAATTAAAGAATTTACAATAATTAAGGGTGCTTTCAAAAGAATTGAAATGGAGTATAATATTAGTATAGGGGATAATGAAATAGGACATATTGTTAGGATGGTTTTAAACAATAAACAATAAGTGTGCTTAATTAAAAAATAAGTGTGTAAAATAAATTACACTCTAATATTTTTGGGACAAGGTGTAAGAAACGGCTATATATAAGGGATTGAGGAGTTATATTTCAAAAATAAAAAGGATTTCATTTTTGGCATGGTATTTGCTATAGATATAAGTATACAAAAGAAATTAAAAATACAAAGGAGTATTAAGAATTAAATTCTTAGTTCTTACGAGGAGGAAATATTATGAAAAATATATTATTAGTATGTTCAGCAGGGATGTCAACAAGTCTTTTAGTTACTAAAATGGAAGCAGCTGCAAAAGCAAAAGGTGTAGAATGTCATATTGAAGCTTTAGCAGAAGCAGATGCTCACAAAAAATTGAATGAAGTTGATGTTCTATTATTAGGACCACAAGTTAGATTCTTATTATCAAAATTCAAGAAAGAAGCTCCAGCAAACTTACCAATAGAAGTTATTGATACAGTTGCTTATGGAACAATGAATGGGGCAAAAGTTTTAGATAGAGCTTTAGAATTAATAGGTTAATTTTTTAATAAGTGGAGCTAAAACTCCACTTTTAAAATGTGATATAAATATTAGATTTTGAAAGAGGTAGAGGATATGGAAGAAATAATTATGAATTTAATAATGTATAGCGGAGAGGCGAGAAGTTATGCTATGGAAGCTATGCAAGCAGCTAAAGATGGAAAAATAGACGAAGCAAGAGAATTACTAGAAAAAGCTACTGCTCAATTAACAGAAGCTCATCACTCACAAACAAAATTAATTCAAGGTGAAGCTGCAGGAAATAAAACTGAAGTTTCTTTATTATTAGTACACGCACAAGACCACTTAATGACAACTATTACATTAAAAGATATTGCTGCTGAAATCATTGATATCAGAGAGCAATTATTAAATAAATAATAATACAATAAAGATAAAATATAGATAAGTATATAAATCAAAAAAGAGAGGAAGCCACCTCTCTTTTTACTTTTCATTAAATTCTTTTATAAGTTGATAAATAGTTTTTGAAGTAGTATCTTTCATAGAATAACCCAAAAGAGAAACTATAGTTTCTAAATTTTCTTCTGAATCAGTTTCTATTTCTATATAAGGGAAAGGGCAGAAAGCTTTATCATTAATATCAATTTCAACTAATCCATTTTCTAATTTATAGCTTTCACGATATTTTTTTATAGATTGGTGTAATTTTAAACCAAGAGATTTAAATATTCCTTCAGCCATAGTTTTATCACTTACTATTACTTCGTTTTCTTCCATTTCCTTAAATTTACCTTGAGATAAAAGTTTTTTAGTAGTCATAAAAATAATTTCTTTTTCATTTAATCTGTCATAAACAGTTCTTATTCTAGCATATCCTTTAGCATTTAAAAGTCTACCATCAGAAAAATCATATATATCATTTATTTGATCTTCAACTTTAACTTTTTGTGCATTTAATTCTTTTAGTCTTTTTCTAAGAGCTTCTAAATCTATGTTTATAATTCTAGTTTCTAATTCTTTTGCCATAAAAAATCCTCCTAAATAGTTTTCTTAATTTTTACTATACTATATTTGACTTCTAATTTTAATTATAAAAAGAATATTTTTAGAAATTTTCATTTAAATTTATGATAGAATAATATTTAGATTGTTTTTGTGGAGGAAATATAACATGGAATATGTAAATGATATAAATGTAAATGAAGCTGTTATTCATATTTTAGATAGTAATGGCGGAGATCCAATACTAAATGAATATTCTTTAGATTTAACAGATGATATATATAAATTTATTTTTAAGCATATAGATAAATGTCTTAAAGATGAAGAATTAAAATATGCTATTTTTAATCCAGAAAGAAGTATAGTTAAAGAAGTATGCCAAGATTATTTAAATGGTATAGACAATAATCTTATAGAACTTTCTAAGGAGCTTGCAAGACAAATGTTTGCAATAATGAATGGAAACACTAATATACCATCATGTGATCTTATTGTGGCTTCTATAGTTACAGATAAAGGGCCAATGATAGCTATACTTAAAATGGATTATGTTAAGAATTTTATCCATCATATAGATTTTATTGATGAAAAGATAGGAATAGAAATAGTTCCTCAATCAGCTGGATTACCAGGAAGTGGTCAAAAAATTCAAAAAGCAGCTTTTATAAAGCCAATAAGAGATGGTGAACATTTTAATCTTATGGTTTTAGATAAGCAAAGAAAAAGT
This sequence comes from Clostridium thermobutyricum, assembly GCF_000371465.1. Lineage (NCBI taxonomy): Bacteria > Bacillati > Bacillota > Clostridia > Eubacteriales > Clostridiaceae > Clostridium > Clostridium thermobutyricum. Next base: position 1,947,660 of record NZ_KB850956.1, on the reverse strand, counting down.
AAAAAAGATGAAGAATATGGAGCAAATTATTTTATAAATAATTTTTTAGGATGTACAGTTATATCGAATGAAAGAGACATGACTAAAAGCTTTGTTAATGCAGCTGAAGCATGGACAAGAGAGAACTTCAGTGAAGAGCCAGCTAAAGCAATGAAAGTGCGTGATGCAGTTAAACAGAAATTACGTGATGAAGAATCTATAAATATAGATGAGTTTTCACAAGAAGTTTTTGGAGAAGATAAAGAAAATGTTAAAAACTTTAGTAGCTATATAAAAGACCAAGGTGTAGAAGAAGTTGAAATAGATAAGACTTGGGCAGAAAAAAAGCTTAAAAAGATTAGATTAAAAATAGATAATAGTATTGATTTATACATAGATGAACAAGATTATTTAGATTCTTCTAAGTTTGAAGTTACTAGAAATGGTGATGGAACAGTTAATATGACAATAAAATTTGTAACTAATTATATAGAAAAATAAAAATAAGACATCTCTTTAAATAGGTGTCTTATTTTTTATAAATTATTTTATAACATAATAAATTGATTTAGAGTTGATTGAATTATATATTATTTAAGTAATTTAACTAATACAGCTTTTTGTGCATGAAGTCTATTTTCTGCTTCATCAAAAATAGAAGATTGGTGTTTTTCAAATACTTCAGTAGAAATTTCTTCTTCTCTATGTGCAGGAAGGCAGTGTAGAACTATTGAATCTTCTTTTGCACCTTTCATAAGTTGAGGTGTTATACAATATCCATTAAAGTCTTTAATTCTTTTTTGAGCTTCAGATTCTTGTCCCATACTAGCCCAAACATCAGTAATAACAATGTCAGCATCTTTAATAGCTTCTTTTGGAGAAGTAGTAAGAGTAAAGTTTACTTTAGCTTTATCAGCAATTTCATTTGCAAGAGTTAAATATTCGTCTTTTATTGTATAATCTTTGGGAGAGGCAATAGAGAAGTGCATTCCTACCTTTAGACATCCAACTATAAGAGAGTTTGCCATATTATTTCCATCACCTATATAACAAACTTTAAGTCCATCAAAAGAATTTTTATATTCTCTAATTGTCATAAGGTCAGCTAAAACTTGGCAAGGATGTTCATCATCAGTTAATCCATTTATTATAGGAATAGAAGAGTTTTCAGCCAAAGTTTGAATTTCTTTTTGTTTAAAAGTTCTAATCATTATTCCATCTAAATATCTTGAAAGAACTTTAGCAGTATCACAGATAGGTTCTCCACGTCCAATTTGTAAATCAGAGCTGCTTAAAAATAAAGCATTTCCTCCAAGTTGAAACATTCCTGTTTCGAAAGATACTCTTGTTCTTGTTGATGATTTTTCAAAAATCATACCTAGAGATTTTCCTTTTAAGTGGTGATGAATTATATTATGTTTTTTCTCATATTTTAATTGGTCAGCAAGGTTTAATATATCAAGTATTTCTTCTTTAGATAAATCATTCATTTTTAATAAGTCTTTTTTCATTAAAATAGCCCCCTTTTATTTTAAATTTCATTTATTATAAGATAAATTTAGATTTTTTTATTTATTACATTAATAAGAATTTCTAATCCTTTCATTAATTCATTTTCATTTATTATTAATGGTGGAAGAAGTCTTATTACGTGTTCCCCAGCAGTTAGAACAACTAACCCACGTTTTAAAGCTTCTTTTTGAATTTTTAAACTAGAACCTTTAATTTCTATTCCAATCATAAGTCCTTTTCCACGAATATCTATAATGTTTTCTCCTTTATTTTTTTCTAAAAAAGAGAAAAGTTTATTTGAATTAGAATTTATATTTTTAATTACTTCTTTTTTAGATAATTTATTTAAAACACAAATAGCTCCAGCTGAGCAAACAGGATTTCCACCAAAAGTTGAACCATGGTCAGAAGGTTTAAAGGTATCTTTAAGCTTTTCATCACATAATACAGCTCCAATAGGAAGTCCTCCACCAAGTCCTTTAGCAATTGTAACTATATTTGGTTTTAAGTTATAGTGATTAAAGCCAAATAATTTACCTGTTCTATAAATGCCACATTGAACTTCATCAAAAATAGTCAATATATCATTTTCTTTACATATTTCAAAAGCTTCTTTTATAAAGTTTTCATCTAAAGGATGAACACCACCTTCTCCTTGTATACTTTCAACCATTAAACCACAAACATCAGAAGTTAAAGAGTTTTTTAAACTAGAAATATTATTTGCTTCTACATATTTAAATCCATTAGGAAAAGGAAAAAAATTCTTATGAAATTTTTCTTGTCCTGTAGCTTTAAGTGTAGCTAATGTTCTTCCGTGAAAAGATGAAGTTAAAGTGATTATAGTTCCTCTAGTCTTTGTATGATATTTTTCAGAACTATATTTACGAGCAAGTTTTATTGCACATTCATTTGCTTCTGCTCCTGAATTTGCAAAAAATACTTTGCTCATGTTAGATTTTTCAACTAATAATTTAGACAATTCTAAAGCTCGTTCATTTAAAAATATATTAGAAATGTGTTGAAGAGTAGAGACTTGATTAGATATTGCAGAAATAAAATCTTTATCTCCATATCCAATTGAATTTACACCTATACCACTTGAAAAATCTATATATTCTCTATTTTCTTTATCATAAAGAAACACTCCATTTCCTTTAATAAATATTTTATTTAAAGGAGAGTAAGTATTCATTAAATAATTCTCCATCACAACCTCCTAATAAATCATTGTTCCAATACCTTCATTTGAAAAAAGTTCAAGCAAAATAGAATGGGGTATTCTACCATCTAAAATATGTGCTTTAGTCACTCCCATACGAACAGCTTCAACACAACATTCAATTTTAGGAATCATTCCACCTTTAATTATGTTATCACTATAAAGTTTAGGAATTTCGTGTAATCTAAGCTTAGATATAATTGTATTTGAATTTTTAGGATTAGTTAAAACTCCAGGTACATCAGTTAATAAAATAAGTTTTTCTGCTTTTAGAGCAGAAGCTATTTTAGAAGCACAAGTATCAGCGTTGATGTTATATACATTTTCATCATTTTCTCCAATAGCTATACTTCCTACAACTGGAATATATCCATTGTCTAATGCCATTTTTAATGGCTCTATATCAATTGAAGTTATTTCACCTACATAGCCTAAGTCAACTTCATTATTTAATTTTTTAGCTTTTATTAAACCTCCATCAATTCCACAAAGACCAATAGCTTTTCCACCATATTTTCCAATTAAAGAAACTAAATCTTTATTTACACTACCTGATAGCACCATTTGGACTATATCTATAGTATCTTCACCAGTATATCTAAGCCCATTTATAAATTTGGATTTAATATTTAATTTTTCTAAGAAAGATGAAATATATGGGCCTCCACCATGAACTACAACAGGATTAAAACCTACGCATTTCATTAATATGATGTCATTTATAACTGATTTACGAAGTTCATCACTTATCATTGCATTTCCGCCATATTTTACAACTATAGTTTTTCCACTATATTCTTGTATATAAGGTAATGCTTGAACTAAAATTTCTGCTTTATAATCTGCATTTACCATAAAAGCCCTCCTAATTAACTTCTATAATCACCATTTATTTTTACATAGTCATAAGTTAAATCACATCCAAAACATGTTGCACTTGAATTTCCACTATTCATATTAATTATTATTTCTATTGTATCTTGAATTAGTATTTCTTTTGCCTTAGTCTCATTAAATTTTAAGCCCATTCCTTCTTTGTAAACTTCTATCTCACTATTAGTACTTTTAAATGAAACAGAGATTTTATTTGGATTAAAGTTTATTTTAGAATATCCAAGTGCACAAAGAATTCTTCCCCAATTGGCATCTGATCCAAAAATTGCAGTTTTAACTAGACTTGAATTTATAACACTTTTAGACAGGGTGATAGCATCTGTAACTGAAGGAGCAGAGCAGACAGTACATTCTATTAATTTAGTAGCACCTTCGCCATCACTAGCTATTCTTTTAGCTTGAATAAGATTTAATTTAGTTAATGCATCTAAAAATAAAAAATAATCTTTATTTTTTTCTGTTATTTCATTATTTCCACTTAATTTATTTGCAAGTATTAACACCATGTCATTAGTACTTGTATCACCATCTACAGAAATTCTATTATAAGTTTTTTCTACACTTTTTTTTAATGCTTCATTTAATAAATTTTTTGAAATATTAATATCAGTACTTATAAAGGAAAGCATAGTTCCCATATTAGGTTCTATCATTCCAGAACCCTTACAAATAGAACCTATTTTAACTTCTTCTCCAGTTGAAAGAGTAAAGCTTACTGCACATTCTTTTTTTCTAGTATCTGTTGTCAGAATAGCTGAAGCAGCATCGGAACTATCATATGAAAGACCTAGTGCAAGTTTAGAACAGGAATTTATTATAAGTTTTAAATTTAGAGGAACACCTATTATTCCAGTTGAAGCTACAAGAATATCTTCAGGTTTTAAATGAAGATCGAAAGAAGCAAAGTAAGCCATTGCTTTTGCATCTTGAATTCCTATTTCTCCATTACATGTATTTGCATTCCCACTATTTATTATTATTGCTTGTGCTGTACCATCTTTTAAATGTTCTTTAGTAACATAAATTGGAGCACCTTTAACTATATTATTTGTATATACTCCAGCTGCATTGCATTTAACTTCTGAATAAATTAATGCAAGATCTTTTTTACTTTTTTTTAATCCGCAGTGAACTCCAGAAGCTTTAAAGCCTTTAGGAGTAGTTATAGACCCATTTTCTATAATTTTCATAATAATCCCCCCATAAAATTTAGAAGCTAGGACTTATAAGGTTTAAACCTTCTGTTTCTTCAAATCCTAAGCATAAATTCATATTTTGGATTGCTTGTCCAGCAGCTCCTTTAATCATATTATCAATTGTACTAACTATTATAAGTCCATCTTCTCTGTGATTTAGGTGAAGAGATATATTACAGTAGTTAGAAAGTCTAACTTGCTTTATTTGAGCTATATCTCCTAAAGGTAAAATATTTATAAAAGGCTCATTTTTATAGAAATCTAAGTAAATTTTTCTCAATTCAATTAAATTAATTTTATTTTTAGGAGATAAATAAATTGTAGATATTATTCCTCTATTAATTGGAAGAAGGTGAGGAGTAAAAGTTATTTTTACTTTTTCTTTTGAAATTGAGTTTAAAGTTTCTTCTATTTCAGGAAGATGCCTATGACATCCAATTTTATAAGGACTAAAATTTTCATTTACTTCTGTATAATGAGAAGTTAGACTTAATGAACGTCCTGATCCTGTAGTTCCTGATTTAGAATCACAAATAATTCTTGAAGTATGGATTAAAGAATTTTTTAAAAGAGGAAGAAGAGCTAATTCTATAGAAGTTGGATAACAACCAGGATTAGCAATTAGCTTACTTTTTTTAATTTTTTCTTTATTTAATTCTGGTAAGCCGTAGACACTATATTTATGAATGTCTGGCTTATCAAATTTTTTATTATACCATTTTAAATATTCTGATTCTGAAGAAAGTCTAAAGTCAGCTCCAAGATCAATTAAAAGTTTATTTTCTGATAAAGCTTTCTCTGCAATTTCTTCACTTAAACCATGAGGAAGATCAGTAAATATTACATCACAATTAGAAAGAACTTCTTCAGCATTTTCACATATTAAGTTTGTTTTATTTATAAAATTTTTATAGATAGAGCTTATTTCTTCGCCTATAAAGGAAACAGAACTTATTTTAAAAACTTGTACTTTAGGATGATTTAAAAGCAATCTTAAAAGTTCGGCTCCAACATAACCAGTAGCGCCAATTATTCCAACTTTAATCATTAATAAATTCTCCTTCTATAGCATTAATAAATTTTTTTAACTCATCTAATTGAATAAGAACAGATTCTTTAGAAGGTCCTCCAAGAACTTTTCTTTCTTGAACACAAGTATTTAAATCAATTGCATTATAAACATCACTTTTGAATATAGAAGAAAATTCTTTTAATTTAAGTAAAGTTAAATCTTCAATTCCTTTATTTTCTTTTATACAATAAAGAACAACTTCTCCTACTATTTCATGAGCATTTCTAAAAGCCATTCCTTTTTTTACAAGATAATCAGCAAGGTCTGTTGCATTTGTAAATCCTTTAGAAGCACCAGATTTCATAATATCTTTTTTAATTTTCATAGTATCTATCATTCCATTAAAAGTTTTAATAGATAAAGTTACAGTATCTAATGCATCAAATAAAGCTTCTTTATCTTCTTGCATATCTTTGTTATATGCAAGAGGAATACCTTTCATGACAGTTAAAAGAGTAATTAAATCTCCATATACACGCCCTGTTTTTCCACGAACAAGTTCTGCAACATCAGGATTTTTCTTTTGAGGCATAATACTGCTACCTGTACTATATTTATCTGAAAGTTCTATAAAATTAAATTCATTTGTACACCAAAGAATAATTTCTTCAGAAAATCTTGAAAGGTGCATCATTATAATAGAAAGGCAAGAAAGAGTTTCTATAACATAATCTCTATCTGAAACAGAATCAAGACTGTTTAAAGTAATTTTAGAAAAATTAAGTTCTTTAGCTACCATTTCTCTATCAATAGGATAAGTAGAAGTGGCAAGAGCCCCACTACCTAAAGGCATTTCATCTATTCTAACAAGAGCATCTTTAAGTCTTTTTATATCTCTTTTAAACATTTCGCAATAAGCTAAAAGATGGTGTGCAAAAGTTATTGGTTGAGCCTTTTGAAGATGAGTATATCCTGGCATTATTGTATCTATATTTTCTTCTGATTTTTTATAAAGTACTTTTAAAAGAAGATTTAAATCTTTAATAATAATAGGAATATATCCTTTAAGATAAAGTCTTAAATCAAGAGTTACTTGATCATTTCTACTTCTTCCTGTATGAAGCATTTTTCCACATGGGCCAATATAATAAGTTAGTAAACCTTCAGTAAAAGAATGAATATCTTCAGAGGCCATATCAATTTCTATAACTCCATTATCTAATCTTTTAAGAAGTTCTAATAAGCCTTCTTCAATTTTTTTGCTAGAAGCTAATGGAATAATTCCATTAGCACCTAACATTTTTACATGGGCTAAGCTTCCTAGAATATCTTCTCTATACATTCTTTTATCAATTCTTATTGATGAATTAAAATCATTAACAAGTGGATCTGTTCCATCTTTAAATCTTCCGCCCCATAATTTCATAATTATTTTTTCTCCTTAAGAGCTTGTTCCATTTTGGCTTTTACTGTTATAGGAAGTCCAAAAAGATTAATAAAACCAGCAGAATCATTTTGGTTATAAACTTCATCTTCATTAAAAGTTGCATATTCTTCACTGTATAGAGAGTATGGAGAAGATATTCCAGCACTTATTATATTTCCTTTATAAAGTTTTAAATTTACATCTCCAGTAACTGTTTCTTGAGTTTTATCTATGAAAGCTGAAAGTGCTTCACGTAATGGAGTATACCATTGGCCATTATAAACAATATCAGCAAACTTTAAGCTTACCATTTCTTTATAGTGCATAGTTTCTTTATCTAAGCAAATAGATTCTAAATCTTTATGAGCATAGTAAAGAATACTTCCACCAGGAGTTTCATAAACTCCTCTTGATTTCATTCCAACTAATCTATTTTCAACCATATCACAAATTCCAATAGCATTTTCTCCACCAATTTTATTAAGAGCTAAAATAATATCAACCCCATTCATTTTTTTTCCATTTAATGCAACAGGAATTCCTTTTTCAAAAGAAATTGTTATATAAGTTGGTTTGTCAGGAGCTTTTTCAACAGTTTTAGAAAGCTCTAATATTTTTTCATAATTTGGTTCATTATTAGGATTTTCTAAATCAAGACCTTCATGACTTAAATGCCAAAGATTTTTATCTTTACTATAGTTAGTCTCAGGAGTAAGTTTTATAGGAATATTTTTATCCATTGCATATTGAATTTCTTCTTCACGAGATTTTATATCCCAAATTCTCCATGGTGCAATTATTGGCATATCTGGTGCATAGGCTTTTATTGCAAGTTCAAATCTAACTTGATCATTTCCTTTTCCAGTACATCCATGACAAATAGCATCAGCCCCTTCTTTTAATGCTATTTCCACCATTCTTTTTCCTATTATAGGTCTAGCAAAAGAAGTTCCAAGAAGATATTTTCCTTCATATACAGCATTTGCTTTTATAGTAGGGAATATATAATCGTAAACAAACTCTTTAGTTAAATCTTCAATATATATTTTTGATGCCCCTGTATTTATTGCTTTTTTTTCTAATCCTTCTAATTCATCTTTTTGTCCCACGTTTCCAACTACAGCAATAACTTCACAGCCATAATTTTCTTTAAGCCATGGAATTATAATTGATGTATCAAGTCCTCCTGAATATGCTAAAACAACCTTATTATATTTTTTCATAAAATAGCCCCCTTTTTAAAATAAGAATTTAAATACAAATTTTCTATTTATTGGTATTATATAGCTTTTAGAATATTTATGCAATATATTTAATAAAATAAATAAAAAATTATTTTTTATGCATAAATTATGCATAAATTTTAATTATGTTTGCATAAAATCAAGTTGAGATGAAGTAAAAAAATAACACAAATGAGAGTAGAATACTAGGTAGACAAGGGTATTTTAAAAATTAAACTACAGATAATAAAAATATATCAAGAAACAAAGGAGTGATGTTAAATGACTACATTAAGATGTGGAGTTACTGATTGTAATCATAATAAACAAAACTGTTGTTGTAATATTGAAATAACAGTAGGAGGACAAGAGGCTGAGATTCCAAGTGATACGAGATGCAAAAACTTCGATTATAAGTACGAAGCTTTAAGCAGTGACATAAGAGATATAAATCCTAATTTATACATAAATTGTTGCGTAGATAAATGCATCTATAATAAAGCTCAAATGTGTACGGCAAAAGAGATTGAAGTTGGAAACAATCTGAAAAGTTATGAGTCAGATACACAATGTAATACCTTTGTGGAAAGATAATATAAAAAAAGCTTAGATTGTTAATCAATTTAAGCTTTTTTATAAATTTATAATATGTTTTCTAAAGTTGGTTCTTGTAAATTTCTTATAGATCTAGATGATAATCTAAGGATATGTAATGCTGCTGAAGCATCACTATCATTTTTTAATTTAGAATATATAGCTATAGACGTACAGTTATTTATAAGGTTTTCAATATCTGTATTAGATATGTACATTGCATGAAATGCAGTGTCAGTTTCTAAAATATTTAGTAAATTTACAGATTCATTATAGGCTTTATCATAATCTTTATTGTCTAATGCCATTTCAATTGAATCACAAGATGTTTCTATATGCGCACACAAATGCATAAGCCTTCCACGGGCAAAAAATACTAATCCAATTAAAAGTACAAAAAGTACTAATGAAATGATATTATTTTTCATTTTGTGTATTCTCCTTAGTGTAGTTATCAAAAAGTTGATATTTGAAATTTCCTTGTGTATCAAAGAAAGCTATTAAAACTTTTTTCATGTCATCTATACCATATTCTTTAAGTTTATTAGTTATCCATTCAGTATCATGATTTACTTTAGTTAAAGAATTTTTATTTATTTTGCCATCACAAACTAGAATTTTAGGTAATAATAATTTATTTGAATTGGAATTTTCGGACATAGTTTGAGCTTCTGTGTTCTTAGAATTAGAGCTTTGAGATCCAGAATTTTGGGGTTTAGTATTTTTACTACCTGTTTTCTTTGATTTAGATTTTTTTGTTTTAGGTTTCTTATATCTAGAACCTTTAGCACCAGAATTTTGAGAACTAGAAGCTTGATTACTAGAATTCTGAGAACCTAATTCTTGAGCGCCAAAGTTTTGAGAACCGGAGGCTTGATTACCGGAATTTTGAGAACTAGAGGCTTGATTACCGGAGTTTTGAGAACCAGAAGCTTGATTACTAGAATTCTGAGAACCAGAGGCTTGATTACCAGAGTTTTGTGAACCGGAACTTTGAGAGCCACCTGAGCCTTGAGAACTAGAACTTTGTGCTTGATTAGGAAGGATTGATATATCTCCATTGTTTTCTAAAATAGCATATTGAATTTCTTCTAAATCAAAATAGCCAGCAAGTCTTAATTCTTCCATCAGTTCATCTAAGTTTATTTGTTGGTTTTTTAAATTTTTATATTGTATTTTACTATTATATATTAAAATAGTAGGTTCACCATCTATTATTTTTCTAGCAAACTGACTTTTAAGTTGTAATTGAGATAAACCAAGTTTCAATAATAATAATGTTAGTATTGGAACTATTCCGAGAAGTAAAGGTAACTTTACATCTTGCATTGGAAGTAATGCAAGGTCAGAAATCATAATAGTTATTACAAATTCATAAGGTTGAAGTTCTCCAATTTGTCTCTTCCCCATTAGTCTCATTACTAATATAACTAAAAAGTATAATATTACTGTTCTTGCTAAAAGTATAAGCATAATTTAAGCCCCTCCTTATAAAAATAATATTCTCAAAAATAAAACAAATATTCATAAAATAATATATAAAATTTGTTTCATAGAAATATTCAAAGTAATATAATGATAATAGAAGAGAGGAGGCATTTATTATGGAAAAATATAATATAACGCTTGAAGATGGAAGTATAATTGAAGTTGGGAAAAATACAAAATTTATAGATATAATAAATAGTCATTATAGCTCAATAAAAGATAGTGTAATTTTATGTAGATTAAATTATGAATATTACGAGTTAAATTCTGAAATAAAAGAATCAGGAAACTTAACTTTAGTACAGTTAAATTCTGAAGAAGGAATGAATGTATATAAAAGAACATTACAATTTGTATTTGTGAAAGCAGCATTTGATTTATTTCCTCAATCAAAAATAACTATAGAACATTCTATAAGCAAATGCATTTTTGGAGAAATTCATAAAAAAACTATTTTAAGTAAAGAGGAAGTAGAAAAAATAAAAGAGAGAATGATAGAAATAATAAACAGTGATCTTCCTATAGAAAAAAATAGTTTTACTAAAAAAGAGGCAATAGAATTGTTTGATAAAGAAGGAATGGATGATAAGGTGTCTCTTTTAAAATCAATGGAATTAGATTCGATAGATTTATATAAAATAGGGGATAGATATGACTACTTTTATGGATTAATGGCAAACTCTACAGGAATAATTAAAACTTTTGATTTAAAATATTATGAACCCGGTTTTATATTAAGATATCCAGAGAGAGAAGATCTTGATAATTTGCCAGAATTTAAAGAACAAAAAAAACTTTTTAATATTTTTTATGAAACTGAAAAATGGTTAGGAATATTAGAAGTTGGAGATGTGGGAAGTCTAAATAAAAAAATAGAAGACGGAAAAATAAGAGAGCTTGTAATGGTGTCAGAAGCATTACATGAAAAGAAAATAGCTTATATAGCAGATAATATTACAAATAAACATGGAGTTAAGATGGTTCTTATAGCAGGTCCATCTTCTTCAGGAAAGACTACATTTTCAAAAAGATTAAGTATTCAATTAAGGGTAAATGGATTTGTTCCTGTTCCTATTTCCCTTGATGATTATTTTGTAAATAGAGAAGATAACCCAAAAGATGAAAATGGAGAATATGATTTTGAGTCTATTTTATCATTGGATTTAAAAACACTAAATGAGCATTTTATAAAGCTTTTAAATGGAGAAGAGGTTGAGATTCCTTCTTATAATTTCAAAACTGGAAGAAGAGAATGGCATGGAAATAAGCTTAGATTACCTAAGAATGGAATACTTATTGTTGAAGGAATTCATGCATTAAATCCTAAATTAACAGAAAAAGTTAAGGAAGAAAACAAATATAAAATTTATATTTCAGCTTTAACTCAATTAAATCTTGATAATCATAATAGAATTCATACTACTGATGTAAGAAAAATAAGAAGAATAGTAAGAGATTATCTATCAAGGGGATATGGAGGAGAAGATACATTAAAAATGTGGCCTTCTATAAAAAGAGGAGAAAAGAAAAATATATTTGTATATCAAGAAGATTGCGAAGATATGTTTAACTCAACTCTTGTTTATGAATTATCAGTTTTAAAACCTTTTGCATTAAAAGAATTAAATAAAATAAAAAAAGATAGTCCGGTTTATGCAGAAGCTTATAGATTAAAATCATTCTTAAGTTTCTTTAAAGAAATACCAATGGAATATGTTCCAGAAAACTCTATATTTAGAGAGTTTATTGGCGGAAGCTGTTTTTATGACTATTAAAATTAATTAAAAAAGACTTTTTCAAATTTGAAAAAGTCTTTTTATTTTTCAGATATTTCTATTATTTCTATATTAGAATGGGTTGAGATAAATTTTTTAATCATATCTTTATTTGTTTTATTTATTTTTATAGAAAATATTATTTTATCGGCTTTTAAAAAGTTTGCTCTATATTTATTTTTAATAGAAATTATATCTAATTTTGATACGTTTTTATATTGAACAAAATAATAATTGAAAAATAATCCTTTTGGAGAAAGAATAACTTTTGTATTTAAAAAAGTAGAAATAGCCATAATTAATATAAATATAAAACCCAGAATTATTTCTATTATGTCTAAATTTTTATATTTAAATATTAATAGTATAAATAAAATTATATCAATAGCTATATAAACAAAGAAGCTAACAGTGTAATAAGAAAATTCATTACACTTACCTTGAGAGTAGATATCTTTTTTTCTATCAAAAGTTCTTTTTAAACTAAATGCAAAGTAAATTATTAAAGCTGCGAATATAATATTAGATATAGCAGTATTCAAAATAAGACCTTCTTTCGTATTAAAATTATGAAGAATATAGAGTAAAATACTTAAATTTATTAAAAAAGTTATACCAACAATATTTTTAATAAAATACTTATTGGTATAACTTTCTCTTAATTTCTTTCAATAGCACGTTTACCATGCTTATTCATATAATCTTTAAACATTTCTTTTTTAGATTCATCTAATGAGAATTTTAATTCTCCGCCATTAGTTTTTCTAATTGTTATATCATATCTTTCAGATCTTTTTATATTAGGAGTAATAACTATTTTTGTCATTTCAGAAAATTTCATCATACTATACATATAAGAAAATTCTTTATTTCCCATAACAATTCTAGAGTTAACTATTCCAGAAGTTACAGCTAAAATTATAAATACAGCTGAAATTGCAAGTATAATTGGGTTTAAGCTTTTAACATCATATAGAGTATACGCAAGAATTAGAAGTACTACTATAACATATGTAAAAGTTATTGGGGCAAGATTAGAAATAGTTATTGAGTCAGCAGACCTTCTTAATCTTAATTGAGCACCAAAAGGTTTTATAATATTTTTTGATAAAACAAATATTAATCCGATTATAACGATGTAAATTAAAATTTGCATAAATATATCTCCCTTCCATTTTTTTAATTAATATGAAAAATATATATTATATTATCCAAAAAGAGATAAAATAATCCATAAATATAAATATGAATAAATAATATCAATATAAAAAGAATATTATATTAAATAAAAATGAACTAAATATTAAAATTAAATGAAATACTAAGGAATATTGATAAATCTATTTATTTATTGTTAAATAAAAGTAATATATAAATAAATTAAGAGGTGAAAGATTTGATTAAATTTGAAGGTAAAGAAGAAAAGAGAGAAGCAAAAGAATACATACAAAATATAGCTAAAGCATCAGCTTATTTTTCTTTTAGAAATGGGCCTATTAAAAAGATGTATGAAGAAGGAAAAATAACAGATGAAGATATGAAAAAAATACAAGAGTATATGCAAGATCATTTAGCATATCTTTATACAGTATTATTAGAAGAAAATAATATTCAAAAATTTGATTTAATAGTTTCAACTATGAATAAATTTTATGTAAATGATGATTCAGAAGTAAAAATAAGTGATGATGGATTTGATAATTTTTATAAAAGTCTTTTCAAATAATAAAAAAGCCTAAGAATTAATCTTAGGCTTTTTTTATTTAATGTGATTAACAGTTACAGATTTTCTTTTTAATACTTCTGATAATATAGAACCATTATTTTTAGAAATAGTAAAAGAAAATTTAGAACTATCCTTAAACATGAAAGCAAAAACCTTTCCGTTATTTCTATTTGCAATTCCAACAGATTTTAAATCTTTATAGCTTTTATTATAAAACATATAGCTAAAATTATAATGTCCTAATAAAATAGTTGTATTAGAATAACTAGTTAAAAGCAATACTATTACTATAAATATAGCTAACCATTTTGTTAAAGGTGTAAATTCTTTGGTATATATAAATATGTAAATTAAAAATACTATTGCAACTATAGCAGTTGTAAAGAACATAGAATTAAAATTTCTGATTATTGTATATTTACCTTCTTTTTTTATATTCATTCTTTTAAAGAATGTTCTTAATAAAAAGAATAAGTTAATAATTATAAAAATAACTTCAATAATAAATAAAGCATTCATAATAAAAGTCCTCCTTTAAGTTATAAAAATTCTTCTAATAGTATCACAAAAATATTATTAAAATATTAATAAAGTTTATAAATGGGGTTAATTTTTAACTCTTGATTAATTGGCTAAAAATATATTAAACTGAGTGTATATAAAATAATAAAAATATTACATAAAAGGATAAGGTGAAAAAAATGAAAAGTGTTGGAGTATTTGATATATTAGGACCTATTATGATAGGACCATCAAGTTCTCATACCGCAGGTGCAGCAAGACTTGGTAAAGTTGCAAGATCTGTTGCAGGAGAGGAGATAAGTGAAGTTACATTTTTATTGCATGGTTCATTTGGAAAGACATATAAAGGGCATGGAACTGATAGAGCTTTAGTAGCTGGAATATTAGGAATGGAACCAAGTGATAAAAGACTTAGAACTTCAATGGATATAGCTAAGGAAGTGGGATTAAAATATATTTTTAAAGAAGCAGATTTAGGTGACGAACACCCAAATACAGTTAAATTTATAATGAAAACTAAGAGTGGAAGTCATTGTGAAGTTATGGGATCATCAATTGGTGGAGGTAGTATTAAAATAACAGAAGTAAATGGAAATAGAGTTCAATTTACAGGAGAATATCCAACTTTAATAATATCTCAAAAAGATGTTCCTGGAGTAGTATCAAATGTAACAGCCTTCCTTTATGAAAAAGAAATAAATATCGCATTTATGAGTGTATTTAGAAAGCAAAAAGGACAAATAGCAACTATGATTTTTGAATTGGATAATCCAATAGAGAAAGAAATAATAGAAAATATAAAAACTTTAGAAAATGTATCTAAAGTAATAATGATAAATCCTGTACAGGAGGAAGTTTAATATGCAAAAAATAGCTAGAAGTGGTGAAGAACTTATAAATATATGTAAAGAAGAAAATATATCATTAAGTGAATACGCTATAAGAATGGAAGTAGATAAATCAGGATTATCTAGAGAAGAAATAATAGAAAAAATGAGAGCTAATCTTAAAGTAATGATTGATGGAGTAACAGAAGGAATGTCAAAAGAAGTATATTCTGTTACAGGATTAATTGGTGGAGATGGCTTTAGAGTAAATGAATATTTAAAAAAAGGTGAAACTTTAACAGGTACAACTACTGTTATGGCAATGTCAATGGCTCTTGCATCTTCAGAAGTAAATGCTTCAATGGGAAAAATAGTTGCTTGCCCAACAGCAGGTTCTTGTGGAATACTTCCAGCAGTTATTCTTTCAGCTGGTGGTAAGCTTGGAAAAACTGAAGATGAAATGATAGAAGGACTTTTTGCAGCAGCTGCAATTGGTACAATAATAGGAATGAATGCAACTCTTTCAGGAGCAGAAGGTGGATGTCAAGCAGAATGTGGTTCAGCAGCAGCTATGGGAGCAGGTGCAGTAGTATTTCTTATGGGAGGAACACCAAAAATGAGTATGGATGCTGGTGCAATTGTAATAAAAAATATACTTGGATTAGTATGTGATCCAGTTGCTGGACTTGTTGAAATTCCTTGTGCAAAAAGAAATGCTGCAGGAGCTGTAAGTGCTCTTTGTACAGCAGATTTAGTAATGGCTGGAGTAGACTCTAAAATTCCATTTGATGATGCAGTAAGTGCAATGTACAAAGTAGGAAGAGAATTGCCAGCTTCATTAAGAGAAACAGCATTAGGTGGAGTAGCTGTAACTAAAGCTGGATTAGAATTAAAAAAGAAAGCTTTTGGGGAAGAATAATATATAAATCTATTAGGGTATAAGAATTTATAATTAAATTCTTATATCCTTTTTTTATTTTGACATATATTTTTAATTAACTAGGTAGTCTTTTTAGATATAATTAAATAAAATATAAAGAATTATAAAAATATAAGAGAAAAGGAGTGATTAATATGAGAAGAGCTTTAACTATATCAAGTGCTGATTGTATAGGTATGGTTGGAATACAAAAAGATATGGAAACCTTCATAAAGAGCAATATTTTATGTTCAAGTGTAACTACTTCTATAATAGCACAAAATAAAATGAGTAAATTTAAAATAGAAGGAGTAAGTCCAGATATTATAAAATCACAAATAAAAGCTGTTTTTGAGGAAGTAGATTTTAGTGTTATAAAAATAGGGACTATTGTAAATACAGAAGCTATAAAAATGGTAGGAAAAACTTTAAGAAGAACTAGAGGTATTCCTAATATAGTTGTAAATCCCCAATTAATAAATATAAATGGAGAAAGTATTTTATCTTCAAGTGAAAAAAAAGCTCTTATAAAAGAAATTTTTCCACTAGCATATCTTTTAATATTAAGTAAAAAAGATATTGAAGAGATTCTTGATATTAAAATATATGATATAAATAAAATAGAAGATATAGTAGAAAAGTTAAAAGCTTTAGGTCCTTTAAATGTACTTATAAGAAACCTAAAGTCAGAAGATGATGAAATAGATATTCTTTATGATGGAGAGGAGCTAACTTATTTTAAAAGTGAAAATTTAAATATTCAAGATACATATATAATAGGAGAAAAAATGTCAGCGGCTATTGCCGCAAGTATAGCAAAAGGTTTTAGTTTAAAGACATCAATAAAATCAGGAAAAGAATATATAGAAAAAGAAGAAAAAAATACAAAAAGATTTATTGGAATTGAAAGTTAAAAAGTGATAAAATTATAAAAACAATATTATCCAAGGAGGTAGTTATGAATAATAAGATAAAAGTAGGAATTGTAGGATATGGAAATTTAGGACGTGGAGTTGTAAGTGCTATAAAACAAAATGAAGATATAGCTTTAGAAGCAGTTTTTACTAGAAGAGAAGGATTAGAAATTGAAGGAATTAAAACAGTAAACATAGCTAAAATAGCAGATTATAAAGACATAATAGATGTAATGATTCTTTGCGGTGGATCTGCAACAGATTTACCAGAGCAAGGACCTATGATATTAGAAATGTTTAATACAGTAGACTCTTTTGATACTCATGCTAATATTCCAGATTATTTTTCAGAAATGGACAGTATCGGAAAAACTAGTGGAAAATTAGGTTTAATATCTGTTGGATGGGATCCAGGATTATTTTCAATTATGAGATTAATGGGAGAAACTATACTTCCTGAAGGAAAAGACTATACATTCTGGGGTAAAGGAGTAAGCCAAGGACATTCTGATGCAATTAGAAGAATAGAAGGAGTTAAAAATGCTATTCAATATACTGTTCCTAAAGAAGAAGCATTAGAAAAAGTTAGAAATGGTGGAAACCCAGAATTAGCAGTTAGAGAAAAGCATAGTAGATTATGTTATGTTGTTTTAGAAGAAGGAGCTTCTAAAGAAAAAATAGAAAAAGAAATAAAAGAAATGCCAAATTATTTTTCAGATTATGATACAGAAGTTAATTTCATAAGTGAAGAAGAATTAAAAGAAAATCATGTTGGTATGCCACATGGTGGATTTGTTATAAGAACTGGGCTTACTGGAGTTGGAAATAGAGAAAAAATAGAATTTTCATTAAACTTAGATAGTAATCCAGAATTTACTTCAAGTGTACTTGTAGCTTACGCAAGAGGTGTATATAAGATGGCTAAAGAAGGTAAAACTGGAGCTATAACAGTATTTGATATGCCACTTGGATATCTTTCTAATAAAAGCCCTGAGCAATTAAGAAAAGAACTTTTATAGAAGTTAAGATATGTATCATGATTTTATTTTAGTAAAAAAGACTACTATAAATACCAAAAATAAATTTGATAAATTAATATCTAATTATTTTAATAACAATAAAGATGAAATTTCTTTTGTGAAAATAAGAGATGATTTGATTTTATATATTTTTGATACATTAAAATGGCTTGAGAGCGATTTTTATGAATTAGGAGTTAGAAAAGGAATATCATAGTATAACAATTATAAAAGATGAAAATGCTAAAAAAGCAAAAGATATAATAGAAGCTTGGAAAAATTTATTTTCAAATGGAGATGAAGTTATTAAGTTAACTGGAGAATATATTTTTGAAAATGAGCTTGAATATGATGAATTTGGAAAAAAATATTATAAGTGTGGTCAATACAAGAAAATATTTTTAAAAAAGGATGAAGTATTAAAATCTTTAGAAGCGCTAGAGAAATTTTTAAAAATTTCATCTGAAAATAAAGAATATTGTGTTGTACATTTTGGAATATAAAAATAAGAGTGCTAATATAAGTACTCTTATTTTTTGCAACTTTTAAATCCTTTATGCATCTATATGTAATTAAACTTTTAATGGAAAAAAAGATATTCCAAAGAATTTTAATATTAATGTAGAATTTGAAAATGTAGCTTTAAATTATGTAGAGGACAATGTTCCTAGAGTATCTAGAAATTAGAAATTTAATATTACTGTAGAATATAAAAAGGGAATAAAAGAAATAAATACTAATATAAAGAATGGAAATATAGAAATTGAGAAAATTAGTATAGGAAAATTAAATACTGAATTAGTAGTTAAAGGTCCTAAAAATATAATGCAAACAGATGAAGCTACTATATTTTTATATGATGATAAAGGAAAAGAAATTTATTCTTTAAATAGATTTAATAGTGATTCAGATAAAGTAGTATATAAATTTGGCGGAGTTTCAGAAGATACAAAAGAGATTAAAGTTAAATTTTCAGATGGAACTATGAAAAAAGTAAAAATAAATTAAAGAGATTTTGGGAAAATTATATATAGAAAAATATTCTGTTATAAAAAGTGAAAAAGAATTAATAGTTAAAAAAGGTCATCTTAAAAGATGGCCTTTTAATTATGAAAAATTTTATTTGAAAAAATGAATTAAAAATGTTTTAAATTCTTCAAGATATTTAGTTAGAGTATTTTTTTCATTCCAAGATAAACTTATTGTTCTTTATGTAGAAACATCAGATAACTCAATCTTTACTGGAAAATTAGTTCTATCAGTGTCCCACCAATATTCTGGCATAAATGCTACACCAAAATTATCTAAAACTAATTTAAACATTACCTCAATATCATTACTTTCAAACATTATATTAGGTTCAAATCCATTTTCAATACATAAATCTTTTATATTTTCTTGAAATATGTAATCTGTAGTTAAAGCAATAATAGGTTCATTTTTTATTTCTTTAATTTTTACACTTTTCTTTTTAGAAAAAGGATGATCTTTATCTACAGCTAAGAAAAATTTATCTTTTTTTAGAGGAATAGATATAACTCCTTTCTTTTTTATAGGAGGCGTTGAAATTGCAAAATCAATAGTTCCTTCCTCTAATCTTTTTTCAATTTCTTTTGTTGATAGTTGAAACAATTGAAATTTAATATTAGGATTTATTCTTAAAAATTCTTTAAACACATCTGGTAAAAGCATGGTTATTGTAGCTCCAACAGTTATGGTTCTGCTTTTCATTCCAAGTAGTTCTTTAATTTCGATTTTGCCTTCCTCAAGTTCGTAAAAAACTTTTTCAACTCTTTTTAAAAAAATATTTCCATATTCGTTTAATTTTATTTGTCTACCATCTCTTTTAAATAGTTCTACACCTAAATCTTCTTCTAGTCTATTTATAGTTCTGCTTAAAGAGGATTGTGATATGTATAGTTCATTAGCTGCTTTAGTCATATGTTGAACTTTGGCAACTTTCATAAAATATTTTAATTGTAATAATTCCATTTTCTTCTCCTTATATGTATTTTAATACATAATATTATATCAAATTATGTATTAGAATTTATTTATTTTTAAATATATAATTAACTCATAAATAAGAATGAAAATTAATTGAAGGAGGAATTTAAAATGAAGCGAATTTTATTTGTTATATGTATAATGGCTGCTAGTGCAAATCTACCAGCACCATTATTTCCTATATATCAATCTCATTTTAATTTAAATAATTTTGACTTAACTTTATTATTTGCTATATATACAGCATGTATGTTACCAAGCTTACTAATATCTACTTCTTTAGTGAAAAGAAATGGAACAAAGCCTGTAGTATTTACAGGAGTTATCTTAGCAATAATATCATCTATAATTTTTATATTAACTAAGGAAGCATGGATGTTATATTTTGCAAGAGCTGTTGAAGGAACTGCCCTTGGAATTTTTATGGGAACTAGTAATGGATTGCTTATAAAAAATAGCTCAAACATAACTAAAGCTTTATCATTATCAGGTATAATGACTTTATTTGGATTTGGAGTTGGACCATTTATAAGTGGATTAATAGCTCAATACATAAATATAAATCCTTATGTACTTCCTTATATTGTTTTAATGGTTCTATTAATTATAGCTGCCATAATATTAAGTACAGTTAAAAAAGGTGAAGAAGAGATTAATAAGAAAGAAAAAATTAAATTTAGTTTAGGAATACCTAAGAATTCTAAGATTTTATTTTTAATGTTTATTTGTCCTACTATATTTATAATGTTAGCCCTTAATGGTGTAGTAATTTCATTGATTCCTATTTTTGTACGTAATATACTTAAATCCAGCAATTTAGCTTATTCAGGAATATTGCTTATGATATTCTTAGGTGGAGGATTTATGGCTCAATTAATAAGAGTTCCTAGAGAAAAAGAAAAAAGAATTCAAATAGGTATTGTACTTCTTATATTAGGAACTTGGATTGTAATAGAATCAGGAATTAGAGTAAATATGATACTTCTTTTCTTAGGAATGATTATTTTAGCATTTGGAAACGGATTAACTTTTCAATCTAGTATTCAATTAGCAGGAATGATTTCTACAAAAGAAGAATCTTCAAGTGTTATTTCAACTTATTATTTAGCTGGGTATACAGGAATGGCTGTTCCAACTATAGGAATAGGAATTTTATCTGTAATATTAGGCCTTATGACATCTTTAATAATATTTGGAGTTATAATAACAATTTTAGGAATAGTATTAGTCTTATCTCCTAGATTTATAAAAGAAAAAAATTAGATATTAAATAAAAAGGAGAGACTTTCTTAATTTTGAGAAAGCCTCTCTATTTTTTTATTTAAAATTGTATGTTTTTCTCGAGTAATGGAAATATTTTAATAAAGTTGATATAGATAAAAAATAAATGGTATATTAAAATTATAATAAAAAAGGAAACAGGAGTTCTATATGAAAAAAACAAGTAAAAATAATGATTTTTTAAATGATGTTAGAAGCGATTTATCACCAAAGGTTTATGAAGTTGTATTAAATTTAGTAAATGAAGATAGAGAAGATTTAGCGAAGGATGTAATAAAGATAGACTATCTTTTAGATTATACAAGTAGATGTTTAAAAGCTAAGGATAAAAGAGAAGCTAGAGAAAGTATTGAAAGAGCAAAGATAAGAATAGATAATATTTTAAAAGAAGGTTTTAGTATAGACTATATTGTTTATCTTTATGAAGGGATAAGAAAAAAAGTAAAATAAAATATTAGGAAGGAGATGACGACAAATTGAATATAAAAGATAAAGCATATTATGCATTAAATAAATTTTATGGATATAAAAGCTTTAGAGAAGGACAATTAGAAGTTATAGAAAAAATAGCGTTTAATAAAGATGTTTTCTGTCTTCTTCCAACTGGAGGAGGAAAGTCAGTTTGTTATCAGATTCCTTCTATTATATTAGATGGAGTTACTATAGTTATATCTCCCTTAATCTCTTTAATGAAAGACCAAGTAGATAATTTAAGAGAACTTGGAATAAAGGGAACTTTTATAAATAGTAGTTTAAGCAATGAAAAAATAAAAGAAATACTTAAAGATGCTATGTTTGGAGAATATAAAATAATATATATATCACCTGAGCGTTTAGAATCAGAGTATTTTAAAAAGATGATAAGAGAAATAAGTATATCTCATATTGCAATTGATGAAGCTCATTGTGTTTCAGAATGGGGACATGATTTTAGAAAAAGCTATAGGGCTATAAAACCTTTTTATAATAGTTTAAAAAAGAGACCTGTTATTTCTGCATTTACAGCAACTGCAACAAAGGAAGTAATGGAAGATTCTATAAAACTTTTAGGATTAAATAATCCATACATATATAAAGGAGATATAAATAGAAATAATTTAAAAATATCTGTATTAAAAGAGATAGATAAAGAAGAAGTTAAAGATATAATAAGAGATCATGAAGATGAATCAGGAATAATTTATTGTTCTTCAAGAAAAGAAGTAGATGAACTTTATTATATTTTAAATGATTTAGGATATAGTGTTTTAAAATATCATGGTGGAATGAGTGAAGAGGACAAAGAAAAATCACAAGATGCCTTTTTAGATGAAGAAAAAAATGTAATGATAGCTACAAATGCTTTTGGAATGGGGATAGATAAAAGCAATATAAGATTTATAGTTCATTTTACTATGCCTAAAAATTTAGAGAGCTATTATCAAGAAATAGGCCGTGGAGGAAGGGATGGAACATCTTGTGATTGTTACCTTTTCTATTGTAGAAATGATATAAGTAGAGTTGAATTTTTAATAAATAAAAGTATTCCTTTAAGTAGAAGAGAAATAGCAATTAGGAAACTTCAAAGCATGATTGATTATTGTGAATATGATGATTGTTATAGAGGATTTTTATTAGACTATTTTAATAATGAAAGAAAAATGAATTTTTGCAATAACTGTTCTAACTGCTTAAATTCAGATAAAGCAAGAGATTTTACAAGAGAAGCACAAATAATACTTTCTACAGTTTTTAGAACTAGAGAAAAATTTGGTATATCAGTTTTGGTAGATATTTTAAAAGGAATAAAAGGACCTAAAGTAATAAAATATGAATTAGATAAAGTTACAACTTTTGGTCTTATGAAAGAATATTCTTCAAAATATATAAGAGAAATAATAAATGGACTTTTAGAAATGGGATATGTTTCATTAAAGGAAGGAACATATTCTATGCTAAAATTAAATAATTCTTCTATGAAAGTTTTAAAATCTGAAGAAGATGTATTAATGGTTTTAGAAAGTATTGAAGAAGAGATATTAAATAAAGATTTATATAATGCATTAAAGACTTGGAGACGTATAGTATCTAATAAAGAAGGTGTAAGACCATATATTATTTTTTCAGATACATCTCTTATTAATATAGCTAATATTAAGCCAAAGACTAGGGAAGAACTACTTTCTATAAGAGGAATGGGAGAGAAAAAGTTCGAAAAATATGGGGAAGATATATTAAAGTTAATAAGTAATATGTAAATTAGAGTTAAAAGAATTAGAAAAAAAAGATTTCTAATTCTTTTTTTTGGTATATAAAAGAAAATTTTAAGAATATATTTTAATAAAAAGGAGGGGTATAATATGGATTTTAGAGAATTTATACAAACTGATAGAGAGAATAGAGAAAAAGAAAAATTTAATGGAACATTTTTAGATTACTTAGAGATTGTAAAAAATAATCCAGACATTGTAAAATTATCACATAAAAGATTATATGATAAGATTTCAGAACAAGGTGTAGAAGTTTTAAAAGGTGAAGAAAATTATAAGATAAAAAGAATTTATGGAAATGAAATAATAAGAAAATATGGATTTTTTAAAGATAATTTTTTTGGAATAGATAAAGTTATTATGAAGCTTATGAATTATTTTCATTCAGCAGCAATGCAAGGAGAAGAAGCGAGACAAGTTTTATATCTTGTAGGACCAGTTGGTGCAGGAAAATCTTCACTTGTTGAATCATTAAAAAAAGCATTGGAATCTTGTGAACAAATCTATTCAATAAAAGGATGTCCAATGCATGAAGAGCCTCTTCATCTTATTCCAAAACATTTAAGACCAGATTTTGAAAAAATGTTAGGAGTAAAAATAGAAGGTGATCTATGTCCTGTTTGTAAGTATAGACTTATAAATGAATATGGTGGTAAATATGAAGAAATGCCAATTGAAAAGAAAGGATTTTCTATTCGTTCAAGAAAAGGAATAGGAGTAGTTCCACCAGTTGATCCTAATAATCAAGATACTTCAATTTTAACAGGTTCAATTGATATTTCTAAAATGGATATGTATGCAGAAGATGATCCAAGAATATTCTCTTTAAATGGTGCATTTAATGTTGGAAATAGAGGTATGGTTGAGTTTATAGAAGTATTTAAAAATGATGTTGAATATCTTCATACAATAATTACTGCAACTCAAGAAAAATCAATCCCATCACCAGGAAAAGGCTCAATGATTTATTTTGATGGAGTTATAGTTGCTCACTCAAATGAAGCTGAATGGAATAAATTTAAATCAGATCATACAAATGAAGCTATTTTAGACAGAATAGTAAAAATAGAAGTTCCTTATTGTTTAGAACTTGATGAAGAAATAAAAATTTATGAAAAGATTCTTAAAAAGAGTAATTTTAATGCACACATTGCTCCACATACAATTGAAATTGCAGCTATGTTTGCTATATTAACGAGACTTATGAGTTCAAATAAAGTTGATCCTATAACTAAGCTTAAAATTTATAATGGAGAAGAAATAGTTGAAAAAGGTTCAACAAAGAGAATTGATATTGGAGAGCTTAGAGAAGAAGCTGGTGCTTATGAAGGAATGAAGGGGATTTCAACTAGATTTATAGTTAAGGCTATTGATAATGCACTTTCAAATTCAGAGCATAATTGTATAAATCCATTAAGCATAATGGAAAGTATAATTAAATCTGTTAAGGAAATGGATATTTCTAGTGATGATAAAAAGAAATATCTTGGATTTATTCAAGATACTATAAGAAAAGAATATAATAAAATTCTTGAAAAAGAAATTACTAAAGCATTTATTCATTCATTTAGAGAGCAAGCAGAAAGTCTTTTTAATAATTATATAGATAATGCAGAAGCATTTGTTAATAAAAGTAAAATAAAAGATTCATCAACAGGAGAGGAATTAAATCCTGATGAAGAATTTATGAGAAGTATTGAAGAATATATAGGTGTATCAGAATCTTCAAGTAAAGGCTTTAGAGCTGATGTTACATCTTACATGTTCTATTTAGTAAGAAATGGAGCTAATATTGATTACACATCTTATGAGCCTTTAAAAGAGGCTATAGAAAAGAAACTTATGGCATCTGTAAAAGACCTTTCAAGAATAATAACAAAATCTAGAGTTAGAAATAAAGAGCAAAAAGAAAAATATAATGCTATGGTTGCTGAAATGCAAAACAATGGATATTGCCTACATTGTTGTGATGTAATACTAAAATATGCATCAAATAATCTTTGGAAGGATTAATTTTTAATGGCTATATTTAGAGATAATACAGCAACTCCAGTTGATCATGATAGATCAATTGAAGATAGAAGAAGACATAGACAATTAGTTGAAAAGTCTATAAAGGAAAATTTAGGTGATATTTTATCAGAAGAAAGCATTATAGGTGAGGGAAAAAATAAGAAGTTTAAAATACCTATTAGAGGAATAAAGGAATATCAATTTATATATGGAAAAAATTCTGGTGGAGTGGCATCAGGAACTGGAGAAGAAAAGCGTGGAGATAAAATTGGAAATGGTACGCCTAAATCTGGCAAAGGAAGTGGAAGAGGTGCTGGAAATAGTGAAGGTGATGACATTTATGAAACTGAAATAACATTAGAAGAACTTTTAGATTATATAGTAGAAGATTTAGATTTACCAAATTTAGATAGAAAAAAATATTCTGAAATATTAGTTGAAAGTTCAGGCAGAAAATGTGGTTATCAAAAATATGGAATAAGACCAAGACTTGCTAAAAAGAAAACAGTAATGTCTAAGATAGCTAGAAAACAAGGAAAGAAAAGAGCATTAAGAGAAATTTCAAAAGATATAGATTCTATGGAGAGATTTCCATTTAGAGAAGATGATTTAAGATATTACAGAGTAAAACAAAAACCAAAAAGAGAAAGTAATGCATTAATGATTTTTATAATGGATGTTTCAGGATCTATGGACAGCACAAAAAAATATCTTGCTAGATCATTTTTCTTTGTTTTATCAAGATTTTTAAATAAAAAATACAATAATATAGCTTTTGAATTTATATCTCATACAACTACTGCAAAAATAGTAAATGAATTTGAGTTTTTTCATAAAGCAGAATCTGGTGGAACTTATATTTCAAGTGGAATAGTTAAAGCTTTAGAGCTTATAGAAGAAAAATATCCAGCTGAAATGTGGAACATTTATCCTGTGTACGCCAGTGATGGAGATAACTGGACAGAAGATAATGATAAGGCTATTAAAAGTGTTAAAGAACTTTGTGATATAAGCAATATGTTTGCATATTGTGAGCTTTTACCTTCTACTTATTCTACAACTATGTATTATAGATTTTCAAAGGAAATTGAGAAAGATAATTTTATACCAGTAATAGTTAAAGAAAAGAAAGATTTATGGGAAGCTTTAAAAACAATATTAAATAAAGAGTTAGGGGAGGAGTAAGCTTTGGAATATAACTTAAGAGATTTAGAAGTGTGGAATGAAAAAATTGAAAAAGTTGCTAAAGATTTTGGATTAGATTACTATCCCCAAGAATTTGAAATAATAAGTTTTAATGAAATGATAGGATATGAGGCATATGTAGGTATGCCTTCTAAATATCCTCATTGGAGTTATGGAAAGGCATATGAAAAAAATAAAACATTATATTCTTTAAATATGACAGGACTTCCATATGAAATGGTTATTAATTCAAATCCTTGTCTTGCATATTTAATGAATGAAAATACTTTATTACTTCAAATCCTTACTATTGCCCATGTTTATGGACACAATGATTTCTTTAAAAATAATAGGTTATTTAAAGAAGGAACTAACGCAGAGAGAACTTTAGAAATGTTTAAGTTAGATGCTGAAATAATAAGAAGTTATATAAATAACCCCAATATAGGATATGAAAAAGTAGAGAAAATATTAGATGCAGCTCATTCAATTAGATATTCTATAGGAAGGACTATTGGAGTTAAAGAAATATCTGATAAAGAAATAAGAAGTAGAAGAATAGAGGATTATAAAAAAGAAATAGAAAATAGAGATTTGTTAGATATGTATGAAGAAGTAAGTGTTCCAGAAGTAGATAAAATTCCATTAGAACCTAGAGATGATGTTATGGGATTTATAATTGAATATGGAAAACTTGAAGAATGGGAAAAAAATATTTTAAGAATAGTGAAAAGGGAATCTGAATATTTTCTTCCACAGATAGAAACAAAAACTATAAATGAAGGCTGGGCTTGTTTTTGTCATTATAATATTTTAAAAAGATTAAATCTAGATGAAGGTTTATATTTAGAATTTTTAAAAAGACATAATGATGTTGTGTCTCCTATATTAGGAGGAATGAATCCTTATTATGTTGGATTTAAAATTTTTATGGACCTTTATGAGAAGTATGGAATAGAAAAAGTTTTTGAAGTTAGGAAATTAGAAAGGGATTCATCTTTTATAAGAAGATATTTAACTAAAGAGTTATGTGAAGAATTAAATTTATTCCAATATGGAAAAAAGGTATTTGATTTTGTTGTAGAAGAAGTTGCTGATGAAAAAGGTTGGAAGTCTATAAGAGATAAGATGTCAGAAGAAATGGGAATACAAGGAATTCCACATATAAGAGTAATTGATTTAAATAAAAGAGACTATTGTTTAACTTTAGAGCATGTTTTTGATGGAAGAGAATTGGAAATTTCTTATGCGAAAGAAACTATTAAATATATAGGAAGATTATGGGGATATAAAGTAAAATTAAATACTCAAAACAAAGAGGGAGAAGAATTTACCATAACGTGTAATGAAAAAGGTAAAATTTTAATTACTGAAAGTAACAAAAGAATATAGTATGAATAAGTATATATTATAGCAATCATATAGGAGAAAATCTTTGAAAATTTCAGGTAGCCAAACAGAAAAAAATCTATACAAGACTTTTGCTGGAGAATCAAGAGCTAGAGGAAAATATAATTTATTTAGTGAAAAAGCACGTGAAGAAGGATATATGTGGGTAGCTCAAGTGTTTGATGAAACAGCAGAGAATGAATTTGCTCATTCAAGAGAGGCTTATAAAAGATTTTTAGATAATGTTAGAGATACAGAAGAAAATCTTTTAAATGCTGCTTGTGCAGAATTTGAAGAAACTGAAAGGATATATAAAGAATTTGAAGAAGTGGCTAAGAAAGAGGGCTTTGAAGAGATAGTGACTTTTTATCGCGAACTTAGAGAAGTTGAAGAATCACATAAAGAGAGGTTTTTATTTTTAAGTGAACTTCTAAAGAATAAACAAATGTTTAAGTCTGATTGTAAAAGATTATGGAAGTGCTTAAATTGCGGATATATACATGAAGGATATGAAGCTCCAATTGTTTGTCCACTTTGTAAATATGAAAGAGGATATTTTAGACAAGAAAGTGAATTAAAAAAATGTGAAGGGTGATAATATGTTTTGTAGATTCCCAAAAGAATATTTTTTCAAAGTTGAAAAGGAAGAAGGATTAATAGATTTTGAAGAAGAGTCATCAGATTTAAGAGGTGACGATTTAGAAGATAACATTTATGATGAAAGAACTAAGTGTGCTTGTAAAAAAGGACATGTTAAATATGTTGATGATAAATGTGAAAGTTGTAAAAAAGAACATGTTAAACATGAAGGACATAAATGTGAAGCATGCGAAGGAGAAAAACATAAAAAAGAAACTGAATGTAAGAGTTGCAAAAAAGAGAAAAAAGATGAATATTTTTGTGATGTAAAAGAGTTTGAAATCTATGATATGGCTGATGCAGATTATATTCATGAGTTAGAAAAAGAAGAAAAAAAGTGCAAATGTAATTGTAAATGCAAAGAAGATAGAGAAGAGTAAGATAAGTGTAGGCTGTATCTAATTTAGGTGCAGTCTATATTTATAAATTAATTTTATAGGAGTGGAGTATGGGAAAGCATTTAATGGATACTCAATATGAGGACTTAATGAATTTAACTGAGCTTTTAAAAAGATTAGTAGATTCATATAGACTTCTTATAGGAGGAGCTGCTGAATTGAATAATATTTACCCTAGAAAAAAGTCAGATGTTGAAGATGCATTAGACAGAGTTGATGAAGTTGGAGAGGTAATTGATGATTTAATAAAAGTTATTGAAACGCATGGAGAAAAATATCTTGAATATATACATCTTAAAAATAAAGTTATAAATACAAAATATGAAAAGAAAATAATGGAAAAGGAAATAAATAATGTAATTCAAACAGAAATAAATGATGAATTATATTTTCAAAATAATCAAATAGGACGAGAAAATGATGAAGAATAAAAAAAGCAGAGATATAATCTCTGCTATTTTATAGTTTTTTAAGTTTTATATTACTAACCATTAAATATGAACCTATTATCATAAGAATTACTGTTAATAAAACAGGTAATTTAACGTATAGAGATATAATTGCATAAACTGCCATAAAGCAACCAGCAACAGTTATTGGAATACCTCTAAAATTTCCATCGAATGTAGATACATTATATCTTGCAAGTCTAAATGCACCACAAATAGGAAATGCTAAAAGAATAGCGTAGCCTAATATACCTTTTGGCCCTAATTGGCTAAAATCAAATAATACAAATATTAATATTGATGGAGCCACTCCAAAAGACACTAGGTCAGCTAGAGAATCTAATTCTTTTCCTAATTCACTAGATACATTTAAGTATCTTGCAACTCTTCCATCATATCTATCAACAAGTGCAGCTAATATGATAAAAATAGCAGCTTGAAGATATCTTTCATCAAAAACGGATAATAAAGATAATACCCCACAAGATAAATTTATAAATGTAAATATATTAGGAATACAACTTTTTTTCATATAATCACTCCTAAAATTTATATATAACCTACATTGAATAATTATATCATAGATAATTTTATAATATAAGAGAAATTTTATAGTTTAAGAATATCTTTAGATAAAAATGTTATTATATAAAAATAATATAAATAAATATATATAATAAGGTTTGATAAAATCTCGACAATAAAATTTAATAATGATATAATTCTAAAATAGTGTAGCTTATAAGGGAGGAAAAACATGAAAAAGGTAAGGTTCATATATAATCCTTATTCAGGAGAAGGCGTAATACTACAAAAATTAGACAAGGTTATTGAAATACATCAAAAAGCAGGATATACAATATGTCCTTATAGAATTGAAAGAGGTCGCAATATAGAAGAAGCTTTTGATTCAATTGATGAATATTATGAATATATTCTTGTTGCAGGTGGAGATGGAACTGTAGATTCAGTTGTAAATATTATGATGAAAAAAAATATAAACTTACCACTTGGAATACTTCCAGTAGGAACAGCAAATGATTTTGGTAAATTATTAGATATTCCGGCAGATGTAGAAGAAGCATGTAAAAGAATAGTATCAACTGTAGAACCTCGTTTAATAGACATAGGTAAAATAAATGATAAGTATTTTGTTAATGTAGCTAGTACTGGATTATTTACAGATGTTTCTCAAAAAGTAGATATAAATTTAAAAAATACACTTGGTAAATTAGCATATTATCTAAAAGGAATAGATGAAATAAAAAACTTTAGAAAATTAAAAGTTAAATTAACTTCTAACGAATATAATTATGAAGGATATATGTATCTAATGTTAATGTTCAATGGAAAAACTGCTGGAAATTTAAATATAGCAAGTAGGTCTGATGTTGAAGATGGTAAATTAGATGTTGTTTTATTTAAACCAGTGCCAATAATTGAAGTTTTACCACTTTTCTTAAAAGTTTTAAGAGGAGAGCATTTAGATTCAAAAAAAGTAATTTACTTTAAAACAGATAGTCTTTTAGTGGAATGTGAAGAAGATATTGTTACAGATATTGATGGAGAAAAAGGTCCAGATTTTCCACTTCAAGTTAAATGTATAAAAGGTGGATTAAAAGTTTTAGGAATAAATTAAAAAGAATAATAATAAGTATAAATAACAATTATGTAATGAGGAGGAAGACCATTTTGAGTTTTATCTATTATACAATATTGCTGTTTATACTTTTTTTAATTTTAAATTTAATAATGAAAAACGAAGAAAAATCACCGAAGAAATTAAAGATGTACTTCAGAATAGCTTTAGGAGTATTTTTAATTAGATACTTAACACTTCTTTTAATATGCCTTTTAAAAAATGTTGAAACTGTATATTTATTTAAAAATTTTGTTTATCTAAATTATCTTTCTATACCATTAGTAGTTCTTGCACTATTTTTTATATATTTAAGATTTGATAATTTATCATTTAATATTATTTATGGAATAGGATCTATATTAATTTGTTTATATATTATAGGAATGGTATTTAGTACAGGAATAGTAACTTTAGATATAAATTTTGGATATATAATGCAATTGAAATATGGCGAATTTATTACTGCTATTATTGTAATAATATTAGGTCTTTTCTTAGTATTTAGTGTTATATTTATAGACAAGCCTAATATTAATAAAAAGGGAATATGTAGTTTAATATTAATACTTATTGTAATATTAGTTGAAAATATTTTGATACTTATGAAATTTAGCATATTACCATATACAATAATAAGTGAATTTATATTTTTAATAATAGTAGAAAGAGCGATTGGTGGATTTAAAAAAGTTAAGAGATAAAATAAATGAAAAGGCTTTAATCACTTTTAATTTGTCCTTATATATACTATAATTAATTATATAACATGTAATATTAGTAGCATTTAATGGCTTTTTTAAGAAAGCCATTTTTTATGTAGATTTATAAATAAAGGTGGTGTTTTTAAATGGAGGGTGGACCTCATATGAATAAAGAAAATCCAAAACCCAAAAAATACTTTAGAGAAAAACCTCTGTTTAAAAATTAATTTTTAAATAAGTTTCTCTAAAGATAATAAGGAGGAACTATTTATGAAAAGATTATCAGTATTTTCATTTACAGATATATTAGGAAATAAAATGTATGATGAATTTGGAGATGTTCTTGGTATATTGAGGGATATTTATGTAACAACAGAACAAGGATATCCGAGAATAATAGGATATAAAGTTAAAAGAGATGGAATAACTTATCACTTTGAATTTAGAACTATACAATATTTCTCTAATGATGGAAAAATAATAATTAAAACAAAAGGAAGTAAAGAAATACTTCCAAGAACATACTCATATCTTTTATCAAGACATCTTTTAGATAAAAAGATTGTTGATATAAATGGTAAAAAAGTAGTAAGAGTTGATAATTTAAGAATAGCTGAAATAGCTGGTGAATATAGAGTTGTAGCAGTAGAAACAGGTGGACTTAATAAATATAGAAAGTTTAAATTGGATAGATTTATGAAGTTCATATATAAACTTTTAAGAAAAAATATTGATGGAACAGTTCTTATGTGGGATGATGTTGAATCTTTAGAAATGGTAAATAACAATTTAAAATTACAAGTACCATTTCAAAAGCTTTCAAAACTACACCCAGCAGACTTAGCAGATATTTTAGAAGAACTTGATACAAATTCAAGAAAACAAGTTTTTGAATCTTTAGATGAAGATTTAGCAGCAGATACTTTAGAAGAACTTGAACAAGAATATAAAGGTCAAGTAATAAAAGAATTATCAGAAACAAAAACAGCTGAGCTTTTAGAGAATATGGCAAGTGATGAAATTGCAGACATATTAGATGACCTTGATGAAGAAGAAAGAGAAAAAATTCTTGTAAATCTTGAAAAAGAAGATGCAGAAGAAGTAAAAGAACTTTTAGAATATGAAGATGAGACTGTAGGAAGTGTTATGACAAAAGATTTTATATCATTAAATTTAGATGTTACAGTATCTGAAACAGTTGAAATTTTAAAAGAGATGAAACCTGATGAAGAAGAAATGTATTATATTTATATAACTGATAATGAAGATAGAATAAAGGGAGTAATATCTTTAAGAAATTTAATCTTGAGTCCTGGAAATGAAAAATTAAAGAATATAATGAGTGACAATTTTCAAACTCTTCAACATGAAGATGGAATAGAAAGTGCAATTGAGCTTTCTAGTAAATATGATCTTTTATCTGTGCCAGTTGTAGATGAAAAAGAAATTTTAGTAGGAATAATAATTATACATGATATTATAGATGAATATTTATATCCAACTTGGAAAAAGAAGAACAGAAAGTTAAAAGATTAATGAATTAGTTAATAAAAATATATGTTATTGACAATTGAATTTATAAGAATATAATTTTAGATAATGAAATAAATTAAATAAGCTAGGGGTGCCTTTTAGGCTGAGAGATATATTTAAATATTAACCCTTGAACCTGTATGGATAATGCCAGCGAAGGGAAGCAAATCTAAAATTAGAATTATGATGCAAATTTAAAAGCTATATCCGTATAGGATATAGCTTTTTTTATATAAAACAAAAGATGAATGGGGGATATACCATGGGAATAGCAATTGTAGTTATAGGAATTGCACTTTTATTACTATATTTTTGGGATTTAAGAAAGGAGAAGTTTACTACAAGGAAAATTGTATTAATAGGATTATTTGCAGCAATATCAATTGTATTGTATATGATACCTCTAATAAAATATCCTCAAGGAGGAGGAATAACTTTATTTTCAATGTTACCAGTAATGCTTTTAGGAGTAATATATGGAAGAAGAGAAGCATTAACTTGTGGACTTATATTTGGTTTTTTAAAAATTATTGGTGGTGGAGGAATAATAAATCCAGCAGAATTTTTATTAGATTATACACTATCAACAATGGTAATTGGACTTTCAGGAATGTTTGGAACAGATAAAAAATGGAAAATTTTCTTGGGATGTATAGTAGTTGGCTTTATAGCAGCAGGTTTAAATACTTTATCAGGAGTTTTATACTATGCACAATATGCTCCAAAAGGAATGAATATTTGGGTTTATTCAATAGTATATAATTATTCAAGTACAGGTGTTGAAGCCTTAATAACAAGTATATTCATGATGATTTTACCTATTAAAATGTTAAAAGAGAGAATAGGAAAATAAAATTATTTAATATATTAAATAAAAAATATATGTTGACAAATGATGATATAAGAATATAATAAATTATATAAAGCATATCGAAATAGTAAGAATTAAAAGCTAAGAAAAAGAAGAGTAGTTTAAAAGAAGAATTTCAGAGAGAGGGGAGTGCTGGAAACCCTTATTTAGATTTTAAATGAAGTGCCCTTTGGAGCTTAAACTCAGAAATAAAGTATGAGTTTACGGGAGTGCCCGTTATAGTAATAAAGCATGTTAGTGCTTGAATAAAGGTGGAATTATTGTTTTTAATTCAATTAGAGTGGGACCGCGAAAATACTTCGTCTCTATAAGTTTTATAGAGGTGGAGTTTTTTTTTACAAAAATAAATTTAATTGAAAAGGAGAAATGAGAAAATGATTTATAATAACATTATAGAAATGATAGGAAATACACCAATATTAAAAGTTAATAATTTAACTGATGAAAATAGTGCTGAAGTTTACGTAAAATTAGAAAAATTTAATGTAGGTGGAAGTGTAAAAGATAGAGCAGCTCTTGGAATGATTGAAAAGGCAGAAGAATTAGGTTTATTAAAAAAAGGTTCAGTAATAGTTGAACCTACTAGTGGAAATACAGGAATAGCAATTGCTATGATTGGAAAACTAAAAGGATATAAAGTAATAATAGTTATGCCTGATACTATGTCTAAAGAAAGAAGAAGTCTTATTAAAGCTTATGGAGCAGAACTTCTTTTAACAGAAGGAGCAAAAGGAATGAAAGGTGCTATTGAAAAAGCAAATGAGCTTGGTAAAAAAGATGGATATTTTATTCCTCAACAATTTGAAAATGTAGCTAATCCTGAAAAGCATTATGAAACAACTGCTGAAGAAATATATAAAGATATTCCTGATTTAGATTATTTTATAGCTAGTGTTGGAACTGGAGGAACATTAACAGGAATAGCTAAAAATTTAAAAAGTAAATTACCAAATTTAAAAACTATTGCTGTAGAACCAGAAAAATCACCAGTTTTAAGTGGAGGAAAACCAGGTCCACA
This sequence comes from Clostridium thermobutyricum, assembly GCF_000371465.1. NCBI lineage: Bacteria > Bacillati > Bacillota > Clostridia > Eubacteriales > Clostridiaceae > Clostridium > Clostridium thermobutyricum. The sequence continues at coordinate 1,912,037 of NZ_KB850956.1, read as the reverse complement.
TAAAATTCAAGGAATTGGAGCAGGATTTGTACCTTCAATTTATGAAGAAAAATATGTAGATGAAGTAAGAACTGTAAGTGATGAGGATGCATATGATATTGCAAAGAGATTTGGAATAGAAGAAGGTGCATTAGTAGGAATTTCAAGTGGAGCTGCTATAAAAGTTGCTTTAGACTTAGCTAAGAAAGTTGGTAAAGGTAAAAAAATATTAGTTATTGCTCCTGATGGAGGAGAAAAATATATATCAACAGGATTATATGATTAATTAAATTTAAAATCTAATTTTAACAGGAGGATAAAGCGGTGTTTAATAATTTAAAATATGGCTTAAATAGAATTTTAAAAGAAGATCCAGCCGCTAGAAGTAAGCTAGAAGTATTTATTCTATATCCATGTGTGCATGTAATGATTTTTTATAGAATTTCAAATAAACTATATAGAAAAAAGTGGTTTTTTCTAGGAAGGCTAATATCACAAATAGGAAGATTTTTAACAGGAATTGAAATACATCCAGGTGCTACTATAGGAAGAGGATTATTTATAGATCATGGAATGGGAGTAGTTATTGGTGAAACAGCTGAAATTGGAGATGACGTTACTATATATCATGGAGTTACTTTAGGTGGAACTGGAAAAGATACAGGTAAAAGACATCCAACTATTGGGAATAATGTTATTATAGGAAGTGGAGCTAAAGTTTTAGGTCCTATTAATATTGGAAATAATGTTAAAATAGGAGCAAATTCAGTTGTTCTAAAAGATATTGCAGATAATAAAACAGCAGTTGGGATACCTGCAAAAGTAATAGAAAAATTAAATAACAATAATATTATTGAAATAGAGGACTTTACAGGTAAAAAGAAAAAAATATATAATGATATGATTATATAGTTTATTTAAAAGAAAAGGATAAAAATATGGATAGAGGAGAAATTTTAGAGTTTTGTAAAACATTAAAATTAGATTTAGTTGGTTTTGTGAAAATGAGAAAATTCATAGAGCTTGAAGATTTATTTTTGAAAAGAAAAGAATGGAAAGCTGAAAATGAATTTGAAGAAAATGATATAAAGAAAAGGATAGATCATTTTACGTATATGGAAGATGGGAAAACTATAATATCTATAGCTTTCCCTTACTTCTTTTACGAGAATGGAGAAGAAAATGGATTTTCAGTTTACACAAAGGGAATAGATTATCATAGAGTTGTACATTCATATTTAGATAAAATATGTAAGTTTATAGAAGAAAAAGGTGGAAAAGCAATACCTTTAGTAGATAGTAATACTTTACCTGAAAGGTATATTGCTTATTTATCTGGAATAGGATTTATAGGGAAAAATAATATGCTTATAACTAAAAGGTACGGATCTTATGTATTTTTAGGGGAAATTATTACTGATTTAGAATTAGTAGAAAAAGAAGAGAGAAATTTAGAAACTCTTTTAAAATATTCTGAATGTGGAGATTGTGAAATTTGTTATAAAGAATGTCCTACTAAAGCTATAAATAGATTTAGAAAAAATACAAATATTTGTGTTTCTTACTTAACTCAAAAAAAAGAGTTAACAGATAAAGAAATAAGTCTTTTAAATGGAAGAATATTTGGATGTGATAGTTGTCAAAAGAAATGTATTTATAATAAAGAAGTAGAAGAAAGTAAAATACCTGAATTTAAACCATTAAATTTTATGAAAGTAGAAAATTTAGAAAATATAATAAACATGAATAATAGAATATTTAAAGAAAGTTTTAAAAATACATCCTGTGGCTGGAGAGGAAAAAATATTTTAATAAGAAATGCAATAATAAGAAAAAGAAAATGCAAACATGAGGACATAAAAGATTTAAAAAGTGAGTCACCATACATAAAAGGTTACATTGATAGACTTTTATAAATTTCTATCATATAATAAAGTTGAAGAAAATTCATAGGAAGAGGTGTAGAGGGAGATGTTATCACCGTTTGCTAAAAAAATAATAACTAGCTTACCTACAGGTTTAATGGTCTTTTTCGGGAAAAAAATAACTGATGGATATATAAGAAAGCATGCTAATTTAAAAGTTGAAGGTTTAGAAAAAATTAAAAAAATTGAAGGACCAAAACTTTTTATATGCAATCATTTAAGTAATTCAGATGGATTAGTTTTAAATAAAATTTTAAAAGAGGATTTTGATCCATATTTTATAGCAGGAAAAAAATTATCAGATGATCCTATAACTAATATAGGAATGGAAATGGTTAAAAATATTCCAATTAAACCTAATACAGCTGATAAGGAAGCTATGACTAAAATGGTTAAAACATTAAAGAATGGGGAAAATATAATGATATTCCCAGAAGGTACAAGAAGTAGAACAGGTGCCATGATAGAAGGGAAAAAAGGAATACTTCTTTTAACAAGAATGACTAAGGCTACTATAATTCCAATAGGGATGTCTGGTACTGAGAAGCTATTACCAATAAGTGATAATAAAGATATGGGTGAAGAAAAATGGCAAGATGCAGATGTAACTGTAAAATTTGGAGACCCAGTAATTTTAGATAAAAAAGGAAAAGATGAAGATAAGCATGACTATGATAATAGATGCATGTACACAATGATGAAAGCTATTGCAAATCTTTTACCAGAAAGTTATAGAGGAGTTTATAAATAGCCTTTAGAATTAGAGGTGAAATAAATGAAAAAGAGAACGAAGGAAATATTAGAAATTTTAAAGGAAACTTATCCAGATGCAAAATGTGAGTTAAATTATGAAACTCCATTTCAATTGCTTGTAGCAACTTGTCTATCTGCCCAAACTACTGATGTTAAAGTTAACCAAGTTACAGATACGTTATTTAAAGATTATCCAGATTTAGATAGTTTCTTAACTTTAACTAATGAGCAAATAGAAGAAAGAATAAAATCTATAGGATTATATAGAAATAAAGCTAAAAATTTAGTACTTATGTGTAAGCAATTAAAAGAAAAGTTTAATGGAGAAGTTCCAAAGACTATGGAAGGAATAACTTCTCTTGCGGGAGCAGGAAGAAAGACTGCAAATGTAGTTTTATCAAATGCATTTGGAGTTCCTTCAATTGCAGTAGATACTCATGTTTTTAGAGTTTCTAATAGACTAGATCTTGCTGATTCTGATAATGTTTTAGAAGTTGAAAAACAATTACAAAAAGAATTACCAAAAGAAGAATGGTCACTTACACATCATCTTTTAATTTTTCATGGAAGAAGATGTTGTATTGCAAGAAAGCCAAAATGTTTTGAATGCCCATTAAATACTATTTGTAAATGGGAAGATAAAAAAGATTATATGTAAAAATACCACATAGATTTTATCTATGTGGTATTTTTTATTTTAATTCTTGAATTTTATTTTTTTCTTCAATATTTTGGTCAAGTTTTTTATTGTATAAGAACATATAGAACGATGCACCAAGTACAATAATATATCCTATAATACTCCAAACATCAGGGATTTGATTAAATAATAAGAAACCAATAAGTGCTGTGAATATTATTTGAGAATAATTGTATATTGAAATTTCTTTAGCTGGAGCATATTTATATGCAGCTGTTAATGCAAATTGTGCTACTGAAGCAACTACACCTGCCATAAGTAAATAAAATAACTCTATAGGAGTAAAAGGCTTAAAATCTGCAATAACAAATGGAGCAGTTGCTACTATTGAAAAGAATGAAAAGAAAAATACAATAGTAGGTCCATTTTCACGACCACCTAAATATCTAACAAAAGTATATGCGGCTCCAGCACATAAAGCAGAAGAAACTCCTACAAGAGAAGGTATTACAGTAAGACTAAAAGTAGGTCTTATAATAAATAAACTTCCAAAAAATGCAACACATAAAATTATTACCTGTTTTTTTGTTATTTTTTCTTTCAAGAATAAGAAGGAAAATATTACAACAAAGAAAGGTGAAAGGTTATTTAACATGTTAGCATCAGAAAGTATAAGTCTATCTATAGCATAATAATTTGCTATTATTCCTAAAGTACCAAATAAAGCTCTCAGAATTAAATATTTTCTATTTTCACTTTTACCAAATAATCTGTCACCACTTTTTCTAATTAAATAGAATGCAACAGCACAACTTACTAAATTTCTAAAAAAGCTTTTTTCTACAGATGGAATATTATTTCCAGCAAGCTTAACAAAAGTTGACATAGCTGCAAATGAAAGAGCTGAAATTATAATAAGAATTATTGCTTTGTTTTTATTTTTCATAAAGTATCTCCTTTGTAAATATAGTTAAAAATAATTATACCACTTATATTATAGTTTAAATAAATAATAATTGTTATAAAATATAGGTTTTAATTTGAAAAAATATTTTATCTAAAAAGAAAAAATTAGCAAATATGTATTTTAAATGAATAAAATGGTATAATGATAAATATTTACTTGATGATATAATGGGGGATTAAAAAGTATGAAAATAGGAATTATAATGGGAGGAATTTCTTCAGAAAGGGAAATATCTATAAAAAGTGGAGAATCAATATTTAAAAATATAAATAAAGAAAAATATGATGTAGTTAAAATTATTATAGATGAAAAAGAAGATATAATAACAAAAGTAAAAAAAGAAAATATTGATTTTGCACTATTAGCATTACATGGTCAATTTGGGGAAGATGGAACTGTTCAAGCAGTTTTACAAGCAATGGGAATAAAATATTCTGGTTGTGGACCTTTAAGTAGTGCTGCATGTATGGATAAAGATATGACAAAAAGCCTTTTAAAAGCAGAAGGAATAAGAACAGCTAAATGGATAAATTTAAAATCAATAGAAGAGTTAGATTATAAAAAGATAGAGGAATTAGGATATCCTGTATTTATAAAGCCAACTCATGGAGGTTCAAGTGTAGCAACTTATTTTATTAAAAGAAAAGAAGAAGTTTTAAAAGCAGTTGAAGAAGGATTTAAAGTAGATACAGAAGTTATGATTGAAGAGTTTATAAAAGGTGAAGAAATAACTTGTCCGATAATTAAAGATAAAGTTTATCCTATATTAGCAATAGAGCCTACATCAGAATTTTTTGATTTTGAATCAAAATATAAAGATGGAGGAGCTAAAGAATATATAGTTCAGTTAGATGAAGAGTTAAAAAATGAAGTTGAAGATATGGCGTTAAGAACATATAAAGCTTTAAAATGTTCTGTATATGCAAGAGTTGACTTTATTGTTACAAAAGAAAAGGTTCCATATATTTTAGAAGTTAATACATTGCCAGGAATGACTGAAAATAGTCTTTTCCCTAAAAGTGCATTAGGATTGAATATGAGCTATTCAGATTTAGTAGATAAAATAATAGAAGAATCTTTAAATGAAAAAAGATAAATAAAAAAATTAAATTTGTAGATAAAAAGACTTTTTATAAATAAAAAAGTCTTTTTATTTTATATAGAAATAAAATAATGATACAATATGTGTATAAAATATTAAGGAAATATTAATAAAAACCTTAGATAAAAATTAAGAAGTAGAAGTTAACATTAGAGTATAAATTGGGGGGGATTAAGATGGAAAAAATTCTTATTGTTGATGATGAAAAAGAAATTAGAGATTTAATAGAGATTTATTTAAAAAGTGAAGGTTATGAAATTTTTAAAAGTGAAAACGGATTAGAGGCTTTAGAAATTTTAAATAGAGAAGAAATTGATTTAGTTATATTAGATGTTATGATGCCTAAATTAGATGGAATTCAAACTTGTATAAAAATAAGAGAAAAAAGTGAGCTTCCTGTAATAATGCTTTCAGCTAAAAGTGAAGATATTGATAAAATATTTGGACTTAATATGGGAGCTGATGATTATATAAGTAAACCATTTAATGCGCTTGAACTAATTGCAAGAGTAAAATCACATTTAAGAAAATATAATAGATATAAAAATATGTCTAGTTGTACAGAAAGTATGAAATTAGAAAATGAGATAATAATTGATGATTTAGTAATAAAATTAGATTTACACCAGGTTTATAAAGGAGATGAATTAATAAAATTAACTCCAACTGAATTTGAAATAATAACTTTGTTAGCAAAAAATAAAGGTAAGGTATTTTCAATAGCAAATATTTATGAAAGTGTATGGAAGCAAGAATATTTAGAATCAGATAATACTGTTATGGTTCATATAAGAAAAATAAGAGAAAAGGTAGAGGAAGATTCAAGAAAACCAAGATTTATAAAAACAGTGTGGGGAGTAGGTTATAAAATTGATAAGTAGGTGAGAGGTTTGAGAATAAAGAGAATCGAAAAACTAAAAGAAAATATTACGAAATCAAAATTTTATATAAAAGGAAATGAGAAGTTTAATAAAATATCTGATAAGATTAGGACGAATTTAAAATATGAATTAATATTTTTAGTTGGATTTTGCCTTATAATTAGTTTAATAGGGGCAGTGGTGTCTTCAAGATTATTTTTTTCAGAAAACAGAAGAACTGTTGAGACTATTGTAGGGATAGAGGCTTTTACTGAATCTGCAAAATCAGCAGCAGAAGGTTTAAAGATGAAAGTAGATGAAGGAAATATAACTATAGAAGATAGTAAATTTTTCAGTGAATTTTTTAAATCAGAAAACTTAGCTTTAGGAGAAAATCATAAAGGGTATGTAACTGATTTAGATGGTAAAGTAATCTATAAAAGTCCTGATGCAAAAGAAACACAATTTAGTATATTTCAACTTTTAGTAAATGCTAGTGAAATGCCTAATAAAGATACAGAATATGTTGAAGAAAGAATAGGTTTAGGGGAAAGAAGTATAAATTCATATTCACCAAAGCAAATGACTAAAATGTTTCCAATAAAAATTGGAGGAAAAGAATACTACTTTATATATGAAGGAGTTCCAGAGATTGTTGTAAAAACAAATGAGTATAGACAAACAAATGAGTTGTTAGGACTTTTAGTTGGAACTTTAATATTTATTATTACATTTTTATATGTAATAAATAGAAAGGTAAAAGATTTAGATGAAATTTCAGATGGAATAAAATTTATAGCCAATGGAGATTTGTCATATAGATTAAAAATTAGAGGAGCAGATGAGGTTTCAAATATAGCAAATAATATAAATTTAATGGCAAGTGAAATAGAAAAGAAAATTCAATCAGAAAGAGCAGCAGAAAAAACAAAATCAGAACTTATTACAAATGTTTCTCATGATTTAAGAACTCCATTAACTTCAATAATGGGGTATATAGGTCTTTTGAAAGATAAAAGATATAAAAATGAAGAGGAAATGAATGAGTATTTAAATATAGCATTTAATAAATCTGAAAAGCTTAAGATATTAATTGAAGATTTATTTGAATATACTAAATTAAATAATGCAGAAATGAAAATAGAAAAGACTAAAGTCAATTTAAGCAATATTGTTTCACAAATAGCAGATGAGATGACACCGATTTTTGAAGAAAATGATTTAATTCTTTTAAAAAATATAATAGATGATAAAATAATTTGTGAATTAGATCCAAATAAAATGGTAAGAGTGTTAGAAAATATTCTTAGTAATGCTTCTAAATATTCTTATAAACCAGGAACTGTAATAATAGGACTTTACGAAAATGAAGGAGAAGCTGTTATTTCTGTTAGAAATAGAGGAGATAATATAGAACAAGATAAGCTTAATAAGCTTTTTGATAGATTTTATAGAGGTGATGAATCACGAGCAACAGAAAGTGGAGGAACTGGGCTTGGACTTGCAATAGCAAAAAGTATAGTAAATATGCATGGAGGTCATATGTGGGCTGAATGTGTTGGAAATGATATAACTTTTTATATAAAGATTAAAAGTATTAGTAACTAATTCGGAATTCAAAAATAATATATAATAGCAATATTATTTTTGGAGGAAATATGCAAGATAGAAATCCTAATAGTACTTTTGGAATAGATTTAAATGAATATTCGCAAAATCCTAATTTTCAAGTACTTTCATCAAAAGTTGATTTTATTTATTTAAGGTCTTCAGGATCAAGAGCAGGTTACTTTAGGGTAGACAGAAAGTTTTTAGAGTTTGCAGAGGAGTGTAAAAAATATGGAATTAAATCAGGGGGATATCATTATGGAATTCCTTCATATGATTTAAGTACTGCAGATATGCAATGTGATGATTTTATAGACATATTGCAAAGAGCTTATGGAAATAAAAATTATGGACCTTTAATGCCAGTTTTAGATATAGAAGAACCTATGAATCCTAATATGAATACTGATGCTTTATTAAGATGGATTAATAGATTTAGAAATAGATTCGAATCTAAAACAAGAAGAAGACTTATGCTTTATGCATCTGTATTCTTTATTCAAGACAATAATAACTTCCAATCAAGTGATGGAACATATCCTTTAAATAATATGCCACTTTGGGTAGCTATGTATACGAGAATACCAGGTAATCCTCCTTTCCCACCAAATGCAGGGGGATGGACAAGATGGAGAATTTGGCAATATACTGATAGTCAACAAATAGATGGTGTAGATAATCCAGTAGATGCTAACTGGGGACCAAATAATTTAGATCTTTTAACTCAACCAAGACAAGTACAAAACTTTAAAGCTAGTGTTTCAAATGGAAATGTTTATTTATCTTGGACTAAAAATAGTGATATAGATTTAGCTGGATATAATATTTTTGCAGATAATTATTGGATTGGAACAGTAGATAGGCAAGATACTTCATATAGAATACCAATTACTAAGCTATATAAGCCACATGGAAGAAATATTACTTTCTCTATAGAAGCTTTTGATTATGAAGGAAATGCATCACAAGTTAGAAGTAAAGTTACTTTAAAATTATAAAATAAAAGTTTTTAGCTATCTTAAAATAACTATGTTTAAAATAAAAGTTATTCTTAAGATAGCTTCTATTATTTGGAATATGGTTAAAATTATTTTTTAAAGAGTTATAAATTATACTTATAATTTGTTAATAAATAATGTATAATTAGTATGTAATTATCTATTAAATTTTAATTTATACAAAAAAATAGGGGGAAAAAATTGTGGGAAATAAAAGTGGTGAAGATAGGGGATTTCTTACTTTTATGAAAAAAAATAAAAAAAGTGTAAGTATTGCAACAGTAAGTGTATTAACTGTGGCAATAGCTGGTGGAATCTATGTTGCCAATATAAAAAATAATTTAAATGATTGGAATTATAAAATATATCCAGGAGTAACGGTTAAAGGGGTAGATTTATCAGGAAAATCAGCTGAAGAAGCTAAAAATATTTTAAATGATAATCTTAATGATAAAATTTCGAATAAAGATATAATAATTAAGGTAGATGATAAAGAATTTAAAGGTAAATATAAAGATATTGATGGAAAATATAATGTAGATAAAGCTGTAGAGGATGCTGTTAAATATGGAAAAGATAAAAGCATGTTTAAGCAAAATAAAATTATAAAAGGAAAAGAAAATAAAGAGTTAGAAATAGAATTTTTATATAATGATAAAAAGTTAGGAAAACTAAAAGAAAATGTTCAAAAAAATCTTAATATAGAACCTAAAAATGCAACTATAAATATAGTAGGTTCAAGTAAGAATATTACAGAAGAAATATTAGGAAAAAAATTAGAAGTTGAAGAGTTAAACAATTCATTAAAAGAAAATTTAAATGGAGATTTAGAAAATCCAACAATAATAAACTTAAATTATGTGGAGTCAAAACCAAAAGTAACTAAAGAAGAACTGTCAAAAATAAAAGATGTAATGGGAAGCTTTGAGTCTTCTTTTGCAACATCTACACCTGAAAGATCAGCAAATATTCAAGCAGCTGTTGGTTTTGTAGATGGAACAGTATTAATGCCAGGAGAAGAATTTAGTTATGATAAGGCAACTTCTACTGATAAAAGTAAATATAAACAAGCACCAGTTTATATAAATAATAAAGTTGAAATGGATATTGGTGGAGGAATATGTCAAGTATCATCAGCACTTTATAGAGCAATGATGAGAGCTAATATTAGACCTACAGAAAGACATAATCATTCATTAACTGTTAGTTATGCAAAACCAAGTCTTGATGCCACAGTAGCTTGGGGATATTTAGATTATAAATTTAAAAATCCATATGATTTTCCAATTTATATTAAGGGAATGTCTGATGGAAAGGTAATAAGATTTTATGTTTACGGAGATAAATCAGCTCTTAATGGGAAAACTTATGATATGGAAAATGAAATAGTAAGAACTATTGCTCCAAAAGAGAAAATAGAGAAAGATTCTAATCTTGAAGAAGGAAAAAGAGTAGTTCAATCTAAAGGTCAAACAGGTTATGTATCAAAGGGCTATCAATTAACTTACGAAAATGGTAAACTAATAAAAAGAGAACTAGTGTCAACTGATACTTATGCAACAACTGATTCAGTTGTTAAAGTTGGAACTAAAAAGCCAGAAATAAAAGTAGATAAGCCGAAGGAAGAAGTTCCTGCAAAAAAAGAAGAGCAGCAACAACAAGAAGGATCTGAGGCTCCACCAGTTGAAACTACAACGTAATGTGGTAAAATTTATATAATTAAGGGGCATATCAAATTTAATTTGTTTGAATGTCTCTTTTTTATAGATGGAGATGAAAATATGAAGTATAAAATGATGTGTATTGATATGGATGGTACTCTTTTAGGGAAGGGAAGAAAAATATCAGAAGAAAGTAAAATAGCTTTACGAAAAGCAAGAGAAAAAGGAGTACAAATAGTAATAACAACAGGAAGACTTTATAATAATGCAGCGTATTTTTCTGAATTAGTAGGAGTAGATTCTCCGGTTATAGGGGCAAATGGAGCTATTATAAGAGAAAAAAGAAGTAATGAGATAATATATAGAAGTAGTTTTAATGAAAAAATAACTAAAAAAATTTTAGAATTAGCAAATAAATATAGGATAGTATTACATTTTCATACTGTTAGTAGTATAATTTCTAACAGTTATGTGAGTACAACTGTTGCTAGAATAGTTTTACCAGGAAGAAACCATGAAGATTTTAAAGTGAATTTAAGAACAATAAAAGGAAAAGAAAAATGGTTAAAAGCATTGGAAAAATATAGTGATAAAGTAACGAAAATTATTGTATTCTCAACTTCAGCTAAAAGAATGGAAGAGTTTAGAAAAGAAATAGGCAAAATAGATGAAATTACTTACTTTACATCAGGAAATAAAAGTATGGAAATAAATATGAAAGAAGTATCTAAAGGAAATGCAGTAAAAATATTAGCTGATTATTATGGAATAAAGAGAGAAGAAGTTATTTGTATTGGTGATAATGAAAATGATGTTTCTATGATAGAGTATGCTGGGCTTGGAATAGCTATGGGAAATGCAATTCCAAAGCTAAAAAAAATAGCTGATTATGTTACTGATACGAATAAGAATGATGGAGTAAGAAAAGCTGTTGAAAAATTTATTCTAAGAGAAGAGGATATTTAATGAATTTTTAGTTAAAAATAAAAAGTTTTGACTTAAAATAATACATGTAGTATTATGTGTTGTATAGAATTTAAATAAAATTAAGATGGGTGCTTTAGACTTCTCATCTTATGATAATTACAAAGCTTGAAATAGAAGGTGAGTTTTTTGAATTTAAATATAGTTATGTATCAACCAGAGATACCTCAAAACACTGGAAATATTGCAAGAACTTGTGTATTAACAGGATCAAAACTACACTTAATAAAACCATTAGGTTTTAAAATTGATGATAAGCAAGTTAAAAGAGCTGGGTTGGATTACTGGAGTGAATTGGATCTTGAAATTCATGAGAGCTATGAAGACTTTATGAAAAAATATGGGGATAAAAAGATATACTTAGCTACTACTCATGGAGGAGAACATTATGATGAAGTTGAGTTTAAAGAAGGAGATTTCGTAATGTTTGGAAGGGAAACTTGTGGAGTGCCTGAAGATGTTCATAATGCACATGAAGGTATAAGAGTTCCAATGATAAAAACTAGCACAAGAAGCTTAAATTTATCAAACACTGTTGCAATAATAGCTTATGAAGCTTTAAGGCAAATAGGTTTTCCAAATATGAAATAGAATGAGAGGAAATAAGGGAATGGAAAAAATAAAAATAATAACAGATAGTACAGTTGATTTACCGAAAGAACTTTTAAGAGAATTAGACATAGAAGTTATGCCAGTTCTTATAAATTTTGGTGAAGAAAGTTATTTAGATGGAATCGAAATAACTCCAAATGAATTATTTGATAAAATGGAAAAAACAGATGTTTTTCCTACTACAGCTCAAATAATTCCAAGTAGATTTGAAGAAATTTATAAAAAATATATTGATGAAGGTTATAAAGTTTTATCAATAATTATGTCATCAGGAATGAGTGGAACATATGAATCTGCTTGTTTAGCAAAACAAATGTTAGAAACAGATGATGTTTACATAGTAGATTCACAAACTATAACAGCTGGACTTGGGCTTTTAGTTTTAAAAGCAGCTAAATTAAGAGATTCTGGAATGAATATTGAAGAAATAGTTGAAGAATTAGAAAAAGTTAAAGGTTCAATAGATAGTTCTATAAGTTTTGAATCTCTTGATAATCTTGTAAGAGGAGGAAGACTTCCTAAAGCTGTAAGTGTAGTTACAGGACTTTTAGGAATAAGACTTATCTTAGAAGTAAGAGATGGGGTTATGTCTCTTAAAGGGAAAGTTAGAGGAAACAAAAAAGCAGTTAAAAAGATTATCTCTGATATGGAGGAATTAAAACCAGTAAAAGATATGCCAGTTGTAATAGTTGGTGTTGGAGATAACAGAGAAATAAAAGATGGAATTATAGAATACTTAGAAAAAAATAATATTGAATATATAGAAGGACCAGTTGGATGTTCAGTTTCAATACACTCAGGACGTCAAGCAATTGGAGTTTTCTTTATGAGTGAAAATCAATAAAACGCAATAATTTATTTTTATATTTATGCCTAGATTAATTAATCTAGGCTTTTTTATTAATATTATTGAATTAATATTTTATATTTAAACTAAAAAATAGTAATTTAAAAGATAAAAAATAAATATAAAAAATTATAATAAAAATATTTTTATTTATAAATTATATAACTCATGAATTAAAACTTTCTAAAGAGGAAAAAATATTTTAAAAGTATTTTTAGAAGGTGAAGATTTTATGGAAAGAATAAAAGGAAATAAAGAAATTGTAGTTCTGTTATTAATTGTCATGTGCTTTTATGTTCTTATGTTCTTAGGAGGATGTACTAATAAAAGTGTTGGAGATAGAAATTTTTTTAATAGTGATTTAAAGGTTGCTTTAATATGTGAAAATAACGAAAATGAGCCTTTTTTAGAGATAGGGAAAAAAGGTGTTATAAAGGCTGGAAAAGAGCTTGGAATGAAGACAGAAATAGTATTATTAAATTTAGATGAAAAACCAGAAGTTATAAATAAAATAATGAATCAAACAGCTTTAGATAATAACTTAGTAATTGTCTTAGGAAATTGGTTAAAAGAATCTGTTAAAGTTTCAGCAAGGCAATTAAAATCAAGAAATTTTGCAGTGGTAGATTCAGTTGTAGCTGAAGGAAATGTAAAATCTGTCTTATATAAATCAGAAGAAGGAGCACTATTAATGGGGATAATAGCTGGTGGACAGACAAAGTCAAATAAAGTAGGTTTTATAGGTGGATTAAATGATACAAATGGAGTTAGATTTTTAAGTGGATACGCAGCTGGAGTTAAGACAAATAATATGCAAGCATATGAGACTCTTGTTGATTATTCTTATGTACGCTATACAGAAGATTTTAAAGATGAGAAAAAAGCATATGAAAAAGCAAAAGAGTTATATGCAAGTGGATGTGATATAATTTTTGAAGCTTGTGGAGCAGCTGGAGAAGGTGTGTTTAAAGCTGCAAAAGAATCAGGAAATAAAGCAATAGGAGTAGATGTAGATTGTGCTGAATATTATCCAGAATATAAAGATGTAATAATATCTTCAATGGTAAAAAATATGGATAAAAATATTTTTGACATATGTGCTGAAATTAAAGATGGTAAGTTTAAAAGTGGTATTAAAAATTTAAAAGAGTTAGGTATAAGTGAAGGAGCATTTAATTATTCTAAAGAAACAAAAAATAATGTTTCTGAAAATACATTTGGAACACTAAATGATTATATGAAAAAATTAAAAAATAAAGAAATTGAAGTTCCACAAAGAGTTTTTGAGGTGTTAGAGTTTAAAGAAGAAACCGAAGGACAATCAGAAGAACAACATAAATCAAAAGCTAAAGAACAATAGAAGCAAATATAATGATAGTCTCAATATAATTGTTTACATAATGGTATTTATGCTATAATTATTACATTATAGGAATATAAAGTAATAGTTAAGAGAGTAGGTGATTACATTGAAGATGGAATATTCTATGAAATTGACTCAAGAACAAAAATTACATATGACTCAAGAGATGCAATTATCTATAAAAATGTTACAAATGTCGGTAACAGATTTAAGAGAATATATTGATAAAGAATTTGCTGAAAATCCAATATTAGATATGAATGATAATAACCAAGAAAAATCTTCAATATCTGAAGAGAAATTTATGGATAAATATAATTATAAAGAAATGATAAAGTATTTTGAATTTGATAATTATGGAGCACAAAGTAAAGGAATATATGAAGATGAGGTTTCACCTTTTAATTTTATATCAGAAAAAAAATCACTTAAAGAATATCTTTATGAGCAGTTAATGGAACTTAACATAGATAAATATACAAGAGTTATTTGCAATTATATAATTGATAATTTAGATCATAGAGGATATTTAGAATGTGATTTAGAAATAATATGTAAAGAATTAAAAATATCAAAAGAACTAGGGGAAAAAGCGCTTCTTATAGTTCAAGATTTAGAACCTTACGGAATAGGAGCAAGAGATATTAAAGAATGCCTTCTTATTCAACTTGATAAGTTGGCATTAGATGATGAAAAAATGATTACAATCGTTAACAATCATTTAGAAGATATAGCAAATAATAAATATTCTTTAATCGGAAAAAGCTTAAATATTTCTCCAAGAGAAGCCCAAAGGTATGGTGATGTTATAAAAAAGTTAGAACCTAAGCCTTCTAGTGGCTTCTATACTGGAGAAGAAGTTAAATTTATAATACCAGATGCGGCTATAAGAGAAATAGATGACCAATTAATAATAATAATGAATGATAGCATTCTCCCAAGATTATCTATAAATAGTGGATATAAAAAAGTAATTAATGAAGAAGGGGATAAGAATGCTACTGAATATGTAAAAGACAAGCTTAATAAAGCTATGTTTTTAATAAAAAGTATAGAGCAAAGAAGAAGTACGTTATATAATGTACTAGAAGAGATAATTAAAAGACAGGAAGAATATTTTAAAAAGGGATATAACTATCTAAAGCCAATGACTTTAAAAGAAATATCTGAGGCTTTAAATATTCATGAATCTACTGTTAGTAGGGCAATAAAAGATAAATATATATTAACAGATAGGGGAACTGTAAAAATAAAAGATCTTTTTACTACTGCTATAAAAAATAGTGAAGATTTAGGAGTAGTAAAAATAAAAAATAGAATAAAAGAAATAATAGAAGGTGAAAATAAGAAGAAGCCTTTTTCAGATCAATATATTTCAGATAAGCTTACAGAAGAAAATATGGAAATAAAGAGAAGAACAGTTGCGAAATATAGAGAAGAGTTAGGTATAAAATCTTCAAGTAAGAGAAAAAGACTTTAAGCTTAAATAATACTAAAAAGATCTTTGATATAAAAAATATATGCTAAAAATAAAGAAGTAAAATAAATAAAATAAAAAAATTTAAAATTACTCTTTAAAATTTGTACAATTTATTCTATAATAGTCTTGTGGGACGTAAAAAGTAAGAGCGGGACACTATGTGACCAAAGGAGTGTTTAGGTTGCAAGAATTAATAGAATTACAAAACAAAATAGTTCCAGAATTAGTGGAAGTATTAGAAAAAAGGTACAATATTCTTAGAACTATATTTTTTAATCAACCAGTAGGAAGGCGTGTTTTATCTAATGAACTTAATTTAAGTGAAAGAATAGTTAGAACAGAAATAAGTTTTCTTAAGGGGCAAGGTCTTATAGAAATTAATACTCCTGGTATGACAGTAACTGAAAGTGGAGAAGAAATAGTTGATAAGTTAAATGGATTTATCCATGAACTTAAAGGATTAAATGACTTAGAAGATAAGATTAAAGAAGCTCTTTCAATAAAAAAAGTTATAATAGTTCCAGGTGATGTAGAAAATAACCAAGGTATATTAAAAGATATCGGTAAGGCTGCATCAAAATATTTAAAAACAGTTATTAAGGATAATTCAATAATTGCTTTAACAGGAGGAAGTTCTGTTAAAGAAGTTATAGAAGCATTCCCTAAAATAAATAAATATTCAAATGTTCTTGTAGTTCCTGCAAGAGGCGGTATGGGTAGAAATGTTGAAACTCAAGCTAATACTTTAGCCGGCTCTTTAGCTAAAAAGCTAAATGGAAATTACAAGCTGTTACACATTCCAGAGAACGTTAGCCCAGAGATTATTAATTCTTTAAAAGAAGAAAAAGAAATCAAAGATATAGTCCAAAGTATACACAATGCAGATATACTTATATATGGTATTGGGAATGCTATGGAAATGGCACAAAAGCGTGGAATATCTGAAGACAAAATCTCTAGATTAAATGAACTAGAGGCCGTAGGAGAAGCATTTGGGTGTTACTTTAATAAAGATTCTAAAGTAGTTTCAGAAACGACTGCTATTGGAATAAATATAAGCAACGCGAGCCAAATCAATACACATATTGCTGTGGCTGGTGGTGCAAATAAAGTTGAGTCTATTATAGCCACTCAACTAAATAACACACATGCTGTGTTAGTAACTGATGAGGCAGCAGGAAGAAAAATTTTAAAAATTCTAATGTCTCGACAAAAAAGTTTATAAAAAATTTTTTATAAAAGCTATTTTAAAGCTATTTTAGGAGGTATTTACAATGGTAAATGTAGCAATTAATGGTTTCGGAAGAATAGGAAGATTAGCGTTAAGATTAATGATCAACAACCCAGAATTCAACGTGGTTGCAATCAACGACTTAACAGATGCTAAAATGTTAGCACACTTATTCAAATATGATTCAGCACAAGGAAGATTCGATGGAGAAATCGAAGTTAAAGAAGATGCTTTCGTAGTTAATGGAAAAGAAATTAAAGTAACTGCAAATGCTAACCCAGCTGAATTACCATGGGGAGAATTAAACGTAGACATCGTTTTAGAATGTACTGGATTCTTCGCTTCAAAAGAAAAAGCTTCAGCTCACATAGCTGCTGGTGCTAAGAAAGTTGTTATTTCAGCTCCAGCTGGAAACGACCTTCCAACAGTTGTATTCAATACAAACAATGAAATATTAAAAGCAGAAGATACAGTTATTTCAGGTGCTTCATGTACTACTAACTGTTTAGCTCCAATGGCTAAAGTATTAAATGATTCATTTGGATTACAAAAAGGATTCATGACTACAATCCACGCTTACACTAATGACCAAAATACATTAGATGCTCCACACAGAAAAGGTGATTTCAGAAGAGCTAGAGCTGCTGCTGCTTCAATAATCCCTAACTCAACTGGTGCTGCTAAAGCTATCGGATTAGTTATTCCAGAATTAGCTGGTAAATTAGACGGAAACGCTCAAAGAGTTCCAACAATCACTGGTTCATTAACTGAATTAGTTTGTACTTTAGACAAAAAAGTAACTGTAGAAGAAGTTAACGCTGCTATGAAAGCTGCTGCTAACGATTCATTCGGATACACTGAAGATCCAATAGTATCATCAGACGTAATCGGAATCAGCTTCGGATCATTATTCGATGCAACTCAAACTAAAATCATGGAAGTTGACGGACAACAATTAGTTAAAGTTGCTTCATGGTACGACAACGAAATGTCATACACTAACCAATTAATCAGAACTTTAGGATACTTCGCTAACTTAAAGTAATCTAAATTAATTAGATAGTATAAAAAAGTATTATAAGTCTGGTTTTGTAGTATAAGGCTATAAGGCCAGACTATTTTAAAATATTGAAATATTTAAGAGGTGAAAGAGAATGAACTTCAACAAAAAAACTGTAGAAGACATCCAAGTAAAAGGTAAAAAAGTTTTAGTAAGATGTGACTTTAACGTACCATTAAAAGATGGAGTTATAACTGATGAAAATAGATTAGTAGGTGCTATGCCAACTATAAAATATTTAGTAGATAATGGTGCAAAAGTTATCCTTTGCTCACACATGGGTAAACCAAAGGGAGAACCAAAGCCAGAATTATCATTAGCTCCAGTTGCTAAAAGATTAAGCGAAATGTTAGGAAAAGAAGTAGTATTTGCTGCTGACAACAATGTTGTTGGAGAAAATGCTAAAGCTGCTGTTGCTAACATGAAAGATGGAGATGTTGTTTTATTAGAAAACACAAGATACAGAAAAGAAGAAACTAAAAATGGAGAAGAATTCTCAAAAGAATTAGCTTCACTTGCAGAAGTATTCGTTAATGATGCATTCGGAACTGCTCACAGAGCTCACTGTTCAACAGTTGGAGTAACTGAATTTATAGATACAGCTGTATGTGGATACTTAATCCAAAAAGAATTAAAATTCTTAGGAGAAGCTGTTGAAACTCCAGTTAGACCATTTGTTGCTATCTTAGGAGGAGCTAAAGTTTCAGATAAGATTGCTGTTATAAACAATCTTTTAGAAAAAGTTGATACTCTAATAATCGGTGGAGGAATGGCTTATACATTCTTAAAAGCTCAAGGATATGAAATTGGAACTTCATTAGTTGAAGAAGACAGAATTGAGTATGCTAAAGAAATGATTGAAAAAGCAGCTGCAAAAGGAGTTAAATTCTTATTACCAGTTGACCACAGAGTTGCTACAGAATTTAAAGATGTTGAAGCTACAATAACTGAAGATCAAAATATTCCAGCAGGAAATATGGGATTAGATATTGGACCAAAAACAGAAGCTATATATGCTGAAGCAGTTAAAGAAGCTAAAACAGTTATCTGGAATGGACCTATGGGAGTATTCGAATTCGAAAACTTCAACAAAGGTACTATTGCAGTAGCTAAAGCTATGGCAGATTCAGATGCTACTACTATAATTGGTGGTGGAGATTCAGCTGCAGCTGTAAATATATTAGGATTTGGTGATAAAATGACTCACATCTCAACAGGTGGAGGAGCTTCACTAGAATTCTTAGAAGGTAAAGTATTACCAGGAATAGATGCTTTAAATAGCTAATTTAAAAAGTTTTAAAATATAAATTTAGCCACTCTGTAAGCGGAAAATTTAGAGTGGCTAATACAATTTAATTTGTAAAAATATTATGAGGTGATTCTAAATGAGAAAAGCAATAATTGCAGGAAACTGGAAAATGCACAAAACACCAGCTGAAGCTGTTGAAATGATAAATGAATTAAAACCATTAGTTAAGGATGCTACTTGTGATGTAGTTATCTGCCCAACTTTTGTATGTTTAGATGCTGCTGTTAAAGCTGCTAAAGGTTCAAACATTAAAATAGGTGCTCAAAATATGCACTTTGAAGAAAGTGGAGCATTTACAGGAGAAGTTGCTCCAGGAATGTTAGAAGCTATGGGAGTTGAATACGTAGTAATTGGACACAGTGAAAGAAGAGAATACTTCAATGAAACTGATGAAACTTGTAATAAAAAAGTTAAAAAAGCTTTCGAACATAACTTAATTCCAATGCTTTGCTGTGGAGAAACTTTAGAGCAAAGAGAATCAGGAAAATATGTTGAAGTTTTAGCTGGGCAAATTAAAGCTGATATGGCTGGATTAACTAATGAACAAGCTGAAAAAGTTGTTATAGCTTATGAACCAATCTGGGCTATTGGAACAGGAAAAACTGCTACTTCAGACCAAGCTAATGAAACTATAGCTGCTATAAGAAATGTTGTAGCTGAAATGTTTGGAAAAGAAGTTGCTGATAAAGTAAGAATCCAATACGGTGGATCAGTTAAACCAGGAACTATAAAAGATCAAATGGCTAAATCAGACATTGATGGAGCATTAGTTGGAGGAGCTAGCTTAGTAGCTGAAGATTTCTCTAAAATAGTAATGTACTAATATTTTAAGAAATTACCAAAAAGCAATAGGAATGACTGAATTTAACTTCTTTCATACTTATTGCTTTTATTGTTATAAGAGATTAATTATAGTATAATTATATAAAGAAATTAATATAAATGATTTTTTTAAAACTGTATATAAGAATATATATTTATAGATAAATGGAGGCAGAGAATTATGTCAAAAAGACCAGTAATGTTAATGATATTAGACGGTTTTGGAATTGCAGAAGCATCTGAAGGAAATGCAGTTTCATTAGCTAAAAAACCAAATTTCGATAGATTAGTTAAGGAATTCCCAACAAGTGAACTTCAAGCTTCAGGAATGGCTGTTGGATTACCAGATGGACAAATGGGTAATTCAGAAGTTGGACACTTAAATATAGGTGCAGGAAGAATAGTATACCAAGAGCTTACAAGAATAACAAAAGCTATGGAAGATGGAGAAGTTTTCGAAAATGAAGCACTTTTAAAAGCAATGAAAAATGCTAAAGAAAACAATACTGCATTACACTTAATGGGACTATTATCAGATGGTGGAGTTCACTCACATATAGATCACTTAAAAGGACTTTTAGCTTTTGCTAAAAAAGAAGGACTTCAAAAGGTTTATGTTCATGCATTTATGGATGGAAGAGATGTTGCACCATCATCAGGTAAAGAATTCATAGAAAAAGCTGAAGCTATGATGAAAGAAGTAGGAGTAGGTGAAATTGCTACAATAAGTGGTAGATACTACGCTATGGATAGAGATAACAGATGGGAAAGAGTTGAACTTGCATACAATGCAATAGTTCTTGGAGAAGGAGCTAAAGCAGGAAGTGCTGTAGAAGCTATAGAAAATTCATATCATGATAATAAGACTGATGAATTTGTAGTTCCATGTGTTATTGAAAAAGATGGAGCACCAGTTGCTAAAGTTAAAAGTGGAGATTCAGTAGTATTCTTTAACTTTAGACCTGATAGAGCTAGAGAATTAACTAGAGCTATAAATGATAAAGTATTTGATGGATTTAAGAGAGAAACTTTAAATCTTACATTTGTAACAATGACTCAATATGATAAAACTTTAGAAGGGGTTGAAGTTGCATTTAAACCACAAACACTTACTAACACATTAGGTGAATTTGTAGCTAATAAAGGATTAAAACAATTAAGAATTGCAGAAACTGAAAAATATGCTCACGTTACATTCTTCTTTAATGGTGGAGTAGAACAACCTAATGAAAATGAAGATAGAGCATTAATAGCATCACCAAAAGTTGCAACTTATGATTTACAACCAGAAATGAGTGCTGTTGAAGTTACTGATGAATTAATTAAGAGATTAGATAGCGATAAATATGATATGGTTATATTAAACTATGCTAACCCAGATATGGTAGGACACACAGGAGTAATTCCGGCTGCTATAAAAGCAATCGAAACTGTAGATACTTGTCTTGGAAGAGTAGCAGATAAAATCTTAGAAAAAGATGGTTCATTATTCATAACTGCTGACCACGGAAATGCAGAAACTATGATAGACTTCTCAACTGGAACACCATTTACAGCTCATACAACAGATCCAGTTCCATTTGTATGGGTATCAAATGATGCTAAAGGAAAAACTTTAAAGAATGGTAAACTTGCTGATATAGCTCCAACTATGTTAAATGAAATGGGACTTGAAGCACCAGCAGAAATGACTGGAGAATGTTTAACTAAATAATTAATAAAAGTGTACTTTAAATTTTAAGGTACACTTTTATTTTTATATGGTTTTATAGATTAATATAGCTTAAAATTTGTAAAAATTTCCTCGGAAATAATTATATGATATCTAGATATATTATTTATTACATAATAAATTAATAACAATGTTATAAAATTATTTTATATAGAATATTATTAAATATAATATAGATTATAAATTGTAGTGAAAATATAAAGTTAACATATTTAAATATAAAAGAAAACGATTAAATAAAATTTAATCGTTTTTATACTTATGCTACTTTTGCATTATAATTTTCTTTTTCATCTTTTTCAATTATTATTTCATAGTTTAATTTTAATATTTCCTTTATGTTTTTAAAAATAAGAAGTTTTCTTTCAACTCCATGTTCGTCTGAAAATTTTAAGTATATTTTTTCAGGCTTGTATAGATGCATATATACTTCTTGTAAATTATTAAAATTTTTTTTATCTAGTTTATTTAATGTAGGATTATGTAATAATCCCTCTTCGTCTACTATTTTTAAATCTTTTAAATAACTATTTGTTTCATTATAAATTTTGAAATTAAACTTTAATTTAAAACTCATATGTATTACCTCTCTTATTATAAATAATGCTGTATCAAAAAAAAGTAATCATTTACATTACCATTATATCATATAAAATTAAAATTATATAGGTAAAATGAAATATATTCACATTATAATAAAATCTTAATAATATAATATTAAAAGAAAAATAAATAAGGTGGTAGTATGAAAAAAAATTATGATTACTCTGTGAATTTTGATAAAAAGACAGAGGAACTGTTTAAAAATAGTGTTTATTTAGGACAAGGTAACAATGGAATTGTATATGAACTACCAGGAAATAAGATAATAAAAATATTTGTTGATAAAAAAATATGTGACATGGAAGCTAATACATTAAAGAAAACTAAGAAATCTAAATATTTTCCTAAAATATATTTTCATGGTAACCTTTATATAATAAGAGAAAAAGTCGAAGGTGAACGATTAGATAAATACATAAAAAGAAACGGATTAGATGAGGAGATGTCTAAAAAAATATATTTACTATTAGAGGAATTTAGAAAATTAAAGTTTAAAAAATTAGATACTAGATGTAGGGATATATATGTAAATGATAAATTAGAGTTAAGAATGATTGATCCTAAAGGATGTTATACAAGAAAAGTAGATTTTCCAAGGCATTTAATGAAAAAGTTAAATAGATTGAATGTGTTAGGAACATTTTTAAAGCATATAAGAAAAATAAATAAGAAGAAAGCTAAGTATTGGGAAACTCAAATAAAAATATACTTTAAAATGAATAATATAAAATGTAATATATAAATAAATGCCTCATAAAGAATTTATAATATAATTTCTTTTATGAGGTATTTGTTTTTTAGAAAAAATTCTAAAATAAAGAATAATTAAAAATAAATGGATATAAATAAAATTATGAAATATGGAAAAAAATAAAAAGGTGTGATATACTAAATAGGTTAACAATATGAAAAAACAGAGGATTTAATATAGGAGGTGTTCCCATGCAAACTTTATTAACGATTCTAGTAGTTTTAACTGGAATAATAGTTATTGTTACTGTTTTAATGCAACCAAGTAAATCAGATGCATTAAGTGGTCTTATTCAAGGAAGTAATAATGATACTTTCTTTTCAAAGAATAAAGCAAGAACTAAAGAAGTTATATTAGCTAGAATAACAATGATAGCTATGATAATATTTGCATTATCAGTATTAGGATTACATCTATTATAAGCGTGGGATATCACCACATACTATTTGTAAACTACATTAATTAAATTTAATGTAGTTTTTTTATTTATATATCAAAACAAGGTATAAAATTATCACAGTTATAGTAAGTATAGAGTAAAGATAAGTATATAGGATAAAATGAGGTGACAAAATGGAACTTTTAATTTTACCATTAATTTGTGGTATTATTTCGCTTATCTTTCTAAGCATATTAGCTAAAAATATAACAAAAGAGAAAGTTGGAAATGAAAAAATGAAGGAAATAGCAACTGCTATTTCAGAAGGAGCTATGGCATTTTTAAAAAAAGAATATAAATATCTTTCAGTATTTATTATTGTGTTATTTATATTTATGGGAATTTTTTTAAGTATTCAAGCAGCATGCGCATTTTTAGTTGGTGCTTTATTTTCTATGGCATCTGGTTATGTTGGTATGAAAACAGCTGTAAAAGCAAATGTAAGAACAGCTAATGCAGCGAAAACTGGAATAAAAGAAGCATTAGGAATTGCTTTTTCTGGTGGGTCTGTAATGGGATTATGTGTAGTTGGTCTTGGAATAATAGGAATTACAATTTTAGTTTATATTTTTAATTTTAATATTGAATATATTACAGGATTTGGTCTTGGAGCTTCATCTATTGCACTTTTTGCAAGAGTAGGTGGAGGAATTTATACTAAAGCTGCTGATGTTGGAGCAGATCTTGTTGGAAAAGTTGAAGCAGGAATACCAGAAGATGATCCAAGAAACCCAGCAGTTATTGCAGATAATGTAGGGGATAATGTAGGAGATGTAGCTGGAATGGGAGCAGACCTTTTTGAATCTTATGTTGGTTCAATTATATCAGCTATAACTCTTGGAAGTTTTGTAGCAGTTTCAATAGGAAATAATGCACTTATATATCCACTAATACTTTCAGCACTTGGAATAATTTCATCTTTAATTGGAATTTTAATTGTTAAAGCATATAAAGGGGAAAAACCTCAAAAAGCTCTTAATAATGGAACTACAGTTGCAGGATTTTTAGCTCTTATATTATCTAGTGGAGCTTGTAAATATTTATTTGATAGTTTAACTCTTTTTATACCAGTAGTTGTAGGAGTTATAGTAGGAATAGCTATAGGAAAAATAACAGAAATATATACATCTTCAGATTATAAATTTGTAAAAAAAATTGCGAAAGAATGTGAAACAGGAGCTGCAACTAATATTATTGAGGGATTAGCAGTTGGAATGAAATCTACAGTTGTACCAATTATATTGATAGTTATAGGAATAATAATTTCTTATATAGGCTGTGGAGGAATGAAAGATAGCATGATAGGACTTTATAGTATAGCTTTATCAGCAGTTGGAATGTTATCTACAACTGCTATAACAATAGCTGTTGATGCTTATGGACCTGTAGCAGATAATGCTGGAGGAATAGCAGAAATGAGTGAACTTCCAAAAGAAGTTAGAGAAATTACAGATAAATTAGATTCAGTAGGAAATACTACAGCAGCAATTGGAAAAGGCTTTGCAATTGGATCAGCTGCACTTACAGCTCTTGCACTTTTTGCATCATATACTCAAGCAGTAAACCTTGAAAGTATAAATCTTTTAAATCCACTAACTCTTGTAGGAGTTTTAATTGGAGGAATGTTACCATTTTTATTTGGAGCTTTAACTATGGAATCAGTAGGAAAAGCAGCAGGAGAGATGGTAGAAGAGGTAAGAAAACAATTTAGAGAAAAACCAGGGATATTAGAAGGAGAAGAAAAACCTGATTATGCAAGATGTGTTGAAATATCAACAAGAGCAGCATTAAAAGAAATGATACTTCCAGGAGTAATAGCAGTTTTAGCACCTATAATAGTTGGAATACTTTTAGGAGCTGAGGCTTTAGCAGGACTTATAGCTGGTGGAGTTGTAACTGGAGTTATGCTTGCAATTATGATGTCAAACTCAGGTGGAGCTTGGGATAATGCTAAAAAATATATTGAAAGTGGAGTATATGGTGGAAAAGGAAGTGATGCACATAAAGCTTGTGTTGTTGGAGATACTGTTGGAGATCCATTTAAAGATACATCAGGACCATCAATGAATATATTAATAAAATTAATGACAATAGTATCACTAGTTTTTGCACCTTTAATAGTACAATTTGGTGGAATTTTGTTTAAATAAGCTATATCTAAAATTTATTTATACACTCCAAAAAACAAATTACTTAAAGATATGCTAATTAAATTAAATTTAATTAGCATATTTTTATTAAATTAACTTTTTATATACAAATTTCATAAATTTCGCAAAAACTATAAACAAAATATGAATTTTGTGTTAATATAATATTGTTGATGAAAGAAAATCACGAAATAAAGTATTAATTAAAATATATAATGATTTTCAACATATTTTATAAAAGAAATAATCTAATTAATAAGGAAAATGTGTTTTTTTAGTGGACATCTATGATTTAGTTTATATAAATGGTGGCTCAACTAACTTTTATAAGTTAGAAATACTGTTAGAATAGATAAATCATTTAGATAAAATAGTTTAAGAGGTAAAAAAGTGAACTTTACAAAGAAATTTACTGATAGCGAGTAAATTTCATAATTAAAATAGAGGTATAGGGGTATTAATCTATTTTAATCGTCGGTGGGTGATCAATCAATAAACTATGGTATAAAGGGTATTATAAAGAATTATTTTATGCAAAGACTATGTGCTATTAACTTATAGTTAACTAGCACATAGTCTTTTTTATAAATAAAAAAAGTGTTTAGGATAACTATGGTAAAAAAATAGGGATATTATGCTATAATACAATAAAGAATAAATTAATGGAAGTTTGTCAATTATAATAGTAAAAGAAATTAATAAGAATATACTAATAATATAGACAAAAGTATGGAGGAACAAGTATGGGGATTAAAGATACATTATTAGCCTTTATGGGTGAAGATGCATATAGACCAATGGATATTAGCTCTTTATCAAGAATATTTGATATAAAAAAAGAAGAGTTTAAAGCTTTTAAAAATGTTTTAAGAGATATGGAAAGTGAAGGACTTGTTATGAAAAATGATAAAGACAAGTTTGCACTTCCAGAAAAGTTCGGATATGTAAGAGGAAAAATACAAGCACACGCTAAAGGCTTTGGTTTTCTTATTCCAGAAAGAGAAGGAGAAAAAGATGTTTTTATAGCTGGTTCTCTTTTAAATGGAGCTATGAATGGAGATAAAGTAATTGTACAGGTTACTAAAGAAGATAGAGGTGGAATAAGAAAAAGAGAAGGAGAAGTAGTTTCTATAATAGAAAGAGTAAACACTAGAATAATTGGTGAATATGAAGATAGTAGAAATTTTGGTTTTGTAGTTCCAGAAGATACAAGACTTACTCAAGACATATTTATTTCAAAAAAAGATAGAAATGGTGCAAAATCTGGAGATATTGTAATTGTAGAAGTAACTAAATGGCCAGAAGGAAGAAGAAGTCCAGAAGGATATATTTCAGAAGTTTTAGGTAAGAAAGGTGACAAAGGTCTTGATATTCTTACTATAATTAAAAAACATGGATTACCAGAAGAGTTTCCACAAAAAGTTTTAAGCTTTGCAGATAGTATCCCAGAAGAAATAGATGAAAAAGAATATAAGAGAAGAACTGATTTTAGAGATTGGAATATGGTTACAATAGATGGAGAGGATGCTAAAGACTTAGATGATGCTGTATCTATTGAAAGACTAGAAGATGGAAAGTTTAAATTAGGAGTTCATATTGCAGATGTTTCTCATTATGTAAGAGAAAAAAATCCTTTAGATAAAGAGGCTTTAAATAGAGCTACATCAGTTTATTTAATAGATAGAGTTATACCAATGCTTCCTAAAAAGCTTTCAAATGGAATTTGTTCACTTAATCCAAAAGTAGATAGACTTACATTAAGTTGTGTTATGACTATAGATAAAAAAGGAAAAGTTATTGCACATGAAATACATGAAAGTATAATAAGAACAAATGAAAGAATGACATATACAGATGTAACTAAAATTCTTAAAGATAAAGATGAAGAGTTAATTAAAAAATATGATTATCTTTATGATGATTTCTTAGCAATGGAAGAACTTGCACTTATATTAAATAAGAGAAGAATGAAAAGAGGTTCAATAGATTTTGAATTCCCAGAAGCTAAGATAACTCTTGATAAAATGGGTAAACCAATTGATGTAAAACCTTATCCAAGAGAAATATCAAATAGAATGATAGAAGAATTTATGCTTGTATGTAATGAAACGATAGCTGAAGATATGTATTGGCAAAACCTACCTTTTGTATATAGAATTCACGAAGATCCAGATGAAGAAAAATTATCAAGATTTAAAGAGTTTGTATATAACTTAGGTTATCCAATGAGAACTAACGCTGAAATACATCCAAAAATGATGCAAGAAATATTAGAAAAAGTTAAAGGTAAGAGTGAAGAAACTGTAGTAAGTACTCTTATGCTTAGAAGTATGATGAAAGCTAAATATTCACCTGAATGTGTAGGACACTTTGGACTTGCAGCTAAATATTATTGTCACTTTACATCACCAATTAGAAGATATCCTGACCTTCAAATACACAGAATTATAAAAGAAAATTTAAATGGAAAATTAGAAGGTAAGAGAATTTCTAAGCTTAAAGGGATTGTTGAATATGCTTCTAAACAATCATCAGATAGAGAAAAATTAGCAGTAGAAGCAGAAAGAGAAGTTGATGATTTAAAGAAAGCAGAATATATGTTAGATAGAATAGGTGAAGAATTTGAAGGGATAGTTTCATCAGTAACTTCATTTGGTATGTTTGTAGAATTACCAAGCACTATAGAAGGTCTTGTTCATATTACATCTCTTGAAGATGATTACTATGTATATGATGAAGATCATCTTTCACTTATTGGAGAAAGAACAAAAAGAATTTATAGACTTGGAGATAGTGTAAAAGTAAAATGTAGTAGAGTTGATATAGATAACAGAGAAATTTATTTTGAACTTGCTACAGATGAAAATGAAGAAGAAGCTGTAGAAGAAACTGCAAAAGAGCTTATAGATAGAATCTTAGATGTTAAACAAGAGTTTAAAGGATTAGATAAAGAAATAGAAGAATCTAAAGAATTAGATAAAACAGAAGAATAAAATAGAAGCTGTCTCAAAGTGGTGTTTAACTGTTTTTGAGACAGCTTTTAAATTATATTAAAAGAAAATAAGCTAAGGATAAAACTAAAAATATATGAAAAATGATTTATTTAAATTTAATAAATGGTTAATTTGAAATTAAATAAGTGCTTGGGCGTAAGAGGAAAGGAAATTTTGTGATAATATAAATTTATTGGGGGGATAAAATTATGAAAATAAAAAATAAGCCAAAAATATTTATATTAGGTATTTTTATATTAGGAATTATTTAAATTATATGGAATGCGCCATATAATTTAAATAAAGTTGAAAGAGAAAATATTGTTTATTCTAAAGATAAAAATGTAAATACTTTATATAGAAGCATAATAGAAGTTAATTCTATACTTTATGATATAAATAAAGAAGCTCAAAATAATGATAGTAATAGTCAAAAAGTAGCTGATTATTATGGATATGAAAAAGGGCTTAGGCAAAAGATTTCAAATTTTAATCCTTATATATATTCTCATAATAAAAATGACCAACTAACTAAATTTTATAGTGAATTTATGGAGATATCTGCTTATTATATTAATTTGCCTGAAACTATAAAAGATACATACCTAAATTTGTATAATGTAGATTTTACAGATGAACAAAAAGTAGAAGTTAAAGAAGGAATAAACTCTATAATTGAAAGATATAATAATTTAATTTTAGAAATGGATTCTTATTATGGCAATGAAAATATAAATGAAAAGAGTATCAAGAATCTATATAAAGCTTATATTAGAAATAATAGATTTTCTATTTTTGTTGATTGGAATAATAAACTAAATAGTTTAGCGTAAATGATTAAAATAGGCAAATTGTTGTAAATATCAGTAACATATATTATAATTTTAGATAAGTTAAAAGAGCAGAGATAAGTAGGTGAATTAAATGGCTAGAAAAAAGAATTCAAATTCATTAGCAGAAAATAGGAAAGCTAGACATGATTATTTTATAGAAGAAACAATAGAGGCAGGGCTTGCTTTAGTTGGTACAGAAGTTAAATCAATAAGAAATGGTAGAGCGAATCTTAAAGATTGTTATGCAGATATTAGAGATGGAGAAGTTTTCATAAGAGGAATGCATGTAAGTCCATATGAGCAAGGAAATATATTTAATGTTGATCCTCTTAGAGATAGAAAATTACTTCTTCATAAACAAGAGATTGGAAGGCTTGCAGGACTTGTATCAAGAGAAGGTCTTACACTTATACCACTTTCTCTTTATTTAAAAGAGGGGAAAGTAAAGGTTGCACTTGGAGTTTGTAAGGGTAAGAAAAATTATGATAAGAGAGATTCAATGCTTGAAAAAGCTCATAAGAGAGACATTGAAAGAGAAATGAAAAATAAAAATAGATATTAAGATTAAAATCTTTAGGTGGAAACATCTAAGGATTTTTTTATTATATATTTTTTATGATTAATATTCATAATAAATAGAAAATTATATTCTTAATTAATAGTAATAAATAATATTTTAGTATAAAAAATTAAAATAAAAAATTTTTTGAAAACATATACAATAAATAATAAATGTGATACAATAAAATAGAAATAAAGTTAATAAATTACAAAAATGAGTGATTAAAAAGTGGAGTAAAGATAATAAGTAAATAAAAATTACACAAACTATATAAGGAAATTAAACTTTAATTTGAAGGGAGTTAGCTTATGGCACGTTTTACTTTACCAAGAGATTTATACCACGGAAAAGGATCATTAGAGGTTTTGAAAAGTATAAAAGGTAAGAAGGCATTTGTAGTTGTTGGTGGGGGTTCAATGAAAAGATTTGGATTCTTAGACAAAGTAGAATCTTACCTAAAAGAAGCAGGTATTGAAGTAGAAATTTTTGAAGGTGTTGAACCAGACCCATCTGTTGAAACTGTTATGAAAGGTGCAGAAGCTATGAGAAAGTTTCAGCCTGACTGGATAGTTGCAATGGGAGGAGGTTCTCCAATAGATGCAGCAAAAGCAATGTGGATTTTTTATGAGTATCCAGATTTTACTTTTGAAAAGGCAGTAGTTCCTTTTGGATTGCCAGAGCTTAGACAAAAAGCTAAATTTATAGCTATTCCATCTACAAGTGGAACAGCAACAGAAGTAACAGCTTTTTCAGTAATAACAAATTACACTGAAAAAATTAAATATCCGTTAGCTGATTTTAATTTAACTCCAGATATAGCTATAGTAGATCCAGATTTAGCGCAAACAATGCCAAAGAAATTGGTTGCACATACTGGAATGGATGCGTTAACACATGGAATAGAAGCGTATACAGCAAGTCTTAGATCTAATTTTTCAGATCCGCTTGCAGCTAAAGGAATAAAAATGGTAGTAGAAAATCTTTTAAAATCTTTTGAGGGAGGTGAAAAAGCTAGAGAAGAAATGCATGATGCTCAATGTTTAGTTGGAATGGCATTTTCAAATGCACTTTTAGGAATTGTTCATTCAATGGCACATAAGACAGGTGCAGTATTCCATATTCCTCATGGATGTGCAAATGCAATATTCTTACCATATGTTATAAAATATAATAGAAAAAATTGTGAAGATAGATATGCTGATATAGCTAGAATGCTAAAATTAGAAGGTAACACAGATAGTGAATTAACAGATTCACTAATTAATTTAATAAATGAAATGAATACAAATTTAGAAATTCCTCATACTATGAAAGAATATGGAGTAGAAGAGGAAGACTTTAAAGATAACTTGGAATTTATTTCTAAAAATGCAGTATTAGATGCATGTACAGGTTCAAATCCAAGAGAAATAGATGATAAGACAATGGAAAAATTATTTACTTGCGCATATTATGGAACAGAAGTAGATTTTTAAATAGATAGATAATAAAATTTCTTCTTAACAATAATATGAGTAAATTAAAAAGCTCACAATTACTAAAAACTTCATATACTAAGACTGCTAAATTTAATTTAGTGGTCTTTTTAATTTGTTAACAATTTGTAAATAAAATTCATTTTTCAGAAAATTATGGACAAATTGTAATATAATTAAAGTAAAGGATTACATAAAATAATGGAGATGATTTTTGTGAGTAGAAAATTAGAAAGTCTTATTGAGGAAAGGGAAAATCTTTATTTAGAAGTTTTATTACTTGTAGAGTCTGGTGCAAGTAGTGAAGAAATATCTAATATGAACAGAAGAATTGAAAAATTAAATTTACAAATATCACTTGAACAATAGATAAAAGGCTCTATAATCTTTAATTTAAGAATTATAGAGCTTTAATTTTTATAAAAATAATAAAAAGTTGTTGCAAAAAGTTATAAATTTAATATAATGTAGTATAAATAAAATAATAAAGAAAGTCCAAAGAGAAGGAATAGTAAATAAAATAAGCTTTAATAAAGAGAGTTTAGGATGGTGAGATCTAAGCAAGAAGGATTTTATTGAATGGGCCTTTGAGGAATAATAGGAAATCTAGAAATAGAAAGTAAAAATTATTGGGAACCTCCCATTATAGAGGTTAGAGTATGATAGTACTTGAAAAGAGAGGTGTTTTTCTTATACATAAAAACACAATTTAGGTGGCAACGCGGAACTTTCGTCCTATGTTTTATTACATAGGGCGTTTTTTATTTTAAGGAGGTGATTTTGATGAAGTGAAGGACAAACCTAAATAAATCAATAAAAATAATTTTAATTAAAAGGAGCGTAATAAAATATGAGAGATTTAAAAACAAAAAAAATGATAATAAATGCATTAATGCTTGGGATAGGAGCTATCCTTCATCAAATAACACCAGCACTTGGGCTTCCAATGCAGCCGGATTTTGCTTTAGCAATGTTATTTATAATAATAATTTTAAATAATGGAGATTATAAAACATCTTTAGTATGTGGAATAATAACAGGAATATTTACAGCATTAACAACAAAATTTCCAGGTGGGCAAGTTCCAAATATGATAGATAAAATAATAACAGTCCATGTTGTAGTATTTATAATTTATGGATTAAATAAACTTAAAATAATGAAAAGTTTAGAAGAAAAAAAGAGAATGACTATAATGTGTGGGATAATTTTAGGAATAGGAACTTTAATTAGTGGATTAACATTTATATATTCTGCAAATTTAATAGTAGGATTACCTGCTCCATTTATGGCATTATTTAATACCGTAGTTATACCAGCTGTATTTATAAATTTAGTTGCTGGAATTATTTTATTTAAAATAGTGCAAACCTCTATAAAAAGAGCAATGATATAGAGAATAAAGTATTTTAGAGAGTATTAGATAAATTCTAATACTCTCTTTGTCTAAATTTAAAAGTTAAAATTATAGTGCTTAATCTTTTAATTTGTGGATAAAAACAACTTAATTTACAAAATTTATTGAAAATGCCGTCGAACTAAATTATAATTAAAATATTAATAAAATATTACAAAATGGTTAATGACTTGGTCAATGGGGGAAGTTATTTATGAATAGAAAAAGGTTAAATAATATTATTAAAGCTACAATGTTTTTTATTGCAGTTTCAGTGGGTACAGCTTTTAGTGGAAATATAGATGCATTTGCTGATTCAAATTTAGAAAAAGAATTTGTTTCAGTTGTTAGTAAATATAGTAATGATGAAGTAGTTGTTGAAAATGGAATATCCTTAAGAAAAGGTGAAACTTTAGACCTTTCAAAACATAAAGGATGGGAAATGTCAAACAATAATGTTATAGAGATAAATGAAAATGGTATTGCTACACCAAAAGAAACAGGAACTGTTTATTTAAGTAATAAAATTGGAAATAAAGTTCACATAGTAGAAGTTTATGTTCCTAGTAATAGTGCTTTTTATAGAACATCTAGAAGCAATTCAGTAGATAGAAATTATTATAAAGTTTTTATAGATCCGGGACACGGAGGAGCAGATAATGGAGCTAGTGGAAATGGATTACTTGAAGATGAATTAACATTACAAATTTCATTGAAATTAAAAAATATTCTACAATCAAGAGGAATAGAAGTTAAGATGAGTAGAGAATCAGATGTTTATGTTTCTCTTGGAGAAAGAACAAATATGGGAAATGCTTATGGAGCTGATGTGTTTGTGTCTCCTCACATAAATTCTTTTAATGGTGCAAGTGCAAAAGGGATAGAAACATATTATCATTTAAATAAATCTTCTGAAAGACCTTTAAGTAGCAATATTCAAGAAAATGCTATCAAAGAAACAGGAGCAGTAAATAGAGGAGTAAAGTCAGCTAATTTTGCAGTTATAAGAGAAAGTTCAATGCCATCATCACTTTTTGAAGCAGGATTTATAAGTAATCCAGAAGAAGCATCAAAGCTTGGCAATTCAGAATATCAAAATAAATTAGCAAAAGCATTAGCAGATGGAATAGAAAAATATTTAAAAGATAATATAAAATTAAGTGGAAGTGGGGATAAACCTATAGTTCCTGAAACACCGAGTACTCCAGAAGGAGAAGCTAAGATAGGAATAGTTACAGCAAGTTCATTAAATGTAAGAAGTGGAGCAGGGACAAGTTATTCTACAATAGGAAGTCTTAAAAATGGACAATCTGTTCAAATAGTTAGTACACAAGGTTCTTGGCATAAAATAAAATATGGAAATGGTTATGGTTATGTAAGCTCTGACTATATTAAAATAAATTCAAATTCTGGAAACCAAACCCCTCCATCAACAGATACACCAAATACTTCAACTAAAAAAGGAACTGTAAATGCAACTTCATTAAATGTAAGAAGTGGAGCTGGAACTAGTTATTCAACTATAGGAAGTCTTAGAAATGGAGCTTCAGTTGAAATAGTAAGTACATCAAATGGATGGCATAAAATAAAATATGGAAATGGTTATGGTTATGTAAGTGCTGATTATGTAAAAGTAGATTCACAATCATCACAGCCTTCAAATCCAACTCCTCCAAGTACACCAGAAACTCCAAATAATTCAATTAAAAGTGGAACAGTAACAGCTGATTCATTAAATATAAGAAGTGGAGCAGGAACAGGGCATAGTGTAATAGGAAGTTTAAAAAGAGGTGCTAAAGTACAAATAGTAAGTACATCAAATGGATGGCATAAAATAAAAAATGGAAGTGGATATGGTTATGTAAGTTCTGATTATGTAAAAGTAGATTCGCAAACAACACCATCAAAGCCAGAAAATCCAAATAAGCCATCTACACCAGAAACTCCAAGTACTTCAACTAAGAAAGGAATAGTAACAGCAACTTCATTAAATATAAGAAGTGGAGCTGGAACAGGACATAGTATAATAGGAAGTCTTAGAAATGGAGCTTCAGTTGAAATAATAAGCACATCAAATGGATGGCATAAGATAAAGCATGGAAATAGATATGGATATATAAGTGCTGATTTTGTTAAAATTTCTAGTGGAAGTTCTTCAAATTCAAGTACAAGTTTAGTTAGAACAGGAACAGTAACAGCAGGTTCTCTAAATGTAAGAGAAAGAGCAACAACAAATTCATTAGCTATAGGTGCTTTTAAGAAAGGTTCTAAAGTAAAAGTTTTAGGAACATCAAATGGATGGCATAAAATAGAATATGGATATGGTTATGGATATGTAAGTGCTCAATATGTAAGTTTCTAAAAATATGAATGCCCTTAGAATTAAAAGTTTAAAATACTTAAAATTTCTAAGGGCTTAATTTAAAATAAAAACATAGTTAAAGATAAATAATTAATCTTAATTCATATAATAAAAAATAGATTATATAATAAAGTATAGAGTTTATAATTAAATCTAAAAAGTTTTGTAATATTATAAAAATAAAGATTATGATATAAAGAAAAAAATTGTGTAATTTATATATCTTAATAATATAAATTATAAAATGGGGGAATAGGATTAAATATGGGAGTTTGGATAAATGAAATAAAAAGATTAATAAGAGTATTCTTTAAAAATTATGTTGTATTTGGATTCGTAGCAGGAATAATGCTTGGATTTACATTTAATAATCTTGTGGTTTTTATACCACTATGTGGATGCTTAGGGTATTACTATGAAGCTTTATATCAAGAAAAACTTAAAAAAGGAAGTAAATAGGT
This sequence comes from Clostridium thermobutyricum, assembly GCF_000371465.1. Lineage (NCBI taxonomy): Bacteria > Bacillati > Bacillota > Clostridia > Eubacteriales > Clostridiaceae > Clostridium > Clostridium thermobutyricum. Next base: position 1,876,079 of record NZ_KB850956.1, on the reverse strand, counting down.
AAGAAATGAGTTAATACAATCAATTAGATAAGTTGACAATAGGAAAAACATATTATATACTTAGAATACAAAATTGAATAGCGTTTATAAACTAAACTTATAACTTGGGGATGTTTTGGCTTCGACGGGGGTAAGTGAGGTTTGGTAAGCGGGCCGAGGGAAGCATGGTGCCTCGTTAATAAAGTATGCATTAAAGATAAACGCAGAAGACAATAATTTTGCATTAGCAGCTTAATAAACGCTGCTCATCAGCCTTAGATTGCCCACGGTCTAAGATCCTGGTGTCATTTTAAAGTGGGGAACCGAGCTTAGCAAAGCTTTGAGCTAAGAACGGAATTTATGAAGCTAGCGAGTGGTATGTGTGTCTATACATGTCACCATGAGCGAAACTTAAATTATAGACTACGCTCGTAGAAAGCTAGACGGATCTACTTTCGGACACGGGTTCGACACCCGTCATCTCCACCATGAAACCCTCGACATGATATTGTTTGAGGGTATTATTATATTTAAAAAATATTATAGTAAAGCTAATTTTTGATATATCTAGTTCAAGATATACTTAAGGTGAAATGGCAAATGAGTTTAATGCAAGAGATGTTAAGACTAAAGTTAGATTAATGTTTAAATCTAATAATATTCATACTAATGAAAAGTATACAGGACTATAGTTTTACAACAAAAGTAATAAAAAAGATGTTTTTGGTAGAAGAAATAGTTATTAATATAAAGATGAAAGTGAAATTATCAAAATAGAAGATGGAATGCTATAAATATTTCTAAGGAAACATTTTTAAATGCACAAGAGATATTAAAATCAAGAAAAAGAGTACATGGAGCTAATAAATCTATATATGTTTCTTATAGATATTCACATAGAAAAATTATTAGTTCTAAGGCATATGACAATAAAGAGATAAGAAAAGAGTATATTGAAGAGTATATGTTATCAGAACTAGAAAGAAAAATATTTAGTGATGAAGCAATTTTACATTTAGTTTAAGGAATTAATAAGAATATTCAAAAACAAAATAAATTGATAATGAGAAGAAAGAAGTTGTTGTGAAAAAACTTAAAGAAATAGATAAATAGGTAATATAGTAACAGCAATAGCGAATGGTTTCATGCAAGAAGAATTTAAGATAAAAATGGATGAATTAAAAGGAAGAAATTTAGATTTAGAATATGAATTAGTTAAATTTAAATCTAATGAATTAACTCAAATAGTAACAGAAGAGAGTGTAAGGAATCTATTAAAAGATTTTAGTAGATATGTAACAAGTAGAAATATTCCAGAATATAAAACGTTTATACAAGATTTTGTAAAAGAAGTTATAGTTTATAAAGAACACATTGAAGTAATTTTCAAATTGAAGTAATTTTCAATGTGTTTTTTTCTTTGTTAAAAGATAATAAAGGTATAGAATTGGTAAGTAAAGTGAAAAGATATGAGTTATTTGAAAGGTATAGTGAAAGTTTTTATATAAAAATTTCATAAATTAGTCTTTATAAGCATTAAAACATGGTATAGCTATATAGTACTTAAATTTTAGTAGCAATTATATAAAGGGTTAATAATTTACTTGATTAAACAAAAATATAATTATATAAGTTATTTGTTAAAAATTAATTAAAGAGTTTTTAATAAAAGAAGATGAAGTATATAATTTATTTTTAAAGGAAAATTTTAGAAGTGAATACAGATGAAGAAAAATAAAAAGTTTATGATAATTAGTATTATATTAATATTAATTATTTATGGTGGTGTTTTTGCATTCTTTGAATATAAAGAATACAAAATTCAAAAGATGGTAGATAAGGGAGTAGAATATCTAAATAACAAAGAATATGAAAAAGCAATAACAACATTTGATTTAGTATTAAATGAAAAATTAGATGATAAAGAAGCATTACAATTAAGAAATATGGTAAATAAGCATATAGAAGCAAAGAAATGTTTTAATAATGGTGATTCAGAAAAAGCCAATGAATTAATAGATGAATTAGATAAGGAAGATTCAAATTATAAAGAATTTAAAGCAGATGTAAGTAAATTAAAGAATTAGATTAACTCAAATATTAAAAAAATAAAGAAATAGATAATAATATAACTAAAGTAAGATATTTAATAAAAGAAGAAGAGTATAATGATGCTAAAAATATAATAGATAAATTAGAAAAAGAGAAATTAAGTGATATTCAAAGTAAACAAGTGTCGGATTTAAAAGAGAGGGTTGATTCAGAATTAGATGAACAAGAAGAACAAAGAAAAGAATCTAATCAAAATATAAAAGAAAATATTGGTAATGAGTCTAATCAAAGCACAGAACAAAATGAAGGTAGTGGAAAAATGTGTGGTACTAAAAATTCAGATTTAAGAAGTGAAGATAGCAGAAGAACTGTAAAAATAGCAAGAGCATATGAAAATAAAATAGGAATAGAATATGAGTTACAGAGATTCCAGGAGTTGGCAAGAATATATGGTGTTATATTGCGAAAGAACCTGGTGAAATGGAATTATATGTTGATGATTATGGAACAGTATATGAAATGGACGCAGGAGATACTGTTGCTAGAGAAGTAAGCTAAAATAGAGAAGATGGATAGTTAAAGAAGGCTATGCATTCTTTAACTATCTTTGAAATTATCAAAATATGTTATATAGTAATACTTTAGTGGATTTGAGATGTCGTCCTTCAACATAAAACCACGACTACTTGTAATGTGCCTTAAACAGATGATTACAAATAATCGTGGGTTTTTATTGCTTCGAGTAGCGTTACCATTGAAATTTTTATAAATAATTAATGAGTATATCAAAAAATGTAAGAACATAGAAATTTATAAGAAATATGATTAATAACCCATTTGATATAAATAATAATTTTAAAAATCAATAAAAAGTTAATTAGCTCAAATAATATAATTGTTTTTGAATATTTTAATTTTTATATAAAACTTATAAAAACACTGGTGATTTATGTAAATTTTATAATATTAACATCTAAGTGTTAGTTTTGCTTATAAAAATAATTATTTTGAGAATCATAACCAAACTTTTGTTTAGCTGTACCATAATGATAAATATCAGTGACTAACAATGATATATAATCAGAGTATGTATGTTGACGTTTTAACTTACTAAAAAGTCTATTTAGTTTTTCATGCATTAATTTATGCGAATATTCTTCATACGTATATAGTTTTAAAAACGCTTTAATGAATTGTCTTGTTCTGTAATGATCAAATTCTTTAAAATCACATAATGAATCAAAAAAATTAATTACTTCTAAATAATTATTAAATTGAAAAGTTCCATCTTGAAAAGAAAATTTCAGCTCTTTGTTTGGTTTTCTTTCTATTGTTGAAATTACATCTAATATTTGAGTCGTACTAATTTCATATTTGTCCTTTATATCTTTGAATTTCTTATATTCTGATTTACCAAGTTTAGTGAACATATTAAGATAATCATCTATATTCCAATTGCAACTAACTAAATTAGCTTTTTTAACATCCTCTATATTATAGCCTTGAACGATATAGTAGTATAAAGGTAGTTTTAAATATTTGATACTTTCATAACGATGCATACCGTCAATGATTTCAAATCGTTCATTTACAAGAATAGGTATTACTAGTTGCTTTTCTTCCATAGAGTTAAGGAGCTTTTTGTAATTTCTCTCTTTTAAGTTTCTATTTCCAAGTATATTTGTAAATTTGTTGTAATTGTTTGTTTTGTATATTTGATTTCTGGTCTATCGTATATTTCATTACTCATTTTAATAGCCTCTCTTTTCTAAAAGATTATAATAGGATTTTTTACTTGATTTTTTATCACATTCTTTACAACGAGTGCTTACATATATATATTTTTTTCCCCAATTAAATTCTTCAATGGGTTTAGTAATATTACAGCTTGAGCAAGTTTGATATTTTATTTTTGCAATTTCTGCTTTTGAAATAATACGGTTTTTAGGCTGTAATTTTCTTTTTTTGTAATAAGTTTTATGACAAGGAATACAATAAGTGAATATTCCATGATTACTATTTTTTGATTTGTAAAAATCATTTTTTGATTTATATTCTTTGCAAAGTGGACAGAAATATAAATCGCCTAATTTTTTTTGACGATTAGGTGATTTTAGATTAAATTTATTTATTAGTAAATTGCATTCAGCTTCAGTAATTTTAAAAATAGTAATTAATTCTGCTTTTGTATATCCATGAGTAAACATATAACAAAAAAGTTCATAATCTGTATCATTAAAAGTCATAAATAAACCTCACAAATTTAATTTATTCTGTAATATAAATATAATAAAAACATTTCCTATTGTCAACACTTAATTATAAAGTGTATACGAAAGGAAACGTTGTTAGAAATAAAAAAAACAATTATAATTACATATATATTTTAAATGAGGGGATGAGTTTTATTTTATCTGAATATTTAAAGAAAAAAAGAAAAGAAAATAATATGTCTCAAAGGCAATTAGCTAAAATTTCAGGAGTAAGCAATTCTGAAATATCAAAAATTGAAGGTGGAATAAGAAAATCACCAAATCCTGAAACGTTAAAAAAGCTAGGAGAAGCATTAACTATAAATTATTCTATATTGGCTGAAAAGTGTGGTTATATAGTTGATGAAAGTAAAAAAATAGATTATTTTAATGGTGATGTTATAATAAAGACTATTGAGGATGTAAGTGAACTAGAGAAAAGAAAGTATTTAGAGACGAATAAAAAGTTATTAGTTAAAGTAGTTGATATTTTAAATTCTAAATTAAACTTAAAATTTCAGATTGAATATAAAGTTTCTAATAATTTACACTTCGATGCTATTGCATTTAATAAGTATAATGAGGTGTTTTGTATTGATGTTAATTATATAAATACTAGTTATTCAAATTATTTTATTGAAAGTATAATTAATAAATATAAATCTAAGTGTCTTGATTATTATATGTATTTCTCATCAAAAGATATATATAGCAAAATCTATTTTGAAGCAGTAATTGTTTTAGATAATATGGATTATATTGAAGAGATAGAACAACGGTTTAGAAAAGAGATTAAATTAATAAATAGTATTTTCTCATATAGAGTTTTTTTATATGATGAATTAATTGATATGGAATAATATATAAGAATGAATTTTAAGAGAGATAAATTGTATTATCTCTAATACATATAAATCTAGATTTATAAACAAGATTAATAGTAAGAAAAATTGTTGATTGTACTCAACAATTTAAAAGTATTATTATTTATAAATGGATATTTATGTAGTTGTTATGATTGAATTATCATAAGTAAAGCAAAAAGGATATGTTTTAGAGTAATTCAACTGGTGGGTTTCAAAGGTTAAGCTTCATCTCAACCAAATTAGAAAAACCACGATAGATAATATCGTGGTTTTTTGTATTTATTCATAATGAAAATTATGATTTGATTAATTTAAATTTAGTTATAAATAGTGACTAAATGAGATTTAGTATGAACATTAGTAATTGGGTGTACAATAATATGTGAAATATTTTACATATTTGGATTTATTATGATTAGATAGAATATAAAATTATGTAAGATAAACTTTTATTAAGGAATAATATCCTTTATAATATATTTAATGGTAATTTAGTTATTTTTATAAAATACTAATTAAAAATATATTATAAATAAAATTTAGGATTATTAAAAGTGAAACTTTAAAATACAAGATAAATACAACGTAATAATAATTAAGAAAAAGCTATAAAAATAATTGAATAAATATTATGAATTAGAATTTTAAACTTCAAAAAAGAGAATTATCTATTGATATACTTTAAAAATGAGGAAGTTATAAAATATAAAGATTTGTTTGAGAAATTGATATTAGAAAAGTAAAAAGAAAAAAGGTGAGTTAATGTCAGGATATACAAAGCATATGTACGAAATGGATATACATCAAATAAAAGTTGAATTTAGTAAATATATAAAAACTTTGCTAAGTATATTGCCTAAAGATTATGATATAAATACAATAATATCTTTATTAATTGAATACTATCCTTATGAATGGCAAATTTTAAATGAAAAGTATGAATATTATTGTAAAAAGGACAAGAAATTAAAATCTGTTGGACAAAAAATTAGATATTCAATGAGAGAACCTATAAAAATCATTCAAAATTTAAAAATAACTACAAAAATAATGTCTGAATCATATAGAAATAGTTATAAGTTACAATATGATGAATATATTCAATTAAAAAATATAGAAATCTTTCAAAATAAGAGATTACCTAAAATAAAACATATTAAGGATAAAATAGATAAAGCAAAATTAAAGACACAACAAGTGGAACCTTTTTATTTAGATGCTTTAATAGGATTATATGATAAAAAGAAGACATCACAAAAAGATAGAGTTTATATTATGTTAGAATTGAAGAAATATTATTGCCCTAAAGTTATTTCTTTTTTTAAGAAGAAGGCAAACTCAGAATATAACATACAATTACGAGAAATGGCTTTTTATCACTTACAAGAATTTAAACATTATGTAATTTTAAGAAAGCAAAAATATATGAGAATTCCAAGCAAAAATAAAAGAAGAAGAAAATATTTGAAGGAAGTATATGCTAAACAAAAGTATAACATTAAAAAAATACCAGAAGAGCTTGAATATAGAATTAAAAATTCAAAAGAACAAAAATTGAAAGAATATGATTTTTTTATTTCACATAGCAGTTTAGATCATAAAGCAATACAAATTTTAATAAAAGAATTAAATAAAAATAGCAAAAATATATATTGTGATTGGATTAATGATACAGATTATCTTAAAAGAAATTTGGTTGGAGATGCAACAAAGGCTATTATTGAAAAAAGATTAGAGCAATCAAAAAATTTGTTATTTGTTAGATCGGAAAATTCAGAGCAATCTAATTGGGTAAAATATGAATTAAATTATTTTAATTCATTGAATAAAAGAATATACGTAATTGATAAAGCAAATATTTTGAATGGAAATTTTAGTTATTATCTAATTCATGAAAAATGGTTTTTAGATGAAAACTATAAAAATATTTGTTTATTTAAAATTTAATCATAATATTTTTTTGAATTAGTATAAATTTTGCTTTTTAGTAACAATACGAAAATATCTCTAATAATAGATTATGATACCAGATTCTTTATTATTGTTTATATTTTAAGTATTATAAATAGATTAAAATTAAAAGAAAAGGTAGGTAAGAAGAAATGAAAATGCAAATTAAAAGCTTTATAAAAAAATTTTCAAAAGAAATTAGAGAACAAAACGCAGCTATATTTGCTGGAGCAGGTTTTTCAATGGAAGCAGGTTATGTAAATTGGAGTAAATTACTAGAACCTTTAGCAGAGGAAATAGGAATTGATATTTCTAAAGAGTCAGATTTAGTATCTTTAGCACAATATTATAAAAATGAAAAAAGCAATAGAACTGAAATCAGTAAAAGAATTATTGAGGAATTTTCAAAAGAAGCAGAACCAGATGAAAATCATTTAATTTTATCAAGACTACCAATAAGGACTTATTGGACAACAAATTATGATTCTTTGATTGAAGATGCGTTGAAAATATCGGGAAAAATAGTAGATGTAAAATATACTGTAGAGCAACTAACAAATACTAAACCTAATAGAGATGCAGTTATATATAAAATGCATGGAGATAAGGAGCATTCATCAAAAGCTATTATTATTAAAGAAGACTATGAACTGTATAATACAAAATATGCACCATTTATTACGGCATTAAGTGGAGATTTAATTTCAAAGACATTTTTATTTATTGGATTTAGTTTTACTGATCCTAATCTTGATTATATTTTAAGTAGGGTAAGGGTAAATTATGGAGAAAATCAGAAAACTCATTATTCTTTTGTAAAGAAAATAAAAAGAGAAGAATGTGATTCAGATGCTGACTTCGAATATTTAGATCGTAAACAACAATTATTTATAAATGATCTAAAAAGATATAATATTGAGGCTTTAATAATAGATGAGTATTCACAAATAACGAATATTTTGAAAATGATAGAAAAAAGTATAAATGAAGATAGTATTTTTATTTCGGGTAGTGCTCATAGTTATAATCCATGGGATGAAAAAGAAGCGCAAAAATTTATAAACAATTTAAGTAAAAGGTTAATAGCAGATAATAAAAAAGTAATATCCGGTTTTGGACTAGGTGTAGGAAGTTTTATTATAACAGGAGCTTTAGAACAGATGTATATGAAGCAAGAAAAAATTAATAATAATCAATTGATTTTACGACCATTTCCACAAAAAGCCTTACCTAATCAGAAAATTGAAGAATTGTGGGACAAATATAGAAATGATATGATTTCATTAGCTGGAATATCAATATTTATTTTTGGAAATAAGATCAATAAAGAAGGAAATATAATTGATGCTAATGGTGTATATTTAGAATTTGAAATAGCTAAAGCTAAAGACAATATAATTATTCCAGTAGGTTCAACTGGAAATGTTGCAAAAAAGATTTGGAAAGAAGTTAAAGATAAATTTGATGAATTTTATCCTAAAGCTAATAGTAAATTAAAAGAACTTTTTGAAGATCTTAATAATGAAAAAGATAGTGAAAAATTAATTGATGTTATTATAAATTTTGTTAATGAAAGTAAAAAGCTTAATTTAAATTAATAGGTGGATATAGGATATGGGACATAAAATTTTTGTATCATATAAATATGCAGATGATAGCGTATATAATTTAAAATATAATTCAAATTCTACAGTACGAGATTATGTAGATGAATTTGAAGCTAAATTAGATGAAACTGATGATATATATAAAGGAGAATCAGATGGAGAAGATTTGTCACAATTAAGTGAAGATGTAATTTGGGAAAAGTTAAAAGATAGAATATATGATAGTTCATTAACTATAGTATTTATTTCACCAAATATGAAGGTTTCAGGGGAGACAGATAAAAGACAATGGATTCCATGGGAAATATCTTATTCATTAAAAGAAGTTAGCAGAAGAAATAAAAAGGGTGATTCCATAACTAGTAAAACAAATGCAATGATTGCAGTTGTTTTACCTAATATTAATAATTCATATTCATATTATTTAGAAGAAAAAAGTTGTTGTACGTCAAAATGTATAATGCATCATACTAATAAACTTTTTGATATTCTTAGAAAGAATAAATTTAATTATAAAAATCCTAATATAAATGAATGCGATAATAAAGATACAATATGGCATGGAAAGTGTAGTTATATAAAAGCAGTTAAATGGTGTGATTTTATACAAAATATAGATAAATATGTAGATGAGGCATATGAGAGACAAAAAGACATTTTGAACTACAATATATATAAAGAGGTAGAGTAAGTAATTTTTATGAAGATATATATATTTAGAACTTTAAAATTTTTATATTAGTAGTATAAATATGATGATTTGCTTTTACTAATATGCAAATAATTATGGAATATATTATGGTTTTTATTTGCTTTATATGAATAGTTAATTTTTTAATAAGTAGAATATAAAAATAGTTTTAGAAAGTATTTTAAATATATGAAATTTTTATTTTTATAAATTCAATTCATTTAAAAGATTTTATATTTCAATAAACTCTTCATAAAACTAATTCTAAGTCTTTAATAATTATTAAATATAGTTACATCTATAAGAGCTAATACCTAATATTTTATTATATAGGGTTGGTTCTTTTTTTATTATTTTACCTATAATTATCTTAATTTATTGTAATAATTTAAGTATAGTAGAGATTATTGATATGCAAGTTTATATATGCTTTTATTATTATATATAAAATTTTATATAATTTTAAATAAAAAAATAAATTAAAAAGATAAATCATTTAAAATTACTAATATTTATTTTCTATTATAAAAAATGAAAAGGAATACAAAATAGTTGAACTTTTCATTTTGATATGCTAGTATACTAGTATAAGATTAATTTTTTGTTAACAAAGGGGGAAGAAATGATGAATATTTTAGAGCGTTATAAGCCAAAGAAAAATCTTTTGATTTGTATAGATTCTGATGGATGTGCCATTGATACAATGGATATTAAGCATATAAAATGTTTTGGACCTGTAATGATTGAGGAATGGGAAGTTTCAAAATGGGAAAATGAAATTTTAGAGAGATGGAATGAGGTTAACTTATATACTTTAACTAGAGGAATAAATAGATTTAAAGGTCTTTCTAAAGCTCTTGTTGAAATAAATGAAAAATATAAAAAGATAGAAGGTTTAAATGAATTTGTAAAATGGACTGAGGAAACTAAGGAATTATCTAATGAATCTTTAGAAAGAGAAATTAAAAATAATACAGGAGATATTACTTGTATAAAAAAAGCATTGGATTGGTCAATTGAAGTAAATAAAAGAATAGATAGTTTACATAAGTCTGATAAGAAGCCTTTTGATGGTGTTAAAGAAGGAATAGAAAAAGCTAAAGGGATAGCTGATATTGCAATTGTTTCTTCAGCAAATGAAAAGGCTGTTTTAGAAGAATGGGAAGACAATGGATTATTAGAAAGTGTAGACATAGTTTTAACTCAAAATATTGGTTCTAAGGCTTTCTGTATAGAAAAGCTTAAAGAAAAAGGATATGAAGAAGTTTTAATGGTTGGAGATGCTTTAGGGGATTATGAAGCAGCTAAAAAAAATGATGTACTTTATTATCCAATCAGAGTAAGAAAAGAAAATAAATGTTGGAAAGATTTTTCAAAAGAAGCAGTTGAAAAGTTTAAAACTAAATCTTATAAGGGTGAATATCAAGATAAATTAGTTAAGATGTTTATAGAAAATTTATCTAAAAGTAATTCTTAAGTAAAGAGGGATTAAAGTGAAGAATTTTAAAATGAGTGGTAAAAAAATATTAGGTTTTGGAGAGATAATGCTTAGGCTTACACCTCCAAACAACCAAAAAATAATACAAGCTAATTCCTTTGATGCTGTTTATTCTGGTGGAGAAGGAAATGTAATAGCAAGTTTAGCTATGTTTGGACATGATACAAAGTTTGTAACTAAGCTTCCTGAAAATTATTTAGGTGACAGAGTATTAAATAAGTTTAGAGGATACAATGTTGATGTAAATGATGTAATTTTAGGAGAAGGAAGATTAGGAATTTATTATTCTGAAATTGGGCATGGTTTTAGAAGTACAGAAGTTATTTATGATAGAAAATATTCTGCAATTTCTATGGCTAAAAAAGAAGAGTTTGATATGGAAAAAATATTAGATTCTGTAGGATTAATTCATTTATCAGGAATAACTCCAGCTTTAAGTAATGAGTTATATGAATTTCTTCTAGATCTTATTAAAGAATGTAAGAAGAGAGGAATTCTTATTTCTTATGATTCAAATTATAGAGCTAAATTATGGACAATAGAAGAAGCTAGAGGGTTTTTAGAAAAAATATTACCTTATGTAGATTTTGCATTTTTAGGTTATTTAGATATGATTAATATTTTAAAATTTGAAGATATAGAAGATAAATTTGATAAAAAATTAGAAAGTTTATATAAAAAATTATTCTTTAAATATCCAAATTTAAAGTATGCAGCATGTACTACTAGAAAAGTAAATTCAATAAATAATAACACTTTAAAAGGTTATTTATTTAATGGAGAAAATCTAATAAATTCTAATGAATATACTTTTGATATTTTAGATAGAGTTGGAGGAGGAGATGCCTTCACAGCTGGAATACTAAATGGAATATTAAAAGGTACAGATGAAAGAAGAACAGTTGAATTTGGAACATGTGCAAGTGTTTTAAAACATTCAATTATAGGTGATGTAAATTTAGTTAATGAAGAAACAATAAATTCGCTAATAGATAGTGGATTATGTAATATAAAAAGATAAGTGTGAAGGGGAATGTAGGATGAAAAAAGTAGATTTAAAAGCTAAACCATTTTATTTATCAGATGAGGAGATTAAATGGGTAGAAGAAACTATAAGTAATATGACAATAGAAGAAAAAATAGGTCAATTATTTGTTATTATGGATAAAGCTTCAGATGGAGGTAAAACAACAGCTGAATTAATAAAAAAATATAAACCAGGTGCAGCAAGATATATGGGTGGAAAAGCACCAGATGTATATGAGCAAATAAAAAAATATCAAGAAGCATCTAAAATTCCAATGCTAGTTGCATGTAACTGTGAATCAGGTGGAGATGGAGCAGCAGGTGGTGGAACATATATTGCTACACAAGCAGCTGCTGGAGCAGTAGTAGATGATAAAGTTGCATATAATGTAGGTTATGTTTCAGGAAGAGAATCAGAGGCTATTGGATGTAATTGGGCTTTTGGACCAGTATCTGATATTTTCTTAAATTGGAGAAACACTATAGTAAATACAAGATGTTATAGTGATGATCCTAATAGAGTTTTAGAATATTGTAAAGCTTATATAAAAGGTTTAGAAGAAAGCAAGATGATTGCTTGTACAAAACATTTCCCAGGAGATGGTGTAGAAGAAAGAGACCAACATTTATTAATGGGAATAAATGATTTAAGTTGTGAAGAATGGGATAAAACTTTTGGAAAAGTTTATAAAGGATTAATAGATTCAGGTCTTAAGAGTATGATGGTAGGTCATATTGCATTACCAGCTTATTCAAGAAAATATAATCCTGAAATAACTAATAAAGAAATATTACCAGCAACTTTAGCACCTGAAATATTACAAAACTTATTAAGAGAAGAATTAGGATTCAATGGATTATTAGTTACAGATGCATCACACATGTTAGGAATGACAAGTGCTATGCCTAGACATAAACAAGTTCCAACAGCTATAGCAGCAGGATGTGATATGTTCTTATTCTTCCACCATGCAGAAGAAGACTTTAAATATATGATGGATGGATATAAAGAAGGAATAATTACAGAAGAAAGATTAGAAGATGCTTTAAGAAGAATCTTAGGATTAAAAGCTTCAATTGGATTACACAAAGCAGTTGAAGAAGGAACTTTAACGCCTAATAAAGATGGATTAAGTATTTTAGGATGTGAAGAGCATAAAGAATTAGCAGTTGATGCAGCAAAGAGAAGTATAACTTTAGTTAAGGATACAGAAAATAATTTACCACTAAATCCAAAAACTCATAAACGTTTAAAGGTTTACTATGTAACTAATCCACAACCTTTAGATGTAATCTTTGGAAATACATCTGTTAAAGATTCAATAAAAGAAGAATTAGAAGCAGCTGGGTTTGAAGTGGACATGCATGAAAACTATCATGATTTAGTAGCTAAGAGTGGAAATAGCTTTGAAAATATGATGAAATCAACTTTTAGTGAAAGTGTTGAGAAGTTTAAAGAAAAATATGATGCTATTATCATGTTTGTAAATATGAAAGGTTATTGTCAAGAAAATGTAGTTAGAGTTCAATGGTCAATAGGTCATGGAAGTGAAACTCCATGGTATGTAAGAGAATTACCAACTATTTGTGTTTCATTAAGCCAAACTACAAATCTATTTGATTTACCTATGATGAAAACTTTCATAAATGCTTATGGATCAACTAGACCAGTAATAAAAGAAACTATTAAGAAAATTACAGGTGAAGAAAAGTTTGAAGGAGAATACAATGAAACTGTATTCTGTGGAAGATGGGAAACAAGATTATAGAATATAAACAGTTATAAATTATAAAGATATATTAGGGAGGATTTTAAGATGTTATATCCAATAATGACAGAAACAAGAAATATTATAAATTTAAATGGAATTTGGGATTTTAAATTAGATAAAGGTAATGGTTTTTCAGATAAATGGTTTGAAGGAAAATTAAGTGAAACTATACAAATGGCAGTACCATCATCTTATAATGATTTAGTTGAACTTCAAGAAGTAAGAGATCATGTGGGATGGGTTTGGTATCAAAGAAGCTTTAGTATTCATAGAAGTCTTTTAAATGAAAGAATAGTTTTAAGATTTGGTTCTGCAACTCACATTGCAAAAGTTTATTTAAATGGAAAATTATTAATGGAGCACAAAGGTGGATTTACTCCTTTTGAAGCTGAAATAAATGAATTTTTAATAAGTGGAGAAAATATATTAACTGTAGCAGTTAACAATATTATTGATGAAACTTCACTTCCAGTAGGTCTTGTAAAAGAAGATAAAGAAGGAAATATAGTTAAAAACTTAGTTAACTTTGACTTCTTTAACTATGCAGGAATTCATAGACCAGTAAAAATATATACAACTCCAAAAACATATGTAGAAGATGTTACTATAGTAACAGATTTTAAAGAAACTACAGGAAATATATCATATGAACTTAAAGTAAAAGGTGATGCAAAAGTTAATGTTTCAGTAATTGATGAAAATGATAATGTTGTAGCAACTGGTGAAGGTGAAGTTGGAACATTAGAAATAAAAGATGTAAAGCTTTGGGAGCCTATGAATGCATATCTTTATAAATTAAAGATAGATTTAAGTGATGAAAATGGATTAATTGATACTTATACAGAAGAATTTGGTGTTAGAACTGTTGAAGTTAAGGATGGAAAATTCTTAATCAATAATAAACCATTTTACTTCAAAGGTTTTGGTAAGCATGAAGATTCACATGTAAATGGTAGAGGAATAAATGAAGCTATTAACATTAAAGACTTTAATTTAATGAAGTGGATAGGTGCGAACTCTTTTAGAACAGCACATTATCCTTATTCAGAAGAAATAATGAGACTTGCAGATAGAGAAGGTATAGTAATAATTGATGAAACTCCAGCAGTTGGATTACACTTAAACTTTATGGCTACAGGTTTATTTGGTTCAGGTGTTAAGAGAGATACTTGGAAAGAAATCCAAACTAAAGAAGCTCACGAGCAAGTTATAAGAGAATTAGTAAATAGAGATAAAAATCATCCTTCAGTTGTAATGTGGTCAGTTGCAAATGAGCCAGATTCAGATTCAGAAGGAGCAAAAGAATATTTTGAGCCATTAATAAACTTAACAAAAGAATTAGATCCTCAAAATAGACCTGTTACAGTAGTAACTTATTTAATGTCAACTCCAGATAAGTGTAAAGTTGGAGATATAGTGGATGTATTATGCTTAAATAGATACTATGGATGGTATGTTGCAGGTGGAGATTTAGAAGAAGCTAAAAACATGCTAAGAGAAGAATTAGAAGGATGGAATAAGAGATGTCCAAATAAACCAATTATGTTTACTGAGTATGGAGCAGATACAGTTGCAGGAATGCATGACACAGTTCCTGTTATGTTTACAGAAGAATATCAAGTTGAATATTATAAGGCAAACCATGAAGTTGTAGATGAATTTAAAAACTTCGTTGGAGAGCAAGTATGGAATTTTGCTGACTTTGCAACAAGCCAAGGTATAATAAGAGTTCAGGGAAATAAAAAAGGTATTTTTACAAGAGATAGAAAACCTAAAATGATTGCTCATTCATTAAGAGAAAGATGGACTAATATTCCTGAATTTGGATATAAAAAATAAATGGGTCAATTTACAAAGACTATAGCAAAAAGGCTATAGTCTTTTGTAATAAGAAATATTTTTATGGTATAATTTTTATATTGTAAATTATCAAGTAGTAGAAATTAAAAATAGTTAAATTGCTGTTAGGAGGAGATTCAGTGATTCTTTACGAAAAAAAGGGTAATGAAACAGGTAAAGACTATGCATATAGAGTATTAAAAGACAATATAATGAGCTTAGAATTAAGACCTGGAGAATTGTTAAGTGAACTTGATTTAGCACAAAAGCTGCAAGTATCAAGAACACCTATAAGAGAAGTGCTTATAAAACTGAAAAGTGAGAAGCTTATAGAGGTTAAACCACAGACTGGAACATATGTATCATTAATAGATTGGAAGCTTATAGAGCAAGCTATATTTATGAGATACAATTTAGAAAAAAAAGTTTTAGAAGAAGCATGTGATAAATTTTCAGAAGATGCTTTAATGGAAATGGAAAAATGTATATTTGCTCAAAATCTTATTGCAAATAAGCAAAATAATTTATTAGAGTTTCATAACTTAGATAATAAGTTCCATGAATTATTATTTGAGGGAACAGATAAAAGTGATATTTGGGAAGCTATTTCTAATATAAGTACTCATTATAATAGAATGAGACTTTTAGCAGAGATATATATAAAAAAAGATTTTATAGTTGATCAACATGTAACGTATTTAGATATTATAAAAGAAAACAAAAAAGATATAATTAAGGAAACAGTATCAAAGCATATAAAATCACCCGTTCAAGAATGGATTTCTTTGATAGATGAAAATGAATCCGTAGAAAAATATATAAAAAATTATAAGTAAATTAAAATCATCCATAACAAAATTATGGATGATTTTTTGCATTTGTGAAAAAAATGTTAAAAAATTGTTGCAAAATGAATTCTAATATGCTAGTATACAAGTATAACAGATGTGAAGGAGGATAAAACATGAAATTACCATTTAATGTAGATTTAAAAGATAAGGTTTGCGTTGTAACAGGAGGAACAGGAATTTTATGTGGGGCTATGGCAGATGCTTTAGCAGAATGTGGAGCAAAAGTTGCTATATTAGCATTAGGACAAGAAGCTTGTGAACAAAAAGCACAATCAATAAATGAAAAAGGCGGAATAGCAATAGGAATAGAAGCTAACGTTTTAGATAAAGAAAGTTTAAAAAATGCACATGAAATAATACTTGAAAAGTTTGGACCAGTAGATATTTTAATAAATGGAGCTGGAGGAAATCATCCAAAAGGAACAACAACTAAAGAATATTTAGAAGTTGAAGATTTAGAAAATGAAGAATTAACTACATTCTTTGATTTAGATCCAAAAGGAGTAGAATTTGTTTTCAATCTTAATTTCTTAGGAACATTACTTCCATCACAAGAATTTAGTAAAGATATGATAAATAAGAAGGATGCAACAATCATTAATATTTCATCAATGAATGCGTTTACTCCTCTTACAAAAATACCTGCATATTCAGGAGCTAAAGCAGCAGTAAGTAACTTTACTCAATGGTTAGCAGTTCATATGTCAAAGGTTGGAGTTAGAGTAAATGCAATAGCACCAGGATTCTTCGTAACAGATCAAAATAGAAAGTTATTATTTAATGAAGATGGAACACCAACTGCAAGAACTGAAAAAATATTAAATAGTACACCAATGAGAAGATTTGGAGAAGCTGATGAATTACTTGGAACTTTATTATACTTAGTATCTAATGAGGCTTCAGGATTTGTAAATGGAGTAGTAATTCCAGTAGATGGAGCATTCTCAGCTTATTCTGGAGTTTAGATAAAGGAGAATATAAAAGTGGTTTTAGAAGAGTTAAAGAATTATGGAATAGTTGCTGTAGTGAGAGGAAAAAATCACGAAGAAGCAATTGATTATATGGAAGCTTGCCTAAGAGGTGGAGTAAAAGCACTAGAGCTTACTTATACAATACCAAATGTAGTAGAACTTATAAGATCGTATAGTTTAAGAGAAGATGCTTTAATTGGTGTTGGAAGTGTATTAAATGAAAAAATGGCAATAGATGCAATAGAAGCAGGAGCTAAATACGTTGTAAGTCCAGGATATAATGAAGCTGTAAATGAGGTTTGTAAAAGAGAAAATATTTTATATTTACCAGGATGTATGACAGTGTCAGAAATAATGAAAGCTATGGATTCTGGAAATAAAATGATTAAATTATTCCCAGGAGACTTATTTGGACCTAAATATGTTAAAGCTATAAAAGCTCCAATTCCAAATGTTGAGATAATGCCAACTGGAGGAGTAACAGTAGATAATATTGAAGAATGGTTTAAAAATGGAGTAGCTTGTGTTGGCGCAGGAAGTTCATTAATAAAAGGAACAGCAGAGGAAATCGAAGCAACAGCAAAAAGGTTTGTTGAGAAGATAGAGAACATTAGAAAATAGGGGGTATGAATTTATGAAAATGACATTCAGATGGTATGGACAAGATGATCCAGTAAAAATTGAATATATAAAACAAATTCCCGGTATGAAAGGAATTGTAACTGCAATTTATGATATTCCAGTTGGAGAGGTTTGGCCATTAGAAAGAATTTTAGAATTAAAAAGGGAAGTTGAAAAGCATGGATTAGAGCTTTCAGTAATAGAAAGTGTTCCAGTTCATGAAGATATTAAATTAGGACTTCCAACTAGAGATAAATATATAGATAATTACATTCAAACTATAAGAAATTTAGCAGAGGCAGGAGTAGATACTATTTGCTACAATTTCATGCCAGTATTTGATTGGACAAGATCAGACCTTAATTATGAATTAGAAGATGGTTCAACTTGTTTAATATATGATGAAGATCAAGTTAAAAAAATGGATCCAGCTTTAGGTGAATTAGAATTACCAGGATGGGATACATCATATGGTGAAGGTGGCTTAAAAGCTTTATTAGAGCAATATAAAGATATTGATGAAGAAGCTTTATGGAACAACTTAAATTATTTCATTCAAAGAATAATGAAAGTTGCAGAGGAAGTTAAAATTAAAATGGCTATACATCCGGATGATCCACCATGGGGAATATTTGGATTACCAAGAATAATAACTAACTTTGACAATTTAAAAAGATTTATTGAATTATATGATAGTGAATATCATGGAATTACTTTATGTACAGGTTCTTTAGGATGTACAAAGGTAAATGATATGGTAGAAATGATAAATTATTTTGGAAAAGAAAAAAATAGAATACATTTCGCACATCTTAGAAATGTAAAAATCACTGGAGATAGTAGCTTCAATGAGGTTGCACACTTATCAGAATCAGGTTCTTTAGATTTCTATGAAATAGTAAAAGCTTACTGTGATTATGATTTTGATGGACCATATAGACCAGACCATGGAAGAATGATTTGGGGAGAAACTGGAAGACCTGGTTATGGATTATATGACAGAGCATTAGGAGCTGTTTATATAAATGGTCTAATAGAGGCAATTAAGAAAAATAAAAGATAGGAGATTTATTATGAAGAAATTTATGGACAAGGACTTTTTGTTAGAAAGTGAAGTAGCAAAAGTATTGTATCATAATTATGCTTCAAAGGTGCCAGTGTTTGACTATCACTGTCACCTTGTTCCTAGTGAAATAGCAAATGATTATGAATTTAAAAATATAGCTGAAATGTGGCTATATCATGATCATTATAAATGGAGAGCTATGAGAAGCTTTGGAATAGATGAGAAGTATATAACTGGTGATGCAAGTGACTACGAAAAATTTTATGAATTTGCTAAAATGATGCCTTATTTAATAGGGAATCCACTTTATCATTGGTCACATTTAGAATTAAAAAGATTCTTTAATATTGAGGAGACATTAAGTGAAAAAACTGCAAAAATTATCTGGGATAAATGCAATGCTGTCATTGAAGAAAACGTTTTAAGTGCTAAAAAACTAATTAAAATGGCTAATGTAGAATATATAGGAACTACTGATGATCCAATAGATAGTTTAGAATATCATAAACAAATAAGTTTAGATAAAGAGTTTAATTGCTTAGTTAAACCTTCGTTTAGACCAGAAAAAGCAATGAAAATCTTAAATGAAGGATTTAAAGAATATATATCTAAATTATCAGAAGTTTGTGATATGAAGATAACTAGCTATAATGATTTAAAAGCTGCACTAGAAAAAAGATTAGATTATTTCTGTGAAATAGGATGTACTATAACAGATCATAGCTTAGAGAGAATAAAATTCTTTGAAGTTACAGAAGAGGAAGTTAACTTTATTTTTTGTAAAGGTTTAAATGGAGAAAGTTTAACTGAAGAAGAAGGAATTAAATATTCTACTTCTTTATTAATAGATTTAGGAAAAATGTATAGTAAAAGACAAATGGTAATGCAGCTTCATATAGGAGCATTAAGAAATAATAATTCAAGAATGTTTGAAAAAGTTGGAGCTGATGCAGGTTTTGATAGTATAGATGATGGTGAAATTGCATATTCACTTTCAAGAATATTAAATGAGTTAGATAAAAATGAAGAATTACCAAAAACAATTTTATATTGTTTAAATCCTAAGGACAATGAAGTAATAGGAACAATGATTGGAAATTTCCAAGATGGAAAAACTCGTGGAAAAATTCAATTTGGTTCTGGATGGTGGTTTAATGACCAAAAAGATGGAATGGAAAGACAAATGATGGCATTGTCTCAATTGGGATTAATTAGTCAATTTGTTGGAATGGTAACAGATTCAAGAAGCTTTTTATCATATACAAGACATGAATACTTTAGAAGAATACTTTGTAACTATATAGGCAATTTAGTAGAAACAGGGCAATATCCATACGATGAAGAAATATTAGGAGAAATAATAGAGAGTATTTGTTATAAAAATTCTAAAAATTATTTTTTAAGTAAATAATTCTAAAATTAAGAGGGGGATAACTATGGAATTATTAAACGTTATTGAGAAAAAGAAAGATAAAGTAAAAGAATTTGGAATGGGTGACAAAATTGGATATGCTTTAGGAGATGTTGGTTGTGGAGCATTCTTCCAGTTTGTTGCAACATATTTAATGCTATTTTATACTGATGTCTTAGGAATTAGTGCAGTAGCTGTTGGAACTTTATTTATAGTAGCAAGAGTTTGGGATGCTATAAATGACCCTATTATGGGGATTATAGTTGATAGAAATAAGCATACTGCACATGGTAGATTTAGACCATATATAATTTTATTTGGTATACCAATGACTTTAGTTGGAATATTAGCATTTACAAAAATTCCAGGATTATCTGAAGGTATGAAATTACCTTATGCTTATGTTACTTATATTTTATTTGGAATGTTATATACAGCAGTAAATATACCTTATGGTTCATTATCATCAGTTATGACAACAGATCCAGTTCAAAGAACTTCACTTTCTACTTTCAGAAATATAGGTTCAGTTATTTCAGGAGTTATAGTAATGGTATTAGTTCCAAAACTAATATTCAATAGTGAAAATGCAGTAACAGCAAATGGATTCTTAAAATGTGCAATTATATTTGCAATAATTTGTTCAATATGTTTCGTGTTAACTTTTAAATTAACTACAGAAAGAGTTTCATATAATACTTCAAGCAAAAAGAAAGCAGGAATTGGTTCAACAGTAAAAACTTTATTTAAAAACAGAGCTTTTATTGGTATAACTTTAGCTTCATTTGCAATGATAACTAGTATGTTTATAGGAACTTCATTAAATGCATATTTATTTAAAGAGTACTTCAAAAGTGCAAATCTTATAGGTGTAGCAGGATTAGCAGGAATGTTACCAATGATTTTAGTTCTTCCTTTCATTGGAATCTTAGTAAAACGTTTTGGTAAAAAAGAAGTTTCTGTAGCAGGAACAGCTTTAGCTATGGGTGTTTACGGAATATTATTTGTAATGCCAATATCAAATCCATATGTATATATAGGATTAACTATGGTTGCTGGTCTTGGAACTGGAACAGTTAATGCAGTTACATGGGCATTAATTGCAGATGCAATAGATTACCAAGAATACATTAGCGGAGAAAGAAATGAAGGAACAGTATATTCAGCTTATTCATTATTTAGAAAATTAGCTCAAGCTATTTCAGGAGGAGTTGGAGCATTTGCTCTTGGAATG
Source organism: Clostridium thermobutyricum (assembly GCF_000371465.1). Classification (NCBI taxonomy): domain Bacteria; kingdom Bacillati; phylum Bacillota; class Clostridia; order Eubacteriales; family Clostridiaceae; genus Clostridium; species Clostridium thermobutyricum. The sequence goes on along the minus strand of NZ_KB850956.1, from coordinate 1,854,393 downwards.
CTTGGATATCAAGGTGGGGCAGCAGAACAAGTAGAAGCTGTTGGAATAGGAATAAAAAATATTATCTGTGGAGCTAACTTTGTTGGTTTAGGATTATCATTATTAGCTTTAGTATTTATTTTTAACTTATCAAAGAAAAGATTAGAAGAAGTAAATAAACAATTAGAGGTAAATAGAGCAAAAGCAAACTAAAAAATTAAAATAAAGAGATGTAGAGTTTAAAAACTTATCTACATCTCTTTTTATTTGTTTAAGTATATTAATATAAAATTTTTAAATCAATATAATTAAATATGTAAAACTTAAATCATAAAGAATTATAAAAATTTTTGAAGTTTTATTTAGCTTAAAATCTATATTTTTTAATTGATTCACACTAAAACATAACAATTAAATTTATTTAGTAACATAATTCATAAAATGTAATATATTATACTATAAAGAAAATTTAATAACACAGGAGGAATTTCAATATGTCAAATTATTGTTATGAAGAAGAAAGAGCAAAAGAATATAATTCATTAGTTTTTAATGGAGGAAATATAAATGATGGTACTGAAACTGAACCAGATACTATTCCATTAGGTTCTGCTGATTCTAATATTAGAATTTTAGGATGGCTTTTACCTCAAGGAGATACTGATGAATATTCATTAACATTTAATGTTCCAAAGGATGCAGTTAATAGAAATCAAAGAGCTAAAGTATTTGTTCATTTATTAACTGATAACTCAAATACTCCAACTGGAAATAGGTTTGCAATTAGACTTTCATCTTTATTTGCTAGATCTAATGGTGTAGTAAATATAGCTAATATAAATGTATATAATAGTGGAAATATTTCAATTCAAAACTCACCAGGTAATTTCCAATATAATCATTATGTATTAGAGTTTGATTTAGATGATATTATTAGAGCTGAAGATTTTGCTCTATTAAGTATTGCTCGTACTTCAGTAATTAATGACTATGCTGGTGCATTATTTTTATCTAGTATAGAATTTAGATATGTAAGCAAATAATATAAAAATTAATTAAAAGTAATAAAATCTAATAAAGGGTAGATAAAAGAGTAAAAAGTATTTTATTTAAATTTTGTATTAAAGATAAATGAGAAAAATACAGAATTAAATAAAATACAATAATTAAACTGTATAGTTAAGATATGTTTTAAAATATATTTAACTATACAGTTTTTTTATTTATTACTTATATATAATTTTTAAATATATATCAATATATAGAAGTTTTAATAAGATAGAAAAAGCCAAGTTGAAAAATTAGAAGCTTTTTATAAAGAAAATCTTTAAAAATAATTTAAGTTTTGATATTTTATATAGTTAATATTACACTAGTAAAATTTTTATTATGACTAGTAGTATATATGATTAAAATAATAGAAAGTAGCTATAAAATTAAATAAATATGAGTTTAAAGGTAGGGTTTTAGCCTATCTTTATTATTTTAATAAAATTATTTAGGAATTTAAAGGATAGAATGAATTAAGAAATAACTAAAAATTTTTAAAATAAATTATTAATATTCAAAGTGTTATACAAGATAGTCTTTAGATTAGATAAAAATAAAAGTGATATAATATGATTATAAAAATAAATTGAATGGAGGAATTTACACATGAAAAAAGGTATTTTTAAAGAGTTTTCTTTAAAGAATTTAAATTTAAGGAATAGAGTAGTTATGGCACCTATGTGTATGTATATGGCTGAAAATGATGGAATGGTTAATGACTTTCATTATGTTCATTATTTAAATAGAGCTATAGGTGGAGTATCTGCTATAATCCTTGAAGCAACTGCTGTTGAAGCGAGAGGAAGAATAAGTGATAGAGATTTAGGGATTTGGGATGATAAACATATTGATGGATTAAAGAAATTAGCAGAAGGCATTAAAAAATATGGAGCATATGCAGGTATTCAATTAGGCCATGCTGGTAGAAAATGTGAGGTGAAAAGTGAAGAGATAATAGCACCATCAGCTATCCCTTTTAGTTCAGAATATAAAACTCCTATAGAAATGAGTAAGACTGAAATTGAAGAAGTTAAAATTGCTTTTAGAGAAGGAGCAAGAAGAGCTTTAGAAGCTGGATTTGATTTTATAGAAATTCATGGGGCACATGGATATTTACTTTCAGAGTTTTTATCACCTTTAGCTAATAAAAGAGAAGATGAATATGGTGGAAGTGTAGAAAATAGAGCTAGATTTTTAGTTGAAGTAATAAGAGAAATTAAAAAGGTTTGGCCAGAAGATAAAGCACTTTTACTTAGAGTTTCATCAAAAGACTATGTAGAAGGTGGAAATACTAAAGTTGAAATGGCTGAAATAGTTAATATAGTTAAAAAAGAAGGCGTAGATTTAATTAATGTAAGTACTGGAGGAGTCGTTTCAGATGCTGTTATAAATGCTTATCCAGGATATCAAGTTCCAGATGCTGAATATATAAAAGAAAAATGTAATATTCCAGTTATGGCAGGTGGGTTAATTACAACAACAGCTCAAGGAACTGAAATAATAGAAAATAATAGAGCTGATTTAGTATTTTTAGGTAGAGTTTTATTAAGAGATCCTTATTGGGTTTTAAATGAAGCTAAGAATAGAAATGTAGAGTTAGATTATTTACCTTCAGCTTATATGAGAGGGATATAATTAGTTTATAGGGAAATTTATTTGTATTTTAAGACTACTGTTTTGCACAGTAGTCTTATTTTTATAATTATTCATACTTTTAAAAAAAGTATTGTTTATTTTGATAGATATGAATTTTTAATATGTGTTTCTAATTGAAAGTGAACATGTAGCTAATTCTCTTGAAAACATACCAATAATTACGCGAACATAATCTCCAGTATTAAAGTGAGGTGGCTCTGGAGAATCAAATACTATTTTTCTTTTGTGTTTGTAGTCTACAATTGTTATTTCCCAACAATCGCTACCTCTATTTCTATAATATCTAACTTTTGTACAAAATCCATATGTTTCTACATATAGACTAAAGAAATATTCTATAAAAAGTAGTAAAAAGTAACATGAAATCAGTAAAATAACAATTAGTGATTTGTTAGTAACTGAAATAATTACAAATGCTAAAAATATAATTATTTTATTAGGTAAAGGTCTTAAATTTTTAGGTATAGTTACTATAGGAGAAAACCAAACTTTATAATACCAAAATATATTAGGATCTTTTGAATCTTCATTTACACCTGAATTCTTTTTTTGCCAACGAATTTTATAGTCATCACTATATCTTTTAGCAAATCCAAGTTTTTTGAAATAAGTAATAATAAAAAATGAATGAGCCATTATTAAAGCTGAAATAGTTATTTCTATATTTTTGAAAAGGAATATAGTAATAACTGAATATGTAAATAAGAAAATTGTAATTATTCTATATGGTAACACTTTTTCTTTAGCATAAGCTATGCATGTTTCATTAAATTTTTTTAGTGATGAAAAAGGAATAAATGTTGTTGAGGTAAATGCAATAAATAAAGTAAATTCGATTATGTTTTTTGTATCAATTATAGGTGTTTCATATCCTAAAGTATTAAGTATGTGGTATAGATTAACAAAGAAATTTGGAATAAAAGCAACAAAGGAAATAACACATGAGCTATTTTCATCACTTAAACTTTTCATAAAAAATACCCTTTCATAATATAAAATGTAAATACATTATAATACAAATTTAGTGCAAAAAGTATATTTTAAAAATTTAATTTATAGATTTTCAGAATAGATATTAAAGAAATAATAAATAGAAAATTTTATGAGTGAAAATAATTAAAGTGTAGATATTTGAATTTAAAAATATTAAGAATGTTGAAAAGCTTATGAAGATAATTATTAATATTATAGAGTAACTTATTTATGTAAAAGCTAAATTATATAGATAAAATAAATCTAAAATATCAGGATTGATTGAAAAAAATAACAAATATGGATATAATATGTGTAACAATAAATATAATATTTGTTGTTAAATAATATTTTAATAAAGAGAGAACTATATATGAGAAAATTTATTTTATCTTTTTGTGTAATTTTATCAATGTTTTCATTAGTCGCTTGTAATAAAGAAAATGTATCTAGTGGTATTAATGTTAGTGTAGGTGAATCTACTAAATTTACTAAAGAGGAAATAAATGAAGCTGTAGATTGTGTTAAAGAGAATTTTAAATTTCCAGACTCTACTTTAACAGATTTATGGTATGATGAAAATAAATCAAATTCTTTTATTGAGGGATATTTAGAAGCAGGAAATGGGTCTGTAAATGGAGTAGATGCTAAAAATGCAATTGTTTTATTATCTAACTTTGATGTTGGTGACTCTGGTGAAAATACTGTTTTAAATCCAAATTCTAGTTATACAAATTATAAGTGGATATTAATAAGAGATGGAAAAGAAAAAGATTGGAAAATTGATGATTCTGGATATTAGAAAAATATTTAGAATAGTTAAAAAGGGGGTCTTGTTGGACAACCTTTTTTTATTTTTATCGGAGATGAAAGTTACATTAAATTTATTTATAATTAAAAGTAAGATTAATATAAAATATTATTTATTAGGAAAGGAAGTTGTATATGAAAAAGATAATTTGTATAGGAGAAGCTTTAATAGATTTTATATCAATAGATAAAGGAAAATCCTTAATTGAAACTTCTGGATTTATGAAAAAAGCAGGTGGAGCACCAGCTAATGTTGCAGCTGCAATATCAAAATTAGGTGCTGAAGCTTATTTTTGTGGGACTGTTGGAGATGATGCTTTTGGATTATTTTTAGAAAATACTTTTAAAAATAATAATATAAATACTGAATATATGTTTAAGTTAAAAGATAAAAATACAACTTTTGCTTTTGTATCTTTAATGGAAAATGGAGAAAGGGATTTTGAATTTTCAAGAAGTGCAGATGAATGTTTATCTTTTGATATGATAAAAGATAATTTAGAGAGGTTTGATTTATTCCATTTTGGTAGTGCTACAGCATTTTTAGGTGGAGAATTAAAGGAAACATATTATAAAGCAAAGGAATATGCTTTGAAAAACCATAAATTAATTTCTTTTGATGCAAATTATAGAGATAGTCTTTTTGGAGATAAAAAAGAGTTATTTATAAATTGCTCTAAAGACTTTATAAAAGATAGTCATATAGTTAAATTAAGTGATGAAGAAGCTTTTTTAATAAGTGGGGAAGAGGATGTAGAAAAAGCTGCTAAGAAAATTATAGCTCTTGGTTGTAAGTTTCTTATAATAACTTTAGGAAAAAAAGGAGCTTTATTAACTACAAAGGAAAAGCAAGTATTAATTAAAACTAAAGAACTTAAAATGAAAGATGCTACAGGAGCAGGAGATGCTTTTATTGGAGCAGTTCTTGTACAAGTTTTAAATGATAAAGAAAAGGATATGGAAGAAGTAGTTAATATGGCAAATTTAGTTGGAGGAATAACAACAACTAAAGTAGGAGCTTTAGAGTCAATTCCTAGTTGGGAAGAGGTTCATGAGTATATTAAAAAAGAATTATAATTTGGTATGGTTAATAAATTAGATAAAACTAATTAATATAGCCATATAGTAATAAGATTTAATAATAAAAGGTGAGAGTTATATTAAATAATAAAAATGGTATTTTAGGAGGGAATTTATGAATTTTGGAGGATGGTCTTCCTGGCAAGTTTTCACCTTAGTTTTTTGTATTGGGACAGCACTTGTTATTGGAGTAGTAAATCGTAAAAATAAGAAACGAGATGAATAGGTTTAAAAGTGGATTAATTGAATTTGTATGATTATATAAAAGGTGTAGCTACAAAACTACACCTTTTAATTTTTATATAATTACTTTGAAAAACTTTCACAATCTAACAATTTATAAATTTCCCACCATTAACATGAATTGTTTCTCCTGTTATGTAAGATGCTCCAGTTGAAGCTAGAAAAACATAAGCTTCTGCAAGTTCTACTGGTTGACCTGCTCTTTTTAGTGGGGTATTTTGACCAAAGGTAGATACATCTGTTCCACTAAATGATGAAGGAATAAGAGGAGTCCAAATTGGCCCTGGAGCAACTGCATTTACTCTGATTCCACGTCCAGCTAAAGATTTAGCAAGAGATCTTGTAAATGTTACTAAAGCACCTTTTGAACAAGAGTAGTCTATTAATTTTTCATCTCCATGGTAAGCAACTATAGAAGTTGTGTTTATTATAGAAGAGCCACATTCCATATGTTTAAGAGCTCTTTTAGTTAAATAAAATGCACTAAACATATTGTTTTTAAATGTATTTTCAAATTGTTCATCTGTAATATCTTCTATATTAGTATTAACAAATTGCATTGCTGCATTATTAATAAGAATATCTATTTTAGAGAATTTTTCTATTGTCTTTTGGATAACTGTATCACAAAAAGTTGGGTCACTTATATTACCAGATAAAAGTAAACATTCACCATTATTTTTTTCTATAAGTTCTTTAGTTTTATTAGCATCATCATGTTCATTAAGATAAACAATAACAACTTTTGCTCCTTCTCTAGCATAAGCTAAAGATACAGCTTTACCAATTCCACTGTCACCACCTGTTATTATTGCAACCTTATCTTTTAATCTTTTTCCATCATTAATGTATTCAGGTAATTCAAAGATAGGTTGTGGATTCATTTCGCTTTCAAATCCTGGTTGTCTATTTTGATGTTGAGCTGGAATTTGTGTTGGAAAGGTATGTTTGTTAGTCATAAAATAATCCTCCTATAACTTTTATTTATAAATATGAATTTTAAAGATAATTCTAAACATAGTATTTACTAAGTAAGTAAGGATTATTTTTGTAAATTATGGATTAATAGAGGGCGTAGATTTTTATACATTTATTTTTTAGAAAATTTACGAATCTATTTTTTAGTTTTAATTTGTTTTTTTCTTAAATTCATAAAGCGAAACTAGTGAAAGTGCAATACTTATTCCAATACCTAAACCATAAATAAAATCAGGTAGTTCAATAAATTTTCTAAGTAATATTGTTGTGAAAAGTATAATTAAACTTAAATTTATATAGTTTATATTTAATTTTTTCATTTTAATCTCCTAGAAGTAAATATTAATATAAATATGAAATTTAATTTTGTTATATTCTAAATTTAATTATTTCTAATTTAAAAAGATTGTTTCAAAATATAAAAATTTATTTTTAAAATATATTGAAAATCATTATCATCTAATTTATAATAAGCTAAGTGAGAAATATTTCAACAAAATAGGGGGAAGAAATTATGATGATAAATAAAAGGTTAATAAATATCTGTAATGAGTCTAAAAAATATATAGCTCTTACTGTTTTAACTAACTGGATTGCTACTTTATGCAATATAATAACTGTAATTTTTATAGGACAGTTTATAAATAAATTATTTTTATATAAAAATCTAAATTTAAAAAATGAAAATTTTATGGATTTTTTATCTAATTTTGAGGTGTTTAAAAATATTTCTTTAACAACTTCTATAATCATAGTAGCAGGTCTTTTAGTTCTAAGATATATTTCTAATATTCTATATACTAAATTCTCTTGTATGGCTTCTTCAAAGGCTAGAGTTACTTTAAGAGAATTAATTTATAAAAAGCTTTTAGAGCTTGGGACTTCTTATACTTCTGTTGAAAGTACTTCTTCAGTAGTACAAGTATCAGTTGAAGGTGTGGAGCAATTAGAAATTTATTTTGGAAGATATTTACCTCAATTTTTCTATGCACTTTTAGTTCCAGTAACTTTATTTTTCTTTATGAGCTTTATATCTATTAAAGCTTCAGTAGTATTTATACTTTCAGTTCCACTTATTCCAATTTCAATTATAGCTATTATGAAAATTGCAAAGAGAATTTTAAAAGATTATTGGAAGTCTTATTCTGATTTAGGTGGAACATTTTTAGAGAATCTTCAAGGATTAACTACTTTAAAGGTTTTTAATATTGATGAAGAAAGACATGAAAAAATGAATAATGAAGCTGAAAACTTTAGAAAAATAACTATGAAAGTTTTAAGTATGCAGTTAAATTCTATAACTATTATGGACTTAGTTGCTTTTTGCGGAGCAGCTTTAGGAATAATAGTAGCACTTTTCCAATTTAGAAATGGAGAAATACAAATTGGAAGTTTAATTATAATAGCAATTCTTTCTTCAGAATTTTTTATTCCATTAAGATTACTTGGTTCATACTTCCATATAGCTATGAATGGAATGGCAGCTAGTGATAGAATGTTTAAAATTTTAGATGCTAAAGTAGATGATATTACTGAGTCAGAAGAAAATGAAGTTGTATCTAAAGCAAATGGGCATGATATTACATTTAAAGAGAAAAGTGATGACGTTATATCTGAAATGAAATTAAATAAAAATATCATAAAAGAAAATAAAGTATTTAAAGATATAAATATCAAATTAAGAGATGTTAGTTTTAGTTATGATGGAAAAAGAAATGTATTAAATAATATAAACATGGATATTTCTAAAGGTGGAGTAGTTGCAATAGTTGGAGAAAGTGGTTCTGGAAAAAGTACAATAGCTTCTCTTATATTAAATGAACATAAAGTTTCTAGTGGAGAAATTCTTATAAATGATACAAATATAGAAACGGTAAATAGAGATTCTATTTATAAAAATTTAGCTTTAGTTTCTACTAATAGTCATATTTTTAATGGAACAATTTTAGATAATTTGTTAATTGGTAAAAAAGATGCAACAGATAAAGAAATTGAAAATGCATTAAAGCTTGGAAGATTATATGACTTTGTATCTGGATTAAAAGATGGTTTATTAACGGATGTTGGACAAGCTGGTAGTTCACTTTCAGGAGGACAAAAGCAAAGATTAGCTTTAGCTAGAGCCATTTTAGCAGATAGACAAATGATTATATTTGATGAGGCTACTTCTAATATAGATGTTGAAAGTGAAGAAAGCATTTGGGAGGCTATTTATGAGCTTTCAAAATCTAAAACAATTTTAGTTATTTCTCATAGACTTTTAAATGTAAAAGATGCAGAAAAAATTTATGTTTTAAATAAAGGAAAGTTAGAAGAAAGCGGAAGACATAAAGATTTACTAAATAAAAAGGGAATTTATTATAACATGGTAAACAGTCAAAATGAATTAGAGAAAATAAGGGAGGTTTGTTAATTATGGAAAGAAGGTCAGGCTTCCAAATAATGAAAAGGCTAATTGTTGAGTTAAAGCCATTAGCTCCAATTATGGGAATAACTATAACTCTTGGTGTAATTGGATTTTTAGCTTCAATTTCTATAGTTTCTTTTGCTGGAGTAGCAATAGGAATATTAATTGGAGAGATAACTTCTATAACCTTTAAAGGTGCAATACTCGTTATGATATTAAGTGCAGTTTTAAGAGGATTTTTAAGATATGGTGAGCAATTGTCAGGACATTATATTGCTTTTAAGATTTTATATATTTTAAGAGATAAAGTGTTTAGTAAACTTAGAGAATTAGCTCCAGCAAAACTTGAGGGAGCTGAAAAAGGAAATTTAATTTCTTTAATTACTTCAGACATAGAGCTTTTAGAAGTTTTTTATGCTCATACTATAGCACCTATTTCAATTGCAATAATTACAAATTCTATAATTACAATAGTTTTATATTTAATAAATCCTTTGTTTGGATTATTAGGCTTAGTATTTTTCCTTATAGTAGGATTTGTAATTCCTTATTTATCTTCTTCATTAGGGAAAGAAGCTGGAATGGAATATAGAAACATGTTTTCAGAATGTAACAACTATATTTTAGATTCTTTAAGAGGATTAAAAGAGGTACTTCTTTTTAATAATGGCGAAGAAAGATTAAATGAAATAAATTCAAAATCAGAAAGAATTAATAAGCATTTAGATGGGATAAAAAAGCATGAAGGAATAATAAAAGCCACAACAGACCTTGTAATTATGCTTGCTATTTTAACTTTTGTTGCAGTAGGTTTTTATGAAGTTTCAGTTGGAAGCTTATCTTTTACTGGAATGATTTTAGGAATACTTATTATTTCATCTTCATTTGGGCCAGTAGTTGCTTTAAGCAATTTATCTAATACACTTCTTCAAACATTTGCTTGTGCAGAAAGATTATTCTCTTTATTAGATGAAGAGCCAAAGGTTTTAGAAGTTAAGCTTGGAGAAGAAATAAATAAAGAAGTTGTAGAATATGAAAATGTTTCTTTCGCATATCCTGGTAGAAAAGAAAAAATATTTGAAGATACATCTATTACAATTAATAAAGGTGAAAAAATAGCTTTAATAGGTAAAAGTGGAATTGGTAAAAGTACATTTATAAAGCTTATTATGAGGTTTTGGGATGTAGATAAAGGAAAAATTACTATAGATAATAAAGATATAAAAAATATCAAAACTAAATCTATTAGAAAAAGTCAGACATTAGTTTCACAAGAGACTTATTTATTTAATGAATCTATTTTAGAAAATATAAAGGTTGGTAATCTTAATGCTTCAAAAGAAGAAGTTATAAAAGCAGCTAAAAAAGCTTCAATTCATAACTTTATAGAAACATTACCTAATGGATATGAAACAAAAGTAGGAGAGCTTGGAGGAAGATTATCTTCAGGAGAAAAGCAAAGAATAGGTCTTGCAAGAGCATTTTTAAGAGATGGAGAAATTTTAATTTTAGATGAGCCAACAAGTAATTTAGATACATTAAATGAAGGTGCAATATTAAAATCAATTAAAGAAAATTGTAATGATAAAACAATAATTCTTATATCACATAGAAAATCAACAACTACTGTTTGTGATAAAGTTTTAAGATTAGAAAATAAAAAGATAGTTTAAAACTTAATAGATTACTTTTAAAGATAAATTTTTTTAAATAATTAATGATAATGATTATTGATGTATATAAAAGGAGGCAAGGTATGGGAAGAATAGAAAGAGAAAAAAAGACTATTAAATTAATGATAGAAATATATTGCATGAAAAATCACAATAGAGAAAAAGGTGATTTGTGTGAAGAATGCAGAGAATTATTAGAATATGCTCATAAAAGACTTAGTTTTTGTAAGTTTGGAGATAATAAATCAACTTGTTCTAGATGTCCTATACATTGCTACAAAAAAGATATGAAAGTAAAAATAAAAAAAGTAATGAAATTTTCAGGAATGAGATTATTAATTTATAATCCAATGGAATTAATAAGACATGCCTTGAATAAATAGGAGTAGAGATATATGAATAAGATTAAGAATTATATATATGTAGGAATTGGGCTTATATCATTTGTGTTAGGAGCAATAGGAGTAATACTTCCTGTGCTTCCTACAACACCATTTCTATTGTTATCAGCATATTGTTTTGCTAAAGGCTCAAAAAGATTTAATAATTGGTTTTTAAACACAAAAATTTATAAAAAACATTTAGAAAGCTTTGTTAATGAAAAAGCTATGACATTAAAGCAAAAAATACTTATATTAGCATTTGCAGATTTTATGATAGCTTTTCCATTAATTCTTATAAACAGCCTTCATTTAAGGATATTTTTAATATTACTTATAATTGTAAAATTCTATTACTTCACTTTTAAAATAAAAACTATAAAAAAAGATGAAGTTAAAGGAATAGTTGAATAGTTACCTCTATAAATTATAATTTTTATATAAAAAAGACTAAGAGCTATATGTTCTTAGTCTTTTAATTTTAAAGAGAAGAAATTAAGCACAAGAAAGGTTCTGATGCATCTAGTTCTTTTATGTTTTTAAAGTTGCTCTTAGTTAAGTGGTTTAATATATTTTCTTTTTTTACAAAGTGGTGATGAGCTCCTTCTTTCCAATCACAAATTAAAAGTTTTCCATGTGGTTTTAAAATTCTTTTTACTTCTTTTAATAAAAGCATAGGATTATCTAATTCATGATAAACTGCAATAATAAATACAAGGTCAGCAAAGTTTTCTTTTACTGGAATTTCATTTTCAGTCATTAATTTAACTGAAAATCTAGAGTTAAGTGATGGAACCCTATTTTCAGTAGTCCAGTTTATCATTTCCTCTGAAATATCAAATCCAAAGCAAGTTGCATCTGGAATTTTTCTTAAAATAGCTTCAGCAAAGAATCCAGTACCTGTACCAATATCAACTAAAGTGCTATTAGAAGGTAGGTTTAATTCTTTTATTAAAAGGTCTAAGTTTAAAGATTCTAATCTTTTAGGGTTATTTAATTTTTCTAGTTTTTTAACATCAAATTTATGATTATTCATAGTAAATCTCCCTTTCATAGTTTAATTTAAACTTATACTAGTTTAAGGACGTTTAAAAGTCAATGAAATAAAGGTTAATAAAGTATGTATTAGAAAAATTTATATTATTGAAAATATAAAAACAGTTATAATTGTTATAAATTTCTTAAAATTAAATTTGTTTTTATTATATTAATTTTTTGGAAGTATTTATTTTGTATAATAATTAAAATATTTAGAAAGGAAGGTAGGGATATGAAGAAAATTATAATAGGAATTCTAGCTGTATTAATATTATGTATAGGTGGTCTTTATATAAGATATATATATATATTAAATACTAATTATAAGATGGTAGCTAGCAATAAAATTGATAATATTAATTTAAATACAGGTAACAAATCTAATCTAAATAATTCAAATACAAGCAATTTAAATGAAGGAAATAGTGAAAGTTCAAATGAAATAAATAATAATTCTACATATAATCAAACAGAAAATACAACTGGAGTTATTGAATTAGTTAATGAGAATCAAAATGGAAAAAATTTAAAAACTGTCATTGTAAAAAATACTACTGGAAGAAAAATTCCATACAATAAATTAAGTAATTATATGAGATATTGGATGTCAGTAGGACAATTAAATTGTTTAGGAGTTTATTCTTATGAGGATACTCTTTGGGGAAAAGCATGGATAAATGAAGTTTCATCTTCAGATCTTATAACAGCTTTTATTCAAGCTAATGGGGAAGAAGCTCTTAAAAAAGATATAACAGCAAATGAATTTAATAATGCAGTAATGAAGTTGAATAATATTGTTGAAAGTCAGCCAATTCCTTTTACAAAATCTCAAATTAAACAAGTATTAGCTAATTTAATGGAACAAGAATATGGAAAAGATAAAATAGCAAAAATAGTGTATTCAAATCCATGGTATGAAGTTTATACTGAGCCATATAATAAAAAAAGTACACCTATATATGTAGATATGTATACTGGATATGCAACTGGTGCATAAATTAATTAATAGTTAGAAAAATAAATTATTATAGAATTAAAAATATAAAATTTAAAGAGGACTTAGTCTAATATAAGATTAAATCCTCTTTAAATATAAATTATATTAAATTAAAAATAGATTATTTAAGTATAATAATTTAGATTTATATATTAACATCCATAAAATTTCAGATATTTTTCAATATTTGATTTTATATATTCTATATTGTGATGACCTTTAAAAATATTATTTTCAGAACTTATTCTTTTTTCTTTTAATATTCTATATAAAACTAAGCAACCTTCATAAAATTTTCCTTCATCTTTGTTTCCAGCATCAAGAAAAATTTTAATATCAGAAAGAATATTATTGTTTTTTGCAATATATATGGGATCATATTCATCCCAAGAAGCTAAGTCTTCAAAATATAATTTATCATCATCTTCAAGATTAAGTTCTAATGCAGGCATGTGTCCACCTACTTTTGAAAACATATCTTGATGTCTAAAAGCATTGTGAAGTGCTATGTAACCACCAGCAGATGCACCACCTATATATCTTCCTTTTCTATCTTTTATAGTATTAAATTTTTTATCTATTAAAGGAATTATTTCTTTAATAAAATAATCTTCGTACATTCCTAAGTTTATAATTCTATTATCTTCAGGATTACATACTTCTTTACAAGTTAAAGAGGAATTTAATCCACGACTGTTTTCAAAGCTTGGACATACAATTATCATAGGAGAAATTTCTTTATTTTTTATCATCAAATCAGCTTTTATATTTAAATCAGATTCAAATAATATGTTTCCATCTCCACTTCTCCCATGTAAAAAATATAATACTGGTAGAGGAGCTAAACTATTATAGCATTCAGGTAAATATACTAATATTGACATTTCTTTTTGAAGTGAATTGCTATAAAAATTAACTTTTTCTACTTTGGATTTATTCATTTGTATCACCTCATAAGTAATTATAACACTAGAGTAGGAAAGATAAGAAAAATAAATATTAAGTCAAACCTACTCTTTTTTTTTATATAAGCTATAATTAAATATATATTCTATTCAGATTGGAGATAGCTTATGAAAAATATAGAAGTTGTAGCAGCAATTATTAAGAAAGATGATAAAATTTTTATTACTCGTAGAGGGTATGGAGAGTTTATAGATATGTGGGAATTCCCAGGTGGGAAAATTGAAAAAGGTGAACTTAGAGAAGAGGCTCTTATACGTGAAATAGATGAAGAATTAGAGCTTAAAATAGAAGTAAAAGATTTAGTAACAACTATAGAATATGACTATCCAAATTTCCATCTTATTATGCATTGTTTTTTATGTGAAGTTATAGGAGGAGAGTTAAAATTAAATGCTCATAATGATGTAAAATGGGTATTATATGATGACTTAGATAATCAAAAGTGGGTTCCTGCTGATGTGTTAGTTGTTGATGAATTAAAAAAATATTTTTAACTAATAATTTAATATGTAATTAAAATTTAAAGTTTTAAATTAAAAAAGCTTGTTAATCAGATATAGTTAATATAGAAGAATAAATTAAACTTCTATTTTATAGTCAAGATTAACAAGCTTTAATTTTTAAGTAGTTATATAATCATAAATATCATCTCTTACGGGTGTTTCTAGTTGGTAAGTTATTTCTACAGCTTTTACATTTGAAGATTTCATCTTAATATCCTTAGGTTTGCCAATTGTATTTATTTTTCCTAGAAAATAAAATTCTTTTGAATCCTTATCATCTTTATTTTTTCTAACAAAAAGATACATATTTATACCAAGTTTTTTTGCATTGTAGGCAGTTACAATATCTTCTGAAGAACTTGTCGTTCTGGATTTTGATATTGCTATTATATTTGAAGGAGAGATAAATCTATCCTCATAATTAATCGTATCTGCTATATCTTCAGACTTATGGTAATTTATAAAGACTGGATAAGTATTAGTTTTTTTATCAAATTTATATCCGCCTATATTTAAAGCAACTTCACTTTTTTCCCATTCTAATAATCTACAAACATCTTCATAAGTATATTTTTCGTATAATGAAAAGTTAGTATTTTTATAACGATTTTTATAAATTTTTTTATATCTATTAAGACCAAAGTCTATAAGTTCTTTAACTAAATTTTTAAAATTTGCATCTTTTAAATGATGTTCAAAATTAGTAGAACATTTATAATCATTATTAAAGCTTTCTATAAAAATACATTTATTATAAGTGTCTTTATTAATTCCAGTAGGAAATTTATTAGTTAGAACATTAACTAAATTAGTTTTAGTTAAATCATTAAATCCTATATTATATTCTATAGTTAAGGTATTCTCTAGTTTTTCCATTAAATTTGTACAATTTTCTAATATATACTTAAGAACTAAAAGTTCATGAATCCTTTTTCCAGAAGCTAATTTTTTAGAAATAAATTCTATAAACAATTCTTTTTCAGAATCCAACTCAATAGTATATTCCTGTTCATATTTTTTAAGAAATTTATAATAGGATCTAAGAGATTTATTATCAAAAAATCTTAAAGGATCAATAGATTCATAATAGTCAAAATCTAATAAGCTAGGAATATGACCTATTTTTTTCTTTAGGTTAAAATAGTTTTCTTTTAATAAATTTATATTATTAAATTTAACTTTATCTATAGCTTCAAATATTTTCTTTTTTGATATTTCATCAAAATTTATAGTTGAACAACCAGGAATAGTTCTAGTACTTTCCATAACATTTTTTCTAAGATTATCTTTATTAAAAGTTCTATCTCCAGATAAAGCTATAGGGATTAAGAAATTATTTTTATAATTTCCTATGAAATCTATTATTACAACATATTCTTTAGATTTATATTTTCTAAGACCTCTTCCTAATTGTTGAATGAATACAATTGAAGATTGAGTAGGTCTAAGCATTACAACTTGATTTACAGAAGGAATATCTACGCCTTCATTAAAAATATCAACTGTAAATATATAATCTAAAGAATTTTCTAAAATATTGCTTTCTAAACGTTCTATAGCTGTATCTCTTTCAATTTGAGAGTTTTCTCCTGTTAGAGCAAGAGTGCTATAGCCTCTAGCATTAAACATTTCAGATAATAGTTTAGCTTCCTCTTTATTGCTACAGAAAACAAGTCCTTTAACTCTATCACCTGAATAGCCGTAAAATGTTATTTTGTCTATTATATGCTTAACTCTATCTTCAGATGTTAAAGCATTTATATCAATATTATCTATTATTTCATTATCTTCATTTATAAAATCAGATACACCAAAATAATGAAATGGGCAAAGTAAATCTTCTTCAAGTGCTTGTTGTAATCTTATTTCATAAGCTATCTTATAATCAAACATTTTAAAAATATCAAAATCATCACTTCTTTCTGGAGTAGCTGTCATACCTAATAAAAATTTAGGAGCAAAATAATCAACTATTTTTCTATAGCTTACAGCTCCAGCTTTATGAACTTCATCAATTACTATATAATCAAATTCATTTTTAGAAAAACTTTTTAAAATATTATCCTTAGATAAAGTTTGAATAGTACAGAATATTAAATCTTTGTCAGTTTCTTTTTTTGTACCTGAAAGAATTCCCATAGTTTTTGAATCACCAAAAACATTTTTATAACTTTCTAATGCTTGTTTAGCTATTTGTTCTCTATGAACTACAAATAAAGCTTTTTTAGGATTATAATTTCTAAGTTCGAATGCAGAAAGATAAGTTTTTCCTGTACCTGTAGCAGAAATAAGTAATGCTTTATTTGCTCCTTCTTTTCTAAGTTTATTTAAATTTTGTATAGCAGAAATTTGCATTTTGTTAGGTGAAAGCTTGTACTGTTTTAAAGTTGGGACTTTTGTAGCTTTAGAATATTCACGTTGATTTTTATAAATATCCTGATAAGTTTTAATCCAGTCTAAAGTTAAATTTTCTGCATCATTCCATAGAGATTTAAATTCTTCTATAACGTTATTAGTTAAGTAACCTTCTTCAAGAGAAGAAACTTTAATATTCCATTCTTTATTTTTAGTTAAAGCAGATTGCGTAAGATTTGAACTTCCAATTATAAGTTTATAATGATCTGAATGTTTAAAAATATATCCTTTAGTATGAAAATTTTCTTTTGTATATACTTTAAGCTCAATATTAGGGAAGTTTAAAAGTTTTTTTAAGGCTTTAGGTTCACTAAAGTTTAAATAATTAGTAGTTAGGATTTTGCCTTTTATATTTTTATTTTTTAAAGTGTTAAGAGTTTCTAATAAAGGCGTAATCCCGCTACTTGTAATAAAAGCAACAGAGATATAAAATTCTTCACATTTATTAAGTTCTGAGACAATGTCACTCAATACTTTATTGCCTTTAGAATAATCATTAACTAAAAGTTTAGGGACATATGATAAATTAGAATTATTAAATCTATTTATAAAACCAGTATTATTGGCTTCAATAATTTCAGAATCAATAGAAACTTCTTCAATAATCTCTTTATTAGTTATAGTATCAGATAAATTTTTATCTATAGTTTTTATATCGGTCAACATTTTCATAGACATCTCCTTAAATTGTTATACTAAAGTGGTTAATTTTAGTATAACATGATAAATATAGATAAAAATAAATTATTATATAGATAAATAGAATGAGACATAAATAATATATTTATGGCAAGTACTAAATAAAAAATATAAATTATATTTAAAATTTTATCCCAAAATAGTTTTTTTACATATTTATTAATTGAGAAAACCTTAAAATACAAAATCTTTTAAACCCAAACTCAATTTTTATAAAAACTATAAAAATAAGCTGTTTAGTACTAAAAAGCTTTTATTAAGCTTTAACTTAAATACTTAACGGCTTATTTTTGCTGCAATTAAAAATTTATTGTGAGGCGTTTCAAAAGCTTTCTTGGGTATTGTTTTAAAACGTGCCCTGCTTGGTTAGGAAATCGGGACAAATAATAATAATAAAAAATAATAAATAAAAAAAATATATAAAAAAAAGATTTTTTTTGAGATTTAAAAAGATTTTTTCTCAAAAATTAGAATTTGTGTATATCTATTAAGTGAGGGGGTAAAAGTTTTCTTGTTTTAATTTAAAGAGACAATTTGGAAGAATAGATTTAAATAGATTGGTGGTTAAAAGTTTTCTCTGTTTTAATTTAAGGTTTATATGAAGTTTAGAACATATTAAATCAAATAAAAATAATGAATATAATGCTTAAAATTTAGATAGTCATTGTAATATTATTAATAATTATAATTTGATTTATTGTGAGATAAAGAAAGATTGAAAAATAACTTAATATAGCGATAATGGAGAGAACTTTAGAAAACTAATCCCTTTTATATTAAAAAATAAATAAGATTAAAGAGAGCCTAGACTAATATCTTTTTATTTAAAGTTAGCATAATCAAAATCCAATATTATTCCAAAGAAGATAAAGTTGAATAAAAATATTATTTAGCTAAAAAAGCATAGTATTATTACTATGCTTTTTTATTTTATGTAGATAATAAGAAATTTTGTATCTATTTTTATAATATGCTAAAATTTGAATATAAAGTTTTAAATTAGGAAATTAAATTAGATACCAGAGATAAAGAAGGGATATAGATGGATTTTTATTATGAAGATAGATTTTTAATTTTTAAATTGAAGAGTAAATTACATGAGAAGGTAATATTATATAATCGTAATTATAGAAAACATATAAAAATTAGTCATCCTGATGTTAGTTTAAAGTATATAAGAGAAATATTAGAGGACCCAGATTATGTATATAAATATTCAAGAAATAGTAAAACTTATTATTATGAAAAAAATTATAATAGCATTACATATAGAGTAGTAATTTCAAAATATAAGAAGCATGTTAAGGGTGTAATAACATGTTATAAAGTTGAGTTAAATGAGGAATTTACTAAAAAGCATGCTTTATGTGTATATGATAAAGAAGTATATCTTAAAGAAAAAGAAATAGAAGAAGAGTTTGAAAATAATATTAGCTATTTTTATGAATTATTTAATATAGTGGAATAAATAGTTGTAATGATAGTAGCGTTTAAAAAGATTAAATAGATATTGTTTAGACAAAACTTAGTAAAGTTAGATAAGGGCATATAATAAATTGTAATTGGAGATTATTATGAGCAAAGCAGAATACGAAAAAATAAATTTAAATGAAAATATACCTGCATTTATATGGTACATTGATAATGAAAGCTATAATATAGATTATTATTCCTATATATCACCTCATTGGCATAGAAGTATGGAGCTAACTCTAGTTACTGAAGGTGAAATCAATGGAAGAATAAATGGCACGCCTATTTCCGTTAAAAAAAATGAATTTGTTTTTGTAAATAGTGGAGATGTGCATGAGTTTGAAAAAGATAAAGGCAAAATAAGTAGTGGAGTAATCTTGATTATGTCTTATGATTTTATAAAAAATGTTTATCCTAATTTTGATAATGTAAGATTAGATATTAAGAAAGTAGGTTTAAAAAAGGACAGGCTAATTGAAATATTTTTGGATATAAAAGAATATTTTTTAAATCCAAAGGAATTAGATTATTTAAAGATAAACTCTTATCTTTATGAAATTTTATATATTTTATTTTCTAACTGTATAAGTGAAGAAGTTACTATTCAAGATGAGAGATTTAAGTATAGGGAAAGGCAAAAGGAAATTTTAACTTATATAAATGAAAATTATAAAGAGGGCTTGTCTTTAGATTATATGGCTAAAAAGTTTTATATGAGCAAAGAGTATTTTTCTAGAAAGTTTCATCAATGGTTTGGAGTTACATATAAAGTTTATTTAAGTAATTATAGACTTAACAAAGCTTATGAAAACATAATAAAAACTGATGAAAATATTAAAGATATTTCAGCTATTCATGGCTTTTCAAATGTAAAATCCTTTATAAATATTTTTAAAGAAAAGTATGGAATGACACCGAGTAAATATAGGAAATATATAAAAGAATTAAAAAATGACATTAAAGAAGACAAAAAATAACAACAATAATTAAATAAAAAATGATAACCTTTAACTAAGGTAAAAACGCATACTTATTTTTAAAGTGTGCGTTTAATTTTTATATTTGAGAGGAGAGATAGGCTAATGAAAAAATTAGTTTTAGATATTGGTGGTACTTTAATAAAGTATGCTGTTATGGACAAAGAGGCAAAAATTTTTCAAAGGGGAGAATTTTCTACACCTTTAGATAGTATAGAAAGTTTAATGAAAAAAATAACTGAATTATACAATTCGCTTAAAGATGAGGTTAATGGTATTGCTATAAGTATGCCAGGAAATATTGATACAAAAATAGGACAAATTTATTCACCAGGAGCTTTAGACTATAATGCAAATGTTAATATAATAGATAAAATTCATGAGCATATAGATGTACCAGTTTCTGTTGAAAATGATGGGAAAAGTGCTGCATTAGCAGAAGTTTGGATGGGAAATCTAAAAAACTGTAAAGATGGAGTTGTTATGATTTTAGGAACTGGAATTGGTGGAGGAATAATAAAGGATAGAAAAATCCATAAAGGAAATAATTTTTTTGCTGGTGAATTTTCTTTTATAATGCAAGATACAAAACATTTAGATTTTAGTAGTGTATTTGCACTTACAGGAAGTACTTCTGCACTTATAAATGAAGTTTCTAAGAAAAAGAATATAGATATTAAATCTTTAAATGGATATAAAGTTTTTTCAATGATTGAAGAAAGGGATTCTGATGTATTAGAGATACTTGAAAAGTTTACTACTAATATAGCAATGCAAATATATAATCTTCAATGTATTTTAGACCCAGAAAAAATTCTAATTGGTGGGGGAATTTCAAAACAACCAATTTTATTAGAAAAGATTAAAGAAAATTTAGAGAAAATATATGAGAAGATTCCATTTGATATTCCACATGCAGTAGTGGACACTTGTAAGCATTATAATGACTCTAATTTAATTGGAGCTTTATATAATTATTATCTTCAATTTTCTGAAGATTAGATAATATTTTAAGTTAAATAACTCTAAAGTTGTAGTTATTTAATTATAGAGTCTATTTTAGATTTTAAATATTAGAATTTAGGTTTTAAAAAAATATAATATTAATTTAGAGAATAAAGGGGAATTTAGAAATGGCTAGAAAGTATTCTAAAGAATTATTGGACAAGATTATTGAAAAACAAGAAAAGGTTATCATTAATGGGGTAGAGGTTTTAGTTAAGAATTTACCTGATAGTGATGAAAAAGGTGGAATGGACCTTCGTCTTTATAATGATATGAAATCTCAAATTGAAATGATGGAAAAAATGTATAAAGAAAATGGAAAGTTTGAAGAAGAAGAGAAGTCAGTTACTGAAATGAGAGCTTTATTTAATGGAATTAAGAGCCATCCAATGGTTGAAAAAAATATAGAAATAATTAATGAAAAAGTAAAGGCAAATGATGGATATGAAATTCCTATACGTATTTATAAATCAGAAACTTTAAAAGAAAATGCTCAAGTTCTTTATTACATTCATGGAGGAGGATTTTTTGCAGGTTCACCAGATGTTGTTGAAGAATTAGTAAAGCTAATTGTTGAAAATACAGATATATTAGCTGTATCAGTAGATTATAGATTATGTCCAGAAAATCCTTATCCAACAGGACACGAGGATTGTTATTCTGTATTAAAATGGGTTTATGAAAATGCAGAAAAATTTGGAGGAGATAAAAACAATATTTTTGTATCTGGTGATAGTGCTGGTGGAAATTTAGCTCAATATTGTACTACAAAAGATGTGGAAAATGGAGGAGGAATGGTAAAAGGACAACTTTTACTTTATCCAACTTTAAATATGGCAAATGTTGAAGATGAATTCTTTAAATGGAGTATAGATGATTATGAAATTGCAGATAAATATAAACTTGGAATAAATCTTATGCTAGAGTCTTTTAAAGGATTATCAAATACTTTAGGAGCTGTCTTAGGAACTTCAGATATTAAAAACAAATATTTAAGTCCATACATTATGAATCCTAAAGGACTTCCACCAACTTTTATTACAGTTGGAGAGCATGACTTTTTAAAACCAGAATGTTTAGCTTATGCAAGTAAGCTTACTAAAGCAGGTATCCAAACTGAAATTATATTATATAAAGGTTTTGGACATGCTTATGGAGATAATGTGGGAGTTTATCCACAAAGTGAAGATTGTGCAATTGAAATGGGGAAATTTATTTTGAAATATAGTAAGTAAAAATAGCTTTAGAAATATAAAAATAAAAATTATTAGAAAGTGCTTTATATAAAAGAAGTAATTTGAGGTTAAATAAAATTTCATAATTCATTATGCAAGGTTCAGATTGTTAATAATAAGCTTTATAAAAATTATTAAAACTTGAGAGTCTATACTATAAATATAATATAGACTCTCTTATATTAATGAAATTATTTGTATAAATATTTTTGGAAAAAATGTTAAAAAATTATTGACAAATATAAATAGACAAGTTATTATAATAGTGAGTTAACGTTTACAAATTTATATGCGATTGTTACTGATTCGATCAGGCGAGACCTTAAATAATGAAAAGATATTTTATAAATTTCTTTTGATTACTTGAGGTTTTTTATTTTATATAGATATATTTTGAATTATAATTGGACAATCTTCTATATAGGAAATTTATAAAGGGGGGATATAATGATAATAAAAAAGATATTTAATAATAATGCTGTATTAGCTAAAGACTTATCTAATCGTGAAATTGTAGCTATGGGATGTGGAATAGCATTTAAAAAAAGTGTTGGTCAGGAGCTAGAAGAGAAAGAAGTAGAAAAAACTTTTATACTTAAAGAAAAAGAAGCTTCTGAAAGATTTAAATTATTATTAGAACATATTCCATCAGAACATATATCAATTTGTTATGATATTGTTGAATATGCAAAAAATACACTTAAAGTTGAATTAAATGATTATATATATGTTACTCTTACAGACCATGTAAGTAACACAATAAAACTCTATAAAGAGGGAATAACAAGACCAAATGCGTTAATTTGGGAAATTAAAAAGTTTTATCCTAAAGAATATAGTGTAGGACTTAAAGCTGTCCAAGCAATTAATGATGAATTGAGAGTTTACTTATCAGAAGAAGAAGCAGGTAATATTGCTCTTCATTTAATAAATGCTCAAGTAAATAATTCATTTGAAAATGTTTCAGATATAGCAAATCAAACAAAAATGATACAGGATATACTGAATCTTGTTAAATATTCTTATGGAATTGTGTTAGATGAAAAGTCTTTAAGTTATGAAAGGTTTGTAACTCACTTAAGATTCTTCTTTAAGAGATTAAAAAACAGAAAAGAAAATGAAGAAAAGAAAGAAGAGTTTTTATTAAAGCAAGTTAAAGAAAAATATAAAAAAGCATATGAATGTATGTTAAAAATAGAAAAATATTTAAATGAAAAATTAACTGAAGAAGAGCAATTATATTTAATACTTCACATACAACGTATTACTGATTAAGAATTTAATAAAAAAGGATTGTTACTGGTAAAGCAGGCGAGACCAAAGGAGATGGAATAAAATTTATATTCTATCTTTTTGGGCTCGCTTTTTTATATAAAAAAATAAATTTAGAGAGGTGTATTATGAAATATGAAAAATTGTCAAAAGACATAATTAAAAATGTAGGTGGAAAAGAGAATGTTAGTAGTTTAACTCATTGTATTACTCGTTTACGTTTTAAGCTAAAAGATGAAAGCAAGGCAAATACAGATGTATTAAAGAAAATGGATGGAGTTGTTACTGTAATTCAAAGTGGTGGACAGTATCAAGTTGTTATAGGAAATCATGTTCCAGATGTTTTTAATGCAGTTATGGAAGTTGGAAACTTTAATTTTTCTCAAAATGACAATGTAGAAGAAAAAAAGATGAATCCATTTAATAAGCTTATAGATGTTATTTCAGGAATATTTGCTCCAACTTTAGGATTCCTTGCAGCAACAGGAATGTTAAAAGGATTTAATGCGTTATTCTTAGCATTAGGATGGCTTACTCCTGAATCAGGAACTTATCAAATGTTACAAGCTATTGGAGATTCATTGTTTTATTTCTTCCCAATATTTTTAGGGTACACTGCATCTAAGAAATTTAAAACAAATCAATTCTTAGGTATGAGTATAGGAGCTGCTTTAGTATATCCAACTATGGTATCAGCTATAAGTGGACAGCCTTTATATACATTATTCCAAGGAACTCTTATAGAGTCACCAGTTCATATGACGTTTTTAGGAATACCAGTTATTTTAATGAATTATACATCAAGTGTTATTCCTGTTATAGTTGCAACTTATTTTGGAGGAAAAGTTGAAAATTTATTCAAAAAAATAATTCCAGATGTAGTTAAAACTTTCTTAGTTCCATTATGTACTTTAATAGTTATTGTACCATTAACATTTATAGTTATTGGACCTATTACTACTTGGGCAAGTCAGCTTATAGGAGCAGGAACACTTGCAGTTTATGAGTTCTCACCAATTGTTGCAGGATTATTACTTGGAGGTTTATGGCAAGCATTAGTTATATTTGGATTACATTGGGGACTTATTCCAATTGGAATTTTAAATTTATCAACTCAAGGCTTTGATACAATTTTAGCTTTATCTTTTGTAGCATCATTTGCTCAAACAGCAGTAGTTATGGCTATATTTATTAAAACAAAAGATAAGAAGTTAAAAACATTAGCAATACCATCAATAATTTCAGGATTCTTTGGAGTAACTGAACCTGCTATATATGGAATAACTCTTCCAAGAATAAAAACATTTATAATAAGCTGTATTGGAGGAGCTATTGGAGGAGCTTTAATCGGATTATTCCAAATAAAAGGATATATAATGGGAGGCCTTGGAGTATTTGGTTTCTTTAACTTTATAAATCCTGCAAATGGAGATGCAAGCAAAGTTATAAGTGCAATTATAGCAACAGCAGTAGGAATGGTAGTTAGTTTTATATTAACAATGATTTTATATAAAGAAACATTGGAAGTAGAAGAAGTTAAAGAAGATAAAAAGGTAGAAAATGAATTACTAGCTAAAGAAGTTATAGGAAGTCCTTTAGTTGGAAAATTAGTTCCTCTATCAGAAGTAAAAGATGAAGCTTTTGCAGGAGGAGCTTTAGGAAAAGGGGTAGCAGTATTACCTTATGAAGGAAAAGTAGTTTCACCTGTAGATGGTGTTTTAACAACTTTATTTCCAACAGGACATGCAATAGGAATTACTTCAGATTCAGGAGCAGAAATATTAATTCATATTGGTATGGACACAGTTCAATTAGAAGGAAAGCATTTTAATGCAAAAGTTAAGCAAGGGGAAAAAATTAAAAAAGGACAATTATTATTAGAATTTGATGTTGAAGCTATAAAAAATGAAGGCTTTGAAGTTATAACACCGGTTATTGTAACAAATTCACAAAACTATTTAGAAGTGATTGAATCTAAGTCAGAAGATATAGCTTTTGAAGAAGCTTTATTAAATGTTGTAATTTAATAAATTAACTAGATTGAATGATTTAATATTAAAATATAAATAAAAAAATAAGGGAGAGTTAAATCTCCTTTATAAAAAAGGGAGGAATAGATATGAGTTTTAAAGAAGGTTTTTTATGGGGTGGAGCAGTAGCTGCAAACCAATGTGAAGGTGCTTATAAAGAAGATGGAAAAGGTATGTCTTTAGTTGATATAATTCCAGCAGGAAAGGAACGTTTTGAGGCTTTTTTTAATCCAAAGAAAGCTTTAGAAACAGATTATGGTTTTTATCCAAGTCATGAATCAATAGATTTTTATCATCATTATAAAGAGGATATTAAGTTATTTGCTGAAATGGGATTTAAGAGTTTCCGTATGTCAATTTCATGGCCAAGAATTTTTCCAAATGGAGATGAAAAAGAGCCAAATGAAGAAGGATTAAAATTCTATGATGATATTTTTGATGAATTATTAAAATATAAAATAGAACCAATAGTTACAATATGTCATTTTGATACACCATTATATTTAGCTACTAATTATGGTGGATGGAAAAATCGTAAGTGTATAGACTTTTTTGTAAATTATGCAACAGTTCTTTTCAATAGATATAAAGGAAAAGTTAAGTATTGGCTAACTTTCAATGAAATAAATATGATACAACATATTCCATTTTTAGGTGGAGGATTGATTATAGAAGAAGGAGAAAATAAAGAAGAAATAATTTATAGAGCTTCTCATAATTTATTTGTTGCAAGTAGTTTAGCAACTAAAATTGGTCATGAAGTAGATAAAGAAAATAAAATTGGTTGTATGATAGCATCAGGTAGTGTTTATCCATATTCATGTAAGCCAGAAGATATTATAAAAGCACAAGATGATAATAGAGCAGCTTATTTTTATGGAGATGTACATGTAAGAGGAGAATATCCAAGTTATATAAAAGCTTATTTTAAGAAAAAAGGAATTGATATAAAAATGGAAGAAGGAGATGAGGAAATAATTAAAAAATATCCAGTAGATTATTATGCATTCTCTTATTATTCTTCTAGATGTACAAGTACAGATCCAGAGGTATTAGGAAATTGTAAAGCTAATATATTTGATTCTCTAAAAAATCCATATTTAAAAGCTTCAGAATGGGGATGGCAAATTGATGCTATAGGATTACGTGTTACAATGAGAGATTTATATGACCGTTATCAAATTCCATTAATGATAGTTGAAAATGGACTAGGAGCAGTTGATAAGGTTGAAGAAGATGGAAGCATTAATGATGATTACAGAATTGATTATTTAAGAGAGCATATAAAAGAAATGAAAATTGCGGTTGAAGAAGGAATAGAACTTTTAGGATATACTCCTTGGGGATGTATTGACCTTGTAAGTGCAAGTACTGGAGAAATGAAAAAAAGATATGGATTTATTTATGTTGATAAGGATAATGAAGGAAATGGAACTTTAAAACGTAGCAAAAAGAAATCCTTTGATTGGTATAAAAATGTTATAATTACAAATGGAGAGAGTTTATAATGAAATTTAACTATTAAGGTATTTTTCTATTAGAAAGAAGAGGTGTTATAAGATGAGTTTTAAGGAAGGATTTTTATGGGGTGGAGCAGTAGCTGCTAACCAATGTGAAGGAGCTTATAATGTAGATGGTAAAGGGCTTAGCACAGCAGATGTTGCAACAGCAGGTTCTTATACAAAGGCAAGAAGATATACTGATGGAATAATAGAAGGAGAATATTATCCATCACATGAAGCTATAGATTTTTATCATAGATATAAAGAAGATATAAAATTATTTTCTGAAATGGGATTTAAATGTTTTAGAACATCAATAAACTGGACAAGAATTTTTCCGAATGGAGATGAACAAGATCCAAATGAAGAAGGATTAAAATTCTATGATAATCTTTTTGATGAATGTTTAAAATATGGAATAGAGCCTGTAGTTACTATTTCACATTATGAAATGCCATATGGTTTAGTAACAAAGTATGGTTCATGGAGAGATAGAAAATTAGTAGATTTCTATTTAAATTATTGCAAAGTTATTTTTAATAGATATAAAGATAAAGTTAAGTATTGGATGACATTTAATGAAATAAACGTAGTAGCATTACATCCATTTATTCCAGCAGGAATAAAATTTAAAGAAGGCGAAAATAAAATGCAAGTTTGCTATCAAGCAGCTCATCATCAATTAATAGCAAGTGCAAAAGCAGTTAAATTAGGACATGAAATAAATAAAGATTTTAAAATTGGATGTATGATTCTTTATCCACAATCTTATGCAAAAACTTGTAATCCAGATGATGTACAACTTTCAAATGAATTTATGGATAACACATATTATTTCTCAGATGTTCATGCAAGAGGATATTATTCAAATAAAGCTAAAAAATTCTTAGAAAGAAATAATGTAAAACTTAAAATGGAAGAAGGAGACGAAGAAATTTTAAGAGAAGGAAAAGTAGATTTCATAGGATTTAGTTATTATATGACTTTAGTTCAATCATCAGATAAAAATGACCAAGATGAAATTAAAGGAAATATGTTAGGTGGAGTTAAAAATCCTTATTTAGAAGCCTCAGAATGGGGATGGCAAATAGATGCTAAAGGATTTAGAATTTCATTAAATAACCTTTATGACCGTTATCAAATTCCACTATTCTGTGTTGAAAATGGATTAGGAGCAGTAGATAAGGTTGAAGAAGATGGAAGTATTAATGATGATTATAGAATAGAATATTTAAGACAACATATAAAAGAAATGAAAAAAGCAGTAGAAATTGATGGTGTTGACTTAATGGGATATACTCCATGGGGATGTATTGATTTAATCAGTGCAGGAACTGGAGAAATGAAAAAAAGATATGGATTTATCTATGTAGATAAAGACAATGAAGGAAAAGGAACATTAAATAGAAGTAAAAAGAAGAGTTTCTATTGGTATAAGAAAGTTATAGAAACAAATGGGGAAGAGTTATAAATAAAAGCTAGATTCAACAACAATTAAAATATTAAAAAGAGCATTAAGATATTTTATCTTAATGCTCTTTACTTTATATATTGCTAATTTTTTTCAGAAATTCTAGGTAAAGAATAAATAAAATCTTCCACTAAAAATTCAAAACTTTCTTCTAAATCAATATCATTTTTGAAGTATCCAAAGAAATATAAAGAAATAAATCCATGCAGCATACTTCTTAATGCTCTGCTTTTATGTGTAAGATATACTCTGTCATTAGTATAGTAACCTAAAATTTGAAAGATTATAGTAAAAGTTTCTCTTGCTAAATTAAAAAACTCTTCATTTCCTGTAGTTCTTGTGCTTATAAAAAGCTCATATGCTGTTCTATTTTCAAAAGCAAATTCTTTATATAGTTTAGAAAATTCTTTTATTGCATCTTCGCCACTTTTCCCAATTAAACCTTGAGTTAGGATACTATTTAATCTATTTAAACTAGAGATTGTCATTTCTAATTTAAGATTCTCCATATTTTTAAAATGATTATATAAAGAAGGATATTTTATTCCTAATTTTTCTGCTATTTTTTGAAAAGTT
The DNA here is from genome assembly GCF_000371465.1 of Clostridium thermobutyricum. Taxonomy (NCBI): domain Bacteria; kingdom Bacillati; phylum Bacillota; class Clostridia; order Eubacteriales; family Clostridiaceae; genus Clostridium; species Clostridium thermobutyricum. Next base: position 1,825,006 of record NZ_KB850956.1, on the reverse strand, counting down.
ACTTTATTTAAACCTATTTCATCAGCTAATTCAAAAGTAACTTCAATAATCTTTTGTTTAGTTAAATTTCTTTTTTGTTTAGTTAAAATATTTTTTTGTGACATTTTATCACTCCTATTGCTATCTAAAATAGAGTAGTACTAACTTTATAAAATATTTTAGCATAATATATAATATTAAACAAACTATAAAATATAACTTATAAACTATAAAGTATAGTTTACAAACTACAAAACATAGTTTATAATTTTTTGAGTAGAAAGGAGTTTTATTTATGAAAATGTGGAGAAGAAACTTATGGTTCTGTTGGTTTGGAATGTTTGTAACAGGAATTGGAATGAGTCAAATTGCACCTATATTACCTATTTACATAAATAAGCTTGGAGTACATAATACAGGATTAATTGAACAACTTTCTGGATTAGCTTTTGGAATAACCTTTGTAGTTTCAGCTATATTTTCACCAATATGGGGGAAAGCAGCTGATAAAATTGGTAGAAAACCAATGCTTTTAAGAGCAAGTCTTGGAATGTCAATAATAGTCGGTTCTATGGGGTTTGTTAGTAATGTATATGAACTTATAGGACTTAGATTACTTCAAGGGGTTATAACAGGATTTAGTACAGCTTGTACTACTTTAATTGCAACTCAAACTACTAATGAAGAAGCTGGATGGGCTTTAGGAATTCTTTCAACAGCAAATATTGCAGGTTCTTTACTTGGACCAACTTTTGGAGGATTTATAGGAGATACTTTTGGTTTTAGAAATGTATTTTTTATAACTGGTGGATTATTATTTATTGCATTTATAACAACTTTATTATTTATAAAAGAAGATTTTGTACGCAACGAAAAAATGGAATTTAGTACAAAAGAATTGTGGAATACTCTTCCACAGAGAGGTTTAACTCTTACAATGCTTTTAACAGCATTTGTATTATCATTATCACTATATTCCATAGAACCAATTATAACAGTTTATGTGTCAGAATTATGTAATCATATTAAAGATGTTGCAGTAATAGCAGGTGTTGTTTTTTCTGCTTCAGGTTTAGCGAATATAATTTCAGCGCCAAGACTTGGAAAGTTATCAAACAAAGTTGGAGTAGAAAAAGTAATACTAATTTCATTAATTATAGCGGGAATAATTTATATTCCTCAAGCATTTGTAAAAAATCCTTGGCAGCTTATGGGGCTAAGATTTTTATTAGGACTAGCTTTTGGAGGATTAACTCCAGCTGTAAATACTTTAATTAAAAGAATTACACCAAATGAACTTACAGGTAGAGTATTTGGATTTAGTATTTCAGCTCAATATTTAGGAACATTTGGTGGATCAGTTTTAGGGGGACAAATATCATCGTTTTTAGGAATAAGATATGTATTCTTTGTTACAAGCACATTGTTATTTTTAAATGCACTTTGGGTTTATTTTAAAGTTTATAAAAAAATTAATAAAGGATCGTCAAAATAAATTTTATTATAAAATTTTAGAGTTTTATAAAAATATAAACAAAAGAAAAGGAGAGTTTAAGATGGCTGAAACAAACTTAACTAATGAAAAAGATTTTATTAAAGGAGAAAAAACCGCACTCGTAGTTATAGATTTACAAGATGGAATTGTAAATAGAGATTTAAATCCTTATACAGGTAAAGAAGTTGTTTCAAATACTAATAAATTAATAGATGTAGTAAAAGAAAAAGGTGGATTTGTAGTTCTTGTAAGAGTTTCAACTACAGATGGTAAAGATATGCCAAATCCAAAAACAGATTTAAGTGGAAATAATTTTGTTCGTCCTGAAGGATGGGATGAATATATTCCTGAATTAAAAGGAATAGATAAAGCTCATTACATTACAAAAAGACAATGGGGAGCATTTTATGGAACAGATTTAGATTTACAATTAAGAAGACGTGGAATTGAAAACATAATTCTTTGTGGTATTTCAACTGGAATTGGAGTAGATACTACTGCAAGAGAAGCATATCAAAGAGGATATAACCAAATTTTTGTTGAAGATGCAATGACAGCATTATCAAAAGAAGAACATGATTTTGTAACTAAAAATATATTCCCTAGAATGGGTAAAATCAGAAAAACTGAAAATATAGAATCAATGATAAAATAGTTTATAAAGATTTAGTGAAAAACATCCAATTTTTAAATATATAAGCTATATAAAATATTAAATAAAAGTCAGGATTTACCTGACTTTTTTTGTTAATGAAAACTTCAAAATTTTAGGTGAAAAAAGTAGAAAATTAAGATTTTATTACAAAAAACTTACAAAATAAAGATAAAAAGTTAACAATGTTAACATAAGTTTAGGTTTTAATAAAAATATTAAAAAACAAAAGAAATTCTTTTTAGAAAGTTGTATTATAAATATATGCGTAATGAACGTATAAAAAAACAAATGAAGAATAAATGAAAAAAATTGAAAAATTAGTGTCATATGAAAAGTTATTTGAGATTAAAATGATAACAAATTGACATAAATTTTTTTGAAATGAAATTGATTTCGTATGAATTAAACGATAGATAAGATAAGGGAGTTTTTAAATTATGAAGAAAAAATTATTAGTAGCGTTAATATTTGCAATTACTATGTCTGCATCAATGTTCTCAGGAATTACTACTGCATTTGCAGATACACCAAATACTGTACAAGCTATTAGTGAAGATAAAGCACAACAACAACAAAAGGCTATAGAGACTCAAGAACAAATTGAAAAGTTAGATAACCAAATTCAAAATAGTATGATGGAATCACAAAGCCTTAATAATAAAATTGCAGAAGCTAACAATAATATTGCATCACTTCAAACACAAATTTCAAATACACAAGCACAATTAAATGCAAATAAAGAAAAAATGAATCAAGAAATAAAGGGACTTTATGAACAAGGATATGCAAACAATGGTTTATTAGCATACTTAAACGTTCTTTTCTCAGGAAAAAGTTTCTCACAAATAGTAACAAATTTACAAGATATATATAGCATAAATCAAAGTAACCAAAAGATTTTAAAACAAATCCAAAGCCAAGAAAGTCAATTACAAAGCGAAAAAGATAGTTTACAAAACAACGTAAACACTTTACAAGCTTCAAAAAATAAAATAGCAAGTAACTTAGCTGCAGAACAAAGTGCTAAAAATCAAGAACAAGGACTATTAAGTTCAATAAAAGATACAATAGCTAAAGATTCAGCACAAGAAATAGCTTTACAAAAACAACAAGTACAAGCTGCTTTAAAAGCTGATGCTGAAAAACAAGCTAAAGAAAATAGTTCAGCACAAAAATCAAGCTCAAATAGCTCAAAATCAAGCTCAAGTGCAAAATCAAGCTCAAGTTCAAACTCAAATTCAAGTAGTTCAAACTCAAATAGTTCAAATTCAAAACAAGGTTCAACAATGATAGTTTCAACAGCTAGTGGAAATGTTGTTAAGAGCACAGCTGGAAACACTCAATATGTACCAAATGGAGCAAAAGCAAGTGCAAGTGCACAAGCTGTAATTTCAGAAGCAGAACAGTTCATAGGAGTTCCATATGTTTGGGGAGGAGAAAGCCCAAGTGGATTTGACTGTTCAGGATTAATGCAATATGTATTTGGAGCTGAAGGAGTAAGTTTACCAAGAACTGCTGCTGAACAACAAGAATGTGGAACACCAGTTGCAAAAGGAGATTTACAACCAGGAGACTTAGTATTCTGGGGAGATCCAGCTTACCATGTTGCTATGTACATTGGTAATGGAGAAATAATAGCAGCACCTCACACAGGAGCTTATGTAACTACAATGCCATTATATCCATACACAAATGCTAGAAGAGTATTATAATCTATAGGATAATTAGATATTAAAAAAGGCTGTCTTATGGACAGCCTTTTTAATTAATTTTATAAATTAAATCTTCTTGAAATATTCTTATTAAAAAGTGATTATATTTAAAAATAAAAACAAGTAAAGTTTATAAATAAAAATATATAATTTAATAAGTTTTTTCAGATGTACTAGAAAAAGTTACTATTCTTTTAGTAAACATAGTAGATACAACTCTTACATAATCACCAGCTTCAAAATAAGGTCTATGAGAAGTTGTAAAATGTAATTCTCTTTTATTTTTATAATCAATTACTGTAATTGTCCAGTACTCTAAACCTCTTTTATTAAAGCTATAAATTTCAGTGCAATAACCTTTTGTTTCTGTATAAAGACTGGTCAAATATTCAATTATAGTTATTATAAAATAAACTGAATAAATAATTCCTATTATAGTTATAGTTCTAGCTTCATTTCTGAAAAAGAAAAAAATAATTAATATAAAACCAAAGATATTTGGAGGCAATCTTCTATTCATAGGAAGTTTTACTCTTGGAGAAAACCAAAGTTTATATCTCCAAAAAATATTTCTATCTCCTGATTCTTCAGAAAGTCCAGACATCTTTTTTTGAAATCTAGTTTTATATTCATCTCTTTTAGCCTTAGCAAATTCAAGTCTTTTTAAATGCAAAATTGTATAAAAAGAATATGTCATTATGCCAGAAGAGATACTTATAATTCTCATATTAGCAAATATAACAAATGTTGAAAGTGTATATAAAACTAAAATTATAAGAAATACTCTATAAGGTAAAGTTTTTTCTTTTGAATATTCTATCTCATCAAAGTTAAATATATTAAGCGGATTTGCAAAAATCATAAAAGTTAATATGATACAAGTAAATAATGTAAAACTAACTATATTATGAATGTTTAATAGTAATCTTGATAAGTTCATTCTCCAAAAAATAGCTAGCATGTTGATAATTAAATTAGGAACAAAAGCAATTAATGGGAATAACATTGATACTCTGTTTTCTTCTTGATAATTCATAATCTTCCCCTTTTATACCTTTTTTTTATTACCTTAATTATAGAATAAATTTCTAAATATTGAAAGTTATAAATAAATATTTAATAATATAAAAATAAGTTGATAAATTAAGAGGTTTTAAAATAAAAAAGATATAGACTTATATATTTTCAGAAAAATTTTCCTTCAAATATAAAACAATTAATAAATTAAATTATGTTCTAAAAATTTGTTTAATATTTAAAATTTACAAATTTATATATTGTGATAAGATACATTGGGGATTACAATAAAATTTATATATTTGGGGGGAAATATGAATAAACTAAAAAAATTAATAAAAATAATATGCTTTATTATATTTTGGCCTATAGGAATTTTCTTTATTATAAAGTCAAAGTATAAAAAGAAATCTAAGGTATTATTAGGAATTATAAGTTTCTTAATATTTATAATGTTTTGGGGATATATAGCAGGTTCGTCTAATCAACAAAGTACAGTTGATAGTGGAAAAGCTACTGTTAATACAAAGGTAGATGAAAATTATAATGTAGCTAATAACTCAAATGATACTAATAAAAATGTTGATAATACTGCAAATGATAGCACTAAAACTGCTGATAATAATACAAATGCTAATACAAATAGTGATAGCTCAAAGAGTAATGAAAATATAGATAATTCTACTACTACTAAAGTTAATAACGATGTAAAAAATAATGAACCTAAAAAGGCTACTAATGTAGAACATAAAACAAATAATAATGCTTCTAAAGTAGAACACAAAACAAATAATCAAAATAATGCAGAAAGAGTTCAAGAGCATAAACCAAAGGAACCAGAGCATAAAGAAAATGTTCAAAAGGAGCAAACAGGTAAATACGGATTTATAAGTTTTAATAGTAGTACGAAAAAAGCTATATTGCATATAGATGCAAATAGTCATTCAGGTGATATAGAACATTTAAATAATGGTGAAAGAGTTGAAATCCTAGGTATGTCAGGAGCTTATTATAAAGTAAAAGCTAGTGATGGAAATATAGGATATGTTTCTGATAGATTTGTAAAATAATAAATTGAAAGTGTCTAAAATTTTAGGCACTTTTTATTATTTATATATTTATTTTCTAAGGTTACTAAATAAAAGTAGATTGAATAACATATTTTAAAGTGGTAGAATAATCTGGAAATACTATCAAAAGGGATTAAGAATTTGTTTATGAGGGGGTAATTGTTATTCAAATTTTGTTAGTTATAACATTAATATTTCTCATGATATTAATGGTCATAAGTGTTAAAGATTCTTATAAGTATAAAAAGACTGATATTTCTACAAAAGCAAAGGTAATTTCTAAAAGGAAAGAAAGTAATAGTTCTAAAAAATCTAATGATAATAAAGAAATATTAGAAAATGAATATTATATAGTTTTTGAAGATGCAAATGGTAGACAACAAGAGTTTTCTGTGGGAAAAGAAGAGTTTAAGAGATTAAATAAAGGAACTAAGGGGAAATTAAGTTTTAAAGGAACTGAATTTATTAAGTTTGAAAAAGGTGTTTAATTATTAGAGCATAAATGAAGAGGGAAGTTTGCTCTCTCTTTTTTTATTATTTAGATATATTAGTATTAATAAGAAAAATTTCTTTTAAAATTGAATTAATTATTAATATGTAAATTAAAGTGATTTAAAAAGAATAATATAATTTTCCATAAAGAATTTATAAATGAAATTATACTAAAGACATTTCTATGAGGTAAATTTTATATTTATATATTTGTATAAATTAAGAACTGAGTTTTTAAAATATTAAAATAATAATTATTGACTTAGAGTTAGCTCCAAGGAGTATACTAAGTTACAGAAAGATAACTTTAGAAATAGTATAGGAGGAAATTATATGACATTAAACGTACTAAATAAAGTAAATGAACCAAAAGATTTAAGAGAACTTAGTAATGAAGAATTAAATACATTAGCAAGTGAAATAAGAGAAGTTTTAATAAAAAAAGTAACTACAACAGGTGGACACTTTGGACCAAACTTAGGTATGGTAGAAGCTACTATAGCTATGCACTATGTATTTAACTCACCAATAGATAAAATAGTATATGATGTATCTCATCAATCTTATATACACAAAATGTTAACTGGAAGAAAAAATGCTTTTATAAATCCAGAAGAATATAAATCTATTACAGGATATACTTCACAACATGAAAGTCCACATGACTTCTTTACAATAGGTCACACTTCAACTTCAGTTAGTTTAGCTTGTGGATTAGCTAAAGCTAGAGATGTAAAAGGTGGAAATGAAAATATTATAGCAGTTATAGGTGATGGTTCTTTAAGTGGTGGAGAAGCTTATGAAGGATTAAACAATGCTGTTGAATCAGGAAATAATATAATAGTAGTTGTAAATGATAATGATATGTCTATTGCACCAAACTATGGTGGACTTTATCAAAACTTAAAAGAGCTTAGAGAAACAGAAGGAAAAGCTGAAAATAACTTTTTTAAAGCTTTAGGATTTGAATATCATTTTGTTAAAGATGGACATAATATTCAAGATTTAATCGAAACTTTTAAAAAGGTTAAAGATGCAGACCATCCTGTACTTGTTCACATGTACACTGTAAAAGGTAAAGGACATGAAGAGGCAGAAAAAGATAAAGAACCTTTCCATTATATAATGCCATTTGATCCAAAAACTAATAAACCAAGAGCTATGAATACAAATGAAACTTATGCAAGTGCAGCAAGTAAATTTTTATTAGAGAAAGCAAAAAAAGATAAAAAGATTGTAGCAATAACAGCTGCTACTCCTGCTCCATTAGGATTTATTCCTTTTAGAGAAGAACTTAAAGACCAATATGTAGATGTTGGTATAGCAGAAGAACATGCAGTAGCATTTGCTTCAGCAATGGCTTCACAAGGAGCTAAACCAGTAGCTGCATTCTTCAGTACATTCTTACAAAGATCATATGACCAATTATCACATGACCTTGCTATAAATAATAATCCAGCAGTAATTTTAGTTTATGGTGGAGGAATAACAGGAGCAGATGTAACTCACCATGGATTATTTGATATTCCATTAATATCAAACATTCCTAATATAGTTTACCTTGCACCAACTAACAAAGAAGAATATTTAGCTATGTTAGATTGGGGAATAGAACAAGATAAGCATCCAGTAGTAATACGTGTTCCTAATACAGCAGTAGTATCAACTGGAGTTAAAGTTGAAGCTGATTTCTCTAACTTAAATAAATTCGTTAAAGTTAAAGAAGGAAGTAAAGTTGCTATTATAGGACTTGGAAGCTTCTATGGACTTGGAGAAAAAGTTTATAATAAAGTAAAAGAAGAATTAGGAATTGATGCAACATTAATAAATCCTAGATTTATAAGTGGAATAGATGAAGAATTACTAAATGAATTATCAGAAAATCACGATTTAGTAATAACTTTAGAAGATGGACTTCTTGATGGTGGATTTGGAGAAAAGATTTCAAGATTCTATGGTGCTAAAGATATGAAAGTATTAAACTTTGGAGCAACAAAAGAATTTACAAATAGTGTTCCATTAAAAGAATTATATGAACGTTACCATTTAACAGAAGAGTTAATAGTTGAAGATATAAAAAATGCACTTAAATAATTAATTTAAAAGGTGTCTAAAAGTAATAATTGCTTTTAGGCATCTTTTTGTATATGCCTTTGATTTAATTTATATATGATATAATATGAAAATAGTAAATTAAGTTATAAAAAGAGGTATTTATGATAGAAAATCCAGCACTAAAGATTAGTAAGAGAGATAGAATAAAAATTAGTAACTTAAAAGATTTAAAAAATGCTTTGAAAAATGAAAATTATAATATAAAAGCTAATGATAAAGAAAAATTTAAAGACGAAGTAAAAAAAGTTTTTAATATTAATGATGATATTTTTGAAAGATTAGATAAATGCTTAAATAGAGATATAACCTATAAAGTTGATAATGTAGAAGATTTTATTGATTATATAAAAAAGATAATGATTTTTGAAGATAAACATGAAATTATATGTGAAAAATTAAAGAGAATAAAAAAACTTTATATAAATAGGGAAGAGTATGAAAGAGAAAAAAGTACTAGAGATAATGTAGAGCATATAATAGAAGTTATAGAAAAAACTAAAGAAAATGTTTCAAGAAAAATTTCTTTAGAAGAATTAGAAAGACTTGAAATTTTAGAAGAAGAATTAGAAGATAAATACCTTTTTGCAAAAGATATAGAATTTTTAAAGAAAATGATTTTAGGCAATTGTAAAAATGTAATTGAAAGTTATAATGAAAAAACTAAAATAAAAACATTAAAAATGAAAATACCAAAAGAGATAAATTATAGCTACATTAAAGCGAAAGAAGGTTCTGTGGAGTATCATCAATATTTAAATAACAACATAAATAGAATGAATCGTTTAATAAAAAGTATAGATAAGTACATAGAACATTATAAAGATGATATTTTTAATATAAATCAAAGCTTAGCTCTTCAAGACTCTATAAATATTGCTTTAGCAACCTTTGATAATAAAGAGTTTAAAGCTATAAGTGGAAAAAATGATATTGAAGATTATTGTAAAGTAATACCTATAGAAAAAAGTAGATTTAAAAGCAGAAAGGTTAATAAACTTGGTGAATTAGGTATTGGTTATAATAGAATTAATGATAGTGAGAAAAAAATATTAGAAGAAATCCATGAAAAAATAAAACAGAAAATTTTAAAAGATAGGGGAAATCTTACTTTATATACGAAGTGGGAGCCTTGTCCAAGTTGTTATTTTGTAATTAGTCAATTTTGTGAAAAGTATCCAAATATAAAGGTTGAGGTTAAATATAATAAAAAGTATGGAGAATAGTGTTATAAATAATATTTTATAAAAAGTATATGTGATAAAATTTATTTATATATGAAAATCTATATAAATTAAAAATATTACTAAAATTAGATAAAGAAATTTTAATTAATAAATATTAGAATATAGGGGAGATTAGATATGTATAACATGGATAATATAATATATGATTGCCCAGTAGAGGCCTTATCAAGTCTTTTAGGAAAAAAGTGGGTTGGAGTAATATTATGGGAATTACAAGATAAAAAAATGAGATTTGGTGAATTACAAAGAGCAGTAAAAGGTTGTAGTAAAAAGATGTTATCTCAGCAATTAGATTTATTAATAGAAAATAATATAATAACTAATGATAAAAAAACTATAAATAACTCTGTAGAATCAACTTATTATTTAACTGAATCAGGACTTTCACTTCTTGAAGTTATGGAGAAAATGATATGTTGGAGTAATAGTAATATTTCTTGTGATAAATAGTGGTTACAAAAAAGTGCCTAATTGAGCAAGTGTTTTTTCCCTGTTATATTGTTTATAAAGATTAACGAATAAATTAAAGAGAGGAATTGATTAATATGATAAACAAATTTGATTCTATAATAATAGGATTTGGAAAAGCAGGAAAAACTTTAGCAGGAGATTTAGGAAATAGAGGAGAAAAAGTAGCCTTAATAGAAAAGTGGGAAGAAATGTATGGAGGGACATGCATAAATAAAGCATGTATACCAACAAAATTTTTAGAAAATAAATCTAGCATTGTAAGAAGAGAAGAGATTTCTAATTATAGTGAAAGAGAATTAAAATATAAAGAAGCAATAGAAGGAAAAAATAAATTAACAAAAGCTTTAAGAGAAGCAAATTATAATAAATTAAATAATAATGAGAATGTTAGCATTTTTACAGGGGAAGGTTCATTTGAAAATGAAAATACTATAAAAGTAAAAATGAAAAATGGTGAAACTATTGTATTAGAAGGAAAGAAAATATTTATAAATACAGGTTCAAAAGCTTTTATTCCTAATATAAAAGGAATAGAAAATACAAATATAGTTTATACAAATGAGAGCTTAATGAATTTAAAAGAATTACCTAAAAAATTAACTATAATAGGAGCTGGATTTATAGGATTAGAATTTGCAGGAATATACAGTTCGTTTGGAAGTGAAGTAACTGTTATAAATAATTTTAAGGAAATACTACCTAAAGAAGATAAAGATGATGTAGAAGAAATAGTTAGGATATTAGAAAATAGAAATGTTAAATTCTTAAATGAAATTTCAATTGAAGAAATAAAAGAAGAAGATGGATTAGCTAAGATAATCTATAAAAAAGGTGATAAAGAAGAGGAAGTTGTTAGTGATATAATATTAGTTGCAACTGGTAGAAGCGCAAACACAGATGGATTACATTTAGAAAATACTAATATAGAATTAGATTCTAGAGGATTTATAAAAGTAAATGATAAATTAGAAACTAATGTTAAGAATATATGGGCATTAGGAGATGTAAATGGTGGTCCACAATTTACTTATATATCTTTAGATGATTATCGTGTAGTAATAGATAATTTATATGGAAAGAAAAAAAGAAGAACTATAGATAGAAAAAATGTTTCAAGTGCATTATTTATAGACCCTGCATTTTCTAGAGTAGGATTAAACTTAAAAGAAGCAAAAGAAAAAGGATATAATGTATTAGTTGCTAAGATGGAAACTAAGTTTATTCCAAGAGCAAAACAAATAGGAAAGACAGATGGGTTTATAAAAATAATCATAGATAAAGATAGTAAAAAAATATTAGGTGCAACTATGATATGCGAAGAATCAAGCGAACTTATTCATTTAATAAGTATTGCTATGGATATGGAGGTTGAATACACATATTTAAGAGATAAAATATATGCTCACCCAACTATGGCAGAATCATTAAATGAAGTACTAGGAGCACAAAATATAAGAGAAGCTTAATTAATCCAATTAGAATATAATAAAGGCTTAAAAGAAGGTATCGTAATGATATTTTCTTTTTATATTAAATAATTATTTTTGTTGAGCTTAATCTTTTTATTGGTATAATATGGGTATACAGTAAAGAAAGATTATAATATGCATATAAAAGGGTAGAGGGGAGATTTTCATAAAAGTAAATAAACATAAAATTATTATAATATTATTTTCTATATTAATAGTAATTGGAGCATTAGTATATTTTAAAGTTTATTATCAAACTTCTGATTTGAAATATTCTAAGGAGTATGTTGTTGGACAAAATAATATAAAAGGAAGTGTTGATATAGACTATTTTTTAGACAGAGGAAAAGAATTTGAAATAGGGGCAAATAAATATGGATGTGCAGTATTAAAAAATCCAAAAGAAGCATTTAAAAAATTAAAAGCTGATTATAAAGATGGGTTGAGAATTATTGGAAAAGAATTTAATTTATTACCAATAAATCAGTTGAATTATAAGTCATATGGAACTTATGGGTGGCAAGTTACTACTGGTTCAAAAGAAGAAATAGAACAGGCTAAATTTATATCTTCATTTATAGATATATATGAAAATAGCTTTAGTAAAAACTAAAATAAAGTTTAATAGTATTAATTAAATCATAGTTAAAAGATATAAAAAGAGAGGTATTTACCTCTCTTAAATAATTTTATAAGCTATTTCGGTAGTATTTTATTAAACAACATTTTTTTATAATTTCTTAATTGGGATATACTATGATTTTCAGAATATATTCCAAAGAAAATTAATGTAAAGCCTAATCCAACACATAATCCTTTCATGAACTCTGGAAGTAAATTAGTACAATTTCCGAATAAGAAAATAATATTAAATAATACTCCGAATATTGTATAGATGTTTGTTTTTTTCATATAAAAACACCTCCATTACAGTGATATATATATAGTATATACACAAAAAACATTTTTTTACCATTAAATGGAGGATTGTATGTTGTAAGAGTATAAATTAAGATAATAATCTATTTTTATTACTAAGATTTATAATACTATAGAATAAAATTATAAATTTTTACAATATTGATTTAATAAATAAATAAGATAATCATCCTTACTAAATAATTTTGTGCTATTAGGATTTCCACATTTTTCAGCCAATTTACATAGTGGAACTTCAAAGCTAATTTTTTGAGCTAATGAATTATTGTTTTTATAATTAAATAAAACCTTTTTTACTCCATCTGTTTTTAAATTACCTAAATACAACCAAGGGTTAATTGAAGTAATATTAGGATATACATCAAAATCTTTTGTTACATAAAATACTGGTTCTTCTTCTCTTAAATCAATGGTTGAGCTATCATTTAAAAGTTCATTAAATAAAATTTTTTCTTCTACTCCTAATAAATGGTGAAACTCTTCAGGTATTTTATATAAATCATCAGAAGTAATTCTTATATCATAAAGTTTTTCATTTTCACCATCACAGCTTCCTTGGTGTATAAAAAGTTCAAATGAATTATTTATTTTCAGGCATCTTTCTTTAAGTTTCATTTTTTCACTTAATTTTATAACTTCTGATATTTCATCTATGTTATCTTTATTTATGAAAATTTGCCATCTAGGAGAAATATTATTTTCTAATAGAATTTCAGTTGCTTTAAGTAACTCTCTAAAAGCTCCTTTTCTTCCAATGTAATAATCAGTTTTTTCTTCAAGACCAAAGAATGTTAATTGACATTTCTTAACTCCAATATTATATGCCCATTTAACATATTCTAAATCTCGATTTATTCTCCAAAAGCTTAACAATTCAAATCTTTTAGGTTTCGCATTTTTGCTTAATTTATTTTCTAAATCCAGAAGTTCTTTGTAGTTATCTTTAAAATCAGGTTCTCTAAACCAGCTATAAATTTCAAGATTATCTGTATAAGGACTAAAAGAATCTGCCATATATTTTAAATCATTTATAGATAAATTCCCATTTGGAGAATGTCCAATCCAGCAATGCTTACATCTATTAGGACATCCAGCCATATCTAAAAGACTAGTTATCTTATTAAAATAAACTCCCATAAAGTATACCTCTTTTATTTCAAAATCATAGAAGAAACTTTTTTAAAATCTCCATCTAATATAGAATAAGTGCTTTTAAGTTCGCTATTAACATCTGGAGAAAGGTTTGAATGAATATAAAGGGAATCTAGTCCACAATTGAAAGCTCCCTCAATATCACAAAGAGAATCGTTTCCAATCATGATAGAATTTTTTTTATTTAAATTAAATTTATGAAGTATTGCATTATAAAATTGTCCATCAGGTTTACATATTCCAAGGTCTGCTGAAAAAATTATTCCATCAAAATATTTTTCTATATCTAAAACTTTCATTTCATAAGCTGTAAAGAGTGATTGAGCATTAGATAAAAGATATATTTTTTTGTTTTTTCTTTTTAATTCTTCTAAAAATTCTATAACTCCATCATAAAGCCTCAAATATTTTATTGATAAAATTCTAAACATATGAGCAGTATCTAAAACTGTATCTTTAGAAACCTTTACTCCTTTTTCTTCATATAAAGAAAGAAAAACTTTATCTAATGGAAAGTCAGGAAAATTTGTATTCTTTATTAGGGAAAGTTCTTTTTTTACTTTGTTTTGATAAGATTTTTTTAATTCTTCTTTTGAATATTTTGCTCCTTTAAATGAATAGAACATTGATAATTTATCCCAAAGCATAGGATTATCTTCATCAGTATTTATATCTACTAATGTTCCATATAAATCAAAAATATAATTATTGTACATAAAAATAATCTCCTTTTTTATAAGAATTTATAAACTTTAAATTTATTTGTTTTAATATTAGCAAAATTAAAATTTGTAACATATATTTATTTCTAGAAAAAATTATAAAATCCTTTAGAAAAAAATATAGCCTTAAAGTATATCTAAAAATTTTTTTAAGATATATTTTAAGGCTTATTTTTTAATAAATTATTGTTCAGAAATAATTCTAGTATTTCTTTTTACGTTAAAGCTAGTTACTTCCTCCTCATGAAAACCTATTTTAGGTACTGATAAGAAGCCTATTATTGTTACAAATATAGATAAAAATATAACTGTATAAATAGCAAAATTTTCATTTATTCCCCATAGTAAACCTATTAAAGCACTTCCAACAAATCCACCAATATACATAAACGCATTTACAACACCATTTAATGAACCTCTAAATTCTGGTTTTGCAATTTGATTTGTAATTGTAGGTACTAAGTTAACAAGAATAAAGTAACCTGTAAAAGTAAATACACTTGATATTATAAGTAAAAATAATGAATTTTTAGAGTAAATTAGCATAGCATTTCCTACTACAAATAAAATGCCTGAAAAGACTGCAAGTTCCTTTGTATAAGATTTTTTTATAAAAATAACAGAAATTTTCATAGCTATAAGACCAATTAGCATAGATGGAGTAAAAATCATCCAAAGATTAACTTCACCAACTAATTTGTCAGCATATTCTGGAACTAATACGAAATCTGCCATAAACATAAATATTGAAAAAAATCCTACAAAGCAAAATCCTAAAAATTTAATATCTTTCAAAAATGACCATATGTATTTTGAAGTTTCTTTAGATTTTTTTTCTCTAAATTCTTTAGAAATTTCTTTCATAGAATTACTGCTATTATCTTTAAGTGCGAAAAGAATTATTAAAAATACGCAAATAACTAAAAAGGTTGCAATTCCATAAAGTTCTTGTACATTCCAAATAAGTATAAGAAGAGGACCTCCTGCTAAAGCTATAGCGGAAAAAGCTGATACTATTATAGAAGTAAGACCTATAGCATCTGCACGTTTTTCTTCTCCAACTTCACTTGAAATCCAAGAGAAAACTCCAGAAGTTATAGCACCAGTTCCTTGTAAAAATCTAGAGATTATAAAAATATAGGCATTAGTTGATACTGTAGAAAGAGCAAGTCCTAAAATTAATAGAAGCAAGCCTATTAATATCATTTTTTTATTACCAAATTTATCACACCAGTTTCCAAAAGGAATTTGAAAAAAAGCCTGAGTAAAACTAAAACCTCCTAAAGCAATACCGCTTAAAGCTATAGTTCCAAATTTAAGACTTAGAGTAAAGTTTGAAATAAAAGGTGCAACAATGCTCATTCCAAGACTTCTAATTCCTAAAGCAACAGCTAATATAATTATAAATGTTAGCTGTTGCTTATTGAGTTGTGTTTTCATATATTTCTCCTTTCAAAATTATAAATAAAATTTTATTTAGTTCCATATTCTAAATATTATAGCAATAATTATGACATAAATAATAGAAATAAAATTAATAATTTGAGAATTATTAGGAGAAAGTATAAATAATAGAAATTTATAAAATCCTTTGTCTAGAAATATATTTTAAATTATTAATTTAAGTAGGTGATAGTATTGGATAAGAGTAACTTTAAGGTTTACTATTTAGGCGGTGAAGAAATCCAAGTTTCTGAAGAAGAAAGAAAAAAGTGTAATTTTTATTCTATAAAAACTGTAAAAGAAAAAGGAAAAAATATAAATCATCATATTTTACTTTTAGATGTTTCTTTTAGTATGGTAAATGAAATAGAAGGGCTTAAAGAAAGTGTAAAAAAGACTTTAGAAGCTTTAAAAGAAGAAAAAAATAATTATGTTTCTGCAATTATCTATTCAGGCCATGATGAAGCAATTAGAATTTTAAATGGAGTAAAATGTGATGATATTTCATATAAAATGGCAGATGCTTATGGAATAATTGATAAAGAATTATATGCAAGAGGAGTTACTGTTATTTCAGAACCTTTAGAAATGGCTATAGACATAGTTAAGAATCTTAGTAATATTTGCAATAAACATCATATTGCTCTTTTTACAGATGGATTTTTAGTTACTGATAAGTGGGAAATGGAAGAAGAAAAAGAAAAAATATTAAACTTAGCAAGGATATGCAGTGAAAAAGGAATATTTTTTAATGGATTAGGTTTTGGAAAGTATTATGACAGAAAATTTTTAAAGAAAATAGTTGAAGAAGTTGGTACAGGAAGTTTTAATCATATAGAAAAGATAAAAGATTATTATAAGAATATTTTAGAATTAACGAGTGAAATAAATAGAAGAAATATTTTTGATTTAGATATAAAAAATAAAGAATATTTTATTCTAGATACTTATAGTAAAGGTAGAGAAGGAAAAATAAGAACAATTGTAGATGGAGAAGAAACTATAATTTGTACTTTTGATGAAGAGATAGATATAGGAAATAATATTTTAAATAATAAAAAGATGAGAGAAAAGCTTCCAAGCGTAAAAGAAGATTTTCTTTATTCATTGGCAATAAATCATATAATAAATGAAGATATAGAAAGTGCTCAAATAGCAATAGCTCAAACAGGAGATGTAGAGGCTTATGAAAGTTTAGATAACTGTTATTCTTTTTTAGAAAAGGGAAGAGCTATATCAAATTTAAAACTTTATCTTAATAATAGAGAAGAAAGATTTAAAAAAGGAAAAAAGGATATAGAAGTAAATACTTTAAGAGAAGAAAGAATATGTCTTTTAGAAATTCTAGAGGATATTATGCTTGATGAGGAATCAAGACTTCTTTGGGATTATAGTTATAGATATAAAAGAATTGGTAGAAAGACAAAATTAGTTGAGGACAAATATGAGTTTATAAAACCTAAAGTAGGATATGGAAAAGTAGTTGATGTTTTAATAGGACGAAAAAAACTTAACGTAGGAGTTCGAGTTAAAGTAGATGGACAAATTTTAGATAAAGAAACTAATTTAAAGATAGATGGGCATGTATTTAGACATTTCAATTTAATCTTAAATGGAAATATAAATACTGAATTTATTCCTTGTGTATTATCTGATGAACTTAAAGAAAAGTTTATGAAAGAAAAGATAGTAAGTGGAATTAATAAATATGGTAGAGAAGAGATAATAACTTTAGATTTAAGAAAATTAAAAACTACAAATAAAAGAATATTTAAATCTTTAGATATGAAAACAATTAGTGAATATCTTTATAAAATTGAGCAATTAAAGTGCAAAGTTTGGGCAATAAATAAAATACTTGAAAACTTAACTAAAGATAAAGAAGAAGAGCTTACTTTAACAGAGCAAATTAGAGAAAATTATAGAATAGATGAAACAGGACTTTATAAACCTTTAGGAACAGAATTGGTAGATGAAAAGTTTGAGGTTTATGAGGCAAAAGTTTTAGAGTGGAAAATAGAAAAGTTTCCTAAGAAAAAAGAATGTGATGATGCTTTAGATTTTTATAGTAACTTTAAAAACTTAAAAGATGAAGAAAAAATTGAAGAATTAAAAAAAGAATTATATAAAGTAAAAAAAGAAAAAGAAAATCTTAATTATAAAGTTAATTTAGTTAGATTGTCCTGTGGATTAATTTCTAAATCAGCTTTTGTTTGGGAAAATGAAGAAGAAAAAAGTAAAAAAGAAACAGATAGAGAAATTGGAGCAAATGCAGTTGTAGATAATAAAGTAATTATTTCAAAAAGAAAGATAAATAATATAAATATGAGACAAGACAGATATAATATTTTAACTAAATGTGATTAAATAATTAACCCCATCTTAAAGCTTAAGATGGGGTTATGTGTTTAGGCTATATATTAAAAACAACAAAGATATAACGTAATCGTTAATCTAAACTTTGAATGTATTCGGCGTAATTATGAATAAAATATATTTTAATGATTTAATATATTATCTTTGAAGTTTTCAAATTATGATTGAATTATTTCTGCAAATTAATTATATTATTTTATTTAATCTAAGTAAAATAATTAATTTTAATATATATAATAACTAAATATGTATATAGAAGATAAAAATTAAAGAGAACATAAATACAAATATGTATTAATATTCTAGAGACCATAAGAATACAATTAATTTATAGGACTTTATTGTATGGAGGGGTGTATGGGAAATAGAAAAAATATTATGTTGAAAAAAGATGAGCTAAAGAATTTTTGTACTTATAGATTACTTTTTGGAATTAGTTATAGCTTAATGGTACCAGTTATGCCATTATTTTTTGATTCTCTTGGAATATCAACTGTAGTTATAGGAACTATAGTTTCTCTTTATGGAATAAGTGAAATGCTTACACAAATTCCTTTTGGAATACTTTCTGAAAGTATAGGAGATACATTAGCTTTAAAGATTGCCATTGCAATAATTATGTTTATTCCTCTTGGCTATACTTTTATAAATAATGGATTTTTAGCGGGAAGTTTATATGTAATACAAGGTGGAATTTTTGGAATGGTAGCACCTGCAACTTTTTCTATATTAGCAAGGTCTGTTGATGAAAGAAGAAGAGGACAATGCACAGGATTTGCTTCAGCAGTTTTTACTTTTGGAGGAGGAGTAGGAGCAGCAATAGCAGGTTTTATTGTTTCTAAATTAAATAGTTATAATTTAGTATTTTATTTATCTTCAATTGGAATATCTATAACTTTAGTATATGTTATGCTTAAAATAAAAAGAGATAAGCCTAGAAAAATGGTTAGAGGTGAAGATGATACTCTAATAGATATATTTAGAGAAATAAAAAGAAAAAGATTAACATATAAAATTATTGTTATATCTGGAATTGCTTTTTTAGGAGATTATATTTATGGATGTATTATAACTTTATTTCATTTTTATGGAAAAGATGTATTAGGAGCATCAACAGCATATACTTCATCTATTATATCTATATATCTTATTGTTTTTGGACTCGGGGCACCAGTTGCAGGGTGGATAAGTGACAAGATAGGAAATAAAAAACAAATATTATTATCATTTATAATAATGAATTTATCATTGATTGTATTAGTAATAACTAGAGATATTAAACTTTTCACAGTATTTATTATTGTTTATTTTATAGGTTCAACATTTCTTAATGCAGTTTTTCAAAGTTCTCTTTCAGAGTTTGGTAATGAATACAAAATAAAAGGTTTTGTATTTGGATTTGTAGGAGCTTTAGAATCCTTAGGCTTTGCTTTAGGACCATTAATTTCTGCATTTTTATATGACATAAATAAATCTTTTTTATTTCCAGGACTATTAGCAGTTTCTAGTATTGTAACTTTCTTATACATTATTTTTATAAAAAAGATAAGATTATAAATTGTATAATAAAAGATGAGTTAAATAATACTAAAGAAAAGAATATATTTAGGAGGTTATTATGAATATAAAAAATAATATCCTATTTAAAAAAAAAGAATTATTTAACTTTTGTACTTTAAGATTTATTTTTGGAATAAGCTACAGTTTTATGATTCCAATAATTCCTTTATATTTTTCGTCTATAGGGATAAGCACATTGATTATAGGAACTGTTATGTCTTTATATGGAGTTGGAAAAGCACTTATACAAATTCCTTTTGGAGTTGTTTCAGATTGGATTGGGGATAAGCTATTATTAATTATTGCCTTAGGGCTTATGGCTTTTGTCCCAATTGTGTACATAATCACTAGTAATAATATTTTGGCAGAGGGAAATTATATTGTACAAGGAGCAGTGCTTGGAATTGCAGCACCTGCAACATTTTCTATTTTATCAAGGTCTTTAGAACCGAGCAAAAGAGGAGAATGTACAGGATATGCTTCAGCAGTTTTTACTCTTGGAGGGGGAATTGGAGCTATTATAGGAGGCTTTGTAGCTTATAAATTAAATAGCTATAACACTGTTTTCGCTTTATCATCTGCTGGTATATTCTTATCACTAATATTCTTAATATTTAAAATAAGAAAACCAGAAAGATTTATGAAAGAGTGTAAAAAGGAAGAGAAAAAAGTTTCTTGTAGGTCAGTGTAATATTTAATGAAATAAAAAAACATAAGCTTTTTCCTAGAATAATTTTATTAGGATCTATAGCCTTATTAGGAGATTTTATTTACGGATGCGTCGTTTCAATATTTCCTTTTTATGGGCAAGAAGTTTTACATGGAACAGACTTTTATACTTCATGTATAATATCAATTTATCTTTTTGTTTTTGGTTTGTTTGCACCAGTTGGAGGATTGTCCAGTGATAAAATAGGAGTTAAAAAACAATTATTTTTATCTTTTATGGTTATGAATATTTCTCTTTTAGCTTTATCTATGATTAGAGGAAAAATATTATTTACAGGCGTAATAATACTTTATTTTTTAGGAGCTACTTTTTTAAATGCAGCTCTGCAAAATTCTTTATTAGAATTTGGTGAAAATGAAAAAATAAAAGGAATTGTTTTTGGATTTGTTGGAGCATCAGAATCAGCAGGTTATGCTATAAGTCCAATAATTGCAGCTTATATATATGAATTTAATAAAGAAATGTTATTTATAGGTTTACTTTGTATGTCTCTTTTAGTAACTTTTATTTTTATAGTTTTAAGAAAGAAAGCTTTTGATAACAAAGAAGAATTCTCTAATTAAATTTAGAGAATTTTTTTTTATATAAAAGAATAAATATGATAAAGAATAATTAAAAATAAGGGGGAGAAAATTGTGGTTAAAGAATTAATAGAACTTTATATAAATAGGTCTGATTTCTTTTTTCAGCTAATTATAGAACATTTAAAAATATCAGGCATGGCAATTATAATAGGAACTATTTTGGGGGGATTAATAGGTATTTTTATAAGTGAATATAAAAAAACTTCGCCATTTATTCTTGGAATTACAAATTTTATTTATACAATTCCATCAATATCTCTTTTAGGTTTTTTAATTCCATTTTCAGGCATAGGCAATACAACAGCTATAATTGCTCTCTCTTTATATGCTTTACTACCAATGATAAGAAATACTTATACAGGAATAAATAATATAAGTCCAGAGATAATAGAAGTTGCAAAAGGAATGGGAAGTACAAAGTTTCAAATTTTATATAAAGTAAAGCTTCCATTAGCATCAGTAGTAATTTTAGCAGGTTTTAGAAATATGGTTGTAATGACTATAGCTCTTGCAGGAATTGCTTCTTTTATTGGAGCAGGAGGACTTGGAGTAGCAATTTATAGAGGGATAACAACTAACAATGGAGTAATGACTATAGCAGGAAGTTTATTAATAGCTTTATTAGCAGTAATTTTTGATTTTATTATAGGAAGTATTGAGAAATTCATTAAAAGAAAATGGAGGCTAGGTTAATGAAAAAGTTTATAAAATTAATAAGTGGGGTGTTAGGAGTTATACTTATAGCTTCTTTAGGAGGATGTTTTGACAAAAAAGAAAAGGAAGTTATAAATATAGCAACCAAACCAATGACCGAACAGTTTATATTAAGCGAAATGCTAAAACAAATTATTGAAGAAGATACAGATTTAGAAGTTAAGATAACAAAAGGAATTGGTGGAGGAACAAGCAATATTCATCCAGCTTTAGTAAAAGGAGATTTTGATATGTATCCAGAATATACTGGGACAGGCTGGAGCTTTGTTTTAAAAGAAAAAAATATTCCAGATGATAAGACATTATATAAAGAACTTACTGAAAAATATGAAAAAGAATATGATTTAAAATGGGTAGGATTATATGGATTTAATAATACATTTGGATTAGTTGTAAGAAAAGATATAGGAGAAAAATATAATATAAAAACATATTCAGATTTAGCTAAATATGCAAATGAATTAACTTTTGGAGCAGAATATGATTTTTATGAAAGAGAAGATGGATTTGACGCTTTATGTAAAGCTTATGGATTTAAATTTAAAAAATCAGTTGATTTAGATATAGGACTTAAACATAAAGCTATAAACAATAAAGAAATAGATGTAATGAATGTATTTACAACAGATGGACAACTTTCAACCTCTGATGTAATACTACTTAAAGATGATAAAAATTTCTATAACACATACTATTGTGGAACAGTTGTAAGAAAAGATATTTTAGAAAAATATTCTGAATTAGAAAAGGCATTAATGAAAATGGAAAATATAATAACAGAAGAAGAGATGGCAAAATTAAATTATAAAGTTGAATCAGAAGGATTAGATGAAGTAAAGGTGGCAGGAGATTTCTTAAAAGAAAAAAATATAATAAAATAAAGCTTTTTTAAGGAGAAATATTTATGAAAAATGATGCTATAGTTTTTAAAAATATTACTAAAAGTTATGGAGAAAAAAATATACTAAAAGATTTTAGTTTAAATATAAAAAAAGGTGAATTCTTAACTATAATAGGAAGTTCAGGCTGTGGAAAAACAACTATATTAAAAATGATTAATGGACTTATAAAACCAAACAAAGGAAATGTTTTTGTTGATGGAAAAGATATTTCAAAAATAAATTTAATCCAGATGAGAAGAAAAATAGGTTATGTAGTTCAAGATGTTGGATTATTTCCTCATATGAAAATAAAAAATAATATTTCTTACACTTTAAATCTAGAAAAAAAAGAAAATAAAGAAGAAATTTTTAATAAAGTAAAAAAGTTAGTAAAAATCGTTGGATTAGATGAAGAGATTATAAATAGGTATCCAAATGAACTTTCAGGAGGACAACGTCAAAGAGTAGGAATTGCAAGAGCATTAGTTGGAGAACCAGACATAATACTCATGGATGAACCTTTTGGAGCAGTAGATGAAATAACAAGAAAATTACTTCAAGACGAAATATACAAAATATATAAAGAGTACAATGTAACAATAGTATTTATTACTCATGATATTAGAGAAGCATTAAAGCTTGGAACAAGGGTAATAGTAATGGATAATGGGGAAATAGTACAAAGTGGAACTCCAAAAGAAATAAAGGAAAATCCTAAAACAGAATTTGTGAGGAAATTAATTGGAGGATAAATATTTTATATATTAAAGTATTTGAGGATATATAAGTGTTTTATTTTTAGTAAAGTTTATTATATAAATTAAGAAGTGTTTTGATTCTATATAAGAAATATGTTAGTTATCAAATGATATTTTAGGAATTATTATGTGATTTAATAAAATTTAATATAAAGTTCAAATTAGTCAATAAAAATTTTATATTGATTTCAATATTTATATTTATAGTAAATAATGTTTCAAAACAAAATCTAAATGTTAAAATTTTTAAAAATAAACTTATAAATTAGCAATTAATTTAGTAAAAAGTGTTTTTTGTTGATAAAAATTCAATAAAATAATTACTAAATTAAATCAAATAAGCTTAAATTATATAATTGAATGATAAAATAATACATTGACATTGGAATTTTCACAAACTATAATCAATATGAAAGTTTGATTTAAATCACTTTCAAAAACATTCAATTGGAAAAGTTAATATTTTAGGGGAGGCTCCTATATCAGATAAATGCTACTGCTCAGAAACATCGAAAGATGCCAATGAGTCAACAGGTATTGCCGAGTTAAGGCTTTACTTAACGTAGCTGAGTTAAGCTCAAAGCTATATAGTGCTAAAACCATATTACAAGATTTTATTATGTTTGTTTTGGGTTTTTAGACTATTTCTAAAAACCCTTTAATTTTGTTTTAAATTATAAAAAACTATTACTAGGAAAAGATATATGTTAGGAGGAATGAGTTATGGACGCAGAAGAAGGTGGTAGTAGCTGAAAGAAGAAAAGTAAAGGAGAATGATTTATTATGAATATGGAAAAATCAAGGATTAATAGAAAATTTGGAGTAATTGATGTACTTATTTTCTTAGGTATTGCAGTTCTATTATATATAGCTTTAACACCAGCTATAAATGGAGATATAAAACCAACTGATGTTGGAAGTAGTATATCTACAAATATAAGTGCTATACCATTTTATATGCTAAAATCTGTTGGAAGAATGGCAGCAGCATATGTATTATCTTTAATATTTACATTAATATACGGGCATATTGCAGCTCATAATAAAAAAGCAGAGAGGATAATGATTCCAATACTCGATATACTTCAATCAATACCTGTATTATCGTTTTTACCTGCTGTTTTATTAGGACTTATGGCATTATTCCCAAAATACAATATAGGAGTTGAACTTGCGAGCATAATTCTTATATTTACAAGCCAAGCTTGGAACATGACTTTTAGTTTTTATAACTCAATAAAATTAATACCTAAAGACCTAGACGAAGCATCAGATGTTTTTAGATTAAATAAATGGCAAAAATTCAGAAAACTTGAAGTGCCTTTCTCAATGATGGGATTAGTTTGGAACAGTATGATGTCATGGGCAGGAGGATGGTTCTTCCTAATGACATGTGAAATGTTTACAATGAACGGAAAAACTTATGCACTTCCTGGAATAGGTTCATATCTTCAAGTTGCAGCAAATGAAGGAAATATGAAAGCTTTATTTTGGGGAATTATATCATTAATTATAGTAATAATATTATTAGACCAATTAATTTGGAAGCCTTTAAATGTTTGGGCAGATAAATTCAAAATGGAGCTTACTCAAACAGAAGTTCCTCATTCAGCATTATTAACTCTTTTAAGAAGATCTGCTATTATAGGATTTTTAGTTGAAAAAATATTTAAACCTATAGCTTCAATATTTGGAGAAAAGCTAGATCAAACAATAAATAAGAGAAATGTTAAGAAAAAAGAAAAAGTAAATAACAAATCTGGAGTTGTTATTAAATGGATTATTAGAATAGTTGCAATAATTGTATTCTTATATGCAGCAATTAATGCAAGCAAGCTTATTATGAAATTATCAATGGATGAGATATTAGAAATATTCCCAGCAGTTGGAGCTACTCTTTTAAGAGTTTTAGCAGCACAAATTATTGCTATAATTTGGACAGTCCCTGTTGGAGTTGCAATTGGATTAAATAAAAAATTAGCAAGAATATTACAACCAATAGTTCAAATAGCAGCATCAGTTCCAGCAACAGCATTATTCCCAGTATTATTACTATTCTTAATAAATAAAATTGGTGGATTAAATATAGCAGCTGTAATACTTATGCTTATGGGAACTCAATGGTATATTTTATTTAATGTTATAGCAGGAGCTATGGCTATACCAGAAGATTTAAAAGCAGCAGCAAAAACTTTTGGTATAACAGGAATAAAGAAATGGAAAGTTTTAATTTTACCAGCAATATTCCCTTACTTAGTAACAGGAATGATAACAGCAGCTGGTGGATGTTGGAATGCAAGTATAGTAGCTGAATATGTTACTTTTGGTGGAAAAACAGTTACTACAGTTGGTCTTGGAGCTTTAATTTCAGAATCAACAGCATCAGGAAATTTTGCAATGCTATTATTATCAACTCTTACAATGGCAATTGTAGTTGTTGCATTTAATAAAATAGTATGGAACAGATTATATAGACTAGCAGAAGAAAAATTTAAAATGGAATTATAAGAAAGAGGTGTGTAATTATGAAGAACGCAAAAGAATTTATTAAAGTTAATAATATAGTTAAATATTTTGGAGATTCAGAAAAACCAACTTTAGATAATGTAAATCTAACAATAAATGAAGGAGAATTTGTAGCTATTCTAGGTCCTTCAGGTTCAGGAAAATCCACACTTCTTAGAATAACTACAGGTCTTATAAAGCCAGATGAAGGAGAAGTTATATTAGATGGGAAAAAAGTTACTGATGTAAGTTCATCAGCTGCAATAGTATTCCAAACATTTGCTTTATATCCTTGGATGACAGTTCGTGAAAATGTTGAAATAGGATTAAAGGTAAAAGGATTCCCAAAAGAGTATACAAGAGAAAAAGCAGAAGAACTTATAAGTCTTATAGGGCTTGATGGATTTGAAGAAGCTTATCCAAAAGAGCTTTCAGGTGGTATGAGACAAAGGGTTGGATTTGCAAGGGCATTAGCTGTACAACCTAAACTTTTATGTTTAGATGAACCTTTCTCAGCTCTTGATTATTTAACAGCAGAAAACTTAAGAACTGAATTAGTTGACCTTTGGCAAGAAAAAAGAATGCCAATTAAGAGTATAATAATGATTACTCATGGTATAGAAGAAGCTGTTCTTATGGCTGATAAAATTATAATGCTTAGCAAAAAGCCAACACATGTTGCAGGAGAAATAAAAATAGATCTTCCTCATCCAAGAAACAGAAAATCACCTGAATTTGAAAAATTAGTAGATAAAGTTTATAAGCTAATGATCGAAGGTAAGCTTGAAAATAATGATGAAGAGGAACAAGTTGTAACTTCAGAAGTTAGAGGCAAAAAGCAAGTTTCAGAAAAGCCAGTTGCAATACCTTATTCACATGTTGGAGTTATGGAAGGGCTTTTAGAGCTTATAGATGATAATGGTGGAAAAATGGATATCTATCAATTAGGGGGAGACCTTTTAATGGAGATAGATGATTTATTCCCTAATATAGAAGGAATATCTATGCTAGGATTTGCGGAAGTTAAAGAAGGGGATATATTTATAACTCCTTTAGGAAAAGAGTTTGTTGAGCTAGATAAAGATGAAAGTAAAGATTTATTTAAAGAGAGAGTTGAGCAAATATCAACATTTAAGCTTATATTAAATGTTTTAAATAACAAAGCAAATCATAAAATGAAAGAAGAATTCTTCAAAGAATTATTTAAAAAATATTTCAGTGCAGATGAAATAGAAAAAATGATGGATATAGTAATAGACTGGGGAAGATATGCTGAACTATTCTATTATGACCATGATGCAGAAGAGTTATATCTTGAAGAAGAATAAAATATATTTAAAAAATCAATATTTAATAAAATAAGTTTTAATTTATAAAATATTTGTTTTTACTAACAAAACTTATAAGAAAGTTAAATAATGTTTGATTAATAAAAGAAAAGACTAATTAGGATTTCCTAATTAGTCTTTTTTAATAAGTCATTTAAAAGTCATAACATAAGCATTTTAAATTCATAGAAGATTTTTATAATAACATCATAGAAAAAAAGAGGGAATTGTTATTATGAGTAAAAGAAATAAAATGGTTATGTGTATAGTTATTGGAGCTTCAGCTCTTTCATTTTGTGGTGGATTTTTAGGAAATCAATATTTAAATAAAAAAGAAGAAAAAGATATTACAAGTATGAAGTATTCATCACAAGCAAAAGATTTTAATAAGGACAGTGAGGAAAAAGAAAATACTTCTAAAAATGAAGAAGAAAATTCAAAAGAAAGCAATAGTAATGTAAATAATGAAAATAATACAAATAATAACTCAAGCGAGAATAATTCAAATAGTTCAAGTGGAAATTTAAGTACAGAAGAAATTGTAAAGAAAGTTTCTCCAGCTGTAGTTACAGTTCAAGTTACTACAGGAGGAACTAATAGTTACAATAGTGTTCAGCAAGGAGTAGGAACTGGCTTTATAGTTTCAAAGGATGGAAATATAGTTACAAATTATCATGTTATAGAAGGAGCTAGTAAAGTATCTGTTATATTTAGTAATGGAAAAGAAGTTAGTGCAAAAGTAATAGCAGTTAATGAAAAAGATGATTTAGCTATATTAGATGTAGATGATAGTGTAGAAATGCCAGGAATAGCTAAGCTAGCAGAAAATGATAATTTAAATGCAGGACAAGAAATTATAACAATAGGAAATCCTTTAGGAAAAGAATTTTCAGGAACTGTAACAAAGGGAATAATAAGTTCAACAAGTAGAACTGTTTCAATGAATGGAGAACAAAAAGAGTTTATTCAAATAGATGCTGCAATAAATCCTGGTAATAGTGGAGGTCCTTTAATAAATTTAAAAGGAGAAATAATAGGAGTAAACACAGCAAAGAAAAGTGGAGAAAATATTGAAGGAATGGGATTTTCAATTAAAATAGCAAAAGTTAGAGAAATGATAAATAATATTGAAAATTATAAAGTAGAAAATAAATCAAATTCAACTGAAAATTATTCAAATAGTGGAGAAAGTGGTGATTATAGTGTTCCAAGTTATGGAGGTCAATATAATGCCCCAAGCTATGGAGAATATAGTAGTCCAAATAGTGATATAGAAGAATACTTAGAAAGATATTTTAAAAATTCTCAAAATAGAAATCAATATAGAGGAACTTATAAGTGGTCTTATAGACAATAAAATTTGTATATTAGTAGAATTTTTTTATAATTTATAAAAGAAGATTTTTATAATTATAGAATTAAAACTCTATATAAATAGAAGAAATTATTTAAAGATAGATAAAATAACTATTGACCTTATCATTACGTAATCCTTTATTATAAGATTTATAGGAGGTGCTAAAAGTGGAATATACAATAAAGAAATTAGGAGAAATAGCAGGTGTAAGTACTAGGACACTAAGGTATTATGACCACATTGGATTATTAAAACCTTGTAGAATAAATTCTTCTGGATATAGAATTTATGGAGAAAAAGAAGTTAATTTATTACAAAGAATTATGTTTTATAAAGCTATGGATATGAAACTAGAAAAGATACAAGAAATAATCCAAAATCCTAATTTTGATATAGAAAAATCTCTTAGAGAACAACAAAGAATCTTAATTTCTAAGAGAGATGAATTAGATAAACTTATAGAAAATATTGAAAAGACAATTGCTTATAATAAAGGAGAAATAGATATGACAGATAAAGAAAAGTTTGAAGGCTTTAAAAAAGAAAAAGTTAATATTAATGAACAAAAGTATGGAAAAGAAATAAGAGAAAAATATGGAGATAAGGTTGTAGATGAATCTAATAAGAAGTTTTTAAATCTTACAGAAGAAGAATTTAAACTAATGAATGAAACAGAAAATGAGATGTTTAAAAACTTATTAAAAGTATATGAAAATAGAGATTTAGATTCAAAGGAAGCAAAAAATGTTTATGAAAATCATAAAAAATGGTTAAGTTTTTCATGGCCAACTTACAAAAAAGAGGATCATAGAGGGCTTGCAGAAATGTATGTTATGGATGAAAGATTCTCTAAATATTATAATGATAAAGTAGGAAAAGAAGTTGTTTGTTTATTAAGAGATATAATTTTAAAATATACAAAATAATTTAAAGCACATGTAGATATTAATTTATCTATATGTGCTTTTTTATAAGTCACAAATAAGTCATAACTTTTATACTCTATAATCACAATTTTACTGTTATATGAAGCTATAATTATATTACTAATACTAAAAAGAAAAATATTATTTTAATGGTTAAATTTAGTTTTAATGTATTTAAATAAGAATTTTTTTAAGTTATTATGTTATTAAAATATGATAATAATGGAGGAAAAGCATGAAAAATAAAACTATTTTAGTTGTTGAAGATGAAGTAAAAATAAATAAAATGATTTGTGATTATTTTCAGTTTAATGGATTTAATGTTATTAAAGCTATGGATGGATTAGAAGCAATAGAAAAGTTTAATGATAGCATTGATCTTATTATTTTAGATGTTATGCTTCCAGGGATAGATGGATTTACTGTTCTTAGAAAGATAAGAAAAAAATCTAATATTCCAGTAATAATGGTTACAGCTAGAAGTTGTGAAGAAGATGTTTTAATGGGATATGAGCTAAAGGTTGATGATTATATTAGTAAACCATTTAGTTTAGAAATTTTACTTGCAAAAGTAAAAGTCCTTTTAGATAGAATTGATTTTATGTTACATGAAGTAAAAGAAAAGAAGGATATTATAGAATACAATGGAGTTAAAATAGATAAGCTTAAAGTAAAAGTTTATATAGATGATGAAGAGGTAGAATGTGAGCTAAAGCAATTTGAAGTTTTAGAGTATTTAATGGAAAATAAAAATATAGTTATATCAAGAGAAAAGCTATTAGAGGAAAAATGGGGATATGATTATTTTGGAAATACGAGAGTTGTAGATGCTCAAATAAAAAAATTAAGGAAAAGCTTAAAACATAAATCATATTGTGTAAAAACTGTTTTTGGTGTGGGGTATAAATTTGAAGTTGAATAAATTTATAAAAAAAAGTATATCATCTAAAATTTTCTTAATGAACTTATTTGTTTTAATTTGCATAATAGTAAGTCAGCTTATATTTCAAGCATTATATTTTGAAAAATATTATTATAATGAGGAAAAGAAAATTTTAGAAAATGAAATAAGTAATTTCAATAAATTTTTAGAAACAAATAATAATCCAAGAGAAATAATGGATTATATACAAAATATAAAGAGAAAAGAAAATGTAGATATTTCATTGATGAATTCAAACTTTAAAACAGAAGTGGGAATGGAATCCTATATGGGAGGTTCATATATTGAGATAAAGGGAATATCAACAGGGAAAATTTATAAAGTGTTATTAGGGCAGTTTTCCAATATACAAGTAAAGAAAAATGATAAAATAATTGTTAATGGGATTTTAGATAAGTATGGATATATAATTCCAACTAAAATTTATATAAATGGAGAAGATTTGAATTTAAGCTATGAATTTATTCCAGAAATATTTATTGATAAAACTTCGTTAATGGATACAAGAAATAATGTAGAGATAAGTGGAACTGTAGAAAGTAAAATAGATGAAAGTCCTGGATACTTTACTATTAGCAATTTAGGAATGTATTTAGATAATGTTGACAAGAGGAATATATACTTAAATAATGAATATATAGGCAAAATAAAAATACCTAATAGTATAAATGAATTCTTACTTGGAAGCAAAAAAATAAATAATGGATATATAATAGCAGTATCGCCTTTAGCAGAGGTTAATGCCGTTTTAGGAGTTATGAACAATTATTATTTAATAGTATTCTTAGTAGCTTTATTGGTAGTTGTAGTAATTTCATTTATATATTCAAAAATTTTAACAAAGCCTTTAATTGAAATGAGTTCAATAGCAAAAAAAATATCTAAATGTAATTTTACAGATAAATATAAAGTTAAAAGTGAAGATGAATTAGGAGAGTTAGGAGGTGCATTAAACTTAATATCTAGCAACTTAGAGGAAAGTTTAAATGATTTAAAAAATGCAAATAAGCAGTTAAAAAATGAAATGGAAATACAAAGAATTCAAGAAGAAAAAAGAAAAGAGCTTATAAGTAGTATTTCTCATGAGCTAAAAACACCTATAACTATAATTCAAGGAAATATAAATGGAATAAAAAGTGGAATGTATTCTGAAAATGTATATAATGATATTTTGGAGGAAACAAACAGATTAAATGAATTAGTTATGGAAATGTTAGAAGTTTCTAAACTAGAATCACCAACATTTAAGCTTAATAAAGAACCTTTTGATTTAGGTGCAGTTGTATTAAAAGAAATAGATAAATTAAAAGGTATTGCAAAAGAAAAATCATTAACTATAAATCATAATAATTATGATGAATTAGTAATAATAGGGGACGAAAAAAGAATAACTCAAGTTGTGCAGAATTTTTTAACTAATTCTATAAAATATACTCCAGAAAATGAAAAGATAAATATAGATATAATAAAAGAAAATGAAAAATATATATTTAGTATAGAGAATTTTGGAGTTTCTTTAAATGAAGATGAACTTGCAAGGATTTGGGATTCATTTTATAGAAAAGAAAAATCAAGAAATAAAAAGTTTGGTGGAACAGGGCTTGGGCTTTCAATAGTAAAAAGAATTTTAGAAATTCATAATAGTAATTTTGGTGTTGAAAGTGGAGTAAATAGTGTTAAATTCTACTTTGATATGGATGAATGGAAAGAATAATTTTAGTTTAAGAAGGTGGACACCATTAAGATATCGGATTACAAAAGAGAAATATATGTTAATGGAATAAATATGACATATTATAAAATAGGACAAGGGGAACCACTTATAGTTTTACATGGGAACAGTCAAAATAGTAGTAATATGAAAAAAATCATAAATAGATTTAAAGATAGGTTTGAAATTTATGCTATAGATAGTAGGGGACATGGATTAACTAAGTATGAAGGAAAAGAATATACTTTAGAAGATATGACTAATGATACTGTAGAATTTATAGAAAAATTAAATTTGAATAATGTAAATATAATTGGTTATAGTGATGGAGGAAATATAGCTTATCGTGTTGCAATAAGAATGCAAGATAGAATTAGCAAGATTATATTATTATCACCTAACTATAGTCCTAAAGGAATGAATAAGTTTTTTATGATGTGGCTTGGTATAGCATCTTTTGTATTAACAATCTTTAGTTTTATAAAGTTTGTGAGAGATGTAAAATACAGAGTATTATTAATAACGAGAGACGAGCATACTGAAGAAGAAGATTTAAGAAAAATAAAATGTGATACTTTATTGATTTATGCAGGAATAGAAATAATCTTAAAAGATCATATTGAAAGCTTTAAAAATAATATTGAAAAAGCACAATTAGAAAGAGTTAAAGTATCAACTCATTTAGATTTATTTAGTAGAACAAAAGCCATAGATAAAATAGAAGAATTTTTAATTAAGAAAAAACCACGATAAAATAAATATCGTGGTTTTCTTTATAAGATTTCTAAAACTTCAACTGTATAATCTTCACCAGGAGCTTCTACTTTAACTACATCTCCTACCTTTTTACCTGATAAAGCTTTACCTAAATCAGATTCAATACTAATAAGCATGTTTTCAGGGTCTAAGTCAAGAGTTGTTACTAAAGTTACTACAACTTCATCATCATCTTCAACAAATTTAATTCTTGCTTTGCTGTTTATTCCAAGAACAGATTTATCTAATGTGCTATCATCAATTACAGTTGCAGTTGAAATCATAGTTAAAAGATATTGTATTCTATTATCATTTTCTCTATAGTTAGCACAAGCTTCTTTGTATTCAGCATTTTCTGATCTATCTCCATGAGCTGCTGCTACTAATTTTTCCTTTGCTATTTCAGCTCTTTTTACAGTCATTCTATATTCTAATTCTTCTCTTAATTTTTTTATATTTTCTTCAGTTAATGTGTTATTCATAAAAAATCCTCCCAGCTAATATATTCTTTTAATATTATATACCATAGAGTAAAAAATAAAAATGCTTTACCATATCTATATAATTATTTAGACTGCTTAACTTCTTTATCTAAGAAATAAGAAATTAGTGTTCTTATAATAACTAATGCACCTAAAACAAGAATATCTTTTATATCAGGTTTTATAATGGATTGAATTATATCACTAGCTATTAAAATTTCAAAAGATAATAAAATGTATGAAGCAAGTTGATTACGCAAAGTTTTATTATTTTGAGAAAGTAAATTTAAATTTTTAGATGTTAAACTCTTTTTAATAAAATAATATGCAGCTAAAATTACACCGAAAATAAGGATAATAATTGCTATACAATTCATTATAAATATTATTTTGTCCATGACACTATTTATATTCATAAGTAAACTTCACTCCAATTTGAATGTTTTAGTTATTGTTAGCAAAATTAAATTTATCTATTCCTAAATAATAATATATTATAGCCTTGAATTTATATTGGAAAATAGAATATTTCTTAAATTAATTAAAGATTATATATTGAAATTTTATATAAATATTGATTTCTAATTAAATTTAAGAATTATTGATAAAATAATAGAAATTAAAACAATGAATATAAATAACAAAGATATTATATAATAAATTGAAAAAATATGGTAAAATAATAACTGATATTAAGTTTGGAGGAATATATGGAAGTATTTACAATTGGTCATACAAATTATTCAATAGATAAATTTATTGATTTAATAAGAAAGTTTAATATAAATTGTGTAGTAGATGTTAGATCAACTCCTTTTTCAAAATATACCCCTCAATTCAATGAAAATAATTTAAAATTAGAATTGAATAAGCGAGGAATTTATTACATAAAAATGGGAAATGAATTTGGTGCTAGAAGAAAAAATAAAAAATTATATACAGTAGATGGATATTTAGATTTTGAAAAAACTAGAAAGGATAAAGATTTTTTAAAAGGGATTGAAAGAATAAAGCAAGGGTGTAATAAAGGGTTTAATATAACTTTGATGTGCACAGAAAGGGATCCTATTGATTGTCATAGAACAATATTGGTAAGTAAAGGGTTAAAGGATAATGGATTTAACATAAAACATATTTTACCTAATGCAGAAATTCAAAGTCAAAAAAAAATAGAGGAAAGACTTTTAAATAAATATTACCCTAATAGATTACAATTATCATTTGATATAAATAAAAATTTAACTGAAGAAGAAATGATAGAAGAAGCATATAGGATAAGAAATAAGGAAATAGGATATCCGATAGGAGGTGAGGAATAATGATAACTATTTATACAATTGGATTTACTAAAAAATCTGCTGAAAAATTTTTTGATTTATTAGAAAAAAATGATGTACAAACAATTTTTGATGTTAGATTAAATAATTCAACACAGTTAGCTGGATTTTCAAAAGGAAGAGATTTAGAGTATTTTTTAAGAAAGATTTTATCAGTTAAATATATTCATGATACTAATTTTAGTCCAACAAAAGAGATTTTAGATAATTATAAAAAGAAGAAAATAGATTGGGAAAAATATGAAGAAGAGTTTAATAAGTTACTTGTTGAAAGAAATATAGATAATTATATTAAAGTAAATTTAAAAAATAAATTGAATAAAATTTGTTTTTTATGTAGTGAGGATAGTGCAGAACATTGTCATAGAAGATTAGTTGCAGAATATGTGAGAAATACATTAAAGAATGAAAAAATTAATATAATTCATATATAAAGGGGGATAATTATGGAGAAAGAGGTTATAATTTTAACTAAATCAGATAAAAATGGTGGCTATTGTGTGGCTGGTATAGATAAAGAAAATGGTAAATTTATTAGATTAGTATCAGAAGATAAAGATTCCAATTTTGCATTGAATGATAACGATTTAATATATGAGGGCGAAGAAAATCAAGTAGAGATAATGGATATAATTAGAGTTCAATTAAAAGGGAAACAAAATTGCGGATATCAACCAGAAAATTATATAATTGATGATAATTATTATATTGAGAAGGTTGGGACTGCAACTAAGAAAGAGATAAGCAATTATTTAATGAATCAAGATTATATTTTTTATAATGCGTCTAATTTTGTACACATAGAAGAGATTGAAAAACAATTAAAAAAATATTCATTAATAATGTTTAAAGTTTGTGAACTAAAATTATGGATAGATAGGTTTAAGCCACATAGAATTACTGCAAATTTTTTTCATAATGGACATGAATATAGCTTTATAAAAATAACAGATCATAGTTTAACACAAAAATATCATGAAAAAGTTTTAAAATCTTCTCCGAGACCGTTTATATTAAATAATGCGATATTAGTAATGAGCTTGGCATCTGATTACAAAGGCATAGGAGAGCATTATAAAATAGTTGCAAATATTATTGAAGAAGATAATTTATATTGGGGAGAAAGTTCAATTTAATTATAATTATTATTAACAATCTATATCTAAACATATATTAAATGAACAAAAAAATAAAACTATAATTTACGTAATAACATTAAAATACCCTTTGGATATAATAGACAATGGGTATTTTTTTATAGTAAAAATTTATAATATTTGTGAAGTAAATTTATATTTATATTAAAAAATTATACATAAGTATATGGTAATATCTTTTTATAAATTTAATAGGCAAACCTTGGGAAACCTTGGGACGCAAAGCTAAAGGGACTAAAGTTTTAAACTATGTCAGCCAGTTGCCGAAAAGTTTTAATCTTTTTGATTAGTAGACTATCTTTCGGGACTAGTCTTATTTTTTTGCCAAAATGGATTGGAATCTTTAGGGGAATAAATTTTTATATTTAGAATTTTTATTTTAAGGAGATGAAAAAATGAATAAGAAAAAAATAATGTCTGTCATATGTATAGCTGCAGTAACAAGTTATTCAGTAGCACCTTCACTAAGTAGCTATGCAACTACTTTAAATAACAAACCAGTTCAAGTAGAAGCTAGTAAAACTGTTAATGCAAAAGCTAGCAAAACTACCAATACTAAAGAAAATGGTAGTAAGGCTATTTCATTAAATGATTCTAATATAACTCTTTATGGAAATTGGGGAGGAATATATAAAGTTTTAACTTTAGGATTTGACACTAATGAAATGAAATTTACTTCAACAACAAGTAGTAATCCAATATATTTTTGTGGTGCAACTTGGGCAGATGTTTATACAGTAACTTTATATAATAATGATGGAACAGTAGAAAGCACAAAAATATTTAAAGGTGCAAATACTAATAACCAATTTAATAGTTATATTAAAGGCTTAACATTTAAATATGGAGATTATTTAAAAATACAATCCAATGGTTTATTTATGAGCTTAAATGGGCAAGAAAAATCAAAAGATACAATATATGTTCAAATAAATAAAGATGGATTAAAGAAAGTAACTAATGAAACTAAAAATTTGAAAGCTCTATATGGAATAGACAAAACAGTAGTTACAGGAAATACAGAAGCAAATAAAAAAGTTTATATTGTAGCAGATGGAAAGAGTTATAATACAACTTCAAATAGTAATGGAGAATTCTCATATGATTTGCCTAGCAGTATAAAATGTGGTTCTGATATAGGTGTTCAACCAGAAGGTGCTATGGAAGAAACAATTAAGTCTACAATAAATACTAATGATTATAAATTAGCTAATAGTAAGTTGAATATTTATAATTGGTGGGGAACATTATCAGGAATCGTAAGCTTTAATCCTCTAACTAAAGAGATGAGTGTTTCTGGATATAATCCATATTTAGGTCATATAGAAACACAATGTATGAAAATTTCTCTTTATAATTTAAAAAATTCATCAATAATAAAATCAGAAGTTATAAAAGGAAATGATACAACAAAAACTTTAGATGCTATGTTAAACAATCAAAGCTTTAATTATGGAGATGTTATAGGAATTAGTTTTGATAAATCACAAACAAGAGTTGATGTATTAAATAACAATAATAATATAGGAAATTCAACTGGAAATGAAGAATATTTTAAAATAACACAAGATGGATTAGAAAAAGTAAATGGAGATATAACTGTAAATCCATTAAATATTTTAACTTCAAATAAAATAACAGAAACAAATGTTACAGGTAAAGCTAATCCTAATGCAAAGCTAAAAGTAACTGTTAATAATAAAGAATTTTTTGGACAAGCTGATGCTAATGGAAACTATAATATAAAAATAAATGATTCAGAAGGCTTTAATATTAATACAAAAATTATTGTTTCAGAAGAAAACCATATTCCAGTTGAAATTACACCAGGAATAAGTACAGGACTTCAAATATCAAAAAGCTCAATAATTTTTAAAAATGCAAATAAGAGAAATGCAGTAAAGCTTACTTTTAATCCTATAAATATGAAAATAAATGCAAATGCTGAAAATAGCATATTTGGTACAAGCACATTAAATTATTTCAATATAAAATTAATTGGAAATAAAGATGGACAAGCTTTAAAGGATATAAATGTTCAAGAAGGAAAAACTGATAATTTTGTAAAAGAAATTAATAATACAAGGTTTGATTATGGAGATATAATCGCTATTTCAGTTAATCAAGAAGTTGGACTTTCCATAGGAGAGCCAAGTGTGCAAAATGCAAATGGAGCTCTTAAAACAAATTGTGTTGGAAACACAGAATATTTTCAAATAACTAAATCAGGTTTAGAAGAGATACAAAATAAAGATTTAAAAGTAAATCCTATTTTATATACAGGACAAAGCAATACACAAGTAAGTGGTAAGACTACGCCAAACACTAAAGTTAATATTTGGTTTAATAATAAAAATCAAATAGTTCAATCAAATGAAAATGGTGATTTTACTACAACAATACCAACAAGTGATATTACAGTTGGTTCAGTTATAAGAGTATATGTAAATAAAGATAATGCAATGCCAGTTAAGGTTCAATATGATACTAATATTTATAACATTGTAAAAAATAGAATTGAAGTAGTAAATGATACAAATATACCAATGTGTAATATTACATTTGATCCATTACAAAAAACTATTTCAGCAACAAAGGAACCTCTTGATAAAACATATACAGGAACTTTTTATGGAAATGATTTAGATATAAAAATAATTAATCCTAATAATGGTGATGTTATTTATAATTTCACATCAAATAAAATTGATGATTTAGATGGATTTATAAATAGTATAAATGGAAAAACATTTAATATGGGAGATATAGTTCAAATTTCTTATACTGAAGGATTAATAAAAGCAAATGTTTTTAATGATAATAAACAAATAGGGAATACAACAGGACAAAGGGAAGATTTTGTTATTACAAACAAAGGGTTAGAAAGTATACAAGATAAATTTATAAATGTTAATGGATTAGATATTTTAGGTGGAGAAAAAGTAACAAGTACAAGTATTATAGGGAAGGTTAGCCCTAATGAAGATGTTAATGTAACAGTGGATAAAAAAGTTTTTAGTGGAAAAGCAGATGCAAATGGAAACTTTAATATAAAAATAGAATGTAGTAACGGATTTAATCAAGATACAAAAATAATTGTTTCAGCAAAAGGATATATAAATACAATAGTTAAACCAAAATTAGAAAAAGATATAAATTTACAAAAAAGCTCTATAAATCTTTATAACAATGATGGTTGGTACGGAAAAATACAATCTAATATAATATTTAATCCATATACAATGAGAATAGAAGTTAACAATTATACAAATAGTTTTGGAAATGGACAAGAAAATTATTTAAATATAAAATTATATAATTCTAATGGAGAAGAACTTTTATCATCAGAAATAAATAATGGAAGTACAAGCATTTTGCAAGAAGCTTTAGGTGGTAAAAGCTTTAATTATGGAGATATAATTGGAATTTCCTATAATAATAAAATTTCTAAACCAGTAATTTTAAATGGAACTCAGGCTTTAGGAAATATATCTGGAGAATGGGAATACTTCCAAATAACTAAAGATGGATTAGTTAAAGTTAATTTTGGAAAACAAGCAAATACTACAAATGTTTATTGGGATAACGGAAATTTAGTAGTAAACTCTGTTTTAGCTAAAGGACAATCAAAAGATATATTAGATGGAAATAAAAAAATTATAGTAAAAGACTCAAGTGGAAAAGTTGTTTATTCAAAAGAAACACAAAGCTTAAAAGAAAATGGACAAAATGAATTACAAGGAATAATAAACTCTGACTTTTTAAATGGAATAAAAGAAGGAGAAAACTATACTATTTCATTAGAGATAAACGGACAAGAATTTAATATTAAAGTTAGCTCAAATACAGAAAGTAATGGAGATTATGTAGTAAGTGCTAACAATGAAAATAATTTAAGTTTAGTAAAAGAAAATACAAGAGCAAATGGAGTAAATTTAACTAATTCAAATGAAATAAGTTCTTATGTAAATGGATTAAACAATAATTTAAATGTAAAAAATATAAATTCAGATAATATAAATGATTTAATAACTGGAAAAGTTCAAAGTTCTTTACTTCAAAAAGAATTAATTGATAGAGTAGGTGTTCAAAACCTTCAAGATTTCTTTAATAAGAGTGAAAGTAATAAGGATTTTATAAATTGGTTATTAAATAATAATACAGCTTTAACAGAATATTTAAATGGACCAAGTCCAGATGGAACAAATCTAGAGCCAGGACAGCAAAGAGGAACAGATTTAGATGCTCTACAAGTTTGGTCAAATATATGGAACACATACACAAATTCAAGAAGTGGATTTAATTTAAAACTTGCAATAGCAGTAGCTTTATCAAATGCAACACCAATTCCGGCTTGGCCATGTAGTGGCTCAGTTGGAAGTCCAGTAGAAAGATATAATATATTTGAAAAATTAAATTCAGAAGGTGGAATGTTACCAATTTTTAAAACATTAGATGTTTCACACTTAACTTATATTGTTGACACTAGATTACCTAATTCACAAATAGCAACTGCAAGAGCAATAATAATGCAAAATCATAATGCGTTTATAAATATAAAAGATATAAATGATATTGCATATACAATACATTACAATATAACTTATGATGGAAAAAGTGTATTCCAAAGTGGATTCTATGGGAAAAATCCAACTATACTAAATGTTTGGCGCAATGGTGGAGTTTGTGGTTCAACTTCAGAATTAGGAAGCATTGCATGTCAAGTATTTGGATTACCAGCTAG
This sequence comes from Clostridium thermobutyricum, assembly GCF_000371465.1. Classification (NCBI taxonomy): domain Bacteria; kingdom Bacillati; phylum Bacillota; class Clostridia; order Eubacteriales; family Clostridiaceae; genus Clostridium; species Clostridium thermobutyricum. The sequence goes on along the minus strand of NZ_KB850956.1, from coordinate 1,784,182 downwards.
ATTAGTTGGACAACCAGGACATGCTGCATTTATTTATTATAATGATAATAAAGTTTGGACTATTGGAAACAATATATTTGGATGGTCACAAAGTACTGGATCAGATATTAGTGGTTGGTCAAAAGGAATAGCAACTAGTGGAAATGTAGTAAATTATGATTTATTATATGAAAAAGCAGATGACAGTAATTTAAGAAAATCAAATGAATATTTATGGATGGCAAATTCACAAAGCTCAAATGAAAACAAAATGATATTAATAAATAAGGCAATAGAAGTTCAGCCTTTAAATGTTCGTGCATGGTTAGATAAAATAAATTTATTAAAATCAGAAAAAAATACAAATGTAGAAGATTATATAAATGTTAGCAATGGAATAATTAATGCTTTAAAATATTATCCAATGCCAATGACAGATTTACTTTTACAAATAAAAAATGAAATATTAAATTATGGTAGTCAAAATCAATATAATGATTTTATAGACAATATAAAAAATGCTCTTTCTATAAATGAAAGCCCTGACCAAAAAGAAACAGCAAAAAATTTATTAAATAATTTAGAAAACTTTGGTTTAATAAAAAATGTTATTTCACAAAAAAATATGTCTATAGCAGGATATTCAACAGAACAAAATGATACAACATATTCAATAAATAATATATTAGATGGAAATCCAGATACTACTTGGCAAAATATTTGGAATGGTTCTGATAAACATCCTTATGTAGAAATAAAATTAGATAAAGAATATAGCTTACAACAAATTTTATATCTTCCAAGACAAACAGGAAATACAAATGGAAATATTCAAGAATATAAACTTTATACAAGTTTAGATGGTAAAAACTTTACAGAAGCTTCAAGTGGAACTTTTGATTATAAAAATGGAGATAGAAGTGTTCAAACTATAAATTTAGATAATGTAAAATGTAGATATGTTAAATTAGAAATTGTTAAAGGGGTAAGAGGATTAGCAACAATAGCAGAAATAAATATGGTAGGAACTGAAGTTAATCCTAAAGTAGAACCTAAAAATGAAGTTATAAATACACAAAGCCCTAAAGGAGATTCTACTAAAGCTAATACAGACAATAATATAGAAAAAAATAAAGCAGTATCTAAATCAGAGGCTAAAACAATAGAAAATACATCAAAAGATTCAAAAGCAACTGAAAGTACGCAAAATGGAACTAAAACAGCATCAAAAGCAACTGAAAATATACAAAATGGAACTAAAATAGAATCAAAAATAACTGATAATACACCAAAGGATATAAAACCAGAAGTGAAATCAGCTGATAATACGAAAAAAGAAATAAAGCAAACTGAAGGTAACCAAAAGGAATGGAATAAATCTAATAAAGTAGAAAATAATAATACTTCAAGTAATAGTACACAAAGTGGTTTCTTAAATTGGATAATTTCTAAAATAAATAAAATTAAAAATTTTTTTAGTAGCCTATTTTAACACTTAAATATATAAATCATATGAGAAATACATCTTAAATTTTAGGATGTATTTCTTATTTTTTATATAAAAAATATTTATTAATTGTCTTTTATGTACAAAAAACTATACCTTAGGTAGATAATATTGAAGAGGGAAAAATAGGGATATATAATAAAATCAACCTAGGGAACAAAATAAAAATATTAAATAATTAGAGAATTTAAGGAGAGATTGAAATGAAAATAAAGAAAGAGGAAAAAAGATTAAATAAGGTTTTGCAAATAAGCTCAATTATAATAAGTGTGGCAATATTAACTTATACAATATTAAATTTAAAAAACTTACCTGAGATAGTTCCAAGTCATTTTGGGTTTGATGGAGTTATAGATGGATATATGAAGGGAAGTGAGTCAATACTTATATATATAGGAATTGGGATAATAATGAGTATTTTTTGTAATGTTGCAGCTATATATCCAAATAAATTTTTAAGTGATTCAAAAATAAATGAAAATAATAAAGAAAAACAATATCATTTATTTTCAAAATTTATGAGAATTTTAGGATTAGAAATAATAGTTATTTTTTCATATTTTCAATATGAAATTACAAAAGCAGCAATAAATGGAGTAGAAACTATAGGAACAAGCTATATTTTTATATTATTTATAATATTAATTTCAAGTATTGTATATGAAAGTAAAGCAAAAGGGTTGAGATAGAAAATATTGTCAAAACATGAAAGGTATTATACAATATTCTTTAAAAAAGGATTAAAGAGATTATTGGAGTTTTGTATGATAAAGGTTAGTATTTGTGATGATGATAAAAAGGTTATAGAAGAAATAAAACAATGTATAGAATTTTATGAAGGGATTAAGTATGAGATTTTTACTTATGAAAGTGGGGAAGAGCTTTTAAATTCTTTTAAAAAAGTTGATGTTATATTTTTGGATATTGATATGACAGGAATAAATGGAATTGAAACAGCTAAAAAAATAAGAGAATTTGATAAAGAAGTAAAGATAATTTATGTTACTAGTTATACTGATTATTTAAACTTAGCATTTAGTGTACATGCTTTTGGGTATTTAAATAAACCAGTAAATAAAGAAGAAATCCATAAACAAATAAAAGAAGTATTAAGATATTCAAAAGAAAAAAAGAAAGAAAAATTAGAATTTTTAACTTTAGAAGGAGTAGTTAGATTATTTCCAGAAGATATATTTTATTTTGAATACATAAATAGAAAAGTTATGTTAGAAACATCAGATAAAAAATATATATTAAAAGCTAAAATAACAAAAATAGCTGAAGATATGAAAAAATATGGTTTTGTTATGCCTCATAAAAGTTTTACTGTAAATTTATTTCATGTGAAATGTATAAAAGGATATGATATTTTTATGACTAATGATAGTATTGTTCCTTTATCTCAAAAGAAATCATCTGAATTTAGAAATGAATTTAATAAATTTTTAGAAGAGCATATATTTAATTAAAGGGTGGAAATTAATATGTTAAGCTTTGGAGATATAATGTTTTTAGTAGTAAGCTATTCAATTTCTCTTTTTTCAACATTTATAGTATTTGATTTTATGAGTAAGTTTGAAAGAAAGATTTATAGAAAAAAGTATTTTTATATAATAAGCTATATAGCTTACACTGGAATATTATTAATAAGTTATAGTATTTTTAGAAATGATTTTTTAAATATTTTTATAACTCTTATAGGGGCAATTCTTATAGGGCATTTTCTTTATAATGATAATAAAATTTATATTTTATATTATGGAATTTTTATAATATTTGTTTTAGTTTTTCAAGTAGTAATTGGATGGATATTTAATTTATTTTTCTCAAATAAAATAATAAATTTTTATAGTTTAGATATCGCTATATTAGCTAATGGAATAATAAATCAATTAGCTACATTAAGTGCTTCAAGGTTATTTACAAGTTATTTTAAAAACAAAAATATAGAAAACTTAAACAAAATACAATTTTTCAATTTTTTGATTTTACCTATTTTTAGTATTATGTATATAATGACTTTGCTTATGTATACAAATCTATTTGTGTCTTTAAAAGATACATTATTTATAATGGTTAATATTATTTCTATAGTTTTTCTTAATATATTCATAACCAATATTTTTCAATCAATTTCAAGAAATAATGAAATGAAAAATAAACTGTCTCTTTATGAGCAACAAGCAACTATTAATTATAATTATTATAATTCTTTAGAAGAAAAATATAAAAATTCAAGAAAAATAATTCATGATATAAAAAATCATATTAATACTATTGAAAGGTTATATAAAGAAGATTGGAATAATAATGCAAAGATATATAAAGAAGATTTAAATGAGATGTTTAGATCTTTAGAACAAAGATATTATACAGAAAATAAGGTTTTAAATATTATAATAAACGATAAAGTTGAAAAAGGAAAAAAGTTTGGGATAGAAATAGATTGTAAAATTGGAGATATAAATTTAGAAAAAATTAGAGATATAGATTTAACTACAATATTTTTAAATCTTTTAGATAATTCAATAGATGAAGTAAAGGAATTTGAAAAAGATAAAATAATTTATTTAAAGGTAGAAAGATTTAATGATTTTACAGTTATAAATGTGACAAATGAATTGAAAAGTAAACCAGTAAAAGATAAAGAAGGATTTAAAACTATTAAGAAAAACCATACTGGTTTAGGGCTTCAAAATGTAAAAATGGCAATTGAAAAATATGATGGAACATTGAAAATTAATTTTACAGAAAATCATTTTAAAGTGAATATAGTTATTTAAAAGAGGAATTTAAAAATGAAGCGAATTTTAAAGGGGATTTTAGTTATTTTATTTTTATCGATTTTATTAGGATGTGGTGCAGAAAATTTAAGTGAAAAATATGATAAAGATGAATTAGAAAAACTTTCTAAAGAAATAGTAACTCTTATAAATAAAAAAGAGTATGAAGTTGCATTTGAAAAAGGAAGTGATTTTCTTAAAAAAGAAGCCTCTATAGAAGATTTAAAAAAAGGTCATGAGCTTATTATTGAAAATTATGGTGAGTTTGAAGAGTTTAAAGAAATAAATTTTCAAGAAAAAAATGGATATGCAATTGTAATAAATAAAATAAAACATAAAAATAAGGAAGTAAATTATATAACTACTTTTGGGGAAGATTTAAAGTTAGAAGAATTTAGAATGATGTAAAGAAATCCTAGGATACACTTTGATGTAGCTTAGGACTTTTTTCTGCATATATTAATTAGTGTTAATATTTTAATGGAGAAAAATATGAGAGCTATTAAAAATAAATTTAAAAGATATTTAAGAAATATGACAATAGATAAAACACCAAAACTTTATCCAGCACTTAAAAATACTAAAGAAGGAAACCTTTATGGATATATAGATGAAACAGGAAAGGTGGTTATAGAGCCTAAGTTTACTACTGCATATGATTTTAATAATTGGGGATTTGCAGTAATTGAAGAAAATAATAAATGGGGTATTATAAATACTAAAGGTGAATATAAGATTATGCCTATATATGATTATATAAGTGATTTTATAGAAAAGACTGCCTCTTTTAATAAAGGAGAGATTATGGGAGCTATAGATGAAAAAGGAGATATAATAACTAAAAGAAATTATAATTTTGTTGGGAATTTTAATGAAGGTAGAGCAGTTGTTGGGTTACCAACAAAAAATGGTGATTCTAAATATGGCTATATAGATGCTGATGGAAATGAAAGAGTAAAGATAGAACTTATTTTAGCTAATGATTTTAATGAAGGAGTAGCTATTGTTAAGTTTAATGAAGATGAATACAGCTTAATAGATAAAGAGGGAAATATTATTAATAATTATAAATATGATTATATTTATGGTTATGGAGAAGGATTAATGGTATTTAAAAATAAAGATGGATTATATGGATTTATTGATAAAGATGGAAATGAAGTAATAAAACCTATTTATAAAAATGCAAATGGTTTTGTAGATGGAATAGCTGTAGTTAGTGAGGAAGGAGAGTTTAATGGACCATTTGGTGCAATAAATAAGAGAGGAAAATATGTTTATAAACCTATTTTTAGTGATATAAGACAGTTAGGAGAAGAAAGAGTAGCATTAGGCATGGGAATAGGAAAAGATCCAGATATAAAAAGAAGTATTTATGCTATTGGAGATACAAAAGGAAATAAATTAACTGATTTTTTATATTTAGATGTAGGAAATTACAAAGATGGATTAGCATATGCATCAGATGAAGAAAATACTTTTTTTATAAATTCTTTAGGTGAAAAGGATATAAGATTTCCTGTAGTTAGTGGAAGTGGACAATTAATTATAAAAGATAATCTTATTTATGGTGATATAGATTATTCTCCATATTATTTAGATAAAAATAAAAAAATTGTTTATAAACCAAATGATTTAATAGAACTTGATAAACAATATAGTGTTCTTAAATTTAAATATAAGCAAAATATTAATTACTTAATTTATGTCCCAGTAATAAAAGGAGTAAAAAATAAAGAAGTACAAAATAACATAAATAAAAAATTAAAAGAGATGTCTCTATTTATTCCGATTAGTGATGAAAAACAAACAAAGGAGTTAACTATAAATAAAGAAGATGTATTAAATTATGATTATTTTGGAGATTTTTCTATAAAATATTTTAATAAAGATTTACTTGTTTTAAATCTTACAGGATATTATTATCCTTTAGGAGCAGCTCATGGAATGCCTCTTTTAAAAACTCCAAGTATAAATTTAATTACAGGAGAATTCTATAATTTATCAGATCTTTTTATTCCAAGTATATATTGGATTTCAGATATAAATAAAATAATTAATAAAATGATAAATGATGATGAAAAGTATTCAGATGTTTTTAAAGATACGTTTAAAACAGTAAGATTTGATCAAGGCTTTTATATAGATAAAGAAAATTTATACATTTATTTTTCACCATATGAAATAGGTCCATATTCAGCTGGATTTATAACTTTTAAAATACCATTTTCTAAAATAGATAATATAATAAATAAAAAAGGAAGTTTTTATAAATCTTTTAATTAATATAATTAAATATGATAAATAAAATAAGAAGGCTGTCTATTATATTAGGCAGCCTTTAATACAATTCATTACTTTTTTTCCAAATTAAGTGGAAAAAGATAAACTGTTCTTATATAATTAAGAAAGCTATAATAAAGACAAGGATTTGGTAATAGAAAAAACAAGTTATCAAAATCCATAATAGAAGGTGAGTAAGGGTGAGAGAAAAACTAATATTAGATATGCTTAAGTCTAAAGAAAACGTTTCCGTAAAAAGTATGGCTTCAATGCTAAATGTTTCTGATAGAACTGTTAGAACAGAAATAAGCTTACTAAATAAATCAGGAGAAATTAATGGATTTAAGGTAATCAACATTAGGGGAAAAGGGTATAATCTAAAAATTAATAACGATGAGAAATTTAATAAATATATTAAAAAAATTAATAGTTTTTTTGAGTCAGATATTAATTTTGGATTAGAAGAAAGAACAAATAAAATATTAGAAATACTATTGATAAGAAATGATTATATAACTATTGATTATATATCAGAAGTAATAGGATACAGTAGAAGTACGATAATAAAAGATTTAGAAGCAGTAGAGAAAAAATTAAAATTCTTAGGATTAGATTTAAAAAGAAAATCTAATTTTGGGTTAAAGATTATAAATGATGAAATAACAATAAGAAAATCTTTATCTACTTATTTATATAGTAACAATAGAGATTTGTTAATTGAAAATGAAAGAAACTTACAAACCTTTGGCAAAATAAAAAAGATTTTCATAGAAGAAATTGTTAAAAACAAAATTAAAATTAGTAATTTAGCAATTGAAAATATTTTTTGCCATTTAAAAATTTTAACATTAAGATTTAACAATAAAAATTTTATAGAATTAAATGAATATGAAAAATGTTTAGATTATAGATTTGAAGAAATAGCTTTAAAAATTTGTAATAGCATAGGATCTGATTTTAATATAGAAGTTCCAAAATCAGAAGTAAGTTATTTAGCTTCACAAATATATTATAAATCTAAAGTTGTTTCACAAAATGATGAAATAAAAATGAAGGCAAAACGAGACATAGAAGAGATTTTAGAAAATATTGATAAAGTTAGTTATACTAATTTTTCAAATGATATTGAACTTCAAAATAATTTATTAATTCATTTATGTGCATTAATTGATAGAGCTAGGACTAATACACAATTAAAAAATCCTTATTTTGATGAGGTTAATACAAGGTATTCAGCAATAGTGTCTATAGTAGTTAATTTTACAGATGAATTTTGTAAGAGATGGAATATGAATCTCTTAAAAGATGAAATAGCTTTTATAGCAATACATTTTGCAACTCATTTTGAAAAAGCAAGGCTAAAAGCACTTAAAAATATAAAGAAAATTGCAATAGTATGTCCTAGTGACGGAGGGATAGAATATTTCTTAAAAATAAGACTAGAGGAGGTTTTTGGAAATACAGTTATTGATAATTATACTCCTTTTAATTTAGAAGGAATAATAGAAAATAAATATGATTTTCTAATAACAAATTTAGATTTAAATTTAGATTTAAAATATCCTATCTTTAAAATAAATAATTTATTTGATGAAAATGAATTAGAGGATTTAGTTGGTAAGATTGAAAAAGATATAAGTGTTCAAAAAGGAGAAATAGAAGAAAAATTAGATGATGTTCTTTTTAAAAGAAGAAAAGGTGGAAAAGACATTAATTATAAAAACTTTTTAAGAGAAGAAGCAAAAATGCTTATTAAAAAGGATATTGTTCTAGAAGATTTTGAAGAGCTTGTATTGTTAAGAGAAGAAAAGCTTAGTACAGCTTATAAAAATAATATAGCTGCTCCACATGGAATTGAAATGAATGCTAAAAAAAATGTGTTAAGTGTAACTGTTTTTGATAATCCAATTGAATGGGGAGATAAAAAGATAACTATAGTAATTCTTATAGGAATGAAAAAGGGAAGTTTGAATTTACACAGAGTAATAGCTAATAAATTATTTAGATTAATTAACGATGAAGAAGAAAGAAATGAAATTAGCAAATGTCAAAGTAGTGAAGAGTTTATAAAAGCATTTAAAATATGATAGGAGAAAGAGATGAACAAAGAATTTCTTAAAAACTTAAGCAATGCAGATGCAATTGCATCTAATGAAGGCGAAGTAAGAAATATTATGCATAGAGAGTTAAAAGACTTTTCTGATGAAGTTTTAACTGATAATTTAGGAAGCATAATTTTTAAGAAGACTGGACAAGCTGATGGACCTAAAATAATGATTTGTGCTCATATGGATGAAGTTGGCTTTATGGTCAGAAGCATAACAAAGCAAGGACAAATAATGCTTATGGAAGTTGGTGGAGTTAAACAACTATCAAAATTCATGCAAAAAGTAAGAATAACAACAAAAGAAGGAAAAAAAATAAGTGGAATACTAAATGCTACTTATGAAAATGATAAGGGAATAAATTCTTATGTAGATATAGGAGCAGAAACAGAAGAGGAAGTAAATAGACTTGGAATAGAAATTGGGGACATGGTTACTTTTACAACAGAATTTGAAGAGTTTGAAGTAAAAGATACTATAGTAGGTAAGGCATTTGATGATAGACTTGGTTGCTTTGTAATTGGAGAAGTACTAAAGAGATTAAAAAATGAAAAACATCCCAATATAGTTTATGGAGCTTGTACAAGTAGTGAAGAAGTTGGTATAAGAGGAGCCAAAACAGCTGCTTATAAAATAAATCCAGATGTAGTTTTTGTTATAGATGTTGCATGTTTCTCAAATGAATTTGTAAGAGATCATAGAAATAAAAGACAAATTTCAAAAGGGATGATGTTAACTCATTTTGATAGAACTTTAGTTCCAAATAGAAATTTAATTGAATTAGTTAAAGATTCAGCTAAAAAGTTAAATAAGCCTATTCAATTAGATATGTTTTCTACAGGAGGAACAGATGGAGGCGAAGCTCACAAAGTATTTGAAGGTAAACCAACAGTTGTAACTTGTTTACCTGTTAGATATGGTCATTGCGGTTATTCAATAGGAAATAATAAGGATATTCAAGATATGATTGATATATATGTTGAAATAATTAAAAATTTTGACATTGAAAAATATAAACAAAGTATTGGGTTTTTGGAAGGGGTATAAAAAATGAGTCAAGTAGAATTAGATATTATGAATCTTATCTCTATAGCAGGAGATAGTAAAGGAAAGGCTTTTGAAGCATTAAAAAAAGTAAAAACTATGGATTTTAAAGGGGCAAAAAAATTATTAGAAGAATCAAGACAATTAGATTTAGATGCTCATAAAATTCAAACAAAATTAATAACAGATGAATTAGATCCAGAGAAAGAAAGTCAAACAGTTTCATTACTTATGGTTCATGCTCAAGATCATTATATGTCAAGTCAATTAGCAAGAGATTTAATTGAAACATTAATAGAAGTATTTGAAGTACAAGGAGGAAATAAATAATGAGAATTTTATTATGTTGTGCAGGTGGATTTTCAACAAATATGTTAATGCAAAATATGAAAAAGGTAGTAAAGGAAAGTGCTAAGTTAAAAGAAGAGGATTTTAAATTTACAGCAATTCCAGCAGATACTTTAGAAAGTGAAATAGATAATTGGGATGTTGTAATGATAGGACCACAAGTTTCACACAAAGTAGATTTTATAGAAAATATTTGTAAACCAAGAGATATACCATATTCAGTAATTGATAAAGATGTATATGGTCAAATGGATGGAGCAACAGTATTAAAGTTAGCTATCCTTACCTATAGAAAGCATCAATTAGAGAAAAAATAAGAAGGAGTTATTGAGAGGAGAGGGGAAATATGTTTGCAAAATTTGAAGCGTTAATGAATAAGTATATGATGCCGCTTGCTCATAAAGTAGACAAGCAAAAGCATTTAAGCTCAATAAAAGCCGCAATGGTAGCTATGACACCCTTTACTATACTTGGAAGTTTCTTTGCTATAATACCAGCACTTCCAAATATGATTGGTGAAAATAATGTTGTTAGTAAATTTATTTTAGATAATGCAGAATTACTTGATTTACCAGTTACGTTATCTATAGGATTTATGAGTATATATGTTGTTATGTGTATATCCTATAATTTGGGTAATCATTATAAGCTTTATATACCAGGTTGTATTAGTTTAGCTACTTTTGGATTTTTATTTGTAGCAACAGAAATGGTTGATGGAAATCTTTCATTAAAGAATTTTGGTTCAAAAGGGTTATTCTGTGCAATGTTGGTTGGGCTTATAACAGTTGAATTATATAGATTCTGTAAAGAAAAGAATCTTACAATTCGTATGCCAGAAGGGGTACCAGATTTCGTATCAAAATCATTTGAATTAATTCCAACAACAATAATAGTTGCAGGAACATTTATAATTATTAGATGGTTATCATTACAAATATTTGATACATTACCACCACAAATATTAACAACTTTCCTTGAGCCATTAGTAGGTTCAATGGATAATCCATGGTCAGTATTAGCTTTAAACTTCTGTATTTGTGTAATATTCTTCTTTGGAATTCATTCATCAGTATTTGGACCTATTACAAGACCAATAATGGCTACTTTTATTGCAGAAAACATTCAAGCGATGCAAGCAGGACAAGAATTGCCTCACTTCTATACAGCAGGAACTTCAAGTGCATTCTTTGGATTTACTGGATGTGGAATAACAATTGGATGTGTTGTAGCATGTTTACTTTCAAAATCTAGTAGATACAAAAAGATAGGTAAAATATCTTTATTCCCATCTCTTTTTGGAATAAATGAACCAATATTATTTGGAGCACCTATCATATTAAATCCAATAATGTTTATACCATTTGTATTTGGAGGAGCTATAATAGGAACTTTACCAATGTTTATGATGCATTGGGGACTTTTAGATAAGCCTTTCTTTGATCCTCCTTATGTTGGAGTATTCTTAGAAGCATTTTTAACAAATGGAGATTGGAGAATACTTATAGCTAATGGATTACAATTAGTTTTAGCAGTTGCTCTATACTGGCCATTCTTTAAAATAATGGAAAAGCAAGAAGAAAAAGAAGAGTTAGAAAGATTAGCTTCTAAGAAAGCTGATATATTCACAAGTGAAGATGAAGCTTTACTAGAGGATTTAGATTTCTAAATATTTAAAATAAAAAAGTTTTAATAAGAGCAATATTTAACAACTAAGTTTTATATTGCTCTTTCTTTATAAATGAGAGGTTAAATATGAAAGAGAGAAGAGAGAAATTTAGAAAAATTTTATTAGAAAAAAATAAAGATGGAATTTTAATAAAAGGAAAAGAAAATAAAAAATATATAGGAGCATTAACTGGAAGTGGAGTTAAAGTTCTTATAGCTAAAGATGATATATATCAAATAATGGATGGAAGATATACAAATGAAGCAAAAGAAAATACAAAAGGGTTTAATATAGTAACTCATAGTCAAGATAAAAATTATATAGAGGTAGTAAAAGAGATATTAGGAGATAAAAAAGAACTTTGTATAGAATCTTCTAATACATTAGCAAAAGAATATTTAAAGCTAAAAAAAGAAGGATTTAATATAGATTTATTAGAGGATGAGCTTGAATTTGAAAGAAGATGCAAAGATGAAAAAGAAATAGATTTAGTAAAAAAAGCATGTGAAATAACAGATAAAGTATTTGAAGAATGTTTAAAAGAAATAAAAGTTGGAATGAAAGAAATAGAATTATCAGCTCTTATTCAATATTTATCATTAAAAAATGGAGCTTCAAGTATGGCTTTTGACACAATAGTTGCAAGTGGTTTTAGAGGAGCAATGCCTCATGGAAGACCAACTGAAAAAGAATTTAAAAAGGGAGAGTTTATAACTATTGATTTTGGAGTTGTTTATAAAGGATATCAATCTGATATGACTAGAACTATTTGTATTGGAGAGCCAAGTGAAGAGCTTAGAAAAATATACAACATAGTTTTAGAAGCTCAAGAAAAAGGAGTTCAATTTATAAAAAAAGGCTTAAAAGGAAAAGAAGTAGATAATTATGTTAGAAAAATAATTGAGGATTATGGTTATGGAGAATATTTTACTCATGGATTAGGACATGGAATAGGAATAGGTGGTGGAGAGTTCCCTATTCTTAATAAGAGAAGTGAAACAATCTTAGAAGAAGGAATGATAATGAGTTGTGAGCCAGGAATATATATTCCTTCTTTAGGTGGAGTAAGAATTGAAGATGATGTAGCAATAATAAATGGAGTAGGGGTTCCTTTAAATAAAACAACTAAAAAATTAATTATTTTGGAGGCAAAATAAAATGAAATATGATTTTGATAAAGTTATAAATAGAAAGCTTAGTAAATGCCGTAAATGGGATAATAAAATTTTAGAAGAAAAGTTTGGATTAGCAGAAGATGCAATACCTATGGATATTGCAGAATTAGATTTTCCTTGTTCACCTTATATAACAAAAGCAATAGTAGATAGAGCTAGCTTAGGAGAGTATGGATATACTTACACTTATGATGAGTATTATGATGCAGTTATAAATTGGAATAAGAGAAGATTTAATGCTCATATAGAAAAGGATTGGATTAAATTAGTTTTCGGAACTTGTAGTGCATTACATCATATAGTTCAATGCTTTTGTGAAAAAGGAGAGGCTGTAATGATAAATACTCCAGCTTATGATCCTTTTGCAGAAGCTGTAAAAATGGGAGATGCAAAGCTTATTTGTAATACATTAAAGATTAAGGATATGAGATATTATTTAGACTTTGAAGAGATGGAAAAACAAATAATAGAAAATAAAGTTAAATTATTTATTTTCTGTAGCCCACAAAATCCTAGTGGAAGAGTTTGGACAAAAGAAGAATTAGATAAGTTAAGTAAAATTTGCATTAAGCATAATGTACTTTTAGTTTGTGATGAAATTCATAGGGATATAGTATTTAAAAGAGAAGATTTTACAACACTTTGGAATGCTAATGATGATATATGGAAAAATAGTATAATGTGTATTTCACCAAATAAAGGATTTAATTTAGGGGGACTTAAATCTTCATATTTAGTTATAAGAAACGAAGAGATAAGAGAAAAGATGCTTAATTATCTTAAAAAGGTTTATGTAACAAGCCCACATGTTTTTGCAGTTCCAGCAATTATTGCAGCTTATAATGAAAGTGAAGAATGGCTAGATGAAGCAACTAAATATATAGAAGAAAACTTTGAAATTTTATATAAATGGTTTGAAAAACATATGCCAAAAGCAAAAGTTATGAAATCTGATTCTAGCTTTTTAGCTTGGATAAACATTGAGGAAGTATTTAAAGATGAAAAAGAATTAAAAGAGTTTTTTGATAAGGCAAATGTTTCAATGGTAGTTGGAAGTTATTTTGTTCAAGATGGGTTAGGATGGGTTAGATTAAATATAGGAACACCTAAGAAAATTCTTTTAGAAGCTTTAATTAGATTAGAGAAAGTTATTAATAAAAATTAATATAAAAAAGATTATATATAAATTTAAATAAAAAATTTAATGGCATAAATAATTAAATTAATTATAAAGAAATAAAAATAAGTTGGTATGTTTATTAGAGATATTGCTAAGCATATCAAATAGCTTAGGTAATAAGCATTTCTATACAAATAAAATAATAGGTTATATTAATGTTTTAAAAATTTGAGAATTTATATGAGGAGTGATTTAGTTTATGTTATTGAAAGTTAAAGAGCATCCAATAAAAAATTTAGTTAATAGATACAAAACAGGAGAAAATGTAGGAATTTTTTCAGTTTGTACTTCAAATGAATATGTTATAGAAGGAGCTATGGAAAGAGTTATAGATAAAGATTTAGATTTATTAATTGAATCTACTGCAAATCAAGTAAATCAAGATGGTGGATATACTGGAATGAAACCAAAAGATTTTGTAAATTATGTTTATAAAATTGCAGATAAAGTGAATTTTCCTAAAGATAGAATAATATTAGGTGGAGACCATTTAGGGCCATTAACATGGACTAAACTCACTCAAGAAGAAGCAATGGAGAAAGCTAAAGTTTTAATAAGAGATTATGTATTAGCTGGATTTACTAAAATTCATATAGATACAAGTATGCCTATATATGATGATTTAGATAAAGGTGTATTTGGAGATGATTTAATAGCTGAAAGAGCAGCAATTCTTTGTAATGTGGCAGAACTGTCCTATAAAGAGCTTTTAAAAATAAATGAAGATGTAATACATCCAATTTATGTTGTAGGAAGTGAGGTTCCAGTTCCAGGAGGAGTACAGGCAGAAGAGGCTGAAGAAGAGATAGAAAATGGAATAAAGGTTACAAGAGTAGAAGATTTCAAAAATACAGTAGAAGTTTTTAAGAAGAAGTTTAAAGAACATGGAATAGAAGAAGCTTTTAATTATGTTGTAGGAGTTGTTGTACAACCTGGAGTTGAGTTTTCAAGTGATACTGTTTGGAAATATGAAAGAGAAAAAGCAAAAGATTTATCAAAGGCATTAAAGGAATATGATAATTTAGTATTTGAAGCTCATTCAACAGATTATCAATCTCCAAAATCATTAAGAGAAATGGTAGTAGATGGTTTTAATATTTTAAAAGTTGGACCAGCCTTAACTTTTGGATTTAGAGAGGCAGCTTTTGCATTAAATAAGATAGAAGAAGAAATGTTTAGATTTAGACCAGATATAGAAGAATCAAGGTTTATTCAAACTTTAGATTATAATATGGTTAAACATCCTGAAAATTGGATTAAGCATTATTCAGGAACTTCTGAAAATATTAGATTTTCAAGAATGTATAGTCTTTCAGATAGATGTAGATACTATATGCCAAATGAAGAAGTAGAATATTCTTTTAATAAGATGATTAATAATTTAGATAAAGAAGAAATTCCAATAGCTCTTATAAGTCAATATATGCATAATCAATATAAAAAAGTTAGAGATGGAGAGTTAAAACCAAAAGCATTAAACTTATTAAAAGATTTTATAGGTGAATATGTAGATGATTATATATTCGCTGTAGAAGATAAATAATAAAAAACTGATTTAAGTTCTTATTTTTAATAGAAAATAAGAAGAGAAAAGTTTTAAAAGATAAAATATAATATTTTTAAGCTGTAGGATTTTACTACAGCTTTTTATTTTTATAAAAACTTTGACTAAATATAATAAGAGAAACTTTAGTGATATATATACATATTTTAAATAAAAAAACACTATAATTTAGGTTAAAAAATTTAATTAAAGTCAATAATTTAGATAAAATAAAATAGTATATAAAATATGAATAAATTTAATTAATAATTAATAAAAGGTGAGTAAATATTTAAGGCAAAATATGTTATACTTAGATAAAGAAAATTAAGAAAGGGTGGGGTAATGTTAAGAAAAAATATTAGATATTTAGATATTCTAATTTTAGTAATTGTTGCGGTTATTGGATACAAAATAGTAGATAATTATAATGTATATTTATCTTTCTTTAAAAAGTTAATAACTATTGTAAGTCCATTTATATATGCCATTATAATAGCATATATATTAAATCCAATAATGAAGCTCTTTGAAAAACGATTAAAACTAAAAAGAGGACTAGCAGTAGGATTAACATATTTACTTTTTGTAGGTATTTTATTTATAATAGGGCTTTTTGTAATACCAACTTTAATAGATAGTATTGTCTCTATAGCAAAAGAAGTTCCAAATTATGTGGATACAGTACAAGGATGGATAAATACAGCTCTTAAAGATGAAATGTTGTTTACTCTTGTAAATGATGCAGGTGTACTTCAAACTATAACAAGTTTGTCTAGTAAAATAGGAGTAATTATTGTAAATATATTAGAAGGTTCAGCAACATCACTATTAAATATAACAGCAAATATAGTTATGGTTGGTTTTGGATTTTTAGTTTCTATTTATGTTCTTTTAGATAAAGAGAGGCTTATATACAATGCTAAACTACTTTTAAGCTTAATAATTGGAGAAAAGTATTCACTTAAAGTTTTAGAAGGTTTAAGACTTTATCATAAAATGATAGGGCTTTATGTTGGAACAAAAGCATTAGATTCTCTTATAATAGCAATAATTGCTTTAATTGGGCTTATTATTTTAAAAGCTCCATATGCAATTTTACTTGCTTTAATAGTTGGATTTACAAATATGATTCCATACTTTGGGCCGTTTATAGGAGAAATCGTAGCAGCAGGAGTATGTATATTTGTTTCACCTTGGGAAGCTTTAGCAGTATTTATATTCCTTTTAGCAGTACAACAATTCGATGCATGGTATTTAGATCCAAAGCTAATAGGTGGAAAAGTTGGAGTTAGACCATTTTTTATAATACTTGGAGTAACAATTGGAGGAGGATTCTTTGGACCAGTAGGAATGCTTTTAGCATCACCAACAATTGCTACATTAAAAGTTTATTATGATAGAAAAATGTACAAGTATACATCAGAGCATAAAGAGTTTGTAAGTAAATTATAAGAATAAAAAAATACTCAGAAAAGTATACTTTTCTGAGTGTTTTTATTTATGAATCTTTTTAGTATTAAATTATTTTTAATTTACAAAGAAAAAGTGTCTCAAAATATTTTGAGACACTTTTTTTATTTATCATTTTTAGTTAAGGTGATATTACAGCTTCCGTTAGTCATATTTCTAGAAGCACAATTAGATTTTGAACAGCCTCCACAATTACAACCACCTTTAGCTGATTTCTTTATGTTTTTATATATTATGAAAATTGAGAATGCAACTATTAAAGCTGCAATAATTATTTGAACTACCATAATTAAAACCTTCTTTCTACACTATAAGTGAACCTATTCCGAATACTAAAAATGCAACTACCCAAGCTAATGTAGTTTGGAATACGAATGAGAAAGTAGTAAGTTTTGCGCCATATTCTTTTTTCATTGCTCCAATAGTTGAAATACAAGGAACATAAAGTAATACAAATACAAGGAATGAATAAGCTGAAACTGCAGTAAAGAATGTTGGTAATACTGTGTTTAAATCTCCAGCATAAACTATTTGCATTGTAGATATTACTGATTCCTTTGCAAGTAAACCAGAAAGAAGTGAAACAGCTGATTGCCAGTTTCCAAATCCAAGTGGAGCAAATATTGGTGATATAAATTGTCCAATTTGAGCTAAGAAGCTACTATTTACATCAGAAGCCATACCACTTACATTAAAGTTTGATAAGAACCATATTAAAACGCTCATTGCAAATATAAGTGTTCCTGCTTTTTTTAAGAAAGACTTACATTTTTCCCAAACTTGTAAAGCAATTGAACTTAATTGAGGCATACTATATGAAGGAAGCTCAATTATAAAAGGTTCTTCTTGTTTTTTGAAAAGTGTTTTCTTAAATATTACACCAAGTATAAAAGCAATAAATACACTTAAGAAGTAAAGTGATGCAACTATTAATCCTTGATGTTCTTTAAAGAATATAGAAACAAACACTGAATAAATTGCAAGTCTTGCATTACAAGACATTAATGGAACTAAAAGTGCTGTTAATTTTCTATCTTTTTCACTTTCAAGAGTTCTTGCAGACATTATTGCAGGAACATTACATCCAAACCCAATTATTAAAGGAATAAATGCTTTTCCTGAAAGTCCCATTCTTCTCATTATCTTATCCATTAAAAAAGCCACTCTAGCCATGTAACCACTTTCTTCTAAGAAAGTTATACAAGCAAAAAGAGTAAGAATAACTGGTAATAAAACTATGATACTACCAACACCAGCTACTATACCATCAACTAATAAAGAACTAAACCAAGGTGAAGTTCCTGAAAGTAAATGGCTTAGGTAAGGAATTAAACTATCATTTAAAAGTCCATCTAACCAATCAGAAATTGGTTGTCCAACCCAAGCAAAAGTAAGCTGGAACATAAGGGCTATAGCTACTATAAATATAGGAAAAGCTAAGATAGGATGTAAAATAAACTTATCTAACTTTTCAGAAATTGGTTTTTTTATAGAAGCAGATTTATTAATTGATTTTTTTAAAGTATTTTCTATAAATTTATAAGCTTCTTTTTCAGATTTAAAATCGAATCTTTCATTTGAAATAGAGCTTTTCCATTTTTTATTCTCTATAATGTCTGTAAGCTCTTTTAATCCACTTTTTTTAGCAGCAGATATAGGTACTACCGTAACATCCATTTCAGATGAAAGTTTTTCAAAATCAATTTCGAAGCCATTGCTTTCTAAAACATCTATCATGTTAACAGCTAATATTATTGGCTTATTAAATTTCTTTAATTGAGTTGTTAAATAAAGGTTTCTGTCTAATTTTGAACCATCAACTA
Source organism: Clostridium thermobutyricum (assembly GCF_000371465.1). Taxonomy (NCBI): domain Bacteria; kingdom Bacillati; phylum Bacillota; class Clostridia; order Eubacteriales; family Clostridiaceae; genus Clostridium; species Clostridium thermobutyricum. The sequence continues at coordinate 1,765,270 of NZ_KB850956.1, read as the reverse complement.
TATTTAATATAACATCTACATCATCTCTTAAAAGAAATTCTTTAGATACTATTTCTTCGTTAGAGAAAGTATCCATAGCGTAGATACCAGGCAAGTCTACTATCTTTATATCCTTAAAATATCCTTCTTTTTTTTCAACTGTAACACCGGGCCAGTTCCCAACATATTGATTAGAACCAGTCAAAGCATTAAAAAGGGTAGTTTTCCCTACATTAGGGTTACCCAGTAAAGCAACTGTAGTCATTATTAAATCTCCTCCAATATCTTTTGTAAAAATTGCCGTTTCATAAAAAATATATTTTGAATAATATTATTTTAAAATTTAAAACTAAATTTATATTAATATATTTATTTTTAAGCTAAAATTATATTTTTTGCATCATTTTTTCTTATAGCTAAATCGAATCCTCTAAATGTAATTATTAATGGGTCTTTAAAAGGAGAACGAGCTTTTAATTTAACTTCTGTTCCTTCTAAGCAACCAAGAGCTAAAAGTCTTTTAGCTAGTTTTTCATTTCCACTAATAGATTGTATTACTCCAGATTGTCCAATTTGTAAATCGCTTAAACTCATATTATGCACCTCACAATGAAAATCACTATCATATTTCTTAATTTCAATATACGCCAAATGATAACAATTGTCAATAAAAAGTTTCTGAAAGATGAATAAAAAAAATAAAATGAGAAAATAATAAATAGTTAAAGAAAGAAGAATATTTTTTATTAAGTTTATGAGATAATATAAACAATAAAATCTTATAAAAAATTTATATACTAAGGAGGAAATAAATATGGAAAAAAGGATAGCAGCATTTTTTGATATAGATGGGACTTTATATAGAGAAGGTTTAATAACAGAAGTATTCAAAAAAATGATAAGATATGAAATTATAGAGCAAGAAAGATGGTTTAATGACGTAAAACCTGAGTATACTAAATGGGATAAGAGACAAGGTGATTATGATAATTATCTTTTAAAAATGATTGAAATATATATAGAAGCTATAAAAGGTCTTACAAAAGACCAAATAGAATTCATAGCAAATAGAGTTATTGAACAAAAAGGTGATAGAGTGTATACTTTTACTAGAGATAGAATAAAATGGCATAAGGAGCAAAATCATATTTTAATAACTATTTCAGGCTCACCAAGTGAACTTGTTCGTGAAATGGCAAATAAATATGGTTTTGATGACTATAAAGGTGCTGTATATATTGTGGATGGAGAAAATAAATATACTGGTGATGTTATACCAATGTGGGATAGCGAAAGCAAAGAAAAAGCTATAAATGAACTAGTAGAAAAATATAATATAGACCTTTCTAAAAGTTATGCATATGGAGATACAGCTGGTGATTATACTATGTTTAAAAAGGTTGAAAATCCATTTTGCATGAATCCAACTAAAGAATTATTAAAAAAAGTTTTAGAAGATGAAGAGTTAAAAGAAAAAATAAATGTTATAGTTGAGAGAAAAGATGTAACGTATAAGTTAAAGGTAGATGATATTCAATTTAATTAGAAAAGAGTGATACTGTGATAATAAAAGAGAATCGGATAGAGATAGATGATGTTAGCCAAGAGTTTATGTTAGAAAGTGATGAGAATATAGGAGTTGAAGATGTTATATTTTTTGATTTAGAGCATTATGTATATAAAAAACCAAAATGTATTGGTGTTTTTGGTGCATGTGTATATGAAAAAGAAAGTAGAACTCTTTTAACTACTCAATATATGATTGAAAATAAAAGAGAGATAAAAGATCTCTTAAAATTAGCTTTGAAATATTTCAAGGATATGAAAGAAAAAGGAAAGAGGGCTATATCAACTTTTTCTGGAAATAACGATTTTACAGTAATCAACTATTTATTTAATAAGTATAAGATAGAATTTGATTTTGAAGATGAATTTAATTCAATAGATTTACAGAAGTACTATGAAAGAGAAATGGGAACATCAATAGGACTTAAAAATCTGGAGAAAATATTTAATATTCATAGGCAAGGTGAAGTTATTAGTGGTTCTAACTTAGCCAAAACTTTTTATAAAGTCTTAAAAGATTCAGACTATATAAAAAGAATGCCTTATGAAAAAATAGAAAAAATTCTATTATACAATGAGCAAGATGTTGTTAATCTTTATTATATCTTTTTAAATTGGAAAAAATATATAACAAAAGAAGATAAAGAGGAAGACTAAAAAGAATTAGAAAGTTAAAAATAGTTAGATTAAGAGAGTGCTAAAATATTTAGCACTCTTTTAATTTACTTAAGTTTTTTAATTTCAATTCCATTGCTTATTAAAGTTATAGTAGAATCTTTATCTGTTCTGAATAGTTTTATATTATAAGAATTTAATAAATCTAGTACTTTTTTATGAGGATGACCATAAGAATTATTTTCTCCTAAAGAAGCAATGGTTATATAAGGAGTAACTTTTTCTAAAAATTCTTTTGTTGTAGATGTTTTGGAGCCATGGTGACCAAGCTTTAATACATCTGAATCTATTGGATAGTTTTTACTTAATACATAATTTATATTTTCTTTTTCTGCATCTCCAGTAAATAAAAATGAAGTATCTTTAAATTGTATTTTAATTATAGGAGAGTAATTATTTAAATTGTCATCTTTTAAATTTTCTTTAGGAGAAAAAACATATACTTTAGTATTTTTTCCTAAATCTATTGAGGAAGTACCATCTTTAAGAATGTTTATTTTTAAATTTTTTCTTTTTAAGGCTTTAATCATTTTTTCAAATGAAGTAGTATTTGTTGTTACTTTAGGTGCATAAAATTTTTCAATTTCAAATAAATCAATTATTTCATCCATATTTCCAATATGATCTTCATGGGGATGAGTTGAAATTAAATAATCTATTTTCTTTATATTTAAGTTATTTAAGTATTTAATAATTTTATTTTCAGCTGTTCTAGAGCCAGAATCTATAATCATATTTTTCCCATTTACTTGAATTAAAGTAGAATCTCCTTGACCTACATCAAAATAATGAACTACTAAGTAATCATCATTATTTAAAGGAATATTATTTGAACATGAAAAAAATAAGAGTGCAAATAATAATGGAAAAATAAAGTATAGTAATTTAAGTTTTGATTTCATAAATTTCTCCTAATTTTTTATTATATTATAATTATGTCCAAAATATTAAATTTGAGTTAATTTTATTTACATATTATAATTAAATAAAAATTATGAGGTGAAGATATGAGAGTAATAAAATTTATAAGATATGGTTTTTGTATGATAAGCCTTTGGGCAAAAAGCTTTAAATTTAATAAAATAAAAAAGAAATTTGGAGAAGAAGAAGCTTTTAAATATGCACAAAAAGTATTTTTAAAATGGAGTGAAGATACATTAAAAATAATAGGAATAGAAGTAGAAATTCATGGAAAAGAAAATATTCCAAATGAAACATGTGCTTTTGTTGGAAATCATCAAAGTATCTTAGACATACCAGTTTTAAAAACTGCTCTTCATGATAAGACTATTGGTTTTATAGCTAAAAAAGAAGCATTAGAATATCCTATTTTAGGTTTTTGGATAAAGAATACAAACTGTGTTCCATTAGATAGAGATAATCCTAGAGAAGCAATAAAGGTTATATCAAAAGGAGCACAATACATAAAAGATGGATATAATATGGTTATATTTCCTGAGGGAACTAGATCTAAAGATGGACAAGTTCATGAATTTAAAAAAGGAAGTGCAAAGCTTGCAACAAAAGCAAAAGCACCAGTTGTTCCATTTTCAATAGATGGAACATCAAAATGTTTTGAAGATAATAGAAGCTTTAGAGAAGGAAAAGTTACTATTGTATTTGGAAAACCTGTTTATACTAATGAGATAAGTAAAGAAGAAGAAAAAAATCTTTCAGCATATTTAGAAGAAAGAGTAAAAGAAAATTTAATAAAAGTAAATTAGAAATAAATATTATTATTATTTATATTATGTAAAAGGCTTTTTCAAAATGAAAAAGCCTTTTTTATTAAATTAAAAATTAATAAAGAGATAATTTTTAATTTAGAACAATATAATATAGAATTTTATTTATTTCTATAAAATAATTTATATTAAAAAGATATTTCGAAAAATAATATTATAAAATTAAATAAAATATATAAAAATGTTGCAAAAAGTTTACAAAAGATATAAAATATTAACGTAGAATAAAGTTAAAGAAAAATTAATAGGGGGAGATATGAAAAAGTTATTTTTAGTAGTTAGCATTTTAATTTTTTCTTTAGGTTTAGTCGCGTGTGGCAGTAAAGAAAAAGAAGAAGCTAAGTCAAAGACAGAGTTATTTATGGGAACTGTTGTAAATATAAAAATATTTGATGGAGATGAATACGTTTTAGATAAAGCTTTTAATAGAGTAAAAGAAATTGAAGATTTAGTTAGTATAAATAAAGTTGGAACAGAGTTGGATAAGCTAAATGAAAATGCAGGAATTCAAAGTGTAAAACTAAGTGATGATAGCTTTTACATAATAAAAAAGGGTATTGAGTATTCGAAACTTTCAAATGGGGGATATGACATAAGTATAGGACCTTTAGTAAAGCTTTGGAGTATAGGACTTCCAGAGGCTAAAGTTCCAAGTGAAGATGAGATAAAAGAAAAGCTTACAAAAATAAATTATAAAGATGTAGAGATAAATGAGGAAACAAAAGAAATTTTCTTAAAGAAAAAGGGGATGATATTAGATTTAGGGAGTATAGCAAAAGGATATACTGCAGATGAAATTGTAAAGATTTTAAAAGAAGAAGGGGTAAAAAAGGCAGTAGTTGATTTAGGTGGTAATGTTTATGTTTTAGGAGAAAAAGAAAAGGACAAGCCATGGAAAATAGGAGTACAAAATCCATTTTCAGATAGAGGAGATGTTGTAGGAGCAATTTATGTAAAAGATAAATCTATTGTTACAACAGGAATATATGAGAGATTTTTAGAAAAAGGGGATAAAAAATATCATCATATATTAAATCCTAAGACAGGATATCCATATGAAAGTGAAATAGCAGGTGTAACTATAGTTTCTGATAAATCTATAGACGGAGATGCGCTTTCAACTTTGGTATTTACAAAAGGGATAAATGAGGGGATGAAATTTATAAATAATTTAGAAGGGGTAGATGCAATATTTGTTGATGTTAACAAGAACATTTATTTAACAGATGGTATAGAGGATAAATTTGAGCTTATAAACAAAGATTTTAAAGAAAAATAAGAGGGAAATTTATGAATATAGAAAGTTTAAGATACTTTTATGATGTTGTAGAGTTTAAAAGTATATCAAAAGTTGCAAAAAATTCTCATATATCTCAACCAGCACTTAGTCATCAGCTTTTTAAATTAGAAAGGGAATTTAATGGAAAGCTTTTAGAAAGAAGTAATAAAGGGGTAGAGATAACACAAAAAGGAGAAGTGGTATATGAATATGCTAAAAAGATACTAGAATTATATGACCTTTTATATGAAGAGGTTAACAATGAAGGAGTAAATAAAAATAAATTAGAAATAACTAATACAAGTATTTATTCTAATAGTATATTTTTAGCTATTGCAGGACAATTTGGAAGTATATTTAACAATTACAATGTGAATATGAATATGGAATTTATAAATGGAGAGGGACTATTAATAAATAAAAAATCAGATATAATAATTGGAAATGAAAAATTAGAAGATAAAAATATAAAATCTGAATATATAGGGTCAGACAAGCTAGTATTAATTAGTAGAAAAAATATGACTAAAGAAGAATTAAAGGAAAGCAAAATTGGACTTTTAGATGATAAATTTACTAAAGAAGTTGAAAAAAAATTAAAAGATGAAAAAGTAGAGGTAGGTTTAAAAAGTAATTCTTTAAGTACAATATTAGCTTTTTTAGAAAGTGATAATACATATGCACTAGTTCCTTATTCAGATGTTAGAGAAAGAGTTTTAAAGGGAGAGCTTATAGTTCAAAATTTTTATGAATATGAAATAGACTATAATCTTTATATTTCTTATAGAAAAGATATAGATGATAAATTAAGAGCAAAGATTAGATTATTAAAAGAAAAATTATTTAAAATATTAAAATAATATCACTTTAAATATGAAAGGGGGTCATATAAAAAAGTTATATATAATGAAAGATTTTTATAGCGAAAAAGGGGGTAAATAAAAATATATGGGGATAAAAGTCAATAGATTAGGGGCTTCACGTAAAAGGATAGTAATTAATACATAAAAAAAATAGGTATTTTATGTAGTAGACAATAGGTTTTAATATATATAGAATTAATCCATGTGAAAACACAAGACTTTTATTTAGAAGGGATTGAAGAAAGAGTATGTCAACTAAAATAGTTATTTTAGGAGCTGGATATGCAGGTGTCCATGCAGCTAAAAAATTAGCCAAAAAGTATAAAAAGAAAAATGATGTGGAAATTACTTTAATTGATAAAAATCCATATCATACATTAATGACAGAATTACATGAAGTAGCAGGAGGAAGAGTTCCAGAAGAATCAGTTAAGGTTGAACTTTCTAGAATATTCCATAGAACTAAAGTTAATGTAGTTGTAGATTTAATAGAAAATGTAGATACAGATAAAAAGAAAATTAAAACTAAAAATGGCGAGTTTGACTATGATTACTTAATGATAGGAATGGGAAGTGAGCCAGCTTTCTTTGGAGTTCCTGGAGTTAAGGAAAATGGATTTACTTTATGGTCACTAGATGATGCTTTAAGAATAAAAAGTCATATAGAAGATAGAGTTAAAGAAGCTTCATTTGAAAGAAATGTGGAAAAAAGAAGAAGGATGCTTACTTTCGTAGTAGCAGGTTCAGGATTTACTGGAATAGAAATGGCTGGAGAGCTTTTAGAATGGAAAGATACTTTAGCTAAAAAGTATAGAGTTGATGTAAAAGAAATCAAATTATTAGTTGTTGAAGCTATGGGAACTATACTAAATATGCTTGATAGAAAACAAGCTGATAAAGCTGAAAAATATATGGTTAAGCATGGAGTAGAAGTCTTAAAAAATTCTCCTATAGTAGAAGTTACTAAAAATACAATAAAGCTTAAGGATGGAAAGATTCTTCCTACTGAAACTTTAATATGGACTTGTGGTGTGCAAGCTAACAATGATTTATCAGAGTTAGAAATGGAAAAAGCTAGAGCTGGAAGATATAAAACAAATAGCTACATGGAAGCAGAAGGAAAAGATGGTGTTTATGTAGTTGGAGATTTAGCTTACATTGAAGATAAAGAAGGAAAAGGAAATCCTCAAATAGTTGAAGCAGCAGAACAAACAGCAGTTACAGCTGCAAAAAATATAATTGCTTCAATAGAAAATAAAGAAAAAGTAGAATTCAAGCCAAATTATCATGGATTTATGGTATCTATTGGTGGAAGATATGGAGTTGCAAACCTAATGGGAATAAAACTTTCAGGGTTCTTTGCAATGGTTATGAAACATCTTATAAATATGGTTTATTTATTTAGTGTAAATAATGTACATGCTGTTTATAATTATCTTCAACATGAATTTTTCTCAATGAAAGAAAGAAGATGTATAATGCGAGGGCATTTATCATCAAAAGGAAATAGATTATGGCTTGTACCTTTAAGAGTATATATAGGATTCCTTTGGTTATTTGAAGGGCTTAAAAAGTTAATTGGTGAAGAAACTTGGACAAAAGCTTTTGATACAGCTCAAAGTGCAGCAAATTCAACAAATGGATTAATTGATAGTGTTAGTGTTTATGCAAATTCTTTAAGTGATAATTTAACTATTGGTTGGGATAGTTGGATGAAAATGGGGAATGTGAAAATGCCATTTGAATGGCTTCAAGATACAGTTTCAGGAGCATCAGCAACTACAGATGCTGCAGCAAATATGCCAAAACCAATTTTTGAAACTATGCCAAAATTCTATGAATCAATTATGCAAATATTTATGCCAAATGCAGAAATTGCAGTTTGGGCTCAAAGAGTAGTTGTTTTACTTGAAATTGGAATAGGTCTTTGTTTAATTGCTGGATTATTTACTTTCTTAGCAAGTGCAGCTTCAGCGTTTATGACAGTAAACTTTATATTCTCAGCTATGGCTGGATTTGATATTCTTTGGTTTACTTTTGGAAGCGTTGCATTAATGTGTGGAGCAGGAAGAACTTTTGGGCTTGATTATTATGTAATGCCTTGGATAAATAAACTCGTGGGTAACTTCTGGATGGGGAAAAGAGAGCCAATCTATGATATACATGGACATGGATTAAGTGAAGTTTCAGCATATGAAATAGAAACTATGGAAACATCTAATAATAAATAAAAAAATAAAAATAGAGCTTTAGGTTTAATAAACTTAAAGCTCTTAAAATAAAACGAGGGGGAAGAGATGAAAAGCTTTTGGAATAATTATCCTGAAATAGGTAGAGAAGTAGAGAAAATAAAAAAAAATATAATAAAAAATGCAAAATGTAAGGATAAAGTTATTGAAAATAGTATAGTAGAACTAGTTGAATCTGGTGGAAAAATGTTAAGACCAGGCTTTACAGTTTTAGCCTCAAAATTTGGAGAATATGAAGAAGAAAGAGCAATAGCACTTGGTTCAGTAGTTGAGATGTTTCATATGGCTACACTTGTACATGATGATGTTATAGATGATGCAGAACTTAGACGAGGAAAAAGAACAATACAGTCTAAATATGGTAAAAATTATGCAGTATACATAGGTGATTATTTATTTTGTCTTTGCTTTAAAACACTTGGGAGTACATCTTCCCTTAAAAGAGATATTCAAATAGATACAAAAGTTATGTCTAGAATTTGTTTAGGAGAAGTTGAACAATTAAATTCAAGGTATAAAAAGGACATAACTATAAAAGATTATTTAAAGAGAATATCAGGAAAAACAGCGGAGTTATTTTCTCTAAGTCTTTATATAGGAGCAATTGAAAGTGGATGTGATAAAAAAACTTCAAGACTATTTTGGGAGATTGGTCATAACATAGGAATGGCATTTCAAATAATTGATGATATTTTAGATTTAACTGGAGATTCAAATAAAACAGGAAAAGCTGTAGGAAATGACCTACTGGAGGGAGTGTATACTCTTCCACTTCTTATAGCATTAAGAAATAATAAGGAAGCCTTTGATAAGGTTCTTAAAGAAGAAGAGTATTCTAAAGAAGAAATTTTAGAAATAATAGATTTAATAAAAGAAAATGGTGGAATAGAAAAATCTATGGAAATAGCAAATAAGTATTCTAATAAAGCTTTTAAAAATATACTTAGTTTACCTGAAAATGAATATAGAGACATATTGATGGAAATAACTAAGAATATGCTTAGTAGAGAACAATAATAGGTAAAAGTTTTGAATAATTATATTGTTTTTAAAAATATAAGTAAAAAATATAAAGAAACAGAAGCTTTAAAGAATATTAGTTTTGTAATTAAAAAAGGTGAGATAGTTTCAGTATTAGGTCCAAGTGGAAGTGGAAAATCTACACTTTTAGAACTCATATGTGGTTTTGAAAAACCTGATAGTGGAGAAATAATTATTGATAGTGAAAATTTAGAAGGTAAAGAACCAAAAGATAGGGACATATCAATGATATTTCAAAATTATGCTCTTATGCCACATTTAAATGTTTATGAAAATATTTCATTTGGAATGAAAATAAGAAAAGAAAAAAAGAAAGATATAAAGGAAAAAACTCTTTGGGCAGCGAAGATTCTTCAATTAGAAGATGTGCTTTATAAAAAGCCTAAAGAACTTTCTGGAGGACAAAGACAAAGAGTAGCTATTGGTAGAGGAATAGTTAGAAATCCAAAGCTTTTTTTAATGGATGAACCTTTATCAAATCTTGATTATAAACTTAGGATGGAAACCTGCTCAGAAATTGTAAATCTAAATAGAGAAATAAAGGGAACTACTCTTTATGTTACCCATGATCAAGAAGAAGCAATTCTTATATCAGATAGATTAGTTATCTTAAATAAGGGGGTAATTATGCAAATAGGTACAGGTAAAGAAATTTATGATAAACCAAAAAATAAATTTGTAGCAGAATTTATAGGGAAAACAAAAATGAATTTTTTAGATATAAAAAAAGAAAGTAATAAATTTTTTCTAGAAGAAATAGGAACTATAGAAACAGATAAATTTTCATATATAAAAGATGGAAATTATATTTTAGGAATTAGATCAGAAGACATAGAATTAAAAAATGATTCAAACATAAAAGGAAATGTTGTAGGTTCTGTTTATTTAGGTGGAGAATATATAACAGAGATAGAATTAAAAAATAAAATATTGAAAGTTAAAACAAATAAAGATTTAAGTTATAAGCTAGGTGGAACTGTTGGTATAAGTTTCAACTTAGATAAAATAAATATTTTTGACCAAAATACTAATGAGAATTTAAGGAGAGATTAGGGGAATGAAAAAAAGGTTAATAACTGGATTATTATTATCAACTATGGTTTTTACAGGAGTTTTAGCTGGATGTGGTGCTAAAGAAAATGATAAAGAAGAAAAGGTTAAAGTAAAAGGGAAAATCACAGTAGTTACAAACAGAGTTGATGGAGAAAAAGTTTTTGAGGAGGTAGAAAAGAAATTTAAAGAAAAATATCCTGAAGTAGAAGATGTAGTTTTTGAATCATCAAGCGATTATGACAATCATATAAGAACTAGAATGAATACTAAGGATTATGGAGATGTATTATTTATTCCATTTAGTATGAATGCAAATCCAAAAGAATATGCAGATTTCTTTGAACCTCTTGGAAAAGTAGAAGAGTTAGAAAAAGAATATATAGATGTTACTGAAGCAGATTATGATGGAATAGCTTATGGAATTCCAACTGCTTTAAATTCACTTGGAATTATTTATAATGAAGATGTTTTAAAAGAAGCTGGAGTAGAGAAAATGCCTACTTCATTAGAAGAAATGGTAGAAGTATGTGAAAAGATAAAGAAAAATACAGATGCGATTCCATTCTATACAAATTATAATAATACTCTTGGAGTATGGGGTGGTGCTTTAACTTCATATGGAGGAGAAGATTATAGAAAAGATACTTTAGATAAAGGAACAGCTTTTGAAAGTGGACAACCTATAAGACAAGTAATGGATTTATTCTACGCTTTAACTAGTAAAGGGCTTACTGAAGAAGATCCTATTACAGGTGATTACGGAAAATCTCAACAAATGCTTGCAGATGGCAAAGTTGCAATGTTTATGATGGGTTCACAAGAGCTTGTTGAAATAAGAGAAATGGCTAAAAATAAAGAAAGCATAAAAATAGCTCCATTCCCAGTTAAATTTAATGGGGAAACAACTATTGCTTTTGGAGCACCAGAAGTTGTAGGAATAAATAAAAATAGTGAAAATAAAGAAACTGCAAAAGCATTTCTAGAATTTATATCTTCAAGTGAAAGTGGATATGCAGAAAATTTAGCAGGACTTTCTCCAAAAATTGATTCATTAGATAAAGAGCAATTAACTGCATTAAAAAATAATAATGTAGTGTTGACAGCTCCACAAGTTGATCCAGAAGTTGATATGAAATATACAAAAATAGCTAAAGAAGCGGATGTAGCAAGATTAAATGGAGTACTTCAAAAAACTATAAATATAGGATTATATCCAAATGATAATGAAAGCTATGATGAATTTGTAAAAAGTTCAGAAGTTAAGTGGGAAAAGGCTGTAAAAAATAATGAAAAATAAATTAAATGGAGAAAGAAAAGCATTGATTGCTTTTCTTTCTTTGCCTTTAATATTAGTAATTTTATTTGGATTAATACCTATAATATGCTTAATTTATTATAGCTTTACAGAATGGAATGGAATATCTCAGACAAAAGAAATAGTTTATTTTGATAATTATATAAAAATTCTAACAAGTGAAAAATATTTAGAAGTTTTTAAAAATTGTTTTTATTATTTAGTATCTGGGTTATTACAGATAATAATTGGATTTATTTTAGCTCTTATTCTTTATTCAAAAACTAAATTTAAAGGATTTTTTAAAGGTATATTTTTATTTCCAGTACTTATAAGCGGAGTTGCTATATCAATGATATTTAGAGTGTTCTTTGCTCCTAATGGAACTTTAGATGGAGTTTTAACATTAATAGGACTTGAAGAAAATATAAGATATTGGTTAGGAGATCCTAAAATAGTGAATTGGACTCTTTCATTTATTTCGCTTTGGAGATATACAGGAATGAGTTTTATACTGTATTTTTGTGCAATGCAATCTATACCAATAGAACAATTTAAAGTATTAGAAATAGAAGGAGGAGGGCTTATACAAAAAGTTTTTCATGTAATAATTCCAAACATAAAAACCTCTATAAAAATAAATTTTATAATGCTTTTCATAGGAGTAGTTTCTGTATTTGATATTCCTATGATTATGACAGATGGTTCAAATGGTACAAGCACTTTTTTACTTAAAACAATGAAAGTAGCTTTCGAAGATAAAGAGTTTGGTATGGCTTCAGCTATGGCAGTTATTTTAAGTTTAATATTAATTTCAATAATGATTATAAGAAAAACTGTTGTTAAAGGAGATAAAAATGAAAAGTAAAAAAGTAATTTCTAATTTATTTAAATATGGAATATTGATTTTATGGACATTAGTTATATTATTTCCTTTAATAACTGTAATGTTTGGTTCTTTTAAATCTTATAGTGAATTTAATAGCACAAATGGAATAGCTCCTCCAAGTAGCTTATCTTTTGATAATTATAAACGAGTTTTAATAGAAGGAAAGCTTTTAAGTGGATTTTTTAATACATTTATACTTGTTGTTTTTGGAGTTTGCGGAAGCGTATTTATAGGTTCTATATTAGCTTTTGCATTAAATAGATTTAACTTTAAATATAAAAAATTGATTTTAGGAATATTTCTTTTAGTATCAATAGTTCCAATAGAAGTTTCACAAGTTGCAACTTTTAAGATAATAAATGGAATGGGACTTTATAACACGCGTATTGCTCCAATTTTACTTTATATAGGAGCTGATATGCTTACACTTTATATTTATATGCAAATGTTAGAGAAAGTTCCAAAGGATATTGATAAAGCAGTCATATTAGAAGGTGGAAGTATGTTTTATCTATATAGAAAAGTAATTTTTCCTATAGTAAGACCAGCAACATTTACTGTATGCCTTTTAAAGACAATAAGTATTTATAATGATTTTTATATTCCATTTTTATATATGCCAAAAGAAGGATTAAATACTGTTTCAACAACTGTATTTAGATTTATGTCAACAAGTAAAATAGAATGGAATGTAATATGTGCCGGAATTGTTTTAAGTATTATCCCAATGATTATATTTTTTATATTTTTACAAAAAAGAATATACAATGGGATAATGGAAGGAAGTGTGAAAGGGTAAATGAAAGATTTTTTTAAGAGAGTATATACAGTTATAGAAATGAGAACAGGTTTTGCAACAGGACTTCCAGTCTTAAGTGCAGGGCTTTTTGGAGCTTATTTAAAAGGTGATTTAAATATACCTTTATTAGTTTTAATGTTTATATCTGGATTTAGTTTTAATATAGTTGCAAATGTTGCAAATGAAATTAGAGGTTATTTAAAAAATGAAGAAACAGATGAAACTATGACAGGACATAAAGGAAGTGAAGGACTTTCAAGAGGGGATGCAAAGCTTATTGATGCAATAATTGCACTTTTAATTTTCTTTATATTAGGAGGAGCCTCAGGGCTTTTAATAGTTTTTATAACAAAAGATTTGCTTATACTTTTAATAGGTATTTTAAGTGCTTTAGCTGCAATTTGCTATTCTTTAGGACCTAAGCCTTATATAGTTTATCCAGTGGGAGAACTTGTATCAGGAATATTTGTTGGCGGCGTTAGTAGCCTTGTATCAGCTTATATACAATTAGGAGAGTTAAATTTAGGAGTAATTTTATATGCTGTAATAGGAGTGTTTATGACTATATTTTTAATGGCTGCAAATAATACATCAGATTATAACAAAGATAAAGTACATAGAGTAACTCTTCCTCATGTTATAGGATTTGAAAATTCAATAAAAATAATATTACCAGAAGGAATATTAATGTTTTTTTCTTTAGTATCACTTACAGTATTAGGATATATAAATATAGCACTATTTCTTATAGGGACTTTTTGTATGTATTATTTTGGATATGTAAAATGGTATAAAGATTATAAAAAGATAAAAGCACCCTATAAAGAAATGGCTAAAGAATGGGGACCAAGACCACTACTTCTTATATACAGCTTTAACCTTTTAATGTCATTAGGATTTGTAATCTTTTTAATAGGAGGATTAATATAATGAAAGTTTTTATAATAAAAAAGAATCCTTTAACAATACCAGTAGTTCTTTCAGAAGTTTTAGGGCTTTATAAAGAAAACAAAATAAATGTTTCTATAAATTACGAAGAGGATTTTTTATTTAAAGGAAAAAATCCTTATACTACAGGTGAATCTGATTGCATGATGGGAGATTTAACATTTTTCTTTTATGCTTTAGAGAAGGGAATAGATTCAGTAATAACATCAAATTTAAGTAGAACTATTCATTTACTTTTAAGAAAAGATAAATCATTTAAAGATGAAAATTTAAAAATAGGAGTAAATAGAACAGGACTTTTTAGATTATTTATGGAAAATGATTTAAAAGATAAGCTTAAAAATCCAGAAATAGTATGGATAAATAATACTTATGAAAGGATAGAAGCTTTAAAGAAAAAAAAGATAGATGGACTAATAGCAATAGAGCCATTTATAGATGAAATTGAAAATAGAGATTTAGGCAAAAGAGTTTGGAGTTTAAAAAATTCAGATAAGAACTTAGTTATGTGGTGCTTTAAAAGGGAACACTATGAAAAAAACAAAGAAGAGGTTAAAATATTTCATAAAGTTTTAAGAGAAGCAAATAATATTTATAATAATATGCTAGAAGAAGAAAAAAGAAAATTTTTAAAAGAGCATATGAATTATGATGAAGAACATATAGAAATTGCTTTAAATTTTAAATTCGAAAAAGAAGGACAAGTTAGAGAAGAAGATTATAATCTTTGTCAAGAATGGATGATTAAAACTGGAGAGATAAAAAATAAGTATAGAAATGCTTATTATAATAAGTCTCCTGAAATATTATAAGGTAAAGTAGAGATTGCCAAAAGGCTATCTCTATTTTATTTAGTAAAAAATATTATATAATTATTTATAATATTAAAAGAAAATTATAGTGAGAGGTAATAGAGAAAATGAAACACGAGTGGAGAAAACATGAAAAAGATATATATGTTCCAAAAAAGAAACCTGAAATTATAGATGTACAAAATTTTAAGTATATTACTATAACGGGAAAAGGAAATCCAAATGAAGATGAATTTGCAAAGAAGGTAGAAGTACTATATTCATTAGCTTATGAAATTAAAATGATGCCTAAAAAGGGATATATACCAGATGGATATTTTGAATATACAGTTTATCCATTAGAAGGATTATGGGACTTAACTGATGAAGGAAAAAATTAAAAGAATTAAATAAGGATTGTTTAGTATATAAAATTATGATTAGACAACCAGATTTCGTAACAGAAGAGGTATTAGAGCTTGCAAAAGAACAGGTTAGAAAAAAGAAACCAAATTTAGCAGTAGATAATGTAAATTTTGAAGAAATTAAAGATGGATTATCAGTACAAATGTTGCATTTAGGTTCTTATGATAATGAAGAAAGGACATTTAATAATGAAGAAAGGACATTTAAAGAAATGAAAAAATTTATTGAAGAAAATAATTTAGAAATAGCTTCACTAGTGCATAGAGAAATTTATCTTTCAGATGCAAGAAAAGTATCAGCAGAAAAACTAAAGACAGTTTTAAGATATAGAGTTAATAAAAAGACAAATTAATTTATGATTTTAGTTAATTAAGTAAAAATATAATTTATAGATTTAATAAAAATATTATATAAAAATATAATTAGAAAATAATATTACTTTATAATTCTATTGAAAACAAAAAAACTTAGACAAGCATTATGCAAGTCTAAGTTTTTTTAAATGTACTAAACAATAATTTGAACATATTCCTATAAAGATTCCTGTTATTATTCCAATAAAAGATAAAACAGGAAGATATAAAAATACTCCTATATTTTCTAAAATTAATGAAGCAACTATAAGTTGTCCAACATTATGGAAGAAAGCAGCAGCTGCGCTAACTCCAATTATTGATACTTTATCTTTAAATAACTCTTTTAATATTATGGCTACTGTAAAGCTTAAAATTCCACCGGAAATACTATATAAAAGTGTAGACAATCCTCCACCAAACATAGTTGATAATATTATCCTAAGAACTAAAACTATAAAAGCTTCTTTATAACTGTCTAGTGTATATATACTTATCATTATTATAAGATTAGCAAGTCCAAGCTTAGCTCCAGGAGTTAAAAATGGAGTAGGAATTGATCTTTCAACTGTAAAAAGTATTAATGCAAGTGAAATTAAAAGTGACATATAAACCATTTTTGAAGTTTTTCTTTTAAACATAATTTAATATGAAAAAATCATATCATCATCTGAATGATTTTCTTCCTTTCCTCTAATTTCTACTATTAATTTATGTGGAAGACAAATTATACTTTGGAATGACTTTGATATTGCTGGAGTTTTAACGCAAACATCATCCTTACAGTCAGCCTCTATCATAGAAACAACACCATCTTTAATTGATATAGTATTATTCCCAGAAGGCGTATTTATAATATGTTCTCCGTTTTTAGTTATATCTAATGTTTCGATTATTTTTCCATCAACAGAAATATTTATGTATTTAGCTTTATTCTCCTTTGAATATGCAATATTAAAGATAAACAGAGGAGAAAAAGATAGTATAATTAAACAAATAATAATAATAATATCGAATTTTTTTAACAATTTAAGGCTTTTCAATGACTTTCTCCTAATAATATTAATATAATTAAATTTTATAATATAAATAGCAGTGTGTGGTAATAGAAAAAAGCTATATAGCATAGAAAATATATATTAATATAAGGGATAAGAATTGAGGTATAATCCTTAGTGTAAGTATAGTATACATAGGGGGAGAAAAAATGAAAAAGAAATTAGTATTAGTATTATGCTCAGCAATGATGGCTATGTCACTAGTAGCTTGTGGAGGTTCAGATAAGCCAGAAGAAAAACCGCAAGAAGCTACAAAACAAACTATGAAAGATGGAACTTATGAAGTAGACACTAAAGACGATAAAGATGGTGGAGCAAAAGTTTCAATAACAGTTAAAGATGGGAAAATAACTGAAGCTAAATATAACGAATTTACTAAAGAAGGTAATAAGAGGGAAAATAAAGAATATAATGCTCAAATGAAAGAAGTAGCTAAAACTAGTCCAGAAACTTTTGAAGTTGAATTTGAAAATCAAGTAGTATCAGCTCAAAATCATGAAATTGATGGAGTAACTGGAGCAACTGGTTCAACAGCTCAAGCTAAGCAATTATTCAAAAAAGCTATAGAAAATGCTGAAGCTGGTAAAACAGATAAAGAAACTATAGAAATAAAAAAATAATATAGATTGTTAAAGCAGATTTGTATATACAAATCTGCTTTTTTGTTTATGTAAAGAAAAATAAAAATATGAAATTTTGAAAATATTATTTAAAAAAGAGTACATAAAAAAAATTAGTTTAGGTTAAAATGTCAAATGTTGTGGTGTAAAGCTTTAATGTTAGAAAAATGCAAAAAATATATTCACAAACTTTCATAAGTTGTGATATAATTACAATAAATCGAAGAAAATAAAAGAAAAATGCAATTTTAAATATATTAAAATTTCAAAAAGGGGGCATACGAATGCAACGAGATTTTTCAATGAGTAATGATAAAGTAATAATAAATTTTACAACTAAATACTGCTCTAATTTTGAATCACTTTTAGAGAGTGAAGGATTTAGAAGAGTAGTAGATGCTTTTATAAAAAAAATAGAAAAGAAAAATACTTTGAGTTATAGATATTTAACAACAGCTTTAGAAACAAATGATGCTGTAGAACTTAGAAGAGATTTATTAAAAATATTTAAGTATTTAACTGTTCTTGATTTAAAAGATATTAAAGAGTTAAATAATAAATATGGAAATTTTTTAGAAGATAAAGATAAAGCAATTTTATTAATTGAAGAATTATATTTATTCTGGAGAAGACTTGAAAGATATACTTTAATACATGGTGGAAAAAAATCTTCAGGTTTAGCTGCTATGAGTTTTACTGAAGCAAATGATGGATTATCAAAGCTTATATTAAAGTTTTATAGAAAAATAGAAAAAAATATATTAGGAAAAGAGCCAAAAGTATTTAGACAAATACCAGCAGGTGGAAACTCATGTATCATGATAAATGAAGTTTTATGGCCAGTTCCAAATGGATATGAAAAATTAGAGAGAATACCATTTATAGATAGTATACTTTTAGAAACTCCATTTATAACATATCCTAAAAGAAATACAAGAACAGGAATGTTTTCAGAAATAGATGAAAACCCATTAAAATATACAAAATTAGATAGAGACCACTGGTATTGCTATCCTGCAAAGGTTGGGGAACTTTTAGCTTATGTTTATTTCCATAGAGATTTTATGGCACATGGAATAACTATGTCAAACCTTTTTGAAATGGCGAGAAAAGATGAATGTAGAGGTAAAAAACCAGATTTAATTTATATTTATGGAGCTAAAGACAGCGAAGGAGATGCCAAAACTGTATTCTATAATGATGAGAAAAATGACATTATGCTAGGATATGTTAATTACACAGAAGATGTAGATTATTTTGGATATTTAAAGAAAATGACATTAACTCTTCATAACTTAAAGATGATTAAAAATGGAAATTTACCAATACACGGAGCAATGGTTAATATAACATTAAAGAATGGAAAAACAGCAAATGTTGTAATAATGGGAGATAGTGGAGCAGGTAAATCAGAAAGTTTAGAAGCTCTTAGAACTTTAAGTGAAGACTATATTTCAGATATGACAATTCTTTTTGATGATATGGGAACTTTCAAATTAGAAGATGGAAAAATTAAAGGATACGGAACTGAAATAGGAGCATTTGTAAGGCTTGATGACCTAGATCAAGGATATGCATTTAAAGAAATAGATAGAAGTATATTTATGAATCCAGATAAAGTTAATGCAAGACTTGTTATGCCAGTTGCACCGTATAAAGAGATTATTAAAGGATATGAAGTAGATCTTTTCTACTATGCAAATAACTATACAAAAGTAGAAGAAGGGGAGCCTTCAATTGATTATTTTAATACTCCACAAGAAGCTATAAAAGTATTTAGAGCAGGAGCAAGAATGGCTAAAGGAACTACAAGTGAAAAAGGATTAGTTGAAAGTTATTTTGCAAATCCATTTGGACCAGCACAAAAAGAGAAAGAAACAGATATATTATTAGATAAGTACTTTAATGCAATGTTTAAAGGAAAAGTTAAAGTTGGTCAAATAAAAACTTGTTTAGGCGTAAAAGGACAAGAAAAAACAGGACCAAGAAAAGCTGCATTAGAATTATTTGAAGAAATTAAAAAATTATAATATATAAAAGAAAGACATCTTAAAAGAAATTTTAAGATGTTTTTTTATTAAAATTTATAATAAAAATATAAAATAATTAAATAAAATGATTTTAAATTATGAAAATAAAATTAAAAAAATAAATATATAATATTTAAAAATTCTATTTAATTTTTATTAAGAAATAATATTGTAATTTTATTGTCAAATAGTGAATTTATAAATATGATAACCTAAAATTAGAGGTGAATTAAATGATAAGAAATTCTTATATCATTTTTTTGGCTTTTTTTGTTTTCATTGTATTCTTAATATTTTTTATAATAATTCCAATTCGTTTGGTAAAGAAGGGAAAAAGGGAAAATAAAAAGAAATTTAAAATTTTAGGTTATATATTAGGATTTATTACATTTATATTTCTTATATCATATGTTTTATTTGAAGGATTTTATATTTATAAGATGGATACATATAAAACATTAAATAACGTTGGAAATTATAATTATGAAATTATATTAGGTGGAGGATTAAATGGTTATAAACCAGGATCTTTACTTCAAAAAAGATTAGATTTAGGCATTGATTATTTAGAAGAACATCCAAAAACAAAAGTTATAGTATCTGGCGGAAAAGGAGCAAATGAATTAATTCCAGAGTCAGAAGCAATGGAAAATTATCTTATTTCTAATGGAATATCTAAAGACAGAATAATTCAAGAAAATAAATCTAAAGATACTGCTCAAAATATAGAATTTTCTAAAAGAATTCTAGATAAATTAGGAGCAGGAAATGAAAAAATTCTTATAGTAACAAATGATTTTCATCTTTATAGAGCACAGCTTATAGCAGATACCTTAGGAATGAAAAATGCAGGAATAGCTTGCTGTAGCAATACTTCTCTTAGACTTGAGTATACAGCTCTTGCATACCCATCAACTATAAAATCATTATTAGAAGTAGAATTATATAAAAATCATAATAAAAATTATAAATAAGGTTTATAAAAAATCGATAGTAATTTACGATATAAGGTTATTAAACCTTTAATAATACGTATAAAAAAAATAAAAATGGAGAAATTATACGTAAAAATTCTTGAAAAAACTTTTTTATTAAAGTATTATGTAAATATAGGAAGAGTAATAAATAAAAATCCGAATTATACCTGTATAAGTTTCTAATATGGAGAAATGTTTCTACGGAGCACCTTAAAAAGCTCTACTATAGGTTAATATTGAATTTATAAAAAAGGAGATATGTTTTATGAATTATGATGTAATTATAGTTGGAGCAGGGCCAGGAGGAATTTTTACAGCTTTAGAGCTTAGAAGAAGAAATAAAGATAAAAAGATTTTACTTATAGAAGAAGGAAGAAGTATAGATAAGAGAAGTTGTCCAAAGATAAAAACTAATAAATGTGTAAGTTGTAAACCATACTGTCATATAACTACTGGTTTTTCTGGAGCTGGAGCTTTTTCAGATGGAAAACTTTCATTAAATTATGAAGTAGGAGGAGATTTACCAGAACTTATTGGAGGAAAACTAGTACAAGATTATATAGATTATACAGATAAAATATATTTAGAATTCGGTGCAGATGAAAGAGTTGAAGGAATTGATAATCCAGAAGCAGTAAAAGAAATAAGAAGAAAAGCAATAGAAGGAAATTTAAAACTTGTTGATTGCCCTATAAGACATTTAGGAACAGAAAAAGCTCAAGAGATATATTTAAAATTACAAAATTATCTTTTAGAAAATAATGTTCATATAGAATTTGATACAACAGTTAAAGATTTAATAATAGAAAGTGGACAAGTTAAGGGTGTTAAAGTTGTAGATTCAGCTAAGAAAGATAATGAAAGAGAAATATTTTCAAATTCTGTAGTTGTTGCAACAGGAAGAAAAGGTGCTGACTGGCTTAAAGATATGTGTGTTACTCATAATATAGAACATAGAGCTGGAACTGTAGACATTGGAGTTAGAGTTGAAGTAAGAAATGAGATAATGGAAAGTGTAAATAATGTTTTATATGAATCAAAACTTATTGGATATCCAGCACCTTTTAAAGATAAGGTTAGAACTTTCTGTCAAAATCCAGGTGGATTTGTATCTCAAGAAAATTATGATAATAACTTAGCAATTGTTAATGGACATTCTTACAAAGAATTAAAATCTCAAAATACAAACCTTGCAATATTAAGTTCACATAATTTTGAGGAACCTTTTAATAAACCAATTGAATATGGTAAGAAAGTTGCAGAGCTTGTTAATATGCTTGGAAATGGAAGTATTTTAGTTCAAAGATATGGCGATATTTTAAGCGGAAAAAGAACTTGGCAAAAAGAATTAGATAGATCAAATGTAAGATATACACTTCCAGACGCAGTAGCAGGAGATTTAACTTCAGCTATACCTTATAGAACAATGACTAATATAATTAATTTTATAGAAGCAATGAATAAAGTTGTTCCAGGTTTTGCAAGTGACGAAACTTTACTTTATGGACCAGAAATAAAATTTTACAGTAATAAAGTAATAATAGATAATAATTTTGAGACAAACATAAAAGGTCTTCACTGTTTAGGTGATTCAAGTGGATGGACAAGAGGGCTTATGATGGCATCAGCAATGGGTGTTATGATGGGAGAAAAATTAAGTAAATAATTATTAAAAGACATACTTTTTAGTATGTCTCTTTTTTTATCTTACATAAATGAAAGTATAATGTAATGAAGTTAAATATGAAGATTTAGTACTTTAACTTATAATTTAGTTATCAATTTAATTCTATTGAAATTACTCAATATAAATTAAGTTCAAGTAAGGAGTTATTATAAAAAGATTGAATTAAATTTAGAAATAAAAAGAATGTACAGGAAAATAAATATTGATAATATTAGAAAATAGGGGGGAAATAGATGAAAAAAACTATAAACATAATAATTATTATACTTATTCTATTAGTGGGATGTGGAATATTTGTAAGAGAAGTAATTTTTCCTATTAAAGATAAAAAAATAATAGAAAAATATGCAAAAGAATATAATGTTAAACCAGAACTTATTGCTTCTATTATACATTTTGAAACAGACTTTAATCAGATACCATATAATAAAGGAAAAGCTTGTGGGCTTATGAAATTAACTGCTAAAACAGGAGCAGAATTAGCAAAAGAAATTGGAGATAAAAATTTTAAGCCTGAAGAAATAGTTAATAATGATAAAAATATTCAGTTAGGAACATATTATCTATCAAAGAGTAATGGAAAAAGTTTAAGATATTTAGTTGGAAATTGGTCAATTAGAAATGGAGTAGAAAAAGATTCAAAAATTGATATGAAAGATTATGCAGAAAAATTCTATACTAAAAAAATAGAGAACAGAGAAAAAATATATAAAGTTTTATATTTTATGTTTTAAATTAAAAAGGCGAGTATTTTAAATACTTGCCTTTTTATTATATATATATCATTTAATTTATAAAAATAAAAAAGTACTATCTTTTTAGAAAGCACTTTCTTTATTTTTCTATTTATTTGTATAATCAAAATCGTCAGTATTTCCTAAAAAAGCTTTTCTTCTTCCATTGATTTTTTCCATTATTAAAGTATAAAGTGTAACACAAAAATCTAAAGAAAGATAAGTAACAACTATAATTGCAAGAAATCCTAAAACGTTAGATGTTATATCTCCTATAGATGATATTATAAAAGGATTTAACACTTTAACAAGGAAAACTGAAGCTAATCCCCAAGCTAATGAGAAGTGGAAGCATATACGTCCGTGAAGATTAAAAGGATCTTCAGTATAATCCCACCATTTTAAAGCGAAAAATTTTTCAAGGAAAAAGCTTGTTGCATATTCAACTACAGATGTTAGTACTGAAGTAAGAATAAATAACCATATGAAGTTTAAATGTACGTCTGAAAGACATGTAATTATTAGCAATGCGCAAAATCCATATATAGGACAAAAAGGTCCGTTTAAAAATCCTCTATTTATAAAAACTTTATGTTTAAAGTATTGATAAACTACTTCTGTACACCATCCTAAAAAAGAATAAATGAAGAATGCTAAAACTATAGTATTAATATCCATAAATTCCTCCTAATATATTTCTATACTATAATTATAAATTCTGAACCTTAAATAAAACTTAATAAAAAATAAAGAATAAATGTATTTAAAATAAAAAAATAAATACTTTTTAATAATGTCCAGTAAATTCATTTTTACCATTATTAAAAAGTATTATTCTAATTTTAAAATTATATTTATAAAGTAATGTTTCTATCAATGGGTTGATTTAAAGAAATAAATGTATCAGTTCTTTGAATTCCATCAATAGTATTAATTTTATGCATTAGAAGCTCTTGAAGATCACTTATATTCTTACAAATAACTTTTGCAAAAATGGAGTAAGCTCCAGTTGTTATGTGAAGTTCAACAACTTCCTTAATTTTTTGCATTTCATCAAAAACATAATTAAATGAAGAAGTTTTGTCTACGAAAATTCCAACAAAACAGCATACATCATATCCAAGTTTAGGTAAGTTTAGAATTATTCTAGTACCTTTTATTATCCCCATATCTTCCATTTTCTTCATACGTACATGAATTGTTCCACCACTAACGTGGCAAATTCTAGCTATTTCTAAGTATGGAGTTCTACAATCTTTAATAAGTAAATCTAATATTTGAAGATCTAGCTCGTCTAATTGTAAATTATTATTGTTAGCCATATTATCACCTCAATAATCTGATAAATATATAAATCGTATATTATTTTAACAAAAAAAATTAATTTAATAAAGTGAAGAATGTAAAATGTTCAAAAAATTTATTAAATATTATTATTTTGATAAAAATTTACAGTATAAGAAATCAAAAGGAATATATATGTAAAATAAATATAGAATGTATTGAAAAAATGTCCAATTTAAATTACTATATATAATATAAAGCGGTTTTAGGAGGGCATATTTTATATGGTGAGCATAATTACAACAGTAATAAGTTATATTGTACTTTTGGCAGTTTCAGTAGGACTAATATTTTTAGGAAAAATGTATGTATTTCCAAAAGTTAGAGTAAATAAATTTATTCCATTAGCAGTAGCTATTATATTACTTGTTATACAATTTACAGGAAAAGTTACAAATACTTGGATAGGAATAGTATTTACCATAATAATTTTAGTATCAGTTTTCTGGTTCCTAGATATATTACAAACAGGTGGGCCAAAAGCTAAAGAAAAGCAAATAAAAATGAAACCAAAAGCTAAGCCAAATAGAGTTAAGCATATGAAAGATAAAGGAAATCCAAAGGCGTAATAGCCTTTGGTTTTTTATTTAACATTTATTTATAACAGTAAATAATGTTTTATAAAGGTTTATTATTTATTTTAAAAAGATTGGTGAACTTAAGGCTATTTTATTTGTTTCTTCATAAACCTTTATTACATACCAAGTTTCTTTAATATTAGGGATATGATTATAGATATATTTTATTTTCTTTAAGCCTATATTTTGAATTTGATGAACTACAACACCTTCATTTGAAATTATTTCAATTTTATTTATAGCATAGTTTTTATCTTCTATAACTATTGTAAAACGCAATTCTTCAAAATCATCTAATATTCCACCCATAAATGTATTGTTTATAAAAAATAATAATTTTAATGTTTTTGATTCAGTAGAGTAGGTGTGGCGTGATCTTATATTTTGTATAAGATTTTCTTTTGAGCCTTTTGGGCTTATAATACATGTTAAATTTTCTGTGTCTCCAAAATTAAGTTTTGTTTCATTAATTCCATTTACACAGCCCAGTTTCCAACCTTTATCAAGAAGTTTAAAAAAATATTTTTCTCGTCTTAAATATCTTTCACTGTTTCCGCTAGTAACTTCTACACAGGAAATTATTTTATTTAAATTAAAATCATATTCCCTTAAGCAAATAGTTTTAAGAGGATTACTTATTATTATAAAAGCATTTGGATTATTAAGCATCCAAATCATAAGTACTAAAGGGTTAGATACATTTCCAATAAAATAATTTTTTGAATTAATAATATTTAAATCTCCTAAAAACTCTGATTTACCTTCAAATCCATAAAAAGAAGTAAAGCCTTCTCGTTTTTTATTGAATTTATGGCATTGCTCTAATCCAAAATTCCACTTATGTTCTTTATTTAGAAAAAAGCTACTGTGGTCAGCTAATATTAAAAAGTCTAAGTTGTTTCTATAAGCATAATTATAACAATCAATTGGAGAACCTTCACCAATTGAAAGAGAACTATGGCCATGGAATCCACCGTAGAAAAATTTACAATTACTTATAATGGAATCTGTTAAATTTTTATTTGAAACTTTACTTGGCATAATACCTCCATTTTTATTTCTATATATTTATATATAGTTCATAGCACTTTAAAATAATGACAATAAAAGCTAGAAATGATAAAATAAAATTATAAAAATAGAGAGGTGATTTTATGATTCTCAAATTTGAAAATAAAATTCCAAATGTAGATGAAGATACATATATTTCAGAAAGTACAGACATAATAGGAGATGTAAAGATAAATAAAGGCTGTAGTATATGGTTTGGAGCTAGATTAAGAGGCGATATGAATAAAATAACTATTTTAGAAAATTCAAATGTTCAAGAAAATGCTTCAATTCATGTAGATACTGATTTTGATGTGAAAATAGGAAAAAATGTAACTATTGGTCATGGAGCTATTGTTCATGGATGCCATATAGATGACAATGTTTTAATTGGAATGGGATCAATAATATTAAATGGAGCAAAAATAAGTAAAAATTCTATAGTTGGAGCAGGTGCATTAGTTACAGAAAATAAAGAATTTGAAGAGGGTGTTTTAATTATAGGAAGCCCAGCAAGAGCTGTTAGAAAACTTAGAGAAGATGAGATTGAAAGAATAAATGAATCCTCAAAACATTATTTAGAATTAAGCAAAAAATATAAATAGACAAACCATTAGGAGGAAAAATGATAGAAGTAGGAAAGTATAATAAATTAGTAGTAAGCAAAGAAAGAGATTTTGGATTCTTTTTAAAGGATGAAAGAGGAGAAGAAGTATTACTTCCAAAATCATTATTAGATGGAAACACTATAAATTTAGATGATGAAGTGGAGGTATTTGTTTACTTAGATTCAAGTGATAGAAGAGTAGCAACTATGAAAAAACCTATAATAACAGTAGGAGAGGTTGGATATTTAGAGGTTGTTTCACAAAGTTCTTTTGGAGCATTTTGTAACAATGGATTAGAAAAAGACCTTTTTGTTCCTATTAGAGAGCAGAGATTTAAGCTTTTAGATGGAAAGAAATATTTAATTCATGCATATATAGATAAAACTGGAAGAATAGCAGGAACAACTGAAGTTGATGGATATTTAGATGTAGCTGAAGAAGGAAGCTTTAAAGTTGATGATGTTGTTAGTTGTATAACTTATGCTAGAAGTGGTGGAGAAACTTTAAAAGTTGCTATAGATGGAAAGTATAGAGGTATAATTTTAGGTAATGAACATGATGAAGTTATATATCCAGGAGATACTGTAGAAGCTAGAGTTAAAAGAATATATGAAGATGGTGTTATAGGGCTTTCTACTAGAAAGAAAAGATTAGATGCAAGAGAAGAAATAAAAGAAAAAATACTTTCATATTTAAAGAAAAATAATGGCTTTATGGAATTTAATGATAAATCAAATCCAGAGGATATAAAAAGAGAATTTAAAACAAGTAAAAACTACTTTAAAATGGCTCTTGGTGGACTTATGAAAGAAGGAAGAATAGAGCAAGGACCAGAAGGAACAAAATTAATTAAATAAAATAATTTAAAATAGCTGTTTCAAAAATAAATAATTGAAGCAGCTATTTTTAAAGAGAATTATGGAGGAATATTATGGAGATAGGTAGAGTTAGAAACGGAACTATAGGTAGAGAAAAAAATAAGATTTCAAATAAAAAAGATTTTTCACAAAGTTTTAATCAAGCAAGAGATAGAAAATCTGGAGAACAGCTAAAAAAAATGATTAGTGATATAAAGAAAAAAGGAAATAGATTAGTTATAACAAAAACTTATGCAGATGTTAGAGTTTATAAAAGAATGATAAAAGAATATTTAGAATCAGTTTTACAATATATGTATGAAAACAAGAAAGATATAAGCTTTTGGCAAACTCAATATTTTATAACTGTAGAAACTATTGATAATAAATTAGAAGAGCTTACAAACAATCTTTTAGACAATGAAATGGAAAATATAAATATTGCATCTACTATAGATGAAATTCAAGGTCTTGTCGTTGATATATATAGATAAAAACTTATAATTAAAAAAGCATTAAGGACAAGCTATTAATAAATAGTTTTTAATGCTAATATTAATAAATTTAATTTATTTAATTAAATAGAAGAAATTTTCATAGTATTTTAGGAATTTAAAATTTATATAAAATATTATCAAAATTGGTATAAAAGAAATAAATTATATAACAGGGGACTAGCATAAAATATATAAAAAAAAGGTAAAATATAATAAAAGGTTGACTAAAAATATAAAAAGGATTAAAATTAATAAAAAAGATATACCCCTAAGGGGTATGGTAGGAGGAGATTAATATGACAATGCATATAAATGATACAAATTTTAATAAAGAAGTTTTAGAAGAAAAAGGAATAGTTTTAGTAGATTTCTTTGCTACATGGTGTGGTCCTTGTAAAATGTTAGCTCCAATTTTAGAAGAGTTAGATGGAGAATTAAAAGATGTTAAAATAGTTAAAGTTGATGTTGATGAAAGTCCGGAAGTATCAACTAAATATGGAATTCAAAGCATACCAACAATGAAATTATTTAAAGATGGGCAAGATATGCAAACATTAGTAGGATTTTTACCAAAAGATCAAATTATTTCAATGATAGATAGCAATAGATAATTAAAGGATATGATATAAATGGAAAGATATGATATTGCAATTATAGGAAGTGGTCCTGCTGGAATATCTGCTGCTTTAAATGCAAAAATAAGAAATAAATCCTTCATTATATTTGGAAGCAAACAAATAAGCAATAAATTAGCTTTAGCACCACATATAAATAATTACTTAGGTTTTAGTGCAATAAAAGGAAAAGATTTACTTAAAAATTTCCAAAATCATATGAAAGAAATGGATATAGAAATAGTTGAAGAGAGAATAAACAATGTTTATTCAATGGGAGATTATTTTACTTTGATGGTTAATCAAAAAATGTATGAAGCTAGAACAGTTATACTAGCAACAGGTATAGAATATACTAAACCTTTAGAAGGAGAAGAAAAATTCTTAGGTAAAGGCGTAGGATATTGTGCTACTTGTGATGCACCTCTTTATAGAGGAAAAGAAGTTACTATAGTTTCATATTCTAAAGAAGGTGAAGAGGAAGCAAACTATGTAAGTGAGCTTGCTAATAACGTAAACTACATTCCTATGTATAGAGGAGAGTTTAAATTAAATGATAGTATAAACCTTATAGAAGATAAACCAAAGGAAATTTGTGGTGAAACAAAAGTTGAAAAGGTAGTATTAAAATCAGGAAATGAATTAAAAGCTGATGGAGTGTTTTTATTAAAAAATGCAGTTCCACCTACTCAACTTGTACCAGGATTAGAAATAGAAGATGGTCATATAAAAGTAGATAGATTAATGAGAACAAATATAAAAGGATGTTTTGCTGCAGGAGATTGTGTAGGGAAACCATATCAATATATTAAATCTGCTGGTGAAGGAAATATAGCTGCTTTAAGTGCAGTAAATTATTTAGCTGAAAAAGATTTCTAAAAAATGTGTCAGAAATTTCTGGCACTTTTTTTATTGACAAGTGTATAATAGAGAGTATAATAAAAGCTACAATGTACAAAGGAGAGGAAAAAAATGACAGATCACAGAGAAATAATAATAAATAAGATAGTTAAAGTATCTAATAAAAAAAGAGCTGAACTTTCAGATTTAAATTTTCAACAATTAAAAGCACTACTAGATAAATTAAACCCAGAAGCATAAAGGATATAATAATGAAAGAAGAGAAGTATTAAAAGGAGTATTTACTGGAATTAGTAATACTCCTTTTAATTTATGAAAATAAAAAGAGCTGCTAAAAATAACAACTCTTTTTTAAAATTATTTTCTTTTTTTTGTAGCTACTTCTATATTAACTCTTCTACCATTTAATTTAATACCAGAACATTTATCAATAACTTTTTTATGAATATCTTTTTCAACAGATACAAATGAGAAGTTTTCAAGTATATCTATTTTATTAACTTTAGATCCTTTAACTCTAGCTCTATCAGCTATAAAGTTTATTAATAGCTTTTTAGTAAGGTTATCTCTTTTACCTATTGAGAAGAATAATCTTATATCACCATCTTCAGCAGAAGCTGATTTTAATGAATCATTAGTATATTCAAATGACATTTCTTTATCAAATTCCATTTTTAATAAAGCAGAAATTGCTTCAACTGGTTCAAAATTATCTAAAATATTTATAGCAAGTGGTAAGTATTTTTTATAATCCTTTTTGTTTAATGTTTCTTGGATTTGGAAGAACTTATCATCAAGCTTTTTATTAAGGATTTCTTTAACAGTTGGTAATTCACCTTTTATTATTTCAGCTTTAGTAACTCTTTTTATATCTCTAAGCATTGAATTTTCTCTTGGAGTAACAAATGAGTAAGCAGTTCCTTCTCTGTTAGCTCTACCTGTTCTACCAATTCTATGAACATATGATTCAACATCTTGAGTAAGGTCATAGTTTATAACGTGTGTAACACCATCTACGTCAATTCCTCTAGCAGCAACATCAGTTGCAACTAAGAAGTTTAATGCACCTTCTTTAAATCTCTTTAATGTTTTAGTTCTATGCATTTGTGACATATCTCCATGCATACCTTCAACAACATAATTTTTTTCTTGCATGTTTTGAACTAGTTCATCGACACCTCTTTTAGTTTTACAGAATATGATTGCTATTTCTGGTGAATCAAAATCTAAAACTCTACAAAGTGCTTCAAATTTATTTTTATGATTTACAAAGAAAGCAACTTGCTTTATTTTTGAAACTGTCATAGCAACTTTCTTTATTTCAACATGCTTTGAATCTTTTTTCATGTATTTATTAGCAAGCTTCTTTATTTGTGGTGGCATTGTAGCAGAGAAAAGAAGTGTTTGTCTTTCCTCAGGAAGTTCTTTTATAACACTTTCAATATCATCAATGAATCCCATATTTAACATTTCATCAGCTTCATCTAATACTAAAAATTGTACTTTATCAAGATGAAGTACACGTCTTTTTATAAGATCAAGAACTCTACCAGGGGTTCCTACTACTATATCAACATGGCTCTTAAGAGCTCTTATTTGTTTTTGGATTGAATCTCCACCATATACAGGAAGAACATTAACTTTTTCATATTTAGAAAGTTTTTTTAGTTCTTCAAAAACTTGTATAGCAAGTTCTCTTGTTGGTGTAAGAATTATAGATGCGATTCCATTAGTTTTTTCTAAGTTGTTTAATATAGATAATCCAAATGCTGCTGTTTTACCAGTACCAGTTTGCGCTTGACCTATAAGATCAAAACCTTCAGAAGCTAATGGTATTGATTTAGCTTGGATTTGTGATGGCTCTTCATATCCTAAATCATTAATAGCTTGCAATAATGATTGTTTAAGGCCTAAATTTTCAAATTTTAAATTTTCCATGTAAATTTCCCTTCGTTTATATGTATTTTATATAAAATTATTAATATCAAAATTATTAATCTTTTTTTTCTCAACTTATTAAGTATATCTTATATAAGTGTAGATTGTAAAGGAAGCAAATGAAAATAAAATTTTCCAAAACATTAAAAGCCTTAAAAATACATAGTTAGGAAGAAGATTTAAATTTTATTACAAATAAAAAATAAATTATATTAGTTGACGAAAAAGATTAAAATTTGTATTCTTATAGAAGACAATTTTGTATGAAAAGGACAGGTGAGGTATGGTGATCGTTGTTGGCGGTATGATTGGTCTTGGAAAAAGTTCAGTAGCGAAGATTTTAGGAGAACATTTTAATTCAGATGTATTCTATGAAAGTGTAGATGATAATCCTATATTACCTTTATTTTATTCTGAAACAGAAGAAGAGATACAAAAAAATAGATACCCATTTTTATTACAATTATATTTTTTAAATACTAGATTTAAAAGTATAAAAGAAGCCTTAGTTGAAGATAATAATGTTTTAGATAGATCTATATATGAAGATTGGTATTTTGCAAAGAAAAATATGGAGCTTAACAGAATATCTGAATTGGAAATGAAAATTTATGAAGACCTATTAAATAATATGATGGAAGAATTAAAAGAGCTTCCTAAAAAGGCACCAGATATAATGATATATTTAAAAGGATCTTTCCAAACAGTTTTAAATAGAATAAAACTTAGAGGAAGAGAATTTGAATTAAATGAAGATTTAAAAGAATATTATGAGTTTTTATGGAAAGATTATGATGATTGGGTTATGAATTATTATAATGCATCAGAAGTTTTAATAATTGATATGGATAAAATGGATGTCGTTAATAATGATGAAGATAAAAAAGAACTTATAAGATTAGTAGAAGAAAAATTAAATGAAGTAAGATAAATTAAAAAGCTATTTCTATTTATAAAGAAATAGCTTTTTAATATATATGAAAATTCAATAGTTTATGAGATATGAACTGTAAAATCTGTTACTATGAAGTGATAAGGCAATAGACAATTTTCACAATATAATAAATATTTCCTTAAATAAAAATAAATGGTAAAATAATGTTGAGGGGAGAGTTTATGAAAAATAAAATTATAATAGGAGTATTAATAGCATTAGGATTAGTTATTTCATTTAAAATTGTAGATGCAGGGGGAAATGAAGAATCAAAAGCAAAGCAAAGTGTTATAGATTATTTTGAAGCAGCAAAAAACAGTGATATACAAAAAATGCTACAGCTATCTAATGACTCTAGAGTAGAAAGTGATGAGGAACATAGAACTTTTTTAGAAGAAATCTTAAGTGAAGAAGGAAATTTAATAGAAGACTATAAAATATATAATGTAGAAGCTATTGGCGATAATGTTTTTAAATTTAGAGTTAGCTTTAAAGAGAGGAATAATAATGAGCATGAAGGACTTAATTTATTAGTTCTAAAAAATGATGGAAAATATATTATTCAATCAGGAGTTGATATTTAAAAAGATAGGAAAAATTTTTTCCTATCTTTTTTTATTGTCTAATTAAAAAACGATTTTCTATTTAATTATAAAAAAGAATTTGGTGATGCATCTGATGGCATTTTTAAATCTCCTCTAGGACTAAGAGAGATTGAACCAACTTTAGGTCCATCAGGAAGAGCACTTCTTTTAAATTGTTGTGAGAAGAATCTCCAAATAAACTTATCTAACCATTTTAAAATAGTCTCTTGGTCATAATCATCTTTAAAAGCTTCTTTAGCTAAGAAAAGTATTCTTTCTTTTGAAGAACCATTTTTCATAAAGTGATATAAGAAGAAATCATGAAGTTCATAAGGACCAACTATATCTTCTGTTTTTTGAACTATATTACCTTTAGAATCAGAAGGTAATAGCTCTGGACTTACTGGTGTATCTAAAATGTCTAGTAAAGTTTCAGATACTTTTTCTGTAGATTCATTTTCAGCTACATATCTAACAAGATATCTAACAAGAGTTTTTGGAATTGATGGGTTAACAGAATACATAGACATATGATCTCCATTATATGTACACCATCCAAGAGCAAGTTCTGAAAGGTCTCCAGTTCCAATTAAAAGTCCACCTTCTTTATTAGCTAAATCCATAAGAATTTGAGTTCTTTCTCTTGCTTGAACATTTTCATAAGTAACATCATGAATATCTTTATCATGACCAATATCTTTAAAATGTAATAGAGCAGCTTCAACTATATTTATTTCTCTTAAATCACAACCAAGTTCTTTACAAAGAGTAAGTGCATTAGTATAAGTTCTATCTGTTGTTCCAAACCCTGGCATTGTTATAGTAATTATATTTTTCATAGGATATCCTAAAAGTTTAAATGTTTTACATATAACAAGAAGAGCTAAGGTTGAATCAAGTCCACCAGAAATTCCAACTACTGCTTTATTAAGTCCAGTATATTCTAATCTTTTTGCTAAGCTTGATGCTTGTATATTAAATATTTCCATACATCTTTCATTTCTCTCACGAATATTTGAAGGAACAAAAGGATGTTTATCTATATATCTATCAAAGTTTTTAATTTCTGTATTATCAAATTTAAATTTAATTATATTAGGTTTTACTTTAAGATATTTTATAGCATCTCTAAAGCTAAGATTTTTCATTCTTTCAGAATTTAATCTAAAAAGATCTATAATAGAATAAATAACTTCATTTTCACGATTAAATCTATTATTTTCTTTTAAAATAGAACCATTTTCTGAAATAAGTAAATGCCCACTAAAAAGAACATCAGTTGTAGATTCATGTACTCCAGCAGAAGAATAAATATAAGAGGACATACATCTAGCACTTTGATTAGAAATTAAATTTTTTCTGTAATTACTTTTAGATACTAATTCATTAGATGCAGATAAATTTCCTATTATATTGGCTCCCATAAGAGAAAGATATGAACTTGGAGGAATAGTCACCCAAAGATCTTCACATATTTCAAAAGAAAATTTAGCATTTCCAGCTGAGAAAATAAGATTTGTTCCAAAAGGAACATTTTCTTGGAAAGGTAAATCTATTATTTTATCAATAATGTTTAATCCTTCAGTAAACCAACGTTTTTCATAGAATTCACTGTAATTAGGTAAATATGACTTTGGCATAATACCTAAAACTTTTCCTTTAAATAAAACGTAAGCACAATTATATAAGGCATTACCTTCTAAAAGAGGTGCTCCAACTGCAATTAAAATATCTAAATCCTTAGTTTTTTCTAATAAATTTTCTATTCCAGAATAAGCTTTATTTATAAGTGTGCTTTGAAGAAAAAGGTCAGCACAAGTATAAGATGTAATACAAAGCTCAGGAAAAACTATAAATTTAGAATTATTATTAACAGCATCGTTAATACAGCTTAATATATTAGTAAGATTATAATCTATGTCGCAAACTCTAGTTTTAGGGCATGCTGAACTAACTTTTATAAAATCCATTTTTAAAATCATCTCCTAAATCAAGATATACTTTTTATTTAGTATTCCCATTATATATAACAATAATAAAATGAAAATATTAGAAAATCAATGAAAAGAGAAGATTGGGTAAGAGAAATTATTTTAAATGGTATCTAATATTATTTAAGGGGGTTTTTAATAAATTGATAAATAACAAATAAAGGAATATAATGAAATTAAGAAAAATATAAAGAGAAAGGAGAGTTAAAAGATGATAATTTGGATAATTATTGGAGTAATCGCACTTGCAATAGACATCTTTACAAGCGCATTTTTATTCTGTTGGTTTGCAGCAGGGGCTTTAGCGGCATTAATTTGTAATTTACTTGGAATGAGCTTAGGAGTACAAGTGTTAGTATTCTTTATAGTCAGTGCAGTATTAGCAATAATCTGTTATCCAATTGTAAAAAGAAAAATAAAGGAAAGTACAATACCTTTTAAAACCATGGAAGAAAACTATATAGGCAAAACGTACTTTGCAGAAGAAGAAATAAATAAAAATTCAGAAGGGCGTATAAAAATTTCTGGCACTTATTGGACAGGAATAAATACTGGGGGAAAAATAAACAAAGGTGAAGAATTTATAGTAACAGGTATAAAAGGAAGTAAATTAGAAATTAAGAAAAAATAATATTTTAGGGGAGTGAATATTAATGTTAGGATTAATAGTACCAATAGTTATTGCTCTTATTATTTTGGTAGCAGTATTATCATCAATAAAAATAGTAAATACAGGTTATCTTTATGTAGTAGAAAGATTTGGACAATTTCATAGAGTTTTAGAACCAGGATGGCATTTTACAATACCTTTTGCAGATTTTGTTAGAAAAAAAGTTTCTACAAAACAACAAATTTTAGATGTACAACCTCAAACAGTTATTACAAAAGATAATGTTAAGATTTCAGTAGATAATGTTATATTCTATAAATTATTAAATGCAAAAGATGCAGTATATAATATAGAAGATTTTAAAGCAGGTATAGTATATTCAGCTACAACAAATATAAGAAATTTAATTGGTAATATGACTTTAGATGAAGTTCTTTCAGGAAGAGATAAAATAAACCAAGATCTTTTAACAATAATAGATGAAATAACAGATGCATATGGAATAAAAATACTTTCTGTAGAAATAAAAAATATAATTCCACCAGCAGAAATTCAGCAATCAATGGAAAAACAAATGAAAGCAGAAAGGGATAAGAGAGCTATGATTCTTCAAGCTGAAGGACAAAGACAATCTCAAATTGAAAAAGCAGAAGGGGAAAAGAGAGCTAGAATTTTAGAAGCTGAAGCTCAAAAAGAAGCTCAAATTAGAAGAGCAGAAGGTTTAAGAGAATCACAACTTTTAGAAGCAGAAGGTAAAGCAAAAGCAATTGAAGCAATAGCAGAAGCAGAATCAGAAGCTATAAGAAAAGTAAACCAAGCTATTATAGAATCTGGAACAGATGAAAGAGTAATTGCATTAAAACAAGTTGAAGCTTTAAAAGAAATGGCTAATGGACCAGCTAATAAGCTTATTTTACCAACAGAAACTGTTTCATCATTAGGAAGTATAGCTGCAATTGCAGACCTTTTAAAAGAAAATAAAGCTGATTGTAAAAAATAAATACGATAAAATTTAAAATAATAAAAAGACTTTTTCAGAAAAAGAAAAAGTCTTTTTTATTTGTTGAAAAAGGGAAAATTATAATTATGGCGAATAGAGAGATTAAGGTTTAATAAATGGAGAAATGAGTATGAGAAAAATATTAATAATTGAAGATAATAAAGGAATAAATAATGGGATATGTTTTAATTTAGAATTAGAAAATTTTAAGGTTTTTCAAAGTTTTAATTTAAAAGCTGGAGAAGAAATATTAAATAAAGAAAATATAGATTTAATAATTTTAGATGTAAATCTGCCTGATGGAAATGGATTTGATTTTTGTAAAAAAATTAGAGAGAAAAGTAATGTTCCAATAATATTTTTAACTGCAAATAATTTAGAAGTTGACCAAGTTATAGGCTTTAAAATTGGTGGAGATGATTATATAACTAAGCCTTTTAGTATAATGCTTTTAGTTGAAAGAATAAAAGCAATTTTTAGAAGAAGAGTAGAAGATAAAAAGGATGAAATGTTAAGGAGTGGAAAGTTTTCATTAGATTTAAGAAATCTTTCATTTTATAAAGAAGATATTGAAATACCTCTTTCACAAATTGAATTTAAGATAATGAAGAAATTTATGGAATCCGAAAAAAAGAATCTAAAAAGAGATGAACTTTTAAAAGAGTTATGGAATGATGATTTAGGATTTGTAGAAGAACATACATTAACAGTTAATATAAATAGATTAAGAGGGAAAATAGAAAAGGATAAAAAGAATCCTAAGCATATAAAAACTGTATATAAAGTTGGATATGTATGGGTTGGTGAAGAAGATGAGTAGAGAATTTATTATCTTTATTATAGGAGTTATATTAATAGGTTTTAATATTATTTTTTATATTAAAATAAGAAAAGAAATATGTTTATTTACTGATAGGATGGGATTTGTTTTAGATAAAGTACTAGAAGAAGAATATGTTGATTTTAATTTAAATGAAGAAACTGTTCTATCTAAATTAGAAAGTAAAATTAAGTTATTACAAGATTCAGTAAATTTAAAAAATGATGAAATAAAAAAAGAAAGAGATAATGTACAGAAATTAATAGGGGATATATCTCATCAAATAAAAACTCCATTAGCTAATATGAAACTTTATACAGAAACAGTTCTTTATAGAGATTTAGAAAAAGATAAGAGAGATGAATTTTTAAGACGAGCTATTGATAATATTGAAAAATTAGATTGGCTTATGGATTCACTTGTAAAGTCATCAAGACTTGAAAATGGAATTATAGAAATAAAAAAAGAGGAGGTTAATTTAAAAGAGATATTAGAAAAAGCTTTAAAAGACGTAGATAGCTTTAGAAAGTCAAAAAATATAAATATAAATTTAGAATGTAGTGAAAATATAAAGGTTTATGGTGATAATAAATGGCTTGTGGAGGGGATTTTTAATATATTAGACAATGGAATAAAATATAGTGAAAATAATAAAAGTATAGAAATTAAAGTTATAAAAAATGAAATATTTACTGAGATAATTATAAAAGATGAAGGAAGAGGAATAGAATCAAAAAATATAAATAATATTTTTAAAAGATTTTACAGAGAAGAAGAAGTTTATAACATAAGCGGAGTTGGAATTGGACTGTATCTTTCAAGAGAAATTATTGAAAAGGTTAATGGATTTATAAAAGTCCAATCAGTAAAAGGAAAAGGTTCTACTTTTTCAATTTTCCTTTTAAATTCTTTAAATATAACAAAACTGTGATAAAAAAAGAGATGAATATAACAGTTCTGTGAGTCCTTTTATAAAAAAGGACTGTAAAATTAAAGTATAGAAAGAATTTATGAGGAGTTGTTAAAATGATATTAAAAGTAAATGGGTTAAAAAAATATTATGGAAAAGATGAAAGTTTAGTAAAAGCTTTAGATAATGTAAATTTAGAAGTTAATAAAGGAGAATTTTTAGCAATAGTAGGAACTTCAGGTTCAGGAAAAAGTACTCTTTTAAATCTTATAGGAGGATTAGATAAAGAAACAGATGGAGAAGTTATAATAGAAGGAAAAAATATTTCTAAAATGGAAGATAACAAAAAAACTATTTTTAGAAGAAGAAATATTGGATTTATTTTTCAAAGTTATAACCTAATTCAAATATTGAATGTATATGAAAATATAGTTTTACCTTTAGAATTAGATGGAGAAAGAATAGATGAAAATTATATAAACTTGATTTTAGATACATTAGGGCTTAAAGATAAGAAAGATAGATTACCAGATAGTCTTTCAGGGGGACAAAGACAGAGAGTTGCTATAGGAAGAGCTTTAGCATCAAAGCCTTCTATAATTCTTGCTGATGAACCAACAGGAAATTTAGATAGTAAGACAGAAAATGAAGTTTTAGGACTTTTAAAATTAACTAGTAAGAAATTTTCTCAAACTATAATAATGATTACTCATAATGAAAAGATTGCTCAAATGGCAGATAGAGTTATAAGAATTGAAGATGGAAAAATAGTTGGAGGAAATTAAAATGCTTTTAAATAATAATAATGGAATTAAAGTATTAACTAAAAAAATAATGAATAGTGATAAAAAAAGAAATTTATATACTGTAATATCTATAGCATTAACAAGTATATTACTTTCTATTGTAAGTTATATAGGAGTAGTTTTTTATGAAGGAAGTAAAGCATTAATAAAAGTTGATAAAGCTAGGAGCTTTTCAATATTAGAAATGTATAGTTTTGCATTTTTAATTTTTATAGTAATGTTTAGTGGATACCTTATAATTTATAATATTTTTTATATTTCTATAGTTAAAGATATTAGATTTTATGGACAATTAAAAACTATAGGTTGTACAAAAAAGCAAATAGAAAAAATTATAAGTTTTATAGTTATAAAGATTTCTTTAATTGGTATTCCTATAGGAGTTATATTAGGACTTGTGTTAGGAAGATTAATTGGAAATATGATATTAAAAGAAACGATAATAGGTGAATATATAAATTTAAATAATTACTTAATTCCAGCTATTATATCAATTTTATTTACTTATTTAACTCTTTATAGGAGTATTAAAAAACCAGTTAAATTAGCTTCAGAAATATCTCCAATAGAAGCAATAAAATATAATTCAACAGATATAATATCTTTTAATAATAAAAAGAAAACTAGAAAAGGAACTAAAGGCGGAAAAATAAAAAATATGGCATATGCCAACATAGTTAAAAATAAAAAAAAGGTAGCATTGTCTGTTGTTTCAATAGCATTAAGTTCAACATTATTTATTTTTGCTTTAGTTTCAGGCCTGGGATTAGATGTTGATGAGCATAGCAAAAGATATAATATTGGAGATGTAAGTGTAAGTGCTGAATTATCTACATTAGAAAACAAAATAGATGAAGAAAAAATAAAAGAGATAGAAAATTTAAACGGAGTTAAACAAGTTGAAAGTGTATATGAAGGAACTGAAATGAAATCAGGGATGCCTTTTAGTACTTATCCTACTTTAAAATTATCAGAAGAAGCTATAAAGGAATTTGAAAATTATATAGAATCATATGATATGAGAAAAGATATTAAGAATAAAGCTATAGAAGCTTCAGTTAAAGGATTTAATGAAGAAGAAATAGAAAAACAACTTAAAAGAGTAAAAATAGTAGACGGTAAATTTGATAAAGAAAAATTTAAAAGTGGACAATATCTTATATTAAATAGAGGAATGTCAGAGGTTACAAATGGATTAAAAGCAGGAGATAAAATAACTATTGAAATTAATAATAAAAAAGAAGAATTTGAAATAATGACAATAATAAAAGATTATGATGAAAATTATATAAAAACTAATTTTGGAATATTAACTTTAGAAAAAGAAAGAGTAAAAGAAATTTTTAAAGATAAGGCCGTAATATCAAGTATAGATATATTTACAGATAAAACTAAAATAAGAAGTGTTGAAGAAGAAGTGAAAAGTATATTAAATAGGCAAGATTTAAATATAAAAAGCAAGGAAAGCTTTAAAGATGGAGTAAGTTCATTAAAAACAGGTATAATAAGTGGAGTTTCAATAGGTGCTTTAATATTTGGTGTAATAGCTATACTTAATATACTAAATATAATAACAAGTGATTTATTAACTAGAAAAAGAGAATTTGCTATGCTTGAAGCAATTGGAATGCAATTTAAAAATCAAAAGAAACTTTTAACATATGAAGGAGCATATTATGTATTATTTAGTTTTATTCTTATAATTCCTTTAGGATTAATAGCTTCATTAATAGCACCTAAATTTATTCCTATTTATGGAGGATTTAATTTATTAGCATATTTGATTTCAGTTTTAATAGTCATTTTTATAATAATTCTTTTAACTATGGTACTACCTAGAATCTTATTAAAAGGAATTAAAGATAAAGAATCTGTAGTTGAAAGATTGAAAGAGGAATAAAAATACTAAAATTTCATTTGTGTTAAATAAGAGAGAGGAAATATACAATTATATATGTAGAATAGCATGGTATAGTACATTTTTAATAAATAATTCATAAAAATTATAAATATTAATTAAAGTGTTAATTCTAAAAAAAATCTTAGTTTATGTAAATAAACTAAGGTTTTTTATTAATATTTAGTTAATAAAAAGAATAAAAGTTGAAATAAAAGGTTTAAAGTCATAAAATAGTAATTGATTGGGGGCAGTGGCTGTGAGTAAAAAGTTAATAGTATTAATAATTTTAATTTTATTTATAGTTGTAGGAAGTATTACTTATAAAACAATCAATGATGATAAATATAAAGCGTATCAAAACAATAATAGCGTAAGCTCCAAAAAAACTATTGAAGCAGTAACAAAAGAAATTAACTTGGAAAATTCAAAAAATTTTAATGTAGCAAAATAATGAGAATTTTACCAATAGCTATGTACATAATTTTATTTTCAAAGAGTTTAAAATGAAGATAAGAGTTATTTAAGGAAGATAAGCCTTAAATAACTCTTATTTTTTTATTTAAAAATTAAGAATAAAAAAATATTGACAGCAGAAAAGAAAAATAATATATTAGAAATATAAATGATAATCAATATCAATAAGGAGATGGAATTATGAAAGTAAATATAATTTATTGGACAGGAACAGGTAATACAGAAGAAATGGCAAATCTTTTAGCTAAAGGAGTAAAAGAAGCAGGAGCAGAATTAACAATAAAAACTGTAGGAGAAAGTTCAAAAGAAGATATAACAAATTGTGATTTAGTAATGCTTGGTTCACCAGCAATGGGATCAGAGGTTATAGAAGAAATGGAAATGGAACCTTTTGTTGAAGAAATAAAAGAAGTAGTTAGTGGAAAAGATATGATTCTTTTTGGCTCTTATGGTTGGGGAACTGGAGAATGGATGGAACTTTGGGAAGAAAGAATGGAAGGCTATGGAGCTAATTTGGTTAAAAATGGTGTTATAACAAATGAATTCCCAGAGGGAGAAGAAAGAGAAAAGTTAATTGAAATAGGAAAAAGTGTAGTTAAATAAATTGTTAGGAGGAGTTATTGATGAGTAAAAAAATATTAGATTTTTATAAAAAAATAGGTGGGATGGATACAAAAGAGAGCTTAGAAAAATATTTGTTGTTTACATTATCACCAGTGATAGGTGGGTTAAAACCATCCTCAACAATAACTCTTTCTTATGATAAAAAAGAGTATTCTATATGGAGTAACTATAAAAAAGAATTTTTAGAAATATTAAAGTTAAAAGAGATTGTACTTAGAAAAGGGACAAAAGCAGAAATAATTCTAATATATAATGAAGAAAATTTATTAAACTGTATAAATAAAAAAGATAATAGAGAATTTCTTAATAAATTAGGATATGATTTAACGTTAACTTTAGAGGAAAATTTAGATATTTTAGTTTATAGATATGAAAAATATCATTGTCCACATGAATTAGGAGTATTTTTAGGAATTCCTATAGAAGATGTTATAGACTTTATGGGATGTTCAGATAAAAAATGTTTAATGTGTGGATATTGGAAGGTATTTAATAATTATAATAATGCTAAAGATATTTTTAATAAATATGATATATCAAAAAATATTATGATAAAAAGTATTGAAGAAAATAAAGCGTTATTAAATATAGTGGATATGTTTAATAAGAATATTAAATTTAGCATAAAGCTTTAAAGATAGACAAAAGTCTATCTTTTTTAATTTGAGTAGATAAAAGTCTAAAAGAGTAATAAATGCATAATTTATTTGTTAAAATATTTTAGAAATAATTATTTAAATAATACAATAAATGTTAAAATATAGTTATTGAATAAAATATAAATTTATAGGGGGAGTGGTCAATAGTGTATCTAGGAGAAGCATTAGGATATTTAGTAGGTGTAGCTTTTATAGGATGGATTTTATATAATATATGTTATCTTATTCCTGAAAAACAAAGAAAAATTGAAGATAAAATGATTTTACATTTTCAAGAAATTAATATAAAACTTGATAGATTAGAAGAGTTAATTAAGGAAAAAAATAAAAAATAATAATAAAGAAAGGAATTGTCTTTTAAGATAAAGACAATTCCTTTTTATATAATTGACTGAATGTGGATATGTTATAAGGGGATATAACTATGGGGGGATTCAGTCAAATATAGCAATATTAAAATGGTAGATTATCACTTGAAATAAGTTCTAAATCTTCATCACGTTTTAATATGACTTCATCATTATTTTTTCTTCTTGAAGAATTAATAAATTCAAAGCCTTCTGCGAGAACAGTTGTGTTATATTCTGTAATATTTTTTTGTTCATTTACATATGGGTTACGTTCAAGTTTTCCAAATATACCTATGTTACTTCCTTTTTTAGTGAATTCACATATAGCTTCTGCATTTTTGTTGAAAATAACAAAAGGAATAAAGTAAGTTGTATCTTTGATTCTATCATTTACTGCTAATGTACCTTTTGTATAAGGGGTACCTTTTTCTTTAGAGTATTTTAATTCTAAATCATTTGTTAAACGACCTGTTAATATAACTTTATTCAAAAAATCAACTCCTTAATGCTGTTCTCATTAAGGAGTATTGACAAGTTTTAGAATGTTATACAATTAATATTAAATTTTTATCTATTTTTTCTTATTTACTTTTACATTTTTATATTTTTAATAAAAAACACCTTAGATAAAGTGGAGCAAAAAGTATTTTAATTAATTAAACTAAATTTAAAAACAAAGAATATTCTGAAAATTAAAATGATTGAAAGATATTGTTAAAAAAATTGTATAAAAAACAAAATATAATATTGAATTGTGAATAAAAGGTTAGTTAAATTTCAAAATACATAATTTTTTTAGGTCAATTTGAATAAATTTTTGAACTATGTTATAATTTTATTAAAGTATTAAACAAAAACAAAGAAAAATTTAAAAATGTTAAATAAAATGAACAAATGACGAAAGAATTTTAGGGGGAGTATACATGGAAAAAACAGATGTTATTAGAAATAATACAAAAATGAAACATCCGCCGGGGCTATATCTTTTATTTTTTACAGAAATGTGGGAAAGATTTAGTTATTATGGAATGAGATCTTTATTGATTTTATATTTGACAACTAGCTTTGTGCAAGGTGGACTTGGGTTTTCTGTCAGCACAGGAGCTATGATATATGGATTATATACAGGATTCACATATTTTACTCCAATAATTGGAGGATTCTTAGCAGATAGATTTTTAGGGCAAAAGCTAGCAATAGTAGTTGGTGGAGCAATAATGGTTGTTGGAAATTTAGTTTTATTTGGAATTCCTGGACACATTGGATTATTCTTAGGTCTAGCACTTTTAATAATAGGAAATGGATTCTTTAAACCAAATATATCAACAGTTGTTGGACAACTTTATCCTGAAGGAGATAAAAGAAAAGATTCAGCTTTTACAATCTTCTATATGGGTATCAATGTAGGTTCTTTAATAGCTCCAATTATTTGTGGATTATTAGCTGAAAATATTTTTGCAGAGAAAGTAAATGGCGCAATAGTTCAATATGGATTTAAATATGGATTCTTAGCTGCTGCTATAGGAATGATACTTGGACAAATTATCTTTGTAATTTTCTCACCTAAATATTTAGGACATATAGAAAATAAAAAAGTAGAAAAGAAAGAAAAAGTAGTAGAGAAGAAACCTTTAACAAAACAAGAGAAAAG
This sequence comes from Clostridium thermobutyricum, assembly GCF_000371465.1. Taxonomy (NCBI): domain Bacteria; kingdom Bacillati; phylum Bacillota; class Clostridia; order Eubacteriales; family Clostridiaceae; genus Clostridium; species Clostridium thermobutyricum. Next base: position 1,720,554 of record NZ_KB850956.1, on the reverse strand, counting down.
AAGAACAATTTCAATATTTATACTTGCAGCATTTGTTATATTCTTCTGGGCTGGATTTGAACAAGCAGGAAGTTCACTTACAATGTTTGCTGAAAAATTAACTAATAGAAATGTATTAGGAATGACAATTCCAGTTTCATGGTTACAATCACTTAACCCAGTATTTGTACTTATACTTTCACCAATATTTGCGAAAATTTGGTTTAAGCTTGCAAATAGAGAAAAAGGTGATTTAAAAGTTCCAGTAAAAATGGCAATAGGTATGATAGTATTAGGTATTGGATTCTTAGTAATGGTATTTGCTACAATTTCAGTTGGAAATACAGAAAATCCAGTAGCTAAAGCTAGTATGTGGTGGCTTGTAATAACTTATTTCTTTAATACTACTGGAGAACTTTGTCTTTCACCAATTGGATTATCAATGGTAACAAAAATAGCTCCAGCAAAACTTGCATCACTTTTAATGGGAATTTGGCTTGCAAGTACAGGAGTTGCTAATATACTAGGTGGATTTATAGCATCTAACTTAGAATCATTTGGAGCAAAAGATATATTCTTAATGATTTCAATAGTATGTATAGTTTTAGGAGGAGTATTACTTCTTCTAAGTAATAAAATTTCAAAAATGATGGAATAAAATAAAGTTAAAAAGACAGATTTTAAAATCTGTCTTTTTTATTTTAAGAAAGAGTTTTTTTATTAAAATTTCTTAACTGTAATTATAAAAAATTTATAGTAAAATAAATACATAAAAGGGCTAGATAACAAAATTAAAATTTGAAAATATTATAATTAATAATGAAAATTATGGGGGAGAATATGTATTATGAAGAAAAAACATATAAAAGTTTTATACTAATATTAGTTTTAACTTTTATAGTGGCTATAGGAGCTATATTTATAATAAGAAATTTAGAAATAGAAGAATATATAGCTATAAAAATAATGTTTTTGATAATTACAAATTCGCTATTAATAATATCTAATATAATTTATAAAAAGGAAAGATTGTATTGGATAAATAAGTATACTTATGAGAATGTAAAAAATATGAGTAAAGAAGAAAGAAAACGCATAGCTAAAAAATTTTATAATAAATTTAAGTTTTTTTGTTTAATATTAGTTATTTATTGTATAATTGGGTTATTTATAAAAACTCATATATTTTTAGATGTATTAGTTTATATAACATGTTTAGTTATTGGAGCAGCAATATCAACTTATAATTAAAATAAAAGGCACTTTGATTTTAAAGTGCCTTTTTATATAAAATGATATAATCAAATATATGTAAAAAGGAGTGATAAATTTTGAAAAAACCAGTTAAAAGAGCACTTATAATACATAGTCTTTGTGCAGTAGGAAAGGCATCTTTAACTAATATACTTCCAGTACTTAGTATTTTAGGAGTAGAAGGATGTCCAATTCCATCAACTATTCTTTCAAGCCATACTGGAGGATTTAAAGAAATAGAAAAAGTTGAAACAGGTTCATTTATAGAAAAAAGTATAAACAGCATAGAACATAATGATATAAATATGGATTTAGCTCTTATAGGATATTTAGGAGATATTAAAAATTTAGAGTTTATAAAAAATTATATAAGAAAAAATTTTGAAAAAGAAAAAATAGTGTTAGACCCTATTTTAGGAGATAACAATAAATTATATAAAGGGTTCTCAGAAGAGCATGTAAAGAATATGAGAGATTTAATTAAAGGCTGTTTTCTTATAACTCCAAATCTTACAGAGGCATTGTATTTAACAGGCAGAGATGTAAGTTTGGCTGAAAATATGAATGATGATTTAATTAGAGATATTTGTATAGATTTAAGAGAGCTTGGAGCAAAGAATATTATAATAACATCAGTTACTACTAAAAAAGATAAAGTTGGAGTTTGTATATTTGAGGAAGGAAAACTTTATACAGTCTATTCAGATAAAGTAGAAAAATCTTATCCAGGAACAGGAGATATATTTACAGCAATAGTTTCTGGAGAAGTTTTAAAAGGAAAAAACATTTATGAAAGTGTAAAAATTGCAATGGACTTTTTATATGAAACTATAAAATATAGCAGTAGTTTTAATTATGATACTAAAGAAGGCGTTTTACTAGAAGATAATTTATATAAATTAATAGAAAAAAGATAAAATTAGAGACTTATTAGAAATTACTAATAAGGTTTTAATTTTTTGTGATAAAATAATATAAAAAACAAAGGAAAGAATGACATGAAAATTGATAAAAAATTTATGTTAATAATAGTAGCTCTTATATTATTAATATCTGCTAAAATTATAATTGCTAAAAAAACTAAGAATATAAATCAAAATAATCAAACTCCGGCACAGAAAAGTGCAACTCTTTATCCAACAGAGAAAGATGCACAAGAACATAGTTATAACTAATATATACATATTTAATTAGAATACTTTTATTTTTCTATGGGAATACTTTTAAAACAAGAGTGTTTAAGAAATAAAAGGAGAAGCTATATGGCTATAATAGAGAAGAGAGAGGTTACTTTAGAAAAAGACTTAAAAGGATTATATTTAAAAAATTTTATATTATTTGTAGTTACTATAATATTTTTAGAAATATATATTCCTTTATCAATATGTAGTTTTATTTTTTTAGTGATTAGTCTTAATTTTCAGAGAAGAAAAACAGAGAAGTTTTCTTTTAAAAAAGAATATTATGAAAAAGATATATTTTCTCAATTGAATGATGGATATCATGTTTTTAATAATATAGTTATTGAAATAAAGGGGAAGAGAACTAAACTAGGAACTATAATTGTAGGAAATAATGGAGTTTTTATAATTGAAATTAAAAATGTAAAGGGAAATATTATTGGAAGTATAAGTGATAATAATCTTATTGTTGAGAGAAATATAGCAGGCCTAAATTATTATAGAAATATATATAATCCATATAAGAAAGTACAAAAACATGCTGATATATTTAATAGATATTTAAAAATGAATAATATAAGATGTCATGTAATTGGATTAGTATTTTTTAATAATGATGATTTAATATTTAAAAAAAATATTGTAAATATAGATAATTCCAAAGGTTTAATTTTTGATAATTCTATTGAACTTTTAAGAAAAATAAAATTAGTAAATTTAAATTATACTGAAGAAGAAAAAAAAGAAATTATTAGTGCTATAAATATTTCAAAATACTTATAAATAGAGTCAATTTTTAGAATAAATATGTTATAATAAATAGAAAATTATTATTTATTAATATATAGAATTTTATTAGAGTTATTCAAAGCTATTATTACATTTTATATGTAAATTTTAGGAGGAATTATTGTGAGATATAAACCAATGACAATGGAACAATATAAGGGATATTGTATTATAAATGTTATTTTAGGAATCTTAACTATAATAGGATGTTTTATTTCTAGAATAGTCTTTGATATGCAATTTTCTATGTTGGTTCAAGTTATAATTACATTGATATTTTTAATATTAAATTTCTTTTTAAGTTTCAAGATGAATAAATACAGATTATAGAATAAATACATATTCTAAATAATAAAATATATATAAGTAGTTTATTAAATAAGACGGTATAATTTATCGTCTTATTTTTATAGTAAATATAATAAAATTTATATAAAAAAGGTTTAATATATTATTTTAAATAAATAATATATAGTTTATAATAAAATTAACAATATTTATAATATTTAAAAGGGTAAGGGTGAGATTATGGAGGCTGCTATTGAATTTGTACCTGTTGTATTAACATTACTATTGGGAGTAGTAATTGGAGCAGGAATAGGAATTGCTATTAGAAATTTTTCTAATAAAAAAAATAAAAATAATAAAAAAATCAGAATTAAAAAATAAAAATTTTAAAATTAAAAATAAAACATTATGGTTTAAATTCTATAATGTTTTATTTTTTTATAATTATTAAGAAGGATTTTGTGAATATTTGTAAATGATTTTTGTTTATTATATAATCCAATTAATAAGGGTATTTATTAAATAAAGAAGGGGATTTATTTAGAGAGGGGAATATTAATGAAAAAGAATATTTATAGGGTAGTTGGGATTATTGTATTTATTTTTATTGGGAATTATATTTTAAAAAGTATTGTGAATATAAATTTTTCACCAAAAAATCCAAGTGGAAAATTAGTGTATTCATATAAAGAAAATGAATTTAGTGATATTAAAAAAATTAATTATATAGATAATGAACTTTATTTTACTCAAAAAGTTTTTGATATTACTAAAAATATGAATATTAAAGATAAAATTATTTTAAATGATGAAGATACATATGGTCGTGCAATAAAAATAGGAAATAAATATTATGGTATTAATTATGATAGAAAAGATGACTTAAATTTTAAAGAGATAAATGTAAAATTAAATAAAGATAATTCTTTAGAAGAAGTTAAAAATGATAAATATAATTTTTCAAATAATGAGATAATTAAATTTTATGAAAATAAAGATTTTATGAAGGAAAAAAACATATTAAATGAAGAAGAATACAAAAATTTAAGTGAAAAAATTGAAAAAGAAGTTAGTAAATTAAAAGATAACTTAAATTCAGAGTATATAATAAAAGAGATTAAAAATATTATGTATTCTAATAAAACAGAATTTTTAGTAGTTTTAGGGAATTATAATAATGAAAATAAGTTAGGTATATATGATTCAAAAAATAATAAGTTTTATGTAGAAGACACTTATTCAAATTATTTAATTAACGATATATTTAAATTCGATAATTATATATTTAGTATAACTAATGAAGGAGAAATAATAAAACTATATAAAGAAAATGAAAATATTAAAATAGATAAAGTTTCAAATGGATTAAAGAATGGTAAGTTATTAGGAGTAAAAGATAATTATATTTATATTAGAAATAATTATAAATTAGTTGGATTTAATATAGAAAAGAATGAATTAAAAACTATTTTTAAAGATAGTTCAACAGATATGAATAGATATGGAATAGATAATCTTAGTAATTTTTATGATGGATATATAGTATTTAAAGTAAAAAGAAAATATATGATTGGAAAATTAGAAGAGGATAAGATAGTTAGGTTAGTTGATAATGTGGAAATCTCAGATACTTCAACAAGTTATATTACTTATAGTAATGGACATTGTATTATTTTAAATATTAATTTAGATAGTGAGGGAATTCCTAAAACTAAAATAGATGTGTATAAGTTATAATTTATATTAAAGTAAAGAACTCAAAATATGATAATTATTTTGAGTTCTAATTTTTATATAAAAAAGTCTAATGTTAATTAAAGAGTAATACTAGTTTAATAAAATAAAGATAAATTTTAAATTTAAAGACTAAAATATATATAATAATAATTAAACTTAAATAATATTAAAAAAAATATTTTTTTTATAGATTTAATAAGAAAAAATGAATAAATACATTAAATATTAAAAAAATAGAGACTTTAGATGGTGATATAATTTATTTAATGATTATTAAATAAAAAGGAGATTAGTTGATGACTACTATAGGGGAAATATATTTAATAAGTTCAATAGCAATAATTTTAATGTCTTATTTATTATATTTAAAATTTAAATCGGTAAGATTTATCATTATATTGTTAGGATTAATTTCATCTTTAGTATATATTGTTTGGAGATTTACTGTAATTCCAACTTTTGGGTTATCGCTAGTTATGGGGGTTCTTTTAATAGGATCAGAACTTATTGGAATTATACAATTTTTTGATTTCGAATATTTTTCTACAAGGAAATATAAATTAGAAAAAAAAGAATTAATAGACCCAACATCTAAGTTTGTTCCATCTATAGATATATTAATTTGTACTTATAATGAACCGGTAGATTTATTAAAAAAAACAATTATAGGCGCAATAAAGCTTAACTATAATAAAGAAAAGCTTAATGTATATGTTTGTGATGATGGAAGACGAGATGAAGTAAAAAAATTATGTGAAGAGTATTCCATAAATTATTTAACTAGAGATACAAATGAAGGAGCAAAAGCTGGAAATATTAATAATGCTCTAAAATATATAAAAAGTGAATTTGTTTCAATATTAGATGCAGATATGATTGCTAAACATAATTTTTTAAAAGAGACAATGCAGTACTTTTTAGATGATGATAATTTAGCATTTGTACAAGTTCCTCAAAGTTATTATAATGCTGATATGTATCAATATAATATGATTACTAATATTCCAAATGAACAAGATCTATTTATGAGAGATATTCAAGAAGCGAGAGCTTCATTAAATGCAGTGTTACATGTTGGAACTAATGCAATATTTAGAAGAAAACATTTAGATTCCGTAGGAGGATTTCCTACATTCTCTATAACTGAAGATATGGCTCTTGGAATGAAGCTTCAGTCAAAAGGATATAATTCTATATTAGTAAATGAACCATTAGTATTAGGATTAAGTGCAACAACTCTTGAAGAGACTATAAAACAAAGAAAGAGATGGGCTAGAGGAAATCTTCAAGTATTTAAAAGAAATAATCCATTGTTTATGAAGGGGTTAAAATTAAGTCAAAAAATTGCATATATAGATGGACTTATTTATTGGTTTTCAAGTTTACAAAAGATTATCTATATAATAGCACCAATTTCGTATCTTTTATTTGGTATATTATCAATAAAGGCAAGTTTATGGGAATTATTACCTTATTATATTCCGTTTTTAGTATCACAAATGATAGTATTTAAAGTATTATCACCAGGAACAAGAAATTTAAAATGGTCACATTTTTATGAAACCGTTATGGCACCAAGTATAAGTGCATCAATTCTTTCAGAACTTTTCTCTTTAAAATCAGTTGGATTTAAAGTCACATCAAAAGATATAACAAATGAAAAAGCATATTTTCAACTTAGGGTTATATTACCACATATAATTTTACTTATAGGAACAATTGCATCTTGGTTTATTTGTGGGTATTTTATAAAAACTGGAAAATTTCTTCCGAGCTATGTTATATTAAATATAATTTGGAGTATATATAATGCAGTTGGTATTATCGTTGCTATAAAAGTAGCGTATCAAAAGCCTATGTTTAGAAGTAGTGAAAGAATTGAGATAAGAGATAATTTTATAACTAAATTATATGTTAATGAAAAAGAATATAATATTAAAGTGCACGATATTTCAGATAAAGGATTAGGTCTTCAAATGATAGATTATATAAATATAAATCCTAATGATAAAATAAAAATAAAAATAAATGATTTATATATAAAATGTAAATTAGCAAGAAAAAATAAAACGTTTATTGGAATACAGTTTGAAGAATTAAATAAAGAAGAAACTATTGAAATAATAAATTTATATATAGAAAATTTAAAACCATTTTATGATTTAAAACGTGATTCAAATAATTTTATATAAGAACAAGAAGAATATAATCACAGTCAACATAATTGAGAAATAATTAAAAAACATCCTAAAGAATAATAAGTTCTTTAGGGTGTTTTTTATTAGAAATTAAATAATAAATTTGTAATAATTACAAAAAAAGTTTATTTGATAATATGATATAATTTTATTATATTATTGATTAAATAACTAATTAATGAGCATAATTAATAAAAAAAATAAGTGGAGAGGTTTGATGAAAAAGGTTTTAAAAATAATAGGGATAATTTTACTTGGAGTATTAATAGCAATTGGAATAGTTTTATATCACTTTAGAGGTCAAATTAAATTTTATATAAATGCAGCACAAGAATATTCTGCTTTAAAAAATAATTTAGAATCAGTAGAAGTAACTAAAGATTTGAATATGAGTAAAGATATGGATTATAAAGATATTGAATATAAAAAAGTAAATGGAAAAGCTGTAACTTTAGATATTTATGAAGCTAAAAAGAAATTAAAAGGTGGTTCTCCTGTTATACTTTATGTTCACGGTGGATCTTGGATTTATGGTAGTAGTCAAATTCCAGAATTAATGGAACCTCTTTTAAATGTATTCAGAAATGAAGGATATACAATAATAAGTGTAAATTATAGACTTACCACAAATGAAATAGATTTTTATAAACAAGTATCTGATGTTAAAGATGCAATAAGATGGGTATATAAAAATAAAGATAAATATGATTTTAATACAAATGAAATAGGATTAGTTGGTGCTTCAGCAGGAGCTCATTTATCGCTTTTGGCAGCTTATTCTGGAAATAATCAGTTTAAAGATGACAAAGCTTTAGATAATTATTCATCAAAAGTTAAATGGGTTGTAGATTTATTTGGTCCTACAAATTTAAATAGCTTAAATATGAGCATTGCAACAGGTAAGCTTGAGACAGCTGTAAAAAATAGAGAAAATAGCTTAAGAGAAAAACAAAGTATAGAAAATTATATGAAAGAATATAGTCCTATAAATTATGTAAAACCTGATCTTCCACCAACACTTATAATTCATGGAACAAATGATAAAATGGTTCCATATAAAGATTCCTTAGAGCTATATGAAAAAAGCAAAAAGGATGGAAATAACGTAGAATTATTAACTCTTGATAATGGAGGACATGATTTTTCTAATATAAATAAAAAGCAAATATTTGATCTTGGAATAAAGTTTATAAACTTTATAATATTTAATACAAATTTAAATTAGTAAAAAGCAGTCTTTTTAGGCTGTTTTTTATTATATAAATTAAGTAATAATTACAAATACTAAATTATAAGCAGGTATAATTCTAAATTAGGAGAGGATATTATGAAGGAGTTTATTCCAACTAAAATATTTTATGAAGAGTCTATAAAAAAATATGAATTAGGAAGAGAACTTTTAAAAAAATATAATTTTATTGAAAAAGAATCAATAGAAGCTCATCATAAACTTAATATAGATAAAGATATTAGTGAGTTTAACAATATAAAAAGAACTTTAACTATTGGAGTTAGAAAAAGTATTATTTTAAGAAAAGATAATAAAAGTTCAGACTTCATAGTTCCATTTACTTCATCTGGATGTTCTGCTAGATGCTTATATTGCTATCTTGTACATAACTTCAAGCTAAATTCAAATTTAAGAATTTTTGTTAATAGAGATGACATGATGAATAAAATAATAAAAAATATAAATAAGATAAATAGAGATGCAGTTTATGAAATAGGATGTAATTCAGATATGATTTTAGAAAATTCTATTACTGGGAATTTAAAATGGGCTATTGAAGAATTCAGTTTACTAAAGAATGCAAAACTAACTTTTGCTACAAAGTTTAATATGGTTGATGACCTATTAAATATAAATCATAATGGAAATACAAAAATAAGAATTTCTGTAAATCCAGAAGAGATAATAAGAAAAGTTGAATTTAATACATGTAATTTAGAAGAAAGAATAGAAGCCGCAAATAAAATGTTTAGAGCTGGATATAAAGTAGGACTAAATATTGCACCAATAATAATAGTTAAAAATTTTGAATATATATATGAAAAAATGTTTATTAAACTTTATGAATTATTAGATGAAAAGTTAAAAAATAATTTATTTATAGAAGTTATATTTATGACTTATAGTATGGAAAATTTAAATATAAATAAGATTAATATGAAAAATTCAGTTAACCTTTTTATAGATAATAAATTTTATGAAAAAAGTAAAGGTAAATATACTTATAAATATTTATATAGAAATGAAGCAGAAAAAATAATAATAAAGCTGATAAAGAAATATTTAAAAAATGCTAAGATTTCTTATATAGTATAAAAATACTAAGATATTATAAATATCTTAGTATTTTTATTTATATTAAATTAGTACTATTTTAGTAACAGGATTTACTTTAGTTACTGTACTTTTAAGAACATCAGTTAAAATTTTATCTTCTAATTGAAGTTTTTTATTAAATTTACCATAGGTAACTAATCCTGTGCTTGGGACTATAATCATACCATATTCTAGATTATCTTTATTAAGAAGTAAAAAGAAATCTAATTTTGAAGATTTTATAACATCAATATAAAAGTTAAATAAAGTTTCATTATCTAAATCAGAATTGAATTTTACAAAACCATAAGTTCCTAAAACTCTGTCATGGGAATCATTATATAAAGGTTTTTCCTCTATGTTAGAAACTATACCTTTATATTTAGAGGGTAAATTATCTTTAGAATTTAAAAGAATTCCAAAAACAATTATAAGTAATATAAATAAGACAATAAAACAACTCATAATGATCACCTCTTAATATTTATTCAAAAAGCAGAAAACGTTTTCCTAAATAGAATGAATTATCTCTTTTTCTAATTATATCAAATTAAATTAAAAAAGTCCAAAAAATACAAAAGACTGTAGATATATCTACAGTCTTTAATTTACTATTGAGCACTTTGTGTGTTTGTATTATTTTGTGTTGCTTGACTACTTTGTGAAGTTTGAGATTGAGTAGTAGCATCTTGTTTATTATTATCTTTTGAGTTTTTAGTATCAGAAGTTGATGTATTTTCATTTGTTTGGTTTTCATTGCTAGTTTGATTATTAGTATTTTGAGTATTTGAGTTTTTAGTATTTTCATTTGGTTTATTAGTGTTAATTGTAGTATCACTTGAATTAACAACATTTATAGCATTATTATTTACACCACTTTTGCTTTGATCAACTGTTGGAGCAGTATTTTCAACAGCATCTGTATTACCAGTAGTTACAGCATCTTTTCCGATAGTTGAATTATTATTTGTTTGGTTTACAATTCCTCCCTCATCTTTTTTGTTTGTAAATAATCCTTTCACCCAATTTACGAAATTGTCAAAATGAACTTGTAAATTATTAAGGAATCCTTTAAGTTGTCCTTGGTTTTGAAGAATTTTGTTTGCTTCCTCTTGAAGTTTATCTAAAGTTTTCATCATTTCAGATTTATTATAATTTTGATCAGAAATACTTTGCATTAATTTGTTTAAATCAGCCTCTTGATTAGGTGTAAGAGTAACACCATAATTATTAGTAACATTATTTATAGTTTGAGCAATTTGACTTTCGCTATGTTCACCATTTTGTATAACTTTAGCTTTAACACCACTTACTACAGCAGAAGCTTTAGTTTGTCCAGTATTGCTATCTTGAGCAATTTTTGAAGTTACTTCAAGTTCTTTATTAGCAAGTTCTTTTTTTTCAGGGCTTATTTGTTCTCCAGTTGCTTTTTCAAAGCTTGTCATTATTCCAGTTAAAGCACCAGTACCACTTACTTGGAAAGGAGCAGCAGCAACAACATTGGCATTATAAATACCAGCAGTTGTTAAGGCATTTGAAATCATACTAGCTGTAACATAAGTAAGATTTGCAGTTTTTACATTTATTCCTCCAGATTGAGTTGGTTGAACATATGCACAAGAAATTGTTCTAGTTCCTATTTCAGATTCTGGTAATATTCCTCTAAGCTCCTCTTGTTCTTGTTGATTGTTAATAGTTACTTCTTGATAACTACCTTTAGGTGCATTAAAGTAATTTAACATTTCTTGTTTTTGAGTAGGAGTTAAATTAGCTCCTATTGATATAACATTAAATTGATCAGCAAAAGCTGATATTCCCATAGTAGAGAAAATAGTTCCTGCTAAAACTAATGTAGCAATTATTTTTTTACTTTTCATTTATTTATTCACCTCTAAATTTAATAAAATAAATTTGATTTCTAAAGTTTATTAATTATACCATACTGAATTTAAGAAAACTTTATTTTATTCTTAAGATTATATAAAAAAAATGTAATTAAAATTTAAGAAATTGTAATCTTTAAAATAGAAAATTTTATTTTAAATAAAAATGGATTCTTCAATATTTTGAAGAATCCAAAGTATTTTATCTATTATGAAGTTTATCTAAATAAAAGGCTATTAAAAGTGTTAAAGCAAAATCGTATATTAAAAATACAATTTGGCTTACAACATATAATAAATAAATAGATATTTTAAGATTTAAAACTCCAATAAAGCTTGTAAATATAAAATAGTAAATTATAAGCCCAATATTAAAAAATAGTAGTTTTATTATAAATTCTTTTATTCTATTATTTCTTTTTTCAGCCAAGTGTTTTATTATTCCATATATTCCGAAGAAGATTAAATATAAAAATGATATATTTAAAGGAACAAGTAAAAAACTTAAAATAGAAGAGCCTATATAAATAGCTATTGAAGTTTTCATATTACATCTCATAAGACCAATAGGAACAAAAAGAGATGTTATTGTAAGTAGTCCCAATGTATTAATAGGAATAAGTGGTGTTAAGTAAAGTATTACAACAGTTAAGGCAATTAATATTCCGCCGGTAGCAATGTTCGATGCTTTACTTTGCATAAATTATCAACTCCCCAAATTAATTAACAGCAACCTATAAAATCGCCACCCATACATTCGCACATAGTGTCTAAACACCAAAGGTCCATACAACAATTACACATATTCATGCCATTTGCACCACTTGTATTATAATATGGATTGCTATAATTACGTTGTCTTTGCATTAGATTATTAAGAGTCTGTCTATACTCAAAATTATTTGGATCCATGTTTACAGCTGTTTGAAGATAATTAAGCCCTGAATCATATCTACCTAATGAAATTTGGCAAACTCCCATAAGATAATTCCATTCAGCATTATGGTTACCCATAGAACTTAATCTATCCATAGCCATTTGAATATTTCTAGTTTGAATAAGTCTTCTAATTTCTTGGAATGCATATGCATCATTACTATTAGAATACCCAGAATTATTATAATTTCCATTATTATAACCATTATTATTGTTTGTAGCATTTTTAGTAAGCATATCATATGCTTTATTTATTTCAGTTAATTTTTCATTTGCAAGTTCTTTAAGAGGATTATCAGTAAATTGATCAGGATGATATTTTTTTACTAGAGCTCTGTAAGCTTTTTTAATTTCTTCTTGAGAAGCTCCCTCTTTAAGACCTAAAACCTCATATGGATTCATTATTAAATTCACTACCTTTCATATTACACGTATTATTATTTTTATTTATTATTCTAATATATCTATCCATCATTCCTAATTCAATGATATTTTTAATTATATCATTATTATTATTTAATGGTAGCTTATAGAAAATTTCTCTACAAGTATAAGCACAATTTAAAATATTAAATTCTAATCTGTCCTTTATTTTAGTTAATAATTCATCATAAGAAATATTATCTTTATTATAAAGATAATTAAGAGGATTAAATTTACCTTTTTCAATATCTTCTTTTAAATCATCAAGGGCATCTATAAGATAAATCCATTTTCCTAAAGAATATCCAAAAGAATATAAATCTTCTCGTAAATCGAAAGAATCATTTTTTAGCTTATTAGGATACATCATCATAATATTACCTACTATTTCAGCAAAAGGATGACATATATCATCTATAGAAGAAAAATTTTTTTCTTTTTCTAAAATAGATAAATCCTTTAAAGATTTCTCTATTTTTTCATTAATAACTTTTATTTTAGATGAAAATTTTTTTTGATAAGGATTTAAAAAAATAAGTGAAGCCTTACTTTTTAAAGTTCTATCATCATTAAAATCATCTAACATTTTATAATAAAAAAGTGAAACATTCATATTAGCAGCATAATCTATAGCAAGACTATTAATTATAGTTGGTTTTTTCTTTGTAGGATGAACAAAACATCTAAGCATATCTGCTTTTTCTTTTTCATCAGTTAATTCTTGAAGAAAAAGAGCTAAAAAAGTCATATCGTAATTAAGAGACATTCTTGGTATATTACCAAATTGTTTTTTTATAGAATTACAAAGGCCACAATAATAACCTCTGAATTTATTAAATTCTCGTATTTTAAGTTCTGATTTTAATGGAGTAACATATCCAAACAATAAAAAACACTCCTTTAATTTAAGTATAAACACATTATACAATAAATAATTGTTAATATGTATAGACATTTGCAGAAAATTGACATTTTAAAAAAATAATGAAAGTTCTTAGTAAAATATTTTATTATTATTTAATAATTATTATTGACTAATATAAAATATTTGTATAATATAATATCATAAAGAATAAAAAAACGGAAAATTAAATAAAATACATATTATATAAAATTGGGGAGGAATTAAATATGAAAAAATTTATTTGTACAGTTTGTGGATATATATATGAAGGAGAAAAAGCACCAGAAAAATGCCAAGTGTGTGGAGTTGGAGCTGATAAATTTAAAGAACAACTTGGAGAAATGGATTGGGCAGATGAACATAAAATTGGTGTAGCACAAGGTGTAGATGAAAAAATAATTGAAGGATTAAGAGCTAATTTCACTGGAGAATGTACAGAAGTTGGAATGTATTTAGCAATGTCAAGGCAAGCAGATAGAGAAGGACATCCAGAAGTGGCAGAAGCTTATAAAAGAATAGCATTTGAGGAAGCAGAACATGCTGCTAAATTTGCAGAACTTTTAGGAGAAGTAGTTGTAGCTGATACAAAAGCAAACTTACAAGCAAGAGTAGATGCTGAATTCGGAGCTTGTCAAGGTAAAAAAGATTTAGCTACATTAGCTAAACAATTAAATTTAGATGCAATTCATGATACAGTTCACGAAATGTGTAAAGACGAAGCAAGACATGGAAGAGCATTCAAAGGATTATTAGATAGATATTTTGGAGAGGATAACAATCCAAATGAAGATGATTATTCATATAAAAAATTCAAAATTGTAAAAAGAGAAGCAGAAAATGATTTAATAACTTCTTTTTATTTTAAAAGAGAAGATGGAACAGAATTAAAAGAGCATAAAGCAGGACAATTCATATCAATAATGCCAATTAAAGAAGGTGAACATAAGAGTGAAGTAAGACAATACAGTCTTTCAATGAAGCCAGGAGCTAATTTCTATAGAATAAGTGTTAAAAGAGAAGAAAAAGGGTTAGTATCTAGATATATACATGAGAACTTAAACGTAGGTGATGTAGTAGATTTAACTAATCCACTAGGTGAATTTGTTTTAAAAGAGGGAAATGATAAACCATTAGTTTTATTAAGTGGAGGAATTGGTGTAACACCAATGATGTCAATGCTTTATAAAGCAGCAGATTCAAATAGAAAAGTTATATTTGCTCAAGCTGTATTAAATTCAACAGCACATACTTTCAAAAAAGAATTAGAAGAAATAAAGGAAGCTAATTCAAATGTAGAAAGTGCAATATTCTATCAAACACCATTAGAAAGTGATGTATTAGGTGAAGATTATCAATATGAAGGATTTATGTCAAAAGAATGGTTAGAAACATTACCAAGAGATGGAGAATTCTATTTTTGTGGACCTTTAGGATTTATGAAGCATATATACAATACACTTAAAGGCATGGGAATATCAGATGAAAATATTAATTATGAAATGTTTGGACCATCAGCAGATTTAGCAAATATGTAATAGTATAAAAGTTATATAAATAAATGATTTATTAAATCTTCTTTAGAAATTAAATTCTAAAGAAGATTTTTTTACTATTGCAAAATTTAGTGATAATGATATAATGTTATTAAAATTAATAAAACAATGTTACGTTAATGGAGAAAAACTTTAGATAAATTCTAATTTTTTTTGAAATGCAATGTAACAATGTTACGGAGGTTGGCTAAATTGAAAAGTGATATGAATATAAATGGAACTGGAACTATAAATGAAGGAGAATATAATAAAATATCTATTGCAGGAGTTGGAAGGTTAAAAGGAAATGTGATAGCAAATTCTGTTTCTATATCAGGAACTTGTTCAGGAGAAGGAATTTTAAAATGCAAAGATATAGATATAAGTGGCTATATGCGTTATAAAGGTGAAGTACATTCTGATGGAAATTTAAATGTAAATGGATATATGAAAATTAAAGAAAATTTGTATTTTAATGAAGCTACTATATCAGGAAGTGTAAAGGCTTGTGAAGGAATTACGTTTAATAATGCATTTATAAGTGGATCTATAAGCAGTAAAAAAAATTGTGAAGGAACAAATTTTAAATGTAATGGAATGATAAATATAGATGGATTATTAAGTGCTGATAATATAAATATTACAATATATAAATCTGCAAATGTTAAAGAAATAGGGGGAGAAAATATTGATGTAAGAAGTGATAAAAAAATAAATAATATACCACTTGTAGGAAAATTTTTCTCTAACAGGCTTATTGCTGAAACTATAGATGGAGATTATGTTTATTTAGAAAATACTAGTGCAAAAAAAGTTTCAGGAAAAACTGTTGTAATAGGTAAAAATTGCAATATTGAAGAAGTTAATTATGAAGTTTCATTAGAAGTGAATGATAATAGTAAAGTTAATAAAAGAAATTTTAGTGGGAAAAAAGAGTTAAATTAAATAGATTGGAGATATAGAAATGAATAATATAAAAATAATGGGTGATGGGACTATTGGCAAAGGTGAATTTAATAATATAACTATTATGGGAAATGGTAAATTTTTAGATGCTATTAAAGCTAAAAAAATAAAAATTTTAGGAGAAGCAGAAGCTAGAGAATTTATAGAAACAGATAATTTAACTATTATGGGAGAATTTAAATCTTTAGACGATATAAAAATAAATGAAAAGTTAAGTGTTTCAGGTGATTCTTCATTCAAAAAAAGTGTAGAGGTTGGAGAAATATCAATAAAAGGTGATATGAAAATAAGCAATGATTTAAAAGTCAAAACTACTAATATATATGGAAGTTTAAAAGTAGATAATAATTGTGAAGCAGAAATTTTTAAATGTAAGGGAGAGGCTAATATAAAAGGATTATTAAATTGTGATGTTTTAAATATAGAATTATATAATTCTTGTACTATAAATGAAATAGGAGGCGAGAATATTACTGTAAAAAAACCAAATTTAATAAATTCTATTATGAGAAGAGAACATAAGTTATACAGCAATATAATAGAAGGAGATAACATAAATCTTACTAATGTAGAGTGTAAAATTGTAAGAGGAAAAGATATAGTTATAGGAAAAGGATGCAAAATAGAAAGAGTAGAATGTAGTGGAAAGTTAACAATAGATAAGAATAGTGAGGTAAAGTATAAATAATGGAAGAGAAATTAATATCAAAAAAAGAATTACTTCAAATAACTGATATTTCCTATGGACAACTATATAGATGGAAAAGAAAAAAAATAATACCAGAAGAATGGTTTATAAAAAAAAGTGTTAGTACAGGGCAAGAAACTTTCTTCCCAGAGGAAAAAATATTAGAGAGAATAAGAGAGATATTGAGATTAAAGGATACTGTATCTTTAGATGAACTTTCAGCTATGTTTTCAAATGAAATAAAAAAATGTGAGATTTCAAGAAAATATATTGTGGAAAATATTATTCCAGAATATATTTTAGAAATGTTTGAAAATAAATATAGTAAAAAAGAAAGATATAATAGTGATGAAGTTTTATTTATAGTTATATTTAAGAATATGCTTGAATCAGGAAGCTTTAATTTTGAAGAGATAATATCTTTAATAGAAAAAATAAAAGAAAATTTTTCAGTTATTAAAGATAATGAAATATTAATAATAAAAAGAAAATTAGGAGTATTATTCTATTATTTAACAGAAAGAGAAGAAGAAATAATAAAAGATGATGAAGCAAAAGTTTTATTAAAATTAAATTTTTTTGAGATAAAAAAATATATAAGTAGAATAATTTAAAAGAAGCTATTTGGCTTCTTTTTTATTATTAAAAGATAAATTTTGTTTATAAAGTATAAATAAAAACTTTTTTATTTTACATGATTTTGAAAAAATGAACCGGTACAATTTTAACTATAAATATGAATAAAAAGTTAAGGCAAATGTTATTAATTAATTTTAAAAATAGCTTGAATTAAGAAGAATTAGTATATAAAAAGATTATTTTAACAAACTACAAATGTAAAAAAAATATGACCAATATTTGATGACATTGAAAAAAAGCATTTATACATATATAGTTATTTTAGAAGAAATTAGGAGGCAAGAGAGATGGAACGCAGTAGTGAACATAAAAAGATAGTAGGTCTTATATTTACAGCACTTATGATAGCATTAATTTTTATTGCTGGTAGTATAGTAAAGATACCAACTTTAAATGGTTTTATACAACCAGGAGATTGTATGGTTTTAGCAGGTGCAGTTTTATTAGGAAAGAAAAAAGGATTTATAGCAGCTGCTATTGGAATGGCTTTAGTAGATGTTGCTGCTGGATATGTAATATGGGCACCTTTTACTTTTATAATAAAAGGTCTTATGGCATTAACTGTAGCAAGTATATTAGAAAAAGTTGAGAAGAAGAGTATTAAAAAATATATAGGTGCATTTATAGTAGGTGCAATAGTAAATTTAATTGGTTATTTCATAGGAAATGCAATAATGGGTGGAATAATTACAGGAGCTTCAGTAGGGTTTGTTGGAAGTATACTTTATGCAGCATCTCATTTTGTAGGAGATTTATCAGAAGTTGTTGTTGGAATAATAATAGCTATTCCTTTAGCACCAATTGCACAAAAAGCAAGAATTAAATTTTTAAGCTAAATATAGATTTTAGAATATAATGGTTTTTATTCTATTTATCTACATATTGTATTTTAAAATAATATTTAGTAAAATAGTATTAAAGATGAAAAATATATTTATGATATATTTTTCATCTTTTCTATTATATAGAAATATACTATAAAATAGAAAGTGTTAATATGAAGAGTCTTAAATTAATAATTTGAAAAAAATATAGATAATATAGCTAAAATGTTATAAATATATCTAAATAGTTATTGTTTTTAATAAAAAACAAACTTTAATATGAAAGATTGACGAATAAAATTTACTAAGATATAATAACTATCGACATTGAAAAATTTAACAATAAATTAAGAGTTAAAAGTATATTAATATTTGGAAAAATTTTTTTAGTAAAAAGTTTAGTAATATCAAGTTTTATATTTAGTATTTCTAGTTTGAGAAATGGATAATATAGTAACTTTAGCTTATATACTTAATTAGATAGGTTTAGTAATATTAAGAATTTTTTAATAAAAATACAATTAAGCATGTGAAAAAAGTTATGAAAATTATAAAATGAAAGGATTTGAGGTTAGTTTTGAAAGAAAAAATTACACTTTACGGTTTTAACAATCTAACTAAAACTTTAAGTTTTAATATTTATGATGTTTGTTATGCCAAAACTGAAAAAGAAAAAGAAGATTATATAAAATATATTGATGAGCAATATAATTCTGAACGTTTAACTAAAATTTTATGTGATGTAACAGAAATTATAGGAGCCCATGTTTTAAATATTTCAAAACAAGATTATGAGCCTCAAGGGGCTAGTGTAAATGTACTAATTACTGAAGAGGCTTTACCAGTAGCGGTTATAGATCCTTCATGTAATAAAGGAGAATTTTCATATATGGCATTAAGAGATAGTGTTATGGGACATTTAGATAAAAGTCACTTAACAGTTCATACATATCCAGAATGTCATCCAAATAATGATATAACAACCTTTAGAGTAGATATTGATGTTTCAACTTGTGGGAAAATATCTCCTTTAAATGCATTAAATTATTTAATATCAAGTTTTGATTCAGATGTTATAACAATTGATTATAAAGTCAGAGGATTTACAAGAGATATTGCAGGAAGAAAATATTATATAGATCATGAAATAAGATCAATTCAAGATTATATAGATGAAGATACACTTAAAAATTATGATTGTATAGATATGAATGTTTATCAAGCAAATATGTTCCATACAAAAATGATGGTAAATGAAATTAAATTAAATAATTATTTATTTAATTCAGATCAATTTGAGTTATCACCAAATGAAAGAAGAGAAATAAGAGACAGGTTATCAAAAGAAATGATAGAAATTTATGGTGGAGTAAATATCTATTAAGGAGGAATGAAATATGGAAAATAAATCTCCTCAAAATAAAGCACCAATTTATGAAGCACTAAAATGGTATAAAAATCAGAGAATAGTTCCTTTTGATGTTCCAGGACATAAACAAGGAAGAGGAAATAAACAATTAAAAGAATTTTTAGGAGAAGATTGTCTTTCAGTAGATGTAAATTCAATGAAACCTTTAGACAATCTTTGTCATCCAACTAGTGTTATAAAAGAAGCAGAAGAACTTGCAGCAGAAGCTTTTGGAGCAGATAGTGCATTCTTTATGGTAAATGGAACTACATCTGCAGTTCAAGCAATGATTATGAGCGTTTGTAAAGAAGGGGATAAGATAATTATGCCAAGAAATGTTCATAGATCAGCTATAAATTCACTTATATTAATAGGAGCAAATCCTATATATATAAATCCAGGAATTCATAAGAGGCTTGGAATATCTCTTGGAATGTCTTTAAAAGATATAGAAGAGGCAATAAAAGAACATCCAGATGCAAAAGCAGTTTTTGTAAATAATCCAACTTATTATGGAATATGTTCAGATTTAAGAGAAATTGTTAAACTTGCACATAGTCATGGAATGTATGTATTAGTAGATGAAGCACATGGAACTCATTTTTATTTTGATAAAAGACTTCCTGTATCAGCTATGGAAGCAGGAGCAGATATGGCAGCAGTAAGTATTCATAAAACAGGAGGATCTCTTACTCAAAGTTCAATGCTTCTTATGAAAAATGAAAAGATAAATCCACACTATGTAAGAACAATAATAAATTTAACTCAAACTACTAGTGGTTCTTATCTTCTTTTATCTTCACTTGATATTGCAAGAAGAAATTTAGCACTTCATGGAGAAGAAATATTTGAAGAAGTAGTATCTATTGCAGAATATGCAAGAAGTGAAATAAATAAAATTGGAGGATACTATGCTTTTTCAAAGGAAATAGTAAATGGAGATAATGTATTTGATTTTGATATAACTAAGTTGACTGTAAATACACTTGATGTAGGACTTGCAGGAATAGAGGCTTATGATATATTAAGAGATGATTATGGAATTCAAATTGAACTTGGAGATATAGGAAATATTTTATCTATTATATCAGTAGGAGATACAAGATATAACATAGAGAGACTTGTATCTGCATTAAGTGAAATAAAAAGAATTCATACAAAGGATAAAAAAGGTATATTTGACCATGAATATATAAATCCTATTGTTAAAAAATCACCTAAAGAAGCATTTTATGCAGAAAAGGAAAGTATTCTTATTTCAGAAAGTGAAGGAAGAATTACAGGTGAATTTGTTATGTGCTATCCTCCAGGAATACCTATACTTGCACCTGGTGAACTTATAACTAAAGAAGCTATAGAATGTATATTAGCTTCTAAGGAAAAAGGAAGCCTAATTACAGGGCCAGAGGATATGGATATAAATGAAATACAAGTTTTAAAATAAAATTTTAAGGAGTGAATTATTATGGAATTATGGTACACAGAAGAGCATACACCAGAAGCTCGTTTTTCAATAAAGGTAGATGAACAATTATATAGTGGTAAAAGTGAATTTCAAAGAATAGATGTATTTAAATCAAAAGAATTTGGAACTTTCTTTACTCTTGATGGATTAATGATGGTTACTGAAAAAGATGAATTTATATATCATGATATGATAGTACACGTACCAATGGCAACTAATCCAAATATCAAAAATGTTCTTGTTATAGGAGCTGGAGATGGTGGAACAGTAAGAGAACTTACTAGATATAGTTCAATTGAAAAAATTGATATGGTTGAAATAGATAAATTAGTTGTGGATGTATGTAAAAAATTCATACCACAAACAGCTGAAAAATTAGATGATCCTAGAGTTACTTTATATTTTGAAGATGGATTAAAATTTGTAAGATCAGTAGAAAATAAATATGACTTAATAATAGTTGATTCAACTGACCCATTTGGACCAGGAGAAGGATTATTTACAAGAGAATTTTATGGAAACTGTTTTAAAGCATTAAAAGAAGATGGAATACTTGTTAACCAACATGAAAGTCCATATTATGAAGCATATGCTAAATCAATGAAGAGAGCACATAAGAGAATTAAAGAATGCTTCCCAGTTTGTAGAGTATATCAAGCTCATATTCCAACTTATCCATCAGGACATTGGTTATTTGGATTTGCTTCAAAAAAATATGATCCTTTAAAAGCTGATGTGGAAAAATGGAATGATTTAGGATTAAAAACTAAGTATTATAATACAGATTTACACAGAGGATGCTTCGCACTACCAAACTATGTTAAAGAAATGTTAGAAAGCGTACATGAATAGAAATATAGAAACTTTCATTGGGTGCGAATGTGAATATAGCGAAGCAACTACAGTAGTGTTTGGAGCACCTTTTGATGGAACAACTTCTTTTAGACCAGGAACTAGATTTGCAAGTAAAGTAATGAGAAGCGAATCTTATGGTCTTGAAAGCTATAGTCCATATCAAGATGTAGATCTTTATGATCTTTCCATATATGATGGAGGAGATTTAGATATACCATTTGGAAATACAACTAAAGCTTTAGATATGATAGAGGAATATACAGCTAAAGTTTTAAATGATGGAAAAACTCCACTTATGATAGGTGGAGAGCACTTAGTAACTTTAGGTGCATTTAAATCTATATTTAATAAATATCCAGATGTACATGTAATACATTTTGATGCTCATACAGACTTAAGAGATGATTACTTAGGAGAAAAATTATCACATGCTTCAGTTATTCGTAGAGTATGGGATTTAGTAGGAGATAATAGAATATTCCAATTTGGTATTCGTTCAGGAGAAAGAGATGAATTTTATTGGGCAAAAGATCATATGTATACTAATAAATTCAATCTAGATAATTTAGATAAAGTGGTAGAAAAAATTAAAGATAAGCCAGTTTATATTACAATAGATTTAGATGTTCTTGATCCATCAATATTTCCTGGGACAGGAACTCCAGAAGCTGGAGGAATAACATTTAAGGAACTTATGAATGGAATACTTGAATTTAGAAAATTAAATAATATAGTTGGAATAGATATAAACGAATTATCCCCACAATATGATACATCAGGTACTTCAACAGCAGTTGCATGTAAAGTATTAAGAGAAATGCTTATAGTAGCAAATAAATAAAGAAATTAGAGTATATTATCTTTAGATAATATACTCTTTTTTATAAAACAAATTTAAAAGTAATATTTTATGGAATTATTTTTGATATAATTAGTAAAAGAATTTATAGAGATAATAAATGAAAGTGAGATTAAACAAAAATATGGAAAAGTTTAAATCAGAAATTTTGAAAGTAGAAGGTAAAGATGCATCATATATAAAAATACCTTTTAATGTAGAGGAAAAATATAATGCAAAAAGAGTAAAAGTAAAAGCAACTTTTGATGGTATAGAATATAAGGGGTCAATTGTTAAAATGGGAGGAGACTGCCACATTTTAGGTATAACGAAAGCTATAAGAAAGAGTTTAAATAAAACTTTTGGTGATATTATAGATGTGACAATAGAAGAAGATAAAGAAGAAAGAATAATTGAAATGCCAAAAGAATTTAAAGAACTTTTAGAAAAAGAGACAAAGGCAAAAGAATTTTTTGAAACATTATCTTATAGTAATAAAAGAAAATATTTTCTTTGGATAACAGGTGCAAAGAAAAAGAAAACAAAAATTAAAAGAATTAATGAAGCAATATTAAAACTAACTAGTAATATAAAAATTAAATGATAATGGAGGGATTAAATTGAATATAAAAGTACAGCTTAAAAATAAAGAAAAAAATACATTAGAAAATGGAGTTATAAGACTTGTAAAAAATGATGAATTAGATAAAGTTATGGATTTACAAGATAAAGTTATAGAATGGCTTCCCAATAAAGATTTATATTATCCAACATCAAGGGAATCAATTATGAGATTCACAGGAGAAATGGGAGAGATTGTTGGATGTTTTAATGAAAATAATGAACTTATAGGTATGGGAGTATACTGTAAATTAGGAAAAGATAAAGAAAATTACGGTTATGATATAAATATAAGTGGAGATGACTTATTAAAAGTAGCTCAAGTAGAATCAACTATAGTTCATAAAGCTTATAGAGGAAATAAATTGCAAGTAAAAATATGTGGAATTATAGAAGACTTAGCTAAGAAAGAAAATATGAATTTAATTATGTCTACAGTATCTCCTGATAATCCTCATAGTTTAAATAGTTTTATAAAAATAGAATATAAAATTGAAAAAGAAAAAGAAAAATATGGTGGATTAAGAAGATGTATATTATCTAAGAAATTATAATTTATGTTAGGAAGTTAGAAAATAAAGATTATAGAAAATTTTAATAAAAATTATATTTATAAATACAAAAAAGCACTCAATTTGAGTGCTTTTTAAATTGGATAAATTAAGCTCTGTTAACTGATCCGAATAATACCATTTTTTCTTTAACGATATCTTTGATAGCTTCAAATCCAGGAGCAAGAAGTTTTCTTGGATCGAATCCTTTTCCTTCTAAATCTTTGCCAGCTTCAATGTATTTTCTTGTTGCAGCAGCGAATACTAATTGACATTCAGTATTAACGTTGATTTTAGCAACTCCTAATGATATAGCTTTTTTAATCATATCATCTGGGATTCCAGTACCACCGTGTAAAACTAAAGGCATGTTTCCAGTAGCTTCGTTGATTCTAGCTAATGCTTCGAAATCTAATCCAGCCCAGTTTGCAGGGTATTGTCCATGGATGTTTCCAATACCAGCAGCTAACATTGAAACTCCTAAATCAGCTATTTGTTTACATTCGTTAGCATCTGCTATTTCTCCAGCACCGATAACTCCGTCTTCTTCTCCACCGATTGATCCAACTTCTGCTTCTAAAGATAATCCTTTAGCATTAGTAATGTTGATTAATTCAGTAGTTTTTTCAATGTTTTCTTCTATTGCATAATGTGATCCATCAAACATGATTGATGAGAATCCAGCTTCAATAGCTTTTTTAGCTCCTTCGTAGCTACCGTGATCTAAGTGTAAAGCAACAGGAACTGTTATATTTAATTCTTCTATCATAGCAGAAACCATAGCGGCAACTGTTTTATATCCTGTCATATATTTTCCTGCACCTTCTGAAACTCCTAAGATAACAGGTGAGTTATTTTCTTGAGCAGTTAAAAGTATAGCTTTAGTCCATTCTAAGTTGTTGATATTGAATTGACCAACAGCATACTTACCTTCTCTAGCTTTTTGTAACATTTCTTTTGCTGAAACTAACATGTACAAAACCTCCATATACTATAAATTGTTTTTAATTTGAGAATTAGATGCTTTTTACATATATTTCTCTCTAATTTAGTATACCCCAAAAAGTAAAATATGCAAAGAGAAATAAGGAAAAATGTATAAAAAACTAAGCTTTTAATACGTTTTTTTATATCAAAACTTTATATAAAAATAAATTTATAAAAATAAATTATTTTATCTTGAATTTTTAGTTAATATAGGAAAAAATAAAAATTATAAAAGCTAGTGATTAAATTTAATCACTAGCTTTTAAGCTTGTATTTGGTGTAAAGAGGTTGTATTTATATATTAATCTTCGTAAAGATATTTTCTAGTCATTGGAAGATCGTTATTAGTTCCTTTTGAGAATAAGATTTGGTGAATATCTATAGTCCAGTAGTGGAATCCAGCAGCACATGCAGCTAAATATACTCTCCACATTCTTATAAATCTTTGATCAAACATTTTTTCAACTTTATCAATGTTATTTTCAAAGTTTTCTAACCAATGCATAAGAGTTTTCATATAATGACGTCTTAAACTTTCAATATCTATTGTTCTAAAGTCAAGTTCAGCAGCAATATTAAGTTCTTCTCTTAATGTTGGTAAGTATCCACCTGGGAAGATATACTTAGTTATCCATCCATTTCCTACAACTTCAACAGGATTAGTTATGTTGTGAAGTAAGAATAATCCACCTTTTTTAAGAACTGCTTGAATATTTTCAAAGTAAAGTGGTAAATTATTATGACCAACGTGTTCAGCCATACCAACACTTACAATTCTATCAAATTCAAGTCCACTTTTCTTAAGATCTCTGTAGTCCATTAATTTAACTTCAACTAAATCTTCAAGACCTAAAGTTTTTATTCTTTCATTTGCTTTTTTGTATTGTTCTTCACTTAAAGTTATTCCTAAACCTTTTACTTTATAAAGTTTAGCAGCTTCTATTAAAAGGTATCCCCATCCACAACCAACATCAAGAAGAGTTTGACCTTCTTCAAGATTTAATTTTTTTAGGATGTAATGGATTTTATTCATCTGGGCATCATAAAGAGAGTCATCTTCATTTTTAAAATATCCACATGAATAACTTAAAGTTTCGTCTAACCAAATGCTATAGAAATCATTACCTATATCATAGTGGCTAGCTATATCAGATTTTGATTTTGATCTTGAGTTTGAAGCTATTTTACCAACGAATTTTAAAAGAGTACTTTCATTTAAGAAACTTTCGCTTCTTCTCATCATACTTTCAAAAATTTCTTGTAAATTTCCTTCAAGTTCTATTTTACCATCCATATAAGCTTCTCCAAGAGCTATACTTGCATCAGCTAAAAGTTCTTTTTTTGAAGGGAATTCATTTATAATAACTTTGAATTTAGGATCTCCTTCACCATAATTTATTTCTTCTCCATCCCAAAGTTTTAAAGTGAAAGGCATATCACTTAAGTTCTTACAGAATTTTTTTACAATCGCTTTATCCATTGCCATTTTATTCACCTCTTGTTTAAATTTAAATCTATCTTTATCTATAATAAGATTATTGACTTATCACAGAAAGATTATACCGTTATATAAAAGATTAATTAAAACAAAAAAATAGATAAAAATAGTCGTTAAATCCATTTTTATCAATAAAATTGGCATAATACTTTAAAATACATAGAAATTCTAGTATTTACTATATAATATGAAGTTTATTCTGTATATAAAGTTAGAGTTTTCAATGGGTTAGATAGAGCTAGAAAAATAAAAATTCAATTGATAATTTTTAATGAATAAAATTACTAAAATAAAGCTTTTAACTTTAAATATGAATAATATATATATATTATTTCTTATATTAAAATAAATAGAAAATTATTTTTAATTTTGACAGTTATATATAATTTGTAATTATCTTGATTTTCAGAGTTATAAAAAATAGATTTATTTAAAAAAAGTTCATAAAATATTATGTGTTTAAATTAAAAATAACCTTAATGAATTATATAATTCATTAAGGTTATATAAACTATCTATATTTGTTTAATTCTTCTTCTAAACTGGATTCTTCAAGTGCTTTAAATTCATCTTCAAGAGATGGAGTTTTTAAAGACTCAAGGCCTTCGGCATAGCTTTCTTTTTTAGCTATTTTTCTTTCAATATCATCTAAATTTATTGAATTATCTTTACTTTTAACATTAGCCATGATTTCATTTATTTGCTTTGAAGCATTAGCAGTATTAAGTCTAGCAACTGCTTCATCTCTATAGCTTCTAGTTTTATCTAGTTCCTCTTGTAAAGAAGAAAGATTTTGTTTTAATGTATCAGCTTTCTTTTCTAATGATTCATAAGAAGTTTTTAAACTTTCATATTTTTTATCTGAATCTAATTTTAATTTAAGAGCTTTTTTTGCTAGTTCTTCATTTCCTTTAGACATAGCTAATCTAACTTTACTATCATAATCATTAGAAGCTTCTTTAGCCTCATTCATTTCTTTTTCAATTGCTTTTAAGTTCCCAAAAATTTGGGCAGAAGAAATTTTAGCTTTATTTAAAGACTCTTCCATATCTCTGATTTTTTGATCTAATAATTCAATTGGATTCTCCATTTCATCAAGAGCTGAATTAGCCTTAGCTTTTACCATATTTGAAATTCTATTAAATATACTCATTTAATATTCCTCCTTTTTATAAGATTATAATACAAATTTTATAAAAATCTATATATACATTTATAATTTACATATTAGTAATAACTAAAGAAAGAAGAAATAAAATAATAAGATTATTATTATAATTACTGCTAATACAGAAATTATTTTAAAGAAATGTGATCCGCCTAAAAAAGTAAAATGTCTGTGTGATCTGTAGCCAGGCATTCCAAAATTAAACATTGGCATACTTGAGTGATGCCTTCTAATATTACCAAAAATATTAAATCCACTACTAGAATTATTGTTGTTATTACTATTACTACTACTATTGTTACTATAATTAGATTCATTGTAATTGTTAGAATTTCCACTAGGTCCAGAATTACTATATTTATTAGAAGTACTAAAGTTAGAGTTAGATCTTCCACTAAAATTTTCAGATTCGTTGTTATAAGATGAACTATACTTATTAGAAGTGCTAAAATTAGAATTTGACCTATTTGAAGAAAGAAATCCTACGCTTGTGCTAGATGAACCTTCATCTTCATTACTATAGTTAGATGAACTATAACTTGAGCTAGTACCAAAACTAAAAGCATAAGTGTTTGTCCACTTAAATGAAGAGAAAATTCCTATACAAAAAACAAATATGATAGCTAGTTTAATAAATAAATTAGTTTTGCGCTTCATTATGTATTTGCCTCCATATTTTTTTAAACTAAATTAATGATAAAGTTTTTTCAAGTAAAATACAAATTAAATTATATTTAATTAAATAAAATTTAATTTGGCTTGTAGAAAAATATAATAAATTAGAATAAAATATTTAAGAGGTGATTTTATGAATAGTACAGTAGCTAAAGAATACATACAAAAAGAAAAGAAAACATATGGTAGAGTTTTTTCAGATATAACTTTTGCTTTAGATGATATTAATGATTTTAAAGAAGGAACAGATATAGAAAATAGATATTTTTTCAAAAATATTAAGTTATTAGATAAATATATGACTATGGTACAAAATGCTGAAACAGAGATTTCAAAAAAGAAAAAAGTACTTTTTGTAGAAAAAGACTTATTAAGTTCTGAGCAAATTCAAAGTTTAATAAATGGACTAGAGTTATATAAAGATAGTTATAAAAAGAATTTAAATAAATTAGTTAAATGTAGTAGTTGTAAATGTCTAAAATGTATGATTGAATGTCCATTTAAAAGTTGTATGGCTTGTAGTGAAATAGGAAAAGTAACAGATTGTGATAAGAAAACATATAATTTTATACTTTTTACAAATTATATGACTAGACTTTATAATAGCGAAACTAGAAGTTATGATACCATTAAAGTTTTAGCACAAGTAAGTTTTAATGATGATCCTTATGATTATAGAGTTTTAAATTCTAATGGAGAATATTTAATATTAAAATACAAAAATAATATGGGGAAAGAAGAGTATAATGCTGTAGAAGATAAATATAAGTTTAATTTTGTTGCTAATTTATATGAAAAAAATGTAGGAGAATAATTAAGTGTATAAAAATATTATAAAAATTACAAAAAATTAATTAAATATTGACTAAATGTATTAAAATTTTAACTTTTTTTATAAGTATAAATAGTAGAATTATGTCATAAGGAAGACTAGACGGAGGGGAATAATAGTGGCTAGATATAAAAAAAGAAAAAATGTAAATTTTAAAGTAGTAGTGATAGGGGTAGTTATCGCGTTAGTAGTTATAATAGGAGGAGTTATGCATTTTGTAGAAGCAAAAGCTAAGGACAAGCCTATAGATAATACTAAAACTTTAGAAAATAATCAAAATGTTCAAAATCAAGATCAAAAATCACAAAATAAAGAAGTTGTTACTGAAAATAAATATGGATATCCAGAACAAGGATCAAATATAATAGAAAGTGCAAAAAGTTATGCAGTTCCAGCAAATCAAGTATTTACAATGTTAAATTCAAAAGCAAGAGTAAATAATGAAAAAGAGGTATTTTTAACATTTGATGATGGACCAAGTCAAAATACTCCTAAAATATTAAAGATACTTAAACAATATGGAGTACATGCAACATTCTTTGCTTTAGGAAGTAATTTAGAAAATTCAAGTGAAAATAGAGAATACTTAAAAGAGATATATGAAAGTGGAAATGCTATAGCAAACCATACATACTCACATAATTTCCATAAATTATATCCATCAAATAACGTAAATGTAAATGTATTTATGAAAGAAATATCAGAAACTGATAAAATAATGAGAAATATCTTAGGGGATAACTTTAATACAAGAGTTTTAAGAATGCCTGGAGGATATATGTCAAGAGTTTATTATCATGACAAAAACTTAAATGCTTTAAAAGAAGCTTTAAAGGAAACAGGAGTAGTTTCAATTGATTGGGATGCTGAAACTGGAGATGCAACAGGAAATGGAATTGCACCAAATAGACTTATAAATACAGCAATTAAAGAATCTGCAAATAAAGAACATGTTGTTTTATTAATGCACGATGCAGCAGCTAAAAAAACAACTGTTGAAGCATTACCAAAATTAATAGAGTATTATAAAAATCAAGGATATGCATTTAAAGTAATATCAAATCCAGAACAAACAAATCAAGAACAAACAAATTCAGAACAATAAAAAAATAGGCACTAAGTAGTGCCTATTTTTTTATTGTTGTTTTGTTTCTTCCCAAGCTTTAACAAATTCTTCAAGAATATTATGTAATACATTACCTATTTTTGAGTAAGCATTATCATTTAAGTTTGCTAATGATATTCGTATAGACCATTCAGGACCTTGGAATCCACTACCACTTAAAAGAACTATTGAAGATTCTTGTGCTAATCTGTAAAGTATATGAGATGGTTTATGATACTTTTGAAGATAAGCTGCAAATTCTGATCCATAGTATTTATTTGCCCATTCTAAAAGATCGAATTGAGTATAATATGCTGCATCATATTTATTTTTTGGTAATTCTAAATCAAGACCTTCAAAAAGAAGCTTTTGTCTATGATGACATATATCTATTGTTTTATTTTTATATCTATTTGCTTTATCAAGTAATGCAAACATACAGAAAAATGCCATTTGAACTTGTTGTGGAGTAGAAAGTCCAGCAGTATGATTTAATGCTACCTGTCTACTATCAGCAACTATTCTATCTATAAATGGAACTGTTGAAGGGTCTTTGCACATATCACCATATCTTCTGTTTAGAGTTTCTTTATGCTCTGAAGGAAGTTCCCTTATTAATTTATCTAAAATATTTTTTTCGTGTAAAGCTATTGTTCCAAGTCTCCAACCTGTAACACCAAAATATTTAGAGAATGAATAAACACCAATTGTATTATATGGAAGATCATTCATAAGTGAACGAAAACCTTCTACAAATGTTCCATAAACATCATCAGAAATTATTATTAAATTTGGATTATATTCTTGAACTATAGAAACTATATGGTTTCTACATCTATCGCTAAGTGCAATTGATGGAGGATTACTTGGATTAACTATAAATAAAGCTTTTATATTAGGGTCTTTAAGTTTATCTAATTCTTCTTTTGGGTATTGCCAAGTATGTACTCCAGATGTACTTTCTTCACTAGCTTGGATCTTTACAACATTTAAATTGTAATTTGGTAAAATAGGAATTTCTAAGTATGGAGTAAAAATAGGTGTCATAATAGCTATAGTATCTCCTTCATTTAAAAGATGGTTAACTTTTAAAGAATCAAAAAGATAGCACATAGCAGCAGTAGCACCTTCAACTGCATAAATATTAAATTTATCATCTTTTTCATTTCTATATTTCATTTCTTGAATAAGATAGTCATGAACTATTTGTTCTATATGATTTAACATTCTATCTGGGAAAGGATAGTTATCTCCAATAATTCCATCAGCTAATTCAAAAACCCAATCATCAGGAGTGAATCCCTTATTATTTATTCCGTATTCAATCATATCTTTTAAAAGTTCAATTCCAGGCATATTAGGATTTTCCTTAATATAATTTAAAAATCTTTCATAGATTCCAGATTTGCTAGGCATACCAGCTAAATCCCAGTTTTGCCATGTTCTTTGAGTTTCTTCAACTGCGAATTGTCCAAATGTAAAAAATGCTTGACGAGGAGTAGCACAAGTCCAGTTAGGATTACCTCTACCAGCATCTAATAAAGTACGAGCTCCTTTTTCTTCAGTAGCAAGACTTATTAATTTGTTTTTAAATTCAAACGGACTAATTTTACCGTATATTTTCTCAATTTCTTCACGTTGAATATTTCTATCCATTCTGCACCTCCGAAAAATTTATATTTTTATACAAATATAAACAAATTTTTAATAAGCATAATTACAATTATACTATATATTTCCTTAATAAGATAAAATAAAGCTTTATAATAGTGTTAATTTTTTTTTACTTTTTTATTATAAAATTTGAAAAAATATAAAAGGTTACTTTTGTATTTAAAGTAACCTTTTATAAATTTTAGATATTATTTATTATTTAATATATTAGATATATCAGTATTATTGTAAGGTGAATTTGGATATTTATTTTGAAGCTGATTTGCATAGTTTTGAGCTTCCTTAACATATCCTTGAGCATAGTAATATTTAGCTAATACATAAAGACATCCTGAATTATAAATATCATCATTAGGGAAGTTCTTTAAGTAAAGTTTATAATATTCTACAGCCTTTTGATGATCACCAAGGCCAGAATATGAAGCACCAATAAAGTAAGTTAAATGAGGTGCTAAGTAATTATTTTGTGCAAATTTAAGTCCTTTTTGGAATGAATCTATAGCTTGTTGATATTGTTTTTGGTTATAGTAATTCATACCTTGATCATAGAAGTATTGTACACCATTTTCATCCATAGCTTTTAAACCAGCTTGATATGAAGCTTGTTCAGCTTGAGGGATTTTATTTTCAGGAGCTTGAGTTAATAAAGCATAAAGCTTTGGATAGTTTTGGTTATTTATTGCTGTTTGTACATCTGAATTAAAGTTTGACCAATCTATTTTAGGAACCTCAACTTTTGGTTTTTCAGAAGCTGGTTTTGAAGGACTATTTTTATAAATAGCAACTCCACCTCCAATAACGATAACAGCAGCTACAATTACAGCAACAATTTTTTTATTAAAACTATTTTTAGCATTGCAGTGTTTTTCAACTCTAGTTCTTTTTAATTCATTAGAAGATTCTCTTTTAATGACATCAACTTTAGGTTCAGAATCACTTGGAACTTCTTCTTTTTTAACATCATTATTAATTTTTTCTTCTTTTACAGGAGATGCTTCTTCTTTTTTAACATCTTCTGTAAAAGATGGAACTTTTTCTTCAACAGATTCTTTTTCAACAGGAGTTACTTCATTAATAGTAACATTTTCTGAAGGAGTTACTGTTTTTTCAACTTCAGGCTCTTTTTCTATAATTTTATCTTTTTCTGAAACTTCATTTTTAGATAAATCTTCTTTAGAAGAATTAGAAGAATCTTTAGTTTCTACAGATTCTGATTTAGAATTACTTGAAGTAACTTTTATTGATTCGTCTTTAACTGTTTCATCATTTTTATTTTTTTCTTTTTCTTCTTTTTTGTTACTTTCATTTTCTGTTTTTTCTTTATTTTCAATAGGTTCTTGTTCTTTGTTTTCTGTTTTTTCTTCTTCTTTTTTAGATTCTCTATATGCATCTATTATTAATCTTTTATATTCTTCATCTTCAGAGTAAATGCTTGTATAGCTTAAAGCCATTTCTTTAACTCCGCTATCAATTCTAGCTAAATGTTTTTTAGCTAACTCATTATTATTATATTCCGCATTTATTTTCCAAGTTATTATAGCATCATCTATTCTTCCACATTTAAATAATACTTCACCTTCTAAAGTTAATGCGTCCTCATTGTTATATTCTTTATTTAAAACTTTACTACAAATTTTTAATGCTTCTTTATATTTACCCTGTTCATAGTATTCAAATGCTTTTTGTAATTTTTTATTCGAAAATTCCATACGTCCTCCTTAAAGTTAAAGACTTTTATCTTAACTATTTTATTACTTTTTTAAGTCAAAATTATTTCAAAATAATTTCTTAATAAAAAAGTAACAATAATTTTTAGTGAATTTATAACTAAAAGCAGAAAAAATTTAGAAAGCATAGATAAACTGTATGTTTTCTAAAGGTTTTCTTTAGTATAAA
This sequence comes from Clostridium thermobutyricum, assembly GCF_000371465.1. Classification (NCBI taxonomy): domain Bacteria; kingdom Bacillati; phylum Bacillota; class Clostridia; order Eubacteriales; family Clostridiaceae; genus Clostridium; species Clostridium thermobutyricum. The sequence goes on along the minus strand of NZ_KB850956.1, from coordinate 1,686,434 downwards.
TTTATTTATAAAACAACTTTTAGATAGATTCTATCAGATATATATGAATATAATATGAACAAACAGGATATTAAGAAATTATAATATAAAGCTAGAGATAGATTATAAAACATAATATAAATGAAGTAAAAGGTTATTAATATAATAACATTAAATTTTACTTAAAAATGTATAGCAAAGTAAAATAATATAGAAGTAGAAAAATTTTTATGTTATAATCGTATATGTTATTCTTTAATATATGGAGGATTAATTATATGAAACACATAAAAACTATAAACAAAACAAACATAAAGAACAGCTTAAAGAAGCCAGGTTGTAAAGAGTGTGCTAACTCATGTCAATCAGCTTGTAAAACTTCATGCACAGTTGCTAACTTAGAGTGTGAAGCTTAATTAATTTAGCAGTAACTTTTAAAAAGTTACTGCTTATTTTAAGAAATTTATTGTTTAAAAGTTTTATTAGTCAACTCTATTACGAAAAATTTTAATATATACTGAAATGTTTTATAAATTAGGAGGAGTTTAAAAATGTCATTAATTCATAAATTTAAACAAGGAGACGAATTCTTTGTTTTAGATGTTAATACAGGAGCAGTTCACGTTGTAGACGAGCTAGTTTATGATATTGTTGAAGAAAAAAAATTAGAAACTAAAGAAGAAGTTTTAAAAAAATTAAGTGGAAAATATGACGAAGCAGAAATCGCTGAAGCATATGATGAATTAAAAGAACTTGTAAAAGAAGGAGTTCTTTATTCAATGGATATGTATGAAGATATAGCTCACAGCTCTATGGATGATAGAGACTACATAAAAGCTGTTTGTTTAAACATCATTCATTCATGTAACTTAAGATGTAAATATTGTTTTGCAGATGAAGGAGAATATAACGGACATAAAGGAGTTATGGACTTAGAAACTGCTAAAAAAGCTTTAGAATATGTAGTTAGAAGAAGTGGACCAAGAAGAAACGTAGAAGTAGATTTATTTGGTGGAGAACCAACTATGATCTGGGATACTGTAAAAGAAATAATAGCTTATGCTAGAGAAAACGAAGAAAAATGGAATAAGAATATTAGATTTACAATGACTACAAATGCTACTCTTCTTGATGAAGAAAAAATGGACTTCATAGATAAAGAAATGGGTAATATAATCCTTTCATTAGATGGAAGACCAGAAGTTAATGATAAGGTTAGAATAAGAATAGATGGTAAGGGTTCACATGATCAAATTCTACCTAAGATTAAACAAATGGTAGAAAAAAGAGATAAGAGCAAACATTTCTGTGTAAGAGGAACATTTACTGCAGAAAACTTAGATTTCTTTAAAGATGCTATGTATATGGCAGATCAAGGATTCAAAGAAATTTCAATAGAACCAGTAGTTCTTGAAAAGGGACATCCTCTTGCATTAAAAGAAGAGCATTTAGAAGAAATATTTGAAAACTATGATAAGCTTTTTGATGAAATGGCTAGAAGAAAGAGAGAAGGAGATGAATTTAACTTCTATCACTTCAACATAGATCTTCAAGGTGGACCATGTGTCTATAAGAGAATTTCAGGGTGTGGAGCAGGATTTGAATATGTTGCTATAACTCCTCAAGGAGATGTTTATCCATGTCACCAATTTGTTGGTAAAGAAGAATTTAAACTAGGATCAATATTTGATGATACTTATGATGCAGAAATGGGTAAAACATTTAAAAAAGCTCATATATACAATAAACCACAATGTAAAGATTGTTGGGCAAAATTCTACTGTAGTGGTGGATGTCAATCAAATAACTTCGCATTTAATGGTGACATAAAAATACCATATGAAATTGGATGTAAAATGCAAAAGAAGAGAATTGAATGTGCTATTGCATTAAAGGCTGTTGAATAAAAATTTTTATATAGTATATAATTTAGGTGAAGCTTTTGCTTCACCTATTTTTATTTTAAGGAAAGGATTATTTAAAATTGTTTAGATAAAAGGTGAAATATATATGCAAGAACATATTTTTGCGAATGGGTTAAAGCTTGTTTATAAAAAAAGAGAAACAAATCTTACATCAGTTTGTATTTCAATAAATGCTGGAGCTGATATGGAAGAAGAATTGTATGGATTAGCTCATGCAACAGAACATATGATTTTTAAAGAAACTAAAAATAGAAAAGAAAATGAAATAAATCGTGATTTAAGTAAGGTGTTTGGATTTAATAATGCTATGACAAACTATCCTTATGTAATATATTATGGAACATTATTAGAAGAAGACTTTGAAACAGGAATAAAAATATTCTCAGATATTTTATTAAATCCTGTATTTCCTGAAAATGGTTTTAAAGAGGAAATGGACGTTATAAAAGAAGAGTTAAGAGAATGGGATGAAGAATTAGAACAATTCGTAGAAGATAAACAATTTCTTAATACATTTGAGGAAAGAAGAATAAAATATCCTATTATAGGAAGAATGGAAGATTTAGAAAAAATAACATTAGATGATATAAAAGATTTTTATGATAAACTTTATTTTCCAGGAAATACCACTATTTCGGTTGTAAGTAATATGGACTTTGACGAAGTAAAATATAAAGTTTGGAAAATTTTTAGAGAGTGGGAAGGACGAGAAAATGTAAAATTAAAAAAGCCAGAATACAAAACTTTTAAAGAAGGCGTATATAGAGATTTTAGAGATGGAATATCTTCTGCAAAAATCCAATTTATTTTTCCAATAGAAGATTTAAATGAAGATGAAATAAAAGTTTTAAAAGTTTTTAATGAGCTTTTTAGTAATGGAATAAATTCAGTATTATTTAATAAACTTAGAACTGAAAGAGGGCTTATATATGATGTTATTCCTAAGATATCAAATGAAAAGAGTATAAAGCTTTATAAAATAATATTAGGAACTTCAAATAATAACATAGATAAAGCTATAGAAATAGTAAATGAAGCTATAGATGAAATTGGAGATATAATAGATAATCTTTCAGAAGAAAATATAGATGATTTAATAAAAGGATTTAAGTTAAAAAGACTATTTAGAGAAGAACAAAGTATTATTTTAGCAAAAGAATTGTCAACTTATGATACTATGCATGGTGATTATAAAATATATTTAAATGAAGATGTTTTATTAGATTTTATAACTAAAGAACATTTAAAAGAACTAGTATCAAAACTTTTTAGTAAAAAAAGTATTCAAATAATTCAAAGTAAAAATTAGGAGATGAGAATTAATGGAGGGAAGAATTCCAATTCTTGAAGAAATAATAAAATATAATAAAGAAGAAAACTTAATATTATCTATGCCAGGTAATAAATGTGGTAAAGCCTTTTTAAAAGATTATGTTGGAAGAGAATTCTTTGAAAAAATGGGAAGTTTAGATATTACAGAAGTAGAACCATTAGATAACTTACATCATCCTGAAGGAATAATAAAAGAAGCTACTGAGCTTTTAAAAAAATATTATGATTGTAAAAAAGCTTATTTTAGTTTAAATGGTAGTACAGGAGCAAATATAATATCTATATTTTCTGCATTTGATGAAGGTGATGAAGTATTAGTGGAAAGAAATTGTCACAGGTCAATTTATAATGCTTTAATTTTAAAGAAATTAAAAGTTTCATATATAAAAGGAATAGTAGATAAAGAAAGAGATATTTTTCTTCCACCTACAATAAAAGATATAGAAATAGCATTAGAGAAAAATAAAAATGTAAAAGGTGTTATTTTAACATATCCAAATTATTTTGGAGTTAGTTATGAAATAGAAGAACTTATATTAGAACTTAAAAAGAAAAATATAAAAACTATTATAGATTCAGCTCATGGAGCACATTATAATTGCACAAATAAATTACCTAAAAGTTTAACTTCTATAGCAGATTATGTAATATTAAGTGCTCATAAGACAATACCTTCTTTAACACAAGCTGGATATCTAATTGTAAATGATGATAATCCAAAAGTTGATTTTTATTTTAGCGCTCTTACAACAACATCACCTTCATATATTTTAATGGCATCTCTAGATTATGGAAGACATTATATGGAGGTTTATGGAGAAAAGGATTATGAAGAATTAATATTAAGATGTGAAAAATGGAGAGAGTGTATAGAAAAAATAGAAGGTATACATATTTATTCAGAAGAGGATTTATATAAAGGATACAGCATAGATAAGACAAGATATGTAATAATTTTAGAAAAAGAATATTCAGGTGAAAAACTTTTAGAATATTTAAGAAAAGAAAAAATTCAATGTGAAATGAGCTTTAGTAGAGGAGTTGTATTAATATTTTCTACATTTAATACAGATGAAGACTTTGAAAAAGTATATATAGCTTTAAAGAATTTAAATTTAGAAGAAATAAAATCTGATTCTATTATAAATAGTAGATTTATTGAAGAAATACCAGAAAAGAAATATGAGCCTTATGAAATTTTAGATAAAGAATTTATAGAAATGACTATAGATGAAAAATTAATTGGAAAAATTTCTAAAGAACATATAGTTCCTTATCCACCAGGAATTCCTTTATTATGTCCTGGTGAAATAATAAATAATGAGATATTAAATATAATAAAAGATTGTATAAAGAAAAATATAGATATAATAGGCTTAGAAGATAATAAGATAAAAATTATAAAATAAATACAATTAGGAAACATAAAGGTTATTTACTCATATATTATATAGAATAAAGTTTTACTAAGGATATAAAAAAATTTTACCAAGGAAAAGGAGAAACCGATTATGAGTATGAATATTAAACCTAATTGTAATATAAAAAAATGTGCTAAATTAGAACGTTGTGCTATAGAATTAGCTGCAAGAACTATGAAATTACAAGTATGTATAACTGAGAAGTTAGAAGAATCAAAAAAATTAAGATGTAAAGCACAAGAATTAAGAAAGAAAGCTGATTGTATAGATGCTAAAGCTAATGAATTATGTAGAGAAGCAAAAGAATTAAGCCAAAGATTAGAAAGAGAATTAAAGAGAGCAAATGCATTCATGATAAAAGCTATTGAATGTTATAGAGAAAATAATACAATAAATATTTGCCCTTGTACAGATGACTCTGATGATGATTGTGATTGCTTCGATTTTGATCATGATTGTAAATGGAATGATGATTGCAACTGGCACAAAGATGACTGTAATTGGCATAAAGATGATTGTGATTGCAAAAATCATTATGAATGGAATGACAACTGCAATGGATGCAGAGATAAAAACTGGTAATATTAAACTAGTGCTATTCTAATTAAATAATTCCCTGTTAAATAGATAAATAAAATCCCACTAAAATCTATTTAACAGGGGATTTTTTATTTATTTCTAAAATCATCTACAATATTTAAATTCCATTCTCTTGCTAAATTTAATGCTATATTTAAAGATTCTGATCCTAAGTTATTTGGATTATGAGCATCAGCAGAAATTATAACTGGTAAATTTTCTTTACTTACTTTTTCAAAGAATTTTTTATTAGGATATGGATATCTTATTCCATCAGGATATTCTTTAAGCCCTCTATTTATACCATTTGCATTAAGTTCTAATATAATATTATTTTTTTTTGCAGCATTAACTATTATATCACAGGCTTTATTACAATTTTCATCCCAAGCAAATGGATTTAATAAAACTAAATCTGGATGAGCTAAAATAGGAAAATATCCTGTTTCTAAAGCTTCACTTATAGATTCAGCGTAAAGAACATAATCATCTGTGTTATTTAATTCGAAATTATTTATAAGCTTTCCTTTATGAGGGGTAACATGCTGACCTAAAAGGAGATAATCAAATTTTTCTAAAAGTTTTTCATAATATGAATGTACAGATTTATCATATTCTATTTCTAATCCTATTAAAATTTCTATTTCATTTTTATACTTTTTTTTAAGATTGTTAATAGATGAATAATACTCATCTAATTCATTATATTTCATTCTAAGACCAAGTCTATTATCAGGGTAAGGTGCATGGTCACTAAAGCCTAAAGTCTTATATCCAAGCTCTATTGCTTTTAATACATATTCTTCATCAGAGCCACTTGCATGAAGACATCTTGTAGTATGAGTATGAAAATTAGTTTTTATAGACATATATATACACTTCCTTTAAAAAAATAATAATTTATAAATATATGGTATCAAAATTTAATAAAAAAAACTATTGAATTTATATTTATATAAGAATATAATAGAGAAAAATAAAAAGGAAAAAAATAGAGATTAGAAAAAGTAAAAAGGAAATTATCTTTTAGAGAGCTAAGGTTTGGTGGGACTTAGTAGATAATCTTTTGAAGGCAGTCTATGAATTTTTTTACTGAGAACTAAGTTTTAATACTTAAATAGGTAAAAACGAATTCCAAACGTTATATTGGATAATGAGAGAAGAAAAATTTTTTTCTTCTGAATTAGGGTGGTACCACGAAATATTCGTCCCTTTCTTTAATTAGAAAGGGACTTTTTATATTTAAAATAGGTAGTGAAGGAGAATTAGAGTATGGAAGAAATATTAGAGATATTAGAAAAAAATAGCAGGTATACTGATAAAGAGATTGCCACAATGGCAGGAAAAACTGTTGAAGAGGTAAGAGAAGCTATTAGAGATTATGAAGAAAAAAATATAATTGCAGGATACACAACTCTTATAAATTGGGAAAATACAGGAAAAGAAACTGTTACTGCTTTAATAGAAGTTAGAATAACACCACAAAGAGGTCAAGGTTTTGATAAAGTAGCTGAAAGAATATATAAATTTTCTCAAGTAAAAGCATGTTATTTAATGTCTTCTGGAGGATTTGATTTAACAGTTATAGTAGAAGGTAAAACAATGAAAGAGGTTGCTATGTTTGTTTCAGAAAAATTAGCAGTTCAAGAATATGTTCAAGGAACAGCAACTCACTTTGTTCTTAAAAAATATAAAGATCACGGAAGAATATTTAAAGATAAACAATCAAAAGAAAGAGAGGTCATATTTATATGATTTTAGAAGATATGATAGTTGATAAAGTAAAAAAAATGCCTCCATCAGGTATTAGAAAATATTTTGATATGGTAAATGAAATGGAAGGAGTTATTTCTTTAGGTGTAGGAGAGCCAGATTTTGTAACTCCTTGGAACATAACAGAAGCTGGAATTTATTCTCTTGAAAAAGGACATACCCATTACTCATCTAATGCAGGATTTATTGAATTAAGAAATGAAATAAGTAACTATTTATATAGAAAATTTGATATATCTTATAATCCAGATAATGAAATATTAGTTACTGTAGGTGGAAGTGAAGGAATAGATTTAGCAATTAGAGCTCTTGTAGAAGAGGGAGATGAAGTTATAATCCCTGAACCAAGTTTTGTTGCATATAAAGGATGTACAGCTTTTGCTGGAGGAACTCCAGTAATAATAAATTTAAAAGAGGAAAATAATTTTAAGCTTACTAAAGAACAATTAGAAGAAGCTATAACAGAAAAAACTAAAATTGTTATATTACCATTTCCTAATAATCCAACTGGTGCAATAATGACAAGAGATGAATTAAAAGAAATAGTTGATGTCTTAAAAGATAAAAATGTAATAATACTTTCAGATGAAATATACGCGGAGCTTTCTTATGATAAACCACATGTTTCTATAGCATCTTTTGAAGAAGTTAAAGATAAAACAATAGTTATAAATGGTTTTTCAAAAGCTTATGCGATGACAGGTTGGAGACTTGGATATGCTTGTGGAGATAAAGCAATAATACAAGCTATGAAAAAAATTCATCAATATGGAATAATGTGTTCACCAACAACAGCCCAATATGCTGCAATTGAAGGACTTAAAAATGGTGATGAAAGTGTTAGAAAAATGAGTAATGAATATAATAGAAGAAGAAGAATTCTTGTTGAAGGATTTAGAGAAATGGGATTAAGTTGCTTTGAACCCTTAGGAGCTTTATATGTTTTTCCATGTATTAAATCTACTGGTATGACATCAGATGAATTTTGTGAAAAACTTTTAATGGAAGAAAAAGTTTTAGCAGTTCCAGGAAGTGCTTTTGGAGAATGTGGAGAAGGATATATAAGAGCTTGCTATGCATCTTCAACAGAAGATTTAATAGAAGGAATAAGAAGAATTAGGAAATTTATAGAAAAATATAAAAAATAATTTTTATAGAAAAGTCTTATAGTTTAAATACTATAAGACTTTTTATTTTAACAAGAGATATTTATTACCTTTGAAAAAGTTAACAAATAATGTATAATATTAATAAAAGATGAAAGAAGGGATTAGAGATGGAGAAAAATACTGATTTAGGTACAGGTAAAATAAGTAAGCTTTTATTTAGTTTAGCCTTGCCAGCAATAATAGCTCAAATAGTAAATGTACTATACAATATTATTGATAGAATTTTTATTGGAAGAATGTCTTCAGGAGAACTTGCAATAGCAGGAGTTGGAGTTGCATTTCCAATAATTATGATAGTATCAGCTTGTAGTGCTTTAATAGGAATGGGAGCTGCACCACTTGCAGCAATAAAAATGGGTGAAAAAGATAATGATAGTGCTGAAAAAATAATGAGTAATAGCTTTTCATCACTTATCTTGATGGGAATAATTTTAACAATAGGATTTTTAATTTTTAAAATTCCAATATTAAATGCTTTTGGAGCAACTAATGAAACAATAGTATATGCTGAGAATTATTTAACTATATATCTTATTGGAACAATTTTTGTACAAATAGCACTTGGAATGAATCCTTTTATTACTACTCAAGGATTTGCTAAAATATCAATGGCAACAGTTATGATTGGAGCTATAATAAATATAATTCTAGATCCAATATTTATTTTTGGATTAAATTTAGGTGTTAAAGGAGCAGCTCTTGCAACAGTAATAGGACAATTAGTATCAGCAATGTGGGTTTTAAAATTTTTATTTGGGAATAATAGTATTTTAAAAATAAGAAAAAAATATTTAAAACCTGAAAAAAATATAATGCTTGGAGTTATAGCACTTGGAGTATCACCTTTTATAATGCAATCAACTGAAAGTTTAGTTTTAATAGTAATGAATAATCAGCTTTTAAAATATGGAGGAAACCTTGCGATAGGTGCAATGACAATTATGTCTAGTGTAATGCAAATCATAACTTTACCTATAATTGGGTTATCTCAGGGGGCACAACCTATAGTTAGCTATAATTTTGGTGCTAAAAAAATAGAAAGAGTAAAAAAGACTTTTAAGCTTTTACTTATTTGTAGTTTAACTTATACAATAGGAATGTGGATTTTACTTATGGGAGTTCCAGAGATGTTTGTAAGATTATTTAATAATAATCCAGAGTTAGTTGAAATTGGTTCATGGAGTATGAAGATATTCTTTGCAGGAATTTTTATGTTTGGAGCGCAAGTTGCATGCCAACAGACTTTCTTAGCACTTGGACAAGCAAAAGTCTCACTTATGTTGGCTTTATTAAGAAAAATAATTTTATTAATCCCATTAGCATTTATTCTTCCTAATGTATTTGAAAATAAATTAATGGGTACATTATGTGCAGAACCATTTTCAGATGTTATATCAGCTTTAACTACAGCAATATGTTTTGTAATATTTTATAAGAAAACATTAAGTAATATAGAAAAAGAATCAGATAATATAGAAGAAAAAGAATTTATAAATAAATAAAATGATGTAAGCCTCTATAATATGCAAATATTATAGAGGTTATTTATTTAAAAAAAATTAATATAGATATATTTAGAAGTCTTTTATAATAGGAATTTAATAAAGTTAAATACAGAATATAGATAGAATTACATTAATAATGTTTAATAAATAGAATTTACAATGGTCAGATATTGTGTAATAATATAGCTTATTAATTTAAATGAATTATATATAAATAGGAGTGGAATATGAAAATAGGATTTGATCATGTAAAATATTTAGAAGAACAATCAAAATATATATTAGAGAGAGTGAATAACTACGATAAATTATATTTAGAATTTGGAGGAAAATTACTTTTTGATTTACATGCAAAAAGAGTTTTACCAGGTTTTGATGAAAATGCAAAAATAAAATTATTACATAAATTAAGAGATAAAGCTGAAATAATAATTTGTGTCTATGCAGGAGATATAGAAAGAAATAAAATAAGAGGCGATTTTGGAATAACATATGATATAGATGTTTTAAGACTTATAGATGATTTAAGAAGCTATGATCTAGATGTTAATTCTGTTGTTATAACAAGATATAGTGGACAGCCAGCTGCAAGCATATTTATAAATAAGCTTGAAAGAAGAGGAATAAAAGTCTATAAACATAGTAAAACAAAAGGTTATCCAACAGATGTAGATACTATCGTAAGTGATGAAGGATATGGAAAAAATCCTTACATAGAAACAACTAAACCAATAGTTGTAGTAACAGCCCCAGGGCCAGGAAGTGGAAAGCTTGCAACATGTTTAAGTCAGCTTTATCATGAATATAAAAATGGTAAAGTAGCAGGATATTCAAAATTTGAAACTTTCCCTGTATGGAATGTACCATTAAAACATCCTTTAAATATTGCATATGAAGCAGCTACAGCTGATTTAAAAGATGTAAACATGATAGATTCATTCCATTTTGATTATTATAATAAAGTCGCTATAAATTACAATAGAGATATTGAAAGTTTTCCAGTTCTAAAAAGAATAATTGAAAAAATTAGTGGAGAAGAATCAGAATATAAATCTCCAACTGATATGGGAGTAAATAGAGTAGGTTTTGGAATAATAGATGATGAAGTAGTAAAAGAAGCTTCAAAAGCAGAAATAATAAGACGTTACTTTAAAACAGCTTGTGAATATAAAAAGGGAGATGTAGATAAAGAAACATTTGAGAGAGTTTCTTTAATAATGAATGAATTATCTCTTAAAGAAGAAGATAGAAAAGTTGTAGTTAAAGCAAGAGAAAAAGCAAAAAAAGTAAAAGAACAAAAAGATACTAATGAAACAGTTAGAGCAATAGCTTTAGAAACTGAAGATGGAAACATATTTACAGGAAAAGCAACTGAAATTATGGATGAAACTTCAGCAGTTGTATTAAATGCTGTAAAGCATTATGCAAATATAGATCATGAAATACATTTAATATCACCTCTTATATTAGAGCCTATTAGATGTCTTAAAAAAGAAAATTTAGCATATAAAAAGGCAGCTTTAAACTGCGAAGAGATTTTAATGGCACTTAGTATTTGTGCAGCAACTAATCCTATGGCACAAGTTGCTTTAAGTAAACTTAAAAATCTTAAAGGAGCTCAAGCTCATTCAACAACAATAATCAGTAATAATAATGAGCAGACTTTTAGAAAATTAGGTATAGATATAACTTGTGATCCAGAGTATCCAACAGAAAATTTATATTATTAAATGTATCAAAAGAGTGAAAATTGTTACCAGCAATTTTTACTCTTTTTTAAATATTATATTTATTTTTTAAATAAATAGTAAATAATAAGAACAATAGGTTAAATAAATTATGAACCTATTCAAATATAAAAAATTAAAGATTATACTAAGAAAGTAAGAAAATAAATAGCATATTTTAAAATTTAAGGAGTTGGAATAAATATATGTTTAACTTTAATCCTAGAGAAGATAAATTTTTTGTTATGTTTATAGATGAGGCAAAAAATATTCACGAGTCAGCTATTTTATTAAAGAAAGGATTTGAAAATTTAGATAATAAGAACGAAATTGCTAAATTGTTAGGAGATTTAGAACATAAAGGGGACTTAATGGTTCACGATAATATAATAGAGTTAAATAATGCTTTTATAACACCTATTGATAGAGAAGATATATTTAGAATAATAAAAAAGATGGATAATGTATTAGATGATATAGATTCAGCAGCTAATAGATTAATAATGTATGATATTAAAGAAGTTACAGAAGAATCTTTAGAAATGTGTGATATGATAATTGAAATAACATCAGAACTTTTAAAATTAATGGAAGAACTTAAGAAAATAGGGAAAAGAAACTCTATGGTAGAGAAAATAAGAGAAATAAATGCAATAGAGCATAAAGGGGATAAGCTTTATAGAAGAACTATAACAAATTTATTTAAAAATACAGACCCAATTGAAATCATAAAATGGAAAGATATATATTTAATATTAGAAAATACATTAGATAGTTGTGAGCAAATAGCAGCAATAGTTGAAGGAGTTGTAATGAAACATGCCTAGTACTCTTATTATAACTGGAATAATAGTTGTATTAGCTTTAAGCTTTGATTTTATAAATGGATTTCATGATACAGCAACAGCTGTTGCAACAACAATATCTACTAGAGCTTTAAGACCAAAAACAGCTATATTACTTTGTGCATTTTTTAATTTTATTGGAGCTTTTATGGGGACAGCTGTTGCAAAAACAGTTGGAGATGACATCATAAATCATAAATATTTACCACAATGGTGTCTTGTTGGAGTTTTAGCTTCATGTATTATATGGAATATAATAACTTGGTATTTCGCAATTCCAAGTAGTTCATCTCATACTCTTATAGGTTCATTAATAGGAGCAGGAATAGCTTTTAATGGTAGTATAGATAAAATACAATGGGGAAATGTTTTTAATCATGTAGTAGTATGGTTAATTTTAGGTCCAGCTATTGGTTTTATACTTGGATATATAATAATGCTAATTTTAAATTGGACATTTAGGAAATGTAAAATTGGAATAGTAAACAAGATATTTCTTAAAATGGAGATTTTAGGTACAGCTTTTATGGCATTAAACCATGGAGCAAATGATGCTCAAAAATCAATGGGGATTATAACAATGGCACTTTTAAGCGGAGGAGTTATAAGCACATTTGATGTTCCAACTTGGGTAATTGCAGCTTGTGCTCTTTCTATGGCTCTTGGAACTTCAATTGGTGGAAAGAAAATAATTAAAACAATGGGAAATAAAATGACTAAACTTAATCCTGTTGGAGGATTTGCTTCGCAAATAGGAGCAGCTGTATCTATTCTTGGCGCAACTATTTTTGATGCACCTGTAAGTACAACTCAAGTAATGACTACAACAATTATGGGAGTTGGTGCATCTAAAAATATAAAATCAGTTAAATGGGGAGTTGCAAGAGGAATAATTTGGGCTTGGGTTTTAACAATTCCAGTAAGTGCAGTTATATCAGGAATATTAATAACAATAGTTAAATTTATAATATAGTAAAATTTGATTGAACTATTTTAAATTTTATATAGTTCAATCTTTTTTTACCTAAATATAGATATAAAAACAAAATAAATATTACAAATAATAATAAAGTGTAGATTTTTTATGAAAAAAGATATAAAATAATATCTAATATTACTTATTATTGGATAAAAAAAGAGGAGATGGAAAATGTATATAATTAATTTTATTAGAGGTTTTTGTATGGCACTTGCAGATAGTGTTCCAGGAGTGTCAGGAGGTACAATTGCATTTGTATTAGGGTTTTATGATAAGTTTATAAATTCTCTTAATAATTTAGTGACAGGAAATAAAGAAGAAAGATTAGAAGCTATAAAATTCTTAATAAAACTAGGCATTGGATGGATAGTAGGGTTTATTCTTTCAGTTTTATTTATAACTTCTGTTTTTAATAATCATATATATGCAATAAGTTCTTTATTTATTGGATTTATCGTAGTTGCAATTCCAATAATATGGAAAGAAGAAAAAGAGTGTTTAGTTGGAAATTATAAAAATATTATTTTTATGATAATTGGTATAATAGTAGTATTTTGTATTACATACTTTAATCCAGTAAAAGGTGGAGAAGGTGTAAATGTTTCTGCTAGTCATTTAAACATTGGCTTAGGCATTTATATATTTATATCAGCTATGATTGCTATTTCAGCTATGGTTCTTCCAGGAATATCAGGATCAACAATTCTTCTTATATTTGGGCTTTATGCACCAATATTAGGAGCAATAAAAGGTGTATTAAAAATGAATTTTGAATATATACCAGCTGTATTTATATTTGGAATAGGAATTCTTACAGGTATTGCAGTTACAATAAAAGGAGTTAAATATTTATTAGCTAATTATAGATCTGCAACTACGTATTGTATTTTAGGACTTATGGTAGGTTCAATATATGCAGTAATTATGGGTCCTACTTCATTAGAAATACCAAAAGAAGCTATGACTCTTTCAACATTTAGTCCATTATTTTTTATTATAGGTGGAGCATTAATAATTATATTAGAAAGATTAAAAGTGCATTTTGAAAAAAGAAATATAAAATAAAAAAATACTTCACAGATTTTTCTGTGAAGTATTTTTAATATACAATTGTATTTCTACCGGATTTTTTAGCTATATATAAATTTTCATCAGATTTGCTTAAAAGTTCACTAAAGGAAGTTTTATCATAAGTAGATGAAAAAATACCCATACTGCAATAGATTTGAATTATATCATCTTTAAATCTAAAAAATTTTCTATTTAGCGCTTCTCTTATTTTTTTAGAAAGAAGTAAAGCACTAGATATTGGCTTATTATTTAAAATTATTAAAAATTCTTCTCCACCATATCTACAAAACCAATCTGTTTCGGAAACTAAACTTAAAACTACATTTGAGAATTCTACTAATATTTTATCTCCAAATAAATGACCATATTTATCATTTATATTTTTAAAATGGTCTAAATCTATCATTATTATTGAAACTGGATTAGTTGATTTTTCATTAAGCTTCTTTAGAAGGTTTTCTTTAAGAAAACATCTATTATAAGCACCTGTTAAGTGATCTTTTGTTAAGTTTTCTGTTACATCTTTAAAAAATAAATCAATAGATTTTTTTTCAGTAGATTCACTTATTACAAAAGTTTCTGTTACATCTTTAAAAAATTCTACTATATAACTTTTTTCTTGAATTTTAACAGGAAATAAAAATATTAAAAAAGCTTTTTTATTTGTCATCTCTAATTTTTGAAAAGATCTTTGTTCTTTATGAGCTTTTAAAGCTAAACAATTTTTACATCTAATAGATTCATCTTCTAAACAATGAAAATTGCTAAATCGAAAATCAGAAGTCTTTATTATAGAACAATCTTTAGGATCTATAATTCTTATAGCATCGAATAAGAATTTAAATGAAGCAAATTGTTCCTCTATATCTTGTAAAATATTCATAAGTGTACCTCGCTATAATGTAGTCATAAAAACTAAACATAATATAATTATACAATAATATTGTCGCATTATGTAGAAAATAAAAATAAATTAAAATAGATAGACAAGAATTTTAGCAAGATTTATAATAAAAAGTATGTATTTTAGTAAATAAGAGGAGTTACAATATGATAATAGAATTGAATGACAAGAAAATAGAAGAATCATTAAATCACTTAGGAAAAGCTATTGAAATTGTGGGTGGAGAATTTCAAATTGAAGATAGAGAAGTTTTAGTTTCTCAAATAATAAGAAATCTTTTTGAAAAAGGAAGTGCAACTATTGAGATATTAGGAAAAGATTACTCAATAGAAGAATTATTTTTAAAAAAGACTGAATTTGAAAAATATTACTTAAAAAATAAAATAAAAACAGTTAGAAGTATTGTAGAAAAAATAAAGAAATATAATACTGAACTTGAAGGAAAAATAAGAAAATTTAAAAAAATTAATTCAATTGAATTATTAAGAGAAATAAATGAAGAAATTGAACAGAGATATAAATGGGAATTTGATAAATTCCTTTTAGTAAATATAGAAAACAGAGATGAAGAAAAAAATTACTATGGAAGTTATTTAGAAGAAAAAAAGAAACAGCTTATAGATAGCATTTTAGTCAAATTAGGTATATAATTTAAATGTATCCATGTTTTAGAGAGTACTCTTTAAGATTTTGGGCAATTTAAAAGTATTTCTAACAAAAAAGAGAGATCTAATTTGAAAGAGCAGTTTTTAATATAATAACAGTAATTTTTTAGATGCTTAAAAGCTATGTTAATAGTTTTAGTAAAGTATACTAAATTTAATAGTTGAGAGTTAAAGACTAATTTTCTTTTAAATTATTAAGAGAAGATTAGTCTTTTTTATGAAATGGGGTAAGAAAAAATGAAAGTGGCTGTTATAAGTGCAATATTAGAAAATCCAATTTTATGTCAAGAAAAATTTAATAGTACCTTAGCTTCTTTTAGAGGAAATATAAAAGGAAGGATGGGGATTCCTTTAGAAGAAGAGGTTTCTGTTATTTCTATTGTAGTTAAGGGAGAGTTAAATGAAATAAATAGTCTTACAGGGAAACTTGGAAATATTAATGGGGTTACAGTTAAAACTGCTATTAGCAAAAAAGAAATTTAACTCTAGAAAGGAAGTCTTATGAACGTAAAAAACATTATTGATAAGTTATTTAAAGAACATGATGCAACTGATGAGGAACTTTTATATCTTTTAGATAATATAACTTTTACTGAACAAGAGTATTTATCAGAAAAAGCAGATATTATTAGAAGAGAAAACTATGATAATAAAGTTTATATGAGAGGTCTTATTGAATTTACAAATTTCTGTAAAAGAGATTGTGCTTATTGTGGAATAAGAAGAAGCAATAAAAATGCAGATAGATATAGGCTTACATTTGATCAAATCATAGAGTGTGTAGATTTAGGTGATAAACTAGGATATAAAACTTATGTGCTTCAAGGTGGAGAAGATGATTATTTTACAGATGAAAAGATGATAGAAATAATAAAAGAGATAAAAAGACGTCATCCTAAAAATGCAATAACACTTTCTCTTGGTGAAAGAAGTTATGAATCTTATAAAAAAATGTATGAAGCAGGAGCAGATAGATATCTTTTAAGACATGAGACTGCGAGTAAAGAACTTTATGAAAGCCTTCATCCTGGTGCATCTTTTGAAGAAAGAAGAGAGTGTTTGAAAAACCTTAAGGAAATAGGATATCAAGCAGGAGCAGGATTTATGGTTGGACTTCCAAACCAAACAAATTCTGATCTTGTAAAAGATTTAAGATTTGTAAAGACTTTTAAACCAGCAATGTGTGGAATAGGTCCTTTTATTCCTCAAAAGGATACACCTCTTGGAAACGAAAAAGGCGGAACTCTACAAAAAACAGTAATAATGTTAGCTTTAGTAAGACTTCTTTTACCAGATGTACTTCTTCCAGCAACAACAGCACTTGGAAGCATTGATCCTCTAGGTAGAGAGAAAGGTATTAAAGCAGGAGGAAATGTTGTTATGCCTAATCTTTCACCAACAGATGTTAGAGATAAATACGCTCTTTATGATGGAAAAATTTGCACAGGAGACGAAGCAGCAGAGTGCAGAATGTGCATAGAAGGTAGAATGAGAAGATTTGGATATGAAGTAGAGGTAGGTAGAGGAGATAACATAAATTGGTCTAAAGAAAAATAACTAAAAAATGTAATTTTAGGAGGAATTTGAATGTTTATAAATCATGATTATATTAACAGCATCTTAGAAGAGACTAAAAATCCTACAAGAGAAGAATCTTTACAAGTTATAGAAAAGGCTAGAAAAAGAGAAAAATTAGATTACAGAGACATAGCTATACTTTTAGCTACAAAAGAAAAAGATGTAGAAAAAGAAATTTTTAAAATTGCAGGGGAAATCAAAGAAGAAATATATGGAAAAAGAATAGTTATATTTGCTCCTCTTTATGTAAGTGACTATTGTGTTAACAAATGTGTTTATTGTGGATACCAATGTAACAATAAATTTGAAAGAAAAAAATTAACTCAAGAAGAAGTGGCAGAAGAAGTAAGACTTCTTGAAGCAATGGGGCATAAGAGACTTGTTTTAGAACTTGGAGAAGATCCTGTAAATGCTCCTATAGAATATGTTCTTGAATGCATAGATACAATGTACAAAACTCAAAATGGAAATGGAGAAATAAGAAGAACAAATGTAAATATTGCTGCTACTTCTGTTGAAAATTATAGAAAATTATATGAAAAAGGAATAGGAACTTATGTATTATTCCAAGAAACTTATAATAAACCAATGTATGAAAAAGCACATCCAAATTCATTAAAGAGCGATTATGAATATCATTTAACAGCTTTTGATAGAGCTATGGAAGCAGGAATTGAAGATGTTGGAGCAGGAGTTTTATTTGGACTAGCTGATCCAAGATTCGAAGTTTTAGGTCTTATGATGCACAATGATCATTTAGAAGAAAAATATGGAGTAGGATTCCATACAATATCTGTTCCAAGAATTAGAGAAGCTGCTGGGGTTGCTATGGAAGAACTTCCATACTTACTTGATGATGAAACATTTAAAAGAGTAGTTGCTGTAATTAGAATCGCTGTTCCATTTACAGGACTTATGATTACAGAAAGAGAAACTCCTGAACTTAGAAAAGAAATTATGACATATGGTATATCTCAAATATCTGTTGGTTCAACAACTGTTATAGGTGGATACAAAAAAAGAGCAAATAATGAAGATAGTGATGAGCAATTTAAGCTTTTTGATGTTGAAACAGATAGTATGTCAGCTATTGAACAACTTATAGATGATGGATATATTCCAAGTTTCTGTACAGCTTGTTATAGAAAAGGAAGAGTTGGAGACAGATTTATGAGTCTTGCAAAATCAGGTGAAATTCAAAAAGTTTGTGAACCAAATGCTATAACAACTCTTGTAGAATATGCAATAGATTATGGTGATGAAAGATTTAAAGAAAAAGCTATAAATTTTGCAAGAAAAATAGCAAGTGAGATAAAAAATGAAAATACAAGAAAAATAACAGAAGAAAATATAGATAATTTATTAAATGGTAAAAGAGATTTATATCTATAGTTTAATAAAAAGAAATAAAATAGTATAATATATGTATAAAGGCTCCTTCAAAGGATGAATTTGAAGGAGCCTTTTTTAAAAACATAGGACAAAAAGGAGTGAGTTTATTATGAATAATACCCCTAATTCAAATAGGAAGCATATAGCCATTTTTGGTAATACAAATAGCGGTAAGTCATCTCTTATGAATAAGATTTTAGGGCAAGAAATGTCACTTGTATCAGATGTTCAAGGAACAACAACTGATCCTGTTCAAAAGGCAATGGAGCTTATACCAGTTGGACCTGTTCTTCTTATTGATACAGCAGGGCTTGAAGATAAATCAGAACTTGGAGAGCTTAGAATGAAAAAAACTATGGAAGTTTTAAGAAAGACTGATGTAGGAATTTTTGTTATTGATTCAAGTAGTCCAGATTATGATTCATTTGAAAAATGGGTTATAGAAGCTAGAAAATTTAATATTCCATTTATAGTAGCAGCTAATAAAGCCGAAGTTGCAAATAGTGATATAGTAACTGGATTAAAGTCTAAATATAAAACAGTTATTCCTACATCAACAGTTACTGATTGTGGAATAGAAGAATTAAAAGAAGAACTTGTGAAAATTCTTGAAAAAGAAGAAGAAGAGAAAAGTTTAATAGGAGATATAGTTCCTTATGGGGGAAAAGTAGTTATGGTTGTTCCTATAGATTCAGAAGCTCCAAAAGGAAGACTTATATTACCACAAGTCCAACTTATACGTGATTGTCTTGATAATGGTATAAAAAGTTATGTTGTGAGAGATACAGAACTTAAATCAGCTTTAAAGGATTTAAAAGATATAGATTTAGTTGTAACAGATTCTCAAGCATTTAAAAAAGTTAGCGATATAGTTCCAAAAGAAATAAAACTTACAAGCTTTTCAATACTATTTGCTAGACAAAAAGGTGATTTAAAGTCCTTTATAGAAGGAGTAAATGCTATAAGAAATTTAAAACCTGGAGATAAAGTTCTTTTTGCAGAAAGTTGTACTCACAATGTATCTCATGAAGATATAGGAAGAGTGAAAATTCCAAAAGCACTTCAAAAATATGTTGGTGGAGAATTAGATTTTGAATATAAAGTAGGATATGATTTTGCTGAAAATTTAGATAAATATGCATTAGTTATTCATTGCGGAGCATGTATGATAAATAGAAAAACTGTAATGAATAGAGTTTTAAAATGTGAAGAAAATAAGACTCCTATTACAAACTATGGAGTAGTATTAGCATTTTTAACAGGTATATTAGATAGATCAACAGAAAAATTTAATATAAAATAATTTAATTAGACTGTATTAAAACTTTGAAAGATATGTTATCTTAATAGATAGTTTAATACAGTCTAATTTTTTGATTTAGGAGGAAAATATGAGTAATTTTAATGATTTTAAATTAAGTAAAGAAATATTAAAAGCAATTAATGATTTAGGATATAAAAAGCCAACAGAGGTACAAGAAAAGGTTATAAAGGAAGCGTTATTAAATAAAGATTTAATAGTAAAATCTCAAACAGGAAGTGGAAAAACAGGAGCCTTTGCAATTCCTTTATGTGAAAGATTAAGCTTTGATGAAGAATGGGATAAAGCTTTGATTTTAGCTCCTACAAGAGAGCTTGCAATACAAATAAGTCAAGATATTAAAAATATAGGAAGATATAAAAAATTAAAGGTTTGTACTTTGATAGGAAAAGAATCAGTTAAAGAACAAGATAATGATTTAAAAGGAAAAGTACAGATAGTTGTAGGTACACCAGGAAGAGTATTAGATCATTTAGATAAATGCACTTTAAACGGAAAAATGATAAAATACCTTGTTATAGATGAAGCTGATGAAATGTTTAATATGGGATTTATAAATCAAGTAGAAGGAGTATGTAGAAGAATAAATAAAAACAGAACAACAATGTTATTTTCTGCAACAGTTCCAGAAAAAATAGAAGAACTAACTAAAAAACATATGGATAGACCTGTATGGATTAAATGTGAAGGAAAAGGATTAGTAACAGAGGGAATAACTCATGGATTAATTGTAGTAGAAGGAAAAGAAAAATTAGAAAAAGTAAATAGTATACTTCTAAGTGAAATTCCTGAAAGAGCAATTATTTTTTGTAGAACAAAAGATAATGTAGAGATTGCGCATAATTATTTTAAAGAAAAAGGATATTCTATAGATAAGTTGCATGGAGATATGCTTCAAAAAGAAAGAAATAAAAAAATGGATAGCTTTAGAGAAGGAAGATTTAAAATACTTATTGCAACAGATATAGCAGCAAGAGGTTTAGATGTAGAAAATGTTACACATGTAATAAATATAGATATTCCAGTTGAAAAGGAAGCTTATGTTCATAGAATAGGGAGAACTGGAAGAGGAGGGCTTAAAGGAAGTTCAATAACAATAATGACTCCATATGAAGATAAATATTTAAATAGAATAGAAGAATATATAAATTTAAAAATAGAGCCTTATAAAGAAAAAGAAATAAAAGATAAAGCTTTATCAGAAAAGATATTGAGACAAAATCCAAAGAAAAGAGAAGATAAAAAGAAAAGCATTAAAGGGGTAACAAAACTTTATTTAAATGGGGGAAAAAAGAAAAAAATTAGAATTTTAGATATAGTAGGAACTATATGTAGTATAGATGGAATAGAAAAAGATGATATAGGAATAATTGAAATAAAAGATAATGGTTCAACAGTTGAAATATTCAATAATAAAGGAGAAAAAGTTTTAAGAGAATTGAAAAATAAAACTATAAAAGGTAAAAAGCTTAAAGTAGAAAAAGCAAAAAATTAGTTTTTAGAAATAAATAATAAAAATATTTATTTTTAGTTTTAAATATCTAACAAAATTTTAAAAGATGTTATGTTAATATAAAAATAGACTAAAATATAAAATAATAAAAAAGACTTTTCTCAAATAGAAAAGTCTTTTTTATTAATATTAACAAATAAGTTCTTCACCCTTGTTAAGGGCTTTAAAGAAATCTACTAAAACACATATTAATATTATAAATTGCATTGCAGATATTATTTTAATATCTATAAGATTGTAAGCCCATAAATATCGAACATAATTCATAAAAGAATTAAACATAAGAATTATCGCAACATAAAAATTAGATTTTTTCATTACTACATATATTACTGATAATACAACAGCTAAATATACATAACGTCCATGCATTCCTGGTAGAAAATATGTTGATATTAGAACTGATAAAAGAGATAAAGTTACTATATTAAGGTTTGATAACTTTTTCTTTTTATAAATAATAAAACAAAAGATCATAGCAAAGATAAATAATGTAAAAATTATTCCAGCTGTTCTTATCATATCATTTTCTCCACTATGGAAAAATGAATATATATTAGACATATTAAGAGTCAATTTTTTATATTGTGATTCTTGAGTAAAATAAATTGATATTATTTTGCTAAAGCTTCTACCACTAATTAAGGCTGGTATATATAGTATAACATTTACTATTGGAATCCATAAAAAATTAAGTATTGAATATTTTCTATTACTAAAATAAAGAATTATTAACACTGGTAATATAAATATTGCTTGTAGTTTAAATGCAAATGCTATGCCAAAAAATATAAAACTAATAGATGGATGATCATCTAGTAAAAAATAAATAGAAAATAAACAAAAAGATGAATAGATACCATCACATTGTGCCCAAGCACTTCCGTTTAAAATAACAGTTGGTATAAATAAAATTCCTAAAAAAACAAAAATTTGAGCAAATCTTTTTGAACTTTTATTTTCTAATAATTTTCCTATTATTAAAGCTCCTGCAAATGCCAATATATAGTCAAAAATTATTGATACAATTTTTATTAAATAAAGAGAATATTTAGGTACTTTTGCTATCAAAGTTAAAATATATAAATAAGGAACATTATAATTTGCTGGAATTGTAGCTAAAGAATTTAATCCTCCATGAGTTGCTATATAATTAACCCAAGGTTTTAGAAAATAAGTGTAATCGTCTGTAGTAAAATTAATGAAAATATATCTTATCCAAATTGAAATTAAAATCATTATAAATACAAAAATTTGAAAAAAATATTTATCAAATAGTTGATATATTTTTTTATCTAGTGTGTTTTTCAATTTTTTTCCTCCTCTATAGAAAAGTCTAGTTCTTTTGTAATTAAAATTTTTTATTGGTTACGTATATATATAGTTATAATTGTAAGGTTTGTTTAACCATATTATTGTACGGTGCAAATACTACCATTCTAGATTTAATTTGTCAATTGATATATTTAATTATTAACAGCTTTTTTAGATAATGATTTATATACATATATAAAGTTTAGATAAATTAAAAAAAGTCTTTTTAATTTTAAGAATTAAAAAATATATAATATGCAAAAGAATTAAAAAAGTTACTACTTTCTACTTAAGTTTAGTTTATATTACAAATATTATTTTATCTTATCATAATATAGTATTTTTATAAATAATATAGAATAAGTAATCTTTATGTAGGCATCAATAGTTGAAAGGGGAAAAAGGATGAAATTAAATTTAAAAACAAATACTAATATTGTATATGGCAGAGGAATTTTAGAAAAGTACGGAACAGAAATGCTAAAGCTTGGAGAAAAGCCTTTAATTGTATCTGGGAAAAAATCATCAAAAAATAGTCAAGGTTATAAAGATTTATTAGAATTTTTCAAAAAAAATGATATAAAATACTCTGTTTATATAAAATCAGAGATTATGGCAAATATAAAAGATATAGAAGAAGGAGCTGAGATAGGGAGAAAGGAAAAATGTGATTATGTTGTAGCAGTAGGTGGAGGTACAACAATAGATATTGGAAAAGGAATTAGTATTCTTTTAAAAAATAAAAGTATAAAAAATAGAGGAAATGTCCCATTAGTTACGATTCCTACTATATCTGGGTCAGGTAGTGAAACAAGTAAATACGCAGTAATAAATTTAGGTGAAATAAATTTTTACACTATAGAAGTAGAGCCCAATATGGCTATAGTAGATCCATATTATACAAACAAGATAAATATAGAATTAGTTAAAAACTCTAGTTTAAATGGACTAAGTAATTTAATTGAAGGTTACTTAAATGAAAATATAGATAAAGAAAATGAAAGAATAGCTATTGAAGGCTTAAGAAGATTTGGAGAATCAATAGATAATTTATTAGATTGTAATATTTCTTCAAGGGATAGAGAAAATTTATCAATGGCATCTATACTAGGTGGAATATTATTAAATAGATATGGAAGGGGATTATTTAACGTATTAGGAGAAACTTTATCATACAATGGTAATTTGAGTCTTGGAAAATCAAAAGGAATACTTTATAATGAATATCTTAAAAAGTTTAGAAAAGAAAAAAAATTAAACAACATAATAAATGTACTAGGATTTTCTACATTTAGAGACTTAAGCAAAACTATAAATAAATTGAGTAGTTATAATAAATTAGAATTAGAAAAATTAGAAGTTGAAAAATTAGCTAAAATATCTATGCAAAGAATAATTAAAGAAGATAAAAAGCTAAAAAATGAAATATATTATGATATTTTCAATATTTATTCAAATAGTTTGAAAAATAGAGAGCTTAATTATGATATAATCTAGTTAAAAAAATGAAAAGAGGAGTAAAATGGAGTACAAATTTAATTTTGAAAAAAAAGAATATATTTTAAACGAAGAAAGTTTATTAGAATTAATAAATGATGAAGAATCCCCAGTTGAAGGTTTTGATTTAAATGAAGTTTTAAGACTTTTAAATGAAGGAAATTTAGAGTTTGATAAAGCTTACTATAGCTCATCTTGTGATAGTTGTGATAGTAACTTTAAAGAGAAAAGAAATGTAAGTGAATATGTAGAAGGATTTTTCTATATATATACTAAAAATAAAAAATATGTTATAGCAAATATAGATAAAGATTATGAAGGTAAAACATATCATAAGTTAGAACTTTTAGGTGAAGTAGATGATAGCTATATAGTAAGCATAATAATATGTAAAAATTGTGGTAAATTCATAATACAAATAGAAGAATTAGTAGTATAAGAAAGAGCTAGAATAGTTTTCTAGCTCTTTTATAGTTTAGTAAAAGAGATTAAAAGCAAAATAAGACCTGAAAGCCATGAAAGATTAATTTCTCTTTTACTAACTAATTTTTTCCCTAATAATATTCCAAATTTAAAAGAAAGTACTCCTAAAATAAAACAAAGTACTATAAGAAGTACATAATTTATTTGCATAAAGCTAATACCAATTCCAACTGCTAAACTATCTAGTGATAATGCTAAAGATAAGTAAACACTTTCTTTTAATGATATAGCCTTTGATTTATCGAAGTCAGCAGATTTTTCATCTATATAAACATTTAAAGCAAATTTCATATCAAAAGCTTTAAAAGTTAAAGGTTTCTTATGAAGTGAAAACTTTTTAAAATATTTTTTTATTAATACTTCAAAAAGTTTGTATAAACCAAGTGAAAAAAATATTATAAAGCTTATTTTATTTGGAAGTCCTTCTGGAATAAAATTCATTAAAGATATACCAAATAAAATTGCTAAAGTAAGCATTAAAGCTGAAATGAAATTAATTAAAATAATAGAGGAATTTGGTATCTTAATATTATCAGAGCCATAAGCTATACTTGTAACAAAAGAATCTAATATAAGTGAAATAACTAAAATAAAGATACTCATTTTTTTACCTCAAATAAATTGATTAATATAGTATATGTATTAGATTTGAGCTTGCTACATTAATCGACAAAAAAGGAATTTCTAATTACTTCCATGCTATAAAATATATTAAATCTTTTTAGTTATATATGTAATATATTTTTAAAAGGTTGTTAATGCATAATAAGAAAATTCTAAAATTTTAGATAGGATTTCTAAGTTTTATAAGGTTTGAAGTAGCCATATATTTTAGTTTAGTTTATAATTAAAAGAGTAAAAGAAGGGAAGTTGAGAATGGATAATGTATTAAGATTATTAAGTGAGTATAGTCAATATGCAATTATTATAAGTATATTAATAAGTATAATAATTGCAATTTTAGGACTAGTTCCTTCAGTTTTTGTCACTGGAGCAAATCTTATATTTTTTGGACCTTTTATTGGATTTATAGTTTCTTTATTAGGAGAAACTATAGGAAATTATATAAGTTTTAAACTTTATAAAAAAGGTTTAAAGGAAAGCATCGAAAAAAGATTCTCTAAATATAAAATTTTAGAGAAAATCTCAGAAAGTGAAGGAAATAAAGCTACTTTTTTAATTTTCCAAGCTAGAGTTATTCCATTTATTCCATCAGGAATAGTTACACTTGCAGCAGCTTTAAGTAAGATAGATGATTTTAGATATATTTTTGCAACTTGCATTGGTAAAATCCCATCTATAGGATTAGAAATGTTAGTTAGTTATGGAATATTAAAAAGTGGAGGAAAATATATTCAGTTGATTATAGGCGTATTAGCTGTATATTTAATTTATAAAACATTTAAAAAGGAGACAAGTAATGTATAAACTTATAGCAATAGATATGGATGGAACACTTTTAACAAGTGATAAAAAAATATCTGAAAGAACTAAAAAAGCAATAAAAGAAGCAAGAAAAAAAGGTGTTTATGTAGTATTAGCATCAGGAAGACCAATAGATGGACTTTTAAAATATTTAGAGGAATTAGATTTATTAAGTGATGATGATTATGTACTAAGTTATAATGGTTGTTTAGTTCAAAAAAGTAAATCAAGAGAAGTTATTTGTGATGTTACAATAAAAGGAGAAGATTTAAGTTATCTTTATAATTTAAGTCGTGAAATAGGAGTAAATATTCATGCGTTTTCAAAAGAAAGAGGGCTTATAACTCCTAAAAATAGTAAATATACTCAATATGAAGCAGATCAAAACTTTATAACATTAACAGAAGTTAGCCATGATAATATTGATAATAATGAAGATATAATAAAAATAATGATGATAGATGAACCAGAAATTTTAGAAGCTGGAATTAAAAAATTACCAAAAGAATTAAGTGATAAGTATAGTATGGCAAGAAGTGCTCCATTCTTCTTAGAATTCTTTAATAAAAATGCAGATAAAGGTGCTGGAGTTAAACTTTTAGCAGAGCATTTAAATATAAAGAGAGAAGAAGTAATAACAATGGGTGATGCAATGAATGATTATCCTATGATAAAATACGCAGGACTTGGTGTTGTTATGAAAAATGGTTCAGATGAGTTAAAAGAAATTGCAGATTACATAACTGACACTAATGATAATGACGGTGTTGCAAAAGCAATTGAAAAATTTGTTTTAGATAAATAGTAAAAAACATGTCCAAATATTCATTTGGACATGTTTTATTTTTATATTTTTTTTATACAAATAGGTTCTGGAATTGGGATTTCATTAGAAAATTTATCTATTATTCCATTTTTTAAGCTAAATATAGAAATAGAATCTGATTTTAAATTACAAGAAAATAGTTTATTACCATCTAAGATAAAATCTCTTGGAGAATTTATTTTTTTATAAGAAAAGTTTTGTATATGCCTTAAGCTGTTGTTTTCTAAAATTTTAAATACAGAGAAAGTATTAGTTTTTCTTTCAGATGTATAAATAAAATTATCATATATATGAATAGCAGCTCCTTCTAAATAATTATTAAAATTTAAAGGTTTTATACTGTTAGATATAGATAATGTATCAGTATCTATCTGAAATAATTCATAGGTTCCTTCTGTGATTAAATAAACAAATTTATCTTTAAAATCTAAATGTCTTGGTTTTGATTTTTTTTCAAAGTTTATTTTAGTTATTGGTTTTAGGTTTGGAAAACTATAAACATTTAAATTAGAATTATTTAAATCTACAATGTAAAGTTTATCTTTATATACTCTACAGCAATGAAGTTTTCCGTTTTCTATAGAAATAGAATTTAGTTTTTGTAAAGAATAATCTGAAGTGATTTTATATAAAATGAATAATCCTTGATGATAATTACAAGATAAAACATAATCTTTATAAATTTCAACAAAACAAGGAGGACAATTAAAATCTTCAGCTTTATCTAATGGTATGAGAGACTCATTTTTTAATGAAAATAAAACTATACCACCAGTATTAGAGTCTCCATGAGAAGAAATGAGAAAATTATTTTTTATATCTATATAAGTTGGGTTATGAAGTTTAAAGCTTTTTTCAAATGTTCCATTATCATTTGAATCTAAAGTAAATTTATATATTCCTTTACTATATTTTTTTGTATATGTTCCAATTAAAAAATTTTTACTCATATAAAATCTCCTTAAAGTGAATTTACTTTATTATAACATTAAAGAAGAAATGGAAAAGTTATATAAAAATTTCTTTTTAAGTAAAAATATAGTTTAATAAAATGGGAGGGGATATTATTCCATTGAAAATACCAAAAAATTTACCAGCATTTTCGGTTTTAACTAAAGAAAATATATTTGTAATGAATGAATTGTGTGCTAATAATCTTATTGTATTTATCGAAATACACTATATGACATTGAGTTAATATGATATTAAAAAAATATTACCATTTTTAAAAAAGTTTAGAGATGGTATTATTTTTTTTAACAAAATTATTGTATATTTAATAAATTTCGTTATATAATCAATAAGTATTAAAATTTTAGTAGAAATGGAGATGATTTAATTGGAGCAACATAGAGAGAAATTTTCATCTGGACTTGCAGTATTTTTTGCAACATTAAGTTCGGCAGTTGGTTTAGGAAATATATGGATGTTTCCTTTTGTAGTAGGGGAAAATGGTGGTGCAGCTTTTATTATAATTTATTTGATTTGTATACTTATAATAGGAATACCTACTTTAATTAGTGAATTTATTGTTGGAAGAAGTACTAGAAAAAATATTTATGGTGCAGTTTCAGATGTTACTGATAAAAAAGGGTTTAAAGTTATAGGAATTATTGGGCTTTTAGCATCTTATATGATGTTATTTTTCTATACTGTAGTATCAGGATGGGTATATTGTTATGTGTTTAAAGCGTTAGCTGGTAGCTTTAAAGGTATAACAGCGAGTGGAGCAGTAAATATGTTCAATGAAGCAAGTGTAGGACCATTAGGGCCAATAGTATGGCAAATAGTTGCTTTAATAGTTGCAGGTATTATTATTGCCATGGGCGTTAAGAGTGGAATAGAAAAAATAACTAAAATATTAATGCCTGTACTTGTAGTACTTCTTATTGTTTGTGCAATTAGAAGTGTAACTCTTCCAGGAGCTATGCAAGGAATTAAATTTTTATTAGAACCAAACTTTTCTAAAGTAAACTTGAGTGTTGTTCTTTCAGCACTTGGACTAGCATTCTTTAAATTATCAGTAGGAACAGGATCAATGTATACATATAGTAGTTATTTTACAGATGATAATAATCTTATTAGAACTGGTGTAAAAGTAGCTCTTGCAGATACTTGTGTGTCACTTATAGCTGGACTTGCAATATTTCCAGCAGTTTTCGCATTTGGTCTTAAACCATCTCAAGGTCCAGGGCTTTTATTTAACACAGTTCCACTTATTTTTTCAAAAATGGCAGGTGGAACAATATTAGGAATAGTATTTTTCCTTTTAACTGCTATGGCAGCAACAATGGCAACTATTTCAATTGTACAAGTTCTTATTGCAACATTTACAGAACAATTTAAAATTGAAAGAAAAAAAGCTATAGTTATAAATATAGTTATAATAGTAGCTTTTGGGATTTTAGCTGCATTATCAGCAAATCCTGAAGGAGTATTAGGACAATTTAAGATTTTTGGAGATACTTTCTTTAACTTATTTAGTGATATTGTTTCAAATATTCTTTTACCTATAAACGGTATTTTAGTAACTATACTTATTGGGTATTTTGTAAGTAGAGATACTATAAAAAATCAATTAACTAACAATGGAACTATAAAAAATGAAGCTATAGTAAAAATAATGTTTTTTACTATAAGATATATTACACCAATATTAGTTTTAATAGTATTTTTAAAGACATTTATATAAAATATGATATAATCTATATAAGAATCCATATTACTATGGATTCTTTTTTATTATAAAGATGGGGATGATGCTATGGAATATACAGTATTGTTGTGTGATGATGAAAAAGAAATATTAGATGTATTAGAGCTTTATCTAAATAAAGAAGGATTTAAAACAATAAAGGCAAAAGATGGTGTTGAAGCTTTAAATATAAGAAAAAAAGAAAAAATAGATTTAGCAATTATTGATATAATGATGCCTAAAATTGATGGATATAGAGTATTAAAAGAAATAAGAAAAGAAAGTAATATTCCAATAATATTACTTTCAGCTAAAAGTCAGGATGATGATAAAATATTAGGACTTGATGTAGGAGCTGACGATTATATAACAAAACCTTTTAATCCATTAGAAGTTATGGCAAGAGTTAAAGCTCAGATAAGAAGAGTTTATAAATTAACAGATGGTGAAGCTAATGAAAAAGATGTTATAGAGATTGGAGATATAGTTTTAGATAAGTTTAATGTTAAAGTCAAATTTAAGGGAAATGACTTAGAATTAACTTCAATTGAATATAAAATATTAAAATATTTTATGGAGAACTCAGGAAGGATTTTAACTAAAAACCAAATTTTTGAGGAAGTATGGAACGAAAGTTTCTTAGGGGGAGATAATACAATAATGGTGCATATAAGTAGGCTTAGAGATAAAATTGAGGACAATGGAAGAACACCTAAATACTTAAAAACTATAAGAGGATTAGGTTACAGATTTGAAAAAAATATTTAGATTTAATAGAAAAAAAGAAAAACTTATAGTATCGGTTTTTAAAAGATATGTTTCTTTTGTAATAGTATTAGGAATAGTGTGCTCAATAGCATATCTTTATATAGCACTAGAATTACCTAAGGTTATAGAAAAGAATAGCTTGCCATTAATAGATGTAATATCAGGAGAGTATATAGATTATACAACCATAAATATAAAAGAATTAAAAGAATTAAATGGTGAAATGGAAATAATAAATAAAAATGGGGTTATAGTAAAAAGGTATGGAGAAATACCTCATGAAGGTAATAGATATTCTCAAGCAGAACTTCTTAATTTAGCGACCAGAAAAGAAGATGGAAAATATAGAATATTAATGAATATGGTTAAAGATAAAGATAATCAAGAGTATTATTGTTTACTCAGAATTCCAAAAGATAAATTAAGATTAAATCTGAATTTGTTTAAACTTCCTTTTAGTGTGGGTAAACCATTTTATAAAGAATATGGAAAAGTAATTTCAATTGCAGCAGGAGCGACAATCTTATTTATAATATTATATAGTATATATACTGCAAGAAAACTTAAAAAACCTTTAACTGAGATTGATAATGCATTAGTAAGTATTATTAATGGAAATTACAGTGAGAAGATAGAATTTAAAGGTGAGGAAGAATTTGAAGGAATAAGAGATACTTTAAATTATTTAATAGAAAAATTAAATAATAGTGAAGAAGAAAATAGAAGGCTTGAAAAAAGTAAAAATAAGCTTTTATTAGACCTTTCTCATGATATAAAAACGCCAATGACAACAATAAAAAGTTATTCTGCTGCTTTAAGTCAAGGAATGTTAGATAGTGAAGAGCAGAAAAAACAATATTATAATGCTATTTATAAAAAAAGTGAGAGAGTAAGTGGCCTTATAGAAGACCTTTTTGAATTTGTAAAGTTAGAAAATAATAGTTTCAAGTTTAATTATTTAAAGGTAGATATTTGTGAGCTTTTAAGAACTATAATAGTTGAATATTATGAAGAGATTGAAGAAGATGGAATAGAGCTTCATATAAATATACCGGAAGAATCTAAGTTCCATTTGATTGATATAAGGCTTTTTAAGAGAGCTATAAGTAATATAATTGAAAATTCTCTTAAATATAATGAAAATGCAAAAAATATTTATATAAGTTTAAAAGAAGATAATGAAAGCTACAATATAGATATTGAAGATGATGGAGTTGGAGTTCCCGATAAAATAAAAGAAACTATTTTTGATGAATTTGTCCGTGGAGATGAAAGCAGACAAACTGATGGAGGAACAGGGTTAGGTTTATCAATAACTAAAAAAATAATAGAAAATCACAATGGAATAATAGAGCTTTTAGATAGTAAAAAAGGAGCTAAATTTAGAATAAAAATAAGAAAGTAAATATTTACTTTCTTATTTTTATATCATCTATTAAAGTTTTTACAGCGATTTTAGAAGATTTTAAAACATTATAAATTCCAGAACCAACGTTTATAGATTCTCCAGAAAAATAAAGGTTATTTATACCTTCTATTTTACATTTAGGTTCTGAAAAATCTACATTAGAATTGTTAGGATATGTTTGATAAAAATTGCCATTATAAGTGTTAAAAAGTTTTTTATAAGTTATAGGTGATATAGAAATTTTATCTAAGATAAATGTAGAAAGTTGTCTAACTTTAAAAAAATCTTCTAAAGTTCTAAAAATTAAATCTTCAATTTTAAAAATATTATCTTTAGTCCAAAAATCTTCATTTAAATATAAAAGGTTTGGTACATTAAGTATAACACTCATATTTGTAATACCTTTTTTAAAACTATCTTTGTATACATAAAGATGTGGATTTTTAGGAATATCACCTTTAAAACAAGCATTTATATTTTCTTTAAAATCCTTATTTATAAAAATATTATGAGTAGATAATTGTGGAAACTCTTTTTTTATTGAAAGGTAAATAGCAAATCTAGAGGAAGTCATATGTTCTTTTTCTAATTTTGAAAAAGCATAATTTTCAGTATTAAACTTTTGTGGAATTAAATTATTTAAAGTATATTGAAAATTAGATGTACATAAAACTATAGAAGAGTTTAAATTTTTACCATTATTTGTAGAGACTCCAATACATGTATTATTTTTAAAATTTAAAGATTTTACTTCTGTATTTAATAAATATTTTCCACCACGTTTTAAAAATACTTTGCTAAGTGACTTAACAAAATTATTAATACCACCTTCTATTTCTATGAAGCCTTCAATACTATTTATTAAAGGCATGAGAGAAGAAGGAGTAAAGCATTTAAAAGGAGAAGTTCCTATTTTCATACTTTGAAAAGTAAGAGCTTCTACTAAATTTTGATTTGATAAATGATTTCTAAAATAATTATAAGTATTAGATAAATTAACCTTATTATATAAACTCTTAAAACTTAATTTGAAATTTGGGGTATTAAAGGACTTATTCGAATAAATATCCTTAGCATCACAAATTAAATCTAAATAATCTTCAAAATCTTCATTAGATAAATTTTCAGAAAGATTTTTTAAATCTGATGAAAATTCAAATGAAGTTCCATCTTTAAAGAAGGCTTTACAAAAAGGATCTAACCTTTGATATTTAATATAATAATTTAGATCTTCACCTATTTCATTAAAAAGCTCAAAAAGAGATTTGGAAAGAATTGGCATAGTTGCAGTCAAATTAAAACTATTATATTTATTATTTATAAGACTAGTTTTTCCTCCAATAAATGAATTTTTTTCTATTATAGTGACTGAATATCCTTGGCTTTGTAGTCTTAAAGCAGAAGATAAACCAGCAATTCCAGCACCAATTACAATAGCATCTTTCATATTATCCACCTAAAGTAACATCTTGAGTGTTATACCACTCTAAAGCCTCAAAAAGATGTGTTTCTTTAAAATTAGGCCAAAAGTCATCTATTATATAAAAATCAGAATAAACAGATTGAATAGGAAGAAATCCACTTAAACGTCTTCTACCACCCCATCTAATTATTAAATCTATTCTAGAAATGTCACTAGACATAATTGAAGATGAATTAGTATAATTTTTTAAATCCCATTCCCAGCCATAATTTATTAAAAAATTAACTTTTATTCCACCTTTTCCACAAACTTTTCTTTTAGTATAAGGAAGAAGTTCTTTAGGAAAATTTTTTGAAGATGTATTTCCAAGTACAAGAATTTCAGCATTTTCTTTAGAAATTAAATTTACAGATTTTATACAAGCATCAGTAAAAGCATTTTTTTGAATTGAAGGTCTTTTAGTATTATCAAGAGTAAATCCGTAAAAAGTTAATTCTTTTATACCTAATTTTTGACATTGTTTAAAAAGAGTAAGTCCTGGCAATATACCATGAATATAACCACAATCTTTGGTTAAACCAAGAGAGGTTGCATAACGTCTATTACCATCTGGAATTATTCCTATGTGATTTGGTATTCTCATAAAACTATTTCTCCTTTAAAATTAATTTATTTTTATTATTAACAAATAAAGAAAATTTATCCTAATAAATTTATAAAAATATTGAATTTTGTAAATAAACTATGTATAGTGAAATAGGAGAATTTATTGGGAGGGATATAATGTATAGTTCAGATTTTTTTAAAGTAGTAGATGGTGCAAAAAAGAAAAGGGATTTCTTTTATGATAATAGTAAGGCGTACATAATGGCAGCAACTCTTGCTGGATTATTTGTTGGACTAGCTATAATTCTTGCATACACAGTAGGAGCTAAATTTAATGAATATCATTCGCCAGCTACAAAACTTATAATGGGAAGTGTTTTTTGTGTGGCTTTAGTACTTGTAATGTTTTCTGGAGCAGAACTTTTTACAGGAAATAATTTTGTAATGACAGGTGGCTTATTAGAAAATGAAGTTACAAAAAAAGATGTTATAAATATCTGGTGTTTTAGTTATTTAGGTAATTTTATAGGTTCGGCAGTTATAGCTTTATTATTTCAATTTTCTGGATTAAATAAAGGAATAGTTGCTGAATATATAGTTGAAGGAGCTTTAACAAAAATAAATGTTCCTTTTGAACAAATAATAGTTAGAGGAATTCTTTGTAACATTCTTGTATGTATAGCAGTTTGGTGTTTTATAAAAATGAAAGAAGAAACATCTAGAATAATTGTTATTTTTCTTTGTCTTCTTGTATTTGTAACTAGTGGATTTGAGCATAGTATTGCTAATATGTCACTTTTTATGATTGGATTATTAGGAGAAGCATCTGAACTTATGAGTATAGGTGGAGCAATTTATAATATATTTTTTGCAACTATAGGAAATATAATAGGTGGTGCTTTATTTGTAGCTTTTCCTTATTATGTGATTTCAAAAACAAAAGTAAAAAAATAGATAGAGAGGGTGTTAACATTTAATGTTAACACCTTTTTAATTTTTTTTATAAAGAATAAAATACATAGTAAATGTTATAATAGATACAATAAATATAAAGAGGATAGGAGATTGATATGGTTAATGTAGAAAATTTAATAGAAATAGATTTTTTTAAAAATTTAAAAAAAAGTACATTAATGAAATTAAGCCTTTATAGTGATTTAAATAGAGTAAAAAAAGGTGAGCATATATTTAGAGAAAAAGAAGTAACAAATAATATTTACATTGTTAAAAGTGGTAAGGTTTCATTATATAAATTTTCAGAAAACTCTTATAAAAAAATAATATTTATATTAGGAGAAAATGAAATATTAAATGAAGTTTTAATAGATGATTTACCTTCGTCAGTAAGTTGTGAAGTATTTGAAGAAGCAGAGCTTATAAGCATAAATAAATTCGATTTTTTAGATATAATGGAAGAAGATTTTGAGTTAACAAAAATAGTGTTAACAGGATTAAGTAAAAAATTAAGACGAACATATAGACAAATAAAAAATTCGACTCCTTTAAAAATAGAGAAAAGACTTGCAGCAAAGCTTTGGAAACTTTCTAAAGATTATGGAGTAATGGAAAGTAGAGGATGTAGAATAAATATAAAAATAAGTGTTACATATCTTTCGGAAATGTTTGGAATGCCGCGAGAAACAGTATCAAGAGGAATAAATTCTCTTGTTAAAGATGGATTTATAATAAAAGATAATAAAGATATTATAATTGTAGATAGAGATAAATTGTCAGACTATTTTAAAGGACTGTGATAAAGATTACAGTTTAAAAAGAGATAATTGTTTATAATAACTTCCATAGAGAAAATAGGCACCATTAAAATAATGTGGTTTTATGTTTTTAATTTGGAAGGAGTTTTATTATGGGGATTAAATTAAGAAAAGAGGATGTAGATAACTTAATAAGAAGTATCTCACCTAAAGTAAAAGTTTTTGCTCCAAAAGTCTTTGAGGGAAAAGGTAGATTTTCTGAAACAGACATGATTAGATATGGAGAAATAAAAGACTTATCAGAGATTGTTTTTGATAAAAAATCTGATTTTTCATCAAAGGAAATAATAACACCAATTACACAAACTTTATTTTTCTTTACTGAAGATGAGTTTAAAGAAGCAAAAGGAGAAGATTTTACTCCAGTAATAATATTAAGAAGTTGTGATATGCACGCTATTAAGAGATTTGATGATATTTATTTAAGAAATGGATTTGAAGATATATACTATAAAAGAGTAAGAGAAAAAGCTAAATTTATAGTAATTGGATGTCCAAATAGCTTTGAAAATTGCTTCTGTGTTTCAATGGGGACAAATGAAACAGATTCTTATGATGCTTATTTAAAAGTTGATGAAGATTTTGTATATTTAGATGTAAAAGATAAAGATATAGAAGAAGCTGTAAGTTCTTTACAAAAAATGGACTGTGAAGTTATGCCTGAATTTGTTAAAGAAAACACAATTAAAGTGGATATACCAGAAAATATAGATACTAGAATTTTTAAATCAACTATGTGGAATGAATATACTGAAAGATGTATAGCATGTGGAAGATGTAACTTTGTTTGTCCTACATGTACTTGTTATACAATGCAAGATATATTCTATAAAGATAATAAAAATGCTGGTGAAAGAAGAAGAGTTTGGGCTTCATGTCAAGTTCAAGGATACACTACAATGGCTGGTGGTCATGAATTTAGAAAACCAAATGGAGACAAAATGAGATTTAAAGTAATGCATAAAGTATATGATTACAAAAAGAGATGGGGATACCACATGTGTACTGGTTGCGGAAGATGTGATGATATTTGTCCACAATATATAAGCATGCCAGGTGCTGTAAATAAATTAAGAAAAGCAATGGATGAGGTGACTTCAAATGAATAGAAATGAATATATACCATATGCATCTACTATATTAGATGTTATAAAGCATACAGAAATAGAATATACTTTTAGAATGGAATTTAAAGGAGAAGTTAAGCCAGGACAGTTCTTCGAAGTTTCAATTCCTAAGTTTGGGGAAGCTCCAATTTCAGTAAGTGGAATAGGAGAAAATTTTGTTGATTTAACAATAAGAAAAGTTGGTAAAGTAACAAATGAAGTATTTAACAATTATGTTGGAGATAAACTTTTCATGAGAGGCCCTTATGGAAATGGTTTTGATATAGAAAATTATAAAGGAAAAGAAATAGTAGTAGTTGCAGGTGGAACAGGACTTTCACCAGTTAGAGGTGTTATAGATCATTTCGCTAAAAATCCAGAGGATTGCAAAGGATCAACTCTTATAGTTGGATTTAAAACACCAAAAGATGCTCTTTTCAAAGAAGATTTAAAAGCATGGAAAAATGAATTAAGTAATCTTATAGTTACTGTAGATTCAGCTGATGAAGGTTATGAAGGTCACACAGGTCTTGTAACTAAATTCATACCAGAATTAGAGATAAAAGATATGGAAAATGTTCAAGTTATAGTTGTAGGACCTCCTATGATGATGAAATTTACAGTTTTAGAATTCTTAAAAAGAGGAATTAAAGAAGAAAATATTTGGATTTCTCAAGAAAGAAAAATGTGCTGTGGATTAGGTAAATGCGGACATTGTAAAATAGATGATACATACATTTGCTTAGATGGACCGGTATTTAACTATACAAAAGGAAAACTTCTAATAGATTAGTTGTGTGGAGGGACAGGCATGGATATAAATTTAAAGAAATTAAAAAAGAATGCTTTTAGATATACAAAAGAGAGAGGAATTACTGCTTCAAGAGTAAGAGTTCCAGGTGGGCATATAGATGCTAAGTATTTAAAAACATTAGCAAATATATCAGAAGAATATGGTAATGGAAGCCTTCATATTACTGCAAGACAAGGATTTGAAATTCCAGGAATTAAAATGGAAAATGTTGATAAAGTAAATGAAATGCTTCAAGAAGTAATTGAAGGTTTAGAAATAAATCAAGTTGAAGAAGGAACAGGATATTCAGCTTCAGGAACAAGAAATGTAACTGCATGTATAGGTAATAAAGTATGTCCTTTTGGTAATTACAATACAACAAATTTTGCTAAAAGAATAGAAAAAGCAATTTTCCCAAATGACTTACACTTTAAAATTGCTTTAACAGGATGTCCAAATGACTGTATAAAAGCAAGAATGCATGACTTTGGAATAATAGGAATGACAGAACCACAATATGAATATAACAGATGTATAAGTTGTGGTGCTTGTGTAAGAGCTTGTAAAAAGAAAGCTACAGGAGCATTATCAGCAGAAAATTATAAAGTGGTTAGAGATCCAATGAAATGCATTGGATGTGGACAATGTGTTATTGAATGTCCTACAGGAGCTTGGACTAGAAGTAAAGAAAGATATTATAGATTAGCAATAATGGGTAGAACTGGTAAAAAGAACCCAAGAATTGCAGAAGATTTCTTAATTTGGGCTGACGAAGATAGTATATTAAAAATAATTTTAAATACTTATAAATATGTTAAAGAATATATATCTAAAGATGCACCAGAAGGAAAAGAGCATATTGGATATATTATTGACAGAACAGGCTTCATGGAGTGGAAAAAATGGGCTCTTGAAGGTGTTGAATTAAGTGATAAAGTAATAATTAAAAACAATGTATATTGGAGCGGAATAAAATATCCAAATACTCAAAATTACTAATATAAATTTATTAAAGGCTGGATTTCATTTTGAAATTCAGCTTTTTAATATAAGTAAAAAGTTATAATATATATATGTAGAAAAAAATAACTTTAGTTATAAGATTTATGTTAAAATATTAATTGAAATTAAATTAATAGGAGTAAAATTATGATTGGATTAATAGGAATAAAAAAAGATACTCCTTTAGAAATAAGAGAAAAGTTTTCTGTAAATCCTAAAAAAAGAGAAAATGCTATAAATTATTTAAGAGATGAAATAGAAGAAATAGTAGTTTTAAGCACTTGCAATAGAACAGAAATTTATTTTAATTATTTTTTAGAAGATAAAGAAATATTAAAAAAATTTTTTGAAGCTTTTGATTTTGATAAAAAGTATATTGATTACGTTTTTATATCAAAAGGAGAAAAAGCAATAGAACATTTATTTAGAGTGATTTGTGGATTTCATTCTAAAATATTAGGAGAAGATCAAATTTTAGGTCAAATAAAAGAAGCATATAGCTTTAGTTTAGAAAATAAACTCGTAAAAAATAAGCTTTTAAGACTTTTTCAAGAGGCTGTAACTTGTGGAAAAAGATTTAGAAAGGAAGCAAATCTTTATAAAATTCCAGTTTCATCTGCTTCAATAAGTGTAAATAAAGTGATTGAAGAAGATGGAAAAAAAGTAATGGTTTTAGGTTATGGTTCAGTTGGAAAACTTGTTGTTAAAAATCTTATTTCTCATAGAAGTATTGAGGAAATATATATAGTTGTCCGAGATAAGAGCAAAGTAGATATTTCTGATTATAGAGTTAAAGTTTTAGATTTCAGAGAAAAAAATCTCTTTATAAATAGTATGGATGGAATAATATCTTGTACATCTGCACCACATACAGTTATTAGAAAAGAAGATTTAGAAAAAGTAGGTAAGAAAATAAATATATATGATTTAGCACTTCCAAGAGATGTTGATTTAGAACTTTATAAAATAGACAGATTTAAAATTTTAAATATAGATGATATAAGTAAGATTGATGATAAAAATAAGCATCTTAGAAGAGAAAGAATGGAAAGTTATAAATGGATTATAGATAAATATATTCTTGAGTATAAAGAATGGGAAAAATTAAGAGATATTTCGCCTTATATAAATAAAATAAGGGAAAATAAATTGAATGAAGTAAGTAAAAGATATGATACATATAAAAAGAAAAGTAAGGAAGAAAATAAAATTGTTGAGAAAATGATAGAAAGTATGGGAAATTTCTATTCTAATAAAGCAATAAAAGTTTTAAAGGAAGAAGCGTTGAAGGGTAGGGAAGAAGAATGCTTAGAAATATTGAAAAAGATATTCTTCTAGAAAATAGTGAGTATTTAAATATAGCCTTGTTTGGAAAAAAGTTAAATGTATTGGTTATAGGTGGCGGAAAAGCTGCACTTATAAAAATAAAAACATTAATAAAATCAAATGCAAATGTTACTGTTATAGGAAAAGAAATAATAGATGAAATAAAAGGCTTGAAAAAAATTAATTTAATAAATGAAGGTTATAAAAAATCTTTTTTAAAAGGAAATCATTTAATAATAGTATGTATAAATGAAAAAAATACTTTAAAAGAGATAATAAATGATTGTAATGAAATGGATAAAATATATTTAAACTGTACAGATGCAGACGAAGGAATGTTTGTTATGCAAAGTTCAGTAAGTAGTAAAAATATAAATGTAGCATTAAATGTTAAAGGAAAAAATCCTAAAGGAGCTATGTTTATAAAAAGTAAAATAGAAAATACAATAGATGATTTAGATTCATTTATTGAATATACCACAAAAATTAGAAATAAAATTAAAAATAGAGAAGATAAAAAAGAAATATTAGAATTCATTCACAGTGATGATTTTAAATTTATTTTTTTTAAGGGAAAGGGAGAAACTACTTTAAGGATGTTTTTTGAAAATATTTAAAGATTTAGTTTAGGATAGGTGGATTTTATGAAATATATTATTGGAACTAGAAAATCTTTATTAGCACAGGTTCAAGCAGATTATGTTATGAAGCTTTTAAAAGATAAAAAAGGAATTGATAGTGAAAAACTTTTAATGGTTACAGAGGGAGATAGAAGGCTTGATGTAGCTTTAAACAAAATAGGTGGAAAAGGACTTTTTATAAAAGAGATTGAAAAGGCATTAATAGATGGAAGATCTCATTTAGCAGTTCATAGTATGAAAGATGTTCCATATGAATTAGAAGAAGAATTTGTACTTGCAGCAATGCCAGAAAGAGAAGATGTGAGAGATGTTCTTGTTTCTAATGGAAGATTATTAAAAGATATAAAAAAAGGTGGAAAAATAGGAACTAGTAGTATTAGAAGAGCTGAGATGCTAAAGCATTTGAGACCTGATTTAGAAATTGTTCCTATAAGAGGAAATGTACAAACTAGAATTAAAAAAATGGAAGAGCAAGGACTAGATGGAATTATACTTGCAGCAGCTGGATTGAAGAGATTAGGTATGGAGGATATTATAACAGAATATTTTGATCCAAAAGAATTTTTACCAGCAGTAGGTCAAGGAGCTTTAGGAATAGAATGTCTAAAAACATTTGAAGACTTAGATATTATAAAATCTCTTGATAATAAAGAGGTTAGAATAGCAGTTGATGCGGAAAGAAGTTTTATGAAAAGATTAAATGGAGATTGTCACAGCTTAATTGGTATATATTCTGAAATAAATGGAGACAAACTTTATTTAAAAGGAGCTTATAAGGTAAATGGAAAGCTAGTTATAAAAGATATTGAAGGAAATATAAAAAATAATATAGCTTTAGGGGAAGAATTAGCAGAAAGTATATTAAGAGGATAGGTGATTTACTATGAAAGGGAAAGCATATTTAATTGGAGCAGGCCCATTAGATGAAGAGCTTTTAACGTTAAAAGCAAAAAGAATATTAGAAAAATGTACAGCAGTAGTTTATGATAGACTTGTATCAACTAATGTATTAAATTTTTTAAATGATGATTGTGAAATTTATTATTGTGGTAAAAAGCCAAATGCTCATTCAATGAAACAAGAAGAAATAAATGAACTTCTTGTAAGTCTTGTAAAAAAAGGTCATATAGTTGGAAGGATAAAAGGTGGAGATCCTTATGTATTTGGACGTGGTGGAGAAGAAGCATTAGCACTTTTAGATGAAGGTTTAGAATTTGAAGTTATACCTGGAGTTACTTCACCAATTTCAGTTCTAAATTATGCTGGTATTCCTATTACTCATAGAGGGATATCTCAAAGTTTTCATATAGTAACAGGAATGTCTGCTAAAAGTTTAAATGTTAACTTTGAAGCTTTAAGTAAAGAAAATGGAACTCTTGTATTTATGATGGGACTTGAAAATATAGATATTATAACAAGTGAGCTTATAAAATATGGAAAAGATAAGAATACAAAAAGTGCAGTTGTAATGAAAGGAACTTCATCAAAGCAAAAAAAAGTGATTGGGACATTAGAAAATATAGGTTCTTTAGCTAAAGAAGCTAAATTAGAATCACCTTGTATAATTGTTGTAGGTGATGTTGTTTCATTAAATGAAAATCTTGATTGGTTTATTAAAAAGCCTTTATTTGGGAAAAATATTTGCATAACTAGAAGTAAAGAACAATCTAAAAACTTAAAAGCTTCATTAAAAGATATGGGAGCTTATGTAACAGAAATAAATTCTATTAAGATAAATAGTATGAAAGAAAATTTAGATACTTATTTAGAAAAGCTTAAAGAATATAATCATTTAATATTCACATCAATAAATGGTGTAAATATATTTTTTGATTATTTAATAGAAAAAGAATATGATATAAGAAGTATTAAAGGTAATTTTTATGCAATAGGAAGTGCAACAAAAAAAGCTTTACTTAAGAGAGGAATAGTTCCAAAAGCTACTTCAAAAAGCTTTATTTCAGAAGGTTTATTTAAAGAAATAAAGCCATTTATATTAGAAGGAGATAATGTAATTATACCTACATCTCTTAAGGGAAGAACTTATCTTCAAGAAGAAATTTCAAAAATTGGAGCTAGAGTAGATAGAGTTAATATTTATGATACAGTAAAAGGAGATGTTTATGATACTAGAAGCTTTGAAGATGTTGATATAGTATTATATACAAGTCCAACAACAGTAGAAAATATGATAGAGATTATAGGCTTAGACAAATTAAAAGAAAAAGAAGCTATTGCCATAGGACCTATAACAGCAAAAGCTTTAATTGATCATGGTTTTTCACCAAAAGTTTGTAAAAAACATTCTGAAGAAGGATTTTTAGAAGAAATAGTAAATTTAATATAAATTAAGGAAGTGTTTTAATTGATAAAAAGAGGAAGAAGATTAAGATTAAATGAAAATATGAGAAGTTTAGTTAGAGAGACTAGTATTTCTCCATCAGATTTTATATTCCCAATATTTGTAGTTGAAGGAGAAGGAATAAAAAAAGAAATATCATCTCTTCCAGGAATTTATCACTATTCAGTAGATAGATTAGATGAATTAGTAGATGAAGTTGTAGAATGTAAAGTAAAAGGAATAATGGTATTTGGAGTTCCAGAACATAAGGATTGTTGTGGAAGTGAAGCTTTTGCTGAAAATGGTATTGTGCAAAGAGCTGTTAGAAGAATAAAAGAAATAAATAAAGATTTATTAGTAATTACAGATGTTTGTATGTGTGAATATACAGATCATGGACATTGTGGAATATTAGATGGAGAATATGTAGATAATGATAAAACATTAGAATACATAAATAAAATAGCATTATCTCATGCAAAAGCAGGAGCAGATATGATTGCGCCTTCAGATATGATGGATGGAAGAGTAGGAACTATAAGAAATATATTAGATGAAAATGGTTTTATTAATGTTCCTATAATGAGCTATTCAGCTAAATACTGTTCTGCATATTATGGACCATTTAGAGCTGCTGCTAATTCAGCACCAAGTTTTGGGGATAGAAAAACTTATCAAATGGATCCAGCTAATAGATTAGAAGCTATAAGAGAAGTGAAAGAAGATATTGAAGAAGGAGCAGATATAGTTATGGTCAAGCCAGCTCTTGCATACTTAGATATAATAAGAGATGTAAGGAATAACTGTAATTTAC
Source organism: Clostridium thermobutyricum (assembly GCF_000371465.1). Classification (NCBI taxonomy): domain Bacteria; kingdom Bacillati; phylum Bacillota; class Clostridia; order Eubacteriales; family Clostridiaceae; genus Clostridium; species Clostridium thermobutyricum. The sequence continues at coordinate 1,642,516 of NZ_KB850956.1, read as the reverse complement.
CACTTGCAGCTTATAATGTTAGTGGTGAATATGCAATGATTAAAGCTGCTGCAAAAGTGGGATTAATAGACGAAGAAAGAACAATTCTTGAAACTTTAATTTCAATAAAAAGAGCAGGAGCAGATATAATAATAACTTATCATGCATTAGAAGCTAGTAGAATGTTACAAAAATAGGAGATAGATTATATGAATTTAGAAATATTTAATCAATCAAAAGAGTATATGCCAGGTGGTGTAAATAGTCCTGTTAGATCATTTAATGGCATGGGAATAACTCCAAAAGTAATTAAAAAAGGTCATGGAGTTATAATTGAAGATGAAGATGGAAAAGAGTATATAGATTTTGTTCTTGCATGGGGACCTATGATTTTAGGACACTGTGATGAAGATGTTGTTAAAGCTATTTGTGAATGTGCAAAAGATGCTTTAGCTTTTGGAGCGCCAACAAAAGGTGAATTAGATTTAGCTAAATTTTTATGCGAAGAAATGCCTAATGTGGATATGATAAGAATGGTTAATTCAGGAACTGAGGCAACTATGAGTGCTATAAAACTTGCAAGAGGATGGACTAAGAGAGATAAAATAGTTAAATTTGCGGGATGTTATCATGGGCATTTTGATGGATTTTTAATAGAAGCTGGTTCAGGAGTTTTAACTGATGGAATAGCAGGATCTCTTGGAGTTCCAAAAGATATAGTTAAAAATACTATTATAGCTAGATATAATGATGAAGAAAATATAAAAGAGATATTCAATAAATATGGAAATGAAATAGCTTGTGTAATAATAGAGCCAGTAGCAGGGAATATGGGAGTTATGAAATCAAAAGAGAGTTTCATGAAAACTCTTAGAGAAGAATGTGATAAAAATGGATCACTTTTAATTTTTGATGAGGTAATGAGTGGATTTAGAGCAAGTTATCAAGGTGCATCAGCATTATTTAAAGAAAAGCCAGATCTTATTACTTATGCAAAAGTAATAGGAGGAGGACTTCCTTGTGGAGCATATGGTGGAAGACGTGAAATAATGGAAATGTTAGCTCCATTAGGTGGAGTATATCAAGCTGGAACTATGTCTGGTAATCCAGTAGTAGTTAGTGCAGGACTTGCGACATTAAATAAATTAAAAGAAAATAAAGAAAAATATTATAATCACATTGAGGAAGTAGGAAAAATTCTTGTAGATGGGGTAAAAGAAATATCAAAAAAATATGGAATAAATGTAGCATTTAATAGAGTTGGTGGAATGATGACTATTTTCTTTAGTGATGATGAAGTTGTTGATAGTTATGAAAAAGTAAAAAAATGTGATGGTGAAAGATTTAAAAGATATTTTCTTCATATGATAGAAAAAGGATTTAATATACCACCTTCACAATTTGAAGCATTATTTTTATCAGTTTATCATAATAAAGAACATATAGAAAAATTCTTAAAAGCATATGAAGAGTTCTGTATAAAGGAAAGTAATTAATGAAAGAATGTATTTTAGTAAGTGCGTTTGGTACTTCTAATATAGAAGGTTATGAAAAACAATTTAAGCCATTTTTAGAGAAAATAAAAGAAGAGTTTAGTATAGATTCATTTGTTGGATTTACATCAAATAGGATAATAGACAAATTAAAAGATGATAGAGTAAAAAGTTTAGAAGATAAAATCGAAGAAATAAAAGCTTTAGAATATGAAAAATTAATTTTAGTTAAGTTAGTTTTATCTGATGGAAAAGAAAATAGAAAAATAGATGAGCTTATAAATAAAAATAAAATTAATTTTAAAGAGATAATAGTAACAAATCCTATTTTAAGTTATAAAAAAGATTTTATAGAAAATTGTTTAACAAGTGATAAATGTACAATTTTAATTTCTCATGGAAGAGAAGATGGATTAATAGATAAAATAAGTGATGATTTTAAATTTGAAATAGAAAAAAATTATGATAATTTAAAATATTTAAGCTTAAATAGAAAAGAAGAATCAAAAAATGTAATTGAAAATCTTTTATCAATAGGAATAAATAATGTTAAGTTTAAACCATTATTGTTGACTAAAGGATATCATTTTTCTAAAGATATATACTCAGAAAAAGATGAGAGTTTTAAAAAAATATTTGTGAATAACAATATTACAGTTGAAGAAGTAAATTTTGGATTATTAGAAGATGGTAAATTTATAGAATTTATCATTAATAAAATATCAAAATTAATATAATAAAAAAGGATTTGATTTATTTCAAATCCTTTTTTATTTTAGAAAATTTATATATCATCTACATCAGTTTCTTCACCATATCTTACAACACCGTTGGCTGAAAAACTATTGTCTTCATGATGAATAAATGTTCCATCGTTTGGTTCAGGAGAATTGGCATTACCTTTTGGTTGATAATCTTCAGAGTTATTACATGTTAATTGATTAGCAGGAATTAAACTAACCTTTCTTTTATTATGGCAAGAACATTTTTTTTCCATATACAGGCACCTCCTAGTACGTGAGAAAAGTTTAGTAAAATAACTTTACTAAATTTAAATTATGTATGAAAAGTTTACATTATTCTACAAAAGTTTAAAAAGTTAAAGACAAATACATTAAATTATGGTAAAATACAAACATAGAGAGAATGGGGAGGTAACTTAATGAATTTAGAAGCACTTACGCCAGAAATACAAAGCGCTATTATGGGGATATTAATGTTATCAGCTTTATTTGCATTAGCTAATTATATAGTAACTGGATTTGCAATATATAATATTTCTAAAGCTGAAAAGGTTAACAGACCTTGGCTTGCATGGATACCAATAGGAAACTTCTATCAACTTATAAAACTTGGTAAAGGAAATTACTTCTTTATTGCAACTTTGATAGGAGTTATGATTTTTGGAAGCTATACTAATGATATTGCATCAATATTAAGATTGGTATTTTCAATAGTATATAGTGGGTATTCAATATACATGTACTCTAAACTTTGTGATAAGTATGATGTTAATATTTTTCTTATAGCAATTGGTGTTTTAGCACCTATATTCATATTAGTAGAATCACTTGGAGGATTTGTAATTCCAGTATTATTGATTGGAATGTATGGGCAGTTTAAATTAGCAAGAAATGCGAAAAAGCCTATAAATAAAAATGAAAGAGTGATAGAAACAAGAGTTATAGGAATAAAAAAGAAAAAAAATAAATAATATAAAAGGGGGCACATAAGAAAGTTGTAATTTTAAGTTACGAAGTTTTATGTAGCCTTTTTTTTATAAAAATATTAATATATAATATAATTATAGAAACTACTAGGAGGATTCTAAAATGGGTGACGGAAAAGTTATAGATTTTAATGAATTAAAAAACAAAGTAAATGATGGCGATGTAGATAAATTTGAAGGCTATATGTTTGACTTATTTTATAAGACTCAATCTGGTTCAATGAATATGGCAGAATATGCTTCAGAAATATCAAAATATATGACTGAAAATAATATATCAGAAAAAAAATTATTTGAAATACAAAAAAAGATGATGGAAAGATATGGCTTTGATATAAGTGGATTAGAAGGATCAATGGCTAATCTAGGATTAAATGTTAACCTTGATAGCGGAACTTATGAAGATGTAAGAAAAAAAATGAGCTTTGAAGAAAAATATAATAAAAAAATAGTTAAAAAATCTATTGAAGAATATGAAATAAAAAATGAAATAAATAATTTGAAGGTAGTTTTAGAAGGAGTTAACGTAACTTTATTAAGTGAAAAAACAGTTGATTTAACTGATAATGAGTTAAATGAATTCCTTTGTTCTTATAAGAAAGTAGTAGGCGACAAGCAGTTAAATGTTACTATATGCTCAAATATAAATTCATATCCATATTAATATTAAGAGCCAAATCTAATTTGATTTGGCTCTTAATCATAAATTATTTTTAAAAGGATATAAAATATGTTATAATTTATGGATGAATGAGGTGATTTTTAATGAATAGTATAGCTGGTAAAGGCTGTGAAAGAATTATTCCAGAAGAAGAAAAAAAGAGTCTTCAGGAAATTGAAAGAAGTATAGTTAAAAGATATAGAAAACATATTTGGTCTAAGTTTGTAAAGGCTGTTAAACAATATAATCTAATAGAAGAAGGAGATAAAATTGGAGTTGCTATTTCAGGAGGAAAAGATTCACTTCTTTTAGCAAAATTACTTCAAGAACTTCAAAAGCATGGACAGGTACCATTTGAACTAGAATTTATAGCAATGGATCCTGGATATCATCCACACGTAAGAAAGCTTTTAGAAGAAAACTGTGAATATTTAAATATTCCTGTATACATATATGAATCTGGAATTTTTGATGTAATAGATGAAAAATCAAGAGAATATCCATGTTATCTTTGTGCAAGAATGAGAAGAGGATCCCTTTATGCTAAAGCACAAGAACTTGGATGTAATAAACTTGCATTAGGTCATCACTATAATGATGTTATAGAAACAACACTTCTAAATGTTTTATATGCTGGTAATTTTAAAACTATGATGCCTAAGCTTAAAGCAAATAATTTTGAAAATATGGAGCTTATAAGACCAATGTACTTTATTGAAGAAGATTATATAAGAAGATTTATAAATTATAGTGGTATATGGCCATTAAATTGTGCATGTATGGTAGCGGCGGAAAAAATAGGGAATAAGAGATATGAAATAAAAGATTTAATCAAAGAGCTAAAAGAGAAATTTGATGGTGTAGATAAATCAATTTTCAAAGCAGCTGAGAATATTAGTATGGATGCTATATTAGGTTTTGAAAAAGATGGAAAGAAATATACATTCCAAGATTTCTATGATGGTGATAAAGAAATAGAAATTAGAGATTAATGAGAAAAGCAACATTTTAAAGGGGTAACCTAGTAAATGTTGCTTTTTTTTAATAGATATTTTTAAACAGTTAATTCTAAAATATTTTCAATAGCATGTCCAACACCTGATGAGTTGTTATTTAAAGTTACAAAAGAACATTTCTCTTTTATAGAATCATATGCGTTTTCCATAGCCACACTAAATTGAACAATTTCAAACATACTTAGATCATTTTGGTTATCTCCTATAGCCATTGTATCTTTAAGATCAATGCCTAAATGATTACATAAAAGTTTTGCTGCTTGACCTTTAGAAGAATTTTTATTTATAAGTTCAAAATTATTGTATGCTGATTTAAAAATAGATAAATTTTTTATATCTTTAAAAGATTTAATTCCATTTTCAAGTTTTTCATTTGAAAAAGAAACAGCACATATACCATATATGTCTTCTTCAGTAGAAATTATATCTTGGATGTTATTAAAAACTTTCCCATCAAAAGTTTTTCCGTCATAAAATAAATTTATTAAATTATCTAAATCTTCTTCTTTTAAATCAGGATTACTTATTTTTGCTTCATAAAAGTCTGCCATTAGTATGTTTTTATTATATTTAGGGAAAATTCTTGAGTCAGAAGAAGCTAAGCTAAAATAATAATTATTAAAATGAAGAAAACTTATAACTTTTTCAAGGGAAGATTTATCTACAGGAAAAGAATAAAGTATATTTCCAGAAAAATCATTAATTATTGAACCATTACAAGTTATTATATATGGAACGACTATATTATAGTTTTCTAATATAGATTTAGCAGAATCGAAAGTTCTTCCAGTAGATATAACAACTGTTACACCAAAACTTTGAGCTTTTTTGATTGTACAAATATCTTTATTACTTATTTGGTGGTTAGAATTTAGAAGAGTACCATCTAAATCAATTGTAATTAATTTCATAAAACACCTCATTATCAATTTATAAGAAAATTTTACCAATAAAATGAGGTTTATTTAATTAAATTTACTAGAAAAGGGGGATTTTTATGAAGAATAATGATTTATTGCACGATAATTTAGGAAAACTTGTTTTAGATTATATGATTCCTAGTATTTTAGGAATGCTTGGATTATCTTGTTGTATATTTTTAGATACAATGTTTATAGGAAGAGGAATGGGCGAAAGAGGACTTGCAGCATTAAATTTAGGAATACCATTTTTTAATATTTTTGCAGCTATTTCTTTATTAACTGGGATTGGTGGAGCTACTTTATTATCTATAAATATTGGAAAGAAAAAATACGAAACATTAAATGAAATATTTACGTTATCAATATTTATAACAATAATAATGAGTTTATTAATTACTGTATTTGGTCTTTATTTTATAAATGACATAATAAGATTATTAGGAGCTTCAGGAATAATTTTTACTTGTGTAAAAGAATATTTAGAGATAATATTTTGGGGGAGTATTCTTTTTATTTTATCATTAACATTAAATGTTTTTGTACGAAATGATGGAAGTCCTAAAATATCTATGTGGGCTATTATTGGTTCTAATATAACAAATATAATTTTAGATTATATTCTTATCTTTCCATTAAATATGGGAATGAGAGGGACCGCAATTGCTACAACAACAGCTCAATTAGTTGGAATTATTATTTTGGCTTTTCATTTTATAATGAAAAAAAATAAAATAAAAATTTCTATTAAAGCTTTAAATTTTAGATATTCAAAAAGAATACTTGCAAATGGCTTTTCAAGTTTTATAGTAGAATTATCAGCTGGAGTGGTAATAATACTTTTTAATATTAAATTAAAAGAATTAGGTGGAGATATTTCTATATCTGCTTATAGTATAATTGCTAACTTTTCTCTTATAGTTATAGCTATATTTAATGGAATAGCTCAAGGAATACAACCTATAATTAGTACTAATTATGGAGGAGGAAAAAATAATAGAGTTCTAAATACTTATAAAATAGGATTAAAAATAATTATTATAGTAGGAGGAGCATTTTTCTTATTAGGAATAATAGATCCATATATGATAATAAAGATATTCGCAAAAGGAAATAATAAATTAGATGAGATAGCTAGTTTGGGTATAAAAATATATTTTATAGCGTTTATACCAATGGGAATAAATATTTTAAATGTGGGAGTTCTTCAATCTATAGAGAGCTCAAAAATATCAACAATGATATCTCTATTAAGAGGGCTTATACTAATAATAGTCTTTTTAGAGATATTCTCATTAGTATTTAAGTTAAATGGTGTATGGATTACTACACCAGTAGTAGAAATTGTAACATTTATAATATCAATATATTTTATGATAAAAGAAAAAGAAAAATTAAAAAAGATGATATAATAAAAAATAAGTAGATAATAATTAAATAAAGGAGGAATTTAAAATGGATATAGAAAATATGGATGTAAATATTTTAGTTAGTATAATAAATTTAAAATTAAGAGATTTTTATAGTAATTTAGATGATTTATGTGATGATATGGATATATCAAAGGAAACACTTATAAATAAGCTAAAAGAAGGAAATTATGAATATATAAAAGAAAATAATAGTTTTAAATAAAAATATAGAAAAATTAATTATAAATGGGTTATAATGTATTTAAATATAATTAGAAAGGATGATAAATATGAAATTAAGAAAGGCAGGTAGATTAGCAATATTAGTTGCTGCTAGTGCTGCTTTAGTAGCAAGTTTAGTTAGTGATAAAAAAAATCAAAAAGAGGAAGAAGCGGTAAGTGATATAAAAGAAGAAGAGTAATAAATGGGGTTTTATAAATATGAAAAATGGTATGGGGATGATAAAAGAAAAACTCTCTTCTTTAATTGGGGTTCGTTGGAATATTACAAATGGGGATTTTGAATTTAATAATATTTCAACAAAAGAAGATTTAAATTCAGATATAAAAGGAATAATGAAACTTCTCCAATTAATAGAAAAGGATGTATTTTTAAAAATAAAGTATTCAAAAATTGGAAAAGAAATAAATATAAGCGGAAATTTAGATATTTGTATTTTAGAACTTAAATATGAAATTAATGGACTGAAAGAAAAAATAAGTAATTTAGAAATCTTCAATGGAAATATAATATTTAAAAATAATAATATAATAAAAAATTTAGAAATTATAGAAATCTTAAAAGAATTTTCTAATGATACATTCATAAAAATAGATAATATAGAAAAAAATGTTACATTGATAGGTAATTTTGCAAAGCAAATATCTGAATCATTTGAATATTCTTTCTCTTTAGATGAATTTATTGATTGTATAAAAACTAAAGAAGGTTTTATTGAAAATTATAATAGTATAAGAGAAGGTTCTGTGTTAAAAGAGGAAATAATATTTTATAACCAAAAAGATTATTATTTAAATATAAGCTTAAAGAAAAAAGAAGATTTACTTATAGGAATAATAAAAGATAAAACTGAAGAAGTAATAAAAAGAGAAGAATTAAAAAAATTACTATCTCATGATAATATAACTGGCTTTAAAACAAAAGAAGAAATTGTAAGATTAATAAATAAAAGATTAGTTTGTGCAAATGGAAGATGCTCACTTATATTATTAGATTTAGATGACTTTAAGTTTATTAATGAATCTTTTGGATATCAAGCTGGAGATTTTGTATTAAGAGAAGTTGGATTAAGACTTACAAAGAAAATGTTATCTAATGAATACATATGTAGGCATAATGGAGATGAATTTATAATTTTTTTTGAAAATGTAGATTCAAAAGAATATCTAGAAGAATGTTTAAATAACATAATGGATATTTTTGATTATCCAATAGTGTATAGAGGAAAGCATTTATATATAAATGGAAGTATAGGAGTATCTGTTTCACCTCATAATGGATTAGAATTTTACGGATTATTAAAAAATGCAGATGCTGCATTAACTATAGCTAAAAAAACTGGAAAAGGAAACTTTGCATTTTTTGATTATAGTATATCTAAGGAGTTTAGTCGTACTTATGATATACAAAGATGTCTTAGAACAGCTATAAAAAAAGAAGAGTTTTATGTTTTATTTCAGCCAAAAGTATTTGTTTCAAATAGAAAGGTTATAGGATTTGAAGCATTATTAAGATGGAATAGTAGTGAATTAGGGCAAGTAAGTCCTGGAGAATTAATTCCAATTGCTGAAATGACAAGACTTATAATTCCAATAAGTACTTTTATTTTAGAAGAGGTTTTCAAAAAAATTAGAGAATTATTAAATTTAGGTTATGATAATTTTAAAATAGCAATTAATTTATCAGAATTACAATTGAGATATAATACTATATTGAGAGATTTACAGGAGTTTAGAGAAAAATATGATGTAGATTTAAAATATATAGAAATAGAAATAACTGAAAGTATTCTTATGAAATCTTTTGATAAAAATATAAAAATACTGAAAGATATAAAAAAATTAGGAGCAACTATAGCTTTAGATGATTTTGGTACAGGCTATTCTTCTTTAAACTATTTAACTAAATTACCTATTGATGTTTTAAAAATTGATAGAAGCTTCGTAACTGATTTAAATCAAAATTTAAAAAGTAGATGTATTGTTGAAAACATAATAAATCTTTCTCATCAATTAGGAATAGATGTAGTAGCAGAAGGAGTAGAAGAAAAAGAGCAGGTAGATTACTTAAAAAATATATTATGTGATATAATTCAAGGGTATTATTTTAGTAAACCTAGAGAGTTTAAAGATATAGTAAAAATGATAGGAAAAAAAATATAAAAGGAGTTTCATTAGTGAAACTCCTTTTTTTTTATTTTACATAATGGAATATTTCTGGAGTAGATTGATCAATAGTTTTAAATATATAATTATTTTCTTTATAATAAGATATTATACTTTTTAAAGCTTTAGGGGAATTTTTATTAGCACTTCCACAATGCATTAAAAGTGTTATATTATTATCCTTTGATTTAGAGTTTTTAATAAAAGTTTCAGGAGAGGAATTATAAAGTTCTCCATCTCTAGTATCTACTGTCCAATCATAAATTTTAAAATTATTATTATGAAGAAGTTCAACAAGAGATTTTTTTAGTTTATATGTATTGTTATTAGCTCCAAAAGGAAAACGTAAAATATTTGATTTAAATCCTACAGTTTTTTCTATAAGATCTTGAACTTGAACCATTTCATTTAAAAAATCATTTTCATTATTATAAAGATTTTTCTTTTCGTGAGTCATACTGTGAAGTCCTATTGAATGTCCTTCATCATAAATTCTTTTTAAAACATCTTCATTTCCTTTTATTTCATTTCCTAAAATAAAAAATGTTCCTTTTACATTTTCTTCTTTTAAAATATCTAAAATTTCACTACAAGGGCCTTTAGAAGGGCCATCATCAAAAGTTAAATAGATTACTTTTTCATCAGACATAGAAAAAGCTTCTATTGGTATAAAAGATATAATTGATACTAAAATACATAATGATAAGAATATAAGTTTAAATTTATTTTTCATAATAAAATTAATACAAATATTAAATTTGTATTATTTCTCCTTTCTATAAAATTATTAAATAATTAATATTATATGATTAGTATTTATAAATAAAAAAAATATATGTACCTTAAAGAAAAATATTGCAATATGTTAATAAAGTATGATATAATCAAGAAAATCTTTAAACTTGTCCAGAGAGGCATGTAAGAAAATAAGAAAAACTATTTTTATTAATAGTTTTAATAGTTATGGAATTTATAACTTCTTACGGCCAAAAATTGGATTTGTAAGAAGTTTTTTTATACCTTTTAAATTAGTCCAGAGAGGCTAATAAAGGAGAAATTTAGATTTCTCCTTAATAAATTAATAAGGAGTTTGATAATAATGCAACTATTTGAAAAAAATGAATTTAAAAAAGAAAGAACATTAAAGGAAAATGGTTTTAGATGTATTTTAGCAATTCAACATTTAATCGCTATGTTTGGAGCTACAGTATTAGTTCCAATGCTTACAGGGTTAGATCCTTCAGTAGCACTTTTTACAGCTGGAGTGGGAACTATAATATTTCATATATGTACAAAAGGAAAAGTACCAGTATTTTTAGGTTCATCATTTGCTTTTATAGCAGTAATTGGAGTGGTTAAAGAAACATATGGTGATTTAAGATATGCACAAGGTGGAATGATGATAGCAGGACTTGTATATATATTAGTATCATTTTTAATAAAAAAAATTGGAATGGATAAAATAAAAAAAGTTTTACCACCACAAGTTGTAGGACCAATGATAATGGTAATAGGATTAAATTTAATTCCTACAGCATTAAATATGGCAAGTAAAAGTTATATTTTAGCATTTATAACACTTGGAACAGCACTTTTAATTAGATTTTTTGGAAGAGGATTTATAAAACAAATATCAATCTTACTTGCAGTAGTAGTTGGATATTTAGCAGCATATTTTATGGGATTTATAGATACAACAGCCATAGGACAAGCAGCTTTAATATCTGTACCAAACTTTACTTTTCCTAAATTTGATATAGGAGCAGTAGTGATAATAGTACCAGTAATATTAGCAGTATTTATGGAGCATATTGGAGATATAACAACAAATGGTTCAGTAGTAGGAAAAGATTTTATAAAAGATCCAGGTTTAAATAGAACTTTATTGGGAGATGGATTAGCTACATTTGTAGCAGCTTTATTAGGAGGACCAGCTAACACAACTTATGGAGAAAATACAGGAGTATTAGCAATAACTAAAAATTATGATCCGTCACTTTTAAGATTAACAGCAATATTTGCTATACTATTAAGCTTTATAGCGAAATTTGGAATGGTAATAAGAACAATTCCAGAGCCAGTAATGGGTGGAATTAGTTTAATGTTATTTTCAATGATAGCTTTAATAGGAGCAAAGACTATTAAATTAGAAAAAGTAGAATTTGATTATAAAAATGTAATAGTAATGGCATTAATAATAATTACTGGATTAATAGCACCTCAAATAAATCCAATAATTGAAGCTAACTTTGGATTTATAATAGGAATTAAAATTACTAATACAGTTGCTTTAACAGGCTTAAGCTTTGCGGCTATAGTAGGAGTTATAAGTAACATTTTAATAAATGGAGTTAAAGAAGAGAAGATAGAAGAAATAGAAATTTTAAGTAAAGAATTAGTATAAAAATTAATAGTAATCCCTCTAAAAGACATAAAGTTACTTTTAGAGGGAATTTTATTGGTTAAAATTCCTTAATATGGTAAAATTGATATAGATATAAATAGATATACATACAAGTAAGATGGATTTGATAAAAAATATTATATATTGTAATAATATTATGTTTCAAAGCCAGTACACATTAAAGAGATTTAGATGAAAATAAACTCTTTTACTTATAATATTTAAATACTATTATTATGATTTAATATTTGTAGTTTAATTCATAATATATTTATAGTAAGGGTGTGAGATTATGAGAATTGTTAATAAAAGATATGAAATAGAAAATAATATTAAAAATTTTAATGCTATATCTGAATATAAAGTTTTAGACAAAGTGAAAAATAAAGAATTTAAGTTAACTATACTTAGTGATTATGCTATAGATAAATCTACAATAAGATATATAAGTAATAATTTTAAGTCTATAAAAAATTTTAATTTTGAGGGAATATATGAGACTTATGAGTTAATAAGTATAAAGGAAATTGATGGTATAAGATTAGAAAAAATAAAACATGGGTTTATAAGTGAAATAAGTAAAAATGAAGTTGATATAAAAGAATATTTAAGAATCGTAGATGAAGAAAAAATTTTACTAGTAATTTTTGATATTTTAGCTATTGTTAATACTTTAATGTTAAAAGGATTTAGCTATTCTAATTTAACATTAGATGATATTAAAATAAATTGCGAAGATGGTATTGGAACTGTTAAGTTACCTAATATAATTACTAGTGAATTTGGAAAATTAGACGGTATAATTTTAAGTTGTAATAACATTGAAAATTTAGGGAAAAAAGATATTTATAATGATGGAAGAATAAATTTAGATTATTTAATAAAAATAATTCAAGAAATAGTTGAAATATCTGTACATGATAAGTTTTATAAATTAAAAGAAATAGAAATAATATTAAACAATATAAATAAAAATAAAGTACAAGATATCAATACTTTAATAGAATATTTAAATAGAAAAATTTCTAGTAAAAATAAAAAATTTATAATGAAAAATATACAAAAGATAGAAGAGCATATTGACATTGTAGGAAGAGACGTAGAATTAGGCAATATTTTAAAAACTTATTGTGATATAGCAAAAGGAAAATCTTCTTCAAAAGCAATATTATTAGATGGCGGAATGGGCGTTGGGAAAACTAGATTATTAAAAGAGGTAAAAAGTAGACTTGAATATAATTATATTACAAATATTTTTTCAATTTTTAAGATAAAAAATGAAGTTAAACTTAGATGGAACAAGTGTGCTAAAGAATATAATTATAGTAATGGATTTAGGCTTGAGTTAGAAAAGTTTACTGATGATTTTTCAGAAAAGATTAAAAAAAGATATAATCTTTCTTTTACTGAAGATATTAAGGAAATGTATAAAACTATAAATTCAGGATTAAAAATTATAGATGAACATTCTAGAATTGCTCCTATGGTTTTAATAATTGATGATTTAGATAAAAGAAATAAAATTTGTAGAAATTTTTTTAAGCATTTAATTGAAAACTTAAGGACTTTGGAAAATATTTTAATAATAGCATCTTTAGATAGAAGTTTAGAAGATGAAGAGTTTAAAGAGTACTATGAAGAAATTTCATATAATCAAAATATAAAAGAGTATAAAATAGAGATGTTAAATAAGTATTATACATGTGAAATGACTAGAAAAGTACTTAATACATCCAATGATATTACAGAAATAGTTGAGGTTATTTATAATGATACATTAGGAAATCCAAATTTAATTATGAAAAAAATAAAAGATATGTATTTATATAAAAGTATTTATGTATCTAAAAATGGAATTTGGAAATATAGATATGTATACATGATTTTTAATTCAATATCTTATTTAGAGGAAAAATATATAGATAAAATAGAAAAATTATCATTTTTTGAGTATTCAGTTCTTAAAAAATTAGCAGTATATAATTTTACTATTAGAGAGGACATATTTTTAAAAAAATCTATAGTTACATTAAAAGAAAAGGAAGCATATGCAGAATTAAAGATTAAAAATGTACTTATAGAAAGCTATGATGATAATGGAATAAATGTAGATTTTAAAGATTGTTTTTATAAAAAAATAATATATAAAAAGATGAATAGAAGGGACAAGTTCTCAGAACATTTAAATTTTATAAAAATATTAAAGGAAATTTGTGATAAAGAAGAGAGATTATATAATGAATTAATCTATCATTTAGAGATGGGAAAAGAATATGACCAAATGATAATATATGCTAAAAAATATGCTAATAAAATGAATAAGATAGGTGAAAATGAAAAAACAATAAGAATATATAAAAGAATATTAAATTATTTAGGTGATGGAGAAATGCTTGAGATTTCTTATGAAATTGGCAATATATATGCAAGGACTGAAAGTGATTCTAAAGCTTTAGGTTATTATAAAAAAGCTAATGAAAAAGCAATAACTCTTAGAAATTATTCATATATAATTGAAACATCTCTTAACATTGCTAGAATTCATATAGAAAATGAAAATCATACAGAGGCATTTGAAAATATTAATATAGCTAGAATAAACCTTTTAAAGACCGAATATAAGTTAGGATATGCAAAATATTTTTTAATAAAAGCCTTATATTTAAAATATGCTGAAAACAAAGAGGAAGCAATAGAATTTGCTAACAGAGCTTTAAATATAGCTAAAAAAGAAAATTATTTTGGATTAATTGGAGAAATATATCTTATATTATTTAGTTATTCAATACAAGAAGGAGATTTTATTTTAGCAGAAGAATATGTATCTTATTGTGAAAAAGTATTTAAAGAAGGAATTAGTGGAAAGAAGTATTATGAAAATCTATTAAATAGAGGAATCTTATATATAGAACGAGATAAAGATATAGAAAAAGGAAAACAGGTTTTAATAAAAGTTTTAAAGGCTAGTAGAAAATATAAAATTGCTAGTTTAGAATATAATGCATTAATTCAACTAGCTAATATATATGCTTATTCAGATAGATTTGAAGTAAGTAAAAAATATCTTTTAATTAGTTTAGAAGTTATAAAATCAGGAAAAAATTTAAAGAGATATTTAAATTCAACATATGAGTACCTTATTTATGTATCTGCAATTCAAAGAGATATATGTGAATTAATAAAATATAAAAATATTTTATTAGAGATAGACAAAACAAGTGGAAATGAACTTTTATATGGATTATATTATTATGCTTTAGGGGATTATGAAAAATTAAAATATAAAATAAATAAATTAAGTGATGAGAATATAAAAAGTATAATTGATAAAAAACCCTATTTAAAGATAAAAACAAATTTTATAAATATACTGTTATTAAAGAATATAAATAATATTTATGAAGAAATAACATATATAGAGCAAATCTCAAGGGAAAGTTACAATACAAAAGCTTATGACAATAAAATGATAAGTTTGATTTTACTATTAAATGATTTAGGTTATACAGATTTAGCACGGAAAGTCTTTAATAATATAAAATATAAAATTTCATTTACTAAATTAGATGAAGTAATAAATTTAAAGATAACTAATAAATTTAAAAGTTATTCTATTAATGCATTAATAAATCAAGGGCTAAGATTAATTAATGATATGAAAAATGATATGAATAAAGTAGAGTTATATTATATAATTGGAGAAAACTTCGAAAAAAATAATTGTTATTCATTAGCTTTTGAAAATTATTATGAAGGGTTAAGTATACTTTCAAGTTATATAAGAAAAGAAAAGTCAGAAGACAAAATAAAAATAGTTTCAAGTAAAATATTTTGTAAAATTTTTGAAAAAATTATTTTTTGTGCAAATGAAAAGTTAAATTTAAATTTGGATATAACTACAATGATAAAAAATAATGAAGATATTGATAAACTTTTGAATGAAATAAAAGTTAGTAACATGATGAAAAATAATAAATTTAAAGAAATAGTGATAGAGAAATATGAAAAAAGCTACTTAAATAAAATTCAAGATGCAGAATCTGTTTTAGTAAATTTTAAAGAAAATATTATTTATAATATTGAAACTATAATGAAATTTATAATAAGAGAAACACTTTCCACCTCAGCAATTTTAATTATGAAAAATGGTAGAAAAAATGAAGTTATTTACTCATATAGAATAAATTATGAAAATATAAAAGATAGATTATTAAGTAAAAAAATAAATGTTGATTTTTTTGTAGTTGATAATGAAGAAATGATTCAAAATGAAATTTATAATGAAATTTTTCAAAATAGAACAAAAGCTTGTTTTTATAAAAAATTAAGCAGTAAATATACTGAAGAAAAAATAAATAATCCTTTAGATATAGAACTTGTATTAGTATCGGATAAAATAATAAACAATATAAATTATGAGTCCTATGAAAAAATTAAAAAATATGAGAATGTTATAATATTTCTTTTAGAGCAATATAAATTAAATATTAGTTCGACAAGAGACAAGCTTACAGGTGCATACAATAGAAGATATTTTGAAAAGACAATGAATAATATAATAATGAATTATAATTACACAGAAAATATATTTTCTTTAATTATATTTGATATTGATAACTTTAAAGGAGTAAATGATAAATTTGGTCATCAAACAGGGGATATTGTATTAGAAAAAATATCTAGTATAGTGTTAGAAGAAATAGAAATTAAAGATATTTTTTCTAGGTATGGAGGAGAAGAATTCGTTATAATATGTCCAGGAAAGAATTCAGAAGAAGCTTATGAAAAAGCAGATAATATAAGAAAAAAAATACAAGAGGCAGATATACTTAGAGGTAGAAGAGAAGTTACTATAAGTATGGGAATATCTGAGTATCCGAAACATTCTAAAAAGAAGGAAGAGTTAATAAGTAAAGCAGATCAAGCTTTGTATAAAGCTAAAAGAGGAACAAAAAATATAGTTAAGATATGGGATGAGACTTTTGATATAAAAATAGAAGTAAGCGATAGATTAGCAGGTATAATGACTGGAAATGCTTCAAAAGATTATGAAAGAATATCCTCTATAGTAAAAATAATTGAAATAATAAAGAAAGATATTAGAAATGAATTTAAATTATATGACATATTAACTAAAATACTTAAATTAACTGAAAGTAGAGAATGTATGTTATTTAAAATAAATAATAATAATGAAATAATATGTGAAATGGCTATAAGAGAAAGAGAACAAGGATGGAAAAATGTAAAATACTTCAATAGAAATCTTATAGATAATGTATTCAAAGAGGGGAACGGCTTATATGATATTGATTGGGATGAAGTAGTTAATGAAAATAAAACTATGCCTAAATGGAATTCTATTTGTATAGTTCCAATAGTAAATGAAGATGAAGTAAAAGGTGCTATATATATGTCAGTTCCTTTAAAAAGGAAAGAATTTGACTTTAAGGATTATAATTATGTGAATACAATAGGAAATATTTTATCTATTTTATTCTAAATAATCCCAAAAAACTTAGTTTAATCATATTTTAAAATTATAGGTTGACTAAGGAGGGGATTTTGTGAATAATGAAAAAAGAGATAATAGAAATAAAGCTGGAAAATTGGGGAAGATAATAGTTAATGTTTTTATGGAAAGTAAAAACGGAAGCAAAATGGAAGGAATAAAAATAAATTTATATAGAATAAACGGAGTTTCACCTCAATTAGAAATTTCTAAATTAACAGATAAAAATGGGGTTGTTATATTTGATAATTTAAGCCCTGGAAATTATAGAGTGATAGAAATAATTGATAAAGAAATATATGAAAAACCAATATATAAATCATGGAATGAAGTAAACATTTCAAATTATCTAAAAGAAACTGTAATAGATATAATAAACAGGAAGAAAAGAAGTTAAAATTTGATTTTTACTAAACATAGATAGTAATAATTAAAAGTAAAGTTAATTAAAATATATATACAGTATATAAAGATTATTATATGAGTTTTCTATAGTTATAATATTATAGAAAACTTATATTTTTATAAAAACAAATACAGAAGAAAGGAATAATTAATTATGAAAATGAGAATTAAATATTTTGAAGGTGCTACTAAATTAAAAAAGATAGCAAAAGGAAATTGGATAGATGTATATGCAAATAAAGATATATTTGTTAAAAAAGATGAGAGAGGAATGGTTCCATTAGGATTTGCATTAGAATTACCAAGAGGATGGGAAGCGCATTTAGCACCTAGAAGCTCAACATTTAAAACATGGGGCATAATTCAAACTAACTCAGTAGGTGTAGTTGATGATACATATATAGGAGATAATGATCAATGGCATATGCCAGTATTTTGTCTACAAGGAAAAGATATTGAGGTTATAGAAGGAATAGAAACTAAAGGAACTTGGATAAGAAAAGGAGATAAAATAGGTCAATTTAGAATAATGGAAGTTATGCCTGAAATAGAATTTGAAGAAGTAGAAAGCTTTGGAAATGAAGATCGTGGTGGATTTGGAACTACTGGTATAAAATAATTTAAAAGCACTAGCTTTATTTAATTAATAAAGCTAGTGCTTTTGTATTACAAATCATTTAATAAGTCACTAAGTTCTTCCCATTCTTCATAAAGTTCTTCTATTTTTTTATTTGTATTTTTAATATTTTCATTAACTTCTAATGATTTTTCTGGATTTGAATAAACTTCTTCTAGACAAAGATCTGAATTAAGTTTTTCAAGTAATTCTTCAGTATCAGAAATTTCTTTTTCAATTTCTCTAAATCTTAATTTTTTAATTCTAAGTTCTTTTTGAGCTAATTTAACTTTTTTTACTTCAGATTTTATTTGAGTTTTTGTTTTCCCGGAGTCGTTATTTTCTATAGCTTGGAATCTAGTTGGCTTTTCTTTCTTTTGAACATAATAGCTATAATCACCTAAATATTCTTTTATACCAGATTCCTCAAGTTCTATAATTTTATTTATGATTTTATTTAAGAAGTATCTATCGTGAGATATTATAAGCATACTTCCTTCATAGTTTAATATAGCATTTTCTAAAGCTTCACGAGACATTATATCAAGATGGTTAGTAGGTTCATCTAGAAGAAGAAAATTTGATTTAGAAAGCATAAGCTTTAAAAGATTTATTCTACATTTTTCTCCTCCGCTTAGAGTTTTTATTTCTTTAAATACATCATCCCCAGTAAATAAAAAAGATCCTAAAACAGTTCTTATTCTAGTTGTAGTTAAATGAGGAAAAGAATCCCATATTTCATCTAAAATAGTTTTATTTGGGTCTAAATCAGATTGTTCTTGATCGTAGTATCCAATTTCTACATTAGCTCCAAGTTTTATAAGCCCCTTATCTTGTTTAATTTTTCCCATTATCATTTTTAAAAGAGTAGTTTTACCACGGCCATTAGCACCAATTAAAGCTATTTTCTCACCTCTTTTTAAATCAAAAGAAACATTAGAAAATAATTTTAAGTCACCAAAAGATTTGGTTAAATTTTCTACATGTAAAACATCATATCCACTACTAGTTTCTGTTTCAAAAGAGATTTTAGATGCACCTTTTTCTTTATCAGGAGCTTCTAGTCTTTCTAATTTATTTAAAGCTTTTTCACGACTTTCAGCTTTTCTTATACTTTTTTCACGATTAAAAGATCTAAATTTTTCAATTATAGCCTCTTGTCTTTTAATTTCAGCTTGTTGAATATTATAAGCCTTTAATTTAGCTTCATAATCTTTCTTTTGTAGTTCAAGAGATTTTGTATATGGTGCATTATAGCAATTAACATGCCCATTAATAACTTGAAAAGTTTTATTAGTTACTGTATCAAGGAAAAATCTATCGTGAGAAATAACTAATAAAGTACCTTTATATGCTTTTAAGAACTCTTCAAGCCACTCTATAGCTTCTAAATCTAAATGGTTAGTAGGTTCATCTAGAAGAATTATATCAGGAGATTGTAATAAAAGTTTACATAAAGCAATTCTAGTTTTTTGACCTCCACTTAAAGATGAAATCTTATTTTGAAAATCAGTTTCTAAAAAGCCAAGTCCTTTAAGAACTCTATTAATTTCACCTTTGTAAGTATATCCCCCTCTATGAGAGTATAACTCTTGAAGAGTAGTATATTTTTTTATTAAATCTTCATGATAAGATTTTTGAGAATCATCATAAGGTTCATTCATTTTTATTTCTAAATCGCTAAGTCTTTTTTCTATTTCTAAAAGATCTTTAAATACAGATTCAGCTTCAGAATAAATAGTGCTATCAGAATTAGCTTCAAGATGTTGTGAAAGATAACCTAAAGTTCTTTTTTTATCTACAAAAATTTCACCTTCATCAAAAGATAATTCTTTTGCAAGAATTTTAAATAAAGTAGATTTACCTTCACCGTTTGGACCAATTATACCTACTTTATCTCCTTCATTTATACTTATATTAACGTCTTTTAAGACTTCTGTTATTCCATAACTTTTCTTTATATTTTTACAACTTAAAACTATCATTTTTTTATCCTCACCTTATTGCATTGTTCTTTATATTATACTATTTATAAAAAAGTATATCAATTTTTGCAAATAGTTAAATAGTTTAAATAAAATAATTAAAATGATAGAATAATAGTATAACAAGAAGAAAAAGAGGTAAATTTTTATGGGGACAATAGTTTTAAAAAATAAAAAAGAAAAAGAAAAAAAACTTTATAATTCAGCTTATAGTTTATTTTTAGAAAAGGGAATAGAGAATACAACAGTTGATCAGATTGCTAAAAATGCTGGAGTCGCTAAAGGAACTTTTTATCTTTATTTTAAGGATAAATATGATCTTATAGAAAAGTTAGTTTGTAAAAAAAGCTATAAATTGGCTAAAGAAGCTTTAAAAAAGACAAGAGATAGTGGAATAACAGAATTTGATGAGTCAATACTTTATTTTACTGATTATATAATAAGTTATTTTAAAGAAAATACATTAATGTTACGTATAATATCTAAGAATTTTTCTGCAGGATTATATAGAGATAATATGGGAATAGATTTAGAGGAGAGAGAAGAAGCAAATGAAATTTTAAATATTTTTATCGATAATTTAAAGAAAAAAGGATATAGTGAAAAAGAAGCAAAACATACTCTTTATATGATAATTGAATTGGTAGGTAGTGTTTGTTATAATTCAATAATATTAAATAAACCTTGCGAAATAGAAGAAATAAAGCCTATTTTATTTAAAAAAATAAAAAATATGATATCTTAAAAAATAAACATTGCTTTTAAAGCAATGTTTATTTTTGTTTATCCATCTTTTAAAAGTATATAACCAACCTCTGGTTTTCCATTTAGTAGACCTATAATATACATAGTATATTTTTCTCCAGGTAAAAGATTTATTCTAGGAAGTCTTTTTCTAGCTTTAGTAAAAGATGAAAAAGAAATATTAAAGTTGTATAAACCAGGAGATAAAGGATAATATCTAGTTTCTTCTAAAAATTCAACATTTGAAAATATAGGCCTATTATTAGATAAATTTAAACTTAATAAAGGTGCATTAGGTGATATATTTATAAACCTTATATAACTAAATTTAGGATCTTTCTCACTTGAATCATCTTTTAAATTTAAAACGAATAAAGTTCCATTATTACAAGTTAAACTAATAGTTGAAAATTTATTTGGAATTGCTTCAAATTTATAAGTGGCAATAGGTTTTGTATTATCAGAACTTCTAAAAATTTCAACCTCATATTCTTTAGATGGAAGAAGGATATATTCTGTGTTTCCTCCAAAATTTAAATTCCCAACAAGTAATTTTCCCTCTGAATATATATTAATTGGTCCTAAGTCTGGACAACCATGTATAAATCTTACATGAGAATTTAATCTAGGTAAATTATTTAGTCTTTCAAACATTATTCAATCACTCCTCTGTTACAACTAGGACAATAGCTAAGAGTAAGTGATATAATTTGCTTCGTAATCCTTTTAGCTACAGGATAAGGCATTCTAAATGATTGTAGTGTACGAAGTACTCTAGGATTATTAGCTTCTATTCTTCTAAATATAATTTCAGGATTACACCTTTGTGGAACTTTTGGTGGAAGAACTGGTGGGAAAAATGGTGGAAATTTTTGAGGATTCCTTAATTCAAATTCATAAGAATTTTCAAGGTCTCTCTCAAGCTCTAGAACTTCTTCATCAATATCTAGGTCTAATTCTCTAAGAATACTAGAATCTGTAGGAATAGATAGATAAGAATTAAAAATAGTTCTATCCTCATTGTTATAGCATTTTAATTCATCTCTATAATTTTCAGAATCATTTTTATAATTTTCTAATAATTCTTTTAAATCCTCATCATCACTATTAATATCAGAATTTAATAAAACCTCTCTAAAATCAAATTCTAATGGATTTTCTGAAACTGATGAAGTCCTAAATTCCTCTATAAATTCTTCTGGAATAAAAAGTCCATTATTAATAGTATTATCAGTATTTAAAGGAGCAAATATTAAATCATCATCTTCATTTGAGTTCATAAATTTTAAATAAGGATACATTTTTTACCTCCAAATAATAATATAGTATAGATATATGAAATATGTACACTATTGTTACTTTTATAATATTCGGGGAAAGCTATTATTAGAACAAAAAATGAACAATAGTTATTTTAATGAATATTATATATTGGAGGAGATACAAATGGAGACAAATAGGAATACTTTAAGAGAAAACTTTTTGGGAGTAGAAGCTAAAATAAAATTATTAAATGGAAATTATTCAACTGCTATAAATTTTGATAATGCTGCAACAACACCTCCTTTAAAAGCAGTTTTTAATGTATTAACAGAATTAATAGATAGTTATGGTTCAATAGGTAGAGGAACTGGTCAAAAACAATCTATATCAACAGAGAATTATGAAAATGCTAGAAGATATATTTTAGATTTTTTCAATGTTCCTAATAAAGAAGATTATACTGTTATTTACGTTAATAATACAACTGATGGAATAAATAAAATTGCAAATACTCTCCTTTGTGATAATGATGTTGTATTAAGCACAAGAATGGAGCATCACTCTAATGATTTGCCTTGGAGAAAAAAGGCACATGTAGATTATGTGGAAGTAGATTCTTTGGGAAGAATAGATTATGATTCATTAAATTCTAAACTTGATGAATATAAAGGTAATTTAAGATTTTTAACTATTACAGGAGCATCTAATGTAACTGGATATGTAAATGATATTCATAAAATTGCAAAATTAGTTCATAAAGCTGGAGGAAAAATAATTGTAGATGGAGCCCAATTAGTTCCACATATAAAAATAAATATGTCTGGAAAAGAAAAAAATGATTATATAGATTTTTTAGTATTTTCAGGTCATAAAATTTATGCACCTTTTGGTAGTGGAGTAATAATTGGTCCAAAATCAGAATTTAATAAGACTTGCCCAAATGAACAAGGTGGAGGAACAGTTGAATTAGTAAAAGATTCAGAGGTATTTTATTTAAATACTCCTGAAAGAAATGAGGCTGGAAGTCCTAACTATTTTGGGGTTATGACATTAATAAGTGCTTTAAAGGAAATTGATAAAATAGGATATGATAAATTATTAATTCATGAAAAAGAGCTTTTAAAATATTTGATAGATGGTTTGAAAAAAATAGATAATATAATTATTTATGGAGATACCATAAATATGGATGATAGGCTTGGAGTAGTAGTTTTTAATTTAAAGGGAATATATCATCATGAAGTTGCAAAAATTTTAGCTGATAGAAGAGGTATAGCAGTTAGGCATGGATGGTTTTGTGCACATCCTTATTGTAGAAGGCTTATGAATCTTACTGAAGAGGAAGCTAGTAAATTTATTTATGATAAAAAAGAAAAGATGAAAGGGATGGTTAGAGTTAGTTTAGGCCCATATAATACTATTGAAGAAATAGATATATTATTAGACGAATTAAAAAATATATCTAATGAAATATTATAAAAAAAGGGATTTACAATGTGTAAATCCCTTCTTTTAGGTTCATATTTATATTGTGAAAGCTTTAAACTTTGGCAAATTATTTTCAAAGTTTAAAGTTGGAGTGTCTCCTATAAGAGGTGAAAAATAATTAAATGCTTCATCATTTAAATTATTTCCTTCTTTGTTTATCCACGAAGTTGGAAGATATTTAACGTTATTGGCTATTTTTGAAGCTTCTATTGGAGAGAATTTAGTTTTATAAGGAGTATCAGAAATTCTTTCAATAGAA
Source organism: Clostridium thermobutyricum (assembly GCF_000371465.1). Classification (NCBI taxonomy): domain Bacteria; kingdom Bacillati; phylum Bacillota; class Clostridia; order Eubacteriales; family Clostridiaceae; genus Clostridium; species Clostridium thermobutyricum. Next base: position 1,618,224 of record NZ_KB850956.1, on the reverse strand, counting down.
ACCATAACACCATTTAAATTATCCATAGCATATTTTAAGGCTTCATAACCAGATAAATAAGCTTCTTCTATATCTATATTAGCAGCAGAATGCATTGAACATCTTTGAAGTATTCCAAGTTCAAGTGCTTTAACTCTTGTAGTTATTCCTGCATCAAGAATTAAATTTCTTAAATATTCAGAAACCCCTCCTAATTGTGTATGTCCAAAAGAATCATTTGAAGTACAAATAAATTCAGAAATAAATTTACCATTTTCATCTTTTATTCCTTCTGAAACTACTATAAATACTTTATTATTTTCTTCAAATTTACTACGAACATCTTCTAAAAATTTAAGTCTATCAAAAGAAACTTCAGGAACATAAATAAAATCAGCAACTGGTTGTCCATTTATTCTAGCTAATGTTGCAGAAGCAGCAAGCCAGCCAGTATCTCTTCCCATAGTTTCTAAAATGAATATTCCGTTATTAGTATATACAGAAGAATCTAGATAACATTCAAGAGCTGTTGTACATATAAATTTAGCTGCACTTCCAAAACCAGGAGTATGGTCTGTAAATTTTAAATCATTATCTATAGTCTTAGGTATACCTATAAATTTTATATTTAAATTATTTTCTTTACTGTATTTAGATAATTTAGCCACTGTATCCATAGAATCATTTCCTCCTACATAGAAGAATGTATCTATATCTAGCTCACGTAAAATAGATACTAATGTGCTGTATTCATCTATACATTCAGATGAATCTTTTAATTTGTATCTACATGATCCAAGTCCTGATGAAGGTGTATATTGAAATAATCTTAAATCTTCTTCACTAAGGTCAGATAAATTAATTATATTTTTATTTAGTATACCTTCTATTCCATTTAAACCCCCATATACATTTTTGTATAGTTTTAATTCTTGGTTTGCTTTAACTAAACCAACAACACTAGAATTTATAACGGAAGTAGGACCTCCAGATTGAGCAATAATACAATTTGACATAATAAAAAAACTCCTTTGATTATCATAATAACTTTAATGTGATATGCTATTGATATTAATAACATACTCTATTTAATAATATACAACATTATTATTGTAAAATAAAGAGGAAAAGGTAAAAAAAATAAAAAAAATAATATAAAGTATACACAGAATATAGAAAAAGTAAAATTGATATTTATTTTAATATTATTAAAACCTTGTTTATTCTTATTCATTTATGTTTAAAATATGTAAGAAAAGTGGTAATATTGATATAATAAAATAAAGAATTGGAGAAGGTTATGGATACTAATAATATTTTGAAATTAAAAGAGTTAAAAGTAACTAAGGCTAGAAAAGAAATATTAGAAATATTTCTAGAGAAAAAAGATACTAGTTTAAATGCTGAAGAAATTTTTAGTATTTGTAGACGTAGTGGAGAAAACATAAATTTAAGTACAGTTTATAGAACTTTAGATATATTTTTAGAAAAAGAAATATTAGATAAATTTATTTTAGAAAATGGAGTTTCAGTATATAAAATACATAAAAAGACACATAAGCATATTTTAGAGTGTGATATATGCCATAAGGAAGTTGAAGTTCCATGTCCACTAAAGCAAATAGAGGAGATAGTTAGAGAAAAGACAGGATTTACATTAACTGAACATAGCTTAAAAATGAAAGGCGTATGTGATAATTGTAAAAAATAATTTTATAAAATAAAAGCCATAGTTTCAAAAACTATGGCTTATTTTATTTCTTTAAAAATCTTTTTAGAATTAAAACTACTAGTAATGTAATTACAGATGTTATAGCAATAGCACCACCAGGAGCGCTATCTATGTAATAAGAAATTACTAGACCTAAAATTATATCAATAAATCCGAAAAGAATTGATAATAATAATGTCTTTTTAAAATTCTTTTCAAGTTGAATAGCAGTTGCAACTGGAACTACTATTATAGATGAAATAACTAAAATACCCATTATTCTTATAGACATAGATATAGTAGCACTTATTATAATAGTGAATAAATAATTTATTCTTTTTACATTAATTCCAGCAACTTTAGCTCCTTCTTCATCAAAAGTAACATAAAGTAATTTGTTAAATATGAAAAGAAGTATTAATAAAGAAATTATACCAGTTGCTAAAATAAGAAGTATATCTTCTTTAGTTACTGTTAAAATGCTACCAAAAAGAAAAGAGTTAACACTTGTAGATGCTTTTCCACTGCTGATTAATACAATTGCTATACCTAAACTTAAGGTTAAAACGATAGACATTACAAGTTCAGCATATTTTTTATAGTATCCTCTTAAAAATTCAATTATAAGAGCACATAAAGTAGTAAATAAAAAAGTTGTTATTAAAGGATTTACGCCTATAACTAATCCTATTGCAACACCAGCAAAGGAAGAGTGTGATAGGGTATCTCCAATCATAGAATGCCTTCTTAAAACAAGGAATAATCCTATAAATGGACAAAGTACAGAAATAATAGCACCTGCCATGAAAGCATTTTTCATGAATTCTAATTCAAACATATGATCCCCCGTTACATTCCTATAATATTATCTCGGTTAAAAGTTTTATATTTTATAAACTCTTCTTTAGTGTAAAGTTTAGGAGATCCTTCAATTACTTCTATTATGTGTGTAGAGTAGCATAAAGCTATGTCTATATTATGTTCAACAGAAATTATAGTTTTTCCATTAGTATTTAATTCTTTAAGAAGTGAATAGATACTTTTTTGGTTTTTTGAATCAACACCTGTTGATGGTTCATCTAAAATTAAAAGTTCTGGATCACCAATTAGGGCTCTAGCTATAAAAACTCTCTGTTGTTGACCACCTGAAAGATTCCCAATAAGTTTATGTTTAAAATCACAAAGATCAACTTTTTTTAAGGCTTTTTTTAGCTTTGATAAATCTTTAATACCATTTACTTTACAATGATTTAAAAGAACTTCTTCAACTGATATAGGAAATTGTGAATTAAAACTTTCTAGTTTTTGTGGTACATAGCCTATATTTTTAGTATTTATATTTATATTTCCAGATACTGGATTTAAAAGTCCTAAAATTAATTTTAATAATGTACTTTTACAGCTGCCATTTTCTCCAACTATAGAAACATACATACCTTTTTCTATATTTAATGATACATCATTAAGAAGATAGGGCTTTTTTCCAGTATAAGAAAAGGCTAAGTTATTTATTTCAATCAAAAAAATCAACTCCTAAAAATCTTTACTAATCATTATAAACATAAATGCGAATTGTTTGCAAGAAATAAAATCTATTTTATATCTTTTAAATAATCTATGTTCCATTTGGAATTATTTTTTTTTAAGCATACTTCAAACATTTTAAATTCTTCATCTTCATTAATTCCAAAAACGTTGTATATGGATTTATCTTCATGAGAAAATATAAGTTCTGAATTATCAATTCTAGTAAGTTTAGAATCATTTGAATCAACCATATAATATTTTAAAGCAGTATCAGAAGAGTTGAGTTTTTGTTTTATTCTGTATACATTAAAAAAATATAAAGATATTAATGCAATAGTTATAGCAAGAGTTAAAAGAAATATTTTTCTTCGTCTTAATTTCTTTTTTTTAGCTTTTTCACGTCTATTTAATTTAATTTCTTTTGATTGTTCAACCATAATATAATAACCTCCCAAAATAAAATATACTTAAATATTACCATATTTTTCCAATAAGTAAAGAATATTATTATTTTATTAGAATAAAATAATAGGTATAGTTGATATTAGAGTAGATTTAACATTATAATGAATTAAATAAACTTATTAGAAAAAGAGGAAAAGGAGATATATAAATGGATTTTTCAAGTTTAGTTTTAATGGAAAAAGATAAAGAAACAGGTTTTATATCAAAGGAGCTTGGAAGCTTTAGTGTAGATGAAGGAGCTTTATTTGTAAAAAGATTTTATGTAGATAATGATGTTGTTATAGTTAAATTTGATACTAATAAAGATGTAGAAGAATGGGAGTTTTCTGCTATATATGATCTTTTTAATGTAGATGTATTTAAAGAAAAAGGATATGAAATAGAAGAGGATTTAGAAGAATATAATCCAACATACATAGTTAAGTTTCCATATGTAGAGGATTTTTCAGAAATGAGTGAAAAAATTTCTGAAGTTATATCTTTAATTAAAGATGAGATGAATAAAGTATTCGAAGAGATAAAAGATAAAAAAGAAGAATATACTGAAGAATAAGATTTTAAAAGGAGATTTTATTTATGGAAGAACTTAAAAAAAGATCAGAAATAAAAAAAGAAGATAAGTGGGATATTGAAAAAATATATAAAAATTCAGAAGAATGGGAAAAAGCCTTTGAAACTTTAAAAAAAGAAGGAATTAAGATTAAAGAATACGAAGGAAAGCTTAATGATAGTGAAACTTTATTAGAATTTTTAAAGCTAGATGAAAAAATATCAAGAGAAGCAGAAAAAATACTTGTATATTCACATCTAAAAAGTGATGAAAATACTGGAGATAACCAAAATCAAGGAAGAATGAATAAAGCTGATAGCTATATGGCTGAGCTTTCAAGCTATGGTGCTTTCTTTATACCAGAGATATTAAGCATTGGAGAAGAAAATATAAATAAAATGCTTAATGAAAAAGAAGAATTAAAATTATATGATTTCATGTTTAAATCTATTTTAGCTGAAAAAGATCATGTTTTATCTAAAGAAATAGAAGAGATGCTTGCAAGTGTTTCAGATTGCTTAGAAGGACCAAGTAATATACATGGAATTCTTACTAATGCAGATATGACTTTTCCAAAAGTTAAAAATGAAAAAGGTGAATTAGTAAGACTTACAGAAGGAAATTATGCTTCATTTATTCGTTCAAAAGATGTAAATGTTAGAAGAGAAGCTTTTAAAGCATTATTTAATGAATATGCAAAAATAAAAAATACTTTAGGAACAACATTAACTTCCTCAATAAAGAATTTTAATTTTATGGCTAAAACAAGAAAATATAGTTCAGCTTTAGAAGCATCTTTAAAACCTAATAATATTCCAGTTAAAGTGTATGAAGAAGCAATTGAAACTATAAATAAACATCTTCCATCACTTCATAGATATGTTAGATTAAAGAAAAAACTTTTAGGTCTAGAAGAAATGCATATGTATGATTTATATGTTCCTGTTATAGAAATAGAAAAAGAACATATTGAATTTGATAAAGCAGTTGAAATTGTAATTAAAGCATTAGAGCCATTAGGAGAAGAATATTTAGATATCTTTAAAAGTGGAATAAAAAATGGGTGGATAGATAAATATGAAAATGAAGGTAAGAGAGGTGGAGCATATTCATGGGGAACATATGATACTATGCCATATGTACTTTTAAATTATAATTATGATTTAAATGATGTATCAACTTTAGCTCATGAAATGGGTCATTCAATTCATTCATACTATTCACATAAAGAACAACCATATATATATGGTGGATATACATTATTCTGTGCAGAAGTTGCATCAACAACTAACGAATCATTACTTATAAATTATTTAATAAGAAATGAAAAAGATAAAAATAAGAGATTATATCTTATAAATCAAGAGCTAGAACAAATAAGAACAACAGTGTTTAGACAGTTAATGTTTGCAGAATTTGAATATTATACTCACAAAATGATAGAAGAAGGTAATCCTCTTACAGCAGAAGATTACTGTAAAAAATGGCATGAATTAAATGTAAATTATTTTGGAGAAGATATGATAGTTGATGAAGAAATAGATGTAGAATGGGCAAGAATACCTCACTTCTATTCAGATTTCTATGTTTATCAATATGCTACAGGATATGCAGCAGCTTCAGCATTTTCAAATTCAATCTTAAATGGAGAAAAAGACGCAGTTTCTAAATATAAGAAATTCTTAAAAAGTGGAGGTTCAGATTATCCAATAAACATTTTAAGAAATTCAGGAGTTGACATGACTACTCCAATGCCATTAGAAAAGACTATAAAGAGATTTAATGAATTATTAGATATGTTAGAAAATGAAATATAATAAATAAATATTGATTAAGGAGAGCATATAAAAATTTTTAAATGTTCTCCTTTAAATTATTAACTAAAAGGGAAAAATAAATTATTAAATAAAGGAGAGAAAATATGAGAGAGTTGAAATTAAATAGTAAATTAACAATTATATTTTATTTAATATTGGGAATAACATCAGTTTATGATATTTTTTATAGAGGTGGAGAGAAATTACCTAGATTAGCGCTAATTGCAATCACAATTTTAGGACTAAATTTAATTTATAAAAAAACTTTTTTTAAAAATTCTAAAATAATATATAGAATAGCATTATTTTTTATTTTTATTTCTATGTATTTAGCAAATGTTTGGAATTTTTATGGAGTAGAAAATTATGATAAGATGTTACACTTATTATCAGGTGTTATATTAGGATTTATAGGCTTGGGTTCCTATATAAAAATGTTTAATATAAAAGATAAAAAAGAAATAGATATAAGAAGATTAATAATATTTATAATAATGTTTTTGTTATCAATAGCAGGTGCTTGGGAGATATGGGAGTTTACAACTGATAGTATATTTGGATTAACTGCTCAAAATGGATTAAATGATACTATGTGGGATATGATACTTGGAACATTAGGAGGAATTATAGTTCTTTTCCCAATAATTAAATTTGCTAAAGGAAAAAATGTTAAATTAATAGATGAATTTTTAAAGGATATATAAAAAGAGTGTGTTTAAAAGCACACTCTTTTTTAAAAGAATAAAAAATAATTTTCTAATATATTAGGAATTTTATAACGTAAAGATAATTTTAAAAAATAATCTTTTATTTTCTTTAAATCTTTTGATAAAAATAATTTGTTCAAATAATTTTCTTCTGTAGTTTTCAAATGACTAAAGTTTTCTTTAAATTCTTTGAAAGCCTTTAAACTTAATTCAGTAGATATATCATCATAAATAGATTTATCAAGGAAAGAATAAAATTTATAAAATCCTTCATTAAAAAGAAGGTCTCTACCAGTATTAAAGTGGGCTAAAGATCTTTGAAATAAATAATATTTATATCTATTAAATTCTTTATTTGCTATTTCAAAAGGAATATCTTTATCTTTAAATTGGATAAAATTATTAAACTTAAAAGCAGAAAAATCTTTATCTTTAACTTCAATCATAACATCAAAATCTAGTCCATCAGAAGCATCTATATATTCTTTTACATTGTTAATATCTATGCTTTGAGAATGGGAACCTAAACGCTTATTTTTGTCTTGTTCACTATAATGAACTTTAGGAGGTCCATCATCATAATTCCAAGTGGAAAAAGCACTTTTTAAAGCATTTTTTATATCAATTGAACCTTCATAACAGAAATGATGTAAATTATCGAAGACTATTGGTACATTACATCTATGAGAAATGTTTAAAAGATCATTTAAAGAATAATTTTTTTCATCATTTTCTATTATTAATCTATCTAATATATTTTTGTCTAAAGATTTATATGTTTGTATAAATCTTTCAATTGCAGAATTTTTATCTCCATAAACTCCACCAACATGTAAAATTATTTTATTTTTTTTATCTATTCCTAAAGAATCTAAAAAATCACAATGATATTTTAGGTCAGCTATAGATCTCTTTAAAATGTTTAAATCAGGGGAGTTTATTACAGTGTATTGTCCAGGATGCATTGATAATCTAATATTATTATCTTTTGCATACTTTCCAATTTCTAAAAGTTTACTTGAAAATTCTTTTTTCCAGTCTAGAATATTTATTTCATGACTTCCAAAAGGAATAATATCAGAGCTTATTCTAAACATAAGTATATTATTTGATTTGTTATATTTTAATATATTTAATAAATCATCTAGATTATTATCTATACATGAATAGAGAAGTTCTTCGTTATAATTTTTCAATAAAAATTTTCTAGTTGTTTTATATGGAACGCCTAGGGGAATACAAGGATATCCAATTTTCATAAGGTTCTCCTCCTTAAAGTAATAGTAAATTATATATATATAATTCCAAAAAAAATATATATAATTCAAAAAAGTTAGAGAAATATTTAATTTGTAAATTGATAAAAATAAAGGGGTTAAATTAATAAAGTAACAAACTTATATCATAAAATTTGATTTTTATAGAAAAAAATAGAAAAAAGATGTATTATATAGTTAACTAATAAAAAGGGGGTTTTACCATGGATGGAAAACAATATGTAACTGAAGTACTAGATAAAGTAAAAAAAAGAAATGCTGGAGAAAAAGAATTTATTGATGCTATAACTGAAGTGTTAAATTCTTTGGTGCCTGTATTTGATAAAAATCCTAAATTTATAGAAAATGGATTATTAGAGAGAATTGTGGAACCTGAAAGACAAATAATGTTTAGAGTTCCTTGGATAGATGATAAAGGTAATGTCCAAGTAAATAGAGGTTTTAGAATTCAATTTAATAGTGCTATAGGGCCTTATAAAGGAGGATTAAGATTTCACCCATCAGTTAATGCAAGCATTATAAAATTTTTAGGATTTGAGCAAATATTCAAAAACTCATTAACAGGATTACCAATAGGCGGAGGTAAAGGAGGATCAGACTTTGATCCGAAAGGAAAATCAGATGGAGAAATAATGAGATTTTGTCAAAGCTTCATGGCTGAATTATGCAAACATATAGGAAGTGATATTGATGTACCTGCTGGGGATATAGGAGTAGGTGGAAGAGAAATAGGTTATATGTATGGATATTATAAAAAGTTAACAGGATTAAATACTCAAGGAGTATTAACAGGTAAGGGATTAACTTATGGTGGAAGTTTAGGTAGAACAGAAGCTACAGGATATGGACTTGTTTATTTCACTGAGGAAATGTTAAAAGATAATGGAGAAAGTTTTTCAGGAAAGACAGTTGTAATATCAGGTTCAGGAAATGTAGCAATTTATGCAACAGAAAAAGCAACAGAACTTGGAGCAAAAGTTGTAGCTTTAAGTGATTCAAATGGATATGTTTATGATGAAAATGGAATAGATTTAGATGTTGTTAAAGAAATAAAAGAAGTTAAAAGAGGAAGAATAAAAGAATATTTAAACTATGTAAAAAATGCAACATATGTAGAAGGATGTAGAAACATATGGAATGTTAAATGTGATATAGCTCTTCCATGTGCAACTCAAGGAGAAATTAATAAAGAGGATGCAGAAAAGTTAGTTAAAAATGGAGTTATATGTGTTTCAGAAGGAGCTAATATGCCTACAACTTTAGAAGGAATAGATTTATTATTAGAAAATAAAGTTATGTTTGGTCCTGCTAAAGCTGCAAATGCAGGTGGAGTAGCATGTTCAGCACTAGAAATGTCACAAAATAGTATGAGGTTATCTTGGTCTAAAGAAGAAGTAGATGAAAAATTAAAAACTATAATGAAAAATATTTATTTAAATGCAAGTTTAGCTGCTAAAGAATATGGAAAACAAGGAAATATAGTTGTTGGAGCAAATATATCAGGATTCTTAAAAGTAGCAGATGCAATGATGGCACAAGGTATAGTTTAAAATTAAATAAAAAAGGGTAACCTAAAGTATAGATTAGGTTATCTTTTTTTATTTACGAATATTAAGAAATTATTAATTAAAAATAAGGTAAAAATAAGATTTATACACTTGATTTTTAAACTATCTTGAATTATATTTAAAAGGACGTACATTTATAAAGAAAATAGAAGAAATGAATGGGGAAATAATTTCCATTTGTCATTTAGGAGTGAATTTAATGGGAAACGTTGTTTACGGTGTAACTGCTGTGTTTCAGTTATTGGTTTTTTTAATCACAATGTACTATTTAGTTTTAGGATTTATAGGTCTAGGTAGAAAAAAAGATATAAAAGACTATACACCAAAGAAAAAGTTTGCAATGTTAGTAGCTGCACATAATGAAGAAGTAGTTATATCTGGAATAGTGGATAGTATGGCAAAGCTTAATTATCCAAAAGAATTATATGATGTATTTGTTATAGCTGATAATTGTACAGATAAAACTGCAGAAATTGCTAGAAAACATGGAGCAAATGTATTTGAAAGATTTAATAAAGAAAAAAGAGGAAAAGGATATGCTTTAGAATGGATGTTCTCAAATCTTTTTGAAATGGAAGAACAATATGATGCTATTTGTATTTTTGATGCGGACAATTTAGTTCATGAAGACTTCTTAAAAGAAATAAATTCAAAGATGTCAGAAGGATATAAAGTTGTACAAGGATATATTGATAGTAAAAATCCAAATGATTCTTGGATAACAATGTCATATTCAATAGCTTTCTGGTCACAAAATAGAATGTTCCAGTTAGCAAGAAGAAATGTAGGTTTTTCTAATCAACTTGGGGGAACAGGATTCGCTATTGATGTAAGTATTCTAAAAGAGTTAGGTTGGGGAGCAACTTGCTTAACTGAGGATTTAGAGTTTACTTGTAAGCTAGTATCAAATGGAGAAAAAGTTGGTTGGGCTCATGATGCAAAAATATTTGATGAAAAGCCATTAACATTAAAGCAGTCTTGGGCTCAAAGAAAAAGATGGATGCAAGGATTTGCAGATGTAGCTTCAAGATATTTCTTTAAATTAACTAAGAAAGCAATAAAAGAGAAAAAATGGTATATATTTGATTGTGCTTTATATGTAATGCAACCATTTGTAACATTACTATTAGGTATATCAGCAGTATTGACTCTTGTTCAAAGCACTTTACATACATCTGGAGTATTTACTATAACTAGTATGTTTAGCGATGTTGGCTGGAAAGTATTTATAGTTTGCCAATTCTTAATTACACCATTAGTACTTAAATTAGAGAAAAAAGTATCTAATGGATTCTTTGTGATGATGTTTTTATATTCATTGAACGTATTTTTTGTACCTTTATTATCATCACTTATACCATCAGTTTATTCTTGGATAATAGTTGAGGTGGCATATAATGTGGTATTCTTAGTATTAACTATTGTAATATTAGGAATAAATAATTTTAAATTATTCTATAGATTTTTATTATATGGATTATATACACTTTCTTGGATTCCAATTACAATACAAGGAATTGCCAATAAAAATAAGAAAGAATGGAGTCATACAAAACATGTAAGAAATGTTGAAATATGTGACTTATAAAGTTTTTCAAGGTCTACCGAAAGGTAGACCTTGAATATTTTATTGATTTTTTTTTAAGTTAAGCTATGATAAAATATAGAGATTAAAGAGAACGAGGTAAGAAAATGTTTAATATAGTGGAATATGAAGAAGTAATGCATGAAAAAGATTGTGTTTTTGTAGATGTAAGAAGTCCAAAAGAATATAAAGCTTCTACAATTAAAGGAGCTATAAACATACCAGTACTTCTTGATGATGAGCGTGAAATGGTTGGAACTTTATATGTAAGAAGTAGTGTTGAAGAAGCAAGGACTAAAGGAATAGAATACATAAGTAAAAGATTACCTGAAATTTTTGAACAATTCCAAAGATTATATTCAGTAGAAAAAAAGAAAGTTGTTGTTTTTTGTGCTAGAGGAGGAATGAGAAGTAGTAGTATACATTCTCTTTTATATTCTTTAGGAATAAAGGTATATAAATTAAAAGGTGGATATAGAGAATATAGAAGATATATAAATGAAAATTTCGATAATATTACAAAAAATGTAAAGTTTATAGTATTATATGGTAAAACAGGTGTAGGTAAAACAGAATACTTAAAAGAATTAGAAAGAAGAGGTTTTGATATTTTAGACTTGGAAGGAGCCGCAAATCATAGAGGATCTCTTTTAGGTTCAGTATCTTTAGGTGATTGTAATACACAAAAAACTTTTGAGACAGAAGTTTTCCATAAACTTTTAAATAGAAAAAGCGATATTGTATTTGTTGAAGGTGAAAGCAAAAGAATAGGAAGAATAATAATTCCTGATTTTATTTGGAACAATATGATGAAAGGGGAAAAAATCTGGATTGAAGATTCAATAGAAAATAGATGTGATATTTTAATTAAAGAATATATAAAAGATGAAAATAGTATAAGAGAATTAATAAGAGCATTGGAAAATATAAAAAAATATTTAAGCTATAAAAAAGTTGAAGAGTATAAGAAGATGATAGAAGAAGGAAACTATAAAGAGGCTTGTATAAATCTTATGTTAAATTACTATGATCCAATGTATATGAATGGATTTGGTAAAAAACAATTTATAAAAATTATAGAAAATAAAAATAGAGAAGAAACTCTTTCAAGTATTATAGAAGTATATAATCAAATGATTTAATAATGGAGGAAAATATATATGGAAAATAAAAATTCATATGATGTTACGTCTCTGACATCTTTAGAAAAATTAGAGCCAGTTAGAGTTAGACCAGGAATGTATATTGGGTCAACAGGAACAAAAGGGCTTCATCATTGTGTGTGGGAAATATTAGATAATGCTATAGATGAAATATCAAATGGATATGGTAATAAAGCAACTATAATATTAAATAAAGATAAAAGTGTAACTGTAATGGATAATGGTCGTGGTATACCTACAGGAATACATCCAATAAAGAAAAAAAGTGGAGTAGAAATGGTATATACAGAATTACATACAGGAGGAAAATTTGACAATAAAAATTATAAAACTTCAGGAGGACTTCATGGAGTTGGTGCAGCTGTAGTTAATGCGCTTTCAAAATGGGTAGAAGTTGAAGTTCATCAAAATGGGAAAATATATAAGCAAAGATTTGAATATGCATTTGATAAAGAACTAAATAAGATTATGCCAGGAACTCCAGTAACTGCTTTAGAAGAGATAGGAAAATGTAAGGATACTGGAACTAAAGTAACATTTTTACCTGATAAAGACGTATTCCAAGTAACTGATTTTAAGTTTGACATAATAGATGAAAGGTTACAAGAACTTGCATTTCAAAACAAAGGAATGAGACTTGAGCTTATAGATAATCGTAAAGATGAGGAAATTAAAAAAGAATATTATTCAGAAAGAGGACTTTTAGATTTTATTGAATATTTAAATGAAAGTAAAACACCTCTTCATAAAGATCCAATTTTATTTGAAGGTGGAAAAGAAATTGGAGGAATAGCTATGGAGGGAGAAGTTTGTATGCAATTTACAGATTCTACTACAGATAACATAGCTAGTTATGTTAATAATATTCCTACAACTGAAGCAGGAACTCATGAAACTGGTTTTAAAACTGGAATGACAAGAGCTTTTAAAGAATGGGCAAGAAAACTTGGAATAGTTAAAGAAAAAGAAAAGGATTTTGAAGGTGATGATTTAAGAGAGGGAATGACTGCAATAGTCAGAATAAAGATTTCAAATCCAGTTTTTGAAGGACAAACTAAAACTAAGCTTGGAAATAATGAGGCTTATACTATGATGAATGAGCTTGCTTATACTAAGCTTGGAGAATGGATAGAAGATAATAAAGAATTAGGAACAAAAATAATTAATAATGCACTATCAGCTGCTCAAAGAAGAGAAAAAATTAAAAAAATAAATGAAGCTGAAAAGAAAAAAATAGGAAAAGGTACAGCTCCACTTGCAGGAAAAGTTGCAATTTGTACTGGAAAAGATAAAACTTATAATGAGTTTATTGTTGTAGAGGGAGATTCAGCTGGAGGATCAGTAAAACAAGCAAGAGATAGAAGATTCCAAAGTATAATGCCTTCAAAAGGTAAAATAATGAATACAGAAAAGCAAAAATTAGAAAATGTACTTGCTTCAGAAGAACTTAAAATATTTAATACTGCTCTTGGAACAGGGACATTAGATAACTATAGTGAAGAAGATTTAAAATATAATAAAATAATAATAATGAGTGATGCTGATGTAGATGGATATCATATAAGAACACTTTGGATGACATATGTTTATAGATATATGAGGCCTTTAATTGCAAATGGTCATCTTTATTTAGCTCAGCCTCCTCTTTATAAAGTATATAAAAAAGTTAAAAATAAAGAAGTATTTGAATATGCATATACAGATGAAGAACTAGAAGAGGTTAAAAAGAAAATAGGAAAAGGTGCTTTAATTCAAAGATATAAAGGACTTGGAGAGATGAATCCAGATCAGCTTTGGGATACAACTTTAAATCCAGAAACAAGAACATTACTTCAAGTTACTATTGAAGATGCAGCAAAAGCGGAAAAAATGGTTTCTCTTTTAATGGGAGACATAGTAGAGCCAAGAAGAAAGTATATGTATAAATATGGCGAATTTTAATTAAGAAAGGAATTTTTTATGGCAAAGAAAATAAGTAATACAATACCAATAGATAAAAATATTATAAGAGTGCCTCTTGAAGAAGCAATGCCAGATAACTATCTTCCATATGCAATAGAAGTTGCCAAAGATAGAGCACTTCCAGATGTAAGAGATGGTCTTAAGCCAGTTCATAGAAGAATACTTTACGGGGCTCATATGTTAAAGGCTTTTCCAGATAGACCTTACTATAAATCAGCAAGAATAGTTGGAGATATATTAGGAAAATATCATCCTCATGGAGATACATCAGTATATGATGCTATGGTAATTTTAGCTCAAGATTTTAGCACTAGAAATCCACTTATTGACGGACATGGTAACTGGGGTTCACAAGATGGAGATGGAGCAGCGGCTATGAGATATACAGAAGCTAGGCTTTCAGATATGGCTATGGAAATGCTTAGAGATATAGATAAAGATACAGTAGATATGGTACCTAACTATTCTGATAGTGAAATGGAACCTAAAGTATTGCCAAGTAGATATCCAAATTTACTTGTAAATGGAGCATTTGGTATAGCAGTCGGACTTGCAACTAATATACCTCCACATAATTTAGGAGAAGTAACTGAAGGAATACTTGCATATATAGATAACAATGATATAGATACAAAAGGTCTTATGGAATATATAAAAGGCCCTGATCTTCCAACAGGAGGAATTCTTATAGGGAAGAATTCGCTTCTTTCTGCTTATGAAACTGGAGATGGAAAAGTTAGTTATAGAGCTAAAACAAGTATTGAAACATTAGAAAATGGAAGACTTGGAATAGTAATAAATGAATTTCCATATAGAAGAAATAAAGCAAAAATTCTTCAAACTATATCAGAAATGACAGGTGATAAAAAGCATTCTAAAGTTTTAGAAAGTATTACTGATATTAGAGATGAATCTGATAGAAATGGTATAAGAGCAGTAATAGAATTTAAAAAAGCAGCAGATGAAAAAACAGTAGATAAAGTTTTAAAATATCTTTTTAAGAAAACAGATCTTCAATGTAATATAAGTTTTAATATGGTTGCCTTAGCTGATGGTAAACCTGAGAAAATGGGATTAAAGACTATAATAGAGCACTATGTTACTCATCAAAAAGATATAGTTACAAGAAGAACTAAAAAAGAATTAGAGCTTGCTGAAAAAAGATTTCATATAGTAGAAGGATTTATTAAAGCAATTGATGTTTTAGACCAAGTTATAAAAACTATAAGAGAGTCAAAATCTAAAAAAGATGCTTGTGTAAATTTAATGAATCAATTTGAATTTAGTGAAATACAAGCAAATGCTATCTTAGAAATGATGCTATATAGATTAACTGGACTAGAAATTAATATATACAAAAAAGAATATGCAGAATTAGAAAAAACTATAAAAAGATTAAGAAAAATTTTAAGTAATGAAAAGGAATTGCTTAAAGTTATAAAAAAAGAATTGGTAGAAATTACAGAAAAATATAGAGATAATCGTAGAACAGCTATAATTGAAGATGATAGTGAAGCAAAAATTGATGTAGAAGAATTAGTAGTTGTTGAAGATGTTATGATTACAATGTCAAATGATGGATTTATAAAAAGAATACCTTATAAAAATTACATTAGATCTAATGCAGATGCTAATGAAATTGACTATAGAGAAGGCGATTTCTTAAGATTTTTAATTGAATCTAATACTAGAGATACACTTTTAATATTTACAGATAAGGGGAATATGTATCAAATTAGAGGCATAAATATTCCAGAAGGTAAATGGAAAGATAAAGGTGAAAGAATAGAAAATCTAATTAAAGGATTTAATTTAGATGAAGAAAAGATAATTAATACAATTTCAGTTACTACTTTAAATCAAAATAACTATATTCAATTTATAACTAATACAGGAATGATAAAAAATACTTCTTTAGATAATTTCAAAACAAATTATACTAAACTTCAAGCAATAAAACTTAAAGAAGATGAAGAAGTGGTTAAAGCAACTCTTTTTGAAGGAGAAAATAAAGAAGATTTTTTAAGAGTTAAAACAGCTTTAGGATTGGAATTCCAATTAGAAATTGGAGAAATTAAACATCAACCAAGAAATATTTTAGGAACATATTTATTTAATTTATCAAAAGAAGATAAAGTTATAGAATATGAATATATAAAAGAATTAGAGTTTAAAGAGTTTGGAATAGCATTAGGAAATAAAAATGTATTAAAACTTTCAAGTAGAATTAGTAGAAATGATGAATTAAAAACATATACAGATACATTAAGTGATTTATTATTATTCACAGATAAAGGAAATATGTTTAAAATAAAAACATTTTTAGTTCAAAATGTTATAAAAGAAGATCTTAAATTAAGTGATGTAATAGATGGATTAGAGAAAGATGAAAAAATAATAAAAATAACTTCTATTAAAAATTATACTGAGGAGTTAGGAGTGTATGCTGTAACCAAAAAAGGTATAATAAAGAAAACATCACTTAAGGAATTTGATGGAGATTATGTAACTCAAGGATATTATAAATTAAAATCATCAGATGATAGAGTTATAATGGTTCTAATAAGCCCATTAGAAATAGGAAATATAGTAATGGTAACAAAAAAAGGTGTAACTATTAAGTTCCCAGTTGATGGAGTAAGTGCTATGGGTAAATTTACATCAGGAGTTACAGGAATAACATTAAAAGATGGTGAAGAGGTTGTTTATGCAAAATATATGGAAAATGATGAATATAAACTTTCTGTAACTACTAAAAATAAAAAAGAAGATATAATAATAGTTGGTATGTTAAAACTACAAAATAGAGCAGGAAGAGGTGCAAGTGTAGTTGAACTTACTATTGATGATGAAATAAAATCAGTTCAATTAATAAAATAGAGGTGATGTTTATGAAAAAAGTAGCTGTTTTATTAGCCAATGGATTTGAAGAGATTGAAGCTTTAACAGTTGTAGATATTTTAAGAAGGGCAAATGTAGACTGTAAAATGGTATCAATAAATGATATTGAAGTTCAAGGTTCTCATAAAATATCTGTAAAAGCAGATTGTTTATTAAGTGAAGAAATAAAAAATTATGATATGATAGTTTTACCAGGAGGAATGCCTGGAGCTGCTAATTTAAGAGATAATAAACAAGTAATAGAAATTATACAATCAATGTATAAGAAAGGAAAAAAATTGGCTGCTATTTGTGCAGCACCAATAGTCTTAGAAAGAGCAGGTTTAATAAAAGAGAAAAATGTTACTTCATACCCTAATGCATTAGAAAGAGAAAATGAAGTAAACTATAAAGAAGATAAAGTAGTTATAGATGAAAATATAATAACTAGTAGAGGTCCAGCAACAGCAATGGAATTTTCATATACAATTTTAAGAGAATTAGATTATGAAGATGAAGCGATAAATTTAGAAAAAGGAATGCTTTATAAAATTAGATAGGTGGTAAATAATGAAAGAGAAGTGGCTTTTAAAGAATAAAAAGACAGAATTCCAAAAGTTATCTAATGAGCTTAATGAGGGAAAATTGACATTAAGACTTTTAAGTAATAGAGGAATTGATAGTAAAGAAGCAGCTTCTCTTTTTCTTTATGGAGATATAAATGATATGCATGATAGTTATCTTCTAAAAGATTTAGAGAAGGGTGTAGAAATATTAAAAGATGCAATTAAAAATCAAAAAAGAATTGTTATTTATGGAGATTATGATTGTGACGGAGTTTGTAGTACAGCAACTTTATATAAAGGATTAAAAAAATTAGGTGCTAATTTTACTTATCATATACCAAATAGAGAATCAGAAGGTTATGGTATGAATAAAGAAAGGATAAGAATTCTTAAAGAAGAAGGGGCAGAAATAATATTAACTTGCGATAATGGAATTTCTGCATTCGAAGAAGTAGAGTTAGCAAAAGAATTAGGATTAACAGTAGTTTTAACAGATCATCATGATATACCTATTGTAGATGAAAATGGGGTTAAAACAAAAAAGATGCCTAAAGCAGATGCAGTAATAAATCCTAAGAGAGAAGATTGTAAATATCCTTTTAAAAGTCTTTGTGGAGCAGGAGTAAGCTTTAAACTTATTCAAGCTTTATATAAAGAGTTTGGAATTCAAGGTGAAGAAATAGAACTTTTAGAATGTGTTGGAATAGCAACTGTATGTGATGTTGTTGATCTTTTAGACGAAAATAGAATAATAGTTAAAAAAGCTTTAGAATTAATAAATAATACTAAAAATTTAGGATTAAAAGAGCTTATAAAAATCAAAAACTTAAATGATAAAGAAATAAATGAATATCATTTTGGATTTGTTATAGGGCCTTGTATAAATGCTACAGGAAGATTAGAAATAGCAGACATATCAGTAGAACTTTTAATTACAGAAAATGAGGATAGAGCAAAAAAATTAGCTAAAAAATTAAATGATTTAAATATAACAAGACAAGATTTAACTATAGAAAGTATAGAAAAAGTAACAGAAAAAGTTGAGAAAGAACTTAAAGATGGAGATAAAGTCATAGTAGTTTATGAAAGGACTATACATGAAAGTATTGCAGGAATAGTTGCAGGAAGAATAAGAGAAAGATATAATCTTCCAACTATAGTTTTAACAAAAGGAAAGGATATGCCAAAAGGATCTGGAAGATCTATAGAAGAATACAATATGTTTGAAGAACTTAGTAAGTGTAAAAATTTAATGGAGAAATTTGGTGGACATCCAATGGCAGCAGGTTTATCTTTAAAAGAAGAGAATATAGTAAGATTAAGAAAAGAATTAAATATGAATTGTGAATTAACAGAAGAAGATATAATTCCTAAAACTCATTTAGATACAGCACTTTCTGTAGAATATTTAGACTTTGAAATAATTGAAGAATTAGAGAGAATGCGACCTTTTGGAAAAGGAAATGGAATGCCAAGTTTTGGTGCTAAAAATATTAATGTAAAAAGAGTTATATTTATGGGAAAAGAAAAAAATTTTTTAAGGTTTAAAATATCTATGAAAAATGGTAAAACTATAGATGGAGTAAATTTTACTAAATTTTATGATTTTAAAGAGGCGTATGAAAATGCCTTTGGAGAAGAAGAATTTTTAAAGCTTCAAGATATTGGATACTGTGATTTTAATATGGATATAATTTATTATCCAGAAATAAATGAATTCAATAATGAAAAAACTATTCAATTAGGAATAAAAAGCTTTAGATTTTAGAAAAATTAAGGAGAGGATATTTTTTGAGTAAATACAAGATAATAATGACAGGAGGCGGGACAGCAGGACATGTAACACCAAATCTTGCATTAGTACCAGCTCTTAAAGAATTAGATTTTGAAATAAAATATATTGGTAGTAAAGATGGAATGGAAAAGGATATTATAAAAAAAGAGGGAATTCCTTATTATGGAATATCATCTGGTAAACTTAGAAGATATTTTGATATAAAGAACTTTACTGATCCATTTAAAGTAGCTAAAGGGGTAGCTCAAGCATTAAGAATACTTGGAAAAGAGAAGCCAGACATAATATTTTCAAAAGGAGGATTTGTAACTGTACCAGTAGTAATAGCAGCTTCAATAAAAAAAATTCCTGTTATTGCACATGAATCAGATATGACTCCAGGACTTGCAAATAAACTTGCATCACCATTTTGTGATAAATTATGTGTAACATTTAGAGAAAGCTTAAAACATGTAAAAAATAATAAAGGAATTTTAACTGGAAGCCCAATAAGAAGAGAAATTTTAAAAGGATCAAAAATACTTGGAAAAGAAGCATGTGGGTTTAAAGATGACAAAGATATTATTTTAGCAATGGGAGGAAGTCTAGGAGCTAAAGTAATAAATGATGGAATAAGAGAAAATTTACAAGAATTATTAAAAGATAATAACATAATTCATATATGTGGAAAAGGAAATTTAGATAAAAATTTAGAAGGAATAAATGGTTATAAACAATTTGAATATGTAAGAGAAGAGTTACCTAACTTAATGCAAGCAGCAGATTATATAATTTCCAGAGCTGGGGCAAACTCTATATTTGAATTTTTAGCTTTAAGAAAACCTACTCTTTTAATTCCATTATCAAGAAATCAAAGTAGAGGAGATCAAATATTAAATGCAAATTCATTCAAGAAAGAAGGATTTGCCTTAGCTGTAGAAGAAGAGGAATTAGCTCAAACTGGATTAGTAAAAAATGTGTTAATGTTAAAAAACAGTAAACAAAATTTAATTGACTCTATGAATAAAAGTAATATGAATGACGGAGTTAAAGAGATAATACGCGTTATAACTAGTACTATAGAGAGTAAACGTAAGTAAAATATCGATAAAAGTAAAATGTAAAAAAATACAAAGTATTTTCAAGCAAAACTTGCAAAAATAAAAAAGTGATATATAATAAAGAGGATGGGTAAAACTATAAGAGTAGGTGCAAAATAGTACCTATTTTTATAGGGAAATATTAAAAAAATGTTCTGTGGATAAATATTTTTTTAATGTTAACCATTTATTATTAAATAAAATTAAATTTTACTAACTTAAAGTTTCTTAAAATTGAATTTTATTTATTATAAAAAATTCTAAATAAATGTCGCTTATTTAGAGTTAAATTTTCTAAATTTATAAATTTTTTATAATGAAAGAGGGGTCACGCGATGAGAAAAATGAAAACAATGGACGGTAATACTGCAGCAGCTCATATTTCATATGCTTTTACAGAAGTTGCAGCAATATTCCCAATTACACCATCATCACCAATGGCAGAACACGTAGATGAGTGGGTTGCTAAAGGAATGAAAAACATATTCGGTCAACCAGTAAAGGTTATGGAAATGCAATCAGAAGCAGGTGCTGCTGGAGCAGTTCACGGATCATTACAAGCAGGAGCATTAACAACTACTTACACTGCTTCTCAAGGTTTATTATTAATGATACCAAATATGTATAAAATCTCAGGAGAATTACTTCCAGGAGTATTCCATGTATCAGCTAGAGCATTAGCTACATCTTCATTAAGTATTTTTGGAGATCACCAAGACGTTATGGCAGCAAGACAAACAGGTTTTGCAATGCTTGCAGAAGGTTCAGTTCAAGAAGTAATGGATTTATCAGCAGTTGCTCACTTAGCAGCAATCAAATCAAGAATTCCATTCTTAAACTTCTTTGATGGATTCAGAACTTCACACGAAATACAAAAAGTAGAAGTTATAGAACATGAAGAATTAAAAGAATTAGTTGATTGGGATGCTTTAAATGCTTTCAGAGCAAATGCATTAAACCCAAGTCATCCAGTAACAAGAGGAACAGCTCAAAACCCAGATATCTACTTCCAAACAAGAGAAGCAGTTAATAAATTCTACAATGCAGTTCCAGATATTGTTGAAGGATACATGGCTGAAATAACTAAATTAACAGGAAGAGAATACCACTGTTTCGATTACTATGGAGCAAAAGATGCAGACAGAGTTATCGTAGCTATGGGATCAGTTACAGATGTATGTGAAGAAACTGTTGATTACTTAAATGCTAACGGACAAAAAGTTGGGGTAGTTAAAGTAAGACTTTATAGACCATTTGATGTTAAGAGATTAAAAGCAGCTATACCAACAACAGTTAAGAAAATTGCTGTTTTAGATAAAACTAAAGAACCAGGATCAGCAGGAGAACCATTATACTTAGATGTTAAGAGTGCATTCTATGGTGATGAAAATGCTCCAGTAATCGTTGGTGGAAGATTCGGACTAGGATCAAAAGACCCTAACCCATCACATATTGCTGCAGTATATGAAAACTTAACTAAAGTAGAACCAAAAGATGGATTCACACTTGCAATTAATGATGATGTAACAAATACTTCATTAGAAGTACATGAAGATATAGATGCAACTCCAGAAGGAACTACTGCATGTAAGTTCTGGGGACTTGGATCAGATGGTACTGTTGGTGCTAACAAAAGTGCTATCAAAATTATCGGTGACCACACTGACATGTATGCTCAAGGATACTTTGCATACGATTCAAAAAAATCTGGTGGTATAACAGTATCACACTTAAGATTTGGTAAAAAAGCAATCAAATCTCCTTATTTAATTGATAAAGCTGATTTTGTTGCATGTCACAACCAAGCTTATGTTCACAAATATAATGTTCTAGATGGATTAAAGAAAAATGGAACATTCTTATTAAATACAATATGGACACCAGAAGAAGTAGAAGAACACTTACCAGGATCTTATAAGAGATATATAGCTGAAAACAACATTAAGTTCTACACTTTAAATGCTGTTGCTATAGCTCAAGAAATTGGATTAGGTGGAAGAATCAACATGATAATGCAATCAGCTTTCTTCAAGTTAGCTAACATTATCCCAGTTGAAGATGCAGTTAAATACTTAAAAGATGCTGTTGTTACTTCATACGGTAAAAAAGGTCAAAAAGTTGTTGATATGAACAATGCTGCTATAGATAAAGGAATTGAATCAATAGTAGAAATAAATGTACCAGCTTCATGGAAAGACGCTAAAGACGAAGTTGTAGAAGATCACCACAAGAAAACTGAATTTGTTAAGAATATAGTTGATCCAATGAACAAACAAGAAGGATTTGATTTACCAGTTTCAACATTAATGGATATGGTAGACGGTACTTTTGAAGCAGGAACTGCTGCTTATGAAAAAAGAGGAATCGCTGTTAATGTTCCTGAATGGGATGCTGATAAGTGTATTCAATGTAACCAATGTGCTGTAGTATGTCCTCATGCTGCTATAAGACCATTCTTATTCAATGCATCAGAAAAAGCTAATGCACCTGAAGGAATGACTATAGTTCCAGCTAAAGGAATTAAATCAGAAGAAGAAATGGGATACAGAATCCAAGTTACTCCACTTGATTGTACAGGATGTAGCTGTTGTGCTGTAGCTTGTCCAGCACCAGGAAAAGCACTTGTTATGAAACCAGCTCACACTCAAGAAGCTGAAATAGCTAACTGGGATTACGCTATAGAAAAAGTTTCAGCAAAAGCTAATCCAATGAAGAAAACAACTTTAAAAGGAAGCCAATTCGAGCAACCATTACTTGAGTTCTCAGGAGCTTGTGCTGGATGTGGAGAAACTGCATATGCTAAAATGGTAACTCAATTATTTGGAGATAGAATGATGATAGCAAACGCTACTGGATGTTCATCAATTTGGGGAGGATCAGCTCCTGCTACTCCATATACAGTTAACCACAAAGGATTCGGTCCAGCTTGGGCAAACTCATTATTTGAAGATAATGCTGAATTCGGATTAGGTATGTTCTTAGGAGCTAAGACTATAAGAGAAAGACTTGTAGAAAAAGCTACAGAAGCTGTAAAAGTATTAACTGGTGAAGCTAAAGAAGCTTTAGAAGCTTGGTTAAGCCAAGTAGAAGTTGGTGAAGGAACTAGAGAAAGAGCTGATAGAGTTGTAGCTGCTTTAGAAGGTTCAGATAATCAATTAGCTAAAGAAATCTTAGCTGAAAAAGACTTCTTAATCAAACCATCACAATGGATATTTGGAGGAGACGGATGGGCTTATGACATCGGATTCGGTGGAGTTGACCATGTTCTTGCTTCAGGTGAAGATATAAATATATTCGTATTTGATACAGAAATTTATTCAAATACAGGTGGTCAATCATCAAAATCTACTCCAACTGCTGCAATAGCTAAATTTGCTGCTGCTGGTAAGAGAACTAAGAAGAAAGATTTAGGAATGATCGCAATGTCTTACGGATATGTATATGTTGCACAAGTTTCAATGGGAGCTGATAAGAACCAAGTTCTTAAAGCTATAGCTGAAGCTGAAGCGTATCCAGGACCATCATTAATTATAGGTTATGCTCCATGTATTAGCCACGGAATTAAGATTGGTATGGGTAACAGCTTAGTAGAAGCTAAAAAAGCTGTTGATTGTGGATACTGGCAATTATACAGATTTAACCCAGCATTAAAAGATGAAGGTAAAAATCCATTCACTTTAGATTCAAAAGAACCAACTGGAGACTTCAAAGAATTCTTAATGGGAGAAGTTAGATATGCTTCACTTGCTAAAGCATTCCCAGAAGCTGCAGAAGCACTATTTGAAAAAACTTACAAAGATGCAATGGAAAGATTAGAAGGTTACAAAAAGTTAGCTGGAAAATAATCTTTAATATATAAAGAACCTAGATTATAATCTAGGTTCTTTTTTTATTCAAATCTAAAGTTAAATGAAATTTTAGAACTTAATATGGAAAATATGAATTTAATTGGATTTATTAAGAAAAAAATCACCTATAAAAGATTAAAAATTAAATAAATTACTTTTAATTTTTATTGTTTAAGGGTAGAATTATAACATAAAGGAAAACAAGGAGGAATTCAATATGGATAAAGAATTAAATAAATGTGGATGCCATGGAGAAGAAAAAGAAGGATGTGGATGTGGTGGAAACCATGAACACGGAGAAGGATGTGGATGTGGAAACCATGGTCATGAACATGATCACGAATGTGGATGTGGAGAACATGAACACGAACACTTCGTTGTAGATTTAGTTGATGATGAAGGTAATGAAATTTCTTGCCCTATTATAGATGCTTTTGAATTTGAAGGTAATGAATATGTATTAGCTCAAAATCCAGAAGATGATTCTGTATTTATGTTCAGAGCTGAAGATGAGGAATTAGTAGTTCCAGAAGAAGAAGAATTTGATAGAGTAGCTAAACACTATAATGAAACATTAGCAGCAGAATAATATTTTAAAGAGAGTGGTATTTGCCACTCTCTTTTTGTGAAAAAATGTAAAATAATTGATTTACATTAGATATTAATAATGGTATATTCTATATAGAGAAAAGGAAGGTGTTAAGTTATGAAATATGCTGATTTACATATTCATTCTTCCTATTCAGATGGCAAACTTACACCAGAGGAAATAATAAAGTTATCAATAGATAAAGGCGTTAAATATATATCTATAACTGATCATGACTCTATAGATTCTCAATATATTCTAGAAAAAGACTTTAAAGATATAGAAATAATTTCTGGGATAGAACTTAGTACAGAAATTAATGAATTAGAAATCCATTTACTTGGATATTTTATAAATTATAAAGATGAGCTTTTGATAGAAAGAGTTAATAAATTGAAAGAAGAAAGAGCTAATAGGGCAAGGAAAATTTGTTATAAACTACAGAAATTTGATATATATATAGATGTTGAAAAACTTATATCAGAAAATTCATCAGTTGGAAGGGCACATATTGCTAATGAAATTGTGAAATGTGGTTATGAAGATAACTTTAAAGTAGCATTTAATAAATATCTAGTTAAGGGTAAGGAAGCTTATGAAAAAGGAAGAAAGCTAACATATAAAGAAGCAATACAATTAATAAAAGAAAGTGGTGGAGTTCCTGTAATTGCTCATCCAGGTAAAATATATAGAGCTATGGATATAGAAAAAATAATAAGAGAACTTAAATGTTATGGACTTATGGGTGTAGAAGTATATCATCCAAGTCATAGTAAAGAACAAACAAATTTTCTATATAATATAAGTAAGAAATATAAGCTTATTATTACTGGAGGAAGTGATTTTCATGATTTAAATTCTGATGGAGTAATAATAGGTAGTCAAGGAGTAAATGAGATTTTATTAAATAAACTTTTAAATAGTAATTAAATATAGAAGGGAATGTAAGGTATGGAATTTTCAAAAAAAGCAATGGAGATAGCACCATCTATAACATTAAATATAACTGCAAAAGCAAAGGAATTAAAAGCAAAAGGAATAGATATTGTTAGCTTTGGAGCAGGAGAGCCAGATTTTAATACTCCTAAAAATATAATAAATAAAGCTATTTTAGCTATGGAAGAAGGAAAAACTAAATATACAGCTACATCAGGTATACAAGAGTTAAAAGAAGCTATAGTTAAAAAGTTTAAAACAGATAATGATTTAGAATATAAAACTTCACAAATAATAGTAAGCACAGGTGCTAAACAATGCCTTGCAAATGCATTTTTGGCAATTTTAAACAAAGGTGATGAAGTTATAGTACCAGTGCCATATTGGGTTAGTTATCCAGAATTAATAAAATTAGCAGATGGTGTTCCTGTATATGTTAATACAGGAAAGGAAAATGATTATAAATTTACTGTAGAAAAATTAAAAGAAGCTTTAACAGATAAAACAAAAGGAATAATATTAAATAGTCCTAATAATCCTACAGGAACTGTATATTCAAAAAATGAGCTTATAGAAATAGCTAAATTTGCAGAAGAAAATAATCTTATAATTATATCAGATGAAATTTATGAAAAATTAGTTTATGAAGGAGAAAAACACATAAGTATAGCATCTCTTTCAAATTATGCTTATATGAATTCAATAGTTATAAATGGATTATCTAAATCAAGTGCAATGACTGGATGGAGAATAGGTTATGCTGCTGGATGCGAAGAGGTTATAAAACTTATGACAAGTATACAAAGTCATATGACATCTAATACTAATTCTATAACTCAATATGCATCAGTAGAAGCTCTAAATGGTCCAAAAGATGAATTGGATAAAATGATAAAAGAATTTGATAAGAGAAGAAAATATATGATAGATAAATTAACATCTATAAAAGATATAAGTATAATAAGACCAAAAGGTGCTTTTTATGTTATGGTGGATATTAGTAAGTATTATGGAAAAAAATTTAATGATGAAGAAATAAATGATTCACTTACATTCTCAAAAATTCTTTTAGAAAATAAAGATACAGCTGTAATACCTGGGATAGGATTTGGATTAGACCAATATATTAGATTATCTTATGCTATTTCTATTGAAAATATAGAAAAAGGATTAAATAGAATTGAAAAGTTTTTAAGTGAATTAAAATGATGATATTTTAAATACATTAAAGTATAGTTCCTATCTATGCTTTAATGTATTTTTTTGTTTAATAAATTAAAATTTATTATATAATAATATAGGATATTATATTAGAAAGGATTAAATAAATGATGAAAAGATTAGCAATATTTGATGTAGATTTCACAATAACTAGAAAAGAAACTTTAATGCAATTTTTTGCTTATATGATAAAAAAAGATAAAAAAAATTTAAAATTTTTGCCTAGAGCAATATTTTCAGGTTTAATGTATGGAATAAAAATTTATGATGAAAAAAGAGTTAAAGAAAGTTTTTTAAAATTCATAGAAGGAATTGAAGAAAAGAGGCTTGCAGAAGAAGTAAAAGATTTTTATAAAAATAGATTAAGTAGTATTCTTTATAAGGATGCTATTAATATGATTAAAAAGTTAAAAAATGAAGGTTTAGATGTATATTTAATATCAGCTTCTCCGGAGTTTTATTTAAATGAATTTTATAATATAAAAGAAGTTGATCACATTATAGGAACTAAATTTAAATTTGAAAATGGAAAATTTAAAAGAGAGATGGATGGATTAAATTGTAAAGGAAATGAAAAAGTAATTAGATTAAAAAAATATTTGAAGGAAAATAATATAGAAGTTGATTTTAAAAATTCATATATGTTTTCAGATTCTTTAAGTGATAAGCCATTGTTAGATTTAGTTGGAAATCCTTATTTGATAAATTTCAAAAGAAATAGTGATATTAAAATATTGAATTGGAAATAAAAGAAAGAATAATGTATAAATAGTTAATAAAAAATTACTAATTTGACATAAATATGATATACTAAAGGAGAATAATTACAATTGAGGTAGTATATCATGAATTCAAAAAATATTTGTATAGAAAATAAAGCTTTTGAATATAAAGAAATTATAACAATAGATATAAGTAAATATAATTTAGACTCTCTTATATTAAAATGCAAAGATAATATTACAGTTTTAATAAATGAAAAAAAGGTAGTAGGAAATATAAGAGTAAATAAAGAAGATAAAATAATATGTATTTTAAATAATGAGACTCCAAAAAGAAATTTAAAATTAAAAGTAAGAAATAATAATTTAGAAGTTTTAGGAGAAATTACTTATAAAGATTCTATAAAATATAAATTATGTGAAAGATTAAATAATGGATTTTTAGAGGTGTTTCTAAAAGAAGATAAGATTATAAAAGCTAATAGGTATACACTAGAAGAAGTTTTATTTATTTTAAATAAATATGGAATAAAAATAGGAATACAAAATGAGAATATACAAAAATTATTAGATAAAAATGATATGAAACTATCAGGGATTTTTGCTCTTGGAGTAAATTCTATAAATGATAATGATGATATAGTAAAATCTTTATTTTTTAAAGAAAATAAAATTGTAAACGATAGAATTGATTATAGAAATAAAAATAATATTAATATGGTTAGAAAAGGGGAATGTATAGGTAAAATAATTAGAGGTGAATTAGGTAAAGATGGACAAGATGTATATGGAGAAATAATACATCGTAAAATTAAAAAGACTTCAAAGATAATTTGTAAAAATGGCTGTTATATAAAGGGGGATGAAATTATAGCAACTATTGATGGAAAATTTGATTATAAAAAGAATACATTTAATGTTTCAAAAGTATTGGAAATTAATAAAGATATTAATATGGAAAGTGGAAATGTACAATTTCTAGGGAACTTGTGTATAAATGGAAATATAGGTATTGGAATGACTGTAGCTTCTGGAGATACTATGATTATAAAAGGAAATGCAGAAAGTGCTAAAGTAGTTTCAAAAAAGGATGCTTTTATTGATGGGAGTGTAATTCAATCAACTATATTAGTTGGAGTCAAAGATGAAAATTTATTAGAGTATATAGAGAATTTAAAAGTATTAAAAAATAAAATAAGTATTTTAAAAGAATACTCAGAACAATTAATTAATAATAATAGAAATCTTATAAGTAAAGGATATGGAAGTATTCTTAAAGTAATAATTGATAAAAAATTATTAGATTTTAATAAAGTATTATTTAAAGTATTAAGTTACAAAAATAAAAATGAAGATATTTTAGATTTGATACGGAAAAAATTTATGGGAACTGGAATTCTTACAATAAAAAATAAAAAAGAATTATATAAAATAATATCTTTATTGGAAAATGAAATAAAAAATAGAGAAGAATTTATAAAAGAAAAATGGAATTTAACAATAGGATATGCACAAGATACTAAAATAGAATGCTCAGGAGATATTATTTTTACTGGGAAAGGTGAATATATATCAAAAATAAGAGCAGGAGGGGATGTTAAATTTCTCTTAGAAAATTCTGTTGTAAGAGGTGGAAGTATTACTGCAGAAGGAAGTATAACTTGTAAAACAGTAGGAAGTAGTGGAGGAGCTACTACAATACTTAAAGCTGGAGAAAAAGGTAAAATAATTGGAGATATTGTATATAGAAATACAATAATTAAATTTGGTAATAAAAGCATTGCAATAGATAAAGATAGCAAAAATTTAAAAGCTTTTATGAATAATGGGGAAATAGAAATAGAAAAATTAAATTTATAGGAGTGATTACTTTGGATCAAAATTTAAAAATACTAATATTTAGTCTAAATAATGAGAGTTTTTCAACTGATATAAATCAAGTAGAAAGAATAATAGGTTATGAAGAACCAACACCACTTCCAGAAACACCGAATTTTGTTCAAGGAGTAATTAAACATGAAG
This sequence comes from Clostridium thermobutyricum, assembly GCF_000371465.1. NCBI lineage: Bacteria > Bacillati > Bacillota > Clostridia > Eubacteriales > Clostridiaceae > Clostridium > Clostridium thermobutyricum. The sequence goes on along the minus strand of NZ_KB850956.1, from coordinate 1,588,255 downwards.
ATAAAATAGTACCTATAATAAATATGAATAAAAAATTTGGATTTGTTGAAAAAAATGATGAAAATAAAAAAATAATAATAATAAAAAGAGATGAAAATAAATTTGGAATAATAGTTGATAATGTTTATGAAGTTAAAGATGTTCAAGAATCACTTTTAGAGGAAGCTCCAGAAATAACTATTGGGATAGGAAGAAAGTATATAAAAGGGCTTATAAAACTTGATGAAAGGATAGTTATATTATTAGATTTAGATAAAATTCTTAAGAAGGAAGAAGAAGAGTCTATATTTTAGGAGGAAAAATGATAGTCGAACAAGTTAAAGTAGGAATTGCTGATTATAAAATTGTAAAAGCACCTAAAAAGATAATGACTATTGGATTAGGTTCATGTGTAGGAATTTGTATATATGATACAAAAACAAAAGTTGTTGGACTTGCTCATATAATGTTATCAGATAGTAAAAGATTTAAGAATATTGATAATGAAAAAAAATTTGCTGACTTGGCTATTCCAAAATTAGTAAATGAAATGATAGATCTTGGTTGTGAAAGAAGTAATTTAATAGCAAAAATAGCTGGTGGAGCATCAATGTTTAATTTTAGTGATTCTAAAATGATAAGTGATATAGGGAAAAGAAATGGAATAGCAGTACGAGAATCCTTGAAAAAGGAAAAAATAGATATCGTTGCAGAAGATATTGGAGGAAATAAAGGAAGAACAATGATAGTAGATTCCTTAACAGGAAAGGTTAATTTAAGAATAGTTGGAGAAGGTATAAAAGAATTATGAGGAGGATATATTTATGAAAAATATTAAAAAAGTTATAGTCATAGATGAATCAGCCTTTATAAGAGGAAAAATTTGTGAATTTATAAATAAAACTAATAATTTTAAAATTATAAATAGATTTAGAAATGTTAAAATGTATGTGAAACAAATAATAAAATCTGAACCAGATTTAATTATATTAGATTTAAATGAAGAAGAAGCTGATAAATTAGATATGATTCAAGAAAATATTCTAAGTGAAATAGATACAAATATATTAGTTATAAGTAAGTCAGATGAAAAAGAATTTTTAAAAAATTCTAAATTTGAAAATTATAAAAATACATATTTTATAAAAAATGTGTGTGACTTTACAATAGATGGAATTAAAGTGATAGAAAAAGAACTTATAAGTAAAATTGAAGCTTGTATTAATAGTGAACATAAGAGAAATTATATAGATAAAGTTAATTTATTTAATAAGCAACATATAAAAAAGAATATAGATGTCGTATTAATTGGAGCTTCAACAGGAGGACCAAGGGCACTGACCAAAGTTTTGACAAGTATAAAAAGAAAAATAAACAGACCTATTTTAATTGTTCAACATATGCCAACTGGTTTTACAAAATCTTTTGCTGAAAGATTAAATAAATCATGTTTAAATTTTATAGTAGTTGAAGCAGAAGATGGAATGAATATAGAAAATGATAAAGTATATATAGCAAAAGGTGGAATACATATGTGTATTTCAGAAGATAAGAAAATTATTTTTGATGATAGTAATTCAATTTGGGGAGTAAAGCCTGCTGTAGATAAGCTATTCTTATCTGCTTCTAAAGTATATAAAGGAAATATACTTGCTTGTATTTTAACTGGTATGGGGAAAGATGGAGCAGATGGAATAGTTAAAATAAAAGAATTAGGTGGAACAATAATTGCTGAAAGTGAAAAAACAGCATTAATCTATGGAATGCCAAAAGCTGCAATAGAAACAGGAAAAGTGGATTATATATTAGAAATAGAACAAATAGGAGTTAAAATAGGAGAATTATTAGAGGATAATGAGTAATTAGGAGGAATTATGAATTTTGATCAGTTCCATGCATGGATATATAAAGAGTTAAAAGTAAATTTATCAGCGTATAAACCAGCTCAATTGAATAGAAGAATTCAAACTTTAATGAATAGAATAGGAATAAATAGTCTTAAAGAATATTCGAAATTATTAAAAACTAATTATGAAGAGAGGCAAAAATTCTTAGATTATATAACTATTAATGTTACAGAATTTTTTAGAAATCCAGAGCTATTTTCAGAATTAAATAAATTACTTAAAAAAAATATTTTGGAAAATAAAAGTAGTTTAAAAATTTGGAGTGCAGCTTGTTCAATAGGATGTGAACCATATACTTTGGCAATTATGTTAAAGGAAATTAATCCATTAATAAATCATACGATAGTTGCTACAGATATAGATAGTACTGTACTTAAAAAAGCTGAAATTGGAATTTATAATGAAAATGAAACTAGAAATATATTGCCGGTAATAGAAAAAAAGTATTTTAAGAAATTGGATACAAAATATTATATTTCTAATGATATAAAAAAATTAGTTACATTTAAAAAGCATGATTTAATTATGGATGAATATGAAAAAGATTTTGATTTAATTGTATGTAGAAATGTAGTAATATATTTCAAAAATGAAGCTAAAAAAGAAATTTTCAGAAAGTTTTCTAATTCTTTAAAAGTAGGAGGCTTTTTATTTGTAGGAGCAACGGAAAGTATATATAATTGTAAAGAATATGGGTTAGAAAAAGAATCTACATTTATATATAAGAAAATCTAAGGAGGGGTTAATTATGGATACATCTCAATATATGACAATGTTTTTAGAAGAATCAATGGAAAATTTACAAACTTTAAATGAGTCATTATTAGAGTTAGAAAAAAGTCCTGAAGATGTAGATACATTAAATAAAATATTTAGAGTAGCACATACAATTAAAGGAATGGCTGCTACAATGGGATTTAATGATATAGCCGATTTAACACATAGTATGGAAGATGTCCTATCAGAATTTAGAGATGGAAAAATGAAAGTAACTCAAAATGTTGTTACTGTTTTATTTGATTGCTTAGATACATTAGAAAAAATGATAAATATAATTGAAGAGGGTTCAGACTCTGTTATAGATATAAAAAAAATAATTGAAGATTTAGAGAAAACTAAAAAAGTGGATTTAGAAGAAAGTAAAGAGGAAGAAGTTGAAATATTAGATTCTAAAGAGTCATTAAAATTAAATGAATATGATTTATCAATAATAAAGCAAGCTATAGAAAGAGATTATAATGCTTTAGAATTGATAATAGTATTAAGCCAAACTACTTTACTAAAATCTGCTAGAGCTTTTTTGATAGTTCAGGATTTAGAACAAAAAGGTGAAATAATTAAATCAAATCCTTCTACAGAAAAAATTGAAAATGAAGAATTTGATTTTACATTAGAATTTATAATATTAACTACTAGTACAAAAGAGGAAATTAAAAGTCTTATAGAAAATATATCTGAGGTTGAAAGTGTTGAAGTTAAAAATGTAGAAATTACAAAAATGAAAAATATTAGTAAATCTAAAATAGATGAAAAAATAATAAAAGAAACTGTTGAAGTTAAACCAAAAGAAATAAATAAAGTAGAAAAAATTAAAGAAGAGAAAAAGATAAAAAATAAAAAAGTTCATCAATCTGTAAGAGTTGATTTAGAGAAAATAGATAATCTTATGAATATGGTTTCAGAATTAGTGATTTATAGGACTAGATTAGAACAAATAGTTATAGATAATAAATCAACAGAGTTAAATGAAACTTTAGAACAAGTTGGAAGAACAACATCAGAGCTTCAAGATCTTGTAATGAAGATAAGAATGCTTCCATTAGATGTTGTATTTAATAGATTTCCCAGAATGATAAGAGATGTTTCTGTTGAGCTTAATAAAGAAATAAATTTCATTATAGAAGGGGCAGATACAGAGTTAGATAGGACTGTAATAGATGAAATAGGAGAGCCTTTAATTCATCTTTTAAGAAATGCAGCAGATCATGGTATAGAGAGTAGAGAAGAGAGAATAAAGAGAGGAAAAAATCCTATTGGAACTATAAAACTTCAAGCTTATCAAGAAGGTACTAAGGCACTTATAAAAGTTACTGATGATGGAGCAGGAATAAAAGTAGATAAAATAAGAAAAAAGGCTGAAAGCGTTGGAATTTCTACTGAAGGAATGAGTGAAAATGATATAATAAATCTTATATTTGCTCAAGGATTTAGTACAAATGAAGTAGTAACTGACATATCAGGAAGAGGGGTTGGGATGGATGTTGTAAAAACAAAAATTTCATCTCTTGGTGGATCTGTAGAGTTAACAAGTGAAGAAGGAATTGGATCAACTTTTATAATAAGACTTCCTTTAACTCTTCAAATAATACAAGCTTTATTAATAAATGTTGGAGAAGAAACTTTTGCTATATCTTTAGGATTTATTGATAGAGTTATAAGTTATAGTAAAGAAAATATAAAGAAAATTAATGGAAAAGAAGTTATAATATATAGAGATGATGTAATTCCATTAGTTAGATTAAATGAAAGATTAGGTATTAATTCAAGTGATAAAAATAAAAAATTTGTGATAATAGTTAATGCTGGAGATAAAACTTTTGGACTTCTTGTAGATTCTTTAATAGGACAACAGGAAATTGTTATAAAACCTCTTGGAAGAACATTAAAAAATCTAAATGAATATATTGGTGCTACAATACTTGGAAATGGACTTGTAACACTAATTCTTGATGTTGGAGTTTTATATTAGCTTTAGGAGGGGAGTTATGGATTCATCTATTTTTACACCTATACAATTAGATGCTTTAAAGGAAGTATCTAATATAGGTGCAGGAAATGCAGCTACATCTTTATCTTTGATTTTAGGACATAAAGTAGATATGAATGTGCCATCAGTTAATATGGTGAAACTAAATGATATATATGAAGTAGCAGGAGAAAAAGAAGTATATGGAATAATATTAAGAGTGCTTGGAGATATACAAGGAAATATATTAATAATTTTTGAAAAGGAATTAGCTGAAAAAATAATAGAAGGTTTATCTGGAATGAGAGAAGAAAAAATTTCAGAGATAGGTATTTCAGTTTTAAGTGAAATAGGAAATATTATGTCAGCAGGATATATGAATTCTATATCTGAATTTACAGGACTTTCTATTAGTCCATCTGTGCCAGCTGTTGCTTATGATATGTTAAGTGCAATAATTGGTACTGTATTTTTAGAATCGTATCAATATGATGAATATATATTAGATATTGAAACTAGATTTAAAGATTCAAGTGAAAGAGATTTTGGCATAAATTTTTACTACATACCAGTGCCAGGGTCATTAGAAAAAATGTTAAAAAAGATAGGTTTAAATTAAGAATTGGAGGTAATTTACAATGGCAAGAGTATTAATAGTTGATGATGCAGCTTTTATGAGAATGATGATAAAAGATATTTTAGAGAAAAATGGGTTTGAAGTAGTAGGAGAAGCTAGTAATGGACAAATAGCTGTAGATCTTTATAAAAAGGAAAAACCAGATATTGTTACAATGGATATAACAATGCCAGATATGGATGGAATAGAAGCAGTAAAACAAATAAGAGCTTTTTCACCAGAAGCAAAAATTATAATGTGTTCAGCAATGGGACAACAATCAATGGTAATGGATGCAATAAGAGCAGGAGCTAAAGATTTTATAGTAAAACCATTCCAAGCTGATAGAGTTTTAGAAGCAGTTAAAAAAGTATTAGGATAAAATTAAAGTATAGAGGGGAATTTTTACAATGCAAATAGTTGTATTTAAACTAGGAGATGAATATTTTGCAGTTAATACTGAAAAAGTTCAAAGTATAAATGATATTATGAGCATAACAAAAGTACCAAAAGCCCCAAGTCACATAAAAGGCTTAATAAATTTAAGGGGAAGTATAAAATCTTTAGTAGATATAAACTTATTATTAAATATAAGTCATTCGGAAAATCAAGAGAATATAATAATTTTAGATGTTGATGGAGAAGAAATAGGAATATTAGTAGATAGGGTAGAAGAAGTTTTATCTTTAGATGATAAAGAATTAAGAACTTTAGATAGTGAAAGTAGTGAAGATTATATACAAGGTATAATAAAGTATGAGGATAAACTATTAATAGTAATTGATATTAAAAAATTACTAAATTAGTTAGAAATGAGGAATATATATGGCAGATGTTTTATCTCAAAGTGAAATAGATGCTCTATTGTCTGCTTTGTCTTCAGGTGAGATAGAAGCAGATAATGTTAAAGAAGAAGAAAAGCAAAAAGTTAAAATTTATGATTTTAGAAGTCCACAAAAATTTTCTAAGGAACATATAAGGACTTTAGAATTAATATATGATAATTTTGCAAGAGGAGTATCAAACTTTTTAACAGGACAATTAAGAAAGAATGTTAAAATGAAAATAGAGATGGTACAGCAAATAACTTATGATGAATTCATACATTCAGTTCAAAATCCTACAATGATGACTATATTTAAGATGCCACCACTTGCGGGAAGTTTAATGTTAGAATGTAATCCGGAATTTTCATTTTCAGTAATAGATGTTTTATTAGGTGGAAGTGGAAATAAAATAAAGATAAATAAAGAATTTTCAGAAATTGATAAAAATATAATGAAGCAAATGACAACAGAAATGATTTTATATATGAAAAATGCATGGGAAGATATATTAAATGTTGAACCAGAAGTTGAAGCACTTGAAACAAATCCAATATTAAATCAAACTTTAGCACCAAATGAACCAATTGCATTAATAACTGTTTCTGTTGAATTTGGTAAAACAATAACTTTTGTGAATTTATGTATTCCATATTTAAGTGTTGAAAAAGTTTTGGACAAGCTTGTAGTTCAATATTGGTTCAGAAATGAAGAGGAAAATGGATTACAAGAGATATCTAAAGAAAAAATAAGAGAAGGGTTAGATAAGATTGATGTTAATATCCATGCTGATTTAGGAAAATCTACTATAACTGTAGATGATTTTTTAAATCTTGTAGTAGGGGATGTTATAAGATTAGAAAGAAAGACAGTAGATCCTATAAAGGTATATGTAGAAAATGAAGAATGTTTCTATGCTAAGCCAGGGATTATTGGAAAAAATTTAGGGGTATCAATCTTAGATATAATAGATGAGGGTGTGAATTAATATGAGTAATGGTTTTTTATCGCAAGAAGAAATAGATTCACTATTAAATGGTGGAGGAAGTAGTGATAAAATAATTGGAAATGACTTAACTGAAATTGAAAAAGATTTATTAGGGGAAATTGGTAATATATCTATGGGATCAGCTTCTACGGCACTTTATCAAATAATAGGACAAAGTGTAAATATTACTACTCCAGTAGTAAGTATGACAACTTTAGGAGAAATAAAAAAGAATTTTGATACTCCTAATGTGGTTTTAGATGTTGAATATATATCAGGAATAGTAGGAAGAAATATTCTTATAATAAAGACAAAGGATGCAGCAGTTATATCAAGTCTTATGATGGGAGGAGATGGAACTGTTGAAGAAGATAAGATTTTATCAGATTTAGAATTAAGTGCCGTAAGTGAAGCTATGAATCAAATGATAGGTTCATCTGCCACATCTATGGCAACTATGTTTGCTAGAGAAGTAAATATATCTCCTCCAAGTTGTAAAATATGGAGTGATGAAAGAGATATTTTAACTGATAAAATTCCAGAAGATGAAGAGATAGTTAGAGTTTCATTTAAAATGACTATTGGAAATTTAGTTGATAGTAATATAATGCAAATACTTCCATTAAAAACTGCAAAAAAAATAGTTTCAATAATGACAGGAAATGAAGAGGAAGATAAAGAAGAAAAAATTAATACTGAAACTATAGTAGAAAGAAAAAATGATGTAATTGAAAAAGAAATAATTAATAAAAATACATCATGTAATTATACAAGATTATCTTCTGGAAATATAAATGTTGAAAAAGTTCAAGTCCATGAGGCAAGTTTTGGAAAGTTAGAAGAAAGTAAAAATAAAAGTGAAGTTCCTAATAATATTGATTTAATATTAGATGTTCCACTTGAAATTTCAGTAGTTTTAGGAAGAACTAAAAAAAGTATAAAAGATATATTATCTCTTGGAACTGGTTCGTTAATAGAACTTGAAAAACTTGCAGAAGAACCTGTTGAAATACTTGTTAATGGAAAAAATATAGCTTATGGTGAAGTTGTTGTTGTAGATGAAAATTTTGGTGTTAGAATAACAAGCATAGCTTCAAGTTCAGATAGAATAAAATCATTAAAATAACATAATTGTAGAGCAGTAAATAAAATTTACTGCTCTATTTTTATTAAAAATAATATTTTATTAATAAAACATTAATATTTATTTAGATAAAAATTTTAAAGTATTTTTTTTAGTAAACGATAATAAGTTATATAAATTTGTGGAGGAGTAAGAATGAAATTAAATGGAATAAATAATAATATAAGAATTTATTCAGTTAATAAGCTTCATGCAAAAAATAAAATAAATAAAACTTTCAGTAAAGATAAAATAGAAATATCTTCTTTAGGCAAAGTATTAAATGAATATTTAATTAATTATAATGAAGTTGATAGAGAGAAAAAGGTAGCTGAAATAAAAGAAAAAATAGAAAGTGGAACTTATAAAGTGAATTCTAGAGAACTTACAAAAAAAATATTAAAATACATGGGAGATAATGGATATGAGAATTAAGGAGGTTTTAAATGAAGAATTAAAATCCTTAAATAGATTGCTAGGACTTTTGGATAAACAATTTAAATTAATAATGAAGAAAGATATATTTGGATTAGAAGAAGTTGTAGATGAAATAAAGCTTTGTAACAAAGAAGTTGCAGAATGGGAAGTAGAAAGAAGAAAAATTACAAATGGGAATAATATGAGAGAGTTAATAGAAAAATTAGATGATGTAGAATTAGATAATATTTATAGAGAAATAAAGAAAACTCTTCATAGCTTAAAACTTCAAAAAGAAACTAATGAAATGCTTATAAGACAAGGATTAAGTTTTAATCATCAAATATTAAATATAATTAATCCGAAAAGGGATATAAAAACATATAATTCTTATGGAGCTTTAAGGAGGTAGAAATATTATGTCAGGATTATTTTCAACATTTAATATAGCAAAAAGGGGAATTAATGTTCAACAAAGAACAATAGATGTTACTTCTCATAATATTTCTAATGTGAAAACACCTGGATATTCAAGACAAAGAGCAAAAATAGAAACAACTAGAGCTCATGGTGGATTATCAACTTCAGGTATAGGAAAGGGACAAGTTGGAACAGGAGCACAAATACAAGCTATAGAAAGAGTTAGAGATTCTTTTTTAGATTATCAAGTTAGAGGAGAAACTAGCATTATAGGAAAATATGATGTTAGAAATAAATATCTATTTGAGGTAGAAACAATATTTAATGAGCCTTCAGAAAATGGAATTTCAACTTTGATGGGAAAATTCTTTGATTCTTTTCAAGAGCTTTCAAAACAACCTCAAAATTCAAATTCAAGAACAGTTGTAGCACAACAAACTTTAGCATTAACAGATGCGTTAAATCACACTTATACAAAACTTGAAGAATTACAAAAAAATGCTCAAATGATGCTTAAAAGTAATGTAGCTGAGATAAATAGTTATTTAGATCAAATAAATAGGTTGAATCAAGAAATAGTTTCAATAACAACAGCTGGACATGCACCTAATGATCTTTTAGATAAAAGAGATTTACTCTTAGATCAATTAAGTTATAAATTTAATATTCAAGTTGATAAAGGAGAATTTAATGGAGTTGATTTAAAACCAGAAAATCCAGGAGGAATGAAAGCTCCAAATCTTATATCTTCAAATCCTAGTACAGATACAGCTAGGTTTTCAATGATAACAGATATAAAAAAAGATCCAAATGATCCTAATGTACATTTAATAACATATTATAAGCGTGGAAATATGGATAGTTCAGAAAATATGCAAACTATAAAAGTAGTAGGAATGACTGATGAAGAGGCGAAAAATTTAAAAGCTTCTCGCGTTATTTGGGCTAATAATGATGGACAAGCAACTAAAGGTGATGGTTATCCAATAAAAAATGGAGAGGTTATTTCAGCATCAGAACTTATGATATTTGGTCCTTTAGATGGAGAATTATCAGGCAATATATCTATTCAAGGGGATATTCAAAAATATATAGATGAATTAAATTCATTAGCAAAAGCTATAGCTTTTTCAGTAAATGCAATTCATAGTGGACAAACATCTGCAATATCTAATTCAGGACATCCTGATATGGATTATATGCCTCTATTTGTTAATAATGATGTTGCTAAATATAATTCAGCAAATGAAATGGCAAATTTAAGAGAAATATTAGAATCTGAAAAAGAAATAACAGCTAAAAATATCACTATAAATAAAGAAATTCTTAAAGATGTAATGAAAATAAAAACTAAGACTAATGATAATTTATATGCATATACTGGACAAAACAATGTAGATGGGGATACAGATGGAAGAAGGGCACTTTCAATAGCTCAGCTTAGAAATTCAATAATGAGAATACAAGATTTTGGAACTAAAATTCAAAGTAGAGAAGATGTGTTTATTTCCTCAAAAGGAGGAAGTAGATTAGTGAATAATGGAATGGATCTTTTAAATGCAGATAATGGAATGACAATGGATTCATATTTTAAAGATACAATTGATAGATTGGGGATACAAGCACAGGAAGCTAAGAGAATGGTAGAAAATCAAGAAGAACTTCTTGCAAATTTAGAGCTTAGTAGAGCTTCAATATCTGGTGTGTCTCTTGATGAAGAAATGGCTAATCTAATACAATTTCAACATGCTTATAATGCAAATGCAAAAGTAATATCAACAGTAGATGAACTTTTAGAGGTAGTAGTAAACGGACTTAAAAGGTAAGGGGGAATTTAAATGAGAATTACAAATACAATGATGGCTAATAATTATTTAAGGGATATGAGAAAAAACTTAAATAATTTAAATACTTTAAATGGACAACTAACGTCAGGTAAAGAAATAAGAAGACCATCTGATAATCCTTTTAAAGTAGCAAGATCTATGCAACTTCATACAGACATAAATGCAAATAAACAATATAACAATAATATAACAGATACAATAAATTTTTTAGATGCAACAGATACAGCATTAAATCAACTTACAAATGTAATGCAAAGAACTAGAGAGCTTATGGTATCAGCAGGAAATGCTGCTTATGGAGAAGATGAAAGAAAAGCTATTCAAGAAGAAATAAAGCAACAAACTAGAGAAATTTCTCAAATTTTAAATACAAATTTTGATGGAAAATATATATTTGGAGGAACAAAAGGTACAAGTAAACCTACTGATGTTCAAAATGAAGAGTTAGTTTTTGTAGATAAAGCAGGAGCAAAAATAAATATACCAAATGGAGATCAAAATCAAATAAAAATGTTAAGCTCAGATTTAGTAGTTGAAATTTCTCAAGGAGTAAAAATAGAATATAACGTTACGGCAATGGAGATAGTAAACTTTAAGTCTAAAGAAGGAAAAGAAATAGATTTTAGTTTTCTTATGAAGGATATTCAATATAATTTAAAATCAGAAGATGAAAAAGATATGGATAAAGTAATAGGAGAAAATTTAAGAGATTTAGATAGTGTAATTTCAAATCTTATGCAAATAAGAGGAGAAGTTGGAGCGATGCAAAATAGAATGGAATCTGCTTTAGAAAAAAATAAAGATGAAAATTTAAATATGAAAGAATTATTATCTAATAATGAAGATATAGATATAACTGAAAAAACAATGGAAGCAGCAATGGCAGAAACAGTTTATATAGCTGCCCTTCAAACAAGTGCAAAAGTACTTCCACCAACTTTAATGGACTATCTAAGATAGAGGGGATGAAAAATATGGAGTTAAAAGAAGAAGTTATTAAAAAAAGTACAAAGGAATTAGAAGTTACTTTTAAAAAGGCATTGCCTGGCTTTGATAATTTAAAAAAGTTTGTAATAATTGAAAGTGAAGAATATAAACCATTTTGTTTTTTGAAGTCATTAGAAGATAAAAATATTTCATTTGTGATAATATCACCATTTTTAGTAGAAGAAGATTATGAGTTTAAATTAGAAGATAGAATAGTAAATGGATTAAAAGTAGATGATTCAAAGGATATACTAGTTTATTCAACTGTTACTTTAAATAGTGATATAAGAAAAATAACAGCTAACTTATCAGCACCAATTGTGATAAATATTAAAAATGGATTAGGAGAACAAATAATTTTGGATAACCCAAAATACAGGATAAAACATCAAATAAAAAAGGAGATGTAAAGTATGTTAGTGATTAGAAGAAAAGAAGGAGAATCTGTCATTATAGGTGATGACATAGAAATAAAAATAGTTGCACTTGAAAATGGTACAGTTCAAATAGGTATTGATGCACCTAAAGAAATAGAAATACTTAGAAAAGAGTTATATAAAGAAGTGGAAACTGAAAATAAAAAAGCAATGGATTTTGATTTAGAAATGCTTAAAAATATAAAATTAAAATAGTGGGGTTAAATATGGATATCAAATTTTTAAATGATAATAGTTACGGAGGATTTGATATTTACAGAAAAGAAAAAATAGCAGAAAACACTAGTGGAGAAAAAAGTTTAAAAGTAAGTGGGGATAAATTAAGTGTAAGTGATTTAGATAAATCCATAAAAGAATTAAATAAATATTTAAAAAAAGATAATACTTATGCGGAATATAAAGTACATGAAAAGCTTGGAGATATAATGATAAGGATAATAGACAAAACTAGCAAAAAAGTAATATTAGAATTTCCACCAGAAAAGATAATAGATATGATTGCTAAGTTTTGTGAAGAAGCTGGAATGATAATAAATAACAAGGTTTAATTTTATGGAATATAGGTTAAATAAAATTGATACTGATATAAGAAGAAAGATAAAGGATGAAACTAAAAATGGAAAAATCCATAAATTAAATAAATCAACAGAAATCAAAATTAACTATAAAGATGATAAGGAAAAAGAGAATAAAGAAAAAAATAAAATAGTTAAAAATTATGTAACTATAGATGGATATATAAATGAAAAACTTAATATAGAAGGAGAAAAAGACATAGATAAAGATAATTCTATAGGAACTATTTTAGATATGAAAGGGTAGTGAGATAAATGTATAATAATGCATACAATGTATATAAAAATAATAGTATAACATATGCTTCTAAAGATCAGCTTTTACTTATGATTGTAGATGGAGCAGTTAAATTTTCTAAAATAGCAAGAGAGGCTTTAAAAGAAGGAAATGTAAGGAAAGCTCATGAAAATTTAATTAAGGCACAGGATATTTTTTCAGAACTTATGATTTCTTTAGATACTAATTCTGAGGAATGGGCAAAAAATATATTTAATATTTATGCATTTATAAAAGAAAGCTTAGTTAAAGCAAATTTAAAAAAGGATATAGAAGAGTTAGAAAAGGTTATACCATTAATAGAGGAAGTAAGAGATTTATGGTATGAAGTAGAGAAGAAATCTAAAAAATAATATGAGAGGTGGAAAATTTGAGAATAACAGGTCTTGCAACAGGATTAGATACAGATAGTTTAATAAAAGATATGATGAAGCCATATAAGACAAGAGTTGATAGAGTAAAGCAAGATAAATCATTATTAGAATTTAGACAAGAGATGTATAGAAACACTATAAAAGAAGCTAATAGTTTTTATAATAAATATTTTACTACTAATAGTGAAAATTCACTTATTATGAGTAGTGCTTGGCAATCAGTATCTTTTGAATCAAGCAGTGGAGCAGTTTCAGCTACAGGAGGAACTGGAGCTGAAGCAATAAATTATAAAGTAAATGTAGAAAGCTTAGCTACTAATACAAAAAATATTTTAAATGAAAAAGATATTGAAAACATTGAAACATTAAAAGTTAAAATGAAAGATAAAGAAATTGAAATAAGTTTAACTAAGAAAAATGATAAGGGCGAAGAAGTAAAACTTAGTAATGATGAAATAATAAAAGAATTAAATTCTAAGTTTAAAAGTGAGGGTATTGAAGTAACTGCAAAGTATTCAGAACTAGCAGGAGGAATTGTTCTTTCTTCAGATAGAACTGGAAAAGAAACTGATTTTGAAGTTTTAGGTAAAAAGGTTAATGAAACAGATTTTAATTCTATTGGAGAGAAAATAGAAGGTAAAAATGCTAAAGTTATTATAGATTATGGTGGAAATAAACCTTATGTATATGAAGGAAAGACAAATTCAGTAACTTTAGATGGAGTAACTTTTAAATTTAATGATGTTACAGATGGAGAAGTTAAATTAACAGGAAAAACTGATGTAACTAAAACGAAAGATTTAATAGTTAATTTTATAAATGATTATAATAATTTAATAGGTAATATAAACAAGTTAACAAATGAAAAAAGAGCAAGAGATTATCTTCCTCTTACAGAAGAACAAAAAAAAGAGATGAGCGAAGATGAAATAAAACTTTGGAATCAAAAATCTAAACAAGGTTTATTAAGAAGAGATTCAGATTTAGAAAGAATATCTAATAATCTAAAACAGACTATGAGAAAAACAATGGAAGGAATAAATTTAGAAAAAATAGGAATAAGTCCAGTATCTGATTATGGAGATAAAAATGGAACCTTTACTATAGATGAAAAAAAATTAGAGGAAGCTTTAAAAGCAAATGGAGCTGAAATAAAAAATTTATTTATAGGAAATGAAAAAGGTTCAAAAGGAATTTTATCAGAAATGAAAGATACTCTTTATAATGAGTTTGAGACAGTTACAGCTCCACTTATGAAAAAAGCAGGTATGGAAAACTCTGTTACTTCATTTAATAATGATTTAACTAAAGAAATGCAAAAAAAAGAAAAATTAATCGCTGAAATGGAAAAAGATTTAAAAAGAAGAGAAAATGCTTTTTATCTTCAATTTTCTAGGCTTGAAACTCAAATGTCTAAATTGAATAATCAAAGCTCATATCTAATGCAACAATTAGGAATGGTGTAGTATAGTGATAGATAAACTTTTATTAGAATATAAAGAAATAACTGAAAAAGCTATTAAGGATATTGATTTAGATAAAGATATAGAAGAATCCATAGAAAAGAGAGAAGATATAATAGAAAAGCTTAAAAAAGAAGATGTAATAGATAGTTTAAAAGAGTTTAATAAAACTTGGGATATAGAAAAGCATGAAAAAATTCTTTTAAGAAAACTTGAAATTAAAAAAAATGAAGTAAAAAAAGAGTTGGATTTAATTAAAAGAAGAAAGCTTATGAGAAATAATTATAGTTATGGTGTAAAGAAAAATAGTTTTTTAAATAAAAAAATTTAAAAAATCTATAAAGTATAAAAATTATAAATCGATAAATAAGTATAAAACTTAAAAAGTTTTAAATAAAAATAAATTAATAAAAGACAAGGACGTCTTAAGTTAAAATTCAGGGAGGAATTTATTATGATTATTAATCACAACATGAGTGCTATGAACGCTCACAGGCAAATGGGGATCAACAACAACATGCAAAGTAAGGCAATGGAAAAATTAAGCTCAGGTCAAAGAAT
The DNA here is from genome assembly GCF_000371465.1 of Clostridium thermobutyricum. NCBI lineage: Bacteria > Bacillati > Bacillota > Clostridia > Eubacteriales > Clostridiaceae > Clostridium > Clostridium thermobutyricum. The sequence continues at coordinate 1,572,714 of NZ_KB850956.1, read as the reverse complement.
CAATAGAGCTGGAGATGACGCTGCAGGACTTGCAATATCAGAAAAAATGAGAGGCCAAATCAGAGGGCTTGAAGGAGCTTCAAGAAATGCTCAAGATGGTGTTTCTTTAATTCAAACAGCTGAAGGCGCTTTAAATGAAACACATAACATGCTTCAAAGAATGAGAGAATTAGCAGTTCAAGGGGCAAATGACACAAATGTAGAGCAAGATAGAGAAGCTATCCAAGCAGAGATAACTGAATTAGCATTGGAAATAACTAGGATTGGTGAACAAACACAGTTTAATGGTCAAGCATTATTAGATGGAAGTTTTACAGGTAAACTTCAAATTGGTGCAAATACAGACCAAAGTTTAGAAATTACAATAGAAGATATGACAGCGGCAACTTTAGGAGTAGAAGGTTTAACTGTCGATAATCATGACGATGCTACAGCTGCGATTACAACTATTGATGATGCTATAAAAACTGTTTCTGAACAAAGAGCAAATTTAGGAGCACTTCAAAATAGATTAGAGCACACTATTGCAACTAATGATAATTCAGCTGAAAATTTACAAGCAGCAGAATCAAGAATTAGAGATGTAGATATGGCTAAGGAAATGTTAAACTTCTCTAAAGCTAATATCTTATCACAAGCTTCTCAAGCTATGCTTGCTCAAGCTAAACAAGTACCTCAAGGAGTACTTCAATTATTAAGATAATACCTAAAATAAAAACTCTAAGCATTTTTGCTTAGAGTTTTTTTTATAAAGTTTTTATATAGTGTGACGAAAATAAAGTAGATAAAACTTATGAAAGGAGTTTTTAATATGAGGTTAAATACAAATTTAAATTCTCTAAATATTTTTAGAAATCAAAAAAAGAATGAAATAGATAATGCTAATGCTCTTAGAAAAATATCTTCAGGAAAGAAAATTTTATCAGCTAAAGATAATCCAAATAAAATAGGGCAATCAGATGAATTAAAAATTAAAATAAAATCATTACAAATGGCAGAAAAAAATCTTCAAGATACTAATTCTATGCTTCAAGCAACAGATGGGTCTTTATCTGAAATAAGTAACCTATTATTAAGAATGAAAGAGCTTACTGTAAAAGGCGCAAGTGATATTAATAATGAATCAGATAAAGAAATTATTCAAGCAGAAATAGACTATATAAAAGATAGTATTGATGAAATAATTAAGGGATCTTCATTTAATGGAAGAAGTTTAATTGGAGATATTAAAGTTAGTGACAATAATTATCCTAATAATATAAAAACAACTTCAGGGGCATTAAGTGATGAAACTATAACTATTCCAAAATATAATTTAAAATCTCAAAATATAGTTGATTCTAAAGGAAACTCTATAAGAGATATAAGTATAAAAACTTTAGAAGATTCAAATAGAGCAATAAAAACTGTTGATGATGGAATAGCTTTAGTTGGTAATGTTAGAAGTATTTATGGATCAATTCAAAAAAGAGTAGAAAATGGAGCTGAATATTTAAATTCTGTAAATATAACAAGTGAAAAAGCATTAAGTGCATTAGAAGATTCTGATATAGCATTAGAAATATTTGAATATTCAAAGTCAGATATATTAATAAACGCAAGTATGGCATTAATGTCTCAAAGCAATAAATTACCTAAAGAAATATTAAGTATTTTAGAAAGAATAAGAAAATAATAATGAGAAGTTAAATCTAAAATAAGATTTAACTTTTTTTTATTTTAAAAAGAAATTTTATAACTTTGTAAAATTAAATAGAAAAAATTTGTAAAATAAATTATAATATAAATGTATAATGTTAATAATAGATGAAATTATTGTAAAATTTAATACATAAAATTTTAGACGAGGAGTGTGAAAAATGACTATTAAAGCTATAAATTCATCAGATTCATATAGTTTATTGAAAGAAGGATTAAAAGCTTCAAGTCTTAGAGGAAAAGCTATAGCTAATAATATAGCAAATATAAATACTAGAAATTACAAAAGAGATACTGTTGTTTTTGAAGAAAATTTAAATAAAGCTATAAGTGATTTTAAATTAAAAAAAACAAATTCAAAACATTTAGAAAATGGGGATAATTTAGGTAACATAACTTTAGCAAAAGATACATCAACTAGTATGAGAAGTGATGGAAATAACGTTGATTTAGATATAGAAAAAACAAATCAAGCATCTAATACTCTTAAGTTTAATGCTTTGGTACAACAAGCATCAGGGAAACTTAATAATATTAGCTATATAATAAGAGGTGGGAGGTAATTAAATGAATGCGTTTTCAACTATGAGGATAAGTGCGAGTGGGCTAGCTGCTGAAAGGCTTAGAATGGACACTATTGCATCAAACTCAGCAAACTCTATGACAACTAGAGGGGAAGATGGAAAGCCTTATGTAAGAAAAATTGCAGTTTTTAAAGAAGCTTTAGATTCAAATTTAAAAGGAAATGGAGTACAAGCTGTTGGTATAGTAGAGGATAAATCACCTTTAAGAAAAGTTTATGATCCTGGACATGTTGATGCTGATGAAGATGGATATGTATTAATGCCAAATGTAAATGTATTAAATGAAATGGCAGATATGATTGCAGCAACTAGAGCTTATGAAGCAAATATTGACACTTTAAATGCTAGTAAAAGTATGTTTATGAAAGCTTTAGAAATAGGTAAATAATTAGGAGGAAGTTAAATGGTCATTAACGGATTTACGCCAAATGAAGAGATATTTCAAAATGGTAAAAAAGAAAAAGCGAAAGATATAAGTTTTTCTAATAAATTTAAAGAGAAATTAGATGAAATAAATGAATTACAACTTATTTCGGAAGAAAAACAAACTGGATTTATAAAAGGAGAAGATGTAGATATTCATGAAGTTATGCTTGCAGGACAAGAAGCAAAACTTTCATTACAATTTGCAGTTGAGGTGAGAAATAAGATAGTAGAGGCTTATCAAGAAATAAACAGAATGCAGTTATAAAAGATTGGAGCAGAGAAAAATGAGAAAGCTTAAAGAAGTTTTTAAAGGGGTATGGGAAAAATTTAAATCTCTTGGTAAAGGTGTGAAAATAGCTCTTATAGTAGCTCTAGTTTCAATAATAATAGCAATAATAATGTTGCTTTTTTATAATTCTGCAAATAAATATAAAGTATTATTTTCAGATTTGGATCCAAATGATGCACAAATAGTTACTAATCAATTAAAAGAAAATAAAGTAGATATGAAAGTTCAAGGAAATAACATACTAGTTAATAAAGATGAAGTTGATAGATTAAGGTTAGAATTAGCTCCACAATTATCAGAAGGAAGCAAAGGATATGAGCTTATGGATAATAGTAGGTCATTTGGGATGACAGATGAAGAATTTAATTTAAAGAAACAAAGAATGCTCCAAGGGGAGCTTGAAAGAACTATAAAAAGCTTTCCGCAAGTAGAAGATGTTAGAGTTCACATAACACCAGCTAAAGATTCTGTTTTCGTGGAAAATAAAGAACCAGGAAAAGCAGCAGTTATTTTAAATGTGGGAGGAAAGCTTAATACAGAGCAAGTAAAATCTATAGTTTCACTTGTATCAGGTAGTATACAAAATATTCCTAAAGAAAATATTGAAGTAATAGATCAAAATATGAATCTTTTATCTCAAGGGATAGATTATGAAAATGGATTAAGTGCAGGTGGAGTAAATTCATTAGATACTCAATATAAAAGTGAAAGAGATTATGAAGAAAAATTACAAAAAGAAATAGTATCACTTTTAGAACCTGTTTTAGGAAAAGGAAAAGTTAAGGCAACAGTAAATGTTGATTTAGATTTTGATTCAAAGAAAAAAACTGAGACAGTTATAGATCCAAATAAAGTTATAGTAAGTCAACAAATTATAAGTGAAGGAAATTCAACTTCAAATGGAGCAACAAGTGAAAGTCCGGTAGATAATAATATGAGTAATACAATAGGAGAAAATAATTCAGGTGTAAAATCGAGTAAAAATGAGCAAAGCACAAATTATGAGAGTGGAAAAACAGAAACTCAAGTAATAAGTGCACCAGGAGAAGTTAAGAGATTAACTGCTTCTGTAATAATTGATGGTAATCTTGATACAGGAACTATAAATACTATTACTCAATCTGTAGAAAATGCAATAGGGCTTAATTCTGAAAGAGGAGATAAAATATCAGTTGCAAGTATGGATTTTGATCCAGCTATAAAAATGGAACAAGAAAATCAAATAAAAGAATTTAATGAGCAATTAAAAAGAGAAAAAATTATAAAACTTGTTATGTTAGTTTTAGGAATAATTTTAATTATAGGATTAATTATATTCTTAGTTAAATTTATTAATAAAAAGCGAGAAGAAAAAGAAGAAAAAAGATTAGATGTAGTTGTTGGAACAGAAGATTTTAAAAACTCTGAAAATATGTTTAAACCTATTGATTTTGGAAATGAAAATGAAAAATTACATCTTGAAAATGAAGTTAAAAATTATGCAAAGGAAAAGCCTGACCAAGTAGTAGAAGTTATTAGGTCTTGGTTATCAGAAAATGAGAGGTGATAATTATGGCTAAAGATAAAAGTAAAGCCACTGGAGTTCAAAAGGCTGCATTATTATTTATAACTCTTGGCCCAGAAATATCTTCAGGCATTTTAAAAAGATTACCTGAAAGTGATATTCAAAAAATAACATATGAAATTGCAAATATAACTAGTGTTAACTCAGATGATAGACAAGAAATTTTAAATGAATTTCTACAAATAAATAAGGCACGTGAATATATTTTAGAAGGTGGTATGGAATATGCAAAACAACTACTTTCAAAAGCTTTAGGAAGTCAAAGAGCTATGGAAATATTAGAGAAAGTTTCGGAGGCAACAGCCCAATATAGACCTTTTTCTATTGCAAGGAAAGCTGATGCACATCAATTATTAAATGTAATAACATCAGAGCATCCTCAAACTATAGCATTAATACTTTGTTATCTTCAAGCTGATAAAGCAGCTCAAGTCTTATCAGAATTACCTGAAGATGTTCAAAGTGATGTAGCTTATAGAATAGCAACAATGAATAATACATCACCTATGGTTATACAAGAAATAGAAAAAGTATTAGAAAACAAGTTATCTTCTGTTGTAAAAACAGAAATGACAGCTTTAGGTGGAGTAGATACTCTTGTTGATATATTAAATCAAGTTGATAGAACAACTGAAAAGAATATTACAGAAGGCCTTGAAGGGGAAGATCCTGAACTTGCTGATAGAGTTAAAAGTTCTATGTTTGTCTTTGAGGATATTATTACTCTTGATGATGTTTGTATTCAAAAAGTTCTTAGACAAGTTGAAAGTAAAGAACTTGCACTTGCACTTAAAGGATGTTCTGAAGAGGTTGCACAAGCAATTTATAGAAATCAATCTAAGAGAGCAGCTGCAGCATTGAAAGAAGATATGGAATTCTTAGGACCAGTAAGACTTATGGATGTTGAAAAAGTTCAACAAAAAATTGTTGGTATTATAAGAAGATTAGAAGATTCAGGAGAGATTATTGTTTCAAGAGGTGGAGAAGATGCAATTATCATCTAGTGTAACAAAAAGTGCTTATGCAGTAAAAGGGAAAAAAATAGAAATATCAACTAACTATAAAAAAGAAAGTGAAAAGCCTGAAGTAGAAGAAAATAACATAAAAGAAGAGTGTTATAAAGATGTTGCAAATGAAATATTAGAAAGTGCTAAAAAAGAAAAAGAAAAAATAATAATGCAGGCTATGGAGAGAGCAAGCAAACTAGAAAGAGAAGGCTATCAAAAAGGTTATAAACAAGGGTTATATAATGGAATTGAAGATGCTAAAAAAAAAGCTAAAGAAGAAATAATTCCTAAAGCTATTTCTATTTCAGAAGAGATAGTTCAAAATGCAGAAGAAATTTTAAAAAAGGCAACAGAAGATTATAATAATTATTTAAAATCAAAAGAAAAAGAAATTAAGAAATTATCTTTTACTATAGCAGAAAGAATATTAAATAAAAAAATAAATGAAGATGAGTTTTTTATTTCAATGATAGAAAATGCTCTAGAAGAAGCAAAAGGAGAAAAAACTATACTAATAAAATGTAATGAAGTTAATATCCCTATAGTAGAGGAAAATATAGAAAGATGGAAATTAACTTTAGGTATAAAAGAAGGAATATTTTCTATAAAAGATAATTTGCCAGAAGGAGAAGTTATTATTGAAAAAGAAACAGGAATAATAAAAACTGGTATAGAAATAGGGTTAGAAAAATTAAAAGAAGAGTTATTGGGTAGGTAAAACTTATGATAAATATTGATTTTGAAAATCTAGAAAAAAAGATCAGAGAAAAAAATACAATCTATGTAGAAGGTAAAGTAAGAAAAGTCATAGGATTAACTATTGAAGTTAAAGGAATAAAAGCTTTTGTTGGAGAACGTTGTTTAGTGTATAACGAAGCTGGAAAAGAAATTGACTGTGAAGTTGTAGGATTTAGAAATAATTATGTTATTTTAATGCCACTTGGAGAATTAATAGGTATATCACCTGGATGTAAAGTAATTCCTACAGAAAAACCTTTAAATGTGAAATGCTCTTTTGACCTTTTAGGAAAAATATTAGATGGGCTTGGTAATCCTTTAACTAATGAAGTTTTAGATAAAGGAGAAGAATATCCACTTGATAATCAGCCACCAGATCCATTAAAGAGAAAAAGAATAAAAGATATTATTCCTACAGGCGTAAGAGCAATAGATGGATTTATAACTTGCGGAGAAGGTCAAAGAATAGGGGTATTTGCAGGAAGTGGAGTTGGAAAATCAACAACTTTAGGAATGATTGCAAGAGAGGCAAAAGCAGATATAAATGTTATAGCGCTTATTGGAGAAAGAGGTCGTGAAGTATTAGAATTTATAGAAAAAGATCTTGGTGAAGAAGGAATGAAAAAAACTGTAGTTGTTTGTGCAACTTCAGATAAACCAGCTCTTATAAGAATAAAAGGAGCATTAACAGCAACAGCTATTGCAGAGTACTTTAGAGATAAAGGAAAAAAAGTAATTCTTATGATGGATTCAGTAACAAGATTTGCAATGGCTCAAAGAGAAGTTGGGCTTGCTATTGGAGAACCACCAGCACAAAAGGGATATACTCCATCTGTATTTGCAATGTTACCTAAACTTATGGAAAGGTCAGGGACATCAGAAAAAGGTTCTATTACTGCATTTTATACTGTTCTTGTTGATGGAGATGATTTTAATGAACCAATAGCAGATACAGTAAGAGGAATATTAGATGGTCATATTGTTTTATCTAGAAAATTAGCACATAAAAATCATTATCCTGCAATTGATGTATTAAATAGTGTAAGTAGACTTATGTCTCAAATAGCTGAGGAAAATCATAAAAGATCAGCTTCTATAGGAAGAGAACTTTTAGCAGCATATACTGAATCAGAGGATTTGATAAATATAGGAGCTTATATAAAAGGCTCTAATAAAAAAGTTGATATGGCAATACAATATCATGAATACTTGGAAGCTTATTTAAAACAAGGGATAGATGAAAAATCAGATTTTATTGATAGTATAAATAAATTAACATCAGTTTTTAAGTAAAGGATTGATAACTTTTGGGAAGCGTAAAATATGAATTTAAACTTCAAAAACTTTTAGATTTAAGAGAAGAAAAGGAAGAAGAGAGTAAAAGACTTTTTAGAGAAAGTATGAAAGCTTTAAATAAAGAAAAAGAAAAATTAAATATTATAAAAGAGGATATAAAGAAATATAGTGGTATAAAAACAGATGAAGATTTAATTTATCAGAAGATAAAAAGAAATTATTTAAAAGCTTTAGAAATTGGGAAAAAAGAAGCAGAAAAACAAGTAAAAATAAAAGAAAAAGAACTTTATTTTAGAAGAGAAGATCTTATAGTGAAACAAAAGGAACGAAAAACAGTAGAAAAGCTAAAAGAAAAAGATAAGGAAAAGTTTTTTAAAGAGTTAGACAGAATGGAATCTATAAATAATGATGAGTTTGCACTTTATAGTTACATAAGAAATATTGAAAGGAGGTGAAAAAGTGAATTTAAATTTATTAAAAAATATCAATTCATTAGAACCTAAAAATATTGAATTAAATATTAAAAAAGAAGGAACCTCTATAAATAATGAAGATAGCTTTAAAAGCATTTTAGAAAAAGGAAAAGAAGCTAGCAAAAAAATAGAAAAAAAAGATTCTTTTGATGAAAATAACGTAAATGAATTAAATAAAAAAACTTTCGAAAAAGAAGAGGATATCTTTTTAGATAATAAAGTAATTTTGGATTCTTTAGAAAAAATTAAAGATAGTGATTTAAAAGAAGATGTTATTAGTATTTTAAGTTTGTACTCATTAATCCAAACATTAGTAAAAGATTTTAAAGAGTTAGAAAGTGGAAGTGAAAACTTAACTGATTTTAATTTAAAATTAGAGAATATAAACTTCAATTTAGATTTATTAAAAAGAGAAGTGGAAAAAATAAAAACATCTAATTTTTTAGATAATAATTTAATAAAAAACAATGAAAAAATAGATTTTAAATTTTTAGAAGAATTAAAAGAAAAATTATCAAAAGAAGAATTTTCAAATATAGAAAATATTACTTTAAAACTAGATATAGATTTTAAAGAGTTAAAAGAAAATATTTTTGAAAGTTTATTAAAAGGATTAATAAATATAAAGAATTACGATATAAAAGATGAGAATTTAATAAAGATATATGAAAAAGATAATTTTAAAAATATTTTATTAAATATTGATAATAATATGAAAAAAGATGAAAAGCATATATCTTTAAAAGATGTAATTAAAGGATTAGATTATCTAAATAATTTAAGTGATAAAAAAGAGGGTATTGAGAATTTAGGAGAAATTAAATCAAATTTTAACGAAGAAAAACCTTTAGATATAAAAATAAAAGGGAAAGAAGAAGGCTTAGTATCAGAAAAGAATGAAGATGATATATTAGCTTCAATATTAGATAAAAATGAAAATAAAAGTTTATTTAATAGGAGGCTAGAGGTTTTAAATAAAGCTACAAAAGGAAATGAACCTGTAGTTATTAGAAAAAGTAATATAAATACTGATTTAATAAAGAGCATAAAATATATGAATATTAATGGTGTTAAAGAACTTACCGTAAAAGTTTATCCAAGAGATTTAGGAGAAATAATAATAAATATATCTAAAGATGAAGAGGTTTTAAAGGCAACTTTAAAAGCTAATTCAAAAGATACATTTAATTTAATTTCTCAAAACTCAAGTGAAATAAAAAAGCTATTAGTAGAAAATGGATTAAAAATATCAAATGTAGATATAAGTCTTTATGAAGATACTACTTTTTATAATGAAAATGAATTTAATAAAAATAGTAGAGAAAATAAAGAAGATAGTAATTTTAATTATGAAAATGAAGACTTAGACTTAGAAGAAATAAAAGAAAATGAAGAAGATATACTTTTAAATACATTAGCTTAGGGGGAAGTAAAATATGCCAAGTGATATTAGTATAAAAAATAATTTAAGTTATGATGGTGCACGTGCGACAGAGAGAGGAACTAAAATTATTAAACCAGGAGATAATATGGATAAAAATGCGTTCCTTAATATATTAGCTGCAGAACTTGCAAATCAGGACCCAACACAAGATATAGACTCAACACAATATGTATCTCAAATGGCCCAATTTTCAGCTATGGAACAAATGACAAATTTAAATGAAACTATGACAAAATATACTGCTCAACAATTAGTTGGAAAAGGAGTAACTGTTAATGTTGTGGATTCAAATGGTAATCCATATACAGGAGTAGTAAAAGGAGTTAATTCAACAAGTTCGGGAACAGTTATTTCATTAGAAGTAAATGAATATGGGAAAAACAGTTATAAAGATTTTAAAATAGAGGATGTTGTAACGGTGTTAGATGTTCCAGATTATTCTCTTCCTTCTATAAATAATATGAACGGAAATATGTCATTTTTAGTTGCTTCTTCATTTATAGGAAAAAATGTTGAGCTAAGTGAACAAGATGAGCAGAAAAATAATTTAAAAGGAATAGTTAAAGGTGTTTTTAAAGATGATGGAGTTGTAAAAGTAAGAGTAGAACTTGAGTCAGGAGAAATAAAAGAATATACCTACGATAAGATAATTAAAGTTGGAGATTTTGAAGATATAAATAAGCCTGAAAATAATTAAAAATAAATAAAAAAGGCGTGAGAATTTATGGGGTATAGAATGATTAATGGAGTTGCACATAGAGTATTAGATATAGGGTGCAATAATATTAATCAAAAGAAAAAAGAAGTAAGTAGAAATACAAGTTTTAATGAAGCTCTAAAAAATGAAATAGAAAAAATAAATTATACTATTTCAAAGCATGCGGAAATTAGGTTAAAAGAAATAAATTTTAATAAACAAGATATGAAAAATATAGAAAAAGGATTTAAACTTGCTGAAGAAAAAGGATCAAAAAACTCACTAATGATATATAAAGATTTGGCCTTAATTACAAGTATAAAAAATAGAACAGTAATTACAGCTATATCTAGGGAAAGAGCGAAAGAAAATATATATACAAATATAGATAGCGTAGTAGTTTTATAGGCTGGACCTAGATAAAGGAGGCCTATCCTGTGGAATGACGGAAACAGGAAAAGTTATAGAATTTAGGGGGAAAAGACATGTTAAGATCAATGTATTCAGGAATTAGTGGTATGAAAGTAAATCAAGTTAAGCTTGATGTAATTGGTAATAATATATCAAATGTTGGAACTACAGCTTTTAAATCTTCAAGAGCAAGATTTTCAGATATGCTTAGACAAAATGTTTCAGAAGCTATGTCACCTTCAGCAAATCAAGGGGGAAAAAATGCTTCACAAGTAGGACTTGGAGTTCAACTTGCTAGTATAGACACAGTAATGACACAAGGAATGATGCAACCAACAGGAAGAAATTTAGATGTTGCTATAGATGGAGATGGGTTCTTTATGGTAAGTAAAGGACCAGAAGTTTTTAATGGAAGTCTAAATGTTAATCATGGAGCAGGAGCACATACATTAACACCTACTGGAAATTCACAAAATGACATTATGTATTCAAGAGATGGATCATTTATTTTAGATAGAGAGGGAAATCTTTTAACAGGAGATGGATTTAGAGTAATGGGATACTCTTTAACTAATGATGATAATGGTATGCAAGCTACATCACAAAGACCACAGCCTATATCAGCAGCTGGATTAGATGTAAGATTTGGACCAGGTTCTCAACTTAATGAATATAAAGTAGTGTTAGGAGAAGTAGGACCAGGAACTGTAACTTCTTGTGAAGTAGATAAAGAAAATAAAAGACTTATAGTAAGTGGAGATTTTTCAAGTCCGGGATCAGTTAGTACAGATCAAATTCAACTTGCTATGAATAAAGGAGTTACAGCAGCAGGAATATCTCAAGAAGTATTTGTGTCAGGAAAACCTATGACTATTTCAAATCTTAGTACAGATAAAATAATAGGAGGATCAGATTCAACATCTCCAAGTAGCTTAAGTTTTTCAGGATGTACTGTTAAGTTTACAGAAGGAAGTTCATTAAATGGATATGTTTTTGAACTTCAACATACAGTTGAACCTTTAAAAAATGAAAATGGAGTAGATGTTGATATAAAAGCTAGTATTGATGAAAATAATAAAAAAATAATAGTACAAGCTAATCTTGTTGAGCAAGAAAAAATCTCAGGAAAAGATCTTCAAGATATAATAAATTCTGAATTAGAAAAAGTAGGAATAGATCAAGAAGTAATAATGGCAGGATCTATTACACCTCTTAAAGGAATAAAAGGAGAAGCAAAAGGTGGAGTTAATGCTGTAGCTCCTAATACTACTATAAAAGGTGATGGAACAGTTGATCCACCATTAAAATTGACACTTGGAAAATCAAGCTATTTTAATGGATATAAAATTTCATATGAAGTATCAGATACAATGAGCAAAAATGTAGAAGTTACGGCAGGTCCTAAAAATTTAAAAATAAAAGTCAAAGAAGGAGCTACTACAAGTGAAGTTAATTCTGAATTAAAAAAAGAATTAAAGAAAGCATTAGGTGATAGTTTTGATGAAAGCCTTTTAACTATAGAAGTTACAGGAACTAATATAACAAATCCTAATAATGATACATTTAAACATATAGAAGTAGATGATAAAGGAGTTAATCCTAAAGCTCCTGGAGTTGTAAATATATGTGGAATTGATATAGAAATGCCTCAAAATTCAAACTACAATGATGTTAAATTTGAAGTTGGAGATATAAATTATTCAGGAACAGATCCAATTGAAGTAAAGCTTGGATCAACAGGAAAAATAGAAAAAATAATTATAAACGGTAATTTCTTAGATCTAATGGGTGTATCAGCTAGAAGTTTAGAAGAAAAGCTTAATGGGGCAATAAAAAATGCATTAAAGCTTGATGATGATGGAATGAAAGAATATAAAATAAAATTATCAGGTACAGGAAAAATAAATGATCAAATGATGTCAAATGCTATTGAAGGTGGAGAAGAATTAAAATCACCTGGAAAAGTAAATTTATTTGGAATGGAAGTTACTTTAGGACCAGGAGGTTCTCTAAATAATTATACAATACAAATAGGAAAAATAACTGCTGGAACAAAAACAGAAGCAACAATTGATTCTAAAAATAAAACTATAGTAATAAATGCAGATTTAGTAACTAATGGAGCTACAACAGGAACTTCAATTCAAAATGCATTAAATAAAGCATTGAGAGATTCAGGAATAAATCAAGGGATAACTATTTCAGGAAATCCTGGAGTAATAAGTGGGACAGAATCAGATATTGTTTTAGGTGGTACACCAGTACAAAGTTTAGGAGAAGATGGAGTATTAAATTTTGTTAATGGAGCAGGAGAACTTAAAGCATATGATTCTGAACTTAAAACCTTAAAAATTCCAGATAAAGTAAGAATGCCAGGTTCTAATCAAGAGCTTAGAGTTAAAACTTATTCTATAGATAAAAATGGAATAATAACAGGAGTTTTAGAAGATGGTAGAGTTGCAGCTCTTGGACAAATTGCTATGGCAAGTTTTAAAAATCCAGAAGGATTAACTAGTATGGGAGGAAATCTTTATTCAGGTTCTGTAAACTCTGGTGAAGCTATTATAAAAAGTGGAGTTGGAACTTTAGGTGAGGATAATAGTAAAGGATATGGAGATAATATTCAAGGAATGCTTGAAATGTCTAATGTAGACTTGGCAGAACAATTTACAGATATGATAGTAACTACTAGAGCATTCCAAGCAAGTGGAAAAATGATAACTACTGGAGATGAAGTACTTCAAGATATTATAAATTTAAAAAGATAATTTATATAAAATTTAGTTAGAGAAAGTTTTCTTTCTCTAACTTTAAATAGGTTAAAAGGGAGAAATTTTATGATTGATGTAACAGGAATGAATAATAAAGAATTTATATTAAATGCAGACCATATAGAGAAAATAGAGGAAGTCCCTGAAACAATAATAACCTTAACTAATGGAAAAAAGTATATTGTCCTAGAGAGTGTAGATGAAGTTGTAGAAGAAGTAATTAAATATAAAAATAGGATAGTTACTTATAGAATTTAGGGGGGAATAATTATGAAAAAGTCAGATGCATTAACAGGTGTTGGGCTGGTCATAGGAATAGGTCTTTTAGCTTGGGCAATGTCAAATGGAAGTAGTTTACTTTTATTTTGGGATATGCCTTCTATAGCAATAACAGTAGGAGGATCATTTTGTGCAATTTTGATAACTATAGATAATGCTGATTTAAAAAGAATGGGTCGTATTTTAGGAGAGGCATTTAAGAGCACAAAATCATCTAAATCTGAAATAATAAATAGATTCTCAGAACTTTCAAAAAGAGCAAGAAGAGAAGGGCTTTTATCTTTAGAAGATGAAATTTCAACTATAGAAGATGAATTTCTAAAAAAAGGACTTCAAATGGTTGTAGATGGTATAGAACCTGAGACTATTTCAGAAATTTTAGAACTAGAGATTTCTGAAATGGAAAACAGACATAAGATAGGAGCTGATATGTTCCAAACATGGGGAGCTTTTGCACCAGCATTTGGGATGATAGGAACTCTTATAGGACTTATTCAAATGCTTCAAAATTTAACTGATTCAACAACTATAGCATCAGGAATGGGAAAAGCTTTAATAACTACTTTTTATGGAACTATACTTGCAAATTTATTTTGTATTCCAATTGCAACAAATTTAAATAAAAAGACAGCTTTAGAAGTATCAACTAGAGAAATGATGGTAGAAGGAATTCTTTCAATACAATCAGGAGTAAATCCAAGAATTGTTGAAGAAAAACTTATAACATATCTTACTCCAAGTGAAAAACTAGAATTTTTAAAAAGTAATATGGAAAGTAGCGAAGGAGTTGTTTAAAAATGCCTAGAAAAAGGAAGAAGACAGATAATGGAGGAATGAGAGGCGATGAATGGCTTAATACTTATTCAGACTGTATAACGTTACTTCTTACTTTTTTTATACTTCTTTACTCAATGTCTACAGTAGATGAAGCCAAGCTTCGTCAATTATCTAAGGCATTTAATGAAATTATGGTAGGTAAAGTAGGAGATTCAGTACTTAAATATAATCTTTATAATGGAGAAGTACCAGTAATAGGTGGAGAAGAAGAAGGAGAATTAGAAGGAGATGTAATAGTCCCATCATCACATTCTATGTATGACGAAATAAAAAGATTTTCTGTAGCGAATAATTTAGATGAAGTAGTAGAAATTACTGAAGATGAAAGAGGGATAATATTACAACTTAAAGATAGTATTCTTTTTGAATCAGGTAAATCTAATTTAAAAAGTGATAGTAAAGAAATATTAAATAAGTTATCAAAATTAATAAAAGAAATGCCTAATTCAATTGTTATAGAAGGACATACTGATAATGTTCCAATAAATACATCAGAATATAAAAATAACTGGGAATTATCAACTGCAAGAGCATTATCAGTTGTTGAGTATTTTATAAGTGATAAAGGATTGAATCCATCTAGATTTAGTGCTTCAGGGTATGGAGAATATAAGCCTCTTGTTTCTAATACAACAATAGAAAATAAATCTAAAAACAGAAGAGTAAATATACTAATAGTAGCAGAAGGTAAGGAGAGGTAATATGGGTGATAAAAAAGTTGATAAAGGCAAAAAAGGAAAAAATTTATTTATAATAATTTTGGCTCTAGCAATATTAGGAGTTACAAGTTTTGGAGGCATTTATTTTTGGATGAAATCAAAAGATCAAAATGTAGATAAGCCTGTTATTCAAGCTTATCAAGATTTAGGAGAAATAATGGTTAATCTTGATAATGACAAAAGAAGCAGATATGTAAAAGTAAATCTTAGTTTAGGATATGATTCAAAAAATAAAGAAGCAGTAAAAATTTTAGAAAATAATGTAGTAGTTTTAAGAGACTCAGCTATATTTTATTTTAAATCAAAAAAATCAGAAGATTTTAAAGCTGGAAATGAGGAGAATTTAAAAGCAGGTTTAAGAGAAAGCTTAAATAAATCATTAGAAGAACCTGTAGTTTTAGATGTTTACATGAACGATATTATAGTACAGTAAGGAAGAAAAATTATGGAATTAGGATTAATGTTCTTAAAATTAGTAATTTCATTAGGTGTGGTACTTTTACTGATGTTTTTAACCTTTAAATTTGCAAATAATGGAGTTAAAAAAGTCAGTAGTGATAAATATATAAAAGTTATAGATAGAACACAAATAGGAAAAGATATTTCTCTTTTAATAGTTAAAGTGGGCGAAGAGGGATGGATAATGAGTACATCAAATGGAAATACAGAAAAACTTAAAGAATTAACAAAAGAAGAAATATTAGAAATTGAAAAAAAGAAAAAACAAAAAGAAGAGGATTTAAAAGAATTTTATAAAGTTATTGAAGATAAAATGATGTGTAGAATAAGTACTATAGCTAAAAAAATTAAGGCGAAGGAAGAAAAAAATGGGTAAGAGAAAAAAGATTTTATTTATAGCACTCTTAACAATTTTAATAGGAAGTGTTTTTATACCAGATATAATAGCTAGTGCTGTACCAGATTCAGTTAATGTACCAGATGTTAATATTTCTTTTGGTCAGAAAGGAAGTCCAAAGGAATATGTTCAAAATATAAAAATATTTATATTTTTCACAATGCTTGCGATATTACCTTCTTTAATAATAATGGTAACATCTTTTACAAGAATTGCAGTAGTATTTTCATTTTTAAAAACAGCAATGGGGGCTCAACAATCTATACCAAGTCAAATATTAGTTGGACTAGCTTTATTTCTAACAATATTTATAATGAGACCGATTTATGCGGAAATAAATGATAAGGCATTAAATCCATATAGTGAACAAAAAATAACACAGGAACAAGCTATAGAAAGAGGAACAAAACCTCTAAAAGATTTTATGCTAAAGCAAACTAGACAAAAAGATTTAGAGTTATTTATAGAGAGCTCAAATTTAGATAAAGAAAAAATAACTAAAGAAAATATTCCATTAACAGTTATCATACCAGCTTTTGCTATTAGTGAACTTAAAACAGCTTTCCAAATAGGATTTTTAATATTTTTACCTTTCTTAATAATAGATATGGTAGTTGCTAGTGTATTAATGTCTATGGGAATGTTTATGTTGCCTCCAGTAATGGTTTCAATTCCATTTAAATTATTACTTTTTGTAATGGTTGATGGATGGTATCTAATGGTAAGGTCTTTAATACTAAGTTTTGGATAAAAGGAGAGTAAAATATGACTGAAAATTTTGTAATAGGAATAGTTTCAGATGCTATAAAAACAGCATTTAAAATAGCAGGACCAATATTAATTGTTGCTATGGTTGTTGGACTTTTAATAAGTATACTTCAAGCAACTACTCAAATACAGGAACAAACATTAACTTTTGTTCCAAAGCTTTTAGCAGTAGCTGCTGTTGGATTATTTTTAGGAAGTTTTATGCTTCATACTATGATGGGATTTACAGAAAGAATTTTTGAAATGATTATAAAGATTTCAACCTAAGGTGGGAATATGGTAAATACATTATATTTTCTAGGATTAACATTAGTTTTTATAAGAATAACAGCTTTATTTTTAAGCTTTAGTATTTTATTTCCAAAAGGAACACCACAAATATTAAAAGGGATGCTTGGAATAATAATAGCATTTTGCATAATAGATGGAATAGATTATTCTAATATACAAAGTATAAACGGAAATTTTTCACTTTGGTTTGCAGTTGTAAGTGAAATAATAACTGGAGTTATAATAGGATTTTTAATAAATGCAATATTTTTATTCTTTAAGATGGCAGGGGCATTTATAGATATGCAAGGTGGACTTTCAATGGTTTCAATGTTAGATCCTGCAACAAATATAAATGCAACATTAATATCAAACTTAATTTATATGATATCTATAGCAATATTTTTTATTATAGATGGACATCACCTTTTATTAAAGCTCTTAATAGAAAGTTTTAGGATAGTTCCATTAGGAGAAACTATAGTTTATGGTGAAACAATAATGGAAGTAATGAGGACTTTAACAGAATTATTTTTTGTTGGAGTAAAAATAGCATTACCATTTTTAATAATAATTTTTATAACAGATATTTGTTTAGCTCTTGTTTCTAGAGCAGTTCCAGCTATAAATGTAATGATATTAGGAATGCCAGTAAAAATAACAGTTGCATTAATAACTTTTATTATTGCACTTCCAATTACAATAAAAATAATAATAGGATCAATACATAATATTCCTAATATTTTTGAAAATATATTTAAATTACTTATTGCTGTACCAATTGTGGTTATAGGAAGTGAAGAAAAAACAGAGGAAGCAACTCCAAAAAAGAAAAGTGAAGCAAGAAAAAAAGGTCAAATTGCTAGAAGTAAAGATATAGGACTTGCAGTTGGTATTCTTATAAGTACACTTTTAATAGCAGGAATAAGTGGAATGATAGCAGGAAATTTAAAAAATATACTTTTTTATTTTTTAACTGAAGGAATGTTAAAAGAAATAAGTTTAATGACTATTAATGGAATTGTAGTTGATGTTACTATAAAAGTCTTAATTTGTGTACTTCCTGTTGCTATACCTATGATGATTGGAGGAATAGTTGCAAGTATTGGACAAACTGGTTTTATATTAACTGGAGAATCTTTAAAAATGCAGTTTAATAAATTAAATCCTATAAATGGGTTTAAAAATATGTTTTCTAAAAGAAGTGCTGTTGATTTGGTAAAAAATTTAATAGTTGTATCAGTAGTAATTTTCATTGGATATAACTATATAGTAGATAATTATGATTCTTTATTACAAATATCTAATTTACGTATAGATAGTATTGGAAATGAAATTAAAAATTTAGTAATAGGTATTTTTCTTCAAATAACTCTTATCTTAATTGTTCTTGCAGGAATAGATTATTTTATACAGTTTAGATTTCATAAAAAAGATTTAAAGATGACTAAGCAAGAAATAAAAGAAGAATTTAAGCAAATGGAAGGAGATCCTCAATTAAAAGGTAAAATAAAGCAAAAACAAAGAGAGATGGCAACTAGAAGAATGATGCAAGCTGTTGGAGATGCAACAGTTGTAATTACAAATCCAACTCATATTGCAATAGCTTTAAAATATGATGAAAATAGTGGAAATGCTCCCATAGTAATAGGAAAAGGAGCAGACCATATAGCACTAAAGATTAAAGAAATAGCAAGAGAAAATAATGTTCCTATAATGGAAGATAAAGAGCTTGCAAGGCTTATGTATGAAACTATAGATATAGATAGGGAAATTCCAATTGAATTATATAATGCTGTTGCAGAGATACTTGCTATGGTGTACAAGCTTAGGAATAAATAAGATTGAGAAAAGGATGGGGTATTATGACACCGTTAAATAAGAAACTTAGTTTAAAAAATAATATGGATGTCATGGTTGCATTTGGAGTTATAGGAATAGTTTTAATGATAATTATTCCTCTTCCAAAGGGAATTCTAGATGTACTTTTAGCATTAAATATAACAATGTCAGTAGTTATTATAATGATTACTATGTTTACAACACACGTATTACAATTATCAATATTTCCAACACTTCTTTTAGTTACTACTCTTTTTAGATTAGGATTAAATATTTCTTCAACAAGACTTATATTAAGTGAAGCAGATGCAGGAAGTATAATTGAGGCTTTTGGAGAATTTGTTATTGGAGGAAATTATGTAGTTGGAATAATTATTTTCCTTATTATAATTGTTATTCAATTTGTTGTTATTACAAATGGGGCAGGAAGAGTTTCAGAAGTATCTGCAAGATTTACACTTGATGCTATGCCTGGAAAACAAATGAGTATTGATGCTGACTTAAACTCAGGACTTATAGATGAGGAAACTGCTAAAAAAAGAAGACAAGATCTTCAATCAGAAGCAGATTTTTATGGAGCTATGGATGGAGCATCTAAATTCGTAAAAGGAGATGCAATAGCAGGAATAATAATAACTGTTATAAATATACTTGCAGGAATTGTAATTGGAGTTATTCAAAGAGATTTAGCAGTAGGAGATGCAGCTGTACTTTATACAAGACTAACTGTAGGAGATGGACTAGTAAGTCAAGTTCCAGCAT
The DNA here is from genome assembly GCF_000371465.1 of Clostridium thermobutyricum. Taxonomy (NCBI): domain Bacteria; kingdom Bacillati; phylum Bacillota; class Clostridia; order Eubacteriales; family Clostridiaceae; genus Clostridium; species Clostridium thermobutyricum. The sequence continues at coordinate 1,552,983 of NZ_KB850956.1, read as the reverse complement.
TACTTATTTCAACAGCTTCAGGTATTCTTGTAACTAGATCAGGAAATTCTGATAATTTTGGTCAAACTATAAGTAAACAACTTACAGCTTTTCCAGTTGCTCTTGGAATAGCAAGCTTTGTAATGTTTTCATTAGCAATAGTTCCAGATATGCCAGCAGCACCTTTTCTTTTAGCTTCAGCATCAACAGGAGCAGCTTGTTATCTTTTATATAAAGAAGAGCGAAAGAGAAATGAAATTGATATGATTCAAGAAGAAGAAGATTATGAAGAAATTCAAAATACAGAACCAGAAAATGTAATGAATTTAATTTCTGTAGAACCTATGGAAGTAGAAATTGGATATGGACTTATTCCTCTTGCTGATGAAAGTACTGGAGGAGATTTACTTCAGAGAATTGCTTCTGTAAGAAGGCAATGTGCAATAGAAATGGGAATAGTTGTTCAACCAATAAGAATTAGAGATAATCTTCAGCTAAAAACAAATGAATATGAAATAAAAATAAGAGGAACAGTAGTTTCTAAATCAGAACTTATGCCAAATATGCTTCTTTCTATGGATCCAACAGGGGAATGTTCTGAAATATCAGGAATAAAAACAATAGAACCAACATTTGGACTTCCAGCAGTTTGGATAAATACAGATCAAAGAGAAGAAGCAGAAATAAAAGGACTTACAGTAGTTGATCCTATAACAGTTATAGTAACTCATTTAACAGAAACTATAAAATCACATTCATTTGAACTTTTAGGAAGGCAAGAAGTAAAACTTATAGTTGATAATACTAGAGAAAAATATAGTGCAGTAGTAGAAGAATTGATACCAGACCTTTTAACTATTGGAGAGCTTCAAAAAGTTTTACAAAATCTTTTAAGAGAAAAAGTTCCTATAAAAGATATGGTAACAATTATGGAATCTCTAGCAGATAATTCAAGAAGTACAAAGGATATTGAAGTATTAACTGAGTATGTAAGATTTTCTCTTTCAAGAACTATATGCAATCAACTTATAGATGATGAAAGAAAAATTATAGTGGTAACTTTAAATCCAGAAATAGAAGAATTTATTTCAAATAATATACAAAAATCAATTCAAGGATCATTTCCGGCAATTGATCCAGATACAACTACAAGGATATTTAATGGAGTACGTAACACTGTAGATTCGGTTTATTTTAATAATAATCAACCGATAATACTTGTTTCACCAAATATTAGACCAGCTTTTAGAAAACTTATAGAAATGGTTTTTCCACATATAATAGTACTTTCATTAAATGAAATTCCAAATGATGTAGAAATAAGAACAGAAGGGGTTGTAAATATATAGATGGTTATAAAAAAATATATTGTTTCTAATATGAATGAAGCTCTAACAATGATAAGAAGTGAACTTGGAAAAAATGCAGTTATAATAACGCAAAGAAAAGTTAGAAAAGAAGGAGTTTTAGGAATATTTAAACCTAAACTAATAGAAGTTACAGCAGCAGTAGAAAATTCTAAAATAGTTAAGAATACTAATTTAGATGAAAAACAAGATATGGAGAATTCAATAAATAGCATAAAAAAATTAATGGAAGAAAAATTATCAAATAAATCAATTGAGGATAAAAAATTAAATAACACAATAGATAATAATAAAGTAATAGAAAATATTAATGAATCAAATAATAAAGAAGTAGTTAAATTAAGACATGAAATTTCAGATATAAAAGAAATTCTAAATAAAACATTAATAAAAACAGAAAAAATAGATTATTTACATGAATTATTAAAAGAGTTAGATATATATGAGCAGTTTTATGATGAATTTAAAGAGAAAATAAAAAATATAAATGATAAAGAAGAAGTAAGAAATTCTTTAAGAGAAATAATAGACAAAGAAATAATTATAGATACTGAAGAATTAAAAGGGAAGATTGTTTTAGTAGGGCCAACAGGAGTTGGAAAAACTACTACAATAGCAAAGCTTGCAGGAAAATTAGCTCTGAAAGAAGGAAAAAAAGTTGGTTTAATAACTGTAGATACATATAGAATATGAGCAGTTGATCAACTTAAAACTTATGCAGAAATAATGGATATAGATTTTAAAGTTGTATTAAATAATAAAGAAATGGTAGAAGCTGTACAAGCTATGAAAGATTTAGATGTTATTTTAATAGATTCTACAGGGAGAAGTAGTAAAAATATAATGCAAATAAAAGAGCTTAAAAATCTTATAGGAAAAGCTGAAGTAGATAGCACATATCTTGTTATTAGTGGAACTACAAAAAATAAAGATTTAAAAAATATAATAGAAGGCTACAAGGGATTAGAATACAACAAAATAATTATAACTAAATTAGATGAAACAACTTCTTATGGGAATATCTATAATTTACAGAAATTAAGTGGAAAACCAATAAGATATTTAACAGTTGGACAAAATGTTCCTGATGACATAATAGATGCAAAAAAAGAAAAAGTATTAGATCTTTTATTTTTGGAGGAAGGCATATGATTATGGATCAAGCTGAAAAATTACGTAATTTAGCGAAACAGAAAGAAAATGAAACGAGAATAATAACAGTAGCATCAGGAAAAGGTGGAGTTGGAAAAAGTAATTTTGTTGTAAATTTAGCAATAGCATTAAAGAGAAAAGGTAAAGAAGTTTTAATTTTTGATGCTGATATGGGAATGGGAAATGATGATATTTTAATGGGAATTTACTCTAAATACAATTTATTTGATGTTATAAAAGGTAAATCTATAGAAGAAGTTTTAGAAGAAGGAACTGAAGGAATAAAGCTTTTATCAGGTGGATCAAGAATAAATAGTATGCATGAAATAGATGATAGAGAAAGAAAAATCTTTTTGGAAAAGTTAAGTTCATTAGATAAATTTAATTATATTTTAATTGATGTTGGAGCAGGTATTAATAAAACTTCATTAGAATTTATTTCTTCAGCAGAAGAACTCATAATTATAACGACTTCTGAGCCTACTGCATTAACTGATGCATATTCACTTTTAAAAGTAACAGAACACTTCAATGTAAAAACTAAAATAAAGATGGTAGTTAACAGGACACTTACTGATAAAGAAGGACTAGTTACCTATAGTAAATTTAAAGCTGTAGTAAATAAGTTTTTATCTATGAATTTAGAGTATTTAGGGTGTATACCAGAAGATAGAAAATTAGTTGAAAGTGTAAGATTACAAACTCCGGTTTTAACCAACTATAAGAATAGTAAAGCTTCTATTAGTATAGAGCATATTTGTGAGAGAATTTTAAATAATAAAAATATTTATAGAGAAAAAAAGGAAAATATATTTTCTAGGATTTTTAATATTTTTTCTTAGAGGAGAGAATTATGGTTAATGACAAAATAAAACTTAATACAATAATAGAAATTGAAGAAGATAATAAGAAATATCAATGTAGAGTTTTAGATGAAAATGAAGACACTATAAGTATAGATATTCCAGTATCTGGGCATGAATATTTATTTTTAAGTAAAAATCAAAAAATAGATATTTTATATTTAGTAGAAAATGAATGCTATTATAGTGGATTATGTACAGTAATTAAGAGATATAAAAACAATATAAATATGTACATGCTAACTAGACCAATTAACTTAAAAAGAATTCAAAGAAGAAATTTTGTTAGAGCAAAAACTTTGGAATCTATAAAATATAAATTAAATTCAGAAGATGCTAAATGGAAAGATGGAATAATGTTAGATTTAAGTGGTGGAGGAATGAAAGTCTACTTAAAAGATGATATTAATATTGGGGAAAAGATTCAATTAGAAATTGAAGAAAATAGAGAGAAAATTTCAGTATTAGGTGAAGTAGTTAGGGTAGAACAAACAGAAAAAATATATGGTGTAGAGTTTAAAAATATTGATGAGCGTAAAAGGGATAAACTTGTAAAAAGGGTATTTACAATAATCGTAAAGGAAAGAAAGAGAGTTTAAAAAGAGGTGAAAGAATATGGCAACCTTAGAATCTATAGATGTAAAGAAACATATAGTAGAGGAATATATACCACTTGTAAAGTATATAGCTTCGAGAGTTTCTATAGGGAGAAATAAAACAATTGAATATGATGATTTAGTTGGGTATGGAATGATTGGTCTTATGGATGCTATTAATAGATATGATGAAACAAAAGGAATGAAATTTTCGTCTTATGCTTCTATAAGAATAAAAGGTTCTATGATTGATGAATTAAGAAAACATAGACCAATTTCTAAGGGCGCTATGGATAAATTAAAAACATATAATGAAGGAATAGAATTTCTTCAAAATAAATTACTTAGAGAACCTACAACAGAAGAAATAAGTAAATATTTAAATATAAGCATTCAAGAGATTTTACAAATTGAAGGATATATAAACATAATGGCAGTAGTATCATTAGATAATCTTATACTTGGAGATGAAGATGAAATGGCTGTTATGAATACGATAGAAGATAAAAATTGTAAAACACCAGAAGAGGAATATTTAAATGATGAATTAGAAGAAATTTTGAAAGAGTCCATAGATGAGCTAAAAGAAAAAGATAAAATAATTTTAAATCTCTATTATTATGAAGAACTTACTTTAAAAGAAATAGGAAAAATTTTAAATATTTCCGAATCTAGAGTGTGTCAAATTCATAGTAGAGCATTAAGAAATTTAAAGAGTACGATTAAAAATAAATTTGATATAAAGGTTTAAAAAGGTATTTAATAAATGACAATAATCTTTTTATGTATAGGAATAGCACTTATAGCTTTAAATATAAATAAATTAAAAGATGATAAAAAAAATAATTTTTTATCGGTTATAAATGAAAAAGAAAAAGATTTTTCTGATATAAATTTGGATATAGCTAAAATAAGAAAAAATATGGGTGAAAGTTTAACAGATTTACAATTAGAAATACAAGAGTTAAGAGATCAAGTTTCTTATTTGAAGTTTAAAATAAATGAGTTAGAAAAAAATAAAAATATAGAAGAATTGACAAATATAAGATATAATAAAATTGAAAAAAAGGAAAAAAATGAAATAAAAGAAGAGTTAGAAGATAGTGTAATAAATGAAATAAATTTTGAAAATAAATCTAAAAAAGATAAAATAAAAAAACTTATAGAAGATGGGTTAACAGATGAAGAAATATGTACAAGCTTAGATATTTGTAAGGGGGAAGTTTTATTAATAAGAGGTTTATTAAATTAGTAGAGAAACTTAGTTTTTTTAGTGATAGAAAAGTATTATTAGGTATTGGTATTGGAATAATAATAGGAGTTTTAGTTGGAGTTTTTAATGAAAATAATTCAAATATTAAAGAAATGAAAATAGAAGAAAAAGCAAGAGCACTTGGAATGCATTATGAATCTGAATGTAAAGTGTTTTTTAAAGGGGATGAGAAAAAATGATAAGAAGTCTTTATACATCTGTTTCAGGATTAATTTCTCTTGAAAATAAACAAGCAGTTATATCTAATAATATGGCAAATGCAAATACAAATGGTTTTAAGAGTGAAGAGTTATCATTTAAAAGTTTTAAAGATGTTATGATACAAAATAAAGATAAAATAGTTGGTGGACAAAATGTACAAAATAAATTAGGAAAATTATCTTTAGGGGTGGCTATGGATAATGTAAATACAGTATTTACTCAAGGAAATTTTAAAGAAACAAGTAAAGCCGGAGATTTTGCCATAGATGGAAGAGGATTTTTTGTTGTACAAAGAGGGAGTGAAAGATTGTTTACTAGAGATGGTAACTTTAGAGTTGATAATGATGGGTTTTTAATAACAACTACAGGAGATAATGTTTTAGGAGTTAATAGAAATACAGGAAATTTAGAACCAATATTTGTTGGTAATTCTAAATTTGTTTTACATTCAGATAGGAGTTTAGATATAGGTGGAAGAAAAACTCATAATTTAGCAACAGCAGATTTTAGAGATTATTCAACTTTAGATAAAATTGGAGATAATTATTATAAAGGAAAAAATCCTATATATAATGCAAATGTAACTGTTTATCAAGGATTTATTGAAACTTCAAATGTAAATATAACAAATGAAATGGTTAATATGCTAACTACTATGAGAAATTTTGAAACAAACCAAAAATTTGTTTCAATGATAGATGAATCTTTAGGAAAAGCAGCAAGTGAAATTGGGGCTATAAGATAGGAGGGAGTTTAATTTGATAAGAACCCTTTATACAAGCAAAAGTGGAATGAATGCAAATCAAAATAAATTAGATGTAATTTCAAATAATTTAGCAAATTCAAATACAATAGGATATAAGAAAGTAGATGTTGGTTTTAAAGATTTATTAAATGAATCTTTAAATAGAAAAGGATATCCTATTAATAACAAGAATGCTAATATGGGAACTGGAGTTAAAACTTCAGAATGGTATAGAGATAATGGCCAAGGAAATTTATTAGAGACTTTAAGAGGAACAGATTTGTCAATAGATGGACAAGGTTTCTTTAAAATTATTGCTAAAGATGGATCTAGTGCATATACAAGAGATGGTAGCTTTTCAATTGATGGAAATGGAAGACTTGTAGATGGAAGAGGAAATAAAGTTTATTTAGAATATATAAATGGTAGAAATGAAGTAAATACTAAATTTACTACAAATAATTTCTTAATAGATAAAGAAGGAAGTGTTTTCTTAAAAGAAGAAGGAAAGTTTAATAAAGTTGCTGAAATTCCAACATACATTGCAATAGGTGATGAATCTTTTAAATCTATAGGAGAAAATTTATATTTACCAGTGGATTCAGCTAATGTTTATAGAACTAGAGATTGTGATATTTATCAAGGAGTTTTAGAAGGATCTAATGTAGATATTGCACAAGAATTTACAGATATGATAGTAACACAAAGAGCATTTCAATTGAGTTCAAAAAGCTTAACTACAGCAGATGAAATGTGGGGAATGATTAATAATATGCGTGGAAGATAAAAAAAAGAGATAGAAATTTTTCTATCTCTTATTATTATTATTAATTAGTTTCCCATTGCTGTATTAGTTAATGGTGGAACTACTTGTTTCTTTCTTGAAAGAACTCCAGGTAAGAAAGCAGTTGAAGCTTCAAGCTTAACATTAAATGCTTTTTCAACTAAATCAGATCTTTCCCCAGCTACTAAGATTTGTGAACCTTCATTTAATACATCAGTTAATAATAACACTACTGTATGGAATCCATTATCTTGAGCTTTTTTATTCATGTAATTTAGCATTTCTTCTTTTAAAGGCATGAATCCATCAATATCCATAGTATTAACTTGAGCAATACCAACTTTTATATCACCCATTGAGAAAGGTTTAAAGTCTTGGTTGAATATTTGCTCAACAGTTTTACCTTTTAAAGATGTTCCTGCTTTAAGAAGAGCAGTACCAAAATCTTCTATATTTACACCAGCTATATCAGCAAGTTTTTGGCATATGTGCTTGTCTTGTGGTGTACAAGTTGGGCTCTTAAATAATAAAGTATCTGAAATAATAGCCCCACATAAAAGACCAGCAACTTCTCTTGAAGGTCTGATACCATTTTCAAAGAAGCATTTAGCAACTATTGAAGATGTACTTCCAATTGGTTCATTTCTAAAATAAATTGGATTATTTGTTTGGATATCAGCAACTCTATGGTGGTCAATTATTTCAAGAACTTCTGCTTCTTCAAGTCCATCTACAGATTGACCTCTTTCATTATGGTCAACTTGAATAACTTTCTTTTTGAAGTTTGAAATTAAATGATATCTTGAAATTGTACCAATAACTCTTCCATCTGGATCAGTTACAGGATAGCTGCTGTATCTTGTTTCAAGCATAGATTCTTTAACTTCTTCAACTAAGTCATCAGTAGTAAATGAAACTAAATTTTCTTTAGCCATTACAAATCCTACTGGAATACTTTGTATTATAAGTCTTGAAGCTGTAAATGAATCATGAGGAGTTGAAATAACAGTAACTCCTTTAGCTTTAGCTTTTTCAACTAATTCATTTGATAAAGCATTTGACCCTGTGATAATCATTAATGATACACCAACGTTTATAAGATTTTCTTGAACGTCTGGTCTATCTCCAACAATTGCAATATCTTCAGCATCTATATGTTCTTTCATTGAATTAGGTTGCATTGCAGCAACACAAATTTTACCTTTGAAGATTTTATTTTCTTCATTTATAGTTATAGCTTTAGCTGAAAGTGTATCAATTATATTTTCTATTGAAGTACAGCTTTTAGCTAATATTTGATTATCCCAAATATCCATATATGAAGAAGTTAAGTTTGAAAGAGATAAAACCCCTACTAAATGTTCATTTCCATCAGCTACTGGAATTGATTTGATATTTTTATCTTTCATTATATTCCAAGCCATTTTTAATGAAATTTCTGGTGATACAGGGCTTATATTATCAATTTTTAAATCTTCAACTTTAAGTTTAACTGTATCTAATAATTGAGGTGCATTTACCCCAAAATAATCTAATATAAATTGAGTTTCTGGATTAACATTTCCTAATCTAACTGGAATGGCTGGAACATCGCCAATTCTATTTTTTAAGTCTGCATATGAGTAAGCAGCACAAATTGAATCAGAATCAGGATTTTTGTGACCAGTTACGTAAATTACGTTTCTCATCTATTTTCCTCCTTAAAATATAAAATTTCTACTCTAATTGTAAAACCTTAATCGAAATTTGTAAAGAAAAGATGTAGAGAAAGTCTTCATAAGTTTTCTTCTTTTAAATATACATATAGTAGAGGGTAGAAAAAGGAGGAGAGTAAAGTGGTAGGAGAGAAAAATTCTATGGTAGGATTATCTACATCAGAAGCCCAAAAAAGACTAAAAAAGTTTGGTCTAAATCAACTATCAGAAAAAAGAAAAGCATCTTTAATAAAAGTATTTTTATCTCAATTTAATGATTTTATGGTTTGGGTGCTTATAGGAGCAACAGTAATTTCAGGACTTATGGGAGATGTTGCAGATGCAATAACTATACTTATTATAGTTTTAGTAAATGCAATTTTAGGATTTGTTCAAGAATTTAAAACAGAAAAATCTTTAGAGGCACTAAAAGATTTAGCAGCCCCTACTTGTAAAGTTTATAGAGATGGAAAAATAAAAGTTATTCAATCAGCTGAATTAACTATAGGTGATGTAGTTATTTTAGAAGCAGGAGATAGAGTCCCAGCTGATGGAGAATTTTATGAGTGTTCAGGAATAGTTGTTGATGAATCTCTTTTAACTGGTGAATCTGTTGGAGTAAACAAAGAAGATAAAAAAGGAAAAAATTTAGGATATATGGGTACTAATATTCTGAAAGGAAAATCTTTGTTTAAAGTTATATCAGTAGGAATGAACACTGAAATGGGAAAAATAGCAAATCTTCTTCAAAATATTGATGAGGATAAATCACCATTAAAGATAAAATTAGAATCTTTAGGAAAAATATTAGTTATTCTTTGCTTAATAATATGTGCGGTAGTAACAATTTTAGGTATATTTAGAGGAAATGAAATAGGCGAAATGTTTTTACTTGGAGTTTCTCTTGCTGTAGCAGCTATACCAGAAGGGCTTGCAGCTATAGTTACAGTTGCATTAGCTCTTGGAGTTTCAAGAATGCTTAAGAAAAATGCCCTTGTAAGAAAACTTCCAGCTGTTGAAACTTTAGGTTGTACTTCTGTAATATGTTCAGATAAGACAGGAACATTAACTCAAAATAAAATGACTGTAAAAGAAACATATTTAAATGGAAAAATATTTGAAATAGAAAAAGAAGACATAAGTAAAATTAAAGGAATAGAAAAGTTAAGAAAGGTTCTTGTTTATTGTAATGATTGTACAATAGATAGTAAAAATAAAAAAATTGAAAGTGCTCTTCATGGAGATCCTACTGAAACAGCACTTATAAGAATGTTTTTTAAAGATTCTAATGAAGCAATTTCTTTCAATAATAAAGTAAAAAGAGTTTATGAAATACCTTTTGATTCTACAAGAAAAATGATGTCTGTAATAGTTAAAGAAGGAGATAAAGAAACTTGTTATGTAAAAGGAGCTCCAGAGAGAGTTCTTCAAAAATGTAAATATATATTTGAAGATGGAAGAGTAAAGGAGTTAACTCATCAAAAGAAACAAAGTATAGAAAAATCTCTTGATGTTATGTCTTCTAGAGCTCTTAGATGTTTAGCAGGAGCTTATAGAGAAGATGGGATTAGAAGAGATGAAAAAGTAGAAGAAAATTTAATTTTTGTTGGTTTTGTAGGTAGTATTGATCCACCAAGAAAAGAAGCAAGAGATTCAGTTATAAAATGTAAACTTGCTGGAATAACACCAGTTATGATAACAGGTGACCATAAAAATACAGCACTTGCTATAGCTAAATCATTAAATATATGTAAAAGTGATGATCAAGTTTTAGAAGGAAGTGACATAGAAAAATTAACAGAAAAGGAACTTAGAGATAAAGTAAAAAATGTAAGAGTTTTTGCGAGAGTTTCTCCAAATCATAAACTTAGAATAGTAAAAGCTTTTAAAAGTCGTGGAAATATAGTTGCTATGACTGGAGATGGAGTAAATGATGCACCGGCAATAAAAGAAGCTGATATAGGAATTTCTATGGGGATTTCAGGAACAGATGTAACAAAAGAGGCTTCTTCTATGATTCTTATGGATGATAATTTTAGTACAATAGTTGATGCAGTAGAAGAGGGTAGAAATATTTATGATAATATAAGAAAATTTATAAGATATCTTCTATCTTGTAACTTAGGAGAAGTTTTAACTATGTTTTTAGCTTCACTTTTTACACTTCCAAATCCAATGACACCTATACAAATACTTTTTGTAAATCTTGCTACAGATGGATTACCAGCAATAGCACTTGGAGTTGATCCAGCTGATAATGATATAATGAGACAAAATCCAAGAGATAAAAAAGAAGGTATATTTGCAAGAGGATTAACAGAAAAAATATTAGTTAGAGGAAGTCTTATAGGAGTATGTACTTTGCTTTCATTTATGGTTGGAAGATATTTTAGAATGAATTTAGATACATGTAGAACAATAGCACTTTCAACACTTGTAATGTCTCAGCTTTTCCATGTATTTGAATGTCGTTCAGAAAGACATTCTATATTTGAAATAAAATTATTTACTAATCCATATCTTGTAGGAGCAGTTTTAGTATCTATATTAATGCTTTGCTCTATATTATACATTCCATTTTTACAAGGAATATTCCATACAGTACCACTTATGTTCAAACATTGGACAATAGTATTAGTATTCTCAGGTACAATAGCACTTATAAATAGTGTATATTTGCTTATAAAGAAGTAAAATAAAAACTTCACCTATAAATTTAGGTGAAGTTTTTTTATTTAATAATTATATTTAGGTTTATATTTTTTTATTAAATAAAATGATAAAGCTAAAGTTAAAATTTCAGCAAAAGGAACTATAAGCCAAACACCATTTAAATCAAAAAGGTTTGGTAAGAAAGCAGCACCAATTAATATAAATGCAAAAGCTCTTGAAAATGAAATAATAGAAGAAATTATTCCACTACCGAATGAAGTAAAAAGTCCAGAGGCAAATACGTTAAATCCCATTACTAAAAACGATAAAGAGAATATTAAAAGTCCAGTTAAAGCAATAGAAAAAACTTCATTATCACTAGAAACAAATATCCCTATAAGATTTTTAGAAAATACTATTGAAAGTATAAATATTAAAACTGACGATAAGGCTAAGAATTTAATTGAATGTTTAAAAGTTTCTTTTAATTTAGGATAATTTTGTGCTCCAAAATTATAGCTAAATAAAGGTGAAATTCCAGTAGCAAACCCAAGATAAGTTGATACAAGGAAAAATTGTGCATAAAGTACTATAGTTAATGCAGCAACACCAGTTTCACCAGCATATTTAAGTGCTAAAAGATTAAATAAAAATGTAGTTATTCCAGTAGATAATTCTGTAACCATTTGTGATGATCCATTTAACATAGCTTCATATAATCTTTTAAAGTCAAATTTAAATTTTTTAAATTTAAGAGTAGATTTTTTAGATAAAAAATAACCAATTCCACATAGAGTTGAAAAAAGTACTCCAAGGCCAGTAGCTAAAGCTGCACCCGATATACCAAAACCTAGAATTTTTATAAAAACATAATCTAAAATAATATTTATAACTCCACCGATTATAGAAAGAAATAAACTAAAAGAAAAATTACCATCAGATCTTATATAAAATTCTAAAATAGTCTTAAAAATAAATATAGGTGTAAAAATACAAATTATAGAACCATAAGGTATGCAATAAGATATAAGATTATTTGTAGCTCCTAAAGAATAAGATAAATCTTCTATAAAAATAAAGCTTAAAGCACCAAAAATTACACCGAGTAAAACTGGGAAGAAAGTAAAAAGAGACATTGATTCACTTGCTTCTTTTAAATTTTCTTCTCCAAGAAATTTAGAAATTATAGCACCGCCACCAGTACCAAACATAATTGATATACCCCAAATAAAACTTGTAAGTGGAAGAATTATATTTATACTAGCTAAAGCATCAGCCCCAACTAAGTTTGAGACAAAAATTCCATCAATTATTGTATATAAAGATAAAAATACCATTGATGCTATAGCGGGCAGTACGAATTTTAAAAATTGAAAAAAATTAAATTTTTTCGAAAAAGTAGTTTCCATTTGAAATATCCCCTAACATTTGTTATTCTTATAGCAATTATAAAGTGTATAGTAGATATACAGTCAAGAGGAAAAGGAGAACTTTTATGAGAAAAAAATATTTAAGTATAAGTGAATTTGGGAAAATATGCAATGTAAATAGAAAAACATTAATATATTATCATAATGCAGGTGTATTTTCTCCAGAGAAAATAGGGGAAAATGGATATAGATATTACAATATAAATCAATATGAAACTTTTAATATATTAAAAGCATTTAGAGAGTTAGGTGTTTCAATAGATGAAATAAAAGAATATTTAAGAGACAGAAATCCAAAAGAATATTTAAATATTTTAGATAAAGAAAAAGAAAGAGTCATAGAAAAATTAAAAATATTAGATGATATAAAGCAAAAGATAGAATCTAAAATTGAAATAACTGAAAAAGGTATTGAAGAGGAAAAAAATAATGAGCCATATTTAAAAGAATTTGAAGAAGAAGAGCTTTATATAAAGAATGTAAAAAATAGCGAAGATATGGAAGAGTTCATACAATTTATAAATTATTGTTCTGAAAAAAATATAGATAGAGGTTATTCTATAGGTACTACATTAGATGTTGAAGAATTGGAAAATGAAGATTTCTTAAACATAGACAAAATGTACTTAAAAACAGATAAAGGAAATTATAAAAAAGAAAAAGGAATATATGCTTGTATAAATCATAAAGGACCATATGAAGAGACAGGAAGGTCTTATAAAAAGCTTTTAGATTTTATAAAAAAGAATAACTATACAATAGATAGTTGTAGCTATGAAGATAGTTTATTAGATTTTTTTGCTGTTAAAGATGAACAGGATTATTTAACTAGAATTTCTATAAAAATAAAATAACTTAAAAATATAAAAGGTTGCCTAAAAGGCAGCCTTTTATTTATTAAAAAATTCTATAAATTTATTCTTATCTTCCACAGATTCAAAGCTATTTTTGTGTATAAATAAAGCGGAATCATTTAATGATAATAAATTTCCTTTTTCTTCTATTTGAGAGTAAGTATAAATATGAATTTTTTGAATACTAATATCTTGTCCTTTTTTAGATTCTACAAAATATATATAGTCACCTTTTATATAAGTTCTATATTTAGTTTGTATATAAGGTGTTTTCTTTAATTTTGGACAATTAAAAAAATATTTTTCACTTCTTAATTTTTTTATCAATAGTAAAAAATAAATAGTAAATATTAAAAAGACAACAAAATATAAAATTACACAAAATATTAGAGTGGAGTCTATGTAATAATTTTTTAATAGGTCTAAAATTAAACATATAACAATAAAGAAATAAATAGCGATTGAAATTATAATTCTAGTGATATGAAGATGAAAATATATTTTATGAGGTAGATACATTTGTAAAGTTGCAACATATTCAGGATTATTTAAATCAAAACTTAAGTTAGCTTTAGAGTTATCTATAGAATCATTTAAAAAATCTATAAAATGTCTTAATGATTCTTCAGTATCAAACAAACGAGTAGGAATATATATTTTATTTAAAACTATATAATCATCTTTTATTTTCACTTTTTTTATTGAGTTTAAGAATATTTGTGTAGTTGAAATTTTAGAAGATAGTATTACGGAATCAGAATTAATTATTAATTTTTTATCAAATATATCAGCATTAGAAAAGTTGGTATATTTTTTGCTTTTATAATTACTTTTATTTGAAATTATTTTTCTTATTTTTTCTAAATTAATATAAATGCTAATAATAGTAAATATAATAAGTGTTAAAAGAAAAGAATAATTTAAATTAATATCAATTAGTTTAGTAGAAATTATAAGTAATAATAATAAAAAGGTTGACTGAATACAAGTAATTAATTTAATAGGTTTAATAATATCAAGCTCTTGGAATTTACAAATATCCCTAAATTCTTCTTTAGTTAATGTATAATTCAGATTCATATAAATACCCCCTTTACAAAAAATTGAATTTAATTAAATTTTAGCATAAAAATGAAATAAAATGAACAAATAATGAATTAATTATTAAATTGATATTAAGGATATATGAAAAATATTATATTAGAATTAAAAGGGATAATATACTATAAGCATTTATTTTTATTTAAAAATATTATGATATAATGTGTAATATAAATTTATAAATGAAACTTTATAATAATAGAAGTAGAAGTTAATAATAGGTATAGGGAAGAAGAAAGGATTTTTATAATGATAGATTTATTAAATAAAATAGCAGAAAGTTCTATTTTAGATGGACTAATAGAATGTAATTATGGTTTAGAAAAAGAAAATATAAGAGTAACTAAAAATGGAGAGATTTCTTTAAAGAGTCATCCAAAAGTTTTTAAAGAAGATAATCCTTTTATAAAAAGAGATTTTGCTGAAAGTCAAATGGAAATGGTTACTCCAATATGTCCCTCAATAGATGAAGCATATAATTTCATGGAAAATTTAAATAATATAGCTTCTTTAGAATTAGAAGATGAATATTTATGGCCACAAAGTAACCCACCAGCACTTCCAGATTGCGAAGAGAAAATTAAAGTGGCAGAACTAAAAGATGAAAAAGCAAAAAAATATAGAGAAAATTTAGTTAAGAAATATGGTAAGAAAAGACAACTTGTAAGTGGAGTACATTATAATTTTTCATTTAGAGATGAATTTATAGAAAAATTATATAAATTACAAGACAGAAAAGAATCTATTAGAGAATTTAAAAATGACTTATATTTTAAAATAGGAAGGAACTTTTTGAAGTATAAGTGGTTCTTAAACTATTTAACTGGTGCAAGTCCAGTTTTTCATAAGAGTTATGTAGAGAAGTGTAGAAACTCTAGTGAAAATTTAAATGGTGACGATTTTTACTTTAAAGGAGTAGGATCATTAAGAAACAGTAGATGCGGATATAGAAATGAAGAAGACTTTTTTGTTTCATATAATTCTTTAGAAGAATACATAAAGGATATAAGAAAACTTATAAATGATAAGTGCATTCAACAAGCGAAAGAATATTATAGTTCAATTAGATTTAAATCAAAAGAAGCGGGAGATATGCTTGATAATTTAGAGGAAAATGGAGTTAGATACATAGAAATTAGACTTCTTGATTTAGACCCAACTACTAAATTTGGAATATCAAAAAATTCTCTATATTTAATACATTTATATACACTTTTCTGTCTTTTTAAAGAAGATGAAAAATATACTTTAGAAGTTCATAATGAATGTATAGAAAATGATAATAGAGCTATTAAAAATAGTGAGGAAAGCACTTTAATAATAAATGGAAAAGAAACTACTGTTAAAGAAGCAGGACTTAAAATAATAGAGGAAATGGAAAAAATAAAAACAATAGCATTTGATAATACTGAATATGAAGAAATTTTCTCAAGAATACTTAAAAAATCTAGATTAAGATTTGAAGATAGTAATGCAACTATTGCAAGTAGACTTATTCAAGGTATAAAAGAATGTAACTATATAGATTATTATACAAAAATAGCTATAGAAAATAGAAAAGAAAGTGAGAGAAATGCTTTTAAATTAGTTGGATACGAAGATTTAGAACTTTCAACACAAATATTAATAATAGAAGCTTTAAAACATGGAATAGAATTTGAAATTTTAGATAGAGAAGAAAACTTTATTGCATTAAAGTTTAATGGTAAAATTGAATATGTAAAACAAGCAACAAAGACAAGTAAAGATAATTATATAACAGCTCTTATAATGGAAAATAAACTTGTTTCTAAAAAAGTTTTAGAAAAAGAAAATATAAGAGTTCCATTAGGAAATGATTATACTTTTATAGGTAAGGCTATTAAAGATTTTTCAAAATATAAAGGAAGAAAGATAGTTATAAAACCAAAAACAACAAATTTTGGAATAGGAATAACTATATTTAAGAATCCTCCAACAGAAGAAGAATATAAAAAAGCACTAGAGTTAGCTTTTAAAGAAGATAATTCTGTTTTAATAGAAGAGTTTATAGAAGGAAAAGAATATAGATTTTTAGTTATTAATGATGAGGTGGTAGGAATACTTCATAGAGTTCCTGCAAATGTTAAAGGTGATGGAAAATCTAATATAAGAGAACTTGTAAAAGAAAAAAATAAAGATCCATTAAGAGGAAAAGGATATAAGACACCTCTTGAAAAAATAAGACTTGGTGAAAGTGAAGAAATGTTCTTAAAAAATAATGGATTAGATTTTGATTATATTCCTAAAAAAGATGAAATTGTTTATTTAAGAGAAAACTCTAATATAAGCACTGGTGGAGATAGTGTAGATTTTACAGATGAGATTCATACTAGTTATAAAGAAGTTGCAATAAAATGTGCAAAAGCTGCAAGAGCTAAAATAACTGGTGTTGATATGATGATAAAAAATATATATGAAGAAGAAAATGGAGATAACTATGGAATAATAGAGATAAACTTTAATCCGGCTATTCATATTCATTGCTTCCCATATAAAGGAGAAAATAGAAAAGCTGGTGAAAAGGTAATAAAACTTTTATTCCCAGAAATAGAATAACTAGAAGGTGAACAAAAGATGAAAATAATTAACCCATATAAGTATGAAGGAACCTTTTTTAAAGGTAATCTTCATACTCATTCAGAAAATAGTCCATGCGGTCATTATGATTTAGAAAAAATAATAGATATGTATACTTTTTATAAAGTAGAATATGATTTTTTAAGTATAACAGATCATTGTATGATAACTGATTTAAGCTATTTAAAAGATAAAACTGATATGTTATTAATACCTGGAGTAGAATATAAGATAAAGGAAAAACAAACTTTAGGTATAAATGTTAAAGAATATGATGATGATGGAAAAGATTATACAAATCATAATGAGCTTTTTAAAAAGGTAAAAAAACAAGGTGGAATAAATATAATTTGTCATCCACATTTAGGGGCATTAGATTATTGGACAACTGAAGAATTAATGAAATTAGAAGGCTATGTAGGAATAGAAGTATTCAATAATAATGTTAGAATGGATTGCAAAGGAATAGCTGTTGCATCTGATGTTTGGGATGAACTTTTATCTAATGGAAGAAAAGTTTATGGTTTTGCTAATGATGATATGCATATATTTTCTAGAGTTGGTGGAGGATGTAATTATGTATTAGCAGAAGAAAAAACAATAGATTCTATTATGAATGGAATAAGAAGAGGAAGTTTTTATGCATCTTTTGGAGTAAAAGTAAAAAATATAGAAGTTTATAATGATATCATTTCAGTAGAAAAAGGTGACGATAGAGTGCCTTACGTTTATTTTAAATTTATAGGTAAAGATGGACGAGTTTTAAAAGAAGAAAAAGGAATTAAAGGGTTTTACAGAGTAAAAGGTGATGAAGGCTATGTTAGAGTAGAAGTTTATAGAGAAGATGGATGTAGAGCATGGCTTCAACCATTTTTTATAGAAAAATAATTAATTTTAATTATTAATTTAATATATATTGGGGAGTGTTATTATGATAAAGCATATAGTTGCTTGGAAATTAAAAGAAGAAAATAAAAAGGAGAATGCATTAAAAATAAAAGTTGCATTAGAAGATTTAAAAGATTTTATACCAGAAATAAAACATATAGAAGTTGGAATAAATTTAAATAATACAAGTGCAGCGATGGATGTTGTCCTTTATTCAGAATTTGATAATATGAATGATTTAAATAGTTATCAAGTAAATCCACATCATGTAAAGACAAGTAATTTTGTAAAATCAGTTGTTACTGAAAGAAAAGTAGTAGATTACGAAGTTTAATATAAAGCTATCTCAAAATTTTTTGAGATAGCTTTTTTATTTTTTATAAAAGTTAAATATTGACAATAAGCTTAGCTTGTTATATAGTTAGTTATATAAGTAACTAACCAAGGGGTGGAAAATGGATTTTGATGAATTAAATAAACCAATATATCAACAATTAGCAGAAGAAATAGAAGACTACATTTTAAAAGGAATATTTAAAGAAGAAAGTAAGATACCTTCGACAACAGAATATTCAACTAACTATAGGATAAATCCAGCTACTGTAAGAAAAGCATTTGGAATATTAGTAGATGAAGATATAATTTATAAAAAACGTGGAATTGGAATGTTTATAAAAGAAGGAAGTAGAGAAAAAATAAAGAAAAAACGAAAAGATCAATTTTTTATAAATTATATTCAAAAAACTTTAGAAGAGGGAGAAAAACTAGGAATATCTAGCTTGGATATAATTGAATTAATTAAAGAGAGAGGTAATTATGGGAAATAGTATAGTATTTAAAAATGTAAGTAAGTCTTATGGAAAAGTTAATGTATTAGATAATATATCTTTTAGTATTGATGAAGGAAAAATATATGGACTTATCGGAAGAAATGGTGCTGGAAAGACAACTATTTTGAATCTTATAACAGATAGAATATTCAAAGAGTCTGGAGAAGTAAAAGTATTTAATGAAGATGTACATGAAAATGAAAAGGCTCTTAGAAAAATTTATTTTATGAGTGAAAATATTTATATGATTAAATCAATGAAAGTAAAAGAATTTTTTAATTGGATGAGTAAATTTTATAAAAATTTTGATGTTAATTATGCAAAGGAACTGTGTAAGAAATTTGATTTAGATATTAATAAAAAGTTTGGTTCTTTATCAACTGGATATAAAACAATTTATAAAATTATAGGAGCACTTGCATCTAATGCAGAAATTATAATATATGATGAACCTGTATTAGGTTTAGATGTAAATCATAGAGAATTATTTTATAAAGAGCTTCTTAAGAGCTATGATAAAAATGAAAATACTATTATAATATCAACACATTTAATTGAAGAAGTAAGCGGAATAATCGAAAAAGCTATTTTAATAAATAAAGGAAATATAATTTTAGATGGGTATATAGATGAAATTTTATTTAAGAGTTTTAAAATAAGTGGTGAAAGTAAGGCAGTAGAAAAATTTATAGAAACTAAAAATGTTATTAGTAAAGAGAATTTTAATGGAATAACAAAAGCAGTAATTTATGATGAGATAGAAGAGAAAGCTATATCAGAAATTAAGATAGAAAAAATTAAACTACAAGATTTGTATTTAAGCTTTACGAATAGGTAGGTGTAAAATGGATAAAAGGGTTATTAAATATGTATTTAAGGATATTAAATTTAATTTATTAGTTTATTTTCTTAGCTTAATATTGTTTTTAATGATTATGTATTCTCTTAAATATTTTAATTTAATTGAGAGGATAAGTGGAGTAGAAATAATAGGTGCTTTAGTGATTTTAATACCTAATAGTGGTAAGATTTTATTTGATTTTTTATTTCTAAAAGGAAATAATTTCAAAAGAAGAACTATAGGAATAGTTTATTTATTTTATGGAATTACTTTATCAAGTATAAATGGTTTAATTGTAAATTTAATAGATTACATCTTAAATGGAACTATGATAATAGAAAATTATATAGATTTAAATACAATATATTTTAAATTTGTATTTGTTTTTGGAATAACATTTATAGGATTGCTTTGTATATGGATATTTGCTTTATTAATTTATAGAGTAGGAGAAAATAAGTTTTTTAGTTTAATTAGTATTATATCAATGTTTATATTATTTAAAATGATTAAGGACTCAATTTTGAATATACCTTTAAGTTTAAATTTTATTATTTCAAGCATTTGTCTATTAAGTGGAATTTTAATTTTTGTATTTTATTGGAGAGTTAAAAGGTTTAAGGTTATTGGAGGAACATTTGAATGATAAAAGAGAGTGGATATTTAAAATATTTTTTTAAATTAGAATATATAGTGTTATTAATTTTTTTATCTGTCTTTAATTATTTTAATAGTCATGGAGACATGATGGTATTTATATTTTTTATATTTAATTCAAGTATAATTACAGAATATATTAAATTAAGTAATATGATGAAATATACAAGAGGAAAGATGTTTAAAGATATTATAGTAGGTTCACTAATAATGGCAACAGTATATTGTTCATGTATTTTGAGTATATCTAAATTATTTAACTTAGAAGGAATTTTTGGAAATTATGGGGTACTTGGAATAATTCAAATAGTAGGAATATATTTATTATCAGGATTATTAGGAATTAAAGTAGGAATATTTACAAGTAATAATTTAAATGCCGGAAAAAAATTTATTTTTAAATTAAGTGTTTTATGTGGGATATTATCTGTACTTATAGTACTAGGTATGGAATTTACAAATTACTTCCAAGTGTTAAATATAATTATTTTTGGTAATTATAAAATAATTGCGGATATATTATTAATAATTTTTATAGGTGTAATTGGTACAGGGATAGTTTTTAATATAAGAAAAAATATTTTGAAATTAGAATGGAAATAAAAAAAGCACTCAGATTTGAGTGCTTTTTATTAACGTCTTTGAATTCTTGTAGCTTGTTGACGAGCTTTTTTGATTTCTGAATGGTCTATTGGAATTAAATCTCTCTTAGCAGTAAGGTTTAATATGTTTTGAATTTGAATTACAGAAGCATCTGCTTTACCTTTAACACCAGTAAGACCCATTATCATAACCTTATGCCCTTTATTTAATGGAATAAATTCAGGTTTCTTAAACCATTTATTTTTCTTGTATTTACATTTAACAGCACCTTTACCAGCGTCAGGTTTAACAATAATATCTACAATTAATCTGTGAAAGAAAATATAATTTTTTTCTTCTATTTTAAATGAAACAACAGTACCAGCTGTACTTGTTATTCTGTCTCCGTATTTTTGAAAGTATGAATCTCTAAAATAATTATTAAATTTATCTTTGAATCCCATAATTAATTCTCCTTTATTAAATAATAAAAATAAGTCCTTAGCTTTTGTTATAGAACATAACAAATCTATTATAACATAAAAATATTTTTAATAAAATATCAAAATTTATTTAATGTAGCATAAATAATAGGGTTTAAGTAATATTTTATAAGAGGATGAATATAAAATACTAATTGTTAATGAAGGGAGAATTTTAACAATAAAATATATAAATTTAATTATGGGCATTAAAAGAAAATAGATTTATAGTATAATTAATAAGTAAAGTGAAAATCTTAATGGGGGAAAAGGAAGCGGAAAAAATGAATGTTGGGTTATTAGATATATGTAATAGCGTAATGGATACTTATAAAATAGTAAAAGAGGGTTTACGATTTGATGGAGAATATATAAATCATTTTTCTTCAATTATATTTGGGGGTGAAGGAAAAGAGATAAATATAGAAGAAATAAAAAAAATAAGAAAATATATAAAGAAAATGACAAGTCAATTATCAAATTTTAGAGGAGATACTCTTTATATGATTTCTATACTTATTAGTAAGGAAGAAAATCCAAAGTTGTTTTCTGATAAATTAATTAATATAAATGAAAATTTGCAAAATATAGGCTTTAAAGATTCACCAGGCTTGATATTAGCATCATATGCAATATGTAAGCATGGAATTAATGGATTAGAAGATAAGATTTTTAATAATACAAAGCTTATATATGATCTTTTAAGAAAAGAATTTAAAGATATAACTGATGAAAATGATTATTTGATTTGTGCTTTATTAGGGATAAAATGTGCAAAAGAAAATGAGGATGCAAGAGAAACAGGGGAATTTGTTGAATATATGTTTAATTACTTATTAAGTCTTAAACATTACTCTAAAAATCATCTTCAAATGTTAGCTACAAGTGTCTTATTAAATGAAAATATAGAATCTCAATTTGAAGTAAAAGACTTAATAAGAACTTTTAGAGAACATGATATGGTAGTTGGTGATGAATTTTTATCCTTAGTAGGAGCTGCAGG
The DNA here is from genome assembly GCF_000371465.1 of Clostridium thermobutyricum. Taxonomy (NCBI): domain Bacteria; kingdom Bacillati; phylum Bacillota; class Clostridia; order Eubacteriales; family Clostridiaceae; genus Clostridium; species Clostridium thermobutyricum. Next base: position 1,530,411 of record NZ_KB850956.1, on the reverse strand, counting down.
TAGAAATGAAGATATTCAAAATTATATTTTTAAAGTAAATGAAGTTATAGAATATCTTTGTGAAGAAGAAGGAGCTTATTCATATTATATGGATAAAACTTTTAGAGTTATGATAGGTATATCTATAATTGAATTTTATAATAGAAGAATAGATCAAAATTACAATAAATATTTAGAAGAACTTTTAGCTTTTTCAGTATATTCTTTTTTATTAAGCAGAAAGCAAGGACTATTTGAAGAAGCTTATGTTTAGAGAGGAAAGAGATGAAAAAGATTATTTTACATGTAGATATGGATGCGTTTTTTGCATCAGTAGAACAAGTAGATAATAAAAGTTTAAGAGGAAAACCAGTAATTGTTGGTGGGGTAAGTGAAAGAGGAGTAGTTTCAACTTGCTCATATGAGGCAAGAAAATATGGAGTTTCCTCTGCTATGCCTGCCTTTATAGCAAGACAAAAATGCCCTACTGGTATATTTTTACCTGTTAGACACAATAGATATAAAGAGGTGTCAGAAAAAATATTTAAAATATTTAGAGAAGTAACACCATTAATTGAACCTTTATCAATTGATGAGGCTTATTTGGATTTATCAGAAAGTACTTTTAAGACAGGCGAAGAGGCAGCAAAGTATATAAAAACTAGAGTTTATAGAGAACTAGGATTAACTTTATCTATTGGAATTTCATATAATAAATTTTTAGCAAAGCTTGCATCTGATTGGAATAAACCAAATGGAATAAAAATTATAGATGAAAATATGCTACCAGATATTTTATTTCCTTTACCAATAAGAAGAATACACGGTCTTGGAAAAAAGGCATGTGAAAAGCTTAATAATATGGGAATATTTAAAGTAGAAGATCTTTATAAGATGGATAAAGAATTTTTTATTAAATATTTAGGGAAATATGGAATTGAAATATATGAAAGAATAAGAGGCATAGATAAAAGAGAAGTAAAAGTAAGTAGAGATAGAAAATCTGTAGGAAAAGAAAAAACTTTAAAAAGTAATACAAATAATATAGATGAATTAAAAGAATATCTAATTGAGTTTGCTAAAAAAATAAATGAAATTTTAGACAAGACAGATAAAAGTGGAAGAACTATAACTTTAAAATATAAAACAGGCGAATTTCAAAATCATACTAGAAGTAAAACGTTATCTAAATATATAAAAAGTTTTGAAGATATATATGAAGTAGGGTGTGAGCTTTTAGAGGAAACGCCTATAGAAGAAGAGATAAGGCTTATAGGACTTAGTATTTCTTCGTTTAGGGAAGAAAAGGAAGTACAATTGAAATTATTTTAATGAAAACATTTTATTATAGGAGTTTAATGAATTGACATAATAGTATATAAGCTTCTATAATTAAAATGTGAATAAAAGGTTAAGGAGTGACCAAGGATGAATAAAAATGAATTGGCTAAAATGATAGACCATACTTTATTAAAACAAGATGCTACAAAGAAAGGAATAGAAAAACTTTGTAAAGAAGCTTTAGAATACAAATTTGCATCAGTTTGTGTAAATCCTACTAGAGTTAAAGAAGCTAGTGAGCTTTTAAAAGATAGTGAAGTAAAAGTTTGTACTGTTATTGGGTTCCCTTTAGGAGCAACAACAACAGAAGTTAAAGCTTTTGAAACAAAAAATGCTTTAGACAATGGTGCAAATGAAATAGATATGGTTATAAATGTAGGAAAATTAAAAGATGGAGATCTTGAATTTGTTAAAAAAGATATACAAGCTGTTGTAAATGAAACAAAAGGAAGAGGTATAGTTAAAGTTATTATTGAAACATGTCTTTTAACTGATGATGAAAAGGTTATCGCATGTAAATTATCAAAAGAAGCAGGAGCTGATTTTGTTAAAACTTCAACTGGTTTCTCAACTGGAGGAGCAACAGAAAAAGATATAAAACTTATGAGAAAAACTGTAGGAAGTGATATGGGAGTTAAAGCTTCAGGAGGAGTTAGAGACAGAGAGTTTGCTTTAGCTTTAATAGAAAATGGAGCTTCAAGAATCGGAGCATCAGCTTCAATTGAAATATGTGAAGGAAAAAAATCAAATAGTGATTATTAAAAAAAAAGCTAATTAGAAATTTTCTAGTTAGCTTTTTTATGTTTCATAAAATTATATCTTTTTACGTTAAAAGTATCCCTAAAACAAAATATTGGAATATTAATATAATATATGAATTCTTTAAGGAGGAATTAGATCAATTTATTTTGTAAATTGGTTCAAATATAGATATGAAAAACAAATTAAATCCTAATGAAATAATATTTTGTTTAAATTCTGATGATAATGTGAGTGAAAAGAATATTGATTTATTGGATGTACAAGAATTTAAAACTCCTTATGATAAAATAAAACGAATTTTAAAGATAAAAAAATCTGAATATAATATTTATCTTATAGATTCATTTTTAAAAGAAAAAGTAAATACATTAATATCAATTATAGAAAAAGAATATGAAAGTTTAGAAGCTCCAAATGATATTTGTTATGCTTCTATAAATGATAAAGAAAAACCATTTCCGATATTTGTAAGTAATGGTCGTGGGATTCAATTAAAAGAAGATATTAAAGTTTTAAAAGAAAAATATAAAACTACTATATTAGAGTTTACATCAGATAGTTATACAAAAGAAAAAGATGATATATTAAATAATTTAAAAGAAAGTAGAGATAATCATTTAAATGAACTTATAACACTCGCAACAAATGAAGGATTTGAGATGAAAGCAACAAATGACGGCTTTGTGTTTATACCTTTAAAAGATGGAAAAGAAATGAGTGAAAATGATTATGATAATTTAGATGAAGAGATAAAAGATCAATTAATTAATAAAGCAGAAAAACTAAAAGAAGAATCATCTGAAATTTTATTAGCATTAAAAGATGTAGAGGTAACATCTTTAAAAAAATTAAAAAATATTTTAGGTGAGTATATAGAAGAAAAGTTAAAAGATTTTAAAGACGATATTCTATTAGAATATATTGTAGATGATGATGTATATAATTATTTGGACACATTTTATAAAAAAATAGAGGAAGAGCTTATAGAAATTTATAATATTGATATAGAGGAAGAAGAAAAAGAATTAGATAAGATTATAGAAAAATATTCTATTGAGGTGATTGTAGATAATAGTGAGTATAATCACCCTAGAGTAATATTTGAAGATGATCCTAATATAGGAAAATTACTTGGAACCATAGAATATGAAAATCAAAATGGAAATTATACAACAGATCTATCTCTTATAAGTGCAGGATCATTATTAGAAGCTAATGGAGGTTGTGTAATATTAAGGCTAAAGGATCTTATAGCAAATAATTCATATCAATATTTAAAAAAGGCTTTATTATCAAAAAAATTAACTTTTGATTCAAATAGAAATTATTTAGAAGTGTTATCTATTAATGGATTAAAGCTTGAACCTATAAATATTAATGTTAAAGTAATTTTAATAGGTGATTATGAAAGCTATAATATTCTATATAATAATGATGAAGATTTTAAAAATCTTTTTCCAGTTAAAGTTCAGATTCCTATAGAAGTTAAATTAAATGACAAAGTTAAAGAAATTAAAAACCTTATAAAAAATATAAGAGAAAAAAATTGTGATTTAGAAATAACTGAAGAAGGAATAAATAGTATAATTAAGTATTTTGTTAGAATTGCTTCTAGTAGAGAAAATATAAATATAGATTATAAAGAAATTGAAAAAATTATTTTGTTAAGTGAACAAATTGCATATAGCGAAGAAAAAGAAATAATTGATAAAGATATAATAAATAAAGTCATATATGAAGATGATATGATTGAAGAAGAATATATCAATATGTATAAAGAAGATAAAGTCTTTGTTAATCTAAAAGGAAAAAGAGTAGGAGATATAAATGGACTAGCAGTATTAGATACTGGAACTCATACTTTTGGAAAAACTATGAGAATTACTTGTAATGTATTCAAAGGTGATGGGACTGTACATGATTTACACAAAGAAGCTAAGTTAAGTGGAAAAATTCATGAAAAGTCTATTTCAATTTTGAAAAGTATACTTTTGAGCAAATGGGATAAAACACAAAATTTGCCTATTAATCTTTATTTAAGTTTTGAACAAAGTTATGGATTAATAGAAGGAGATAGTGCATCAGTTGCAGAAATGATATGTATGCTATCGGCTATAACAGAGAGAGGTATAAGACAAAATATAGCTGTTACAGGATCTTTAAATCAATTTGGAGAAGTACAGCCAATAGGTGGAGTAAGTGAAAAAATTGAAGGATTCTTTAAAATTTGTAAAGAATTAAATTTATTGAAGGGTTCAGGAGTGTTAATTCCTAGAACAAATATAAATGAATTAGTATTAAATGATGAAGTTGAAGAAGAAATACTAAAAGGAAATTTTTCTATATATTATATGGATAAATTAGATGAAGCTATAGAAATATTAATTTTAGATGAAAATGAAAGTGTAGCTGATTTTAATAGATATTTAGTGGATAAAATTGAAGAGTATACGAAATAATTTAAAAGCAATTTATTTATGAAAATAAGTAAATTGCTTTTTATTTCTAAAAAATAACGAACGTATTGACTGTAAATATTATTATATGTTAAAATATGGAAGAAAAGAACAGTAAAATAAATAGGGAGGTGAGCTACTCTAATATAAGATATTAGAGTGATATGTATGTATCTTAAGTTTAATGACTACGATAATATATTAGAAATAGCCTTAATTGGCGAATTAGATCACCACAATGCAAAAGAGGCTAGAGTTAAAATGGATGATAGGATAGAAAGAGGAAATATAAAAAAAGTAATCCTAAATTTTAATTCAGTTACTTTTATGGATAGTTCAGGTATTGGGGTTGTTGTGGGGAGACAAAAAAAGGTAAGTAAAAATGGCGGCGAACTTTACATAGCAGGAGCTAATAAAAGTATAAATAGAGTTTTTGAATTATCAGGCTTATATAAAATAATAAAAAACTTCAGTACTGTAGAGGAAGCATTAAATTGCATTTAAATTGGAGGGGTTTAAATTGTACGATAATAAAATAAGTATAGAATTTTTAAGTAAATCTGAAAATGAAGCTTTTGCTAGAGTTGCAGTGTCTGCATTTGTAGCACAGCTTGATCCTACTATAGAAGAATTAACTGATATTAAAACAGCTGTTTCAGAAGCAGTTACTAATTCAATAATTCATGGATATGAAAATAGAGAAGATGGTAGAGTAAGAATTGATGCTGCGCTAATAGATGATGAAGTTGAAATAATTATAAGTGATTTTGGTGTTGGAATAGAAAATGTGGAAAAGGCAAAAGAACCATTATATACATCAAGACCAGATTTAGAGCGTTCAGGAATGGGATTTACTGTAATGGAAAGCTTTATGGATTCTTTAGAAGTATATAGTGAAAAAAATAAGGGGACTAGGGTGGTTATTAGAAAAAAAATTGAAGTAATAGGTCAGGTATAAAGCATGAATATTGAGAATTTAAGTAGAGAGGAATATGATTATGATAATAATTGTAAACTTTTGCCTTTAGCTAAGGCTGGAGATGAAAAAGCTTTAAATAGACTTATAGAAATGAATTTACCTTTAGTATCTTCGATAAGTAAAAAATTTCTAAATAGAGGATATGATTATGAAGATATTTTTCAAATTGGTTCTATAGGATTAGTTAAAGCTATTAAGAACTTTGATGATTCTTTTAACGTAAAATTTTCTACTTATGCAGTCCCAATGATTATAGGTGAAATAAAAAGATTCTTAAGAGATGATGGAATAATAAAAGTAAGTAGAAATGTAAAGACATTAGGAAGAAAAATTCATTTTTATAAAGAAGAGTTAGTTAAAACTTTAAATAGAGAGCCAACTATAGAAGAGATTGTAGAATACTCTGGAATTCCAAAAGAAGATATAGTAATTGCTATTGAAGCTTCATCAAGCCTTCAATATTTATATGATACAATACATCAAGATGATGGTTCACCAGTACTTTTAATAGATAAATTAAGTGAAAATGGAGAGGAAGATACTTCTTTAATAGATAAAATTGCACTAAAAGAAGCAATCGGATGTTTAGATCAAAAATCTAGACAAATAATAATGCTTAGATATTTTAAAGACCAAACACAAGTACAAGTAGCCAAATTGCTTGGTATAAGTCAAGTTCAAGTGTCAAGAATAGAGAAGAAAGTATTAAAGAAAATGAAACAAAAATTAGAAGAGTAAAATTTTAAATCAGCTTAAAAGAGAAATCTTTTAAGCTGATTTTTTTAATTTAATAAAATTTGATTATTTTGAAATAATAAGATAGAGGAGTGATTGAAATTATGAATAATAAAAATAATAAAAAAGAAAAAAAACTACAAAAAAAATTTGAACAATTAGCTCAGGAAAGTGAACCAAAACCAAAGTTAGCTAAAAATTGTATTATGGCTTTTATAGTTGGAGGAATAATCTGTGTAATAGGAGAATTTTTTGGAAAGATTATTTTAGAGTTAGGAATTCCAGCTGAAAATAAAGGGACTATAGTATCTATTGTAATGATATTCCTAGGTGCACTTTTAACTGGTGTTGGAATATATGATAAAATTGCGATTTTTGGTGGAGCTGGAACTGTAGTTCCTATAACAGGATTTGCTAACTCAGTTGTAGCACCTGCAATTGAATTTAAAAAAGAAGGTTTTGTTTTTGGTGTTGCAGCAAAAATATTTACGATAGCAGGACCAGTACTTGTATATGGAATTGGCTCATCAGTAATTGTAGGACTTATATACTATATAATTAAGCTATTTTAGAGGTGGAATATGAATAAGAAAATTGGAAATAGAACAGTACAACTTAAAAATGAACCAAGAATTATAAGTGCCTTTTCTATAGTAGGACCACGTGAAGGAGAAGGACCTTTAAAACAATATTTTGATGAAATATTAAAAGATGAATTATATGAAACCGAGAGTTATGAAAAAGCAGAAGCTAAAATTTTGACTAATACAATACAAGAAGCAATAAAAAGAGCAAACTTAAAAAATAAAGATATAGATTATCTTTTAGCTGGAGATTTATTAAATCAAATAATATCATCATCTTTTGCTGCAAGACAATTAGAAATCCCATTTTTAGGACTTTATGGAGCTTGTTCTACGATGACAGAGTCTCTAAGTTTAGGAAGTATTTTAATAGATAGTGATATTGGGGAATATGTAGTTTGTGCAACAGCATCACACTTTTGTTCTGCAGAAAGACAATTTAGATTTCCACTTGAATATGGTTCACAAAGAAGTCAAACTTGTCAATGGACAGTAACAGGATCTGGAGCAATGGTTTTAGGAAAAGGAGGAAATTTTCCTAAGATAACATATGTAACTACTGGAGTTGTAAAAGATTATGGAATAAAAGATGCAAATAATATGGGAGCAGCAATGGCTCCAGCTGCAGTAGATACACTTTATAATCATTTTAAAGATACTGGAAGAAAACCAGAATATTATGATGTTATAGTTACAGGTGATTTAGGAAGTATAGGTAAAGAGATAACACAAAAACTTCTACTTGAATATGGTTATGATATAAGAAATAACTATATGGATTGTGGAGATATGATTTTTAATAACCAAGCTCAAGGAACAGATGCTGGTGGAAGTGGATGTGGATGTTCTGCTTCAGTGGCAGCAGGATATTTTTATAAAAAGCTTATGAGAAAAGAAATAAAAAGTATACTTCTTATTTCAACAGGAGCTTTAATGAGTACAACATCATCATTGCAAGGAGAAAGTATTCCTGGAATTGCACATGCAGTTAGTATAGAAATGTAAAAGGAGGATTTTTTATGGAATATGTAAAAGCTTTTTGTGTAGGTGGAGGAATATGTGTAATAGCACAAATATTAATGGATAAAACAAAACTTACACCAGCTAGAATATTAGTTTCATTTTTAATATTAGGAGTAATACTTGGAGCTTTTGGATTATATGATAAATTAATAGATTTTGCAGGAGGTGGCGCAAGTGTGCCATTACCTGGATTTGGAAATACACTTGCTAAAGCAGCAATTGAAGAAGTAAATAAAGAAGGGCTGTTAGGTGCTTTTACAGGAGGAGTAAAAGGGGCAGCTGGAGGAATAACAGCAGCAATTATCTTTGGATATTTAATGGCAATTATATTTAATCCAAAAAGTAAATAAACTTTAAAAGATTTGGTAGATACATTATAATTTATTTAGATGGGGATAAAATGGGGGATGAATAAATGGTAAAACCGTATAACCAAAGCTATAAAGAAGTATTAAAAAGTTTAGATACTTCATTAGAAAAAGGGTTAACAGAAGAAGAATGTATATATAGAAAACAAAAATGGGGAGATAATAAAATATATTTTTACAAAGAAAATTTATTTAAGAATATTTTTTCATTAAAAAATATATATATTTTGCTTAATTTAATAATATGTATTTTTATGTTTTTATTTAAAGAATATTTTAAATTAGGGATTATATCTTTTATATTATTTATAAATATATATACTAAATTTTTTATTTTAATGAAAAATAAAGAAAATATTGAATATATAGATAAAATAAATACAGCTAGTGTTGAAGTGCTCAGAGATGGCAAAGAAAAAATAATAAAAAGTAGCAACTTAGTTTTAGGAGACATAATTTATTTTAGAAAGAATTCTCTTATAGCAGCAGATATAAGAATATTAAAATCTAAAGATTTAAAAGTAGACGAAAGCAATATTACAGGAGAAAAATTTATAAAGGAAAAATATAATTATAAGTTAGATTACATTCCTTCAAATATTGGAGAAATAAATAATATGCTATTTAAAGGTTCAATAGTAAAAGAAGGAAATGGTATTGGAGTAGTTATACAAACAGGAAATAATTCTATTTTAGGAAGTATGTTTAGAAACTTAAAAAATATTAACAAAAGAAGTTTCTTATCTAAAATTGAGAAAAATATAAATAAAACATATTGTATTTTAACTATAATAAATATTTTAATGTTCATTATATCTAATTATAATTATAAAAATCTTTTAAATGGATTTTATTTAATATATTCAATATCATTCATAGGAATAATAATTTTTTATATAAATTACATTAAAAGATATTATATTAAAAATGATATAGACATAAGAAACATATCAATAATAGAAAATATAAGAAATATAAATGTTATGTTTCTAGAAAAAGTAGGTTCTATGTCTAAAGAAGAAATTTATTTAAAAAAGATATTTACTGATTTTAAGTTTAAAAATAGTAAAGAAATAGAATATTCTAATGATATAAATTTGAAGAGAGTTTTAGATATAATAACTTTAGTTAATTGTGGAATTTATGATAGTGAAAATAATTATAATAAAGGCAGTTTAATAGAAATTGCATATCTAAAATTTCTTGCAGAAAAAGAAAGCTTACGAGATTTAATAAAAAATAGAAATAGAGAAATCTTTAAAATAGAAATAGAATGGGATAAAAAATTTCTTACAACATTAAATAAAAATAAAAAAGGATATAGAGCATATTCAAGAGGAAAATTAGAAGATATATTAAAAAGATGCACTTATATAATGATTGATGGTGTAGAAAAAAAACTAACTGAAGAATATATAGAAATAATAAAAACAAATAATTATAATTTATTAACTGAAGGGCTTATAACAGAGGGATTAGCATATAGAAGTTTTGATTATAAACCAAGTTTAGGTGAAAATATAGAAAGTAATTTAACTTTTGTTGGAATAGCAGCTTTAGAAAATAAATTATATAATGATGCAAAAGAGAGAATAGAAAAAATAAAAAATAAAAATATTACACCTATTTTATTTACAGAAGAGCATAAAATATCTGCTATGTATTTAGGATTTAAAATTGGACTTATAAAAAGTAAAGATGAAGTTATATCTGTAGTAGAAATAGAAAACTTAAAAGATGAGGAACTTATAAAATTATTATCAAAAGTAAAAATATATTCTAATTTAAATATAAATTTAAAAAACAGAATAATAGATATTTTTAAATCAGAAGGATATAAAACTTTAGTTATAGGTGAAAGTATTGGAGATATATCATTTTTAACAAAAAGTGATGTTGGAATTTGTAAAGATTTAAAGTTTAATATTGTAGGTAAAGTTAGTGATGCAATTATTACTAAAGATTATTTAACTAAAATATTTAAATTATATAATGAAAGTGATTATATTTATAATGGAATAAAAGAATTAGGCGGTATAATCTTATTACAATTTATAACTTTAAGCCTATTTATGGTAATTTTGAATATTGGAGCTAATATTAGTTTTGATTTGATAAAATTAAATGTAATAATTGTTATTTTATATATTACTTATTTATTATTCCTTATAAAAAGAGAAAGCTTAAAATTTATATTTAAAAATAAGATTAGATTTATAATTATAAATCTAATCTTATTTTTAGGAGTTTCATTTATTTAATGAATTTAAGCTATTAATTTTGGCAAAAATTCAGAAAAGAGGTGATATAAATGAAGCTTCAAAATTTAGAAAAAACAAGATATCCAATAGTATATATTTGTTTAAGTTTTTTTGTTAGCAGTATATTCTATTCGTATTATGACTTTAATTTGGGGCTAGTTACAATTTTAACTAGCCTATTTTTTATATTTGTGACTTTTAGAGAAAGTGGAGAATTTTTAATTATAATTATTATAGTATTTTTGCTTGGAATTTGTATTAATAATAGTTTTTATAATATTAAATTTAACAATGATAAAAGTATAAGAATAGTTAAAAGCTATAATAATTTTGCTATAGGAGAGTTTAAGGGAAGAGAAATAAATTTAACTGGGAAAATTTCTGGAGTAAAAGAAGGGGAAGAGGTTTTTTTAAAGGGTGAATTTAAAAAAGATATAAATAAAGAAAAAGGAAGAATTGGTCATATAGAAGTAAAGAGTTATAGCATTGATGAAAAGAGTATATTTACAAAATTAAGCTACTTAAGAGAAGGAGTAAAAGAAGAATTAAAAAGAAACTTAGGAGAAAGAAATGCTACTATTGTATCATCAATAATATTTGGTAAAGATGAAAATTTAGATAAAGAAGATGAAGAAGATATTAAAGAGCTTGGTGTTATACATGTTATGAGTGTATCAGGTCTTCATATAGCTATGATATTTTTATTAATAAAAAAGATTATTAATATTAAAGCTGGTTTAATTCTAAGTTTTATATATGTATTAATTACTGGAATTGGATTTTCTAGTTTAAGAGCATGGATAATGATTATGTTTTCTTCTTTAGCTATATTAAATAGAAAAACAAAAAGTAGTTTAGGAGCTATAGCCATAAGCGGAATATTGATATTTTTTTGGAAACCATATTGCATTTTTAATATTGGATTCCAACTTTCCTTTGGTGCAACTCTTGGCATAATATTATTTAATGGAAAAATAAATGATAAACTTTATAAATTAAATAAGATTTTAAGAGACTGTATTAGTATATCTTTATCAGCTCAAATATTTATTTTTCCAATATTAATAATAAATTTTAATACTTTTTTAACTGCATTTATATTAGGAAATTTACTGCTTGTTCCATGGATAAATTTGATTCTTATATTTGGAATATTAGGTTTTGTCTTTTTAAAAGTAAAATTTATATTTGACTTTATATCCTATATATTAATTATTTTCTTAGATATATTAGACTCATTTGTAAGAGGACTTGGGTATTTAAATTTAAAAGAAGTTTATTTAGGAGAGATAGTTGGATATTTTTATATATTTATAATTGTAAGCTTTTATCTTTATAAAAGGAAAGTGGAATATGCTAAATATATACCAATACCATATGCTATATTTTTAATAATAAGTAGTTATAATTTATCACCTAATATTGAATATAGAAAAGAAGGAGCACTTTTGATTTCTTATAAAGGAGAAAAAGTAATTATGGCATCTAATAAAAATATAAATATTGAAGAAATACAAAATAAAACTGGTGGCAAATTATATAAATATTACACTTTAAAAATAAATAGTTTAGGAACTATAAAAAGAGATGGAAAAAATTTTTTACTTAAAACAGGGGACAAAGAATATTTTTTGAAAATGTCTAGTGAGAAAATAGAAAAAGACTATGATATAATAAATTTTAAAGATGGAAAGGAAAAAGAACTAAGTATCTTAAAAGAAGGTATTATAGTTACAGAATAGATTAAAGGTTTTAGGTGATTAATTTGGTAAATTTAGATGTTGTTTTAAAAGATATTAAGAATGGAAAAGAAAAAAATTCATATGTTATTTGTGGACCTGATGAAGAATTAATAAAAGAAGGTATAGATAAAATAATAAAAAAATATGTAAGTGGGCAAGATGATTTAAACTTTGAAAAATTTGATGGTGGAAAATGTGAATTTGAAGAAGTTAGAAATGCTTGCGAGACATTTCCATTAATGGGTGAAAAAAAAGTAGTTTTATTATATAGATGTCCATTTTTAAAAGAAAAAACTGATTCACAAGGAAAAGCTTTCTATAAATTAATGAAAGAATATTTAAAGGATATACCTCCTACTACAATACTTATTATGTATTATGTTTTTGGAGATAAAAGAGAAAACGTAAAAAGAAATAAAAATTTTATGGGATTAGAAAAAGTAACAACTCTTGTTCAAGTTGAAAAACTTAGAAGAGATGGATTTTATAAAAGATTAGATTCCATGTTTAAAGAGATGGGAGGAGAAATAAATAATGTTAATTTAAAATATTATGCAGAGAAAATTCCTATGAATATGGAGATAGCCAGAAAAGAAGTTAGAAAATTAATTGATTATACCAATGGAAGAGAAATAAAAAGAGAAGATATAGATAAGATGGTTCTAAATAAAAATGAAGATGATGTTTTTGATTTAGTAGATTTTATAGCACAAAAGAAAACTGAAAAAGCTATAAAAATAGTAAATGAACTTTTATTTAAAGCTGATCAACATATGCTTATATTAGTATCTATAGAAAACCAAATAAAAAAGCTTTATGATTATAAACTTTTATTAAAAGAGGGGAAGTCAATAGATAATATTCAAGAGATAACTAGACTTCCTAGGTTTGTAGTAGAAAAAACAGTTAATCAAAGTAAAAAATTTTCTTTTAATCAATTAAAAGAAAGTATGAAGCATTGTATCGACACAGAAAGATCTCTTAAAACAACTAGTAGAGATAAAAAGATGGAATTAGAATTATTAATTTTAAATATGGCACTTGCGAAAAAATAAAAAATACCTTGCATTAATAATGCAAGGTATTTTTTATGTAATTAATGCTATAAAAGTAAATAACCGACCATAGGTCGGTTTATATACTATGCCATAGCATTTAACTTAGCAGCTAATCTTGATTTCTTTCTAGCAGCCATGTTTTTGTGAAGGATTCCTTTAGAAGCAGCCATATCTAAAGATTTAGTAGCAGCTACAAATAAAGTTTTAGCTTCTTCAGCGTTTTTAGCTTCAACTGCAGATTCAAACTTCTTTATAGCAGTTTTTAAAGCTGATTTAACCATTCTATTTCTTAAAGTTTTAGTTTCAGTAACTTTAATTCTTTTCTTTGCTGATTTTATGTTTGCCATTCAATTTCACCCCCTCTAGATTTTATAGGGTTTCGATGTAGATTAAAAGCAATCTACGTCGAGTGTACATTCAACAAACCATATTATAGCATTGAAATATTATATATTCAAGTATTAAATTCAAACAAAAAGGAAAAATAATTTTAAATAGGTTAATAAGGAGGAAGAAAAAGTATGCTTAACATAAGAACTGACTTAGCTGTAGAGGTTAGCGAAAATTATAAAAAAATAAACAAAAAAGAAATAGATGGAATAATTTTAGAGGAAAAAGAGTTAGAAAATATAAAAATAACAAGCATAAGAGTACTAAATGAAGAAGGAAGTAAAAAACTTGGGAAACCTATAGGAAATTATATAACTTTAGATATATCTGAAAATACAGTTTATGATAGTGAACTTATGGAAGAGGTAGCACTTGTAGGGGGACAAATATTAAGAAAATTAATTGGAACAGATGAAGAAAAAACAGCTCTTGTTGTAGGTCTTGGAAATTGGAAAGTTACACCTGATTCATTAGGACCCAAAGTCATGGAAAAAATAATGATAACTAGACATTTAAAAAATCTAATGCCAGATCAATTTGATGAAGAAATAAACTCAGTTTGCGCAATAGCACCAGGAGTTTTGGGGATAACAGGAATAGAAACATTTGAAATAATTAAAGGGATTGTACAAAAAATAAAACCTTCAGTTGTTATTTGTGTTGATTCATTGGCATCTAGAAAAGTAGAAAGAATAAATAAAACTATTCAAATAAGTGATACAGGAATTTCTCCAGGAGCTGGAGTTAAAAATAATAGAATGAAAATAAATGAAGAAAATCTTGGAGTTAAAGTTATTGCAATAGGAGTACCAACTGTTGTTGATGCGAGTACTATAGTTAATGATAGTATGGATCTAATAATAGATGAACTTTTAAATCAAACTGAAAAAGGAAGTATATTTTATAAGGAATTAATTGAACTTGATAAAGAAGAGAAGAATAGACTTATTAAAGAATTATTAGAACCTTACTTAGGTCAACTTATGGTAACTCCAAAGGAAGTTGACTTAGTTATTGATGGATTTTCAAAAATAATATCAAAGAGCATAAATATTGGAATACAGCCTAATTTGGATGTAGAAGAAATAAATAAATTTATGAATTAATAAAAAAAGTATAATAATTATGTTAATTCTCTCATATATTTAGAAAGAAGCAGGGAGGGGATTAACTTGAGTTCAGCAGCGTTAGGAGTAAAAAATAGTAAAAGAAAAAAGAAAGGATTTAATTTAGATTTTAGTATATTAGGATTATTGATAATATTATTAATATTTTTTGGTAGATGCTTTAATGTAATGGCTAATAGCTTTGAAAGAGGTGGTTTAGCTTATGTACAAATGTTAAACTATGGATTACCACTAGTGGAAGAATTAACTTATGATGAAGAAGATTTTGCAGAAAGTGAAATGTCACTTAAAAATGTGGCGTTAGAAGCAATTGGATTATCAGAAATAGGCCCTCAATCTATTTTAAATGGCGAATTACCTTTTGTAAAAACAAATAGTACTATAGCAAAAAATGATATTCCTAATTATGATGATTTTAAATTAGGTGATGAAGCAGTTTCAAAATATGATAAAAATGAAAAAGGTCCTTATAATGAAAAGTTAAAAGAAGAATTAAAAAATAATAAACCTAAAATTTTAATATATAATACTCATTCAACAGAAAACTATTCAGATTCTAAAAAATTTACAACTAATTCAGAACATAATGTAGTTGGAGTAGTAGAAGTTATAGCAAAAGAATTGAAAGAAAAATATGGAATTGAAGTTATACATGATAAAACTGTACATGATATTTCATATAATGGAGCTTATTTAAGAACTCAAGAAACTATAAAAAGATATGTAAATAAATATGGAAATGATTTTGACTTAGTTTTAGATATTCATAGAGATGGAGTTAAAGATTTATCACTTAAAGCACCATTTTATACAAAAATAAATGGAGATGATTTAGCTAAGATAATGTTTGTAAATAGTAAAAGCTCACCATTTTTCTCTTATAATGATAAAGTAGCAAGAGAAATGATAAAAATTTCAGATAAGCTATTTCCAGGTTTAACAAGACAAAGTGAGCCAATGACATATAATCATGGAAAGTATGGATTAGCACAACAAATAGCTAAGAATTCAGTACTTATTGAAGTTGGAGCAAATTCAAACACTTCAAAAGAAGCACAAAATACTGGAAAATATATAGCTAGGATAATTGCAGAGTATATTAACAATAAATAGTATATAAGTAGTTAAAAATGTCAATCCTTCTAAACATATAGGTTTAGGAGGATTATTTTTATGAAGAGTAGAAATTTTTGGTTTACTTTATATACGATTTTACTAATAGGTCTTGTTTTTATATTTTTAACTGAAATAAATGTAGAAAATACGAAAGCGTTATCTCCAATAGGAATTTCATCAGAAGATAATTTCCAAATGGTAAGTTCAGAATTTGGAAAAGATTTTGAAAATTTTATTCAAGATAAAGCAAAGGTAAAAATATATGATGAAGAAGATGGGAGATTAATAAAATTTGGTGATGTAAATTTAAAAATAAAGAAAAAATCTGAATTTTTAGAAGGAATTAAAGAAAAAATAATAAATATAACAGAAAGTCTTGGTACATTTATAAGTGAAAATATACTTTAAAAACATATAAATTTAGAAAAAGCAGTTTACTTATATTATAAAATAACTCACACATTTTAAAAGAAGTATGATATAATTTAGCTTGATTTTAGAATTTGGGGGTGAAATGAACTGCTTAATACATAGAGAAGGGCAGTTAATATATATGAAAAATGATAGACAAAAATTTATAAGAAATTTTTCAATTGTTGCGCACATAGACCATGGTAAATCAACCCTAGCGGATAGATTATTAGAAATTACAGGAACTCTTACAAAAAGAGAAATGGAAGAGCAAGTTTTAGATAATATGGAGATTGAAAGAGAAAGAGGAATCACCATTAAATCACAAGCAGCTAGACTTATTTACAGAAGAGAAAATGGAGAAGAATATATTTTAAATCTTATAGATACTCCAGGACATGTAGACTTTACATATGAAGTTTCTAGAAGTTTAGCAGCATGTGAAGGAGCTGTTTTAGTTGTAGATGCTACACAAGGAATACAAGCTCAAACACTTGCAAACTGCTATTTAGCACTTGATAATGATTTAGAAATATCACCAGTAATAAATAAAGTTGACTTACCTTCAGCAAGACCAGAAGAAGTTAAAGAAGAAATAGAAGATGTAATAGGAATTCCAGCTGATGAAGCACCTATGATTTCAGCAAAAACAGGGCTTAATGTAGAAGAAGTTTTAGAGGCTGTAGTTAGAGATATACCTGCTCCATCAGGAGATGAAAATGCTCCTCTTAAAGCTCTTGTATTTGATTCATATTATGACACATATAAAGGTGTTGTTTGTTATATAAGAGTAATAGATGGAACAGTTAAACCAGGAACAAAAATAAAATTTATGGCAACGGATAAAACTTATGATGTTACAGAAGTTGGTGTATTTACACCAGGACTTTTCTCAACGAATGAATTAAGAGCAGGAGACGTTGGATATGTAACTGCTTCAATTAAAAATGTAAAAGATGCAAGAGTTGGGGATACAATAACTGAAAAAGGAAATGAAACAGAAGAAGCACTTCCAGGATATAAACCAGCAATACCAATGGTTTATTCAGGAATTTATCCGGTAGATGGAGCAAAATATGAAGAACTTAAAGAAGCTTTAGAAAAACTTCAAATAAATGATGCTGCATTAAATTTTGAACCAGAAACATCAATAGCTTTAGGATTTGGTTTCAGATGTGGATTCTTAGGATTATTACACATGGAAATAATTCAAGAAAGAATAGAAAGAGAATTTAATCTTGATATTATAACAACAGCACCTTCAGTTATATATAAGATTAGAAAAACAAATGGTGAAGAATTAGATATTACAAACCCAACTAATCTTCCTCCAATGACAGAAATAGATTATATGGAAGAGCCAATAGTAAAGGCTTCAATAATTACTCCAACAGAATATGTAGGTTCAGTTATGGAATTCTGTCAAGAAAGAAGAGGAACATATATAGATATGACATATATGGAGGAAACTAGAGCTGTAATAAATTATGATATTCCATTAAATGAAATAGTTTATGATTTCTTTGATACATTAAAATCAAAAACAAGAGGATATGCATCTCTTGATTATGAATTTAAAGGTTACGTAAGATCAAAGCTTGTTAAACTTGATATACTTCTAAATGGAGATATTGTTGATGCACTTTCAATGATAGTGCCAGAAGAGAGAAGTTACCATAAAGGTAGAGGTATTGCTGAAAAGCTTAAAGAAATAATTCCAAGACAAATGTTTGAAGTTCCAATTCAAGCTGCAATTGGTTCAAAAATAATTGCAAGAGAAACTGTTAAAGCTATGAGAAAAGACGTTCTTGCAAAATGTTATGGTGGAGATATTTCAAGAAAGAGAAAGCTTTTAGAAAAGCAAAAAGAAGGAAAGAAGAGAATGAGACAGGTTGGATCAGTAGAAGTTCCACAAGAAGCATTCATGTCAATATTAAAAGTAGATTAGAATTAATTTTTAATAAAAGAGATGTTTTAAGAACATCTCTTTTATTTTTAATCAAATTTTAATGAATAAATAATACAATAGTCATAAAATATGGAAAATATGATAAAATGGTTACAAATTAAAAAAATGAATGATTTAGAAAAAAATTTATAGTAAAATTAAGATATAGGAAGTGAAAGTGAGGACAAAAAATGTTTTTAAAAGAATTTAACACAAATGAAAAAAGGGCATTTGCTAATCTAATATATATGTTAGCAGATGTAGATAAAGTAATAGCTAGAAATGAAAAAAAAATAATAAAAGAATATTTAAATGAATTAGAAATAAAAGAAGAAAATTTTTCTAAAATGACATATGCAGAAGTTGTATATAATTTCAAACAATCTAGTGATAGAATAAAAAAAATAGCTTACTTTGAATTATTAGGTCTTGCTCTTGTTGATGGAAATTATGAAGAACAAGAAATAGATTATTTAGATAAAGTAGCAAATGATTTGGGAATAACTAGAGCAAAGAAAATTGCATTTGCAAACTTTTTCTATAATTTTAAAAATATACATAAAGTATCTGTTATAAAAACTGAAGGAAAAGAAATAAATTTAGAAGCAGAAGCTGAAAAGTTATTTTAATATAGTATGATTATTATTAGGGGTGTATCTATATTGATACACCTTTTTTATTAAGAAAGGAGATTAAAGTATGAAAAAAGAAACATTATTATATGTACATATTCCATTTTGCAAACAAAAATGTTTTTATTGTGATTTCCCATCTTTTGCAAACATAGAATATCTAAGAGAAGATTATTTAAATGCTTTAAAAATAGAAATAGAGTCCAGATGTAAAGATATAGAATTTAGTTCGCTTTTTATAGGTGGAGGAACTCCAAGCTATTTAACAGAAGAAGAATTAAGAAAACTTTTTAATATTTTGAGAAATGTAAAATTTGTTCATGGAGCCGAAAAAACAATAGAATGTAATCCAGGAACTATAAATAAAGAGAAACTTGAAATTATGAAAGAAGGAGGAATAAATAGAATAAGCTTTGGGCTTCAGACAACAAACAACAATTTATTAAAAGAAATAGGAAGAATACACACTTTAGAAACCTTTGAAGAGAATTTTAAACTGTCAAGAGATATAGGATTTAAAAATATAAATATAGATTTAATGTTTGGACTTCCAAATCAAAAGTTAGATGAATTAAAAGAGACCTTAAATTACATTATAAAATTAAATCCTGAACATATATCATTTTATAGCTTAATAATAGAAGAAGGAACAGCATTTTATAACATGTATGAAAAAGATATTTTGAATCTTCCAAGCGAAGAAGAAGAAAGAGCAATGTATTCAATAGGAAAAGAAATATTAGAATCAAATGGCTATAAGCAATATGAATTTTCAAATTATGCGAAGTCTAATAAGGAATGCTTTCATAATATAGGATACTGGAAACTTAAGGATTATATAGGAGTTGGATCTTCTTCAAGCTCATTTATAAATAATAAAAGAATAAAAAATATATCTAATGTTAAGAAGTATATAGATAATATAAACATTAATAAAAAAGCTTTTGAAGAAATATTAGAAAATAGTAAAAAAGAGAATATGGAAGAATATATTTTTTTAGGCCTGAGAATGTTAGAAGGAATAGATAAAAGAGATTTTAAAGATAAATTTAATTTAGATATAGAAGAAGTTTATGAAAATGAAATTATTTCTAACATAAAAAAGGGACTAATGATACAAACTAATGAAAGGTTAAAGTTAACGAAACAAGGAATAGAAGTTTCAAATTATGTTTTAAGTGATTTCATAAGATAATTAGAAAAATGAAGAAAAATGGAGCAAAATATATTTAGTTTAAAATAATGAGCTAAAAATAAATAAGATATTATTGACAAATTTACTCATGAAGAATATATTTTAAATATAGTCATTAGCACTCGACGTTAATGAGTGCTAACAATAAGAGGTGATGTTATGATTATTGATGATAGAAAAATAAAAATACTTCAAGCTATTATCAATGATTACATTAATACAGGAGAACCTGTTGGCTCAAGAACAATCGCTAAAAAATACGACTTAGGAGTTGGTCCTGCAACGATTAGAAATGAAATGGCTGATTTAGAAGATATGGGGCTTTTAGAACAACCTCATACATCAGCAGGAAGAATTCCATCAAGCAAAGGATACAGAATGTATGTAGATAGTATGATGGGAAATTCAATTCTAAGTAAGGAGGAAGAACTTCGTATAAAAGAGTATGTAATTGATTCTGCAATGCTAGAGGTTAGTAAAATAGTTAAAAATGCAAGTGCATTACTTTCAGAATTAACTAATTTAACCTGTGTTGTAAAAACTCCATCAATGAAAATGTGTAGATTAAAATCTATACAAATAATAAAAGTTGATGAAGAAAATTTACTTTTTGTAGTCATTACTGACAGTGAGATAATAAAAAATCATTTAATAAAAGTAAATAAAATGCCTTTAGAAGAAGATATAGTTAATTTAAATACAGTATTAAACAGTAGACTTAAGAATTTAACTATAGATGAAATAAATTTAGAGGTAATAAATAATTTAAGAAATGACTTAAATGGTCATGAAGAGCTTTTTAATGCGATGTTACCAACTTTATACACATGCTTAAAAGAAGAAGATTCAAAAGAAGTATTTATGGAAGGAACAACAAATATATTTAATTATCCAGAATACAATGACATAGATAAAGTAAAAGAAATACTTTCTCTACTTCATGATAAAGAATGTGTACTTGAACTTATAGAACCAAATAATGAAATAACAATTAAAATTGGTGAAGAGAATTTTATTCCTGAAGCAAAAGAGTGTAGCATCATATCAGCTGAATATTCGCTAGGAGATGGTGCAAAAGGAACTATAGGTCTTATAGGGCCTAGAAGAATTAATTATTCAAAAGTTGTAGCTATTATGGCACAAGTTATGAAAGAATTAAATAATACTCTTAAAGGGAATTTTGATAAATAAAGAAAAAGAGGTGTGGTTACTGGAATGAGTAAAGACAAAGAAGAGCTAGAAAAAGATTTAAATGAAGAAATAATTGAAGAATCAGTAGAAGAAAATAAAGAAGAAGTAGTTGAAGAAACAAAAGAAGAAAACTCAGAAGAAAATGAACTTTCTTTAGTTAAGAAATACAAGGAAGAAATTCAAAAACTAAAGGAAGAGCTTGAAGTTGAAAAAGATAAATATTTAAGACAAACAGCTGAATATCAAAATTTTAAAAAGAGAACTGCTAAAGAAAAGGAAGGAATATATACAGATGCTTGTGTAGATGTATTAAAAGAAATTCTTCCAAATCTTGATAATATAGAAAGAGCAATTGCAGCTGAAGGAAATATTGAAGCATTAAAACAAGGTGTTGAAATGACTTTAAAAGGATTCCAAAATTCTCTTGAAAAACTTGGTGTTACAGAAATAGAAACTAGTGAAGGATTTGATCCAAATTTTAATAATGCAATAATGCATATAGAAGATCCTGAACTTGGAACTAATGTTGTAGTAGAAGTGTTTATGAAGGGATACAAAAGAGGAGATAAAGTTATAAGACACTCAATGGTTAAAACAGCTAATTAGTAAAAATAATTTAGAATAAATAAAGAATTTTAGACAGGGATACCTGTTTTTGAGGAGGAAATATATTATGGCAAAAATAATAGGAATTGACTTAGGAACAACAAATTCATGTGTATCAGTAATGGAAGGTGGAGAACCAGTAGTTATAACTAACTCAGAAGGTGCTAGAACTACTCCATCAGTAGTATCTTTCCAAGCAAATGGAGAAAGATTAGTTGGGCAAGTAGCTAAAAGACAATCAATCACAAACCCAGATAAAACTATAATCTCTATAAAAAGACATATGGGAACTGATTATAAAGTAAAAATTGATGACAAAGAATATACACCACAAGAAATATCAGCAATGATACTTCAAAAATTAAAAGCAGATGCAGAAGCTTATTTAGGAGAACCAGTAACTCAAGCAGTTATTACTGTACCAGCATACTTTAATGATGCTGAAAGACAAGCAACAAAAGATGCAGGAAAAATTGCAGGATTAGAAGTATTAAGAATTATAAACGAACCAACAGCAGCTTCACTTGCATATGGTTTAGATAAAACTGATAAAGATGAAAAAGTATTAGTATATGACTTAGGTGGAGGTACTTTTGATGTATCTATCTTAGAGCTTGGAGATGGAGTATTTGAAGTATTATCAACTAATGGAGATACAAAACTTGGAGGAGATGACTTTGATAATAAAATCATGGACTTCATAGCAGATACTTTCAAAGCTGAAAATGGAATTGATTTAAGAAATGATAAAATGGCACTTCAAAGATTAAAAGAAGCTGCTGAAAAAGCTAAAATAGAATTATCATCATCAACTCAAACAAATATAAACTTACCATTTATAACAGCTGATACAACAGGACCAAAACATATTGATTTAAACTTAACTAGAGCTAAATTCAATGAATTAACTCATGACTTAGTTCAAAGATCAATTGAGCCAATGAAAAAAGCATTAAGTGATGCAGGACTTTCAATAAATGAAGTTGATAAAGTAATATTAGTTGGTGGTTCAACAAGAATACCAGCTGTACAAGAAGCAGTTAAAAACTTTACAGGAAAAGAACCTTCAAAAGGAGTTAACCCAGATGAATGTGTTGCTATTGGAGCAGCTGTTCAAGCAGGTGTATTAACTGGTGAAGTTAAAGATGTCTTATTACTAGATGTTACACCATTAACATTAGGAATTGAAACTTTAGGAGGAGTAGCAACTCCATTAATCGAAAGAAATACAACTATTCCAGCTAAAAAGAGCCAAGTGTTCTCAACAGCAGCAGATGGTCAAACTTCAGTTGAAATTCACATAGTTCAAGGTGAAAGACAAATGGCAGCTGACAATAAAACATTAGGAAGATTTACATTATCAGGAATAGCTCCAGCTCCAAGAGGAATTCCACAAATCGAAGTAACATTTGATATTGATGCTAATGGTATTGTTAAAGTATCAGCAATGGATAAAGGAACTGGTAAAGAAGCTAATGTTACTATTACAGCTTCAACTAACTTAAGTGATGATGAAATAGATAAGGCTGTAAAAGAAGCAGAAAAATTTGCTGCAGAAGATAAGAAGAGAAAAGAATCTATAGAAGTTAAAAATAATGCAGAACAAGTTGTTTATCAAACAGAAAAAACTTTAAATGAATTAGGAGATAAGGTTTCTGCTGATGACAAAGCTAAAATAGAAGCTAAACTTGCTGATGTTAAAGCAGTTAAAGATGGAGAAGATTTAGAAGCAATTAAAAAAGCAGTTGAAGATTTAACTCAAGAATTCTATGCAATATCTTCAAAATTATATGGTCAACAAGGAGCACCAGGAGCAGAAGGATTTGATCCAAGCAACATGGGTGGAGCTAATGCTGGAGCTCAAAGTGCACCACATGATGACAATGTAGTAGATGCTGACTTTAAAGTAGAAGATGACAAATAATCCTTGTAAGGAATAGATAAATTCTTATATAATACTAAAGGGAAGGCAGATTAGTCGTCTTCCCTTTTATAAATTTAAAAATTAATTTGGTGGTGAAATATAGAAATGGCACAAAGAGACTATTATGAAGTATTAGGCTTAGAAAAAGGTGCAAGTGATGCAGAAATAAAAAAAGCTTTTAGAAAATTAGCTATCAAATATCATCCAGATAAAAACCAAGGAAATGATGAAGCGCAAAAGAAATTCCAAGAAATAAATGAAGCATATCAAGTTCTTTCAGATCCAGAAAAGAAAGCTAGATATGACCAATTTGGAACTGCTGATTTTGATGGAAGTTCAGGTTTCGGTGGAGGATTCGGAGGTGGAGGCTTCGGCGGATTTGATATGGGAGATATATTTGATAGTTTCTTTGGAGGCGGATTTGGAGGTGGATCTTCAAGTTCAAGAAGAAATGGTCCTAGAAGAGGAGCAGATCTTGAGTATACTATAAGACTTACTTTTGAAGAAGCTATAAGAGGAATTGAGAAAGAAATATCAGTAACAAGAACTGAAAATTGTTCAACATGTAGTGGTAGTGGAGCAAAAGCAGGTACATCTCCTAAAACTTGTCCAAATTGTGGTGGAACAGGTCAAGTTCGTGTTCAAAGACAAACTCCTTTAGGAAATTTTGTAACTAATTCTGAATGTGATAAATGTCATGGTACAGGAAAAATAATTGAAGAGCCTTGTACAGATTGTAAAGGAAAAGGTAGAGTTAGAAAAAATAGAAAAATAAAAGTAAATGTTCCAGCAGGGGTTGATACAGGAAATGTTATGCCACTTAGAGGACAAGGTGAGCAAGGAATAAATGGAGGTCCAGCAGGAGATCTTTATATAAAAATTATGGTAACTCCATCTAAAGTATTTACAAGAAAAGGAGCAGATGTCCATATTGAAACACATATAAGTATGGCAAAAGCTGCCTTAGGAACAGAAATAACTGTTGAAACAATAGATGGAAATGTTAAATACACAATTCCAGAAGGAACTCAATCTGGAACTGTATTTAGATTAAAAGGAAAAGGAATTCCTAAAGTTCAAGGAAGTGGTAGAGGAGATCAATATGTAAAAGTAATAGTTGATATTCCTAAACATCTAAATGAAAAAGCTAAGAATGCATTGAAGGCATTTATGGAAGCAACTGGAGAAGAAACTTCTACTGAGCCAAGCAAGAAAAAAGGTTTTTTTAGATAAAATAAAAATTATATATTAAGTTGGGGTAGTTAATATTTTAACTACCTTTCTTTATGTTAATAAGAAAACTAGACATAAACATTACATAAGTGT
Organism: Clostridium thermobutyricum; assembly: GCF_000371465.1. Lineage (NCBI taxonomy): Bacteria > Bacillati > Bacillota > Clostridia > Eubacteriales > Clostridiaceae > Clostridium > Clostridium thermobutyricum. The sequence continues at coordinate 1,505,257 of NZ_KB850956.1, read as the reverse complement.
AAAATAAATTATTAGTATAAACAGAATTAATGAAAGGAATGACGATAATGGAAGGAACATGGACAGAAATTAAGATAAAAACAACTAGTGAGGCATTAGAGCCTATTTCAGGAATATTTTATGGACTAGATTGCAAAGGTGTTTCTATTGAAGATCCAAATGATATATTAGGAAGAGAACAAGGTCCATTAACTTGGGATTTTGCAGATATAAATGTATTAGAACATAAAGGTGAATATGCCGTAGTAAAAGGATATTTTGCTGAAGAAGATAATTTAGAAGAGATCTTAGCTTATGTAAAAGAAAAAGTTGAAGAACTTAAAGGATTTGGGATAGATGTAGGGGAAGGAGCTGTTGAAATAGAAAAAACTCATGAAGAAGATTGGGCAAATAACTGGAAAAAATATTATAAGCCTTCAAAAATAACTGATAAGTTAGTTGTTAAACCTATATGGGAAGAGTATAAAGCAAATGAAGGGGAACTTATTATAGAACTTGATCCAGGAATGGCTTTTGGAACAGGAGATCATGAAACTACTAGTATGTGTTTAAAAGCTTTAGACAAATATGTAAAAAAAGATAGTACAGTATTTGATGTTGGTTGTGGTTCAGGAATACTTGCTATAGGAGCAGCTAAATTAGGAGCTAAAAAAGCTATAGGAGTTGATTTAGATCCAGTTGCAGTAGAATCAGCAAAAGAAAATGTAAGCTACAATAATTTAGATAATATAGAAATTCTTTATGGTAATTTAGTAGAAGTTATAAATGGTAAAGCAGATATAGTTGTTGCAAATATAATAGCAGAAATAATTTGTATACTAATTGATGATGTTAAGAGAGTTTTAAAAGAGGATGGATTATTTATAACATCTGGAATAATTCATGATAGAGTCGAAATGGTTACTTCTAAATTAGAGGAATCAGGATTTGAGGTTAAAGAAATAAATAAAGATGGAGAATGGAATTGTATAGTATCCAAATTAAAATAAGGGGGAACTTTTATGCACAAGTTTTTTACATCAGACCATAATATTATAGAAAATAAAGCTAAAATAGTAGGAGATGACGTAAAACATATATATAAGGTTCTGAGATTATCTGAGGGTGAAAAAGTTAAATTAAATGATTGTAATGGAAATGAATATTTAGCGAAAATAATTGATATTACAAAAACAGAAGTAGAATTAGAAATAATAGAAAAACTTGATATTGATAATGAAAGTGGAGTAGAAATAACTCTTTTTCAAGGTTTACCAAAATCACAAAAGATGGATTTAATTGTTCAAAAAGGAACTGAATTAGGTATAAAAACTTTTCAGCCACTTTTAACTGAAAGAGTAGATGTTAAATTAAAAGGTGATTTTAAAAAATTAGATAGATTAAATAGGATAGCTTTAGAAGCATGCAAGCAGAGTAAAAGAAGTATTATACCTAAAGTTTTAGAGCCAATTTCAATGGATAATTTAGTAGAAGAAATGAAAAATTTTGATTTGATTTTAGTTCCATATGAAAATGCAGAAAATTTTGGTATAAAAAGACTTATGCAAGAAATAGATAAAACTGAAATATCTAAAATAGGAATAGTTATAGGTCCAGAAGGTGGATTTGAAGAAAAAGAAATAGAAATAATGAAAGATAATGGAGCATATATTATCACTTTAGGAAGTAGAATTTTAAGAACAGAAACAGCAGGTTTTACAGCTACTTCACTAGTTCAATATGAGTTTGGTGATTTAGGAGGAATATAAATGAAAGTAGCATTTGCAACATTAGGTTGTAGAGTAAATGTATATGAGTCAGAAGCTATGACAGAAAAATTTATTAGAGAAGGATATGAAGTAGTAGATTTTTCAGAAAAAGCTGATGTATATGTAATAAATACATGTTCTGTAACGAATATGGGAGATAAGAAGTCAAGACAAATAATAGGAAGAGCAAGACGACAAAACAGTGAAGCTATAATAGCTGCCGTTGGTTGTTATTCACAAATTGCACCTAAAGAAGTTTCTTCTATAGAAGGTGTAGATGTTGTGTTAGGAACAAGAAATAAAGGTGATATAGTTTATTTTGTAAATAAAGCAAAAGAGGAAAGAAAACCTCAAATAGAAGTATCAGGAGTTTTAAAAAATAAAAAATTTGAAAATTTAAAAATTGAAGATTATAGAGAAAAAACTAGAGCTTTCTTAAAAATACAGGATGGATGTAATAGATTCTGTACATATTGTTTAATTCCTTATACAAGAGGCGCTGTTTGCTCAAAAGATTTTAAAGTAGTTTTAAATGAAATAAAACAATTAGCAGAGCATGGTTTTAAAGAAATAATTCTTTCTGGAATACATACAGCTTCATATGGATTAGATTTAGAAGGAAATGTTACATTAATTTCTCTTTTAGAGGAAATAGAAAATATAGATGGTATAGAAAGAGTAAGAATTGGTTCAATAGAACCTGCTTTCTTTACACCAGAAGTAGTAGAAAAAATTAAAAATATGAAGAAGCTTTGTCCACAATTCCATCTTTCTCTTCAGAGTGGATGTACAAGTACTTTAAAGAGAATGAACAGAAGATATACAGCTGATGAATATGAAGAAATAGTAAAAGTATTAAGAGATAATTTAAAGAATGTTTCTATAACTACAGATGTAATAGTAGGATTCCCAGGTGAAACTGAGGAGGAGTTTAATGAAACTTATGAATTCTTAAAAAGAAATAAGTTAACAAAAACTCATATATTTAAATTTAGTCCTAGAACAGGAACAAAAGCACATGATATGGAAAATCAAATAGATGGAAAGATAAAAGAAGAGAGAAGTAAGAAACTTATAGCTTTAAATAAGATAAATGAAAGAAAATTCACTAAATCTTTAGTTGGTAGAACAATGGATGTTTTAATAGAACAAGAAGTTAAAGGTGAAGAAGGCATTTATGAAGGATATACAAGAAATTATGTTAAAGTTCATGTAAAAGGAATAAGTGAAAAAGAAATAGGAAAAATTATAAATGTGAAAATTTTAGAAGAGAAGGGTGACTATTCTATAGGAAACGTGGTAAAATAGAATAGTACTAGAATTTTAAGGAGGTGAAAAAATTGGATTGTATTTTTTGTAAAATAATAAATGGAGAAATTCCATCAAAAAAGATATATGAAGACGATATGGTATATGCTTTTTATGATATAAATCCAGAAGCACCAGTTCATTTTTTAGTAATTCCTAAAAAGCACATTAAAAGTGCAAATTATATAAATAATGAAAATTCCAAATATATATCACATATATTTGAAATTATAAATAAACTAGCTAGTGAGCTTAACATAGACAAAGCAGGATATAGAGTAGTAAATAACTGTGGAGTAGATGGTGGGCAAACTGTAGAACATTTACATTTTCATGTCTTAGGTGGAAGAGAATTAAAATGGCCACCAGGCTAAAGAAAAATAAGTTAAATCTTATTATTGACATACCTTATGCAAATGTTGTATAATTTAGCGTGTGTTATTAAGCCCGTAGCTGAGTTGAATTTATTAATTTAAGCTAGCGGAGGGAGGGATAATGAATGTCAGAAATAAAAGTTGGAGAAAACGAAACTCTTGAAAGTGCATTAAGAAGATTTAAAAGAAAATGTGCTAGAGCTGGAGTTCTTACTGAAGTAAGAAAAAGAGAACACTACGAAAAACCAAGTGTAAAAAAGAAAAAGAAATCAGAAGCTGCTAGAAAGAGAAAGTTCAAATAGGATTTCTTTTTGAAAGAAGGTATGAAATAGATGCCAGAAATAAAAGTCAGACTTCAAAATGATTGGAAAAATGCTTTAAAAGCAAAAGAGAAGTTTAAAGCTAACGTTTTAAGCAGTGCTAAAGCAGCAATATTATTAGTTGAAAAAACTGATAAAATAGTTGTTGATGATGCAAAAGCTATAGAGATATTAGCTAAAGAAGTCAAGCAAAGAAGAGAAGCTGTGCTTGAGTTTGAAAAAGGTAACAGACAAGATTTAGTAGATTCTACTAATGAAGAAATTAAAATCTTGCTAGATTACCTTCCTCAGCAATTAAGCGAACAAGAAATATTACAAATAGTCAAAGACTCAGCAGAAGAAGCGGGTGCAAATTGCATAAAAGACATGGGAAAAGTAATGGCATTAGTAAGACCTAAAACTTTAGGTAAAGCTGATGGTAAACTTGTAAGTCAAATAGTTAAAGATTATTTAAGTAATAAATAGCAAAAGGGTTCATTATGAGCCCTTTTTGTTATTTTTATAAGAGATATAAAGGAAACTTTATATCTCTTATTTTTTAATTTAAAATCATTCATAAAATTTTTTATTTTAACATAGATTACTATGATAGAAATAATAAAAGGAGATTTTATGGAAAATAAATTTAAAAATAGAAAAAATGAAGTAATAAAAAAACTTAATTTGCCAAAGGAAGTTATGACTGGAGAACCTAAAATAACAATTATAGGAAAAGAAGAAATAAATATAGAAAATCATAAAGGAATAATTAAGTTTGATGATAATTTTATATCTTTAAATTCAACTATTGGAAGATTAACCATAGAAGGAACTGGACTTGAAATACTGTATATAGAAGAAGAAACTATAATAGTAAGTGGAACTTTTAATACTATATATTATGGAGAAAAGAGCCATGAATAAAGAGAATTTAGTTAGATATAAAATAGAAGTAGAAATAAATGCAATAAAAATAGAAGAAATACTAAATTTATGTACACGAAATGGAATTCCATTAAGTAACGTAAGAAAAATTAATAAAGTACTTATATCTTTTGAGACATTTTATGAGTATTATAAAGACATACAAAAAATAGTTAAAAGATGTGGTGGAAAAATAAGAATAACAAGGGAAATGGGGAACATAATAAAAATTAAAAGAATAAAGAAAAGTTTGAGTTTTTTTGTAAGTGGAATAGGGTTTTTAGTAATAATATTTATTTTATCTAGTTTTGTTTGGGCTATAGATATAGAAACAGAAAAAAATTTATCTCCTTTTGAAATAAGAGAAATCCTTAATCAATTAGGTATTAAACAGGGAATGCAAAAAAGTAAAATAAATGTTTATGAAATAGAGAAAGAAATAGAAAATAGATGTGATGAAGTGCTATGGATAAGAACAAGAATAGAAGGATCTACACTTAAGATAAGTTTAAAAGAAAAAGTTAATCCACCAGAGAAGTTAAATGTAGAAGAAGGAAATGTTTATGCAAAAATGGATGGTGAGATAAAAAGAATATACGCTGAAAATGGGACAGCAGTAGCTAAGCCAGGAGATATAGTGAGAAAAGGTGATTTATTAATAGAAGGGATTAATGGAACTGGAGATACAGTCTTTGAAACAAAAGCAGATGGAAGTGTATTAGCCAACACTTTTTATACAAAAGAAGTTGAAGTATTAGTATCAGGAAAAGAGAGTGTTAGAACAGGAAAAAAAGATAATGATATTTATTTAGATATGTGGGGAAAGAAAATTTATTTGAAAAAATCCTCTAATTCATTCCAAAATTATGATAAAATAGAGAGTAATGATGGATTAATAAAGGAAGTTACTTATTATGAAAAAGAAGAAAGAAAAATAAATGTAAATAAAGAGGAAAAAATAAAAAGTTCATTAGAGTCATTAAAAAAGTTATTACAAAAAGAATTACCGATAGATGCTAAAATAATAGATACAGAGGATGAGGTTTTAGAATTAGGGGATGGAAAGATAAAAATAATTGGACAGTTTACTGTGGAGCAAAATATAGCCCATAGGTAATTCAGCGTTTTGATGAGAAGGTGGAGAATTGAAAAAAAGGATAAAATTTAATATAGACTTAAAAGAAAAAAATATTAGAATTCTTATGTATATAATTAGTTTTTTAATTATATATGGATTACTTATATCAGCAATTGCGCCAAAAGAATATGATTTGAAAGAGGGAGATATAGCAAAGGTTACTATTAAAGCTCCTAGAGATACTGTAGATCAAATTGCTACAAAGAAAAGAGAAGAAGAAGCAGCAAAAGCTGTAGATAAACAATATACATTAAAAAGTGAGGTTGAACCTCAACTAGAAGAGAATCTAATTGGAATACTAAATAAAGTTCTTGATGTAGATACTAATGTAAATACTCAAAGTGAACAATTAAAAATTCTTTCAAGTATAGAAAATTCAAATTTAACAGAACAAAACTACAAAACTTTATTAAATTTATCTCAAAATCAAATTAAAGATTTAAAATTTGCTGTTAAGTCAATTGTATCAGCTGCATATGCCAATAATATAGCAGCAGATAACCCAACAAGTTTAAATAATGCTATAGAAATTGCAGAAGAAAAAATAAATGAAGTAGATACAAGTTTAGCTGTAAAAAATGTATTAAGACAAATGATAATTCCAAAAATACAACCTAACTTTTTCTATGACAAAGAAAAGACTGAACAGGCGATACAAGAAGCTGAAAAAGCAGTTAGTAAGGTTATAATAAAGAAAAACCAAACAATTGTTACAGAAGGAGAGCCAGTAACAGCAGAACAGATAGCCATATTAAAAGATTTAGGTCTTTTAGATCAAAGTGGTGGTGGAAGTATATTTATTCTTTACTTAGTTATTGCAATATTTGCAGCACTTATAATTTTTATAAAGCATTTTTACATTTATAAAAATCATAGAGAAATTTTTAAAAATGAGAAAATGTTAATAATGATAAATACTATAAGTATTACAGCATTTATAGTTGCAAGAGCTATAGGAATAATAACACCTTTTGCTATTCCTTTAGCATGTGCGCCTATACTTCTAACTCTCCTTGTAGATTATAGATTGTCAATGATGGTTACAAGTTTAGATGTAATAATTATAGGAGCGCTAGTTGGATTTAATCCTCAAATAATTATGCTTGGAATACTAAATTCTATAATTGGTGCAACTTCATTAAGAAAGATGCAGCAAAGAAATGATATTTTATACTCAAGTATAGGGCTTATAATAATGAGTGCATTTTTAACTTTTTCAACTGGAGTATTATTATCAAACAATTTAAGTGAAATAATATTGTTAAGTATGGCATCAGCTGTAGGAGTAGTAGTATCATCCATTTTAGCTATTGGAGTTTTACCGTTTTTTGAATCAGGATTTGATATAGTAACAAATCTAAAATTGTTAGAACTTTCAAATCCAAATAGTCCATTATTGAAAAAATTATTAATGGAAGCACCAGGAACTTATCATCATAGTATGTTAGTTGCAAATTTAGCTGAAATGGCAGCAGAAGATATAAAAGCTAATCCAGTTGTAGCTAGAGTAGGTGCTTATTATCATGATGTTGGAAAAACTATTAGACCATATTTCTTTAAAGAAAATCAATTAGGAAAAGATAATCCACATGATAAAATAAAGCCTAATTTAAGTACTTTAATAATAGTTTCACATGCTAAAGATGGTCTTGAACTTGCAAAAGAATATAAACTTCCTAAAATAATTCAAGACATGATAGTAGAGCATCACGGAACTACATTAGTAAAATATTTTTATTATAAAATGAAAAACTCAGCAGAAAATCCAGATGATGTTAAAGAAGAAGATTTTAGATATCCAGGGCCTATTCCAAGTAGTAAAGAATCAGGAATATTAATGCTTGCTGATAGTGTAGAAGCAGCTGTAAGATCAATATCAGAGCCAAGTAAAGGAAAGATAGAAGAAATGGTAAATAATATAATAAAAGATAAATTATATTCAGGCCAACTTGATAATTGTGATTTAACATTAAAAGATTTAGAGAAAATAAGAAAATCCTTCCTTAAGGCTTTAAATGGGATATATCATCAAAGAATTGAGTATCCAACAGAAAAAGTAAAAACTTTAAAATAATAAAAAAAGGGGAGGTTTTAAGCTTCCCCTTTTAACATATATATAAATAAGGAGTAAAAAATGATTTATTTAGACAACAGACAAGAAGAAATAAAAGTAAGTGAAGAATTAATAAAAGATATGGAAAAAGTAATTTATTTTGCTTTAAAAGAAGAAGAGGTAGAGAATGAATGTGAAGTATCATTAGTCCTTGTTAATAATGATGAGATAAGAGAGATAAATAATGATACTAGAAATATAGATAAGGCTACAGATGTGCTTTCATTTCCAATGCTAGATTATCCAAAAGGAAAAGTTTTCAAAGATGTATATAAAGAAAAAGAATTTGATGAAGTATATTTAGATGGAGAAGAACTTGTGTTAGGAGATATTGTTCTATCACTTGAGAAAGCTTTAGAGCAATCAAAGGAATATAATCATAGTTATGAAAGAGAAGTTTTTTATCTTATAGTTCATTCAATACTTCATTTATTGGGTTATGATCATATGATAGAAGAAGAAAAAATTATAATGAGAAAAAGAGAAGAAGAAATATTAAATAAATTAGATATTAGAAGATAGAGGGTGGTTGGACATGAAATTAAAAAAAATAGTAGATAGTTTTAATTATGCAATAGATGGAATTATATACACTGTGAGAACGCAAAGAAATATGAAAATACATATGTGTGTAACATTATTAGTTTTAATTTTATGTCTTTTCTTCGATATATCGAAAATAGAAATGTTAATACTTGCCATAACAATTGCAATGGTTATAGGAGCAGAACTTTTTAATACAGCAATTGAAGCAGTAATAGATATGAATACAAATTATTATCATCCTTTAGCTAAAATAGCTAAAAATGTAGCAGCAGGAGCAGTAGTAGTAACAGCCTTAAATGCAGTTTTAGTTGGGTATATAATATTTTGGGATAAATTAAGTAATTTATCTTATATACTTTTAAATAAAATAAAAGAATCAGAACCACATACAATATTTATATTACTTGTAATAGTTAGTATAGCTACAATAATTGCAAAAGCTATTTTTGGAGAAGGAACACCATTAAAAGGTGGAATGCCGAGTGGACATAGTGCATTAGCTTTTTCAATAGCAACAGCAATTTCATTTATAACAGAAGAGCCAATTTGTATGATGTTAAGTTTTTTAATGGCATTTATTACAGCACAAAGTAGAGTAGATGCAGAAGTTCATTCACTTTTTGAAGTTATAGTTGGAGCTATATTTGGTATGTTAATAACAATATTAATTTTTACTATTTTTAGATAAAAAATATAAAATAAATATTGTTATTAATAAAAATAATGATATAATATTATGCACAATAAATAAAAATAGTATATACTTAAGGCTAGGGGAGGGTTTTTTATGAAAGAAAAAATACTTATAAAAGAGGCTATAAAAGCAAGAGAGAATGCTTATTGTCCATATTCAAATTTTAAAGTTGGAGCGGCTGTATTATTTGAAGATGATGAAATTTATACAGGATGCAATGTTGAAAATGCTTCTTTTGGAGCTACAATGTGTGCAGAAAGAACAGCTATTTTTACTGCTGTATCAAAAGGAAATACAAAATTAAAAGCAATTGCTTTAATTGGAGATTTAAATGGTTACACTTATCCTTGTGGTATGTGTAGACAGGTAATGAGTGAATTTGCAGAAAATGGAGATATTAAAGTATATATAGTAAAAAATGAAACAGATTATTTAGTAAAAACTTTAGATGAATTAATGCCAGGAAGCTTTACTAGAAAAGATCTTGAGTAGGAGGAAATAATGTTTAAATCAGGATTTGTATCAATAGTAGGAAGACCAAATGTAGGAAAATCAACACTTATGAACTATATTATGGGAGAAAAACTTTCTATTGTATCTAATAAACCACAGACAACAAGAAATAATATTCAAACAATAAAAACAACAGATGACTATCAAATGGTGTTTGTTGATACGCCAGGTATACACAAGCCTAAACATAAATTAGGAGAATACATGGTAAACTCAGCTAAAGACTCAACCAAAGATGTTGATTTAATCCTTTTCTTAACTAATCCAGATGGAGAATTAGGTAAAGGAGATAGTTTTATTTTAGAAAGTTTAAAAGGAAAACAATGTCCAATATTTTTAGTTTTAAATAAAGTTGATGAATTTACACAAGATAAAGTTGCAGAAACATTATCTAAATATTCAAAAGCTTTTGAATTTGATGAAATAATTCCTATATCAGCGATAAAAGGGAAAAACGTAGATACTTTACTTAAATTAATGGTAGATAAATTACCCGAAGGACCTAAATATTATCCAGACGATATGATAACAGATGTTCAAGAAAGATTTGTTGTATCAGAAATAGTAAGAGAGAAAGCATTAAGATGTTTAAGAGATGAAGTTCCACATGGAATTGCAGTAGACATAATAAGAATGAAAAAGAATGAAAAAGGTATATATCATATAGAAGCAGATATAATTTGTGAAAAAGATTCACATAAAGGAATAATAATTGGGAAAAATGGAGCAGTTCTTAAAAAGATAGGGGAAACTTCAAGATATGAATTAGAAAGATTTTTAAGAACTAAAGTTATGCTAAAACTTTGGGTTAAAGTAAGAAAAGAATGGCGTGATAATAATAACTTATTAAAAGAGTTAGGTTATAAAAACGTAAAATAAAGTTTGTTGGGAGCTTTAAAATGTCTTTATTTAAAACCAGTGGGGTAATAATAAAATCAGCTGATTATAAAGAAAATGATAAGCTTCTCTGGATTTATACAGAGGAGCTTGGAAAAATTACAGCTATAGCAAAAGGAGCAAAAAAAAATAAAAGTAGATTATTTTCAGTAACATCTCCTCTTTGTTATAGTGATTATGTGGTATTTAAAGGAAAAAATCTTTTTAATCTTCAAGAAGGAAAGATAATAAATTCTTTTAAAGGATTAATGAGCAATTTAGATAAATTAACATATGCATCTTATGTTTGTGAACTTATAGATATAGGTTTAGAAGATGGAGAAATAGACAAGAACTTGTATATAGAATTTATTAAAACTTTATATCTTTTAAATACAGATGCAATAGACTATGAGCTTTTAATAAGGTCATTTGAACTTAAACTATTAAAAGCAACTGGATATGGAATAAATCTTGAAACATGTTCTATTTGCAAAAGGAAAATTAGAACTTCAAAGTATATAAATTTACAAAGCTATGGTGGAATTTGTGAAAATTGTAATAAGGACCATAGTATTCATATATCTAAAGAAGCATATGCAGCTTTAAAATTTTTAAATAAGATTGATGCAAGTAGAATATATATGATGAAATTATCAGGTGATATAAAAAAGCAAATTGAAAAAATAAACCTATATTTTATATCAACTAATTATTCAAGAAAGCCAAAAAGTTTAGAGATGTTAAATTATATTAAGGAGTGATGATTTATGATGGATATTACATTAGAAAAAATTGATAAGATAGTAGAAAGACTAGGTGTAAGCTATAAAGATGCTAAAGATGCTTTAATAGAGGTAAATGGAGATGTATTAGAAGCGATAATAGCTTTAGAAACAAAAGGTGCTAAAAGTACATATGCACAGTTGAAATCTGAAGAATCAAATGAGTATTCTTATAACGAAGCATCTACTTGTTCAATTGAAGACTTTAAAACATGGATAAAGAAAGTAATTGAAAAAGGTAATGTAAGTAGAATAAAAATAAAAAAAGACGAAGTTGTAATTTTAGATATTCCAGTAAATGCTGGTATATCAGCTATGGTAATAGCTGCTATAATTCCTGCATTTTTAGCATTTGGAGTTATAGCAGCTGTAGCTACAAAAATTACAATAGAAATAACTAAATGTGATGGAAGTGTTGAAGTAGTAAATAAATATGTTAAAAAGATGGCAGATGAAGTCATGGAAAAAGCAACTGTTGTAGCTAGTGAAGTAAAAGAAAAAGCTACTCAAACTGCTATGGACGTAAAAGAGAAATTGTCAGATGTAAGAAATGATATGAAATATAAAAATGAGAATAAAAGTAAAGTTTATTCAGGTGATGATACTGTTTACACTTATACAGTTAAGTTTGATGAAGAATAGCTGTAAAATAAAGTAAATTATAGATAAAAGAATCTATAAAGAGTTAATCTGTTATAATGGATATATATTAAATGAAACAGAGAAAAACAGAAAAATTCAGATATAGAAAAAAAAGGAATTAATGGTATAATTAGAATGTAACAAAGATTCCGATAAATCTGAATTATCTGAATATTTACTCTCATAATAAAGAAAGAGGGATAAATTTGAAGTTATCAGAAAGGCAAGAAGAGATTATAAGATTAGTTAAAGAAGGACAGCCAATTACGAGTGAAGCACTAGCAGAAAAATTAGGAGTGACTAGAGCTGCACTGAGAGCCGACTTAGCAATATTAACAATGATAGGTGCTTTAGATGCTAGACCTAAAGTAGGTTATGTATATTCAGATAAACCTAAAAGTAGTCTTGTAAATGAATATATAAATGAGATAAAAGTTGGCGAAATTATGTCAAAACCTTCAGTTGTAGGTGAAGAGACTACAGTTTATGATGCAATTGTATACCTATTTCTAAATGATGTAGGAACATTATTTGTAGAAAATGGAGGATTCTTAACAGGGGCAGTTTCTAGGAAAGATTTTCTTAAAATTGCAATTGGTGGAACAGATATTCATAAAGTTCCTGTAGGAGTTATTATGACAAGAATGCCAAATATAATATGTGCTTCAAAGGAAGACTCTGCATATGTGCTTGCTACAAAAATAATAGAGCATGAAATAGATAGTATTCCTATAGTAGAAAAAACTATGGTAGATGATAAGGAGCAATATAAAATCTTAGGTAAAGTTTCTAAAACCAATATCACAAAATTATTCGTTAAGCTTGGGAAAAAATAAATAGGTAGCTACGAGGGCTAAAAGCCCTCGATAGTATATAACTTAAGTATTGAACGGAGGAGTATTGAGATGGAGAAAAAGTACGTTTACCTTTTTAAAGAAGGTAATGGGTCAATGAAAAATCTTCTAGGAGGTAAAGGGGCAAACCTTTCTGTAATGACACAGCTTGGAATACCAGTTCCACAAGGGTTTACAGTTACTACAGAGGCTTGTAATAAATATTATGAAGATGGAAAAGTTATTTCAGCATCAATCATAGAAGAAATTGAAAAATGTATGAAAGAACTTGAAAAAGAAACAGGAAAAGAATTTGGAAGCACTGAAAATCCATTACTTGTATCAGTAAGATCAGGAGCTAGAGTTTCAATGCCTGGAATGATGGATACAATATTAAACTTAGGTTTAAATGATGAAGCTGTAGAAGCTATGGCAAAGCTTACAAATAATCCAAGATTTGCATATGATTCATATAGAAGATTTATTCAAATGTTTTCAGATGTAGTTATGGATGTAGAAAAAAGATTATTTGAAGATAAAATTGATGAAATGAAAGAAAAAAGAGGAGTTAAAGATGATACAGATTTAACTGCTGAAGACTTAAAAGAATTAGTTAATCAATATAAAGAAATATATAAAAAGGAAAAAGGTGAAGATTTCCCACAAGATCCAAAATTACAGTTAATAGAATCAGTTACAGCTGTATTTAGATCATGGGATAATCCAAGAGCAATAGTATATAGAAGATTAAATGATATACCAGGAGAGTGGGGAACTGCTGTAAACGTTCAACAAATGGTATTTGGAAATAAAGGAGAAACTTCTGGAACAGGAGTTGTATTCTCAAGAAACCCAGCTAATGGAGATAATGAAATTTATGGTGAATACTTAATGAATGCACAAGGTGAAGATGTTGTTGCAGGTATAAGAACACCACTTCCAATCTCAAAATTAGAAGAACAAAATCCAGAATTATATAAAGAGTTTATTGATATAGTAAATAAATTAGAAAATCACTATAGAGATATGCAAGATATGGAAATGACTATAGAAGAAGGAAAACTTTATTTCTTACAAACAAGAAATGGTAAGAGAACTGCTCCAGCAGCTCTTAAAATAGCAGTTGATTTAGTAGAATCAGGAATGATTACTAAAGAAGAAGCTATACTAAAAGTTGAACCAAAACAGCTTGATACTTTATTACATCCAGCCTTCTATGATGAGGATTTAAAGAAAGCTACTCCAATAGCTAAAGGACTTCCAGCTTCACCAGGTGCAGCATGTGGTAAAATTGCATTTACTGCAGAAGAAGCTAAAGAAAGAGCTGCAAATGGAGAGGCAGTAGTATTAGCTAGACTTGAGACATCACCAGAAGATATTGAAGGAATGATTGCAGCAGAAGGTATTTTAACTGTAAGAGGAGGAATGACTTCACATGCAGCAGTTGTTGCTAGAGGAATGGGAACTTGTTGTGTAGCAGGATGTGGAGAAATAAAAATAAATGAAGAGAATAAAACTTTAGAAGTAGGAGGAAAAATTTATACTTCTGAAGATTTCATATCAATAGATGGAACAACAGGTAATATATATGGAGAAAAGATAAAAACTGTAACTCCAGAAATAACAGGACATTTTGCAACATTTATGTCATGGGTTGATGAAATAAGAAAATTAAAAGTTAGAACTAATGCTGATACACCAAGAGATGCAAAACAAGCAGTTGAGTTTGGAGCTGAAGGAATAGGACTTTGTAGAACAGAGCATATGTTTTTTGCAGAAGATAGAATATTAGCTGTTAGAGAAATGATTATAGCTAAAAATGAAGAAGATAGAAGAAAAGCTCTAGATAAGATATTACCAATGCAAAGAGCTGATTTTATAGCTATATATGAAGCATTAAAAGGAATGCCAGCTACAATAAGACTTTTAGATCCACCACTACATGAGTTCTTACCTCATTCAGAAGAGGACAAGTTATCTCTTGCTAAAGAATTAAATATAGATATAGAAGAAATTAAAAATGCAGTAGAAGAGAAACATGAATTTAATCCAATGATGGGGCATAGAGGTTGTAGACTTGCAGTTACTTATCCAGAAATTGCAGAAATGCAAACAAGAGCTATAATAGAAGCTGCAATAGCTGTTAAAGTTGAAAGAGGATATGACGTAGTTCCAGAAATAATGATTCCTTTAATTGGAGAAGTTAAAGAACTTAAATTTGTTAAAGATATAGTAGTTAAAACTGCTGAAGCTGTTATGAGTGAAAAAGGAACTAAATTAGATTATAAAGTTGGAACAATGATAGAAATTCCAAGAGCAGCATTAACTGCAGATAGAATAGCAGAAGAAGCTGAATTCTTCTCATTTGGAACAAATGACTTAACTCAAATGACATTTGGATTCTCAAGAGATGATGCAGCTAAATTCTTAAATGCTTATTATGATAGAAAAATATATGAACAAGATCCATTTGCTAAATTAGATCAAAATGGTGTTGGTCAATTAGTAAAAATGGCAACTGAAAAAGGTAGATCTACTAGAAGTGATATAAAACTTGGAATATGTGGAGAACATGGAGGAGATCCTTCATCAGTTGAATTCTTCCATAAAATAGGATTAGATTATGTATCATGTTCACCATTTAGAGTTCCACTTGCAAGACTTGCAGCAGCACAAGCACAAGTAAATAATAAAAGATAATTAAAATAAAAAGGAAGCTTCACCTATTTGGTGAAGCTTTTTATAGTTTTATATTGTATTCATTTTCAATTCTTGACTTAATATTTTTAACAAATAATAAATGGGAAGAAGTTTTATCTGTGGCTTTTAAAAGCATATCTACAAATAATTTTTTATTGCATTTATTTTTATTTCTATAATAATCCCTTGATATTTTCCAATATTTTTGAGGAAAACAAATATATGAAATAAGATATCTAAAATCATCAGTAGACATTTTATTTGCTTCATTATACTCTCTAAAAAGTCGTAATGCTAGCTCGATATTCCAAGCTGTTTTATCTCGTCTAAGAAGTCTTCTCAAAAAATAACCAAAATCTTGCATAGAATATTCATATTTACATTTATCCAAATCTATAAGCCAAATATTATCATCTTTATCAAAAAGAAGATTTTTACTTACATAGTCACCATGACAAAGAGATTTAGATAAGTTGTTATTATTTATATTACTAGCTATTTCTAAAGAAAATTTAGCAATTTCTAAATTTACATCGAAAAATTCTAAAAAAATTTCAGAAAAATGATCTTTTGTTTTTATTGAATAATTATAAGAAAGCAATATTTGATTAAAATGTTTTAAGGTTGTTATGTAAATATCAGTCAAACCTTCTCTTTTTTTACTTCCTTTTATTGGAGTGAAGTTTTTAGAGCACTTATGTGCATAGGCTAATTGACGAACTGCTGTTAAAACATGAGAAGTTTCATCAAAACTACATTTTATTCCATCAATCCAAATAGTTAATATGAATAGCATTCCGTTATAATTGACATATTTATTTCCATCTAAAGTATCTAAAAGTTTAGGGGTATGTATATTATTTTTAGATAACCATTCTAAAGCTGAATATACAAAAAGAAGATTTTTTTCATCAAAGTAAACTTTTTTTAAGCAATAAGATTTATTTTCATAAGTTATTTTAAATACAATTCTCTGTTTGTCTGTATCTTTAAATTTTATTATTGTAATATTTGAATTTTCTAATCCGTAATGATTAAGAACTTTATGTCTAATTCTTTCTTCACTAAAAATATCATTAGAAATTTCATCAGAAAATTTTTTCATAAATAGTCTCCTAAATAATATTATTACTATATTCTATGTTGTTTATATAGAGAAATAGAATTACAAATTTTAAATAATAAAAAAATATTATTTTGCAAATAATAAATACTAGTAATATTTAGAGGAATTAAGAGATAAATATAGAATAAATGAATAGAGAGTTAAAAAATATTAAATATTTATAAACTTAGAGCTTGACAATTGAATTAAAATAAAAAAATAAAATTGAAAATTACTAAAATTAGGCATAAAACGGATAAAATTAGGAAAGATAAAATTATAAAAATAAAAAAGAAGGATTTTTATAAAAGAAGAAGAATAAATAATTAAAGCAAAAAATATATTAAAAGATAAAAAATATATTAATAAAGAAGGAAAAGAGAAAAAAATGTCGAATAATATATGAGTTGCAAAATAAATTTGATTAGGAAGGAGGGATCTCCTTGCGAATTTCAGAGGAAACTATTGAGAGAATAAAAAATGAGAATGATATTGTTGATATTATTTCAGAAACAGTAAGGCTTAAACGTTCAGGAAGAAATTATATGGGGATTTGTCCTTTTCATCATGAAAAGTCACCTTCATTTAGTGTATCTCAAGATAAACAGATATATAAATGTTTTGGATGTGGTGAGGCAGGTAATGTTTTAACTTTTGTTATGAAACAGAAAAATCTTAATTTCATAGAAGCCTGTAAATTATTAGCTGAAAAAGCTAATATTCCATTGAATTTAGGTGGAGATGAAGATGATAAATTAGTTAAAAAGAAATCGCTACTATATAAGATAAACGTAGAAGCAGCAAGATATTTTTTCTCTAATTTACAAAATGATAAAGAGAAAAAAAACTATTTTCTAAGAAGAGGTATAAGTGAAATAACCATTAAACGATTTGGGCTAGGTTATGCTAAAGATGGATGGCATAATTTAAGAATGTATCTAAATAATAAAGGTTTCAATGACAATTTGCTTTTAGAAGTGGGCTTAGTTTTAAAAAGTGAGAAAAAAGGAACCATTTATGATAGGTTCAGAAATAGAGTAATGTTCCCAGTTTTTGATGCTAAAGGGCGTGTCATTGGATTTGGAGGAAGAGTTTTAGATGATTCTAAACCAAAATATTTAAATTCACCAGAAACACTTATATTCCAAAAAGGAACAAATTTATATGGATTAAATTTTGCAATAAAGAATAATATAAAAGATAGATATTTCATTATGGTGGAAGGATATATGGATTTAATAAGTTTAAATCAATATGGAATACATAATGTAGTAGCATCATTAGGTACTGCTTTAACAATTAAGCAAGCTAGACTTCTAAAACGTTATGCGGATAAGGTTATAATTTCTTATGATGCTGATGTTGCAGGACAAACAGCAACGCTTAGAGGGTTAGAGATATTAAAAGAAGCTGGGTTTGATGTTAGAGTATTGCAAATACCAGAGGGGAAAGATCCTGATGAATTTGTAAGAAATAATGGTAAGGATTCTTTTATGAAGCTAGTAAATGAAGCTGAAACTTTAATTGGGTATAGACTTAAAAAAGCTAAAGAAGGAATAAATTTCAAAGATCAACAGTCTGTAGTAAAATATGGAAATAGGGTAGCGACTATAATTAGCAATTTAAATCCAGTAGAAAAAGATATATATATAAAATCTATTTCGGAAGATACAGGAATTAAAGAACAATCTTTATATGATCTTATACAAATGCAAAGAAATGAAAAAAATGAGGGGAATATGTATAAAAAGGAAGAAATTGGAACAAAATTATATGTAGAACCAGCATATGTAAAAGCAGAGAGAACAATTATAAAGTTAATGCTAATAGAAGAATTTTATAGCAAAATAATATCAAAAATTAGCGAAGAAAATTTTAATAGAGAAGAAAATAAAAAATTATTTAAAATAATAAAAAAAGGTATGAATGAAAAAGTTGAAAATATAAATTCATATATAGAAACTTTTTGTGATGACCCCAATTCTTCACAAGAATGGGTTAAAATAAAAGAATTTAAAATTTTAGAAGCTAATGATAAAAGAAAACTTATACTTGATAATATAAATGAGATTAAATCCTTTAAGTTGAAAGAAGATATACAAAATATAAAAATGAAACTTAAAGAATCAGAGAAGAATGGAAACTTTGAGGAATCTATAAAATTAGCGTCAGAGCTTAATAGATTAAATGCTGAGCTAAAAGGATTAGAGAGAGGTTAATTTGGCTGTGACGGAAGGAGGCAACAAGAATATGGTAGAAAAAACAAAGGTAAAAAAAGACGATAAAAAAGAAAAAAATAATAAAATGACGGTTGTCAAAAACTTAATTGATAAAGGAAAGAAAAATGGTACATTATCATATAAAGAAATAATGGATGAAATAGATAATATAGAATTATCTCCAGATCAAATTGAAAAGATATATGAAGTTCTTGAGTCAATGGGAATTGAAGTAATTGGTGAACCATCAGCTAAAGAAGAGGAAGAAGAGGAAGAATTAGATTTAAGTATACCAGAAGGTATAGCTATAGATGATCCAGTTAGAATGTATCTTAAAGAAATTGGTAAAGTTCCTCTATTATCCTCAGAAGAAGAAATGGAATTAGCTAGAAAAATTGAAGAAGGAAGCCAATATGCTAAGAAAAAATTAGCAGAAGCAAACCTTAGACTTGTTGTAAGTATAGCAAAAAGATATGTAGGAAGAGGAATGTTATTCTTAGATTTAATACAAGAGGGTAACTTAGGTCTTATAAAAGCAGTTGAAAAATTTGATTATAGAAAAGGATTCAAATTTTCAACATATGCTACATGGTGGATTAGACAGGCGATAACAAGAGCTATTGCAGACCAAGCAAGAACAATAAGAATACCAGTACATATGGTAGAAACTATAAATAAACTTATAAGAGTTCAAAGACAATTACTTCAAGAGCTTGGAAGAGATCCATTCCCAGAAGAAATATCAAAAGTAATGGAATTGCCAGTTGAAAAAGTTAGGGAAATACAAAAAATTGCCCAAGAGCCAGTTTCTCTTGAAACTCCTATTGGGGAAGAAGAAGATAGTCATTTAGGAGACTTTATCCCAGATGATGATGCTCCAGCTCCAGCAGAAGCAGCAGCATTTACAATGTTAAAAGAACAACTTATAAATGTTCTTGATACTTTAACTCCAAGAGAAGAAAAAGTATTAAGATTAAGATTTGGTTTAGATGATGGAAGAGCTAGAACATTAGAAGAAGTAGGAAAAGAATTTAATGTAACTAGAGAAAGAATAAGACAAATTGAAGCAAAGGCTTTAAGAAAGCTTAGACATCCATCAAGAAGCAAAAAGCTTAAAGATTATCTAGACTAAAAAAAGCACCATGGAGGTGCTTTTTTAGTTTTTATAAAAAATATACAAAAAATAGAAAAGAGTTTATTGACAGGAGAAAAGAAATGGAATTAAGTAAAAGATTAGAGATGATATTAGAGAATATAGATAATTGTGATAATTTAGTTGATGTTGGAACAGATCATGGATACATACCTATAGAAGCAATTAAAAGAGGAATATCTAAAAGAGCAATTGCATCTGATATAAATAAAGATCCTTTAGATAAAGCAAAACTTAATTCTATATTTGAAGGAGTAGATGAAAGCTTAGAAGTAAGATTGGGTAGTGGATTAGAAACTGTAAAAGTTGGTGAAGTAGATACTATTGTAATAGCAGGAATGGGAGGAAATCTTATAAGAGACATTCTTGAAGAAGGAAAATTAAAAGCAGAAAAAGCTAAAAATATAATTCTAGTACCAGCACAAAATCCAGAAGTTTTGAGAGAATATTTATATACAAAAGGATATGAAATAATAAAAGAAGACTTATGTTTTGAAGATGGGATCTTTTATGAGTTATTTAAAGTAAAAGTAAATGAAAAAGAAAAAACAGAGTTAGAAGATATATATTATGAAGTAAGTCCTCTTATTTTAAGAAGTAAAAACCCTCTAATGAAAGATTATTTAGAAGAAAAAATAGAAAAATATAATAAAATTATAAATCTTATAAATGATGAAAGTGAAAGTGCTAAAGAGAGAAAAGCATTTTTAAATGAAAAGGTAAGTATTTTAGAAAATATGATTAAATACTGTTAAAAGGAGATTTGTTATGAGTAGATGTGTACAAGATATAATTAATGAAATGGAAGCTTTTGCGCCAAGCAAATTAAAAGAAGATTTTGATAATGTAGGGCTTATGGTTGGAGATAAGAATAGAGAAGTAAAAAAAGTTTTATTAGCTTTAGACTGTACAAAGGAAGCTATAGATGAAGCTATAGAAAATAAATGTGAAATGATAATAACTCACCATCCTCTAATATTTAGAAAACCAAATAGGATAGTAAAAGGAGATTTACTAGGAGATAAAATTATAAAGCTTATAGAAAATAAAATATCTGTATATTCTAGTCATACAAATTTAGATGCTATTAAAGATGGAATAAATGATAAAGTAGTAAGTATTTTAGGATTTAAAAAATCAAAAATAATAGATAAATCTATATTAGAAGATAGTGGAATAGGTAGAATTGTATATTTAGAAGAACCTATAAAAACAAAAGATTTAATAAATAATATAAAAGAAAAGCTTAATATAGATATGTTAACAGGACATATTTCAAGTGAATATGTTTCTAATATAGCAATAATAAATGGAAGTGGAAGCAGTTACTTTAATAAAGCATATGAAATGGGCGCAGATTGTATAATAACAGGAGATACAAGTTATCATTTTGTATCTGATTATAAAGAACTTGGAGTTACAATATTAGATGCAGGACATTTTGGAACTGAATGGTTAGCATTTTTATCAGCAATGGAGAATATAAAAGAAAATATAAAAGACGTTGAATTTGTAAAATCTATAAAAATTTCTAATCCTTATAGTTTTTTCTAATATTATAGTAAAGAAACATAAATTCTTTCATATAATATAAATGATATTAATTATATTATAGGTAAGAAATGGGGAGAAGAAATAAAGGATTTGGAGGGAATTTTAGTAAATCATTTGTGAATATTAGAAGAAATTTTGGAAATTGCGGTTGTTTTAGATGGTTTACACCAGTTAGATGTTGTATTTGTGTAGGAATATTCTTAATGTTGTTATTAAGTGGAGTTGGATTTTATCCAATGATAATAATAGGTTTATTAATAGTATTAATGCAACTCGTATGTTAAATAAAAAAGGCTAGATTAAAAAATCTAGTCTTTTTTAAAAAAATTACATAAATTAACTTTGATAAAGTTTTAAAATATGTTATTATAGTTATTGCGAGTAAGACGTGTAATCGCTGCTAGTCTTGAACTAGGAGAGGAAAGTCGGAGCTCCACAGGGTAGAGTGCTGGTTAACGGCCAGTCAAGGTGACTTGAAGGATAGTGCAACAGAGATATACCGCCAGAAGTCTTTATAGACTGAGTTTACTTTTGTAACTGGTAAGGGTGGAAAGGCGAAGGTAAGAGCTCACCAGCATATTGGAGACAATATGGCTATGTAAACCCCACTTGGAGCAAGACCGAGAAAGAAACATTATGGAGTGACCCGCTCCGTTTCATGGTGTGTCGCTTGAGCTTGCTGGCAACAGTAAGCCTAGATAGATGATTACTTAATACAGAACTCCGCTTATGGCTTATCTCGCATAAATTGAATTTAATAGAGATTAGGGATAAAGTTTAAAATCTTCCTTAGTCTCTTTTTATTTTGCATATTTTTATTAAGAAATAGAATATTATTTATTTTAATAAATTTTGTATAAATAATATCTTTTTATAATTTAATTGACTTATAAAATATATAATGTAAATTAATGATTTATATTTCAAATAGTATAAGTATATATGGAATAAAAAATATATTTTATGTATTTAAATAACTGTAAATAGAAATAATTAAATAAAATATACTTTATTATATATTGTATTTAATTATTTTTTTTATTAATATCATTTTATAAAGCTAATAACAGATAAAAAAGCATTATTAATTGTTACAGCTCTATCTCTTCTAGAATTAATATTATATTCAAGTATATAAGTTATACAATTACATAAGCAATTATTAGAATTATCACAGAATTGAAAATCAAAAGGATAGGATATAGGATTAATATTTGCAACTGAATCAGGTGTTACTACTGGATATATGTCAGAAATAGTCTGTATAGTACCATTAATACATTTCTTAACTCTAAAAGTAATTGTTGCAGATTGAGTATTTGATGCATTTACTAATGTTCCAGAGAATTTAACTAGGGTTGATAAAGTTTTAATATTTCGATTCTATAGATAGAGTGGCTAATGGAAAATAAGAGGTTTAGACTGCATTTTGAACAGAATCATATGAGAAAGATTTATTGTTTGTCATAACTTTATTATCAAAAGTAGAATTTTAATATAAAATTGCAATACTCGTTTTTATCTGATATGATAGCTGAAAGCACTGTATTATCTATTTGAATTTAGTTGTTAGCTAAAAGAGTAGAATAGAAAGATTGTATTATATAATATAAGTTTGGCAATCTTCTAAACATGAATTATAACAATCAAAAAATTGAAATGAAAATGAGTTACTGATGATGAAGCATCAGTAGTTATAAAGTGTATATTCCACTTACTGGTTGAATAGTTTTATAGATGATTTTATTAACTCTAAAATTTATATTGGTAGAAATAATACCATTATGAGTTAAAACAATCGAAAATTTTAAAAGCATACAAGGTTTGCAAATATTTTTTATATTTAAAGTTATACTTGAAACAGGTTGAAAAGGAATAATGGGAGAACTAACAAAACAATTGAAGATAATTTTTTACATTCTAACGAAATATTACTAGGCCTATCACTAAAACACTTTTTTTCTTTTTACAAATAGTATAATGATAATATGTCATAATAATTTTCCTCCATTAATTATAAAATATTATTTTTAAATATAATAATTAGTAAATATAATACATAATATATATTGATTTATTAAAAGTTGTAATGTTAAGTGAAAATTATTATGAAGATATTTATAATTAATATTTCATTATTTATTAATCTAATGTAAAAATATATTTTAGTATAATAAAAAAAGAAGCAAATTAATGCTTCTTTTTTTGTACTTCTTTTTACCATTGTCCAGGGTAAGCTACTATATATACTGTTATTTGTCTTCTACCAAATTGATTACATTCAGCTTCAGAATTCATAAATAAATCTATTCTGTTACCTTTAATAGCTCCACCTGTATCTGATGCTATAGCATAACCATAACCAGGAATATAAAGTTTACTTCCTAAAGGAATTACACTTGGGTCTACAGCTACTGTACTTATTCCATTTGGATTTCTAACTGTAGCAGTTCCCATAGCAGTTATTCCGTCACCTGCATATGCTGTAGCTTCCATAGAAAGTTCTTTCTTATATTGTCCACTTGATGATCCATTAGAAGAATTACCAGATGAACTGTTAGAAGAACCACTAGAAGAATTGCTAGAGGAATTTCCTTTATTGTTATTATTACTACTGCTATTATTACTTGGTGGTGCAGTATTTTCTTGTGCTATTTTTTGATTGATTAAAGCTTTTCCGTTAGAAATAGCATTATTTACTTTATTTATAACAGATTGCATAGTTATTTGAGGTAATAAATCATTTAAAGTTTGAACTGCATCTTTTAGTTGAGAAATAGATGAGTTAGAATTATTTATTACTCCAATTGGATAACTTACAAGTTGTTCTTCATTTGCAGTAATAGTAGAAGCTATACTTTGAAGTTGAGTGTTTAGACTCTCTTTTTCAGCTTTTACCTTATTTTGTTTTTGGACAACTTCTTCTAAGCTTTTTTGAGTTTGAGCATTTAAAGCTAAAACTTCATTTTTTTGTTTATTTAATCCATCAATTTCTCTTTGAACTTGGGCTTGACTACTTTTTAAGCCATTAATAAGTTGATCATCAATGGATACTATTCTTTGAACATCATATATTCTACTAATTAATTGTGAAAATCCATCTGCTTGCAATATATACACTAAATATGAAGCAGGTGAGAAAGTACCACTTTTATATATAGCACTTAATCTATCGGATAAAATATTTTGTTGCTTGTCTAATTGTTCCTTTGTATTTTGTATTTTGACTTGTGCAGTATCAATATTTTTTTGAATATTGTCCACTTTAGTCTTATTGTTTGTAATAGTGTTGTTTAATGAATTAATTTCATTATTTAAACTACGAATATTTTCATCTAAGTTTTTTATATCACTACTAATTTGATTGTATTGTACTTTATCATTATTCAAAGATTTGTTATTTAGTGTATCAGCAAAAGAAGTAAAGCTTAAGCTACAAGTAACTGTAACTATAGTGAAAAAAGATAAAAACGCTTTTTTCATGTTTCAACAACCTCCTAACATAAACCGTTGATATTTATGTATTATAACATAAGGTTATTAAGTTTTGTAACCCTTATGTAATTTTTCAGTTAATAATTTATTAATATTATACACTAAAAAGACATATTTAGTTAATTTCTTAATATTTAGAAAATTTAAAATTTTTAAAAAAGTGAATAAAAAAAATTTATATTATGCTCTATAAGCAAGATAGCTATTAGTTTAGAAAGAAAAGGGAAAAAAATCCATATATAAAAAAGAAACAAAAAGGTTACAAAATCCAAATTATTCTAAAAAGGGGTTCGATTTCAATAATTATATATAAAATATGAATTTATACATTAAATTTTAACAAATAAAATATATTTAAAATAAGTATTTTTATTTTAAAAACACTTATTTTTTGCATTAAAAAGGAATTTAATAAAATATATAGAATATATAAATTAGTGAGAGGTAGGAGAGGAATATGCAATTTATAGATGTATACATACAAAAATGCTTGGAAAATAAAAGTTATTATAGAAAAACTTCTATAAAAGCTGGATTTATATTGAGTTCTGTAATTTTTTTAATGAATATTTTTTCAAATCAAAATATTACTGCATCAATAATAGTACTTTTTATAATGTGGGGAATTTTTACTGGAGCTTGGTTTATATTTGTTAAGCAGTTAGAAAAGATTTCTAAAAGACAAGATGAAAGATTAGAAGCTGAAAAATTGCTAAAACAAAAAGCAAAAAGAGATCAAGTTAAAATGAATATGGAAAATAAGAAAAAAAAGAAAAAATCAAAATAAAAAGATGAGGAAATCCTCATCTTTTATTAAAGTCTTTTAAAAATAGAAGTACACCATTCATTAGTATTTAATTCAGATTCAACTTTAAAGCCATTGTCTAAAATGAAAGCTTTAATTTTTTCGTAACTCCAAGTAACTAAACCTGATACAAGAAGATATCCACTATCAGATAAATGATTTTTTATAAAATCCATAAACATAGTAGTTTCTTCACCACCAATATTTATATATACCCAATCATATTTAATATCATCTATTAAATTTTCGCTTAAAGCATCACCAATTTTAATTTTTATATTAGAAAGATTATTTAAGCTAGAATTTAAAGTGACTTCATCTGTTACATCTCTTATATCTAATGAAACTACTTCTTCAGCATTTTTAATAGCAGTTGCTATTGAAAGTATACCAGAACCTGTACCTATATCTAAAACTTTTTTTCCAGTAAAATCTTTTGATAATATGTAATTTAATATATCTGAAGTTGTTTCGTGTAATCCTGTTCCAAAGGCTCCTTGTGAAATAAAGTTTATTACATTTTTATTTTCAAATTCACTTGAATCAGAAGGATCACATAAAACCCAATTATTTTTCAATTCTATAGGTGGCATTTTAAAGCTTTCATAGTTATAATTAATTTCTTCCATATTAATAGGAGTTTTTCCTAATATAGAAGAAACTTTTTCTTTAAAAGCTTCTAAATCTTTAGGATCACCATTAAAAGCTACCTTTAGTATTATAGTTACATTTTCTTTTTCTAAATATCCATATCCAAATTCGTCAGTCGTTATTTCTAATGGATTTTCATAAAAAGCATCAAATATATCATTTATTTGAAGCAATTCTATTTTTTCATCTATGTTATTAGAAGAAAATTCGTATGATAAAATAAACATATAAAAATATCCTTTCCTGTATATCATTTTATAAAGATAATCGAATTACCTTTACAAAAGCTATATTATTATAAAAAACTTTTAAAGTAAAGATAGACGTTGTATAATTTTAGATGAAAAAGAAGAATACAGAAGAAAAGGAGAAAAAATGGATAGATTTAAAATAAAGATTATATTAGTGTTACTTTTTATTTTAGGTAGTATTGCTAGATTTATACCACATATGCCATTTTGGCTTAATTACCCTGGTGTATTAGTTATGCCAGTAGTTATATTTTTAGTAGTTGATGGTTATTATCATACTACATCTTTAGAAAAATATATAAAAAGATTAATGATAGGTGGGGAAATATTATTAATAGGAAATTTTATTATTTCTCTTGTATTAATGAAGGGACCAGAAGGAAGATTAAATTATAGCAATTTAAGTTCTAAATCATATGCTTATATAATAGGACTAATTATAATTGCTTTAATATTTTTAATTTTAAATTTTAAAGATAAGTGCTTAAATGATGGAATGGTAATGATTTTTATTTTTGTATTAAGTGTGGGAACTAATATAGTTTTAAGAGAAGTTAATTTTCAAATATCTATTTTAGGAAATAATATGTTTTTAGTATTAGCAGGAATACTTGTATTATTAAAAGCACTGGATGAATCTAAAAATGGTACTGATAAAAGAAGTATAATAAAAGTGCTTATAGTTTTTGCAATTTGTATTTTTACAGAAACATCAATAATAGGACCTGCATTTGCTTTTATAATTTATGAATTTAGAAACAATAAAAGAATGATTGTAACAGGACTTTTTGTATTGAGTGGATTACTTGTTCCAGGTTTTAAATTAAAGGCATTATTAGCTGCTCCACAATGGATGATGTTTTTTGGAATAATATTTATACTTCTATATAATGAAAAAGAAGGAGTAAAAATAAAGAAACCTTTCTATTTTATATATCCATTATGTTTATGGATTCCATTTATAATTGGAGCTTTAATTAGTTAACGTAACTTTTAATTAATAATAATATAAATAAAATATGGTAAAATAAAAATACATCAGATTTAGGAAGGGGATATATATATGAAAAAAATAGTTGTTTTAGATGCAAAAACTATTGGCGAGTTTGATGTTAATCTTTTAAAAGAGTTTGGAGAAGTTGTAACTTATCAAACTACTTCAAAAGATGAAACAATAGAAAGAGTAAAAAATGCTAATATAATTTTGACAAATAAAGTTGTTATTAGTAAGGAAGTTATAGATGAAGCTAAAAATTTAGAACTTATTTGTGAAATGGCAACAGGTTTTAATAATATTGATATAGCTTATGCAAAAGAAAAAGAAATTGCAGTTACTAATGTAGCAGGATATTCAACTCCAACTGTTGTACAACATACATTTGCAACTTTATTTGCATTAAATAATCAAATAGCTTATTATGATAATTTTGTAAAATCAGGAGAGTATTCAAAGTCAGGGTTATTTACAAATTTAGATAGACCATTTATTGATATTCAAAACAAGAAATGGGGAATCATAGGACTTGGAACAATTGGACGTGAAGTTGCTAAAGTGTGTGATGCATTTGGAGCAGAAGTAACGTATTTCTCAGCTTCAGGAAGAAATAATAGTGATAAATATAAAAGAGTAGATTTAGATACTATATTAAGAGAAAGTGATATTATTTCTATTCATGCACCTTTAAATGAGAAAACAGAAGGTTTAATAAATTATGAAAATCTTTCTAAAATGAAAAAAAGTGCAATACTTATAAATATGGGAAGAGGGCCTATAGTTGTTGAAGAAGATTTAGCAAAAGCTATAGATGAAAATTTAATAGCTGGTGCTGCTTTAGATGTATTTAAAGTAGAACCAATGCCTATAGATAGTCCTTTATTAAAAGTTAAAAATAAAGAAAAATTAATTTTAACTCCTCATATTGCTTGGGCTAGTGTAGAAGCAAGAGAAAGATTGTTTAATGGTATTATAGAAAATATAAAAGCTTTCTATAATGGAGAAAAGAGAAATAGAGTTGAATTATAAAAAATAACAAGGTATTTTATACCTTGTTATTTTTATAAATTTATCATTGCAAAATTTATAAAATAAGAATAAATTAAAATATATTGCTAATATACTTATTAAAAAGTATTTTAATAAATATATTTTTATATAATAAATTATAAATATAAGAAGGGGAATAAGATTTGAAATCAGGGGAAAATTGTAATATAAGATTTGCAGAAAAAGAAGATGTAGATGAACTCAGTAAAATGCTTTATGAAACAGAAAAAAATCCAACAAAAGAATGGGGAAATGGAGATTATAATAATCATATAAAAGTTTTGAGAAGATTAATGCTTGAAAAAGGTAATAGATTTTCTTATACTAATTTTAAAGTACTTAAGAAAAACAATCAATTAATAGGTTTCTTTTTAGCTTTTGAAGGAAGAAAATTAAAGTTTAAAACAATGAAATCAGATATAAAATTATGCAAAATGCAAAAATCAATAAAAGATAAAATTATTTTTATATTTGAAATGTTTAAATATTTATTTTCAAGTGAATGTTTATTTAATGAATATTACTTATCTAATATATATGTAAAAGAAGAGTATAGAGGACTTGGTTATAGTCATATATTATTAGAAGCAGTTTTAAATGATGCTGTAGAAAATAGATATCATAAAATTTCCCTCAGAGCAAATAATGAAAAATTGGTTAGTTTTTATAAATCGTTTGGATATAAATTAAAAAATGAAAAAGAACTAAAAATGATATATAAAATATAAGAAAGAAATGCACATTTATAATGTGCATTTTTTATTTATAATTTTCAATCATATTGCATAGTATGAATAGTAAGGCATTATTTGTAAAGGGGGAATGTGATTGAAAAAACTAGGAGAAAAAGATAAAAAAGAAAATGTAGATAAGGTTAAGATAGGAACAAATATACAAAATTCTCAAAATGAAGAAAATATAGATGAGAAGAAAAAAATAATTGTTTTAGGAACTATAATAGGAATCATTTTGGTAATATATTTAGGAGGCAGTCTATATTTTAAAGATAAATTTCATATTGGATTTTTAATTAATAATATAGATGTTTCGGCAAATACTACATTAGAAGCAAAAGATAAAATAGAGAATAGCTTAAAAAATTATGAGTTAACTATTGAAGGAAAAGATAAAGTTGAGAAGATAAACGCTAGTGATATAGATTTAAATTTTAATGGAGAAGAAAAATTAAATGATATTTTAAAATCACAGAATCCTTTTTCATGGATAATAAGTCTATTTGATCCATCAGCAGAGATTTTAAATAATTCAATTACATATGATAAAAATAAATTGTCTAATAAAATAGATAAATTTGTATTCTTTAAAAAAGAAAATGTAGTTGAGCCTAAAAATGCTTATTTTAAATATGAAGATGGAAGTTTTGTCATAATTGAAGAGGAACAAGGAAGTAAAGTTGACAAAAAACTTTTAATAAAAGCTATAGAAGAAGGAATTGAAAGTGGAGAAAGAACTATAAATTTAGAAGAAAAAGGTGTATATATTAAACCTAAATATGGAAAAGATTCAGAGGAAGTATTAAGGACAAAAGAAGAATTAAATAATATGTTAAATACTAATTTAAATTATAGTTTTGGAGGAAAAAATTTAAATTTAGATAAAAATGAAATAAATGATTGGTTTTCAGTAGATAAAGATATGAATATAAATATAAATAATAAAAAAGTAGCTAATTATGCATATAAAATAGCTCTCCAATATAATACTAAAGGAAAAATTAGAAGCTTTAAAACTTCTACAGGAAAAATAGTTAATGTATCTGGAGGAAATTATGGATATTCAGTTGATCAAGCTGAAGAAGTAAAAAAAATAATTTCTTCAATTAAAAAAGGTGAAAAAATTACCAGAGAGCCTGTATTTTCAGAAAAAGGAAATATATACAATGGAAATGATATTGGAAATTCATATGTAGAAATAAGCTTAGGTGGACAGCATATTTGGTTTTATAAAAATGGAAAATTGCTAGTAGATAGTGATATTGTAACAGGAAATAAGTCAAGAGGTTGGGAAACTCCAGCTGGGGTTTATAAGCTTACTTATAAACAAAAAAAAGCAGTTTTAACTGGTGAGAATTATAGAACACCAGTAGATTTCTGGATGCCTTTTAATGGTGGAATAGGACTACATGATGCAACATGGAGAAGTCAATTTGGAGGAAATATATATGTTTCAAATGGATCTCATGGGTGTGTAAATCTTCCTTATAAAGTTGCTGAAATAATATTTAATAATATTGATGGAAGCATGCCAATAGTTTGTTATTAAAAAGCTAAAAAGAATTTTATTAAAAATAAAACTCCTAAAAGAGACAAGCTTTTTTAGGAGTTTATTTTATATGTATTTTTTTATTTCTTCTATAACACCATTTTCAGTATTCTTTTTAGCAATAAATCTACCATATTTTTTCATTTCATCAGAAGCATTTTCCATGACAAAACTATAATAAGCATTCTTAAGCATTCCTACATCATTAAAGAAATCACCAAAAGCCATAGTTTCTTCAAAAGCTATATCATGTTTTTCTCTGAATAATTTAAGAGCATTTCCTTTATCTATTCCTTTATTAGTAAAGTCAACCCAAACCTCACCTGAAATTACAACACTTAGGCTTTGATCAAATTTTTCTTTAAATATAGGAAAAGAATTATATTTTGCTTTACCTAAATCTAAAATTGATATTTTAAATATTATATCATCTATTTCTGAGTAATCTTTAATTACATTTTTCTTTATATAATATTTATTTATTTCATTTAAAGCTTCCTTAGAACAAGGTTTATGATAAGATCTTTTTAATCCACAAAGAATAACAGTTATATTATCAATTTTTTCACAAGCTTCTAAAACTTCTTTTATAACTTTCTCTTCCATTTTTTCATAAGAAGTAATTTTTCCATTTTCAACTACCATTGCTCCGTTATCTGCAATATAAGTAATATCATCACTAACAGGGTCAAAGTTTTGATACAATGTATAATAAGGTCTGCCACTAGCAGCAATAAATTTAATTCCTTTATTTTTTAGCTCATAAAAAGTTTCTATGAAATCTGTAGGTAAATTTCCTTCTCCATCTAAAAGTGTTCCATCCATATCAGTTGCAATAAGTTTTATCATAAAATATCATCCTTTCTTTTACAAGAATATATTAACATAATAAAGGAGTTTTTAGTAATAATTCAAAAAAATATTTATTGACATATAAAGTTATTTATAGTATATTATGGATAAAAATAATAATAAAAGGCTATGAAAAGAAGTAGTAAAAGAAAAGATATCTTAAAGAGAGTAGAGGTATGGTGAAAGCTCTACAGATAATCATCTTTGAACTTGTCTTAGAGCTTGCATATTTATTATGTCGGAAAATTTCCGTTATTTAAATTAAGAAAAGATTTGGATGGTACCGCGAATTCGCTTCAATAGAGGAGAGATTACGTGGTTTTTTTATATATTTAAGGAGGGGAAAATGAAAAAGAAAATATATATTTTTGATACTACACTTAGAGATGGAGAACAAACACCTGGAGTAAGCTTAAATGCAAAAGAAAAATTAGAAATTGCTAAAAATCTTGAGGCATTAGGAGTTGATATTATTGAAGCTGGATTTCCTGTAACTTCAAAAGGAGATTTTGAAGGAGTAAAATTAATAGCTCAAAATATAAAAAGTTCAACTGTAAATGCTTTAGCAAGAGCAAATAAAAAAGATATTAATACAGCATATGAAGCTATAAAAGAAGCTAAAAGAAAAAGAATTCATACTTTTTTAGCTACATCAGATGTACACATGACGTATAAGCTTAAAATGACAAGAGAAGAAGTTTTAGAAAAAATAAGAGAAATGGTATCTTATGCAAAAACTTTAGTTGATGAGGTTGAATTTTCACCAGAGGATGGTTCAAGAACAGAAAAAGAGTTTTTATATAAAGTACTAGAAACTGCTATAGAAGCAGGAGCAACAGTTTTAAATATTCCTGATACAGTAGGATATTCAACTCCTAATGAATTTGGAAAATTAATAAAAGACATAAAAGAAAATGTAAATGGAATAGAAAATGCTATAGTAAGTGTCCACTGTCATAATGATTTAGGATTAGCAGTAGCTAATTCTTTAGCTGCAATTGAAAATGGAGCAGAACAAATTGAGTGTGCAGTAAATGGACTTGGAGAAAGAGCTGGGAATGCAGCATTAGAAGAAATAATAATGGCTCTTAAAACAAGAAATGATATTTATAAAATTAATTTAGATGTAAACACTGAAAAAATTTATAGATTGTCAAGCTTAGTTTCTCATTTTACAGGAGTAAAAGTACAGCCTAATAAAGCTATAGTTGGGGCAAATGCATTTGCTCATGAATCAGGAATACATCAGCATGGAGTTTTAACAAATAGAGAGACTTATGAAATAATGACTCCAGAATCAGTTGGATTTAAAACAAATAATATGGTACTTGGAAAACATTCAGGAAGACATGCATTTGAGAATAGAGTAAAAGAGCTGGGATATGATATTTTAAAAGAGGATATACAAGAAGCATTCATTAAATTTAAAGAATTAGTTGACAAGAAAAAAGAAATTTCAGATAAAGATATAGAAGCAATTTTAAATCATGGAAGAATAGAGCTAGAAGAAAAATATAAATTAAAATCTTTTAATGTAAGTACAGGAAATAAAATAACTTCTACAGCTACAGTAAGTTTAGAAATCGATGGACAAGTAAAAGAAGAAGCAGCATGTGGAGATGGACCTGTAAATGCTTTATATAATGCTATTGAGAGATTATTAGGTAGCAATAGAGAAATTAAAGATTATAATATAAGCGCTATAACAAGTGGAGCTGATGCATTAGGAGAGGTTTCAATAAAATTGGAATCTAAAGATAAAATAGTTATAGGAAGAGGAGTAAGTACAGATGTTATAGAAGCGAGTGTACTTGCATATATAAATGCTCTAAATAAAGAATAAAAAACTTGATTTATTAAAATTATTTTATTATAATGTTAACAACTTAATATGTTCGGACGAAGGTAGTGGGAGAGAGAATACATTTAGTATTCCACCGAAGATGGTAATCTTTCAGGTAAAAGGACCGCTACTGGACGAGCCTCTGGAGAGACTCTATTAAGGAGCACCGAAGGAGCAAGATACATTTATTTATTTGTATCCAAACTCTCAGGTAAAAGGACAGGGGATTTATAGCAAATATTTTATTTGTTATATAATCTCCTCCCAAAAATTTATTTTTAGGAGGATTTTTTTTATGAAAGAATTTTTAACAGCGGTGGATAATCTAGTTTGGGGACCACCATTATTAATCATGTTAGTAGGAACAGGAATTTATCTTACATTTAAATTAGGTTTTCTGCAAATAACTAAATTAAAACTTGCATTAAAATTTGTATTTTCAAAAGATGATGAAACAAATGAAAAAGGAGATATATCAAGTTTTGGAGCTCTATGTACTGCACTTTCTGCAACAATTGGAACAGGAAATATAGTAGGAGTTGCAACTGCGATAAAAGCTGGTGGTCCAGGAGCACTTTTTTGGATGTGGATTGCAGCATTTTTCGGTATGGCAACAAAATATGCAGAAGGCTTACTAGCAATAAAATATAGAGAATTTGATAACAATGGAGAAGTTTGTGGTGGACCAATGTATTATATACAAAATGGTCTTAATAATAAATGGCTTGCTAAAATATTTGCACTTTTTGGAGTATTAGTCTCTTTATTTGGAATAGGAACATTTGCACAAGTAAATTCTATTTCAGAAGCAATGAAAACTGGATTTAACATCCCAATAATAATAACAGCTATAATAGTTACAACTCTTGTTGCATTAGTTACATTAGGAGGAATAAAAAGAATTTCTAATGTATCAGAAAAAGTAGTTCCTTTTATGGCAGGATTATATATAGTAGGAGTTATAATAGTAATATTATTTAATTTAGGACAAGTACCAGAAGCTATTAGTTTAATAATAAGAAGTGCTTTTAATCCAGAAGCAGCTCTAGGAGGAGCTTTTGGAGTTACATTTATAATAGCAATGCAGAGAGGCGTAAGTAGAGGTGTTTTTTCAAATGAGTCAGGGCTTGGAAGTGCACCTATAGCAGCAGCTGCTGCAAAAACAAAAGAGCCAGCTAAACAAGGACTTATATCTATGACAGGAACATTTTTTGATACAATTATAATTTGTTCAATGACAGGAATAGTAATTGTTTTAACAGGGATGTATACATCACATTTAGATGGAGCTTCACTTACAACAGCAGCATTTGAAATTGGATTTCCAATAGCTATGATAGGTAAGTATATAGTTAATATAGGATTAGTATTTTTCGCATTTACAACTATCTTAGGATGGAATTATTATGGAGAAAAATGTATAGGATATATTGCTGGAGAAAGAGCAATTAAACCTTTTAAAATATTTTATATATTTTTAGTATTCATAGGTTCATTCTTATCTTTAGACATAATATTTATTTCAGCAGATATAGTAAATGGACTTATGGCTATACCAAATCTTATAGCTATTATAGGACTTAGAAAAGTTATTTTTAGTGAAACAAATTTATATTTTAATAGTTTAAAACAAAAAAGCTGTACTTAATTTATGTAAGCACAGTTGTTTAGAGACTTGTCTAAATAGAGAGTTTAGATAAGTCTTTATTTATATAGATATCATGTACATTATTTGAAAAAATTAGATCCCAATTTATATTTTTTATTAAATAGTCTCTTCCAAGTGGAATAATATTGGAATTTCTATATTCTAAATATGGCTCAGAAGATAAATTGTGTATATATAAAATAGTTTCTAAAGTTAATTTAGTTATCAATGCTTCACGATAAACTTTTTCGTATTCAGTAAAATTCAAGTTATTTAATAGAGCATGTCCAACATGAAATGAAATAGTTGATTCATTTAATAAATATTGGGCATATTTAGAAGATAATGAATTTTGAGCAT
Source organism: Clostridium thermobutyricum (assembly GCF_000371465.1). Taxonomy (NCBI): domain Bacteria; kingdom Bacillati; phylum Bacillota; class Clostridia; order Eubacteriales; family Clostridiaceae; genus Clostridium; species Clostridium thermobutyricum. Next base: position 1,469,501 of record NZ_KB850956.1, on the reverse strand, counting down.
CTTTTGATAAAGAATAAAATTTATTATCAATTATTCCATTTGATGATACATTTATAGACGATAGAATTAATAAATGCATAGAAGCTTTATAATAATTTAGAGCTTCTTCTTTTTTATTTTCAAGAAAATAAATATCACCTATAAGTGTATAAGTATCATGCAATTCAGAATTAATTGCTAAAGATTTTGATAGAGCAAGCTTTGCCTTAGATAAATTATTTCTTTTAATCATATCTAAAGCAAACTTTCTAAGTACTAAAGGATTTTTAATAAAATAACCTCCATAATCAGTTGTAAAGCATAATAGAATTATAACGCTTGAAAACATTTACATTAATAACTCTAATAGGTAATGTTGAATTTTTTTAATGTGCCATCTAGTGGAATTTCATTTATAGAATAATCATTTATATTTATAAACCTATTTCCTTTTTTTACATCTTTTAAAAATAATTTTATATCATCTAAATTACCTTGAACAATTACTTCTACACTTCCATTATCTAAATTTTTAGCACTTCCTAGAAGAGAATATTTCAAAGCATTCATTTGACAAAAATATCTAAATCCTACACCTTGGACTTTTCCAGTAAAATTTATAATATATCTTTTCAATATAATCACCTCATAATTTTTTTATTATTATAACATAAAAGTTGCATGAAAACAGTTACGGAATTATAATATATAATATAATGAAAAAAAAGTAATAGGAGAAAAAATATGGAAAGAAGTCTAGTTTTAATTAAGCCAGATGGGGTAGAAAAAAAGGTAATAGGGAAGATAATAAGCCTTTATGAAGAGAACGGATTGAATATTTCAAATTTAAAATTGATGAAAGCAGATATAAGTATTGCTAAGGAACATTATTCTGAACATAAGGGCAAGCCTTTCTTTGAAAATTTAGTAAATTTTATAACTAGAAGTCCACTTTGTGCAATGATTTTAGAAGGAGAAGATGCAATAAAGAGAGTAAGAGAATTAAATGGTTCGACAAATCCTTTAGAGGCTAAAGAAGGAACTATAAGAAATCTTTATGGAAATAGTATAAGAGAAAATTGTGTTCATAGTTCTGATTCTAATGAAAGTGCTGAGAGAGAAATAAATATTTGGTTTAAATAAGAAAAATCCAAGGATATAACCCTTGGATTTTTTTATGATTTTAATTTTATCCATTCTTCATCATAAAGATCAAGTGTTTTTTGATTTAAATCAGTATATATTTGACAATTTTTTAGTTCAGCTTCTGAAGGGTATTCTTTCTTTATATCTTCAGGAAGCATTTCATACGTTTCAGGAATAGGTGTTTGATATCCTATATATTCAACATTTGTAAGAGCATTTTCTGGATTACATAAAAAGTTTATAAACATTTCAGCTTCTTTTTTATGTTTAGCTCCTTTAGGTATACATAAAGCATCAAACCATTCATTAGAACCTTCTTTTGGGATAACATATTTTATATCTGGGTCTTCGCTCATCATATAAGCTGCATCTCCAGACCAAACAGGAGCTATAGTAGCTTCTCCAGATAAAAGAGCATCTTTAACTTCATCAACAAAATATGCTAATACAAGTGGTTTTTGCTTACGTAAAAGTTCCCCAGCTTCTTTTATTTGTTCAGGATTAGTTGAATTCATTGAATATCCTAAAGTTTTTAAAGCAATAGCCATAGAATCACGCATAGAATCAAACATAACTATTTGATCTTTATATTTAGGATTCCAAAGATCTTTCCAACTAGTTATAGGACCTTTAATATATTTAGAATTATAAGCAATTCCTATAGTACCCCACATATATGGAACAGAGTATTCATCAGTAGGATCATAAGATAAATGTTTAAATTGTTTTCCTATGTATTTATAATTAAGAATATTATTAAAATCTATTTTTTCTAAAAGTCCTTGTTTAATCATTTTTTCAACCATATAATCTGATGGAACAACTATATCATAATCACTAGATCCACTTTTTACTTTAGCATACATAGTTTCATTTGTATCATAAGTATTGTAATTAACTTTAATTCCTGTTTCTTTTTCAAATTTAGTTATAAGAGATGGATCAATATAATCTCCCCAATTATAAACATTTAATACTTTGCCATCAGTTTTATTATCTTCTTTATTTTTTATATAACCTATAAAAAGACCAATACAGATTAAAGAGATAATACATATGGCACTAATAACCTTTAATTTTTTCATTTGAATCACCTCTAGAGTTAGTCTTTTTATTTACTATTAATAAAAGTGTAAGTACAGTAGCAAACATTAAAGTTGAAAGGGCATTAATTTGAGGATTAATACCTTTTCTAGCCATTGAATAAATTTCAATAGAAAGATTTGTTACTCCAGGACCAGTAGTAAAGAATGATATAACAAAATCATCAATTGACATAGTAAATGCCATTAAAAGTCCTGCAACTATACCAGGTTTAATTTGCGGAATTATAACCTTTCTAAGGGCATAAAAATGAGTTGCACCTAAATCCATAGCAGCTTCTATTGTATTATCAGGAAGTTGACTTAATTTTGGAAGAACACAAAGTATAACATAAGGAATATCAAAAACTATATGAGCTATAAGCATTGTATTAAAACCAAAATTAAATTTTAAAAATATAAAAAGACTCATAAGAGCAATACCAGTAACAATATCAGGATTTAATATTGGTAGATTATTTACATTAAGAAGAAGAGATTTTCTTTTTCCTCTCATATAATAAATACCAATTGCTGAAATAGTACCAATTATAGTTGCTATTATAGAAGCAACTATAGCAATTAAAACTGTATAATAAAGTGCCTCTAAAAGAGTATCATTTTGAAATAAAGATTTATACCAATCTAATGTAAATCCTGTCCATCTTGCCATACTTTTAGATTCATTAAAAGAGAAAACTATAAGTGTAACAATGGGAGCATATAAGAATATAAAAATTATAGCAAGATAAAATTTCTTGAAAAAATCTACAAATTTGTTTACCATAGCTTTCCTCCTCCTTTAATACTATCTCCACTGAATTTTGCCATAAATGCCATAGAGATAAGGATTAAAATCATTAATATAATTGCAATTGATGAACCAAAATTCCAGTTGTTTATAGAAGTGAATTGTTGTTCAATAACATTACCTATAAGCATAGTTTTTCCACCACCTAAAAGTTTAGAAATAACGAAAGTAGAAACTGCTGGCATAAACACCATAGTTATACCTGAAACTACTCCAGGAATACTTAAAGGAAAAATAATTTTAGTAAACACTTCTTTATCATTTGCACCTAAATCTTTGGCAGCATTTATTAAATCATTATCTATTTTAGATAATACTGTATAAATAGGAAGTATCATAAAAGGTAGGAAGTTATAAACCATACCTAAAAGAATAGTCCCATTTCTATATAAAAATTGTATTGGTTCAATTCCAAAAAGACCTAAAAAGTTATTAACAACTCCATATTTACCTAGTATAGGAATCCAAGCATATGTTCTTAATAAAAAGTTCATCCACATAGGAAGAATGAAAAGCATAATGTAAAGATTTCTTCTTTTTATATTCATTTTAGAAATTATATATGCAATTGGAAATCCAATAATAAGACATATAATAGTTGATATTACTGCTAAAAATAATGATTTTAAAAATATAGCAATATACTGCTCCTGAAACATTCTAGTAAAGTTTTGAAGAGAAAATTGATATCCATCAGGAGTTGAAACAGTTACACTAAAAAATAAAATTATAAGTAGTGGAACCACAATAAATAAAGCACTCCATATAGCATAAGGAGTAGCTATAAGACTAAATTTATTTTTGCTTTTACTCATAGCTTATCTTACCTTTCTCATTACATGAATATCTTCAGGATTTAACATAAGTCCAATAGTTGAACCTATAGGAGCAGATTTTGTATTATGTATAATCCATTTATAATCAGAATCTTCTAATTTAACTTCTATTTCATAATGAACTCCTTTAAATATAACTGATAAAACAGTTCCTTTTAAAACATTATCAGAAGGAGGAACCATTTGGATATCTTCAGGTCTTATAACTACATCAACTTGTTCATTTTTACCAAAATCTTTATCAAGAGTTTCAAAAACTCTTCCACAGAATTCTGTTTTAAAATCATCTAGCATAATACCATCTACAATGTTACTTTCTCCAATGAAATCAGCTACAAAAGCATTAGCAGGTTCATTATATATATCTTGAGGTGTACCCATTTGTTGAATTACACCTTTATTCATAACAACAATAGTATCTGACATTGTTAAAGCTTCTTCTTGATCATGAGTTACAAATATAAATGTAATTCCAAGTCTTTGTTGTATTTTTTTTAATTCGATTTGCATTTCTTTTCTAAGTTTTAAATCAAGAGCACCTAAAGGTTCATCTAAAAGTAAAACTTCAGGTTCATTAACAAGTGCACGAGCAATAGCAACTCTTTGTTGTTGTCCACCACTAAGAGATTCTATACGTCTTTTTTCAAAACCTGATAAAGCAACAAGTTTAAGCATTTCAGTTACTTTTTCTTTTATTTGTTCTTTAGGAACATTTTTAATTTTTAACCCAAAAGCAATATTTTCAAAAACATTCATATGTGGGAAAAGAGCATATTTTTGAAAAACTGTATTAACAGGTCTTTTATGAGGTGGAATTGTTGATAAATCTTTATTTCCAAACATAACAGACCCACTATCTGGATTTTCAAATCCAGCAATTATTTTTAAAGTAGTTGTTTTACCACATCCACTTGGTCCTAAAAGAGTTAAAAATTCATTTTTCTTTATATTAAGATTTAAATTATCTAATACTACATTATCTTCATATTTTTTGTTAATACCTTTAATTTCTAAAATGTTATCACTCATGAAAACACCTCTTTCTAATAATACTTATTAAAATGATGGGGGAGTAACCACCCAAACTACTTTAGCTAAAGTTTTACCTTCATTAGATATCCAATGGTTCCACTTAGGCTTAAAATAAAATGTCTCACCTTTTTTCACTTTATAGCTTGTATCACCAAGATGGAGAATTATAGTACCATTTAAAACAAGTCCGAATTCTTCACCTTCGTGAGGTTCTTCTTCTATGTATCTTCCACCTGGATATATAGTTAGCATTATTGGCTCCATATCATTTTTTTGAGCATTAGGAACTAACCATTTTAAATTATATTTAAGATTATCATCCTCTGTTTCAAACATGTCTTCATGTGAATATGTAACTTTTTCTTTTGTTTTTTCACTAAAGAATTCATTTAAATTTGTACCTAAAATCTCTAATATATCTACAAGAGTGGCAATTGAAGGAGAAGTAAGGTCATTTTCAACTTGAGATATAAATCCTTTTGAAAGTTCACATCTATTAGCAAGTTCTTCTTGTGTTAAACCTTTTGCTACCCTAAGACTTCTTATTTTTTCTCCAATATCCAAAATAACACCAGCTTTCTTTTAAATAATTTGTTTAATAATTATAAAATTTAAGTTTTACTAAACATAAAGTTTATGATTACTAAACAAACAAAACTTATTATAAATTTTTTGTGTTAAAAAATCAATATATTTATTTAAAAAAAATTAAAAAAAATCGAAAAAAGTTATTAGTAATAGTGGGTTGGTAGATATAATTAAATAAAATTGTTTAAAAAAAGCCTTCTAAAAGTTTACAAATACTAATCAAGTTAAAATTAAGTTGAAAAATAATTTAATAATAAATTTTAAAAGAAAAAAATTCCAAATATATTTAAATAAATAGTCTTAAGTAGTGGAAAAAAGCTACATAATTTTGATATAATATTATTAAATGAAGAGAGGAGAATAAAAAGTGAAAGATATGAAAAGTGAAGGCCTGTATAGAAGGAATGGTAAGAAAGTATATATAAAGCAACCTGAATATAGTGAAATGGCGTATGTATCTGAACTTTGGAGTGATGAAGCCACTATGGAAGGTATTGGTGGTGTTTTTAATTTTAGTGAAGATAAATGGGAGCCATTTTATAAAAAGATGGTTAGTCCATCAGATGGTAAGAATTTTTACTGTTTAATATACAATAATAAAGATATACCAGTTGGAGAAGTAAGCTTTCATGGATACGATCTTGTAACTAAAACTGCAAGGTTTAACATAAAGGTTCATGATAAACATAGAAGACGAGGATATGGAAAAGAAGCAATAAATCTGTTATTAGAATATTATTTCCAAGAATTTGGAGGTAATATAATGATGGATACAGTTAGAACTGAAAAAGGAATAGAACTCTCTAAAAAATTTAAGTTTGAACAAATAGGAAAAGCAAAGGAAGGGATTACCTGTAGGATAACTAAAGAAAAATTTTTTAATTCTAATAAAGGATCTAAAAAATATGTTGAAGTATTGGTTTTAGATGGAATGAATGTTTTAGATTATTCAATGCCTTTTGAAATATTTAATAAAGCTAATAATATAGCAAAGGAAGAGATTTTTAATACTTCAAGTGTTTCTTTTGTAGATAAGATAAAAGGAAACTCTGGAATAGAAATAAAAAGAAGTGCTGGAAGTGAACAAAAACCTAACATAATAATAATTCCTGGTGGTATTGATACAAAAGAAAATTCTAAAAATATAATAGACTATATTCTAAAAAATTATATAGAATGTGATTATATTTGTGCATTTTCTGAGGGAATAAGTTATTTAGTTAAATGCAAGGAATTAAACGGAATTTTTGTACCAAATGGAAAGTGGATTAAATCACTTTTAGATGAAGAAAAAAGAACGCTTAGAATACTGAACAAAAATTATATAGATAATGGGAAAATAATGTTAAGCACAAATCTTATGGGAACATTAGAGCTTTGCTTAAATATTGTAAAAAAAGTTTGTGGTGGAGAAATAGAAGAAAAAATTGAAAATGAATTAGGATTAAAATAGGACAAGTTTATATACATTGTCCTATTTTTTTATTTTTATAATATACATATAATATAATACTTAGATTTAAGAGAGAAAGTTTAATTTAAACTTTTATAATTAAATTGGAGGAAATATGTATAGGAACTTAAAAAATTCTAAATTTATGTATCTAAGTTTAGTTATATTGATAACAATAGTTATTTTTTTATTTTTAAATGATTATCAACTAAAAAAAGAGGTACGCTGTTCAAAAAAGATACTTAAGTTTATGGAAGAAGAAAAAATAATAGATAGTTTAGAAGAGAGTACTTATACAAGTACAGTATCTAGAGTAAATAAAAAAGGAAACATAAAATTATATAAAATAAGCAATGAAAAATATACATTAGAATTAAATGATAAATATGAATTGGTAGCTTTTACAAATAATAAATATAGTAACCCTAAAAATGAAATAAACATTAATAAAGCTATAAATCTAGGAGAAACATACTTAAATAAACTTTGTAATAATAAATATTTATTTGTTGGAGAAGTAAAAAATAAAGATAGAGATAAATTGCCATATTATGTTCTAAAATTTCAAAGAATTATAGATGGATATCCTTATTACGGAATAGAAGTGATATTAAATATTCATAAAGAAACTGGAAAATTAGTAGGATATATAAATAGAGCAGAAAGTATTGACGTTAGAGAAACAAATATAAATATAAGTGAAGAAGAGGCTAAAAACATTGTTAAAGTTAAATTAGAAGAAACAAATAGTAATGCTAGTATAAAGGATGAAACTTATATAGCTTATTATAGTAAAAATGAGGGAAAAGAAAAAAGCAAATTAGTTTACATTATAAAAGTAGAATTATTAAATAAAAAAATAAGAAAAGAAAAATACGATTACTTTGTAACTGCTGATAAAGGAGAGATAATTAATATAATTAAAGAAGTTGAGCATAGTAGTTATGAAGAAAAATAAAAAGCACACAAATTAGTGTGCTTTTTTTATTCCCATTCAGAAATATTTTCTAAACCTTCAATAGAATCTTTCTTAAATATAGGATCTTTAATTCCTTTTTTCTTTTGTTCAGTATAATCTTTAAGAGCTGCAAATGCAATTTTACTAAGAAGAAATATCGCAATTAAGTTTACTATTGCCATGAATCCCATGAATACATCAGCTAAATTCCAAACTATAGAAACTTTAGCTAAACATCCGCTAAATACCATAAAAACAACAAATATTCTGTAAAGAAAAATATATCTTTTTTTAGATGTTAAGAATGATATATTAGATTCTCCATAATAGTAATTACCAACAATTGAACTAAATGCAAATAATAAAATACAGATAGCAATAAATATATTTCCCCAAGAACCAACTTGAGCACTAAGAGCACGTTGAGTAAGTTGGATTCCCTCAACACCTCCTGAAGTATAATCAACTCCTGATAAAAGTATAATAAAAGCAGTACAACTACAGATTATTAAAGTATCAGTAAAAACTCCTAATGTTTGAATTAATCCTTGCTTTACAGGATGAGAAACTGAAGCTGTTGCTGCTGCATTAGGAGCACTTCCCATTCCAGCTTCATTAGAGAAAAGACCTCTCTTAACACCAATTAAAATTATTCCGCCAAGAGTACCACCTGTAAATTGCTTAAATCCAAAAGCATTTTCAAAAATTAAAGCAATAGTTTCTGGTAATTTAGTGAAGTTAATTAATATTATAAATAAAGCTACTAAAATATATGCAACTGCCATTACAGGAACAATAACTTCAGATACTTTAGCAACTCTATGTACACCACCAAATATTACAAAAAGAGTTATTATTGAAAGAATTATTGCCACTACTATTTCATTTACATTAAATGCTTCATGAAAAGATGCAGTTATTGTATTAGCTTGAACAGCGTTAAAGACTAATCCAAATGATATAGTTATAAGAATTGAGAATAATACTCCCATCCATTTTTTATTTAAACCTTTTTCCATATAATAAGCTGGGCCACCTTTGAAAGTACCATCAATGTCTTTTTCTTTATAAATTTGAGCAAGTGTAGATTCTATAAAACTAGAAGCAGAACCAAGAAGTGCAATAATCCACATCCAAAAAATTGCTCCAGGTCCTCCAGCTGCTATAGCAATAGCTATACCTGCTAAATTACCTGTACCAACTCTAGAAGCAGTGCTAATACAAAAAGCTTGGAAAGAAGATATGCTTCCTTTTTTATTCTTATTTCCTATACCATCCCCTAAAAGTCTAAACATTTCTTTTATGTATCTAAATTGAACAAAATTAGTTTTAATTGAAAGATATAAACCAAGAGCTAATAACATAGCTATTAAAATATATGTCCACAAGAAATCATTAAAACTAATAATAATAGAATTTAAAGCATCCATTATTTAATACCCCCTACATATCTTATTTAATATACATTTTATATTAAATAAGATTAAAATGCAATAATATAAAAATAATTATGCAAAAAAGTTCTTATAAAATAAAAAAAATAAATTAAATAGGATTAAAATGCAAGAAGTGTTTTATATTAATTCAAATTATAAAATGTTTTTAAAATTAAATTTAATAAATAAAAAAATACTACCTAATTAAAGGTAGTATTTTGGAATGTTAAGCTGCTATATCGAATTTATTTGGTTTTGCTCTATTTGAATTATTAGATTGAGCATTAGTAGGTGGAGCTGCATTATTAGCAGGTGGGGTATTATTAGTAGGTGGAGTTCCATTATTAACAGGTGGTGTATTATTAGTAGGTGGTGTAGTATCACCACTTGGTTTATTATCAGTTCCACCTTCAGAAGTTCCACTATCACCTTCAGTTATATTTTCTGAAGGTGGAGTAACTTCATTATTTTCATCTTCTAATTTTTCATTAGTATCTTCTTCTTTAGGCTCTTCATATTTGCTATTATCATATGATGTTGGTAAAACATATTTACTGTCAGCAGTATTAGCATTTGGATAATCTTTCTTTATAAATACTTTCATAACTCTTAAGTTAGGTGGAGTATTTTCATTAGCAAGAAGATTATTTTTGCTATTTACTTCAGCTTCAACATGAGTTTCACAATATCCAGTAGGTTGAGTACCAGATATAAACATTTCAGTTCTTATTCTATTTCTTCTAGGATCTCTTTTGCAAAGGGATGTAGGTAATTTACCTGAATCCATACAAACAGAAGTTTTTACAATTCCACTAGGCATATTTATATCAGTAGTACTTAATCCAGCATTAGCAATATTCATTATTTTACCCCAAAGAGAAGCCGCAGTTTGTCCAGATCCACCACCATTTATTTGTCTTTGATTATCATAACCAACCCAAACAGCTGCACTATAGTGAGGCGTTAAGCCAGCAAACCAATAATCTTTGTTACTATCAGTAGTACCAGTTTTACCAGCTACAGGCATAGAACCAAATTTAGCATATGATGCGTTATAAGTTATTGGACCTTTTAACATATCATAAAGAATATAAGCAGCTTGTGGTGAAAGAACATTAGTTTTTTCTTTTTTAGCTTCTAATATTACATTTCCATCTCTATCTAGAACTTTAGAGTAAAGCTTTGGTTCTATATAAACTCCGCCATTACCAAATATTCCATAAGCAGAAGCCATAACAAATGTATTTCCACCATCAATATCATTAGATCCATTATTAAATTGTCCAAGACCAACAGCTGAAAGTCCTTTTGATTTATCATTAAATTTTAATCCAACTTTTTCACCATAATTAATACCAGTTTTAGCTCCAACTGAATTAGCTGTTAAAACAGAACCAATATTACTTGAATATTTTAGCGATTCACGTAATGATAAAAGTCCTTTATAAGAGTTTGGTGAATTTTTTAATTCTCCACCATATATTTTCTTTATATTTTCATTTTGTGAATCATCAATAACAGAAGCTGCTGTTAAAACTTTTTGGTCAATAGCAGGTCCATAAGAAGTTAATGGTTTTATAGATGATCCAACAGATCTTAGAGCATTATAAGCTCTATTAGTAGATTTTGCTCCTTGATTTCCACGTCCACCTACAATAGCACGAACTTCTCCAGTTCTATAATCTATAACAGTAGCAGCTGCTTGAAGATTAGGAACGCCATCTTTATTTTTAGTATCAGATCCATACATATTGAAATTACTGTAATTATCAAGAATTTTTTGAACATTATCTTGAAGTTGGGTATCTATAGTAGTAAATATTTTTAATCCAGCAGTAGATATTATATTATTTACTTCTTCATCTGTATATTTATATTTAGATTTTAAATCTTTTTTTACTTGGTCTAAAGCAGGGTCAAGTGCCCATTCATATTTAAGTCTGTAATCAATATGAGCACGTTCAAATTTAAGTTTTCCATTATCTAAATCTTTTAATGCTTTTTGATATGTTTCTTCATTAATATAATCATGTTCTCTCATTTTCATAAGAACAGTTTTAGTTCTATCAATATATCTTTTTGGGTTCTGTACATTTTCAGAAATATATGCATTATAAGTATTAGTTGCTTGTGTAACTCCTGCTAAATAAGCACATTCTATTAAATTTAAATCTTTAGCATTTTTATTAAAATAATATTTAGCACCAGCTTGGGCACCATATGAAATTCCACCAACTGGGAAATTATTTAAGTATGCAGTTAATATTTCATCTTTAGTCATATGATTTTCTAATTGCATAGCTAAATATATTTCTTTTACTTTTCTTTCAATTTTTTGTTCATTTGTAAGCATAGTGTTCTTTATTAATTGTTGAGTTAAAGTAGAAGCACCTTGAAGTCCTCCTTTACCAGTTAAATAATATTTAACATCATATAAAACAGCACCACCTAATCTTTTTACATCTATACCACTATGTTCATAAAATCTTTCATCTTCAATAGATACAATTGCATTTTTTAAGTTTTGTGGTATTTCATTAGATTGTAAAGTAGTTTTAGTCTTATCAGCAACGTTTAGTGTATCAATATATTTTTCATCTTTACTATAGAAAGATGAAGGTTGATTGCCATGTTTAATTTTTTCTAAATCTATTTCAGGAACTGTTTTTATAATTGCAAATATATAACCCAATCCAACTACACTAGCAGATAAGAGTAAAAGTAGTATTGAAATAAGTGAATATTTTAGAATTTTCTTTCCCTTTTTATTTTGGGATTTATCTTTAGATTTTTTAGATTTGCGTCTTTTAGAATTTGTTTTATTTTTATTATCCCCATTTATGCCATTAGGTTTTCCACGAGAAATATTTGTTTTACGTGGACCTGTGTTTTGGCCATCTCTTCGATTGTTTGAGATATTATCTTTTGCCATCTGTCCCTCCTAAATTTTAGTGTTAAAAATAATATTCCATACAATTATAACATAATTATATTAGTAGGAAAACAATAGAGAAATAAATAAAGGGGATTTATGAAATATTATACTTGTAAAAAGAAGAGAAGAAAGATAAAGCCATGGATGTTAATTATATTATTAATGATTTTAATTATTAATTTAGTTTTTATGATTTTTGATAAAAAAGTTATGCCAAATGTTTTTGAAATTGCAAAATTAACTATGAAAAATAAAACAACCCAATTAATAAGTGATGTAAGTATGGAAGCATATAATGAATTATTTATAAGTGAAAGTGTTTTAGATATATCAACTGATAAAGAAGGAAACATAAATATGATTAAAGCAAATACTATGAAATTAAATAAATTAAATGCAATAATATCTAAAAAGTGTAATGAAGCTTTGGATAGAATGAGGTCAGAAGGAATAAAAATTCCATTTGGGTGGGTAACAAATAGTAGTATTTATTATGAAGTTGGACCAGATATAAAAGTAAATATTGATCCAATAGGAAATGTATCAACAAAATTTGTAGCTAATTTTGAGAGTGCAGGGATAAATCAAACTAGATATACTGTTAGTTTAGAAGTGGAAGCAAAATTAAATGTACAAGTCCCGCTTTATATGGAAGAAATATCTGTTAAAACAGAAGTTCCTTTGGTAGATGCAATAACTGTTGGAAAGATTCCCGATACTGCAATTGATCTTGGAAGTTTTGGAAAAGAAAATTTTCAAGCAACAGGTAAAAATTAAATAAAAAGACCTAATTTTATAATTGAATTAGGTCTTTTTTACTTTAAATATGAATTTTTGCAATTTTTTTATTTATATTAACTGATAAAATACCAGTTTCTACTGGTTGTGAAGTGGTAAATACTAAATAGAATGAATATTTAGTATGTGGATTTAAATTTGTTCCATATAATATATTAAATGAATTAGTTGTATTATGAATATTATTTGCATCAACTGTATGATTAAAATCAATAGTGTAATTACTGTTATCATAATTTAAAGTAAATAGATTAGGATTTTCTTTTATTTTAAAGCCTTCTATTTTATTATCAGTAATATTTTCTAATGTTACTTTTACAATTGCAAAATTATTTGGTGTAGTATAAGTATTTTTACCTATAGTCTTAGCATTATTAAGTGAATCTATAGTAATATTGTGATCCCCCATTTTAATAGTTTGACCAATTTTATATATACTTGAAGAAGTAGTAACTTCTTTGTTAGAAATTGATTTTGGAGTAGAATTATAATCGTAAATAGCAAATACAAATATTAAAATTATAATAATTACTCCAATAAAAACTTCAAGTTTTTTGGATTTTTTATTATTAATATTTTCAGACATTAAAAATTCCCCCTGTAAATTTTTCTTACATACATTTTATCAATTATTAAAAATATATTTAAAGAAAAAATATTATTAAAAGGATTATAAAAAAAGATAAGTATTAAAAAAATTTTACTAAATTGTATTATTAACTAAATCTAATTAATAAATATAAAGTTATTATATTAAAATTGAAAAAATTATTTTGAAAATTTAAATTTATTGTAAAGTTATAAACCAAAATATATAATAAATAGAAAAATAATTAGATATTTACAAAAAGTACTAATAATTTAATAATTATGATTGAGCATAAAAAATTTCTTTAGTTAGAAAAATATTATGTTATTTTATATATAATGTACTATAAATTTAGAGATAGTTTTGAATATAAATAGGTATAATTATTCAACTCAATAGATATAATATATATATTAAAAATAAAAACCTAGATAAAATATTTATCTAGGTTTAATGTAATTAAAATATGTTATCTAAACTTCCCAATTGAAGACGTAAGGAACATTTCTATAATAATCACCATAATTTAATCCGTATCCAACAACGAAAAGATCATCTATTGGAAAACAACAATAGTCAGGTGTTATTTCTACTTGTCTTCTTGAAGGTTTATCTAAAAGAACGCAAGTCTTAACTGATTTTGCTCCCAATTTTTTTACGTGTTCTACAACAAAATTCATAGTAATTCCACTGTCAACTATATCATCAACTATTAAAACATCATATCCTTCTATATTATCAGGAATATCATTTACTACTTGTACATTTCCAGAACTTTCTTCGCTATGACCATAACTTGATGTAGTCATAAATCCAATTTTAGCTTTTGTGTCAATGCATCTAACTAAATCAGCAGCAAAAATAAAACTTCCTCTTAAAAGTGAAAGTACATAAAGATTTTTGTCCTCAAAATCTTTTGTAATTTGTGCTCCTACTTCTTTAGTTCTTTCTTTAATCTGTTCTTCAGAAAAAAGTATATTACGTTTTTTATTTTCCATGTTTAAAACCTCCAAGTTGTATATCGATTGTTCATACTAATAAAAATACTGTATTATTCCATAAAAATCAAGGATAAATTTATGACCTGATGTTTACAATACTATATAGATAGAGTAGAATGGAGACAATCTAAAGTCATAAATAAGAGGTGATAGTATGATACATGGAAATGTAGATGGAGTTAGAAACTCAATATTAAACGAACTTGATCTTTTATATGGTATAAAAACTCAAAAGACAGAATTTTGTTCAACTGAAATAATAAATACTATAGTAAAATTATCAACGCAAATAGAAAGAGAAATAAGTGTAGCTATAGATAGAAGAGGGAAAGTTACATCAATTGCAATTGGAGATTCCACATCAGTAGAACTTCCAATTTTAGATATAAATGAAAAAAGACTTTCAGGAGTGAGAGTTATTCATACTCATCCTAATGGATATAGTAATCTTTCAGCTTTAGATTTAACTGCACTTTTAAAATTAAAATTAGATGCAATAGCTGCTATTGGAATTTATGAAGGAAAAATAATTGATTTCTCAATAGCGAATCTTACAGTTTATAATAATAATCTTGTATATGAAGAAAAAAATAATATATCATTAGATGGATTATTTTCAATAAATATTTTAGATAAAATAAAATATGCAGAAAGTCTTATAAAAGAAAATGATGTGGAAGAAGACTTGGAAGAAAAAGCTATACTAGTAGGTTCAGATACAAAAGAAAGTTTAGAAGAACTTGTAGAGCTTACTAAAGCTTGTGAAATACCAGTTTTAAAAACAGTATTTCAAGGAAGAAATAAAATAGATCCAGCTTTTTATATAGGAAGAGGAAAAGTTCTTGAAATAGCAAATTTAAGACAGACTGAAAGAGCAAATTTAATTATATTTGATGATGAATTATCAGGAGCACAAGTTAGAAATTTAGAGAATGCTATAGGTGCTAAAGTAATAGATAGAACTACTCTTATACTTGAAATATTTGCAAGGCGTGCTAAAAGTAAAGAAGCTAAAATTCAAGTAGAACTTGCACAATTAAAATATAGAAAAAGTAGGCTTATGGGACTTGGAACTGTTCTTTCAAGAACAGGTGGAGGAATTGGTACAAGAGGTCCTGGAGAAAAGAAATTAGAAACTGATAAAAGACATATAAATGAAACAATATATGATCTTAATTCTGAACTTAAGAAGATAAAGAAAACAAGAGAAGTTCAAAGAGAAAAAAGAAATAAAGAAAACATACCTAAAGTTTCTCTTGTTGGTTATACAAATGCAGGAAAGTCCACTTTAAGAAATGCTCTTTGTAAAGTTGCAGCTTTAAAAGATAATAGAACTAAAGAAGAAGTTTTTGAAGCTGATATGCTTTTTGCAACTTTAGATATAACAACTAGAGCTATAATATTAAAAAATAAAGGATTAATAACTCTTACGGATACAGTTGGATTTGTTCGTAAGCTTCCACATGATCTTGTTGAAGCTTTTAAATCAACATTAGAAGAAGTAATTTATGCTGATCTTTTATGTCATGTTGTGGATTCTTCAAGTGAAGATGCAATAGAGCAAGTAAAAGCAGTAGAAGAAGTATTACGAGAACTAGATTCTTTAGATAAGGAAACAATTCTTGTTTTAAATAAAGTTGATAAAGCATCAGAAGAACAATTAGAAGAGATAAAAAAAGAGTTTTCTAACTATAACATAGTTGAAATATCAGCTAAACAAGAGGTTAATTTAGATCTTCTTATAGAGAAAATTGAAGAAAAGCTTCCATATAGTTTAAAGAAAGTTGAGGTGGTAATTCCTTATAATAGAGGAGATGTAGTATCTTTACTTCATAGAAATGCTAGAATTTTAAAAGAAGATTATGTAAATGAAGGAACTTTAATGGAAGTTGAAGTTGATGAAGAAATTTATAATAAAACAAAGGAATATATAATAAAAGAATTAAATTAAGAATACAATTTTATAAAGTAATTTAATGGAGTTGATATTTTTTGGATTCAGATGATAAAAAAAGTAAGCGATTAAATGGAGATAGTAATACTGACAAAAGTTATCAAGGATTAACTGGGCAAGATAGTGATAATACAAAATCTACTAACACACAAAATATACAAAAATCACAAAGTTCATTAGAAGATCTCGCTTCACATGTAGCAGAATTAAACTCTATAAAAGAAAATATGAATTCATTTAATATACCAAGAGATGAAGAGTTATTTTATGAAAGAAAAGTAAAGCCATTAGTTCAAAGTATATATTTTTTATCATTATCTTCAAGTAGTATAGCTAATACAGCGCAATTAATGCAAAATAATGCTTATAAAAAGAAAAAAGAAATGAAACATGCATTAGATTTGACTTATGAAATGAATTTAGAAATTGAATGCTTATTTGGAACTATGTTTAGAAGAACAAAAATATTTAGAGATGGGATAAATCAAGCAATAAAAATTTGTGGACCAGGTGAAAAGTTTTGGGAAGAATAATTAATTTTATTCTTCCTATATTTTTACTAAGATATTAAATTAAAAATATGTAGTTAAAGATATAATAAATTAAAAATAAAAGAATATAAATTTTAAAAGGAGTAATTTGAAGGAGGGAGAGATTTGAATTCAGATAATAGAGTTAACCCTACTGGAAGTAGTGTAAAGAAGTCAATAGCTACAAAAAATATAACGAATTCAGGTTCTTCTTCAGATATAACGGAAAATGAAATAGAAGATGCATTATTAGATATTACATCAAAAATTTCAGAATTAAATTCTATTAAAGAGGACATGAACTCATTTAATATATCGAATGATGAATTGGTATTTTTTGATAGAAAACTAAGACCATTAGTAGATATTATATATTTTTTATCATTATCTTCAAGTAGTATAGCTAATACAGCGCAATTAATGCAAAATAATACATATGGTAGAAAGAGAGAGATAAGGCATGCAATAGATTTGACTTATGAAATGAATAAAGAGATTGAAGAATTATTTAAAGTTTTGAGAAAAAGATCGTGCATATTTAGAGAAGGTATAAATATAGCAATAGATAGGGGAGAGAATAGCTTAGAATATTATAAGAAAGATAAGGAAGAATAATTTATTTTATACTTCCTATTTTTTTATGTTTATAAGTTTTATATAATGTAATAGATATAATAGATAAAAGGGAGATAACTTTATGTGGGTAGATGAAATAAAATTTACAGAAAATAGACCTAAATACATAGAAATCTATTTAAAAATAAAAGATATGATAGAAAATGAATTGATTGAAGATGGAGATAAACTCCCAACAATAAGAAAATTAAGTGAAGAATTAAATGTAAATAAAATAACAGTTATTAATGCATATAAAAAATTGCAATCTGAAGGATATGCTTATCAAAAAATAGGGAGTGGAACCTATGCTAAAAGAAAAGAAATAAATTTTAATTTTAGACGTGAGTATTCAAAAACTTTTAAGATTATAGAAAGTAAAAATTATAATTTTGTAGATTTTACTGGAGAGACAACAAAAGAAATATTGTTTCCAATAAAAGATTTTAAAGAAATTATAAATAAAGTATTAGATAGAGATGGGGAAGAAGTTTTATTAAGTCATAGTACATTTGGATATAAACCTTTAAGAAGCACTATAAATAATGCTTTTTGGAAAAATAAAAAAGAACTTGAAAATATACTTATAGTATCAGGAGCACAACAAGGAATTGATATTTGTTCTAAGGCGATAATAAATATCAATGATAATGTAGTTGTAGAAAAGCCAACTTATGGAGGAGCCTTATCTGTATTTAAATGGAGAAAAGCAAATATATTTGAAATTCAAATAGAAGATGATGGAATTGATGTTGAAGGTTTAGAAAAAATATTAAAAAATCATAGAATAAAAGCTCTTTACGTTATGAGCTATTTTCAAAATCCAACAGGAGTATCATATAGCTTAGAAAAGAAAAAAAAGATTTTAGATTTGGCAAATAAATATGATTTTTACATTATAGAAGATGATTATTTATCAGAGCTTATATATGAACAAACTTTAGAATATGTGCCTTTTAAAAAATTGGACATTTATGATAGAGTAATTTATATAAAAAGCTTTTCTAAAATTTTCTTACCAGGTATAAGACTTGGGTATATGATTACACCTACAATTTTTAGAGAAAATTTTTTAAAGTCTAAACTTAATACAGATATTTCAACTTCAAGTCTTATGCAAAGGGCTTTAGAATATTATATAAAAAATTGCAAATGGAAAGAAAATATACTTTTATTATCTAAAGAATATAAAAAAAGATATAAAACAATGGATAAGGAAATTGAAAAAAATTTAAGTAAATATGTTGAATATAAAAAACCAAAAGGAGGATTAAACTTTTATTTGAAATTAAAAGAAGATAAAATAAGTTCAATAGAGTTATTTTTAAGACTTAGAGAAAAAAAAGTTTTTATTACTCCAGGAATTATGTTCTTTAAAAATAAAAAAGATGGAGATAAGTCTTTTAGAATAGGTTTTTTTCAAACAGATGTAGAAAAGATAAAAGAAGGAATAAAGAAAATAAAGGAGGAATTAGATGGCGTATATAACAATTAGAGATAGAGGAGAGGATAGCTTTGAAGAAAAAAAATCAGAGTTTATTGGATATGCTAAAAGAGTAGAAACAGAAGAAGAAGCAAAAGAATTTATAAATGAAATAAAAGCACTTCATAAACAAGCTAGACATAATTGTTTTGCATATGTAATAGGAGAAAATTATGGAGTTCAAAGATATTCAGATGATGGAGAACCACAAGGAACTGCGGGAATTCCAATATTAGAAGTTATGAAAAAAAGCGGAGTTACAGATTGTGCAATTGTAGTAACAAGATATTTTGGAGGAATACTTTTAGGTGCAGGAGGGCTTACAAGAGCATATACTAAAGGTGCAAGTATAGCTTTAAAGGCTGGTGGAATTGTAGAAAAAGTAAATGGATTAAAACTTTCAATTGAGGTAGATTATGATTTACTTGGGAAAATTCAATATACATGTGGACAAAATATGTGGTATATAGAAGATACTGAATATACAGATAAAGTTATAATACATATTTATGTAGAAGAAGATAATAAAGATTCTATAATAAATGAATTCATACAAATAACTAATGGAAAAGCTATAATAAGTGAATCAGAAAAAGAAATTTATTTTAAAGAAGAAAATAGACTTTATAAAAATATAAGTTGTTAAAAAAATATAAACTATGCAAATATTGAACAATAAATATTTGAGTGATATAATTTTATAGAAAATACTTTTTTATAAGAGACAGGAGGAATAAATATGTCAGGACATTCAAAATGGCATAACATCCAAGCCAAAAAAGGTAAAATGGATGCAAAAAGAGGGAAAATATTCACAAAGATTGGTAAAGAGCTAATAATGGCAGCAAAAAATGGTGGTCCTAATCCTGACTCTAATGCGAAACTTAGAGATATAATTGCAAAAGCAAAAGCAGCAAATATGCCTAATGATACAATATCAAGAGCAATTAAAAAGGCAACAGGAGAATTAGCAGCTGTAAACTATGACCACATTGTATATGAAGGATATGGTCCATCAGGTGTAGCTGTAATAGTAGATACATTAACAGATAATAAAAATAGATCTGCAGGAAATGTTAGAAGTGCTTTCACTAAAGGTGGTGGAAACATGGGTACACAAGGTTGTGTAGGATTCATGTTCCAAGAAAAAGGTGAAATAGTTATAGAAAAAGGTGACTTAGACGAAGAAGAAGTTATGATGACAGCTTTAGATGCTGGTGCAGATGACTTCCAAGCTGAAGATGAAGTATTCGTAGTTTACACAACTCCAGATACTTTTGGTGAAGTTAGAGAAAACCTTGAAGGTGCAGGATATGAATTCTTAGAAGCAGGAGTAAAAATGATACCAGATACAACTACTGCAATAAATGAAGAAGATGCTAAGAAGTTCCAAAAAATGCTTGACTTACTTGAAGATGATGATGATGTTCAAGAAGTTTATCATAATGCTGAATTCCCTGAAGGATGGGAAGGATAGTATTGGCTATCTAATTTAGAAAACTTAGTTTAATAATTATATACATTAGTATTTTAATACACTTTTGTTGTCGATATACATAATTATTATATATCGTCAACGGAGGTGTATTTTTTATTATTGATTATTTAAAACAGTAAAAAGATTATTTATAAAAATAGTTTTAGATAAAAAATTATTTTTTAATAATTTTATTATTGAAGAAGAGATTATAAAAATTTCACATCAATTTCTTTTTTTATGTTTAAAATAAAATACTCGTAAATGATAATAATAAAAATAAAAAATATAAATGCTTAATAAATTTTATACGTTTATATAACTAATTAAAAATATAAAAAATAATATTATATTCATATCATTTTAAGATTTATATGATATTTTAAAGTAAATAATAAAATTAACTTAAGGAGAAATATATGGGATTATTTTCATCAAAAGAAGAATATATATGTAAATGTATGCATATAACAGAAGAAGAAATAGTAAAAGCAATAAAAGATGGAGCAGATACTTTTGAAAAAGTTAAAGAAGTTACAGGAGCTGCAACTAAAAGATGTAAAGGAAGAAGATGCAGAGGGCCTATAGAAAATTTAATTAAAGAGAATATTTAATAATATTAAATTTAAAAAGCTAGATGACATTTATTCATCTAGCTTTTATTTATAAGAAAACTCTTTATAGAAACTTCTATGAAGAGTATATATTTTAAAAACAGCTTTTACATTTCCCATAAGAAGCACTTGCTTCTTCTAAAGAAACTTGTCTAGCTTTATTAGGATTCATTCTTCCACAATTATTTATTCTATGATATTTTGACCCTGTTTCTGACAACCAAACAGTTTGAGTTACTGGGGTAGTATTATTGAGAGTAGGTTTCTTTGAATTTGAATTATTTTTACTATTATTAGTTTTAGAAGTAGATTTATTAGTATTTGTTTTATTAGATTTACTAGAAGTAACTCCAGTGTTTAATTGTGTATTAGTATTGTCATTATTAGTTTTTATATTTGTAGTTGAATCTTTAGAGGTATTAGTATTTTTGGAATCTCTATAATTATAGCTACCTTCAGTACAATATGTAGTTATTCCATTTCCAGTAGAATTAAATACTACATTTCCACATTCGTCTGTTCTATGAACTTTTATATTTTTATTTTTAAGCTTATCCATAGTAGATTTATGTGGGTGTCCATATTTATTTTCTTTTCCAACTGTTATAACAGCATATTCAGGAGTAACTTTATTTAAAAATTCAATTGAAGTACTAGTTCTAGAACCATGATGACCTATTTTTAATAAATCAACATCAACCATTTTATTTAATATTTCTGATTCTGTTTCTTTTTCAGCATCTCCAGTTAAAAGCACTTTATCTTTTCCATTTTCAAAAAGAACTACTAAAGACTGTTCATTTGAATTTGAACCTCCATTACTATTGAATACTTTAAACTTAGAATTATTGCCCATAGAAAATTCGATTCCTTCTAATGGAACACTTGGTTGTAAGTTTTTAGTTGAAGCTGCATTTATAAAGTCTTTATAAGTAGAAGTGTCAGAGTCTCCATTTGCAACTAAAAGTTGTTTTACAGAAATAGAATTTATTATGCCATCTAGACCACCTATATGATCTGCGTGAGGATGAGTGGCAATCATATAGTCTAGAGATTTTACATTATTTCTTTTTAAATAATCTAGTATAAGATTTTCATCTCCATTATCTCCACCATCTATTAACAAAGTTTTTTCACCTTGTATTAAAATAGAATCACTATTTCCAGTATCAATAAAATGAATCTTTACTTCTTGATTTAAAGTATTTTCTTTTGAATTAGAATTTATAGAAGGAGTTTCATTATTAGAAGATTCTACATTTTGATGAGTATCAGCTTTAGCTGTAGAAGATTGAGTAGCAGAGCAGCCAGCTTGAGATAAAACAGTTAATAAAACAATAAGAGTAGTAATAAACCTTTTAAATATTTTTTTTTGCATAAAAAATCCCCTTTTAACCATATATTAAAAATACAGAAGATATAATAGCATATTATGTCTAAAATGTAAATTTAATGTCTTATTTTAAAAGGGAAAATAAAAATTATTTGATTTTTATATAATGACTTTTAGAAACTAAAATCCAAGATATAAGACTTATTAATCCAACAATTAAATACATAAATCCTATATCAACTATTTTATTTCCAAAATTAAATGTTATAAGAAACATACCAATGCTTCCCATTATAGTACTAGCAAAACTTATTAAAGAAGAAGCAGAACCTATATTATCATCTTGTTGTAGCAACATAAGGTTAGTTCCAGGTGGTCTAAGCATATTACCAAATAACATTGCAGGTATAATTGTAAGAACAAAAGTATATTGTGTCTTATAACCAAATAATTGAAGTGCGATACCACTTAAAATTACAAGTATAAAGCAAGTAGTAATTATTTTTGCGTCTTTAAACTTTTTAGATAGTTTTATATAAAGTATAGGTCCAATTACTAAAAATAATCCTGTACATGA
Organism: Clostridium thermobutyricum; assembly: GCF_000371465.1. Classification (NCBI taxonomy): domain Bacteria; kingdom Bacillati; phylum Bacillota; class Clostridia; order Eubacteriales; family Clostridiaceae; genus Clostridium; species Clostridium thermobutyricum. The sequence goes on along the minus strand of NZ_KB850956.1, from coordinate 1,446,274 downwards.
ATAGAATAAACTATAAACTTGATCACTAAGTTTAAAACCATCTATGTATATATACGAAGACATTGTTATGTAAGCCATCATTGGCATACTAGGAATTGAAAATACAAGTAAAAGAACAGAAAATTTAGGATTCTTAGCAACTGTTCCTAATTTACTAAATACTTCAATTAAATTTCCTTTATTAAATACTGTAAGAGTTTCAGTTAATAAAAGACTTCCTATAACAGCAATAACTCCAACAATACTTAAAATAAGAAATATTCCATGCCATGAAGTATAACGTAATATAAATGCACCTATTATTGGAGCCACAACTGGTGTTGTCATAGCTATTGATTGAACAGTAGCAAGCATAGCAACTAATTTTTTACCAGTATAAACATCTTTCATCATAGCAGTGGCAACAGAAACTGCAGAACCACTTCCAATTGCTTGAAGTATTCTAGCAAAAATTAATGTAGTAACTGTTGGAGAGATGAAGCATAAAAAGCTTCCTAAAGTATATAAAATCATTCCAATTGAAAGAATTATTTTTCTTCCATGTTTATCACTTAAAGGACCCCAAAATAGCATACTAATAGCATAAAATAAAAAGAAAAATGTAATTGTTAAATTAAGTGTTTGTATATTAGTATGAAAGCTATTAATCATGCTAGGAAGTGCAGGTAAATATAAGTCAGTTGACATAGGAACAAATGCACTTAAAAATCCCACAAAAGCTATAAACCCAGTATTCCCTAAAATTTTTTGGGATACTTTTGAATTTTCCATTAAAAACCTCCTAATATAAATTTATTAACATTAAAATTTAAATATAAATTTTAAAAATACATTATATATTCTAAAGATTAAGTAAAAATAATGCAAAGTTAATATTTACAAGGATGTATTAAAAAGGTATATATAAAATATTTATATTAAATAAATTTTATATTTTATATAATAATTTAAAAATTAAGAATTTAAATTAACTTTATATTATAAGTTTAATATTTTTATTAAGCTTATTTATTAATAATAGTACAAATAGAATAAATTTATAAAAAAGCAACCTAAAAATCAGGTTGCCTTTTGTTTATATAAATTTATTTAAGAATTGTTTTGTTCTATCTTGTTTTGGATTTAAAAAAATTTCTTTTGGGGTTCCTTCTTCAACAATGTAACCATTATCCATAAATATTACTCTATCAGACACATCACGTGCAAAAGACATTTCATGAGTTACAATCAACATTGTTCTATGTTCTCTAGCTAAATCTTTTATTACAGAAAGAACTTCTGATACAAGCTCTGGATCTAAAGCTGAAGTTGGTTCATCAAAAAGTATAACTTTAGGATTAAGAGCAATAGCACGTGCAATTGATACACGTTGCTTTTGTCCACCAGAAAGAGTTTTAGGATAAACATCTTTTTTTTCTTCCATTCCAACTTTTTTTAAAGAATCTATAGCTATATTTATAGCTTCAGCTTTAGAAAGTTTTTTTACAACTATTAAAGCTTCTGTTACATTTTCTAAAACTGTTTTATTGTTGAATAGATTATAATTTTGAAAAACCATAGCTGATTCTTTTCTTAAACTATTTATTTCTGTTTTATTTGCTGTTTTTGCATTTATAGTTGTATCTCCAATTGTTAAAACACCTGAAGTTGGAATTTCTAAGTAATTTAGGCATCTTAAAAATGTACTTTTACCTGAACCAGAAGGACCTAATATAGATATTACTTCCCCTTTATCTACATGAAGATTTATATCTTTTAAAACTTCTAAGTTACCAAAACTTTTCTTTAAATTTTTTACTGTAATCATATAAAATCCTCCTTAGTAAGTTGAAAGTTTATTTTCAAGTTTTCTTTGTAAAAAGTTAAATATAGAAATAACTATCCAGTACATAATAGCAACTATAATGTAACTTTCGAAAAATTTATAGTTAGAAGCAGCTGACATTTGGGCTGTTGCTAAAATATCTACAACTCCAAGAGTAAAAGCAAGAGAAGAACCCTTAACAGTATCTACAAATATGTTTCCTAAAGGAGGAATTGATATTCTAAATGCTTGAGGAAGTACTACACGCTTTAATCCTTGCCAATATGTCATACCTAATGAAAGACAAGCTTCCATTTGTCCTTTTTCAATAGCTGATATAGATGAACGAAGAATTTCAGCTATATAAGCTGAGGCATTTAAACCAAGTCCTATTAATGAGGCTGTGTAAGCATCCATACCTTTTAAAAATGGAAAAACTTGTGGAAGTCCAAAATAAAGTAAGAAAAGCTGTACAAGCAGTGGAGTACCTCTAAAAAAGGAAATATAAATTTCAGATAATTGCTTTATAACAGGTATTTTATAAAGTCTTATAATTGTTAGAATAATTCCAACAATTAGTCCTAAAAGCATTCCTAAAATTGAAAGAGATAAAGTTATATTAAGTGCTTTAAATAGTAATGGAATAAGAGATAGAGAATACATAAAATCAAAAGTTGATTTTTTAGAAGTCTCTTGTATATTATTTGATATAGAGGTAGCTGAATTTGGATTAGTTACATTAGTTCCAAGCCATTTTTCAGAAATATTTTTTAAAGTTCCATTTTCTTTAAGCTTTGTTATAGCAGAATTAACTTTTTCCATTAATTCTTTATTGTTTTTAGTAAAAGGATATGCATTTTCTATTTTATCAATAGGTTGTCCTGCAAGTTGTAAGTCAAGATTTTTTTCTTTTATTGCAGATACAGCAGATATCCTATCTATTACTACAGCATCTATTCTTCCAAGTAAAAGTTGATTGAATGCTGCATCAGTATTTTGATAAGTAACAACTTTGATATTATTATTTTTATCTTGAGATTTGATTATTTGTTCATAGTTACTTCCAAGATCAACTCCAACACTTTTCCCTTTTAGATCACTTAAGTTAGTTATAGAGTTGTTCCCCTTTTTTACAACTATTTGTGCTCCGCTATATGTTGTAGGTTGAGTGAAATCGTATTTTAGAGTTCTTTCTTCAGTAACAGTTATTTGATTAGCTAAAGTATCAACTTTTCCGCTATCTAACATACCAAACAATCCACTAAAAGATGCAGTTTTAAAATCAACTTTATAGTTCAATTCTTTTCCAATTGCTTTCCATACATCAATTTCAAAACCTTCTAATTTATCACCGTTCATAAAAGTAAATGGATAATAAGTTCCAGAAGTTCCAACAGTAATAGTGTTTTTATAGTTTATATTATCTTTTTTTGTTTTAAAGCTATATACCCCAAATCCAATAGCTAATAAAATAATGACTAAAGAAAATATTCCTACTAATAATTTTTTGTTTTTCATTAGTATCGCTCCTTAAGTAGTTAAATCTTTTTTAAAATTATAATTATTCCTATCTAAAAAGTCAACTTTAAAATGAACAATTAATTAAATATAATTAAGAAATATAAAAAATATTAATAAAAGTAGTAATATGGAAATGATGTATAAATTAGTGAGGTGATGAATATGGAAAAATTAAAAGGTATTTTAAAAAGAAATAATGATGGCTTTATAAATATAAAGTTAGATAGAGAGGTCGAAGGAAAAATATTTTATAAAAAAACAGTTAATGATGAGGAAAAATTTTTAATTGACTTTAAAAGTAATGAAGTTGGATTTAAAGATCCTGACATAGAAAATAGAAATTTTTATATAGTTAAAACAGAGGAAGAAGAGATTGAACTTGCAGAAAGATTAATACCATTAAGTGATTTTTGTAATTTTAGAGACCTTGGGGGATATTATACTCAAGATGGAAGAATGGTAAAATGGGGATATTTTTATAGATCAGAATATTTAAAAGAATTAGATAGCAAAGATTTAAGATATTTTAAAACTTTAAATATAAAATATGTTTTTGATTATAGATCAAAATCAGAAGTGAATGATGCACCAGATATGCAAATAGAAGGAGTTAAAAATATAAATATACCTGCAATGGAAAGTGCAGATGGAAATAATGAAAACCTTGATATGGAAGCATATATGAAAAAGTTTATGAGTGGTAGTGCAACTATTTCTCCAAAAGAAATGCTTAGAAATAGTTATAAAGTAATGCCATTTGGTAATGAAGCTTATAAAAAGTTAATAGAAGCTGTTAGAGAAGATGGAGAATTTGCAATACTTCAACATTGTACAGCTGGGAAAGATAGAACAGGATTAGGTTCAGCATTAATACTTCTTTTATTAGGTGTTGATGAAAAGACTGTAATATTTGATTATTTAGAAAGCAATAAATATAGAAAAAATGATAATGCGAAAATTATAAATACTTATTCTAAATATATTCAAAATGAAGAAATGCTTAAAGTATTTAAAGAAGTATTAGGAGTAGAGGAAAGCTTTATATTAGAATCTTTAAATGAAATAAAAAGCAGATATAATACTTATGAAAATTATTTTTTACAAGAATATGGTATAGATTCAGAAGAATTATTTAAGCTAAGAAAAAAATATTTATATTAAATTTAAATAATAACGTATAAAATTCATCTATTTGTCAATAATCAAGCTAAAAGGAGTGTGATTATTGATGAATAGAAAGAATAAAATAATAGTTTTATGTAGTAGTTTAGCACTTATTGGGATTTTTGCAATAACATATAATGTTGTAAGTAATAAAATTAATAATAGAAATAAAAGTGAAGAAACAGCAGTTTATAATAATGGACAAAAGGCATTAAAAGAAAGCCTTGTAATAGCCTTATATTCAAATAATAAAAATGAAAAAACATTAACTTTAGAAGACTTTAAAAAAGAATATGGAATAGATAAAACCTTAACTGAAGAAAATGTAAAAGAAATATTAGGAAAAGAAGGCTATGAAATAGATAAAAAAACTGATGAAGTTTTTACTTTTAAAAGAACTGTGGAAAAAAAGAAAGAAGCTAATAAATATTTTATTGGAGAACACAATGGATATTTAGCTATTTATAAATCAGATGAAAATGGAAAACTTGATTTAATTAGAGAATATGAAACTTCACTTGATTTAATTAGACTTAGTGATGCAGAAATGCAACAATTAAAAGATAAAACTTATTTTTCTTCAGAAAGCTTAGAAGAAGTAGAAGAAGAAATGACAGAGCTAAATTCGTAAAACCTCTTAAATATACTTTATATAAAGGCTTAGCAATTTATTTTGCTAAGCCTTAAAATTTTCTTTAATATTGAAAGATTTCTCTTAAAATGATAAAGTAATAAGTAGACTTATGAGAACATACTTTCACATTTAAGAGAATGGGGGATTTACATATGTATGAATATATAAAAGGCAAATATATGGGAATAATCAAAGATTATATAATAATAGAAAATAATAATATTGGATATAAAATTTTTACATCAGGAATTACAATGTCAGAAATGCCAAAAGTTTCAGAAGAAGTTATGTTGTATTTAACTCAAATTGTTAGAGAAGATTTTATAGGACTTTATGGATTTATATCAAGAGATGAATTAAATATGTTCAATATGCTTTTAGGAATAAATGGAGTTGGAGCAAAAGCAGCATTATCCCTTCTTTCAATAAGCAAAATAACAAATCTTAAATATGCAATAATGACTGGAGATGACAAGCATTTATGTAAGGCACCTGGAATAGGGAAAAAAACAGCAGGAAGAATAATTTTAGAACTTAAAGATAAACTTAAGCCAGATGAATTCTTAAATGATGAAGGTTTAGAAATAGGGAGTGAACAAGAAACTGACTATGAAAATATTCAAGAAGTTTTAGGGGCATTATTAGCTTTAGGATATTCAGAAAAAGAAGCAAATACAGCCATTAAAACTATAAATAAAGGAAATTCAGTAGAGGAAATGATAAAAGAGGCTTTAAAAGTTTTAATGGGATAGGGGGTTAGAAATGGAAAGAATAATAACACCAAACGAATTAAACGAAGATATAGGAAAAGAATTAAGTTTAAGACCAGAAAAAATAAGTGAATATATAGGTCAAGACAAAGTAAAGGAAAGGCTTAATATATTTATTAAAGCTGCGATGAAAAGAGGAGAAGCTTTAGACCATGTACTTCTTTATGGACCTCCAGGATTAGGAAAGACTACTCTTGCAAATATTATTGCAAAAGAAATGGGTGGAAATTTAAAAATAACTTCTGGACCTGCAATAGAGAGAGCAGGAGATTTAGCTGCTATATTAACAACTTTAAGTGATAATGATGTTTTGTTTATTGATGAAATTCATAGATTAAATAGAAGTGTAGAAGAAATACTTTATCCTGCTATGGAAGATTATGCATTAGATATTGTTATAGGAAAGGGAGCAGCTGCAAAATCAATAAGATTAGATTTAGCTAAATTTACACTTATTGGAGCAACAACAAGAGTTGGAATGCTTACATCTCCACTTAGAGATAGATTTGGAGTACTTTGTGCAATGGAATATTATACAGAAGATCAATTAACAGATATTATAATACGTAGTGCAATGGTATTTGGATCAAAAATAACAGAAGAAGGTGCAAGAGAGATTGCTAGAAGATCTAGAGGAACACCAAGAATTGCTAATAGACTTTTAAAAAGAGTAAGAGATTATTCAGAAGTCGAAGGAGATAATGTTATAAGTTATAAAGAAGCAAAAGATGCTCTAGAACTTTTAGAAGTAGATAATAGAGGGTTTGATAGAGTTGATAATAAAATATTAGAAGCTATTATTGATAATTTTAAAGGTGGACCAGTAGGAATAGAAACTCTTTCATATTTTATAGGAGAAGAGCTTGGAACTATAGAAGATGTGTATGAACCATATCTTCTTCAACAAGGGTTTATTGTAAGAACTCCAAGAGGAAGAATGGCAACAGAAAAAGCTTATAAACATTTAGGAAGAAAAATAGGGAATGAGAAAGTTATAGGAGAGCAAAAAAGTTTTTTTAAAAGCGAGGAGTAATAGAAATGAAAGTAAGTGATTTTAATTTTGATTTACCAGAAGAACTGATAGCACAACATCCACTAGAAAAAAGGGATTCATCAAGACTTATGGTTTTAAATAAGGAAACAGGAGAAATAGAGCATAAAGTTTTTAGTGATATAATAGATTATTTAAATCCAGGAGATACACTTATTCTTAATAATACAAGAGTTATGCCTGCTAGATTAATTGGTGAAAAAGAAGAAACAGGTGGTAAAATAGAATTCTTATTACTTAAAAGATTAGAAGGAGATAAGTGGGAATGTTTAGCTAAGCCAGGGAAAACAGCTAGAATAGGAAGAAAGTTTACTTTTGGTAATGGACAATTAAAATGCGAAGTAGTTGAAGTTTTAGAAACAGGAAATAGAGTTATAGAATTTAGTTATGATGGAATATTTGAAGAAGTATTAGATTCATTAGGAGAAATGCCATTACCTCCTTATATTCATGAAAAGTTAGATGATAGAGAAAGATATCAAACTGTTTATTCTAAAGAGAAAGGATCAGCAGCAGCACCAACTGCAGGATTACATTTTACAAAAGATCTTTTAAAAAAAATAGAAGATAAAGGTGTTAATGTAGGATATCTTACTTTACATGTTGGTCTTGGTACTTTTAGGCCAGTTAAAGTTGATGATATAAATGATCATGTGATGCATTCAGAATTTTATCAACTATCTAAAGAAACAGCAGATTTAATAAATAAAACAAAAGAAAATGGTGGTAGAATAATTTCTGTAGGAACAACTTCAACAAGAACTCTTGAAACTATAGGAGATGAAAATGGGAAAGTAAGAGAATGCAGTGGATGGACTGATATTTTTATATATCCTGGATATAAATTTAAAATAGTAGACAATTTAATTACTAATTTTCATTTACCAGAGTCAACACTTATAATGCTTGTATCAGCATTAGCAGGTCAAGAACATGTTCTTAATGCATATAAAACTGCAGTTAAAGATAAATATAGATTCTTCTCATTTGGAGATGCAATGTTTATAAAGTAGAAGGAATAGGAGTGAAAAATTTGAGTAAAAGATATACCTTATTAAAAAAAGATGGTAAAGCAAGAAGAGGTAGATTTGTAACACCTCATGGAACTGTTGAAACACCAGTTTTCATGAATGTTGGGACATTAGCTGCTATAAAGGGAGCAGTTTCAAGTATGGATTTAAAAGATATTGGATGTCAAGTAGAATTATCTAATACATACCATCTTCATTTAAGACCAAGTGATAAAACAGTAGCAAAATTAGGAGGATTACATAAGTTTATGAATTGGGATAGACCTATTCTTACAGATTCAGGTGGATTCCAGGTTTTCTCTCTTGCAAGTATGAGAAAAATAAAAGAAGAAGGAGTTTATTTTAATTCTCATATAGATGGAAGAAAAATATTTATGGGGCCTGAAGAAAGTATGCAAATTCAAAGTAATCTTGCATCAACTATAGCAATGGCTTTTGATGAATGTATTCCAATTCCTTCAACAAGAGAATATGTTGAGAAGTCAGTAGAAAGAACAACAAGATGGCTTAAGAGATGTAAAAAGGAAATGGATAGATTAAATTCTCTTCCAGAAACAATAAATAAAGAACAAATGTTATTTGGTATAAATCAAGGAGCTACATTTAAAGATATAAGAGTTGCACATGCAGAGGAAATAAAAAAATTAGACCTTGATGGATATGCAATTGGAGGGCTAGCTGTTGGTGAGACTCATGAAGAAATGTATGAAATTATAGATGAAGTAGTTCCACATTTACCAGAAGATAAGCCAATATATTTAATGGGAGTAGGAACTCCAGAAAATATACTTGAGGCAGTTGATAGAGGTGTAGACTTCTTTGATTGTGTCCTTCCAGCTAGAAATGGAAGACATGGGCAAGTATTTACTGCAAATGGAAAAATAAATCTTATGAACGCTAAATTTGAATTTGATACAAGACCTATAGATGAAGGATGTGGATGTCCAGCTTGTAAAAATTATACAAGAGCATATATAAGACATCTCTTTAAAGCAAAAGAAATGTTAGCTATGAGACTTACAGTTCTTCACAATCTTTATTTCTACAATAAATTAATGGAAGAGATAAGAGAAGCTATAGATAATGATTGTTATAAGGAATTTAAGGAAAAGAAATTAAAAGATTGGAATAAAAAATAAAATTTGACATAAAAAAAAATAATATGTATACTACTTTTAAAAGACGTTAAAAAAAGAGTAAAAGCGAAAGAGGGTTCAATATGCATAGTATATTATTAAACATAGTGCCAATTATAGTTATATTTGCGATTTTTTGGTTCTTAATAATTTTGCCAGAAAGAAAAAGAAAGAAAAAATATGGAGAAATGATGAGTGCTCTTCAATTGAATGATAATGTAATGACAAGAGGCGGAATAATTGGGAAAATAGTTCAAATGGATGATGAAAATGTAGTTTTAGAAACTGCAGGTAAAACTAGAATTAAAATTCTTAAAGATGCTATTGCAAAAAAATTAGAAAAAACTGAAAATAAATAATTAAAAATAAAGTGCCTATTTAAATTAGGCACTTTTTATAATATTAAGAAAAAATTATAAAATAAAGCATTTTCTTTATAAAAAATATGGAATATGTTATAATGTTATTTGATTTTTATATAAGAAATACCAATTATATAAGATAAAAATATAAAATATTTTAATAAAATATATATTTTATAGAATAATCTGATAACGGATTGGGAACAAATATGAAATATGAATAAATAACAGAGGGGGATAAAGATGAAGTCCAAAGGTAAAAGTACGGCTATTTTTATAATTTGTACCCTAGCAATTATTCTTTTTGCAATTGTTTGCTTTAGAGGCGTAGAAATAGGCGGATGGGAGGTTAAATCATTTAACCAAACAATAACTAAAGGTCTTGATTTACAAGGTGGAGTCTCAGTATTACTTGAAATAACGCAACCCAATGTAAGTCATGAAGATTTAGAAAAAACAAAAGACTTAATACAACTGAGAGTTAATAAGCTCGGAGTAGCAGAAACAGTTGTTACAACTGAAGGATCAAATAGAATAAGAGTTGATATTCCAGGAAAATATGACTCAGAAGGTATAGTGAAAACATTAAGTCAAACAGGTAATCTTACTTTTGTAGGGCCAGATGGAAAAGTTATATTAACTGGTAAAGATGTTGAAAAAGCATCAGCAGTAATTGATCAACAAACAAATCAACCAGTTGTATCACTTAAATTCACATCAGAAGGTACACAAAAATTTGCAGAAGCAACAAAAGAATTTATAGGTCAAAAAATTGCAATTAAAATGGATAATGAAACATTAACTGATCCAACTGTTCAAAGCCAAATAGATAATGGAGAAGCAGTTATAACAGGAAGTGGAAGTATTCAAGCAGCTCAAAATTTAGCTGGACTTATTAATTCAGGAGCTTTACCAGTTCCAATAAAAGCGGTTTCGCAACAAACAGTAGGAGCTCAACTTGGAGCAACAGCATTACCTAATGCAGTAAAAGCAGGAATTATAGGTGTTGGTATAGTATTCTTATTTATGATACTTTACTATAGAATTCCAGGACTTATTGCAAGTATAGCTTTAACATTCTATGTTACATTAGTTTTATTAGCTTTCGTAGAAATTGGAGTTACACTAACATTACCAGGAATAGCTGGATTGCTTCTAACCATAGGTATGGCAGTTGATGCCAATGTATTGATATTTGAAAGGACGAAAGAGGAGTTAGCTCGTGGAGTAACTGTAAAATCAGCAATTAAAAGAGGATATCAAAATGCTATGTCTTCAATTGTAGATTCAAATATGACTACAATAATAGCAGCTCTAATTTTATACTTCTTTGGTTCAGGTTCTGTAAAAGGATTTGCAATAACTCTTATGATAGGTATAATAATAAGTTTATTTACAGGTTTACTTGTAACTAAATTCTTATTAGATTTAGCTTATGATATGGGAATATTAAAGAAGTTAAGTGCATTTAGAGTGAAAAAGGAGGTAAAAGAAAATGCTTAAGATTATTGACAAATGGAAAATTTGGTTTTCTTTATCTCTAATAGTAATAATAATTGGTATAGGATGCATGATTTATAGAGGTGGTTTAAACTTTGGTATAGACTTTAAAGGTGGTACTCAAGTTATTTTTGATTTAGGTAATGGGTTTAATAAAGCTCAAGCAGATAAAATAGTTAATGAATATGTAAATGATGCGACAACAAATACAGTAAATTCAAATGAATATGAAATAAAATCTGCTAATCTTACTTCAGAGCAAGTAAATGAAATATTTAATAAATTCAAAACAGAGTTTAAAGTAGGAGATAAAGCACTTATATCTCAAAATCAAATAGGAGCATCTATTGGAAAAGAACTAACAGATAATGCAATTATAGCTTTATGTATTGCATTTATATGTATGCTTATTTATATAGCTATAAGATTTGAGTTTAAATTTGGATTAGCAGCACTTATAGCACTATTCCATGATATTTTAATAACAGTTAGTGTTTATGCAATATTTAATATAACAGTAAACTCACCATTTATAGCCGCAATACTTACAGTAGTAGGATATTCAATGAATGATAGTATAGTTATATTTGATAGAATAAGAGAAAATATGAAGTTTATAAAAAGAACTTCTCCGAGAGAAGTTGCTAATAAAAGTGTAAATCAAACAATGGCAAGATCAATAAATACAACATCAACTACACTTGTAACAATAATAGCAGTTTATATCTTTGTACCAAGTGTAAGAGATTTTGCTTTCCCATTAATAGTGGGTATAGCAGCAGGAGCTTATTCTTCAATATTTATAGCATCACCAGTTTGGGTTATGTTAAAAGATAGATCTCTTAAAAAAGGTAAGAGAAAAAAAGAAGTAGTTGTCGAAGAATTACCATAAAATAATCAAAAAAACCCTTAAAATATATATTTTAAGGGTTTTTTTTAATTTTTTTAATAAACATTTGTAAAATTCACAGTTTTAACTTATAATATTATTGTTTTCTAATTTTGTGGAGGAGATAATAATCATGCGAAAGTTTTGGGAGAGCATATATTGCCCTAATTATATAACAGGATATAATCCTTTTATACTAAAAGATATGAATAAGGCTATAGAAACTCTTAGTGATGCTATTAATAGTAGAAAAAAGATAGTTGTCTATGGAATAAACACTGTAGATGGTATTTGTGCAATTGCTTCCTTAAGCTTAGTACTTAAATATCTAAATGCAGATGTAGAATATCTTATTCATGAAAGTGAAGATTTAAAGAGTAAAATAAACTCATTTAATATAAAAGAAAGAGTGGACTTTTTAGGGGCAGATTTACTTATAACATTAGGTATAGATTTAGAATCTGAAGAAGTTGTGAATTTGTGTAAAAATTTAAAAATAGATTTAATAGTTTTAGAAAACGATAAAAATGATTTTAAGAGAAATTATATATATATAAATCCTAGACAAAAAAGTTGCCAATATAGGTACAAGACATTATCTTTATCTATATTAGCTTTTAAACTTATGCAAGCAGTTGCAATTTATTATAATATGAAAAGTATAAATAAATATTTGGATTTAATATTTATAGGAACAAGATGGAATTTATATCCTAAGCTTTCCATTACAGGAGAAAATGGTGTTATTTTGAAAGAAGGTAAAAAGTTTTTAGAAAATACAAATAATATAGGATTAAGGTCAATAATAGATTATAATCATATGAATAATAAAGTAGAAGAAGGAATAGATCAGATTACAAACTTTATTACACCGGCGATTAGTGCTGTTGGGATGGTTAATAATGGAAGAATAATATTGGAATTACTTATCACTGATGATAGAGATAGAGCAAAGCAGATAGTTAAATATTTACATAACATAAGTAAACAAAAAAATTAGTTATTATGGAGGATGAGTTATGGATTTTAAAGAAAAAATAGGAATAATAGAAAATTTCCCAAAAGAAGGTATAAGTTTTAAAGATATCACTACATTAATTGGTGAAGGAGAAGGATTAAGAGCATCAGTTGATGCTATAGTTGAGCATTTAAAAGATAAAAATATAGATTTAGTAGTAGGACCAGAAGCAAGAGGATTTATATTTGGAGTTCCAGTAGCATATGCTTTAGGCTGTGGTTTCGTTCCAGTAAGAAAACCAGGTAAATTACCAGGTGAAACTTTAAGTATAGATTATTCATTAGAATATGGAACTGATTCACTTCAAATTCATAAAAATTCAATAAAAAAAGGACAAAGAGTTGCAATAATAGACGATCTTTTAGCAACAGGAGGAACTATAGAAGCAGTTGCTAAACTTGTTGAGCTTGCAGGTGGAGAAGTTGTTTCAATGGATTTTGTTATTGAATTAACAGAGTTAAACGGTAAAGATAAGTTAGAAAAGTATGATGTTATGTCATTAGTTAAATATGATATTTAAAACATTGAAAATATAATTACAATAATATATAATTATAATAAAGAATGGCTGGTTTGGTAACCAGCCTTTGATTTTAGAAATTCTTAGTTGAAAACTATTTTTAAGGGAGAGTAATCCTACTATGATAGATAAATTAATAAAAGCTATAAATAAAAATTGTAATAATGTAGATATAGAAAAAGTTAAAAAAGCTTATGAATTTGCCGAAAAAGCTCATGAAAATCAGATGAGAGCATCAGGAGAACCATATATTACACACCCAATAGATGTAGCTGTTATATTAGCAGAACTTGGAATGGATACAGATACTATAATAGCTGGTCTTCTTCATGACGTAATTGAAGATACAGAGTATACTTATGATCAGGTAAAAGATCTTTTTGGTGAGGAAGTTACTAACCTTGTTGATGGAGTTACAAAACTTGGTAAAATAAAATATAAGACAAAAGAAGAGCAACAAGCAGATAATGTTAGAAAGATGCTTCTTGCTATGGCGAAAGATATAAGAGTTATAATAATAAAATTAGCAGATAGACTTCATAATCTTAGAACTCTTAAATATATGTCTAAAGAAAAAAGAAAGATAAAAGCTAAAGAAACTTTAGAGATTTATGCACCACTTGCTCATAGATTAGGTATGTCAAAAATAAAATGGGAACTTGAAGATATATCATTTAGATATTTACATGAAGAAGAGTATTATGATTTAGTAGCTAAAATTGCTGAAAAGAGAATTGAAAGAGAAGAATATATAGCTTCTATAGTAGAAGACTTAGGAAATAACTTAGAAAATGCAGGTATTGATGCAGATATAGATGGAAGACCTAAACATTTCTATTCTATATATAGAAAAATGGTTAAGAAGAATAAGAATATAGAACAAATTTTTGATTTGACAGCAATTAGGGTACTTGTTAACTCTGTAAAGGATTGTTATGGAGTTTTAGGAATAGTACATACAATATATAAGCCTATTCCTGGAAGATTTAAGGATTATATAGCTATGCCAAAACCTAATATGTATCAATCATTACATACAACAGTAATAGGACCACAAGGTAAAACCTTTGAAATACAAATAAGAACTTTTGAAATGCATAAAACTGCTGAGTACGGAATAGCAGCTCATTGGAAATATAAAGAAGGTTCAGAAGAAAAAAAAGAGATGAATTTTGAAACAAAGCTTGCTTGGCTTAGAGATATACTTGAATGGCAAAAAGAAACATCCGATGCGGAAGAATTTATGGAAGGATTCAAAATTGATCTTTTTTCAGATGAGGTTTTTGTATTTACACCAAAGGGTGTTGTTATAAATTTACCAAGTGGATCAACTCCAATAGATTTTGCATATAGAATTCATACAGATGTAGGAAATAGATGTGTAGGAGCAAAAGTTAATGGGAAAATTGTTCCACTAGATTATAATTTAAGGACTGGAGAAATTGTAGAGATAATTACTTCTAAAGTTGCTAATGGTCCTAAAATGGATTGGTTTAATATAGCTAAAAGTAATCAGGCTAAAAGTAAGATAAGACAATGGTTCAAAAGAGCAAAAAGAGAAGAAAATATATCAGTTGGTAGAGAGATATTAGAAAAAGAATTAAAGAAAAAAGGTATCTATTTAAATATATTAAACAAAGCTATTTCTAATGATAAAATTCAAAAAAAATATAATGTTCATACTCAAGAAGAACTTTTTGGAGCTATAGGAATAGGAGTAATAAATCCAGTATCTTTTACGAACAAAGTAAAAGAAGAATTAATTGATCCTTTTGAAAAGATAACTAAAGAAGTAGAAGATAAAAATGTAGAAGAGCAATTAGCAAAAGGAAATAAATCAATAGATAAAAATAAAGAGTATGGAGTAGTTGTAAAAGGACTTAGTAATATAATGGTTCGTTTTGCAAGGTGTTGTAATCCTGTACCAGGAGATGAGGTTTTAGGATATATAACTAAAGGAAGAGGAGTTTCAATTCATAGAAAAGATTGTTCTAATCTTCAAAATTTGATAAAAGAAGATCCAGATAAGGTACTTGAAGCAAGCTTTGGAGAAGATAAAAAATCAGCTTATGTTGCAGAAGTGCAAATAAAAGCTGAAGATAGGCTTGGAATTTTATCAGATTTAATGATTATAATTAATGAATCAGGGCTAGTACTAACAGCTTTAAATGCTAATTCTGCTAAAAATAATGTTGCAATAATAAACTTAAAGGTAAAAATAAAATCTATAGATCAACTTAAAGAGCTTATGAGAAAAATAAGAAATCTTAAAGGAATATTAGATGTATATAGAATGAATAGTTAGAAAAGAGGTTTTGAAAAATGAGAGCGGTAGTTCAAAGAGTTTCTAAATCAAGTGTAACAGTAAATGGAGAAATTATAGGAAGTATAAATAGAGGGTTAAATGTATTAATAGGTATTTCTAAAGATGATACAATAGAAGATTTGAAATATATAAAAGATAAAATTATAAATTTAAGAATCTTTGAAGATGAAAAAGAAAGAATGAACCTTTCAGTAAATGATATAAAAGGTGAAATACTTATTATATCTCAATTTACTCTTTACGGAGATTGTAGAAAAGGAAGAAGACCTAATTTTATGAATTCTATGAGCCCAAAAGAAGCAGAAGAATTATATAAAAAATTTTTAGAAATGATGAATGAAACTGAACTTAAAATTCAATGTGGCGAATTTGGAGCAGATATGAAAGTTTCTATAGAAAATGATGGACCAGTAACAATTTTATTAGACAGTTCTAAAGAATTTTAATAATATAAGGAGATGGTATAAATGATAATAAAAGCTATCCCAGCAGGAATATATGATGCAAATTGTTATATATTAATTGATGAAAAAACAAGAGAAGGTGCGATAATAGATCCAGGTGGAGATGAGTTAAAACTAGAAAGAATAATAAAAGATTTAGATTTTAAACCTAAATTTATTCTCTTAACACATGCACATATGGATCATGTAGGAGGAGTTGAATATTTAAGTAAACTTTTAAAAATTCCTTTTTATATGCATGAAAATGAAGAGCATTATATTGAAAATGACAACACTGTTTTTGGTAATATAAGAAAAGCAGATGGATTTTTAAAAGAAGATACAAAGCTTAATATAGGTAATTTAGATATAAAAGTTATTCATACTCCAGGGCATACACAAGGAGGTGTATGTTTTCTTGTAGATGGAAAACTATTTTCTGGAGATACTCTTTTTCAAGGTTCAATAGGAAGAACAGATTTTCCAGGTGGTGACATGAATACTATTTTAAATAGTATAAAAGATAAGTTATTAATATTAGGTGATGAAGTCGAAGTTTATCCGGGACATGGACCAAAAACAACAATAGGTTTTGAGAAAAAAATAAATCCATTCTTAAATTAAGGAGATTTAGTAATGAAGATAAATATAAACCTAAATGAGTTAAAATACAGAATAGATGTATATAATATGTTTAATATTTATTTTCCATTAGATGAATTTAAATTTGTAGATGAAACTTTAAATTGTGATTATTTAATAAAAGTCTCTAAGGATGAAGTTATCTTTAAAAAAGATAGCTTCATTTTAAAGAGAAAAAATAATGGAGATATAAAAAATACTTTAAAAAAATGTATTTTTGAAAGTTTAAAAGAATTAACTAAGGAAAATCATCCTTGGGGAATATTAGTTGGAATAAGGCCATCTAAAATAGCTTTAAAGCTTATAAATGAAGGGAAAACGGATGAAGAAATAATAAATATATTTAAGGAAAAGTATTTAACTGAAGAAGAGAAAACTAAACTTTGCATAGAAGTTGCAAAATCTGAAAAACTTTTTGTAAATAGAGAACAGGAAAAAATATCAATATATGTAGGAATGGCTTTTTGTCCTACTAGATGTGTTTATTGTTCATTTTCATCTAATCCAATAGGAAGTAATAAAAATCTTGTAAAACCTTATTTAGAAGCTTTAAAAAGAGAAATAGATAGTATAAAAAGATACATAGAAGAAAAGAATCTTCAAATAGAAACTGTTTATTTTGGAGGAGGAACTCCAACAGCTGTTTCAGATTTAGAGTTTAAAGATATAATGGAGAGTATTTTTAAAGCCTTTATTAAAGATAAAAATATAAAAGAATTTACAGTAGAATGTGGTAGACCTGATTCTATAAGTAAGGATAAGTTGCTAACAATGAAAAATTATTCGGTAAATAGAATAAGTATTAATCCTCAAACAATGAATAATAAAACTCTTTCTTTAATTGGAAGAGGACATACAGAAGAGGAGACAGTAAATATTTTTAAATTAGCAAGAAAAATTGGATTTGAAGATATAAATATGGATATTATAATTGGACTTCCAGGAGAAGGATTAAAAGAAGTTAAAAGAACAGTAGAAAAAATAAAGGAATTAAAACCAGATAGTTTAACTGTTCATGGATTATCATTAAAGAGAGGTTCAACTCTTTATGAGAAATTTTTACTTAAAAAAGGTTTAGGAATAAAATCACAAGATGAAATATTAAAAATGTTTGAAGAAAGTACAAAACTCTCTAAAGATTTAGAAGTTTATCCATATTATATGTACAGACAAAAAAATATGGTTGGAAATATGGAGAATTTGGGGTATGCTAAGAAGGGAAAAGAATGTATTTATAATATTCAAATGATAGAAGAAAGACAAACTATAATAGCTCTTGGAGCAGATGGAGTATCAAAAATTGTAAATTTAGATTCAAAAGGAATAGAAAGGTATCCAAATGTTAAAGATGTTAAAGAATATATCAAAAGAATAGATAAAATGATAGAAGGTAAAATTAATATTTTAAATACAATATACAATAATTAAGGAGGCAATATAGATGGAAATACAAGCACCTAAAGGTACTAAAGATATGTTACCTAGTCAAGCTTATAAATGGCACTATGTTGAAAATATATTTAGAGAAATATCAAAAAATTTTGGAATAAAAGAAATAAGAACTCCAGTTTTTGAACATACAGAACTATTTTTAAGAGGGGTAGGAGAAACTACAGATATTGTACAAAAAGAAATGTACACTTTTAAAGATAAAGGAGATAGAAGCATAACATTAAAGCCAGAAGGAACTGCACCAGCAGTAAGAGCATTTATTGAAAGTAGACTTTTTAATGAGGCTCAACCAACAAAGTTATATTATATAACACCTTGTTTTAGATATGAAAAAGCACAAAAAGGAAGATATAGACAATTTCATCAATATGGAGTTGAGATGTTTGGTTCAAAAGAACCTTCAATGGATGCTGAAGTTATGGCTCTTGCAATGGGAGTACTTAAAAAAGTTGGGTTAAAAAGTTTAAAATTAAATATAAATAACTTAGGCTGCCCAGAATGTAGACCTAAATATAATGAAGCATTAAAAGCCTTCTTAAAAGAAAATTATGATTCACTTTGTGAAACATGTAAAACTAGATTTGAAAAAAATCCTATGAGAATATTGGATTGTAAAGAAAAAAGTTGTAAAGAAATAACTAAAAATGCTCCTATAATATTAGATTATACTTGTGATTCATGTAATGATCACTTTAGTAAAGTAAAAGAGTACTTAGATGTTTTAGAAATACCATATTCAGTAGATCCAGGTATTGTTAGAGGATTAGATTACTATACAAAAACAATATTCGAAATATTAAATGATGATTATACAGTTTGTGGTGGAGGAAGATACGATAAGCTGATTGAAGAAATCGGTGGACCTGAAATGCCAGCTGTTGGATTTGGTATGGGAATTGAAAGACTTATAGCTACAATAGAAGATGAAAATATTGAAGTTCCAAGAGAAGATGATATAGAACTTTATATATCAGCTAGAGGAGAAGAAGGAAAAATGTATGCCTTTAAGCTTGCTCATAAGTTAAGAGAAATTGGTGTTAATGCTGAGATAAATCATGCAGGAAGAAGCTTTAAAGCAGAAATGAAATTTGCCAATAAAATAGGTGCATTATTTAACTTAGTAATAGGTGACGATGAATTAGGAACTAAAGAAGCTAAGATAAAAAGAATGAAAGATAGAGAAGAGTTTAATATAAAACTTGATAATTTAGAAGAGATAAAACAAATTATAAAAAGCCAAAAATAATTTTTTATATATAGATATGGAGGAACGTCACATGGCAGAAGCGTTAAATGGATTAAAAAGAACAATGATGTGTGGTGAACCTAGAGAAGAACATGTGGGTAAAAAAGTTACTCTTATGGGTTGGGTTCAAAGAAATAGAAAGCTTGGAGGATTACAGTTTATTGATTTAAGAGATAGAACTGGTATAATGCAAGTTGTATTTGGAGATGATGTATCTGAAGATATATTTGAAAAAGCTAAAGGTGTGAGAGGAGAATACTGTATTGCAGTTACAGGTGAAATAGTATTAAGATCAGCACCAAATAAAGAATTAAGTACAGGAATGGTTGAGTTAAAATGTGAAGATATAAAAATTCTTTCAGAATCAGAAACTCCACCAATATATATAAAAGAAGATTTAGATGCAGCTGAAAGTATAAGACTTAAATATAGATATTTAGATCTTAGAAGACCAGATATGCAAAATATATTTATGATAAGAAATAGAGCTTCAAAAGCAATTAGAGACTATTTAGATGAAAATGGATTTTTAGAAGTAGAAACTCCAATATTAACTAAAAGTACTCCAGAAGGAGCTAGAGATTACTTAGTACCTTCTAGAAACTATCCAGGAATGTTTTATGCATTACCACAATCACCACAAATTTTTAAACAATTATTAATGGTGTCAGGATTTGATAGATATTATCAAATAGTAAAATGCTTTAGAGATGAAGACTTAAGAGCTAATAGACAACCTGAATTTACACAAGTAGACTTAGAAATGAGCTTTGTAGAACAAGATGATATAATGGCTTTAAATGAAGGATTAATTGATCATGTATTTAAAACTGTTTTAGGACATGAAGTAAGTCTTCCAATTAAAAGAATGACTTTTGCAGAAGCAATGAATAGCTATGGTTCAGATAAACCAGATTTAAGATTTGGAATGAAAATACAAAATCTTACTGAAGCAGTTAAAGGAGTAGATTTTAAAGTATTCTCAGATGCTATAGCTAATGGCGGTTCAGTTAGATGTCTTGTTGTAGAAGGTGGAGCTTCTATGGGAAGAAAGGATATAGATAGATTAGGTGAATTTGTTAAAACATATAAAGCTAAAGGATTAGCTTGGATAAAGAATAAAGAAGATGGAATACAATCACCAATAGCTAAATTCTTTAAAGAAGAAGAAATGCAAAAACTTTTAGATGCTTGTTCAGCTAAACGAGGAGATTTAGTTTTAATATTAGCAGATAAAGATTCTGTAGTACTTCAAGGACTAGGAGCTCTAAGATTAGAATTAGCTAAAAAATTAGATTTAATTAAAGATAAAAATGAATTTAATTTTACTTGGATTACAGAGTTCCCATTATTTGAGTATAGTGAAGAAGAAGAAAGATATACTGCATGTCATCACCCATTCACAGCTCCAATGGATGAAGATTTAGATATGATAGAAACTGATCCTGGAAAAGTAAGATCAAAAGCATATGATTTAGTATTAAATGGAGAAGAACTTGGAGGAGGTTCTATAAGAATTCATGATGCAAAACTTCAAGAAAGAATGTTTAAAGCACTTGGATTTACTGAAGAATCTGCACAAGAAAGATTTGGATTCTTAATAGATGCATTTAAATTTGGACCACCACCACACGGAGGTTTAGCATTTGGATTAGATAGAATGATAATGTTCTTAGCTGGAACTGAAAATATAAAAGATGTTATTGCATTCCCTAAAAATCAAAATGCTTACTGCTACTTAAGTGAAGCACCAAATATAGTTGATGCTAATCAATTAGAAGATCTTGGAATAGCTATTTCAGTAAAAAAAGAAGAAGAATAATTAAAATGCCTCTAAGTATATAACTTAGGGGCATTTTTTAGGTAGAAATTTCCTAATTATAATTTGAATAGGACAAGCTTCTTTTAGAGAAAATAAATCTTGTATGATATTAAAAGGAGGAATAAGAATGAATAAAAAAATTAAAAGAAGCTTGATATCATTATTATTATTTTTAGGAGTATTTGGAGTTACTGCATTTGCAAATCCTATGAAGCATAATATGTTTATGGGAGAAGTAGTAAAAGTACAAAAATGCGAAGGTAGTAAAGAAACAAAACTTTTAGTATGTGGATACTTAAAGGGATGTGAAATAACTAAGACACAAATGATAATTACAGTTGATAAAGATACAGAAGTTAAGGATTCTTGTAATAAAAAAGAGAAAGATATTGAAATAAAACAAGGGGACATGATTGGAGCAGCTTTAGATGGAAAAATAACAAAATCAATTCCACCACAAGCAACAGCTAAAAAAGTATATGTTTCTAGAGGTAAGGCAGGAAATAAAAGAGAAGATGTTAAAACTGAATCAACTGATGCAGTAAGAGTAGAAAATGCAGAAGATAAAATAGAGGAAAAGAAATCAGATGATAAAAAAGTAGAAGCTCCAAAAGCAGAAGAGAAATCTGAAGAAAAATCTGAATTAAAATAATAGTTTAAGATATAAATTAAAAGAGGCTTAAAAAGCCTCTTTTAATTTTGAAAAAGTTCCAAAAAAAAGAGAGAAGAATAGAATATTAGCAAAAAGAAAATTTGGAGGAGAAAATGAAAAAAGTAGATTTACACATTCATTCTACTGCATCAGATGGAAAATTTACTCCTGAACAAATAGTTGCTTTGGCTAAAGTGAAAGACATTTATTATATATCAATAACTGATCATAATACTATAGATGGAGTTGAAAAAGGAGTAGAAGAAGGAAAAAAAATTGGAGTAAAAGTAATCCCAGGAATAGAGCTATCAACAAGGTTTAAAGGACGTCAAGTTCATATATTAGGATATTTTAATAAAGAAATCTATAAAAATAAGAAATTTATAAAGGCAATTACTTTTATACAGAGGAAAAATGTATATCAATTAAAATCTATATTCAAAGATAAAATAAAAGTAAGGAAAGGACAGAAAAGATTAGAATTATCTGAGGGAATTAAATTTTTGGAAATGTTTGGAGCGAAAGTAGTTCTAGCTCATCCTGGTAAAATAAAACGAGAAAATTTAAATGATATTATAAATTATGATTTTGACGGAATAGAGGCTATACATCCTAGACATAATAAAGTTGAAATAGAATATTTCAAAAATATAGCTAAATCTAAAGGAATGTTTTATACTGCTGGAACTGATTTTCATAATATAGTTAAGAAAAATGTAAAACATGGAATATTAGGAGAATTATTTTTAGAAGTAAAAGATATTAATGATATATTAAAGTTTTAAAATAAAAAGTATGTATAAACGCATAGAAAATTTCTGATTTTAATACTTTTTTTTACAAGAAATATTAAGAAAATATTATTTTATTCTAAAAGTTACAGAAAAATTAAAATAAAACTTTATGATTAGATAAAAATGGTATAAAATAAAGAGAAAGAAGAAAAATCAGGGGATGTGAACAAATGAAAAAAAATAAAGCAGTTGCATTGGTATTAGCGGCTTCAACAAGTGCTACATTAGTTCTTGCAAAAAATGCAATAACTTCACATGCAGATACTTTAAATACATCAAATACCAATATAAAAAACATGAAAACTTACACAAATAAAGGTCAAGTCGTAAATGTTACTTCAGATTTGAGAGTTAGACAAGGTGCATCAATAGATACACAAATTTTAGGGTATCTTCAGCCTGGAAGTATCTTTAATATAGCTAGTAAAGAAGGAAAATGGTATAAAATCCAATATAATAATAGATACGGTTATGTCTATGGAGAATATGTAAAAGAATTAAATGGAAATAATAAAGATAAAATAGATTTGAAATCTAGTGAAGGTAAAGTTGTAAATGTTGAAACAAATTTAAGATTTAGAAGTGGACCTTCATTAAATTCAAGAGTAATTGGATACTTTACAAATGGACAAGTTGTTAAAGTAATTGGAGAAACTAATGGTTGGTATAAAATAAGCTATCAAGGTCAAGAAGGATATTCAGATAGTCACTATATAAAAGGATTAAATGGGAATAAAATGATAGTTGTAAATGAACCAACAGATAAAACTGTAAAAGATATTACAACAGGAAAAGTTACTAATGTACAAACAGATTTAAGAATAAGAGAAAGAGCAACAACTGAAAGTAATATTATAGGAAGATTACATGAAGGTAATTTAGTTAATATTATTGGAAAAGATGGTGACTGGTATAAAATAAATATAAATGGTAAAACAGGATTTGTTTGTGCAGATTATATAAATGTTTTTAATGTAAATGATATAGCACCAAATATAAGTGTGAATAATAATAATACAGAAGCATTTAACAGTCCTAATAATAATAAAAACAATAAGTCAGTACAAAGTGAAAATAAAGTAAAAGCACAAAATAATATTAGAGATTTAAATGTCAATAATGTAGTTAAATCTAATAATACTAAAGACCAATATAAAATAGATAGAGAAACTTATAAAGTTCAATCTAATAATACAGTAGTTAATAAACCAGAAGTAAAAATAGAAACAGTTAGTGCACAAAAAGTTGTTAGAAGTCTTAATGAAAATGGCAAAGTAATAAATGTATCTTCAGCATTAAGAATAAGAAGTGGAGCTTCAACAAATTCTTCTATAATAGGATTATTATATGATGGAAGTACTGTTAAAATAACAGGAAAAGAAGGTAATTGGTATAAAATAGATAATAATGGAACAGTAGGATATGTATACGATTCTTATATACAATTATATAATGGACAAGTTCCAACTACTAACAATACTAATGTAAATAGTTCAAATACTACAATAGCAACATCTAATAATAATACTTTTGTTCCTGAAAAAGGATATGGAGAAGTTGTTAATGTATCTTCAGCATTAAGAATAAGAAGTGGAGCTTCAACAAATTCTTCAATATTAGGAACTTTAAATGATGGTGAAACATTCCAAATATTAGGCAAGAGTGGAGATTGGTATAAAATATCTAAAAATAATCAAGTAGGATATGTTTTTAGTGATTATGTTAAAATAGTAAATAGTGCTGAAGTAAATCATAATAATGCAAATAATAGTTCAAATAGTAATACAAATAATTTTCAATCTGAAAATGCAGTTGGACAAGTTATAAATATAGAATCAAATTTAAGAATTAGAACAGCACCAAATACAAATTGTTCTGTAATGGGATATCTTTTAAGTGGACAACAAGTTAAAGTTACTGGAAGACAAGGAAATTGGTATAGAATAAGTGTAAATGGTTCTACTGGATATGTTTACAGTTCATATATAAAGATTGTAAATGGAAATCCTAATGATATTCATAATGAAACAAATGATATTAAAAATAATTCTGGAGAAATTACTTATAGTAATAAATATGGACAAGTTATAAATATAGAAAGTTCACTAAGAATAAGAAGTGGAGCATCATTAAATTCATCAGTAATAGGATATCTTTTAAATGGACAAGGAGTTAAAGTTTTAGCTCGTATTGGAGATTGGTATAAGATAGATAATAATGGTCAAATAGGTTATACAAGTGCAAATTATATAAAATTATCTGATCATATGATAAGCAATAATACAAATAATAATAATTCTGTGAATAATAATAGTTCTGTAAATAACAATAGTGGAAATTATAGTGCAAGTTATGAAAAATTATATACATTATTAAAAGATCAAATAGGATCACCTTATCTTTGGGGAGCAGAAGGACAATACGTAACTAGCTCAAGTCTTCAACAATTAAAAAATGAGTTTCCAACTGCTGCAGCAGAAGGAAGATATGACATTCCATCTCAATATATAAATCATGGATATAGAGGATTTGATTGTTCAGGACTTGTAGATTGGGCATTTAGTCAACTTGGAATTTCAGTTGGTAGAACAACATATCAACAAGTTAATGCAGGAAGAGCAGTTCCTTTAAATGATGTAAGACCAGGAGATTTATTGTTCTTTAAAGATGCAGTACACGTTGGAGTATATATAGGAAATGGAAAATGGATAGTAGCTCCTCATTCACATGCGTATGTAACAATTCAAAATGTTCCTTGGAGTTTAGTTGGTTGTGCAAGAAGAGTTTTAAATTAATATATTTATATAAAAGGATATTGTTAAAAAGCAATATCCTTTTATTGTTTTTTGTATTAAAATGTAAATGTTTTATTGTAATTAAATTTTAAACAAAACAAATAAAGTGTTTTTAAATAAAAAAAAATACTCCATAATATGGAAAAAATAAAAATAAGGGTTTATAATGAGACTATAAATTTTAGGGGTAAAATATTAAGGGGGAGAGAATTTATGAAAAAAGTTAAAATTGCACTTTTAGGACTTGGAAATGTAGGTCGTGGAGTTTGGAAGATATTAAATTCAAATAGAGATGAAATAATGAAGCGTTCTGGTTATGAAGTTGAAGTTTCTAAAATACTTGTTAGAAATAAGAATAAAGAAAGAGGATTTGAAATTGATAAAGATTTACTAACTATAGATTTTAACGAAATTCTAGAAGATAGTTCAATTAAAATAGTAATAGAGGTTATGGGTGGAATTGATCCAGCTAAAGAATATTTAGTAAAATGTATAGAAAGAAAAAAACATATAGTTACTGCTAATAAAATGCTTATTGCCACTCAAGGTGATGAATTATTTAAAAAAGCTGATGAAATGGGAACAATGTTTCAATATGAAGCTTCAGTTGCAGGCGGAATTCCGATAATTCAAGGAATTAATGAAAGTCTTACAGCAAATAAAGTAGAAGAGATGTACGGAATAATAAATGGAACAACAAATTATATTTTAACAAAAATGGAGCTTGAAGGTTTAGATTTTGATGATGCATTAAAAGAAGCACAAGAAATGGGATATGCAGAAGTAGATCCAACATCAGATATTGAAGGATATGATGCACAATATAAATTATCAATATTGTCTTCTTTAGCTTTTGGAACAAAAATAGATATAGAAAATGTATATAGAGAAGGAATAACAAATATAAAATCAATAGATA
Source organism: Clostridium thermobutyricum (assembly GCF_000371465.1). Taxonomy (NCBI): domain Bacteria; kingdom Bacillati; phylum Bacillota; class Clostridia; order Eubacteriales; family Clostridiaceae; genus Clostridium; species Clostridium thermobutyricum. The sequence continues at coordinate 1,419,783 of NZ_KB850956.1, read as the reverse complement.
TGAAATATGCAAGAGCGTTTGGAATGGTAATAAAACTTCTTGCTATAGTAAAAGATAAAAATGGAAAACTTGAAATGAGAGTTCATCCAACAATGATACCTAAAAAACATCCTCTTGCAAATGTATATGATTCTTTTAATGCTGTACTTATAAAAGGTAACGCAGTTGGAGATTTAATGTTCTATGGTAGAGGAGCAGGAGATTTACCAACAGGAAGTGCTGTTGTAAGTGATATGATAACCATATTAAAAAATAATATAGATTTAGATAATATAAATCCAGTAGTTAAGAATAATCTTTGGGATAAAAAGTTTAGAGATATGAGAGGCGTGGAAAGTAAATATTATATAAGGATAAGAGTTTATGATGAACCAGGAGTATTAGGAAGAATAACTACTCTTTTTGGAGAAAGTGGTGTAAGTTTAAGATCAGTTATTCAAAGAGGACAAGAAAAAGATGGGGTTGTTACGCTTGTACTTATAACTCATTATACAAAAGAATGTCAAATTATTGAGGCGATTGATGAAATTTATGAACTTATTTCGGTTAAAAAGATAGATAATATAATAAGAATTGAGGATTTTAAATAAAAATTCAAAAAGCTTGCTTTTTTGTTAATGGCAAGCTTTTTTATTTTTATTTTATTGAGAAACTTTGTTTAAAATTTACATCAAAAAAATTTTTAATAAGGTATAATATTATTCAGAAAAATTGATAATAATTTTGAGAAATAAAGAGGTGGCATACTTTGAAAAAAAATCTACTAAAAATAATAGTAGGGGGATTAATAATAGTTGTATGCATAGGGGCATATATTTCTACGATACCTAAAGAAGAACCGTGGAAATATACAACAGGACAGATAAATACATTAAAAAGTTTTTTTAATAATCAAATAGCACCAAATAATTTAAATCTTTTTACACAATTGCAATCTAATAACTTAACTTATATGATAACGGAAAATGACTATGGAGAAAATCTTTTAGCTTCCCTTGGAATTTGTTATAGTGATTATTTTAATGAAATGATAAAAGAAACATATGATTATGAAGATGGAAAAGTTAGTAAAAGTGATTATATAAATGATCTTGTAAATTTAGACAAATATATAACTAATACTGGAGAAAGTTTAGGTTATGTTTTTCAAGTAGGTTCAAATGAGGAAATAAAAAATACCTTAAAGCCTTTTGATATAATTTTGAAATATGGAAGTCCTTATGATAAGGAAAAATGCAAAGAGTTAATTAGAATAATAAAAAGTTTTAAAGAAACATATAATGATTATTCAAATAATTATATACAGTATGATATAGATAATGGAAAGATAAATGTTTTAAATATAAATAAATTAAAATATTATGCAGATGAATTAAATCATTTTACTAAAAATATTTATATGGAAAATAAAGAAGTAGCATTAGAATTACAGATGGCAAATAAAAATCCAGTTCAAATATAAAATATATAGATATAATAAATATGCTATGTAATATTTAAAATAGTAAATATATTTAAAGATAAAAATTAGAATTTGAAAAAATAAGTTTAAAAGTTTATAATAATAAAAAAACATTAGGGAGAAAAGCTTTGGAAGATAAGAAAATTTGTCCTATATGTGGAGATATTTTAGAAGAATATGAATATGCTTATGATAATAATCAATATGGCAAAAAATATTATAAATGCAAAACATGTGGACATAAAATGAATACAATGGATTAATAAAAAGATGATTTAAATTTTTATGTTTAAATCATCTTTTAAGTTTTATATTTGAAAGATAATTAATACTAAATTTCTTTACAAAGAGATTGGGATAATTTAAACTAATTTGTAGAAATGTTTATACTAGGAGGAAAAAATGAGCGTAGTTACAGTTAAAAATGTAAATCATGGATTTGGTGATAGAGCTATATTTGAAGATGTTTCCTTTAGACTTTTAAAAGGGGAACATGTTGGACTTATTGGAGCAAATGGAGAAGGTAAATCTACCTTTATGAATATAATTACAGGAAAGCTTATGCCAGATGAAGGAAAAGTAATTTGGTCAAACAATGTTAGAGTTGGATATATGGATCAACATGCAGTACTTCAAAAGGGAACAAGTATAAGAGATGCATTAAGAGATGCTTTTAAATATCTTTTTGATTTAGAAATAGAAATGAATGATCTTTATGGAAAAATGGGAGATTGTACAGAAGAAGAACTAAATAAAATGTTAGAAAGAACAGCTGTTATACAAGATATGCTTGATAACAATGGTTTTTATCTTATAGATGCAAAAGTAGAAGAAGTAGCTAAAGGGCTTGGACTTTTAGATTTAGGTCTTGATAGAGATGTAGATGACTTATCAGGAGGACAAAGAACTAAAATACTTCTTGGAAAATTACTTTTAGAAAATCCAGATATATTACTTTTAGATGAGCCTACAAACTATTTAGATGAAGAACATATAATATGGCTTAAAAGATATCTACAAAACTTTGAGAATGCATTTATACTTATATCACATGATATACCATTTTTAAATGATGTAGTAAATTTAATTTATCATGTTGAAGAGAGAAAATTAACTCGTTATGTAGGAGACTACTATGAGTTTAAAAGAATATATGATGAAAATAAAAAGAGACTTATCCAAGCTTATGAAAAGCAACAAAAAGAAATTGCAAGGCTTGAAGATTTCGTTGCAAGAAATAAAGCAAATGTTGCAACAACTGGTATGGCAAAATCAAGACAAAAGAAACTTGATAAAATGGAAAGAATAGAACTTTCAGAAGAAAAACCAAAACCAGAATTCAATTTTAAACAAGGAAGAACAGCAGGAAAAATAATATTTGAGACAGAAGATCTAGTAATAGGATATGATAAGCCTCTTACAAAACCATTAAATCTTTATATGGAAAGAGGTCAAAAAATAGCTTTAGTAGGTGCAAATGGACTTGGAAAATCAACACTTTTAAAAAGCTTACTTGGAAAAGTAAAACCTTTAAGTGGAAATGTTAGACTTGGAGATTATCAACAAATAGGATATTTTGAACAAGAAGATAGAGAAGATAACAATAACACTTGTATAGAAGAAGTATGGAATGAGTTCCCAAGTAAAACTCAATATGAAATAAGATCAGCACTTGCAAAATGTGGGCTTACTACAAAGCAACTAGAATCAAAAATAAGAGTTTTATCAGGAGGAGAAGCAGCAAAAGTTAGATTATGTAAAATTCTAAATGTAGAAACAAATATATTAATTCTAGATGAGCCTACAAACCACTTAGATCAAGATGCTAAAGATGAATTAAAGAGAGCATTAAAAGAATATAAAGGAACAATATTACTTGTTTCACATGAACCAGAGTTTTATAGAGATGTTGTTACAGATATTTGGAATTGTGATGAATGGACAACTAAAATTATATAATTTTAATAGAAAGGGTTAGTTGAAAATCTAACTCTTTTTTGCTATATAATATAAAAATAAAGGAAGTAATATAAATTTACTATAATAAGAGTGTACCAATTAAGTGTATAATAAACATATTTGAATTATATATTTTTTATATGAACAATTATTCCGTTATAAGAGTATTTTATTAATAAATATGTTATTAATGGAGTGAATTTATGGGATTTTACGTTAAAGTTGAAGAGGATGTTCAGGTATATTTAGAAGATATTAATGAAAATGGGCATAAAACAATTGTTTTTTTACATGGATGGCCAGGAAGTCATGAGTTATTTGAATATCAATATAATGATTTAATAAAAAAAGGATATAGATGTATTGGAATAGATCAAAGAGGATTTGGTAAATCTGATAGACCTGTAAATGGATATGATTATGATACATTAAGTGATGATATAAAGGCAGTGGTAGATGAACTAAAATTAAAGGATTTTATATTATTAGGACATTCTACAGGAGGTGCAATAGCCATAAGATATATGAATAGGCATAAAGGTTATGGAGTAGATAAACTTATTCTTTGTGCGGCAGCAGCTCCAAGTCTTATAAGGCGTCCATATTTTCCTTATGGAATAAAGCGTGAAGATGTTTATCAAATAATAGAAGGAACATATAGTGATAGGCCTAAAATGCTAAAGAATTTTGGTGACACATTCTTTTATAAAAAGCATAGTAAATGGTTTATGGAATGGTTCTTATTATTAGGTTTACAAGCTGCAAGTTGGGCTACAGCTGAAATTGCTAATACTTGGCTTGATGAAGAACAATTATTTAAGGATATGGAAAAAATAAATGTACCTACATTAATTACTCATGGTATTCATGATAGAGTATGTTTATTTCCTTTAGCAGAACAACAAAGAAAGCTTATAAAGAATTCTAAATTAATAAAGTTTTGTAATAGTGGACATGGACTTTTTTATGATGAAAAGGATAAGTTTAATAAAGAAATAATGGATTTTATTGAAGAATAAAGTTAAAAAGAGTGTGGAAAAAAGTTTAAATGAAAAATAGATTAATGATATAAGAGAGAACTTATCTTTAAAAAGGATAAAAGAAAGAATAGATTTTATAAATTCTAAAAGATAAGAGTTCATAATTTTTTTGTATTTATTTAATTTATGTGTAATTTTAGAATAGTTATAATATGCTATTATAGAAGAAAAAGAAAAAATCCTTTAAGGAGATATACGAATGAAGATTAAGAGTTTATTAGGAATATTAATAGTAATTATAGTTGGAATATTAATAGTAATTCCAAGAAGTTATTTTGTAAAAAGTAATATAAAAGAAGAAAATGCAACATCATCGAAAACTGTACAAAATTTAACTAATGGACCAGAGTATATGAATTCATTTTTAAGAAATACTATAGAGATACAAGCTATTTCTGGAGATATGGGAAATACAATAGAATACACATTAAGAGATTTAATAGCTAAAGATACTGCTGTTAGTATTTTAAATAAAGATTATACTATGTTAGAAAATATAAAAGAGAATCTTATAAGTTTAAAAAATAAAAATTCAGAAGAATTAAGTAATCTTATTAATAAACAAATTAATAATATTAATAAGTTAGAAAATCTTAATAAAACAGCTATTCCTAATATACAAAATTTCAATATTCAAAATCTAGAAGATTTATCAAAGAATATAGCATTTAGTTTTTGTGAAGGGGAGCCTAATATAGGAAATAAATATAAAATAAATTTAGATTCATATAATTCAGTTCTTGCAGAAAAAACTTATGAATATAATTTTGCAAAAGATTATATATCTTAATAAAAAAACTTGCTAAAAATTTTAGCAAGTTTTTTTATTATAAATTTTTACTTAATTCTAAGAAATTATTTATATCATCTTCAATTATTTTTAAAGAGTTTCTCCAAAAATCAATTGATTGAATATCAATATTCATAAGTTTAGTTATATCTGCTAAATTTGATTTACCAGTTACACTTAAAAGTTTATCATAATCTTCAACAAATTCAGAACCTCTCTTTAAGTATTCAGCATAAAGTCCTTTTGAAAATAAAAGTCCAAAAGCATAAGGAAAATTATAAAAATTTGCTTCTGCATAATAGTAGTGTGGTTTACAAGCCCACATATAAGGATGAAGATAATTAAAATCAAGACCATCTCCATAAGTTTCTTTTTGAGCATTAATCATAATTTCTTTTAATTCTTCTGAATTTAAAGAGGCTTCTTTTCTTCTATCAAAAACTTCTTTTTCAAAAAGAAATCTGCTTAAAATATCTACAATTATTTGACCGCAATCTGAAATTTCTGTTTCTAAAATAGCAAGGGCATCATTTTTACTTGCACCTTTTACGGCAGCTTTTTTTACTATTGTTTCGCAGAAGGTTGAAGCAGTTTCAGCAATAGGCATAGGATATTCTGAGTTTATTTCACTTTCTTTTAAAAGACATTCTCCATGATATCCATGACCTAATTCATGAGCTAAAGTTATTACATCACTTAAAGTTTCTCCGAAATTCAGCATTATACGACTTTCGCCTATCATATGAAGATTTTCGCAAAATGCACCACCAACTTTTCCTTCTTTAGGATAAACATCTATCCATTCATTTTCAATTGCATTTTTAGCAAAAAGTCCTAGTTTTTCTGAAAAAGTAGTGAAATTTTTAATTATAAAATCTTTAGCTTCATCAAAAGTAAATTTTTGTTCAGAATCTATTATTGGTGCGAAAAGATTATAAAAAGGAAGACCATTTTTATTTCCTAATAATTCAGCTTTTCTTTTATAATATTTTCTAAATACAGGAAGACTTTCTTTCATAGCAGAAAGCATTGCATTTAAAGATTTCATATCTAATCTAGAATTAATAACAGTTTCTTCTAAAGGACTAGAATATCCACGTAATTTAGAAATAGTTATAACTTCACCTTTAATTCCATTTAAAGCAGAAGAGACAGAATTTTCGATTTTTTTATAAGACTTTAATTCAGCTTCATAAGCAGCCTTTCTAATTTTTTCATCTTTATCAAAAGCCATATTTCTAACAACACTTAATGGTAAAGATTTTTTTTCACCATTTATCTCAATATCAACAAGTAAAGATGAAGTTTCTAAATCTTTTAATTTAGTCCAAGAAGAAGATCCAGAACCTTTCATTTGAGCAATTATTAATTCTTCTCTATCACTTAATATATGTTTACTATATTCTTTTATTTCATTAAGATGAAATGTATGCTCTTTTAATAAATCAGATGAATTTATTATTTCTGATAAATTATCTATTGAACCTATCCATTTATATAGTTTAGCTTTTGAATCTGCAATAGAAGCTAATTTTTGTTCAAGTATATCAAGAGTTTTAATAGCCACTGAATCTTTAGTATTTACGCTCATTACTAAATTTGAATACATTATAAGTTTATTTGATAAAGCTTTAAAATTGTTTGTTTCATTTATATATTTTTTTAGTTTTTCTTTTAAATCAAATCTATCATTAGTTATTGAAGATACAAAAGATTTATAATTATTAATTTTTTTATTAAATAAATCCATATCAGCCTTAAATTCAGGTGATTCAAAGCTAGAATATAAGTTATTTAAATTCCAATTTCCATTCATAATATTACCTCCTATATAATTATATATAAAATTATATCATTAATAATTATTAAAAGTGTTATATAAAAATAAATAAAAAATATACAAGTATAAACTTGTATATTTTTTATTAATTAACTTTTAAAGTTTTTAAAGTTCTTAAAAGCAAAGTTCCAGCAAATAAAGCTGAAATAAAATTAGATAAAGGTAAAACAATCCATATACCTTCTAATCCTAAATTAAATCCATAAGGTAGTATATATAATAATGGAATAAAGAAAATTACTCTTCTAAATAAAGAAAGAATTATGGATTCTTTAGCTCTTCCAATAGCTCTATAGAAGGAAATTGAAAGAAAATATATTCCTAAGAATGGAGAGGCTAATAAAGCTATTATTAAAATTTTACTACTATAATTAATTAAAGCCAGTTTAGTAGTAAACATTTCTGATAATGGTTTAGAAAAAATCATTATTAAAATAGTTCCAATTAATGCAACTCCAGTTGAAAATATAAATCCCCATTTTACAGCTTCTTTTACTCTTTTTATATTATTTGCTCCAAAATTATAACCTATTAAAGGTTGATTACCTCTGTTAAAGCCTGCTACAGATTTTTGTATGATGGAGGTTAATTTGAAAACTATCCCGTATACAGCTATAACATAATTTCCACCAAAGTGATATAAATCGTTATTTAATAGCATTATTGATATACTCCCTGCAAATTGATTCAGGAAAGTTGAAAATCCAATAGGTAAGCATTCTTTAATAAGCTTAAAATCATATTTAATATATTTTAATTTTACTTTAAGTAGAGTCTTAAATTTAAAGCAATAAATTACATAAAGTAAATTTATAAGTTTAGCAATAGTAGTTGCTAATCCAGCTCCTAAGACTCCCCATTTAAATATTACTATAAAAATAAAATCTAAAAAAATATTAGATATAATACTTATAACTGTACCAATCATAGAATATTTTGTAGAACCTTCACCTCTCATAACATTATTAGATGCTAAACAAAGAGGATTAAATAAGATTCCTATAAACATCATTTCTGCATATCGTGAGGAATAATAAATAGCATTTCCTCTAGCGCCAAATAACTCTACAATATCTTTTGTAAAAATTAAACCAATAATACAAAGAATTATAGATATAGTTAATATAAATGCCACTAATGTTCCAACAGCTTTTTCTGCTTTATCTATATTTTTTTTACCTAATTGTCTAGATATAAATGAACCAACTCCAGATGCAAAAAGCATAGCAATTGAAGAAATCATCATTTGAATTGGTAAGTATAAAGATACAGCAGCAATACCAATAGAAAAAACATATCTTCCTATAAAAATTGTATCTATTATGTTATAAATTACAGTAGATACTGTAGAAATAGCAGAAGGAGAACTTATCTTTAGAACAGATTTCTGAATCTTTTCTTTTCCTAAAATATAATCTCTATCCATAAAAATCCTCCTTTTATTTAAAATATTTCATTCTTAAAATGTTAGCATCATATAATAAAAAAATCTAGGTATAAATAGTTAATTATATTTATTGTTTATGAATAAGAAGTTCATAAATAAATAAAAGCCAAAGTAAAATTTTACTTTGGCTTTAAAAAAATTAACCTCTTTTATCAATTACATTTTGAATTAATGCCTTACATCTACCACAGCCAGTACCAGCACCTGTGATTTCTCCAACTTTTTCTACAGTATCAGCACCAGATTTTACTGCATTAACTACAGATTCCATAGAAACGTTTTTACATCCACAAACACTAGCTAATATTTTTTCGATTTCAGGAATACATCCACCGCATCCAGTTCCAGCACCAGTAGCTTCTTTAATCTCATCAACAGTTCTAGCTCCATTTATCATAGCCTTTCTAATATCTATATAACTAACATTTTTGCATTTGCAAATAATTCTTTCTCCATTACTCATAATGAACACACTCCTTAATAATAATGTTTTAATAGTCTATTTTCTTTAATGTTATTTATAAAAAAATCATAAATATAGAATCTATTATAATATTTTTATAATTAAATAGCTATATAATAAAAAATGATTTAATAGAGTTTAAAATAAATTAAAAAATATGTGGTATTATAATGATGAAATTAAAATTTAATTGGAGTGATATTAATGAAAACTAATTACCATACTCATAATTTAAGATGTAAGCACGCTACTGGAAATGTTTTAGATTATGTAAAAATGGCCATAGAAGAAGGATATGAAGAAATAGGAATATCAGATCATATGCCGCATCCAGGATTAGGAATTGATGATAAATCGAGAATGTTTTATGATGAACTTAGTAGTTATTTTAGTGAAATAGACTCTGTTAAAAAGATTATGGAAGATAAAATTAAAATAAAAAAAGGATTAGAATGTGAATATTTTGAAGAGCTAAAATGGATTTATAAAGAATTAAAAGAAGAATACAAAGTTGATTATTTAATTTTAGGAGCTCACTTTTTTAAACATAAAGGGAATTGGGTTTATGTAGGATGGGAATTAGATCATTCTATGTTAGAAGAATACATAAATCATGTAATAAAATCAATGGAAACTGGTCTTTTTAAATATTTAGCTCATCCAGATCTTTTCTTCATGATATATAAAGAATGGGATGAATATTCAATAAAAGCTTCAAGAAGAATTCTAGAAGCCGCAGAAAGATTAAATATGCCATTAGAAATAAATATAAATGGAATGAAGAAAGCAAAAGTAAAATGTAAAGATGGAGAAAGATATCCATACCCTCATAAAGAATTTTGGAAACTATCAAAAGAATATAAAGTTAAAAGAATAATAGGAGTAGATGCACATAATCCAAAAGATTTAAAAGATTATAAAGAAGGATTAGATTTTGCTAAAGAGCTAGGTTTAGAAATAATAGATAGACTAGAATTTTAAAAAATATCCTAAAGTATAAATATACTTTAGGATATTTTTTAATTTAAATCCACTCAACAGATATTTCTTTTCTTGGAACTGTTCTTTTATAAGTAACTCTTGGATATCCTATAACCATACAAGTAACAAGATTTTCACCTTCTTTTAATCCTAAAAATTCATTTATTTTAGGATTTGCAACAGCAGCCCTTGCTAAGAATCCACTAAAATATGTTCCAAGGCCAAGAGCGTTAACCATAAGTTCCATGTTAGATGAAGCTAAAGAACCATTAACATATGAAGGAGATTTAACTATTATTAAAGCAGAAGCTTTAAAGAAAAGCTTGTCTTCTCCATCAGGATTTTCTAAAAAGTCATTATACATTTTGATCCACATTTTTGCATAATTTTTTATATAATCTGCAGTTGATGAACCAGTAAGTAATTTATTACCTAAGTCATTTAAAGTTTCAAGAACTAATTTTCTAAGCTCTTGTAATTTATCTTTAATAACAACATAAGATACATCTTGCATATTGCTTCCTGTTTGAGTAAATCTTCCAGCTTCTAAAATTTTCTCTAATTTTTCATTTTCAACTTCTTTATTTTTAAATAATCTAGTGCTTCTTCTGAATTTTATAAAATTCATTAAATTTTCAGGTGTAATTGAAAAAGTATCTTTATCAAATTCTTTAACTTCATTCATATCATAGTGATTTGTAGATACAGCGTTTTTAGGACATATAGCTATACAGTGTCCACAACTTATACAAGATTCATTTTTTATAAATGCTTTACCATCTCTCATTTCAATATCACTAACTATACAATCTTGAGTACAAAGAGTACATCCTATACATTTTTCGTTATCAACTAACATCATTTAAAAATCAACTTCTTTCTTTTAAATTTTAAATTTATACCGTATAATTTTTAATGTATATCTTTATTGAGATTATATTATTACATTAAAATTATGACAAGTAGGCAAACAAAGTTTACTTACTTACAAAAAGTTTAGTAAGGAGACCTTTATATGAAGAAAAAGAAACTAAGAGATGAAGATGCAATAGAAAAGTCATTAAAGCTTTTAAGTGGAAAATGGAGATTGAGAGTTATTCTAGAAATATATAAAGAAGATAAAATACGTTTTAATAAATTGCAAAAAAATATAGATGGAATATCAAGTATAATGCTTACTAGAATATTAAAAGAATTAATAGAAAATAAATTAGTATTAAGAGAACAATTTGATGAAATTCCACCACATGTTGAATATTCTTTAACAAGGGAAGCTCTAGGATTATGTCAAGTTTTTAATGTTTTAGAGGAGTTAGGAAAAAAATTGAAATAGAGGAGATTTATATATGGAAAAAGTGATTGTTGTAGGTGGAGGACCAGCAGGAATAATGGCAGCATTAAAAGCTTCAGAAAAAAATGAAGTTATTTTAATAGAGAGAAATAATGAAATTGGTAAAAAACTTAAACTTACTGGAGGAGGAAGATGTAACATAACAAATAATAGAGATATTGATGAGATGTTACAAAAAGTAGTTACAAATAAAAAATTTTTATATTCAGCTTTTTATAGATTTACAAATAGAGATCTTTTAGATTATTTTTCAAGTAAAAATTTAGAATATAAAGTTGAATATGATCAAAAGGTTTATACAGGAAGTGATAAAGCAGATGATGTTATAAAAACTCTTTTAGATGATTTAAAAAATAAAGGAGTAAAAATTTTATATAATTCTAAAGTTTCAGATTTAATTGTAGAAGAAGGTAAAATAAAGGGAGTAGTTATAAATAATATAGAAGTAATTAATGGAGATAAAGTAATAATTGCAACTGGAGGAAAAAGTCATCCTCAAACAGGTTCAGATGGTAGTATGTATGATATATTAGAAAAGTATGGACATAAAATACGACCTCAGTATGCAGCACTTATCCCATTAGTAATAAAAGAGGATTTTATGTCAAAACTACAAGGAATTTCAATGAAAGAAGTTGTAATGAGAGCAAAGGTTAAAAAGAAAAAATTTGAACAAATGGGAGATATGATATTTACTCATTTTGGTATATCAGGACCTGGAGTATTAAAATTATCTTCATATATAAATAAAGCTCTTGAAAATGATGATATAACTTTAACTTTAGATTTTTTAAGTGACAAAAGCAGAGAGGAGATACGAAACATAATAAGATCGAATCCTCAAAAAACTGTTATAAATAATATGAAAGGACTTCTACCTCAAAACTTTTTAAAGCAGATAATAAGCTTATGTGATTTAGAAGAAGTAAAATCAGCAGAACTTAAGAAAAAAGATGAAAATAAATTAATCTCTATGATAAAGGAAATGACTATTACTGCAAGAGAAACATTAACAATAAAAGCAGCTATGGTAACAAGTGGAGGAGTATCTGTTAAAGATATAAATTCATCTACTTTGCAATCTAAAATAGTTAAAGGATTATATCTTTGTGGAGAAGTAATTGATGTAGATGCAGAAACTGGAGGATATAATCTTCAAATAGCATTTTCTACTGGAAATTTAGCAGGGAGATTAGAGGAATAATTATCTTAATACAGGGCAAAATAAAATTATCTTAATAACAGGAGGTAATTTATTATGAGATTTTTAGATGGAATTGCTTTAATATTAATAGTAATAGGAGCAATAAATTGGGGAATTATAGGATTCTTTGGATTTAATGTTGTAGAAGCTATATTCGGAATAGGAGTATTAAGTGCAATAATATATATTTTAGTAGGATTAGGTGGGCTATACGCTATATCATTCTTTGCTAGAGATAGAAGAAGAGTTCATCATTAATTTATACAAAATAAAAACTTTATTTTAAGCTAACTAAAAGGACTTTTTCACATGAAAAAGTCCTTTTTTAATTAAAAATTTTTTTTAAATATATAATATGTTTTTATATTTAGAACAGATTCAATATATAAAAATTAAAAAATAAAACACATATATTAAAATTAACAAAAAAGTAATATATTGGTTATTTGTATAAAAGCTTTTAATTGGTAAAATTATAAATAATAACATATTAATAACAAATGAGAAGGTGCTATATATGAAAAAATATTTTACAGATTTTCAAAAAGCAGAGCTTATAAAAAAAGGAATGTCCCCTAAACAGATACGAGATCTTAATGAGTCTATACATTTTTACTACAAAAAGTATACAAAATTAGATATTGGGTGTATTGAAGAAAAAATATTAGAATTAGATAATTTAGGGGAACTAATAGATTCATCTATAGCCTATGGAGTAAGACAGCATAAAATACTTAGAAAAGTTGTAACTGATTATATAGACAATAACTTTTCAAGTAAATTTTTTTATAAAGGACTGTTTTATAGAACAATAAGAAGTGCAGCTCCAGATTATTGGGATATGGGGGGAACATCTTACTATAGAGTTTTTTTAACAGAATCAAAACTTAAATTATATTGTTTAGATAATTTTTTTAGATTAGTATAGATAAAAAATATAGATTTAAAAAACATAGAAGGAGTATCTATGTTTGATAATATAATGATTGAAGGAAAAATAATTAATATATACTACCAGATTTTAAGGATAAAAGAAAATAATATTTCTAATGGTTATTATATGTATAGTACTGAAAAAATGGAAAATTCAGATTTACCTGAGTTCAATAAACTTCTAATTAATAATGGAATTTCAGAGCTTAAAAGAAAAAATGCAGAAGGTGATAGAGTTTCAACAATAATTGCTAAAATCTTTTTTATAATTTTTGTTATTGTTATTTTTGTCGCAATTATATTAAATATGTTAAGATAAGTTTCTAAATAAAAAACCGGACAAGTATTTTGTCCGGTTTTTTATTTAGAAGCTTCCAATCTGAATTATATTTTTCTTATAATTTTTTATTAAATAATCACACCAATTTTGAAAATCAGAATCTATAATTTTAAGCTCAGGATGTTTATCCATAAATTCTAAATATTTCTTTAGACCTTCTTTTAACGTAATATCGCAATGGAAATCTTTATTTAAAGATTTAATTTTAGAGTTATCAAATATTACAGAATACTGTTTATCACCTAAAATTGAAGTTACAAAATCATATTTTTTACTTTCTTTTAAAATGTCAGTTGGAATATGAATTATATTAACTTCTTTATTTAGAAGTTCTCCTATAGTATTGTAAATTTGATCCCAAGATAAAATTTCATCACTAGTAATATTAAAATCTTCTCCAATTGCTAAAGGATTATTTATAAGAGGATAAACTCCTTTAGCTAGGTCATCGGAGTGAGTTGATACCCATGTAGATTTACCATCTCCATGAACTATAACTTCTTTTCCATCTATAATTCTTTGAATTACAGACCAGCAAGAAGAGCCTTTAATACTAAGAGAAATTCTATTTCCACTATATGTTTGACTTGGTCTAACTATTGTTATTGGAAAATTAAATTCTTTTAAAGCTTTTAAAAATTCATTTTCACATTCTAATTTAAGACGGCCATAATTTCCATATTTATTTCCTTTTTTAGTTTTTTCATTTATAAGAACAGAAGAATCTCTATCAAATACACATGCAGTTGAAATAAAGATAAATTGTTTAATTTTATTTTTAAAGGCTTTAATATTTATTTTTGCTTCTTTTGGATCAAAAATAATAAAATTAAATACTACATCAAAGTTATACTTATCAGCTATATTGCTTAAAAATTCTTCATCTTTTCCATTCCCTTGTATATAGATAATGTTATCTTTTTTAGGTAAATCTTCAGTTATATGTCTTTTAAGAATATAAAGTATATTTTCTGAATCTTGAGAAATAAGGTTTACAATAGAATGTCCAATTGTACCATATCCTCCAATAAATAAAAACTTCATAAAAATTACTCCTTTTAACATATTGTGTATAACAATACACGATATTTATTTTTAGAATTATTATACATTAAAATTAAAATAATATAAACAAATAATAATGCATTTATATAAAATACTCGTAAATAAGTATTAATTAAAAACAAAAAAATAAGATATACTAAAATAAAAAAGAAAAAGGAGAAATAAAAATGTTAAATATATGTTTATTAGGATGTGGTGGTGGTATGCCAATGCCTTTTAGAAATTTATCTTCAACATTATTTGAATATAAAGGAAGAAAAATATTACTTGATTGTGGAGAGGGAACTCAAGTATCTATACGTATGATTTCATGGGGATTTAAATCTATAGATGTAATAGTTATTTCCCATACGCATGGAGATCATATAGTTGGATTACCAGGACTTTTATCTACAATAGGAAATAGTGGGAGAGTTGATGATTTAACTATAATAGGCCCAAAAGGAATAAAAGAAGTAGTTGAAAATCTTTTAATAATAGCAAAATATTTACCTTATAAAATAAATATTTTAGAAAATGAAGAAGAAATAAATTTAAAATTAAATAAAGAAAAAGGGTTAGAAGTTAATGATAAAGAATGGGATTTAAAAATAAATTCTATAGAATGTGACCATTCTTCACCTTGTTTAGGATATAACTTTTATATTAAAAGAGATAGAAAGTTCAATGTTGAAAAAGCTATAAAAAATAATGTACCCAAACTTCTTTGGAATAAACTACAAAAAGAAAATTCAGTAGAATTTGAAGGAAAAATATATAATCCTAATATGGTTCTCGGAGATAGTAGAAGAGGAATAAAAGTATCTTTTATTACAGATAGTAGGCCAGTTGAAAATATGGCTGAATTTATAAAAGAAAGTGATTTATTTATATGTGAAGGAACATACGGAGATGATAAAGATATTGAAAAAGCTATAAAAAATAAACATATGACTTTTAGAGAAAGTAGTAATTTAGCCGAAAAGGGAAATGTTAAAAAGCTTTTATTAACTCATTTTAGTCCAGCTATGATAGATCCAAAAGAATATTTAGAGAATATTGAATTTCCTAATTATATAATTGGAGAAGATAGATTAAAATTATCTATTAAATTTGAAGAAGAGAATAACTAGTATTATAATTTAATATATATATTAAATTGCAAAGGACGATAATGACATGAAAAAAGCGACTCTTCTAGATATAGCAAAAGCTGTAAATGTATCAAAGACAACAGTTTCTTTAGTTTTAAATAATAAAAATATAAATGTATCAGAAAAAACTAGAAAAGAGATTTTAGATACTGCAAAAAAATTAAATTATATTCCTAATTCATTAGCAAGAGGATTAAGTACAAAAAAAACTAATACAATAGGATTTATAGTGCCAGATATAGAGAATCCATATTTTTCTGAAATGGCAAAAGCAATTGAAGTTGAAGCAGAAAAGTTAGGATATAGTATGATATTATGCAATACTTTAAATAGTGTAGAAAAAGAAGAAAAAAATGCAAGATTATTAATGAGTAAATTAGTAGATGGAGTAATAATTTGTCCAATTGGTGAAAAAAGCAATTCAATTAATATGCTTAAAATTAATGATGTGCCTTTTGTAGTTTTAGATAGAAAAATAATTGGAGAAAAAATTATAAATGGAGTATTTTGTGATAATAAATATGGCATTAAATTAGGAATTGATTATTTAATAAAAAATAATAAAAAATCTATAGGGTTTATTGGTGGAAAACGAGAAGGTAGAGAAGTAGATCCTAGATTAACATATTTCTGTGAAGTAGCAAATCAGTATGGAATATTAAAAAAAGAAATAATTTTTGAAGAAGAAATTTCTCTTATAGGTGGAATAATGGGAACAGAAAAAATATTGAAAACAGAAAATAAGGTTGATGCTATTTTTTATAGTAGTGATATTATGGCTATTGGAGGAATAAAAAGCTTAATGAGAAAAGACATATCAATTCCAAAAGATATAAGTATATTAGGATATGATAACATAGGTATTTGTTCATATATAGAACCAGAATTAACAACTATAGGTCAACCAATTTATGAAATGGGAAAAGAATCATTAAATTTATTAATAGACATAATTAATTCAAATGCTTCAAATGGAAAAGAAATTATATTAAAACCTTATATTGTAGAAAGACAAACAGTAAAATAAGGAATAATCTTTTTTTCAAATTAAAAAATAGATTATTCCTTATTTTAAAAATTACTTATGCATATTTTTTAGGTCTATATAAAAGAAGTAATATAGCTGCTATAACGATTATTATATAACCTATTACTTCCATAAAAGATGGGATTTTATTAAATACTAAAAATCCAAGTATGGCAGAAAAGATTATATCAGTATATCTAAATAACGCTATATCTCTAGCTGGAGCATATTTATATGCTAAAATTAATGTAAACTCTACAATTATGTACATTAATCCAGCTAAAATTAAATAGATAATTGTATGCATAGCTAAAGGTTTGTAAAATATTATCATAAATGGTAAAAGAATTACAGATGATAGGAAATTATAAAAGAATACTAGTGTTACTGGATCACATTTATCTCCTAAATATCTCATAGTAGCACTATCTCCACCATTCATCATAGCACCTAATATAGCTGCAATTGATGGTAGAAGTAAAAACTTTGTGCTATCAGGATCAACAACAAAAACAGCGCCTATAAATCCTATTACTATTAAAACACATTGCCATAATTTTATCTTTTCTCCAAGGAAAATATAAGAGAAAATAACTACAAAGAAAATACTTAAATCTTGTATTATTGTTGCATTAGGTAATAATAAATATTGTAGTGCATAAAGATTTAAACAAATTCCTATAATTCCAAATATAGTTCTAAGACTTAATCCAAGAATATTTTTACGATTTCCCCAAAACATTGATTTATCCTTAAATCCATGTTTTTTTACTATGTAAATGAAAGCGAAAAGAGCTGCAATTGAATTTCTATATACAGTTTTTTCAGCTACTGGCATATGTCCAGCTAATTTTAAAAAAGTAGACATAATAGATAATGATAAAGCAAAAAGCATCATTAAAATTATTCCTTTGGTTTTATTATTCATTTAAATACCTCCTTATTTCTTTTACATGTTACCAAAAATAAATATTACCAAAAAAATTTTAAACAATCAAAATACAAAAAAGGAATTTATGAAATATTTTAAGTCTATTTTAAAAATAATTAATAAATTTATAAAAACAGTTAATTTAACAAAAGAAATATAAAATATAAATAAATATTTAATAATAGTAATTAAAAATATTTAAATTAAGAAAAATAATAGTAAGTTTTTAATGAAAAGTATTTAAAATAATACTTAGATATATGAGTTAAATTATAAAAATTAAAGAAAATATATTAAAAAAGTGTAATGAATATATTTTTTTAGTGAAAATTATAAAAAATAAAATAAAAACCTCTAGATTAAATTAACCTAGAGGTTTTTATTTTAATTTGAAAGATTGTATTTCTTCTTCATGTATGCATAAACTGGTATTCCACACATAATTAAAATGAATCCATATAAAACCGTAGTAGCGCCTGATGCATAAATTGCTAAAATACAGAATATAAAACCAATAGATGGTCTAATAAGTAATAATATTTTTTTTCTAAATGATTTATTTTTAAAGTCAATTACTAACATTATTTCTGCAATAGTTGAAACTGCATAAACAGGTAAATATGAAAGTGTAGAAAGTAGTACTATGAAATTATAAGCTCCATTTAGTCCTTTAAAAAAGTTTAATAATAAAAGCAAATTTATAAGAATTGATCCTATTATTAATGAAATATATGGAGTTTGGTATTTAGGGTGTAGTTTTGCAAAAAATTCTGGAAATAATTTTTCTTTTCCAGCAGCATAAGCAGCTCTTCCTGTAGAAAGAAGCCATAATACAGATGAACCGCAAATACTTAAAGCTATTCCTATATTTATAACTACAATCCACTTACTTCCTAAAACGTAACCCATTATTTCTGAAAGTGGATCTAAACTATTAGCTAAAATATGTCTTGGCATTGCTCCCATAGATAAAATAGTTATAGACAAATAAAATACGAGTGCAACTATAAGTGCAATAATAGTGCTAAGTTTAACATTTCTTTCAGGATTTTTTATTTCTCCAGAGGCAATAGTTGCTGATTCTATTCCTTCAAATGCCCAGAAAGTAATCGCAGCTGCCATAGGTATACTGCTTAGTCCACCTCCAGTTGGAAAAATTGGACTTATGTTTTGTATGTTGAAAATTTTACTTGAAATAATAATAAATAATATTAAAATGATAAGTTTGAGTAAAACTAGTATAGTTCCTACAGCTCCAGCTGACTTTGCCCCTCTAATATTTATATATGTAAAAATCCATATTATAAAAGAACACACTAAAAATCCGATTAATGGATTTTTAGCCATAAAAGGAAAAGCTCCATTTAAATATTTTAAAATAACAATTAAAAGTGTCGCATTTCCAATCCAACAGCCATTCCAATAAAGCCAAGCTGTCATAAATCCAGTAAAATTTCCTAAACTTTTTCTTGAATATTCTACTACACCACCGTTTATAGGCATTTTAGAACCTAAATTAGCAAATGTAAATGAGAGTATTATAGCTCCAAGTCCAGTTAATATCCATGCTAATATACTAGAACCTATACCAGCTATTTGTGCTAGTTGAGAAGGTATAACAAATATTCCAGCTCCTATAATATTGCTAAAAACTAGTGCAATAGCAACTATAAGTCCTATTTCTTTTTTTGATTTTGTATTTTTCATATGTAATATCCCCCTATGAGAATTTCATTTATTTTAAGATAATGAAATTTTATCACTTTATCACGTTAAAGTAAAGAAGTATTTTATCGAAATTTTATATAATCTATTTAATAAAGTTAATATACAAATAAATTGTAATAAGTATTTATATTTATGTTCATTAAAAAATCGATATATTTGAAATATGATTTGTTATTATAAAGCTATTAAAATTTAATTATAAAAAACGGTAAGACAGTTTAACACTCTTACCGTTTTTTTGCTATTTATATTTATCAATAAGCTTTTGAATTTCTAATCTGCAACATTCACATCCAGTTCCAGCTTGAGTAACTTCTCCAACTTTTATTACTGTATCTGCACCATTTTTAATAGCTTCTTCAACTTCAGTTACAGTTACACCAAAACAGTTACATAAAATATTATCATCTTTTCCAATATTAGCATTACATTGACAATTACTTGGATTATATTTCATTAAAATCACACCTTTATTATAGATTTATAAATTTTATTTCTTTATTAGTTTTTATAAAATCTATTTAAAGTATTCATAGAATATATTTCTATTTTAACGTTACACATATCTGTTAATATTATTAAATTAATCTAATATAGCTTTTTTCATTTCTAAAATTATAAAATGTGATTTAGAATTAGATAGTATTGATATATCTTCTTCAACTATTTCTAAAGCATCTTTTTCATTTAATGTAATTCCATTTATAGTAGAAGTTCCTTCTATTTGCACTAGATAAGCTTGACGACCTTTTGATACTTTAAAGTTTGTAGAAGAATTTTCATCAGTAATAATAGCGGATATATTTACATCTTGATTTATTTTAATTTTAGCATTTCCATTTTTAGATGAAACCATATGAAGCCATTTTCCTTCTCTATCTTCTAATTTAAACTTATATTCCCCATAGTTAGGAGTGTGATTTTTTTTATCTGGCAAAATCCAAATTTGAAGAAGTCTTAAAGTATCATCATGATTATTCATTTCACTATGAAATATACCAGTTCCAGCACTCATATATTGAACTTCACCTCTATTAAGTGTTCTTTCATTTTCCATACTATCTTTATGAGTTAAAGTTCCATTTACTATATATGTAATTATCTCCATATCATTATGTGGATGAAGTTGAAATCCTGTATGAGGATGAATAATATCATCATTTAATACTCTAAGAGATCCAAAATTCATATTATCAAAATTAAAGTATTCCGCAAAAGAAAAATGGAAAGATGATTGTAACCATCCTAAATTACTTTTCCCCATATTTTTATTTGAAATTTTATTTAACATTATAACACCTCCATTTATAACTAATTAGTGATAAATATCTAAAAATTTTTATTTTATTTTACGTAATAATCGTATTAAAATTTTTTTTTCTTCATGCGATAAATCAGAAAAGCTATCTTTTATATTAGAAAAGTGTTCTGGTAATATTTCTTCAATTTTTGAAATTCCATTTTCAGTCAAAGAAATTAAAGATGATCGTCTATCTTTTGGATTAGGAATTTGAATTATATAACCATCACGTTTTAAATTTTTTATTATTACTGTTATATTTCCAGAAGTAGTTAAAATTCCATTTAATATATCAGATATTGTAAGTGGGCCTTTACTATAAAGAATTTCTAAGACTGCAAACTGTCCTAATGTTAAACCACTTTTATTTATACTTAAAGCCTCCTTTTTTGATAAAATGTTATTTGCTTTTCTAAATGCTATTAACGCACCTAAAGAAAAAAAATCTTTTTCTTTATTAAAATCTTTCATAAAACAATAATACAACTAATTAGTGATAAATTCAATAGTAAATTAAGTTAATTATATATAAATGCAAAGTGGTATTGAATATGATATAATTAAAATATTGAAAAAATAATTTAATTATAAATAAAATATTTAACAAAAGAATATTAATTTCAATTATTGAACTATTTAAAATATGGTTAAATAAATGATGGGAAGGGGAGCTTTATTATGGTTACAGTTGAGAGAGTTATATCTGGGTATAATGGAAAGGAATTATTTCTTAGAACTTGGGAAGATGTAGAAAATCCTAAAGGAATTGTACAAATAATTCATGGAATGGTTGATCATAGTGGTAGATATGATCATTTCGCTAAATATCTAAATAGTAAAGGTTATGTGGTTTATGCAGATGATCATAGAGGTCATGGAGAAACAGGAAAAAAATATAATGAATATGGTTATTTAGGAGAAGATGGATTTAATAGTGTAGTTGAAGATGAATTTATAATAACTAAAATTGCTAAAAGTGAGTATGGTAATATACCAACTTATATTTTTGCACATAGCTTTGGATCTTTTATAGGACAAGAATATATAACTCGATATTCAGATCATATAGATGGAATATTTTTATCAGGTTCAGCTAAAAGGGATGGATTTGAAATAAAATTAGGATATTTTGTATCTAATATTCAAAAAAAATTATTTAATCCTAAAAAAGTAGGGAAATTTATAGATAGATTCTCTTTTGGTGGATTTAACAAGAGAATAAAAAATCCTAAAACTAAATTTGATTGGCTTACAAGAAATGAAACTGTAGTTAATGAATATATTAATGATGAGCATTGTAAATTTATTTCATCAATTGATTTTTATAATAATTTATTTATTGGATTAAAAAATTTATATAAAGAAGAAAAATTAAAATCAATAAGAAAAAAATTAAAAATAATAATATTAGCAGGAGATAAAGATCCAGTTGGAAATTATGGTGAAAGTGTTAAGAGACTATATAATCAATATGTAGATTTAGGCATAAAGAATATACATTTTAAATTGTTTAAAGATGGTAGACATGAGATTATAAATGAAATAAATAGAGATGAAGTGTATGACTATATCTTGAAAAAAATAGAAGAAAATTAAAAATCAAAAATAGAGATGGATATTATAATATCACATCTCTATTTTTTATATTAAAGTTCTTCCTATTGAATATAGTTTAAGATTTTCTTCAGGTTCATTTTTAAATATCTCTTGAAAAATTAATGGAACATAATTTATATATGAAACTTCAGAATTTTTATTTTGAGTCAAATAAGAGTTATAAATTAAAATACTAAAATTAGAATCAAAATTAAAATTTCTTACTGCTAAAACAATATTATTTTCGTCTGATAATATAAATTTACCTTTAAAAGATTCTGATTTAGAAAATTTAGAATTAGCTATACTTTTAAAATCAAAGAAGATTTCACTATTGTCTATAAGTTCAGATACACAAATAGAAAATGAAAAAACATCTCCAATAATATCATTAAACATATCTAATTTAAGTAAGTCAAAAGAAATTAAATTATTATTAAAAGAATATATATCTTTTTCATTTAAGTCTTCTAGCTTTAATATAAAAATAAATTCTTCATTAAAAGTTCCAGATAATCCATCTACAATTATATCATTTAGATTTTTAGGTATTTTGTTACCAATTGTAATATTCAATAAATAAACACTCCTCTATAAATAAAATTTATCAAATATAATATTACAATTTAATTGTATAAATGTCTAACTTTATATAAAGTTTAAATTTTAGAAAATTAATATACATAAATAATTCATAATTTTAATTCATAATTAATTCATAGAAGAATGTTCTAATTTTTTAGAATATTTTTACTAGTTATATTACTTCAATAATACATATATAAATCTTTTAAAGGCTGTATATTTTTTATACAGCCTTTTATAGAAAGATTTATATTTTTCTAAAGAGTTATAATTTTAAATCTCAAATTTTTTTCATAGTTTGGTTATTTTAAGTCTGATATTAGACTTATATAAAATAAACGGTATAATTAGTAGTTTATTTTTTAATTTTAAGTTGAAATAATATCAGTAATTAAAAGTATTATCTATAAATTTTTATATACATAATAATACATAGTTCCTAAATATAGTATAATTATGAAGATATAAAATTAATAAAAATACATAAATTTTATATTTGCGAGGAATAAAAAAATGAAAATAGTTCTAGCACCAGATTCTTTTAAAGAGTGTATGACATCTATAGAAGCTTGTAATTGTATGGAAAAAGCTTTAAAAGAATCTGGAAAAGATATAGAAATTATAAAAATACCTATTGCAGATGGTGGAGAAGGAACATTAGATTCTTTAATTTTAGCTAAAGGTGGGAAAATTTTTAAGAAAGTTATAAGAGGGCCTTTAGGAGAAAAAGTAATTGGTAGATATGGAATTTTAAAAGATGGTAAGACTGGGGTTATTGAAGTAGCTGAAGCATGTGGGCTTTCATTAATTCCTAAAGAAAAAAGAAATCCGATGTATACCAATACTTTTGGAGTAGGAGAACTTATAAAAGAGTTATTAGATAAAAATATTGAAAAAATAATAATTGGACTTGGCGGAAGCTCTACTAATGATGGAGGAATAGGAATGGTAACCGCTTTAGGCGGAAAATTTTTTGATGTAAATAAAAATGAAATAAATCCTATAGGTAAAGAATTAATAAATATAGACTATATAGATATAACAAAATTAGATAAAAGATTAAGTAATGTAGAATTTATAATTGCCTGTGATGTAACTAATCCATTAGTTGGAGAATTAGGAGCTTCAAAAATTTTTGCTAAACAAAAAGGTGCAAATGAAGAAGAAATAGAACTTTTAGAGAAAGGATTAAATAATTTAGGTAATATAATAAAAAATCAATTTGGAAAGTATGTTTTAAATATTGAAGGGGGAGGAGCCGCTGGAGGACTTGGAATTGCATTTATGTTTTTTATGAATGCTAAACTTAAATCAGGAATTGATATAATTTTAAAAGAAACTAATTTTGAAGAAGTTATTAAAAATTCAGATTATATTTTTACTGGAGAGGGAAAAATAGATTCTCAAACAATAAATGGAAAAACTATTAGTGGAATAAGTAAATGTTCTAAAAAATATAATATACCAGTAATTTGTTTTGTAGGCAAAGCAGAAGGAGATATAAAAAAATTATATTATATAGGTATAAAAGATATAATAGTTATTTCTAAAAAAACAGATACTTTAGAAATGTCATTAAAAAATGGAAAGAAAAACTTAATTGAAAAAGTAAAAAAATTTATTTATAAAATTTAAAAATGTAACTCAAGTTACATAAAAAGTTTTTTTCAAGTACTATAATTAAGTCATAAATTAAATATTAAATGACTGGAGTGATAAAAATGAAAAAAACTTTATACATAAATAAAGAAGATAATATAAACCCTGAGAAATTAAAAAAATTAACATATATGCTTAAAAGATTAAATACTGAAGAATTAACATCTGATTTAAGAGATGAGGCTATAGAAATGGTAAAGAAAATAAGTCCTCTTGAAATATCTTTAGCTGAACAAAAACTTATAGATGAAGGAATGAATCCTAATGAACTTAGACATTTATGCGATATTCATATGGAAATATTAAAAGATGAATTAAAGAACTTAGAAGAAAAAATAAGTGTAGGACATATTCTTTATACATTTATAAGAGAACATGATGAAATAATGAAATTTTTAAATGAATTAGAAAAAGTTAATTCAGAAATACAAAAAATGAATTCTTATGATGATGAAAAAGTAGAAAAAGTACTTAAACTTTCTATCAATCTTTTAAATGCTGAACCTCATCATAAGAGAGAGGAAGATGTTTTATTCCCTAAAATGGAGTCTCTAGGAATAACAGGTCCTACTAGAATTATGAAATTAGAACACGAAAGCTTAAGAAAGAAGAAAAGAGAACTTAAGGAAATATGTGGAGTAAAAGATTATATTCCTTTTGAAGAATTTAAAAATATAATAGATAGTATATCAAAAGACTTAATTTTTGAATTAAGAGACCACATATTTAAAGAAAATTATATTTTATATCCAACTGCAATGGAATCTATCAATGAAAAAGAATTTAAAGAATTAAAAGTTATGTGTGATGAAATGGGGTATTGTGAATTTACTCCTAAAGAGCTATTAATATAAAACAAAAAATCCTAATTCTATTTTAGAATTAGGATTTTTTTTATTTAAAATGTCAAATATATATTATATGAATATATTAAATATATATTAATTAGGAGGAAAAGTATTAATGAATAAAATACAAAAAAATGCACAAGAAACAGAACTTAAAGTTTTTTTAGATGATAGAAAAAGTTCTTGGATACAGCATTTTTATTTTAAATCTTCAAATTATGTTTTAAGAATAGAAGATAAAAATTTTAAAATATATAAAATAATAGATTTAGATAAAAACACTTTAGATGATGAATTTTTTAATTTATATTATGATGAAATAAAACAGATAGAAATGTATTTTACTAAAGAAGAGAAAATAGAGATTACAGGTATAAAAAGAAATATATTTTTTATAAATTTAAAAATAGAAAAAAACAAACAAGAAATATATAATTTTAAAATCGAAGGAATGGAAAATTCTAAAAAATTATTTAATTTATTAAAAGATAAAAAAATTAATATTCAAAATGAAGATAGGTTAAATGAATTATTAATAAATAAAACATATGATGATTTATATTATTATTTAAATCATAAATTATAATTTATTTAAAGCTATAATCTTTTATATTGACCTTAACTGACCTTTATTTTTGAATAATGATCTAAAAATAAATAATTAAAAAAAATTATGCATAAAATAGTTATATTAGATTATAAATGGTTATGGGGAGTAAATAATAATTAAATTCAGGGGGAATTTTATGAAAAAATTAAAAGGTATATTATTAATAGGGGTATTAATGATAGGAACTTTATTATTGGCGGCTTGTGGAGGAACAACTTCTACTCCAGAAGAGGTTGCATCTAAATATTTAGAGAATATTACAAAGAAAGATTTTAATGATGAAAATGTAAAAAAAGAAACTTTAGATCTAATCCATTCAAGTGTAAGTAATAAAGAAGATGCTATAGAAGCATCGAAGAATATAAGTGAAATGTTTGATAGTGTAAAAAAAGAATTTGAATCATATGGAGCAGGAGAAAAGTTTGAGGAATTCAAAAAAGCTACAATAGATGGCATAAAAATAGAAAAGAAAAAAGAGACTGTAGAAAATGATATTGCAGAAGTAGAATATTTAATTACTGTTCCAACAATTGATCAATTAGAATTTAAAAAGAAAATAGAGAATTTAGTTGCTGAAAAATTAAAAAATACTAAATTAGAAGATTTAGATAAAAATGAATTAATGAATGAGGCAGTAGATTTAATTATTTCTGAAATAAAAAAAGGTGAAAAATTAGAGAGTGAAGATATTACTATAGAATTGAAAAAAGATGGTAAGAATTGGGCTATAACATCTACTTATTAAAAAAACATCTAGAAATATTAAATATTTCTAGATGTTTTTTTATATTTTAAGGTAATTTATAAAATTATTCTAAAAATAATAGAAAAAACTTGCTAAAGATTAAAAAATAATATAAAAATTTTTCCAAATAATAATTTTAAAAATTGGTATATATTACATAATAAGGTATAATTAAATTGATTTTAAAAAGAAAGGGAAAGAATAGTGTGTGTGGAATTATAACTGAAATAGAAGAGAGTGTAATTAAAGATATAAGAAAAAATGGAGGAAAATTATCTAAAGAGAAAAAAGATTTAATTTATACAGAATATATGGAATGTACAGATAGAATAATTAAATCTATGAGAATATTAGATAAAATAGCTGAAGATTTTAATCTAAATAGCGATATAGTAGATAATAAGTATTTAGATATTTTAAATCAATACGAAAAAGATACTGAATTAAAAAAATTTTTAGGAAATATACTAGATAGATATGTATATATGGATTTGATTGAGTTTGAAACTGGGTTTATATCTGTAGAAAGAAAAACAATAAAACTATTAAATGGAATAACAATATTAATAGAAATTGAGGGGGGACAAGCCAAAGCAATAGGATTTAGAGAAGGGAAACAATTAGATAAGATTTATGAACATTCTTTAATTCTAAATGAATCTGAAAAAACAATTCTTATAAAAAAATCAATAGAAGAATTTAAAGACCTTTAATATAAGCTTAAGTTTTTTTTAATTAAATAAAGTAAGAAATACGATATATTTAAGATAAACAAAGAAATAACTATTGAAGATGAGGGTGATTTAATGATAATATACACAATAATAGCATTAATATTAGGAATAGTTATAACATTAGCTTATCTTAATGATGACTTAGAAAGATTAAAAGAAAATAATAAAATAAGCTTATTAGCATTGAAAAAGTTAAATTTGATAAAGGGAATTGTATTTATAATCTCAGGAATAACTATTATATCATTTTGGGTATCAATGATAACTTTTGATATAAAGTTAATATTAGTTTCATTAGTATTATTAGTAATTAGTATAGTATTATTTTTAATATTAAAAAATAAAGTTAATCTCTCTATATATGAGAATAAAAAAAGAAAAATGGTAAAAGGAAAATTAAATAAACCTAAAGTTAGAAATGTATAGATATCCATACACTGGATATCTTTTTTTATAAAATTATTTTCAATATATTTAAACTTTTTGAAAATAGTATATTAATTTTATTGTGTATAATGAAATACTTTATTATAGTTATATATATAAATTTTCTTTTTTAAGGAAATTTTATTAAATTATAAAAAAAATTATATATATATAATTAAAATCTCATCAAAGGACATACTATATATATAAATTTAAAATAAAACTAAAGAAGGAGAATTAGATGAGTATTTTTAGAGTTCAAGATATTAAAAGCGTTTCAAGACATATTAATTCAAATGAAAAAAATATGAGCGCTTTAGATTTAACTTTATTAAGTGTAGGCTCTGTTATAGGGACAGGAGTTATGGTTCTAACTGGAATAATAGCTGCTAAGGAGGCTGGTCCTGGAGTTATGCTCTCATTTTTAATTGGTGGAATAGTAGCATCTATAATAGTGCTTTGCTATGGTGAACTTTGTTCAGCTGTTCCAAGTTCTGGAGGATCTTACACATTTGCATATGTTGCGTTAGGAGAGCTTTTTGCATATATAGTTGGGCTATCCATTTCGGTAGCATATGTTTTATCTACAGCTACTGTTGGAGCAGGATGGAGTGCTTATTTTGTAAGTTTTTTAAGTGAATTAGGAATTAATTTTCCAAAAGCGTTATCTAATATTCCAGGTGATGGAGGAATAGTTAATCTTCCAGCAATAATAGCTATTTTATTAATAACATTTGTTATATCTATAGGAACAAGAGAAAGTAAAAAGGTAAACAATATAATAGTATTAATAAAGGTTGGTGTAATTGCAATATTTATTTTTATTGGAGTATTTCACATTTCATCTTCAAATTGGATTCCATTTTTACCTTATAAAATTACTGGAGTTTTAAGTGGTGCAGCAGCAGTCTTTTACGCTTATTGTGGATTTGATTCTATAGCATCAGCAGCTCCATATGTAAAAAATCCAAAGAAATCTTTAACAATAGGTTTATTAGCTTCACTAGGTATTTGTATATTAGTTTATATAGCTGTTTCAGCAGTTCTTACTGGATTAACTTCATATAAAAACTTAGATGTAGCAGACGCACTTTCATATGGATTAACTATTGTTGGAAAGCCTAAAATAGCATTAATAGTGTCTTTAGGAAGTGTTATTGGTATTTTAGCAGTAATATTTGCTAATAATTTTACGACATCACAAATATTAGCTACTATGAGTAGAGATGGATTATTACCAAAAATATTTGGTAGAAATAATAAAAAAGATGTACCAATAGTTGCATTATGGATAATTGGAATTTTAGAAGCTATTTTCGCAGGATTTTTTAACATGAAGTTATTAGCAAGCTTCTCTAGCATAGCCTTTTTACTTGTTTATGGAACAGTTTCTTTTTCAGTAATATTTTTTAGAAAGAGATATCCAAATCTCAAACGTGAATTTAGTACACCGTTATTTCCTATAATACCTATATTAGGAACAGCTAGCTGTTTATTTTTAATGGCTAATTTACCTAAAATAACATGGATTATATTTGCTATAATATTAGTATTTATTTTAATTACATATTTTGTTTATGGAAAAAATAATTCTAAAATTAAAGAGTTACAATAATATAAAAGGAGGATTTTTATCCCTCCTTTTATTTTGTGAAAGAAAATAAAAAAAATTGACTGAAAATGATTGATTTTTCATTTATTAAAGTGCAAAATATAAATATATATTTATTATAAGAGGTGCTAGAATTGTTAACAGAAAAACGATATGAAGTTATATTAGATTTATTAGATGAAAATGAAGTAATAAAATCCAGTACGATAGCAGGAGCAACTAATAGTTCAGAATCAACTATAAGAAGAGATTTAATAGTTTTAGAAAAAAGGGGTCTTTTAAAGAGGATTCATGGAGGAGCAAAAAGCTTAAGTGATAAATTAAATAGCACTCTTTCTGATAAAAAAGTAGAAAAAAATATTCATGAAAAAAGGTTGATTGGTGAGTTAAGCGCAAATTTGATAGAAGAAAATGACTATATATTTATTGATGG
The DNA here is from genome assembly GCF_000371465.1 of Clostridium thermobutyricum. NCBI lineage: Bacteria > Bacillati > Bacillota > Clostridia > Eubacteriales > Clostridiaceae > Clostridium > Clostridium thermobutyricum. Next base: position 1,389,541 of record NZ_KB850956.1, on the reverse strand, counting down.
TAGTGAAACTGCAAAATTTTTAATAAAAAATATTAATGGAAAAAATATTTTTGTTTTTACTAATAGTTTGAAAAGTGCAGAATTATTGGGGAAACTAAAAATAAAATCATATTTATTTGGAGGAAATATTACCTCAAATTTATGTACTTTTGGAGAAAATGTAATAAATGAAATAAATAAAATATCTTTTGATAAAGTATTTTTTGAAACAGATGGAATAGATATAAAATGTGGTTTTACAACTAAATCTGTTGAGGACTCTAAAATAAAAGAGGCATTATATAAAAAAGCTAATGAAGTTTATATACTTGCAGATAATGGTAAATTTAATAAAATTGAGAAGGTTAAATTTCTAGATATTGATAAAGGTTTTATAATAACAGATGAAAAATCAGATATAAATGAATTTAATAAAGAAAAAATTATAGTAGTAAAGCAATAAAAAAATCCTATGGTAAAGCAAAAGCTTTAAATCCATAGGATTTTTTATAAGTTTTATTATTAAATTAGAAAAATTTAATTTTTATCAAATAATGTTTAATTTAGGCAAATATAAAGTTGAGGGTTTTATGTATAAAAATTTTTTGTTATATCCAAAAGTAGATTTTGTATTTAAATAAAAGAAATGAGAAAATAAACTTGTAGTTTTAAAGCTACAAGTTTATTTTTTATTTATAAGTTTTTATTATGTCTACTTCACGAGTAGGAATTTTAAGAGATATAGAGTTTTCAATAGTCTTAAAGAGATTACGGTCTTTATCAGCTATAAAAATACAAGTATATCCTTTTTCTCCTTTTCTACCTGTTCTACCGATTCTATGAATATAACTTTCAGGAGTTTCAGGACAATCAAAATTATATACTGTATCAACACCTGTAACATCAATACCTCTTGAAGCTACATCTGTAGCAATTAGATATTGTATATCAGCTTTTCTAAATGATTTCATTATTCTTTCACGTTTTGCTTGAGGAATGTCACTATGAAGTTTAGCACAATTAAAACCTCTTTTATACATATCCTCTTCTAATTCATCTACACGACGTTTAGTTCTACAAAATATTATAGCCATAAAGGGATTATCTTCATTTAAAACAGTACATAAAGCATCCCTTTTCCATCTATCAGTTGTAAAAATAACTTCTTGTTTTATATTGTTTAAAGTTACTTCTTCAGATTCAATAGAAACAACTATAGGGTCTTTCATGTAACGATAAGCTAATTTTTTTACTTTACTATCCATTGTAGCTGAAAAACAGATAGTTTGTTTTTTCTTAGGAACTTCTTTCATTATTGTATCAATTTCATTTTTAAATCCCATTAAAAGCATTTGATCTGCTTCATCTAAAACAATGGTTTTTAAAGATTTTAAATTTATTGTATTTCTTTTTATATGATCCAAAAGTCTACCAGGAGTAGATATTACTAAATGAATATTATTTTTTAATTTCTTTAATTGACCTGATATATCTTTTCCACCGTAAAGAGATAAAATGTTAATATTTTTTCCTTCATATAATTTTTCAGCTTCTGAAGTAATTTGAATGGCAAGTTCTCTCGTTGGAGATATAATAAGTGCTTGAATATAGTTTTTATTTTTATCTATATTTTCAAAGATAGGCAATAGAAAAGATAATGTTTTTCCAGTACCAGTTTTTGCTTCACCAATTAGATCTTTAAATTCTTTAATATAAGGAATAGTCTTTTCTTGTATTTCTGTAGGTGTTTTTATGCCATTTGTATTTAAAACATCTATGAGAGTATTATTTATTCCAAGTTCTTTAAAATTCATTAATTCAACCTTTCTTAGCTAAAAGCTAAACAAATTTTATTCAGCTTACATAATACTATTATAATTATATAAAATCAAATTTATTTGAATTATAATAGTTAAGCCGATATAATTATATAGATTATTATAAATTTAGGAGAAATGATAAAGAATGAATAATTGGAGCTTTGATATAAGTAAATTAGAAAAGTTTTTAGAAAGATATGAAATTGATTTTAAAAAAATATTTTCTTCCTTAAAAAATGAAGATTTAATTAGTTTAATAGATTTATATGATATTAAGAGTCTAAAAATTAAAAATGATAATAAAGAAAATTATTTAAAAGATATTTTATCTAACCAAAAAGGATTATTTCTTTTAGTTGGAGGAGTAGCTGATGAAAATGTTAATTATTTTAGATTTTTAGATGGTATACAATATAGAATAAATAGTGGAGAAGTATATGAGTATTCAGCAGAAAACTTTCATAATTATTCATGTAATGAAGAAAAAGTTTCCTTCGGTAAAATAAATTTATTTATAGAAGTTCCTATAGGCTTAACTTTAGAAGTAAAAGAAAATAAAGTTATACTTAATATTGCAGTTATAGAAGAAAATTATATAAACAAGATAAATGATATAGAAGATTTAAAAGAAATAGTTGAAAAGTATTTAAAAGAAGTTTTATCATAATAGATAAATTAAAAAAGCGTATTTCAAAAATTGAAATACGCTCTTTTTTAATAAGAAAGCTCTAAAATTTTTAATGCAATATCAGGAGTTAAATCTCCAGTTTCAGAAAGTTTAGTTTTTCCATATTCAACTAAGCCTTCAATAACAGATGGAATTGAATCTTTAGAAACATCATAATCTCTTAATTTTGTAGATATTCCTAAACTATTAAAGAACTCTTCAGTTTTAACTATAGCTTTTTCAATTTTTTCGTCATCACTTCCATTAGTTATATCCCAAACTCTTTCAGCAAATTGAACAAGTTTATCTTTCTTTTTATCTTTTCTAATTCTCCATAAACTTGGTTGAACAATTGCTAAGGTTCTTGCATGATCTATTCCAAATTTAGCAGTAAGTTCATGACCTATTATATGACAACTCCAATCACCAGGAACTCCAGCACCAATTAAACCGTTAAGTCCCATAGTAGCACACCATACAAGATTTGCTCTTAATTCATAATTTTCTTTTTCAACTAAAGTCTTTTTACCTATTTCAATTAAAGTTTTAAGTATTCCTTCAGAAGTTCTATCTTGGAATCTTCCTCCATTAGGATAAGTAATATATTGTTCACAAACATGAATGAAAGTATCAACAATTCCATTTGCAATTTGCTTTTCAGGCAAAGTAAATGTTAATGTTGGATCTAAAAATGAGAATTTAGGAAAAGCTAAATCATTATGGAAACTAAGCTTAGAATCTTTGTAACAAATAACTCCACCACGATTCATTTCTGATCCAGTTGCTGGTAAAGTACATACTGTTCCAAGAGGAATAGCTTTAGTAGTTTTTTTATTAGCTTCTGGTTCATTTATAAATAATTCAGATGGATCTCCAGGGTAAAATGCTCCAAGAGAAACGAATTTAGTTCCATCCATAACTGAACCTCCACCTATTGCTAAAAGAAAATCAACTTTTTCTTCTTTTGCAATAGATATAGCTTTCATTAAAGTATCATATTGTGGATTAGCTTCTATCCCTGAAAATTCAATTATTTTACGTGGTTTTAATGCATTAAGTACTTTATCAAGTGTTCCAAAGCGCTTAACACTTCCACCTCCATAAAGAATCATTACTTTTGCAGATTTATCTATTAAATTATCAAGCTCATTTAAACGATCGCGTCCAAAAATAATCTTAGTTGGATTGTAAAAATTAAAATTAAACATAAAAAATGCCTCCTTTATCTTTTGTTTCAATTAATTATATATTATAAAAATAACATATAAAATAGCATTTCGGTAATATAAAGTATTTTTAATAAAATTCATAATTATACTTCTATTCAGGTAAATCTAAATTACATATAGATAACATATTTATTGTTTCCTCAACAGCACTTTTTATGCCAGCTAATATAATAAGATCATTTGCTTGTAAAACAGTATTTGCATAAGGCATTATTTCCTCTTCATCTCTTGTTATTGAGAATATTCTACATCCTTCTGGAAGTCTACAATCTTTAAGAGGCTTTCCAAAATACCATTCACTTCCTAGTATAAATTCTCTTATTATTATTTTATCTTCTTCTTTAACTTGTTTTACAGTATTTGAATCTTCAACAATAAATTTTTCAAATAAAATAGGGAAAATTATACAAGTTATAACTGTAGTTACAACAAAAGCAGAATAATCTGATATATTTATATAATGTAAATTTAAAGCCATTTGAGCTCCTACAATTACTAAACTTAATTGTGCTGTTAAAATCATAGATGAAGCAAGAACATTCCTTGTTCCATATTTTTTCTTTAAAAGAAGACATGGAATAAATTTAACTAAGAAAAATATAATGATGAATACTGGAATTTTTAAAATAGCACTTGGATTATCAATAATTGATTTTAAATCAATATTAACTCCAACCATTATAAAAAATATTGGAATTAAAAATCCATATCCTATAACATCTAATTGGTGAGATATTTCTTCTTTTGCTTTTCCAACAAGAAGTGAAAATACCATTCCAGCTAAGAATGAACCTAAAATTATTTCAGAATCAACTTTTTGAGCTATAGCTACTAGTATAAGTACAAGAACAAATGCCCCTCTAACACTAATATGAAGATTTTTAAAAGCCATTGCTGAAAAATCATTTGTTTTAAAAATAAATTTAGATATAAAATAAATTAATATAGCAGCTGCAAAAATTATTAAGAATGTAAAGCTCTTAAAGGATAAACCATGTAATGAAATTGAAGATATAAAGGTAACTCCTATAAGACTTAGTAATTGAGTTATTATTCCAAATATAAGAAGTGACTGGCCAAAATTACTACTTATTATATTCTTTGATTTTAATATAGGAACAAGAAGCCCTGGTGCTGCTGCCGTAAATAATAAAGCAAAAAATAGCGTTCCACTCTCAATTCCAACTAATTTTAATGAAAAAGAAAGACAAATAGAAGTTATAAGAGATACTACGATCATCTTTATACTTAAAAGTATTTTTGAATTTTTTAAACTTTCTCCTTCACCTCTTTTTAAGTCATCAAAATTTATAGTAAGCCCACTTAAGAACATAAGATATGCTAGACCTAGATTGGATAAAAATAATATCCAAACATCTGGTTTTATAATATTAAAAAAACTTTTTCCTAAAATAATACCTATGAAAATTTCACCTACTTGATAAGGAATTTTTATTCTTTTTAATTTTGAAACAAGAAACGGTGTAAAAAATGCTACAGTAGATAAAATTAATAAAGAATCATAATTTAAAGTTTCTTTCATAAAATTTAACCCCTTTCTCTTTAGTTATAGTCTGATTATGATCTATAAATAAAATATAATCAATTATATTTTATGGAAAGTAAATTATAATTGCAAATTGCTAATAATATTTGACAAAAATAAATATTATATTAATTGGAAGTGAAAAAATAGTTATAGTATTTACTAATAATATAAAGAGAATTTTCATTTGTATATAGCATTATAAATCTTAAAAATATAAAAGTTAAATTTAAAATATAAAAAAATATAATTAAATTTATACTAAAAATATATAAATATATTGAAAAATATTTAATTTATATATATAATCAATAAAAAATAAATTTTTATTTTGTATAATCTCTATAATATGGTTAGAGAGTTTCTACCAAGAGCCGTAAATTCTTGATTACAAAGATAATAGGTGAGTTTGTTCTATTGTCTTTGTAATCAAGAATTTTTTTTATACAAAAATAAGGAGGAATAAATATGGATTTTAAAAAATTACCTAAAGTGGAATTACATTGTCACTTAGATGGAAGTATAAGAGTTAGTACTGCAATTGAATTAATTAAAAAAGAAAATTTAGAAATTGAAAGCTTAGATTATGATTTTATAAAGAAAAAATTAGTAGTTGAAGATGAATGTAATTCATTAGATGAATATTTAGAAAAATTTGATTTACCATTAAAATTAATGCAATCAGAAGAGAATTTAGAAAGAATAGCATATGAATTAATAGAAGATTCATTTAAGGAAAATATTAAATATATAGAGATAAGATTTGCTCCTTTATTACATTTAGAAAAAGGATTAGAAATTGATTCAATAATTGAAAGTGTTTTAAGGGGAATGGAAAAGGGAGAAAAACAATTTGGAGTAAAAAGTGGTTTAATATTATGTATCCTTAGACATATGCCTAAAGATAGAGCTAGGGAAGTTATAGAAATTGGTAAGAGATATATAAAAGATGGAGTAGTTGCAATAGATTTAGCTGGCTCTGAATTAGAAGGATTTGTGAAAGAATACAAAGATATATTTGAAAAAGTAGAACAATATGGGTATAAAGTAACTATACATGCAGGAGAAACTGGGTTTAGCAATAATGTTATAGATGCTATAAATATCTTAGGAGCTAAAAGAATTGGTCATGGAATAGCAATATTAAAAGATAAAGAAGCTTTTAATCTAGTAAAAGATAAAAATATAGTTCTTGAAATGTGTCCTAAAAGCAATGTTCAAACTAAAGCAATAGAGAAATATGAACATCATCCAATAAAAAAATTTTTAAATGAAGAAATAAAAGCAACTTTATGTACAGATAATAATACTGTATCAAATGTATCTTTAAGTGAGGAATGGGAATCAACAAATAAAATACAAGGATTAGATTTAGAGGATTTTAAAAGAATTTATATAAATGGAGTTTATGGAGCGTTTTGTTCTAAAGAAGTAAAAAAAGAACTTTTAAAAGAAGTAGAAAGTTTTAAATAAAAAAATTCCCTTCTTAAATAATAACTATTATTATTTAATAAAATGTGATATAATTGATATATATTAAGGAGGGACATTTATGAAAAATATAAAGTTACAAGAATTAAATATTGAAAATATAAGAGAAATAATATTATTTAATGCAAATGAAATGCAAAAAGAAATAAATGAGGCTCAAAAAATAGATATAATAAATAATTTAAAAGAACTATTAGATATTATAAAAGAAATGCAATATAATAATTGTAGTGTAGAATTATTTGAAGAATTAGTTGATGAAGAGTTAATAATAGATTTACTTATAAAAAATGATAAATTAGATTTAGAAACTGCAAAAGAAATATGTGACAATAGAGAAGAATATTTAAAAGGTACACATACTTGTAGTAAGCTTATAGATGATATTATAGGAAACTTATAAAAAAAACCTACTTTAATAATTAAATTAAAGTAGGTTTTTTTATTTAACTATTTAAAATGACACTTAAATCATCAATTAATGTTTTAAGCTCAATTGCATTTCTAGGAATAAGTAGTCTAGATTTAGTTTTATCTTTATAAATACTATTATTTCCTTTAGTAACTTCTTTCTCATCTATTTTATCAAAATATTTTATAACTTTACCTTTATGAGGTTCATCATTAGAGTGTATTTCAATTTCATGATGAGTAGCATTTTTATCATCTTTATTGTGCACTTTTATAAAATCATGTACATTTTTCATAAGTATCACCTCAATAATATTTTAGTAAATTAAAAAACTATTATTAAACTTTATATATCCATCCTTCTGGAGCTTTTACATCACCGAATTGAATTCCTATTAAAGTATCATATAATTTTTTTGTTATAGGTCCAACTTCAGTTTCACTATAAAATACATGAAGTTTTTCTCCCATTTGTATTCCACCAATTGGAGTTATTACAGCTGCAGTTCCACAAGCACCTGCTTCAGAAAATCTATCTAAATCATTTATAAATACATCTTCCTCAGAAACTTCCATGTTAAAATAATCTTTTGCTATTTCTAAAAGAGAATATTTTGTTATAGATGGTAAAATAGAAGGTGATAAAGGTGTAATAAATTTATTATCTTTAGTTATACCAAAGAAATTTGCGGAACCAACTTCTTCTATTTTAGTATGTGTAGCAGGGTCTAAGAATATTGCATCAGCAAAGCCATTTGCTTTGGCTTTTTTTTGAGCAATTAAACTTCCAGCATAATTACCTCCTACTTTAGCAGCACCAGTTCCGTTAGGAGCAGCTCTATCATAATCAGAAACTAGGAAATTTACTGGCTTCATTCCACCTTTAAAATAAGGTCCAACAGGAATACAAAAAACAGAAAAAATAAATTTACTTGCAGGTTTTAATCCTATGTTATCTCCAACACCTATTAAAAAAGGTCTAAGATAAAGTGTTGCACCAGTTCCATATGGTGGAACAAATTTCTCATTAGCTTTTATAACTTGTACACAAGCATCTATAAATTTTTCAACTGGTATATGAGGCATTAAAAGCCTATCACAACTTTGATTCATTCTTTCAGCATTTTTATTTGGTCTGAAAAGTTGAATTGAACCATCTTTAGTTCTATAAGCCTTTAATCCCTCAAAACATTGTTGTCCATAATGAAGGGCTGGAGCACCTTCTTCTATTGAAAGAGTATTGTCTGTAACAAGTTTACCATTATCCCATTCTCCATTTTCCCAAATTGAGATATAACGATAATCTGTTTTAATATAATTAAAACCTAAATTATTCCAATCAATATTTAAATTATTCATTAAAAAACTCCTCTCTATATGATTGTTATTTTCTATTATAATACAAAAAAAACTTTTATTAAATATAAAGTTATTTTTATGTATAAAAAGTTAAAATTATGTATTATTGTATAATATATAGAAAATTATAAAGGAAAATATTTTATTTCCTTGTCTTTAGACAATTGAAATAAATCTAAGTTAGATTTATTGATTTTCTTTTGAATATTTTATGGAAAATTATAAAGTCTAAATTTATAAATATTTTAATATTCAAGAGATAAAGTTTTATCTAATTAAAAAAATATAAGATGAAATTCTAATTTTTTTAATTAGAAACAAATTTAAACTAATAAAAATAAGACTCTACTATAGAGTCTTATTTTATGTTAAAATTTAATATGATATTTAAATTAAATGAGAATAAGACGGCAAAAAAACGGCAAAAAAATGTGGAAAAAGGTTTAAATATGTGTTTTACCAAAATGTTCTATAATCTTTAAACATAGTAAAATAGACGTTTTCTTATGAAAAGATGAAAGGATGTGTGCTTACATGGGATTAACTCCAATGATGAGGCAATATTTTGAAATAAAAGATAGGTATAAAGATTGTATAGTCTTTTTTAGACTAGGAGATTTTTATGAAATGTTTTTTGATGATGCTAAAACAGCTTCAAGAGAATTAGAATTAGTTTTAACAGGAAGAGATTGTGGTTTAGAAGAAAGAGCACCTATGTGCGGAATACCATTTCATGCTTCAGCTAACTATATTCAAAGATTAGTTTATAAAGGATATAAAGTTGCTATATGTGAGCAAGTAGAAGATGTAAATGCATCAAAAGGAATAGTTAAAAGAGATGTTATAAAGGTTATTACACCTGGAACATATGTAGAGAATAATGGTGTTGAAAATAGAAATACATATTTATCAACTATTTATGAAGAGGATGGCAACATAGCTATAGCAACTACAGATATAAGTACTGGAGAATTTAAAGTAACTTCATTTAAATCATTAAAAACAACTTTATTAGATGAAATTACAAAAATAAATCCAAAAGAAATTGTAATAGATGTAAATCTAAATGAAAAATTAGAAAATGAATTATCCTCAATAACAGGAGCTTTTTTAACAAAAAAAGACTTAAGAGAATTTTTATGTACAAGAGAAGAATTAATAGTTCAATTTAGTGAAGTTGAAGTATCAAATTTAAGTATAGCAGCTGAAAAAGCTACGAGAATATTACTTAAATATGTTTACGAGACTCAAAAGATGAGTTTATTAAATATAAACTATTTAGAACAATATGACATAATAAATTTTATGACTATAGATGGTAATTCAAGAAGAAATTTAGAATTAACTGAAAATATAAGAGAAAAAAGCAAAAAAGGTTCTCTTCTTTGGGTTATGGATAAAACATCAACTTCAATGGGAGCAAGAGTTCTTAGAAAATGGATAGATGAACCTCTTATATCTAGAGAAGAAATATTAAAAAGGTTAACAGGTGTAGAAGAGTTATTTAATGACTTTTCATTTAATGAAGATTTAAGAAGTTTATTAAAAGATATATATGATATAGAAAGAATTGTTGGAAAAGTTGCCAATGGAAATGTAAATGGAAAAGATATGATATCATTAAAAAATTCATTATCAAAATTACCTGCAATAAAAAGTTTGTTATCATCTTCAACATCTAATCTTTTAAAAGAATATTATGAAAATTTAGATGTATTAGAAGATATTAAAACTATACTTGAAAAAAGTATAAAAGAAGATCCTTCTCTTAGCATAAAAGAAGGGGATATTATAAAAGATGGATACTCAAATGAAGTAGATGAACTTAGAGTTGCCAAATCACATGGCAAGGAGTGGATTGCATCTTTAGAAAATTCTGAAAGAGAAATTACAGGAATTAAATCACTAAAAGTAGGTTATAATAAAGTATTTGGATATTATATAGAAATAAGAAAAGCAAATTATTCTTCTATTCCGGAAGGAAGGTATATAAGAAAGCAAACTCTTGCAAATGCTGAAAGATATATTACTAGCGAGTTAAAAGAAATGGAAGATAAAATTTTAGGAGCAGAAGAAAAACTTATAAAATTAGAATATGAAATATTCTTAGAAATAAGAAAGGCTGTCGAAAAAGAAATTCCAAGATTAAAAGCATCAGCTAGAATAGTTGGAGAATTAGATTGTATATCTACATTATCCAAAATAGCAGTTGAAAATGATTATGTAAAGCCAGAGATAAATGAAAGTGGAATAATTGAAATAGAAGAAGGAAGACATCCAGTAGTAGAAAAAGTTATTGGTAGAGGAGAATTTGTATCTAATGATACTTTATTAAATAAAAATGATAATAGACTTCTGCTTATTACAGGTCCTAATATGGCTGGAAAATCAACATATATGAGACAGGTAGCATTAATAACTTTAATGGCACAAATGGGGTCATTTGTACCAGCCAAAAGTGCAAATATATCAGTATGTGATAAAATATTTACTAGAATAGGTGCATCTGATGATTTAGCAGGTGGAAAATCAACTTTTATGGTAGAAATGTGGGAAGTTTCAAATATATTAAAGAATGCTACTCCTAAAAGCTTAGTTTTATTAGATGAGGTAGGACGTGGAACATCAACATATGATGGATTAAGTATTGCCTGGTCTGTTATAGAGCATATTTCTAATACAGAAAGCTTAAAATGTAATACTTTATTTGCTACTCACTATCATGAGCTTACTAAATTAGAAGGTGAAATTGAAGGTGTTAAAAATTACTCTGTAGCAGTAAGTGAAGTTGATGATAATATAATTTTCTTAAGAAAAATAGTAGAAGGTGGAGCAGACCAATCTTATGGAGTTGAGGTTGCAAAACTTGCTGGAATACCGAAATCAGTTATAGATAGGGCTAAAGAAATATTAGCAGATTTAGAAGGTACGGATAAAGGTGTTATACAAGGAATAGAAAAAGGTGAAGTCTCTAAAGTTGTAGAATGTATTGAAGAAATATCTATAGAAAAAGAAGATTCTACAAATGATAAAGAAAAGAATAATAAAAAATCAAATGAGATTTCAGAAGTAAAAGAAATGCAAATGGATTTTACATTTATAGAAAAAGAGGATTTTGTAAATAAGATTTCTAATATTGATATTTTAAATTTAAATCCAATGGAAGCTATGAATAAGCTTTATCAAATAGTAAGTGAAGCAAAATCTTTAAAATAAATTTGAGTATCTACTAAAGTTTTCTTTAGTAGATACTTTTAAATTTAATATTAGGAGGTGAAAATTTTATGAGAATTAATATATTAGATAATGATACAGCAAATAAAATTGCAGCAGGAGAAGTTGTTGAAAAACCATCTTCTGTAGTAAAAGAATTAATCGAAAATAGTATTGATGCAAATGCAAAAAATATTACAATTGAAATAGAAGAAGGTGGTACTTCTCTTATAAGAATAATAGATGATGGAGTAGGTATATATAGTGAGGATATAGAAAAAGCATTTTTGCCTCATGCAACAAGTAAGATAAAAGATGCTAATGATATATTTTCTATAATGACTTTAGGATTTAGGGGAGAGGCACTCCCATCTATAGCAGCTGTTTCAAAAGTAAATTTAAAAACTAGACAAATCTCAAGTGAATTTGGAGAAGAGATATCAATAGAAGGCGGAAAAATAATAAATAAACAAACTTGTGGAATGAATTTTGGAACAATAATAGAAGTAAAAGATTTATTTTTTAATGTTCCTGCTAGAAAAAAGTTTTTAAAGTCTAACACTAGAGAGGGATCTATAATTGGAGATATAATAAATAGGTTAGCTTTAGCTAATCCAGATATAAGTTTTAAATTTTATAATAATGGAAAAAAAGTTGTTCAAACTTTTGGACGTGGAGAAATAAAAGATGTTATAAGAGCTATTTATGGTAAAAATATTAGTGATAATATAATATTTTTTGAAGGCAGTAGAGAAGATATTTCTGTATATGGATATGTTGGAAGAGAAGAAATAGCACGAGGGTCTAGAAATAATCAAAGTATTTTTATAAATGGAAGATATATAAAAAATAAAACTCTTACAGTTGCTGTAGAAAATGCTTTTAAATCTTTTTCAACAGTAAATAAATTTCCTTTTTTTGTTCTTTTTATAGAAGTTTTCCCTGAATTTGTTGATGTTAATATTCACCCAACAAAAGCAGAAGTAAAATTTAGAGATGAAAGATTTTTATTTAAAATAATATTTGATTCAGTTCATAGTGCTTTAAAAAATGATGTTTTTGATTCTTTTAAAATACCTGAAGAAGAATTAGAAGATAAGCCAAAAGAAAAGGAAGAAGTTATAAGTTTTAAATTAGAAGATGATGAAAAAGTAAGTTTTAATTCTTTTGAAAAAAATATAAAATTAAACTCAATCGATGAAAATAATATATTAGATTCAGAAAAAGAAAGAGGACTTTTAAATTCATATTTAAAAAATCAAATCAATAAAGATACAGAAGAACTTGAGAGATTAAAAAAACGTATAATGGAAAATCCAATTGAAAAGAAAGAGATACCTAAAAAAGTAGAGTATTTTAATTATGGATCAAATTTTGAAAATAGTAATTCAGATTATAATGTTATTTTTGAAAAAGAAATAAAAAATGAAGCTTCTAATTTTTCAGAGGTAAATTATATAAATGAGAATAAGCAAGAAGAGAGAATAGCTAAATTTCCTCCTCTTAGAATTATAGGACAATTCAATAAGACATATATTTTAGGTGAATTCAATCAAACTTTATATCTTATAGATCAACATGCTGCACATGAAAAAATATTATTTGAAAAGTATTTAAAAGATATAAAGAACGGAAGTATAATAGTTCAACCTCTTTTAGTTCCAGCATTATTAGAATTAACCACTGATGATTTAGCTTACTATGAGGAAAATAAATACATTTTTGAGGAAGCTGGGTTTTTAGCAGAGCATTTTGGAGGAAACACAATATCATTAAAAGAAGTTCCTTACTTTTTAGGTAAAGTAGATTCTAAATCACTTTTCCTAAGTATATTAGATAATATAAAAAATTTAGGAAGTGGAAAGAGAGAAGAGGTAAAATATAATAAAATCGCTACTATGGCATGTAAATCTGCTGTAAAAGGAAATGATAGTTTAAGTGAGATTGAAATGGTAAAATTAATAGAAGAATTAAGATTCATAGATGATCCATTCCATTGTCCACATGGACGGCCAACTATAATTAAATTTACAAATACAGATTTAGATAAAAAATTTAGAAGAATCGTTTAAAGGTGATATTATGAAAGAAAAGATTTTAGTGCTTGGAGGGCCAACAGCTGTTGGAAAAACAGATTTATCAATTAAGTTAGCTAAAAAGCTTAATGGAGAAATTATTTCAGCAGATTCAATGCAAATATATAAAAAAATGGATATAGGTTCTGCTAAAGTAACTGTTGAAGAAATGGATGACGTAGTTCATCATATGATAGATATAGTTGAACCTGAAAAAGAATTTACTGTATCAGATTATAAAAAATTAGGAGATAAGATAATAAAAAATATATTATCAAGAAATAAACTTCCTATAATAGTTGGTGGAACAGGTTTATATATAAATGCTTTAACATGCAATATGGAGTTTACAGAAGGTAGCTCAGATATTGAATATAGAGAAAAATTAAATAATATTGCGAAAGAAAAAGGAAATGAATATGTACATAATCTTTTAAGAGAAGTAGATGAAAAAAGTGCAGAAAATATTCATATGAATAATTTAAAAAGAGTAATACGAGCATTAGAAGTATATCATATTACAGGTAAACCATTTAGCTCTTTTGACTTAGGTGAAAAAATGTATGATTCAGAATATGATATTAATTATTATGTTTTAACTATGGATAGAGAAAAATTATATGATAGAATAAATAAAAGAGTAGACATAATGATTGATAAAGGACTTATAGATGAATGTAAATATTTAAGAAGTATTGGATTGACTAATAAAAATCAATCTATGCAAGGAATTGGATATAAAGAAATTTTATTATATTTAGAAGGTAAAATATCATTAGATGAAAGTATAGAAATGATAAAAAAAGGTTCCAGAAATTATGCTAAAAGACAATTAACTTGGTTTAGAAGAGATAAAAGAGTAAAATTCCTAGATAAGGATATACTATCAGAAGAAGATATACTAACTAAAATTATTAATGACATTATGTAATTAGAGTTGTATAATTAAATTAACAAAATACTAGAAAAAGTTTGTTTATTTAACAAATTAATTGGTATATGGAGGTATTTGTATGAACAAAGTGCAAAACAACTTACAAGACATATTTTTAAATGGAGCGAGAAAAAATAGAATACCTGTTGAGGTATACATATCTAATGGTTACAAATTAAAAGGTTTTGTAAAAGGTTTTGATAATTTTACTGTTGTTTTAGATTGTGATGGAAAAGAAATGTTAGTTTATAAACATGCAATTACAACTATTACACCAGGAATACCAATCTTATTTACAAAAAATGATTAAAATCACTGTAAATAGGCATAAAATTTATGCCTATTTATTTTGTCATAAATAAAGGAGGCAATTATGCTACAACAAACAGAAAAGTTATTAATAGAGAAATATGGAATTGGAGAAAAGGCTTTTAATTTATATAAACAAGCTTTAAAAGATGTTGAAGAAAGCTTTAAAGAATTAGATTTAATAAGAGAATATAATCAATTTAAAGTTTTAGCAGCATTCCAAGCTGAGAGAATTAGTGATTCTCATTTTACTAATACAACTGGATATGGTTATGATGATATGGGAAGAGATTCATTAGATAAAGTTTATGCTAGAATATTTAATACTGAAGCTGCCATTGTAAGACCACATTTTGTAAATGGTACACATGCTATAGGAACAGCGCTTTTTGGAAATTTAAGACCTAATGATACACTTCTTACTATAACAGGATTACCATATGATACTTTACATGGTGTTATAGGATTAAGTAATAAAGATAAAAATATGGGAACTTTAATAGATTATGGAGTAAAATATAGACAAGTTGATCTTATTGATGATAAATTTATAAATCTAAAAGAGGTAGAAAAAGTATTATTAGAGGATAAATCAATAAAAGTTGTTCATATACAAAGAAGTACTGGCTATAGTACTAGATATTCATTAATGATAGAACAAATAGAAGAGGCAATTTCTGTTGTAAAAAAAGTTAGAAATGATGTAGTAGTATTTGTAGATAACTGCTATGGAGAATTTGTAGACATTAAAGAGCCTACAGATTGTGGAGCTGATATTATGGCAGGATCATTAATAAAGAATATTGGAGGAGGAATTTCACCTACTGGAGGATATATAGTAGGTAGAGCTGACTTAGTTGAAAATGCTTCTTATAGATTAACTGTTCCAGGGATTGGTGGAGAATGTGGATCAACATTTGGAGTAATGAGAACTCTTTTCCAAGGGCTATTTTTAGCACCTCACACAACTATAGAAGCAGTTAAAGGAGCTATATTCTGTGCTAGAGTTATGGAACTTGCTGGATATAAAGCTAAACCTTCATCAACTGAAAAAAGAACAGATATTGTTCAAACTATAACTTTTGGAAAAGAAGAACCACTTTGTGAGTTTATAAGAGGAATTCAAGAAGGAGCACCAATTGATTCATATGTAAGTTGTGAAAAAGCTCCTATGCCAGGATATGAAGATGAAGTAATAATGGCAGCAGGATCATTTATTCAAGGTGCAACTATGGAGCTTTCTGCAGATGCTCCAATAAGAGAACCATATATCGCATATATACAAGGTGGATTAACATTTGACCATGCTAAAATAGGAGCTTTAATTGCATTAAATAAAGTTCTAAACAGCTAATATTATAAGATTTTTTATCTATAAAATATGAATTATTGCTAAAAAAGCTCTCATAAAATTAAAAATGAGAGCTTTTTTATATTAAGAAAAAAATTATATTAGAAATTATAGTATATTATTAAATAATATAATTTTTAAGATAAAGTTTAATATTTTTAATTAAATAATTATGCAAATTATTAAGTGAATTAAGTTCGTTAGAAGTTTCTATATTTGATGCTATTTTTTCGCACTTTTCTAATATGTCTAAGTAAATATTAAAATTTATATTATCTAGTTTTTTTTGTATATCTAATTTAAATTTATAATCCTCTTCTTCTAATTGTAATGATATAGTTTTTATTATATATATGAATTCTTCTAAAGTAAAAATAGTTAATCCCTCCAATAATAAATTTATTATTTAAATAATAGAATGGTTTATTTAATTATTATAACATTATAGATAGCATAACATTAAATATTATATATTAATAATGCTAATATATAGTGTTAAAAATAATATTAAAGTTTATTTATAAAAATAATTTGTTTATATAGAAAAAGACTTTTTCAAATTGAAAAAGTCTTTTTTGCTCTTATAAACCAGATTCTTTAAATAATCTTTCAGTATGCATACTTATCTTGTGGATAAACATTATAGTTAATCCAAGAAGTAAAAATATTACTAAGAATATTGATAGTATTAGAATATCTTTATGAACCATAGTCCAATCTGGTCCACCAATTGCTTGCCTAAAACCATCTATTGCGTAAGTGAAAGGCCATATAAACTGTAATTTTTGGAAAAATACAGGGTTAACTTGAATAGGATATATTGCTCCTGATCCAGCTACTTGTATAACCATGATAACTAAAGCTGTAGCTTTACCTATATTACCTGTTAAAGATACAAGGGTAAAGATTATTGCTGTAAACACTACTGCTGAAAATAGTGCAAAGAACATGAGTAATCCAAAATCAAATGGTTTAATTCCTATCACTAAAACATCTCCAATAGTAACAATTGCTGCTTGAACTAAATTGATAGTAAGGAAAAGTAGCATTTTTCCAAAATGAATTTGAAGTAATCTTCTTTTAGTTCCATCTTCTTCTTCTTCATCATTAGTAGTTAATAATGATGTACATAATAGAGCTCCAACCCAAATAGATAATACTGTATAGAAAGGAGCTAAACCTACTCCGAATATTGACATTCCGTATAATTCTTCAACATGAATGTTTACAGGTGCAGATAAGAAGGAAGCAATATTATTTGGATTTTTTTCTAAAAGATTTATTATCTTATCTAAATCATTACCATTAAGGCTTGATGTTTTATCTTTTAGTGATTCTAAAGTAGTTTTTAAATTATTTAATTTACTACTTAACTCTTGTGTTTTACCTACTGTAAGATTTCCAGCTGAGATTCCTATATTTTCTATAGACTTTAATTCTGGAATCATAGATTCTGTTGCATTTAATATGCTTGTTACATTAGATAAGCTACTATTTAAATTATTTGATATTCCATCTATAGAATTCATACCAATACTATTAAAGTTATTATCAAAACTGTTTATTTGATTAGTAATATCATTAGATGTATTTTTTACGCTATCTAATTGAGAATTTATTTTTTCAGCCGTATCATTATTGATTATTGCTGTTTTTAAATTATTTAAAACAGTATTTTCATTCTTAATGATTATAAGTAATTTATTTAAGTATTGAGATAAGTTATTTAAATTTCCTGTTGGATCTAAATTACTTAAATTATCTAATAAATTTTTACTATTATAAACTAAGGTATATAGCTTATTATTATCATTAATAGTATTATTAATGATATCTAAAGCTGGTTTTTTATTACTTGAGATATTATTTAAATTTTTTAAACTGTTTATATAGTTGTTTAAGTCATTATTTATAGAATTTATATTGTTTATATTTACACTTAAGTCATTTTTAGTACTATTTATATTATTTCTAGTTCCTGATATTAAATTAGAACTAGAGTTAACAATACTTTTTAGTGAGTTAATTCCATTAGTAATTGATGAAATATTATTATTTAAATTTTGTAGATAATTAGTTAATCCTTCTACATTACCATTAGTATTATTTATATTATTTTCTATATCAGATATATTTTTAGTTGTTGTATTTAAAACATCTTTTAATCCTAAAATCATAGGTTTATTTTCATTTAAATTTTTACCTAATTCATTAGCTTGATTCATAAGAGATAAATTTACACTTTTTATAAAAGTTTCTTTTATCCTTTGTTGAAGTTGATCCGCAGCTAAATCAGTAATTTTAGTTGCTATTGCATTAGTTTTTTCATTTACTTTATAAATTATATCTGGTTTTATTGGTGAACCACTAGATATAGTTTTTAAATCTTCTGAAAAATCTTTAGGAATTGTTATTACTGCATAATATTCTCCAGTTTTTAATCCTGTATCAGCAACTTTTTGCCCAACAAAAGTCCATTTCATATCTGTATTATTTTGAAGTTGATCAACTATTTTATCTCCGAAATTTACAATTGAGCCATTAATTATTGCACCATTATCGTCATTAACTACAGCTACAGGAACATTTCCTGTATCTACATATGGATTCCAATTGGCTTTTAAAGTTATCCAGGTATAGCAAGAAGGAATCAAGCTTAATCCTAAAATTATAACTATAGCAGCTGGGTTTATTACTATGTTTTTTAAATATTTTAAATACAATTTTAAAATCTTCATTTTAGTTCCTCCTACATTATTCTTCTGCTAAACCAGATTGATGGAATTTTCCTTCAAATTTATTAAATAATCCTAAAGAAGGTTTCTTAAAGAAATATCCTATTAATATAAAAATTATTGAAAAAACAAATAATGTAACAATATCTTTAGTTGCATTAGGCCAATAAGGTCCTGCTATTGCTTCTCTCATTACGTCTACGCCATATGGGAATGGTAAATAAGGTTCTACTATTCTAAAAAACATTGGCATAGCTTGAATAGGATAAGTTCCACCAGTACCAGAAAGTTGAACTACCATAAGTACTATACATATTGCTTTACCAATTGTTCTAAACATAGAAACAATTGTGAAAACTATTATTGCAAAAGTTGTTGCAGTAAGCATAGAAGATAGAATAAATAATGGTAAATCAACAACTTGAACTCCTAATAAAAATTTTGCACCTATAGTTATAATTAATGATTGAATATTAGCTATAGTAATGAAAGTTAACATTTTACCAAAATGTTTTTCTCTTATGCTTATATTTTCAATGCCTTCAAAATATGGTGGTTCTGTTTTAAGAAGTGAACTTAAAAGTAGAACTCCAACCCAAAAAGCAAGAACACTATAAACAGGAGTCATTCCAGATCCATAATTAGCAACAGGATAAATTGACTCATGTTTAAAATTAAAAGGTGCTGAAACATAATCTCCCATAACAATTGGATTTCCTTGTAATAGTGCAATAATTGTATTTATATCTTTATTATTTACACTAGATAATTTAGAAGCAAGTTCATGAATTATATTTCTATATTCATTTAAATAATTAGTTAAATTGTTGCTTGTAGTTTTAGCTAAACTACTACCAGTACTAGAAGAAGTAATTATTGATTCTATTTTAGAATTTAATGTTTGAGTCTCAGTTATTAAGTTTTCTGCTGAACTAGTAGTTTTTACTAAGTTGTTAGATATTGAATTAAGCTCACCTTTAACTGTATTACTATAAAATGAATTTACATTATTAATAGCATTTGAAGTAGATGAAGCAGCATCTATAAGGGAATTTAAAGTTGTATCACTTAATTGTTTTCCAGAAGAAGTGCTTTCATTAATTGCAGCTATTATTTGATCTTTTTCATTATTTATACTTGCTAAAGTTGATTTTGTTTTTTGTGTTAAATTTTTTATATTAGGATTATTGATATTTGGTTCTATACTATTTAAAAAACTTAGTATTGTATTTAAATTAGAACTTATTAAATTCAATTTACTTTTAACTTGATTTAGTGTACCTGTTACAGTTGCATTTGAATTGTTAGAAGTATTTTTAATATTTTTTAATAATCCTAGTATATTATTCATAAATGACTCGGAGTCATTTAAGTTTAAAGTGATATTATTTAATGAAGTATTCAATAAGCTTTGAGTATTGCCAACTATATTTCCAATGTTGGTAGTACTATTTTGAATTTGACTTAATCCATTATTAATATTAGGGAAAGTTTCTTTAATAGCTGATAAATATCCGCTTAAATCACCAGAACCTTGACTAACATTATTTAATGAATTAAGAACATTGCTCATATTATCATTTAAATTTATAATCGCCTCTTTTAACTGAAGTATTTGCTCTTTATTTTCTTTAGCTTTATTCCCATATGTATTTAATTTAGTGAAAATCTGATTGCTTATTGCAGACATAACACTACTTCTTATTTGGGCTAATAAATTTTGTTGTGCAACTTCAGTTATTTTATTTGCTACGGGACCAAGCTTAGTATTAACCCTATATATAAGCTCTGGTTTTACAGGACTATTTGAAGTTATAGTCTTTAAGTTTTCTGAAAAATTCTCTGGAATTATTAATTCAGAATAATATTCTCCAGATGCTAATCCTATATTACCTTCTTGTGAATTTACAAATCTCCACCCAATAGCGGTATTAGTTTTTAATTGTGAAACTATACTATCTCCTATATTTAATTTAGTTCCATCTAAAGTAGTTCCTTTATCATTATTAACAACGGCTATTTGCATTTTAGATGTATTTGAATAAGCATCCCAACAAGCAATTACATTAAGAAATGAATATAAAGAAGGGACTATACATAATCCAGATATAATTAAAATTGATATTGGATTTTTTACTATACCTTTTAAATCTCTAAAATAAACTTTAAGCGTGTTTTTAAAGGAAGTTTTCATTTTTAAATTACACCTCCAAATTAAAAATTTAAAATTAAAAATATCTCAATAATAGTATTGTACTACTAAATTTAGTTATGTATCAGTAGTAAAAGAAAAGGTTAACGTTTTAGTAATTTTTACATATAAAAAACGTTTGCAATTATGAATAAAGGGTTAACTAATACAAAATATTTTTTAATAAAATTTCATTTAATAATATAAAAAGTAAATATAGTTAACTTAAAGAAGGATTTTGACATTTTTTATCGAAATATATTATTGAAAACTCATTTTTAATTTAAGTTAAGTGATTTGGGGAGGAGACTAATTATGAAAAATATTATAGGATGTTTAATATTATTAAAAGATGATTTTAATAATATTCTTCTTATTCAAAAAGGAAAGAAGAAAAATCCTGGAAAATGGCAACTTGTAGGTAGACGTAAAAAAGGTAAAGAAACCGATGAGAAATGTATAAATAATGCAATCAAAGAAGATTTGAATACGCTTATTTTTGATTTAGAGGAATATGGTGAATTTAATGATGAAAATAACGAAACTTTTATGATTTATACAGGGAAAATAAAAGATTTTATGAACCTTGGGAAAAATGTAATAAGTAGTGAATGGGTTAGTGAAAATCGTATAGAAAATATAGATATAGAAGAATTTTCTAAAAATGTAGTCAATGATTTTTTTAAGAAATTATAATATTATTTATTTAGAAGCTGTAAAATAATACAGCTTCTAAAATTATGAGGTTTAGAGACATGATAAAAATAAAAATAGATAAAAATTCTTTAAATGAACCTATATTTAAGTTATCTATTAATAAAGAAGATATATTAAATAATAGATTTATAAAAAGAGTAATATATGAAGGAAAAACTAAAAGAGGGATGTATAATTATGAAATACCAATGAAGTTCTTTTATCCGTTATTAAATAATTTAAAAAAAGATGATGTTTATATAGATACAAGATCTAATTTAAGCTTTTTAGAATTTACAGACGATTTTGAAGAAGAATTTCATTACTCTATAGAAGCAACACCTAAATATATGCGTAAATGGAGAGAGTTTAATTGTCCTAATATATACAAGATAGAGTTAGATAAAGAAACTTTAAAATTAAATAAAAGAGTAGCTTTTAAAAAAATAGAGGTTGCTATCTAGTACATATTAAATAGGTTTTTATAAACCTATTTTTATTTTTTATATTAATTATCTTTTACACTGACCTTAACTTACCTTTAAGGCTAAATATTAGTTTCTTTAAATAAAAAAGAAAATTTGATAGAATATATCTATTAAATAAATTATCGTATTAAGGAGAAAAAAATGAATTTATTAACTTTAGAGAACATAAGTAAAAGTTATAGTGAAAAAGTTCTTTTAAAAGAAGTTTCATTAGGTATAAATGATAAAGATAAAATAGGTATTATAGGAATAAATGGAGCAGGAAAATCAACTTTTTTAAAAATAATTTCAGGAAGAGAAGAATTTTTTGATGGGAAAAGAGTTGTAGGTAAAAATGTTAAAATAGAATATCTAAGCCAAAATGAAAAAGTTGAAGAGGATTGTACTGTATTAGACCAAATATTTAAAAGTGATTCTGAAGAAATGAAAATTTTATTAGAATATGAATCATTATTAGATGAAATAAATAATGGTAATAATGAAAAACAAGATAGATTAATAAATCTTCAAAGTAAAATTGATAGTTTGAATTTATGGGAATTAGAGACTTCAGCTAAAAATATTTTAACTAAGCTAGGTATAGTAAATTATAATCAAAAGATGAGAGAATTATCTGGAGGTCAGAGAAAAAGAGTATTTTTAGCAGCTGCACTTATTAAACCATGTGATCTTTTAATATTAGATGAACCAACTAACCATTTAGATTACAAATCTATAGAATGGTTAGAAGAATATTTAAATTCTAGATCTGGTGCTTTAGTTATGATAACTCATGATAGATATTTCTTAGATAGAGTTGTTAATAAAATAGTAGAATTAGATAGAGGAAATTTATTTACTTATGAAGGAAACTATAGTAAATATCTAACTAAAAAAGTTGAAAGAATAGAATTAGAAAAGACTTTAGAAACTAAAAGACAATCTTTAATAAGAACAGAACTTAAATGGATAAAAAGAGGGGCTAAAGCTAGATCAACTAAACAAAAAGCTAGAATACAAAGATTTAATGAATTGGTATCTAAAGAATATAATGAGTACAATACAGATATAGAAATTAATTATGTTGGAAGTAGATTAGGAAAGAAAATACTTGAAATATATAATTTAAATAAAAGGTTTGATCAAAAAATATTAATAAGGGATTTTTCTTATATATTTACTAAGGAAGATAGAATTGGGATAGTAGGAGATAATGGAGTTGGTAAATCAACTTTTTTAAATATAATAGAAGGAATAGAAGAATTTGATTCTGGGAATATTGAGATAGGAGAAACAGTTAAAATAGGAGCTTTTTCTCAAGAAGGAAAAGAGTTAAATAATAATTTAAGAGTAATTGACTTTGTCAAAGAGGGAGGAGAATATATACCAACAAATGATGGTACAAAAATATCAGCTTCAACTCTTTGTGAAAGATTTTTATTTGATTCAACTATGCAATATAGCTTAATAGAAAAGTTGTCAGGTGGAGAGAAGAGAAGGCTACAGCTTCTTAGAGTTCTTATGGAAAATCCAAATTTTTTAATTCTTGATGAGCCTACAAATGATTTAGATATTGAAACTTTAAAAATACTAGAGAATTTTATAGATGAATATAATGGGGTAGTTTTAGTAGTATCTCATGATAGATATTTTTTAGATAGGATATGTAATAAAATATTTAATTTTAAAGGTAATGGAGAAATTAAGATATATCATGGGAATTATAGTGACTATATATACAATAAAGAAGAAGAAAATGAAATAGAAAAAGTAAATAATACTGTTAAAAAAGAAAAACCTAAGCAAAAAGGAGAGAAAGCTCCAAAATTTTCATTTAATGAAAAAAAAGAGTTTGAAGAGATTGAAGATGTGATATCTAAATTAGAAGACAAATTAGCTAATTTAGACATTGAAATAGAAAAAAATTCAACAAATTATTCTAAATTACAAGAGTTAGTTCAGAGTAAAGAAGAATTAGAGTTTTTAATATTAGAAAAATATGAGAGACAAGAATATCTTTTATCTATAGCTAAAGCAATAGAAGAGTGGAAAAGAAATAAATAATAAAGGATGTTAATATGGAAATTAAAATAGCGCTTAAAGGAGTTCGTGAACATAGAATAATAAAAGGAGATAGAATAGATGTATTAGATTTTGAAATGGATAATATTAAATATAAGCAAATAAGGGTATTTAATAAAGGTTTTTCAAAATCTGAATATATAAAAAATGATCTTATACAGTTTATAAAAGAGCTTAAATAGATTAATACAAAATATGATCAAAATAATTTTGATCATATTTTTTTTGAATAAAATTTTATAATATACATATATATTATATAGTAAAAGATGGTTAAGCGATTTTAAGGATATTAAGAAATATTCGCATCTTGTTTTAAAAGGCGTGCATAAGCTAAATGAATAGCGCCTTGTATACATAATAAGGAGATTTGATATTTATGAGTAATATAGTTAAGGGTATTAAGTATATTTTTAATTCTGACAATTTAGAATATGATAGAGAGCTAGATGAATTTGATTATACAATTCAAGGTGATTTTCTATTTGATAATGAAAAATCTCAAACATTATTTTTTTATTGTCATTTATTAAGTGTTTATTATGATAATATAGATATAAATTTGGAGCTTGCTAGAAGCTGTTTGGAAGAGGATTCAGAATACTTTTTTAAATTAATTTCTTATTTGAGAGATAAAGAAGGGTTAGGTAGAAAAAAAGAATTTAGAAAAATATTAAATGAATTGGGAGATGAATATCCTTTAGAATTTAGAAAATATATACCACATATTGTTAAGTATGGGCGTTATGATGATTTATATGAGTTTTTTTATGGTGAAAATGAAGATTTAATAATAGATATATTTAAAAAAACTTTAGATTATGATTTAAAATCTAACAAGCCTAGTACATTAGCTAAATGGCTAAAATCAATCAATGCTTCTAATGAGAATACGAATATGTTAGGGAAGAGAACTAGCAAATTATTAGGACTAAGTTATACAGAATATAGAAAATTACTATCACATTTAAGGGGTAAACTTAATGTGGTTGAAAAGTTTATGAGCAATAATGAATGGGATAAGATCCAATATGGAAATTTGAGTTATTCGAATATAAAAAAATATAGAAATTCTTTTATGAAAAATGATCCAAAGAGATTTAATGAATTTATAAATATGTATAAACCAAAGAAAGTAATACGAGAACAAAAAAGTAAAGGATTTGAATTGAAATATGAATATTTAAAGGCTTTAGATATAGGGATTGAAGAGAAAAAGACTAAAGAGATGTTCATTAAAGAAATAAAAGAAATTTACGAAAATTTAGAAATTCCAGAAGAAGACTGGTTAGTTGCAATAGCTTTAAACGAAAAAAATTTAAATAAAAAAGATAATTATTATATGCAAAGTGTATTTTTAAGTAATTTTTATCTTTGTAATAATAAAAAAATGTATAAAGATCATATAATAAAAACTAAAAATATACCTAATATTAAAAAAATACAAAATAGAGATTTAAAAAATGATGTAATTAATGTTATTGAGAATTCTATTAGTGAAAAAATTTCTATCGAGAGTGTGTTTGACCTTCTTTTACTTTCTGCAGTAAAAAATAGTAATAAAATATTTAATTTTCCATCAGGGGTTGTTTTTGCAATTAAATCAATGGAACAATTATCAGAAATCACGAATACGAACAAACGTTCTAAGGAAGAAGAAATATCATTTTTATATTTAAAAATGAGAAAAAAGTGGAATAATTTTGGATTTAATATCCCAAAAATTAAAATTTGGATAATAAAAGAAAATTATAGAAATAATATTTCTGTTTTAGAAGAAGGTAAAATTTTTATTCTAGAAGGAAGTGGTGAAAAAGCTTTTAAAACAATAATCCAAGAATCAAATACAGGTTTTAGAGATTTTACTTATGAAGAAATAAAAGAAGAAATGATAAAAATTCTTAGCAGTGATAGATATAATATGAAATAATTAATAAAAATCTTATCTTTTTAGATAGGATTTTTTGTTGTGCTAAATTAATATATTAAGTAAACGATTGAATTTTAAATCAAAATAAAAATTAGCGGGAATAAATTTGTTTTTAAAATAGTTTTATTGTATTTACATAAACTGAAATTTTTCTATAATTATTAAATTAAAAAGTTGTTATTAATAGATTTTGATCATATAGAATAGGTTGAAATAATATATTTTTAGAAATATTTATAATTAAATTTATAAAAATGCCTCTAATTTATTTCGCTAAATAACAATTTAGCGAAATAATATGCTTTTGTAATTGAAAATAAGTATTTCTGTTTGAATTAAGTACGAATATGCAGTGTTTAAAACTTATATAAATTGTAATTTATTTTATTGTGTGCTTATTTTCAATTATTTTACATAAGAATAATTTCACAAAAAATATATTTATAAATTACATAATTACATATAATTTGTAATTTGAATGTTTTTAAAATTTTATAATTTGTAAAAATAATTTTATAGAACTTAATTGAAATTAAGTATGAAAATAGAAAATTAAAGTCAAAGAAGATCAATATAAAAATAAAAGATAATTTTGCTTGAGATTGGATTGAAGTTAAACAGGGTGTAAATATGACGTTTTTATATTTTGAGAACGTATGTTCTACTACTCTATTTTAATCAATTTTTATTTGTGATAAAATAGAAATATAACTAAGTGAAAGGAGCAATTATGAAATACGATTTTAAAGACTTAAAAAAGAATGAGGAAATGCCTCTTATTATAATAGATTTTTTGAATTATTTAGAAACTATAAAAGGTAAATCTATTAATACTATAGATGCATATAGAATTGATTTATTAATGTTTTTCAGATTTTTAAAATTATATAGAGAAGAAATAGAAGATATTGAATTTGAAGATATAAAAATAAGTGATATAGATGGAGAATTTATAAAGAAAGTTAAACTTTCAGAACTTTATGCTTTTATGAGTTTTTTAGAGAGGTATAGAAATAACAGTGCTTATGCTAGAGCTAGAAAAGTTGCTACTTTAAAATCTTTTTTTAAGTTTCTTCAAAATAAAGCAAAAATTATAGATGAAAATCCTACTATAGAATTAGAATCACCTAAAATAAATAAACGCCATCCAGTATATTTAAATTTAGATGAAAGTCTTACTCTTTTAAATTCATTAAATAAAAAGAGTAAAAATTATAGTAGAGATTATTGCATATTAACATTTTTTTTAAATTGTGGTATGAGATTATCTGAATTATGCAATATAAAACTTGAAAAAATATCTGGTGATACATTAACTATAATAGGAAAAGGGAATAAAGAAAGAACTGTATACTTAAATGAGTCTTGTATTTATGCACTTAATCAATATTTAAAGGATAGAGATGACATAAAATGTTCTGATGAAGATAAAGAATTTTTGTTCCTATCTAATAGAGGACGTAGAATAAATAAACGAACAGTTGAAATAATGGTTAAAAATGCAACTAAAGATGCAGGGCTTAGAGATCAAAAATATACACCTCATAAACTTAGACATACAGCTGCAACTCTTATGTATAAACATGGGGATGTAGATATTAGAGCTTTACAAAGTATATTAGGTCATGAAAGTATTTCTACTACACAAATATATACACATGTAGATGATGATACTTTAAGAGAAGCAGTTAAAAGTAATCCTTTAGCAAAAATAAAAAAATAAAAAGCTATGTAGTTTATAGCTTTTTATTTTTTTTATTTATATATTGTTCCCTAAAATTTCTGAAAGTGCAGTTAAAATTTTCTGATCAGCTCCATCGTAAACTACAAAAATTCTACCTTTTTTATAAAGGTGAAAATTTTGTACCCAATTACCTTTATTTTGACTAAATAGATATGCATTATCATTTAGTGAGTTAAGATCTGATACCATTCTTAGTTTATCTCCTACTCCGTATTGGTATATAGAAATATATCCTCCATTTACCTGAATTTCTTCTTGTGGTACTGAGAATAATTCATCATATGGGTTGGGATTAGCTTTTATTTTTTTTGCATCAAATCCTTTTTTATTTAATTCATTTATAAGATATTGATTATCTATTGAAATTTCTGACTCTGTAAATTGTGGTATATTTTTATTTATAGATTTTTTAATTGAATTAGAATTATTTTTTGAATTATTCATTCCCCGCTCTACATTTTTTTCTACGTTATCAGTAGTGTTTTTTACATTATTGCATCCAAAAAATGAAATAGATATTCCAATTCCTAGTATAAATAGTATTGCTTTAAATTTTCTAATTTTCATGAAAATCTCTCCTCTTTATAAATGTTATTACAATACTAGTTTTTGAAAAAAAAGATTTTTTATACCAAAAGAAAAATCCTCACTTAATTTTAAGTGAGGATTTTATATATGAATAATTAAATTTTTTTTGTTTTTAATTTTCTTACACCTGGGAAAAGTTCTTCAGTATCACTTTCTAAAATATCTTCAGTTAAGTTAAGATCTTCTAGATAAATTATCTCTTCTTCAGCAGCATCTTTTCCAAGTGCCATTACTTCACCTTCGTTAGCTAAAGTATACGAAGGTATTTCTAAATGCTCTTTAAAATTTTCATTTAAATTAGAATAAGCTTCTAATAATGATTTTTCAATAAGTTCTTTATCCATATTTGGATCTATTTTTTGAGCTTTAGCTACAAGTTCTTCCCAATTAGGAATATTAAACTCATCTTCAAAAAAATCAGAATCTTCAAGATCTGATTCTACTAATTCATTTTCTTCTATGTTTTTTGCAATTTCTTCAATTTTAATTGCTTGTAAATCGGATTTACTTAAATTTAAACATGCTCCGCAATTGTCACAAATTTTTGTTGGATCTAAAAAATCGCAAAATTCGTCAACTATAAATGCTTTAGTCATTTTTACACCACCTTTTGTGATAAACTAGAATTCTATTATATCAAATTTCAGTTTTAGTATCAAATAGAGTTTATTTATGTAAAAAAAGATAAAAAGAACATAAGTTTGATTGGAGAGGAATTATATGCTATAATTTTTAGTAAGAAGTGAGGTG
Source organism: Clostridium thermobutyricum (assembly GCF_000371465.1). NCBI lineage: Bacteria > Bacillati > Bacillota > Clostridia > Eubacteriales > Clostridiaceae > Clostridium > Clostridium thermobutyricum. The sequence goes on along the minus strand of NZ_KB850956.1, from coordinate 1,359,974 downwards.
TAAACAATGGTAGACGGTAAAGATAAGCAAAGTCAAATTTATGAATTTTTAAAAGTATATACTGAAAACAAAGGTTATCCACCATCAGTTAGAGAGATATGTGAAGCGGTAAGTTTAAAGTCAACTTCTACTGTTCATGGACACTTAAAAAGACTAGAAAAAAAAGGATTGATAAAAAGAGATCCAACAAAACCAAGAGCTTTAGAAATTGTTGAATTTATGCAACCTAAACGTGAAATGATATCAATACCTATAATAGGTAATATAACTGCTGGAACTCCAATATTAGCTACTGAAAATATAGAAGACACCTTTACTCTTCCATTAAATTTTGTAAAGCATGATAATGAATTATTTATATTAAAAGTTAATGGAAATAGTATGATAAAAGCAGGAATAAATGAAGGTGATTTAGCTATAATAGAAAAAAGAACATCAGCAAATAATGGTGATATTGTAGTAGCACTTATTGAAGAAGAGGCAACTATAAAAAGATTCTATTTAGAAAAAGATCATATAAGATTACAGCCAGAAAATGATTCTATGGAACCTATCATTGTAGAAAACTGTTCGATTTTAGGAAAATTAGTAGGAATATATAGAAATTATAGATAAAGCTCATCTTAAAAAGATGAGCTTTATTTATTATAATCCTAAACCTTTTCTTCTCTCTTCAATTATTTCCTCTAATTTATTAGCAGTGTTATCTACATCTCCATCAATTATTAATTGACCACCTGTAATTTCTTTTAATCCTTCACTAAATAAATTTAAAGCTAATTCACTTCCACCTACAAATGGAGGTAATGCTAAATGAAGTGGTAATCCAAGAGTAAGTCCAAATACTCCATCAGCAAGAGCTTGTTCTTCTAACCATTGAGGAGCTGATAAAATTAATGGTAGTTGAGGAATATCTATATTTAAATATTCTGCGAGTTCAGCTGCAATCATTTCAAGTCTTCCTATAGCAAGACATGGTCCAAAGTTTAATACAGGAGGAATATTTAATTCTTCGCAAACTTTTCTTAGACTATCTCCAGCTTTTGTAGCAGCTTTGGCAGACATTAATCCAACATTCTCAAGACCACCTGATGAACATCCTGCTGAAAGTATTAGTATATCTTTCTTTATTAATGCTTCTGCTAATTCTACAGTAAATACATCATGACCTTTTGCAGTAAGATTTGAGCATCCTACAATACAAGCTATACCTTTTATTCTTCCTTTAGCAATTAAATCTACAAGTGCTTTCCAATTACCACCTAAAAATTCTTTTAGATTTGATTCGCTTAAACCAGTTAAAACATCATCATGCCCATGATCTTTTGGAATATTTAATTCTATTGAACCTCTTCTCTTTGAATAACTTTTAATTGCTTCATTAACAATTTTATTAGTTATCTCCTCTTTTTCTTCATATGAATATACAACTGATTCAGCATTAGCTTTTTTAGCAACATTATCTAGACATATCATTTTTATATCAAATTTTTCTGCGATAGGCTCAATTCCAGGAAGTGTACAGTTAAATTCAGAAGTTATAAGATCTATTCCACCTGTTGCTAAAACAGCTTCACTAGTATAATTGTTACCTGCATGACCTACAAATACTTCATTATAGTGCTCTCCTCTAACTTGTAAATCTTGACCTACACAAGTACATCCAATAATTCTGAAACCTTTAGCTCCTACTGAGTTAGCTAATTTAGTTGCTTCACTTGAAATTAAGTAATCTTGTAAATGAGCTATTAATGAGTGTTGATGTCCAGTTGTCATTATGTTGATATAGTCTGGATTTATTACTTTCATACCAACAGATGCTTGTCTAATTACTGGATCTCCTAACATTATATCATTTAATAAATTTACAAGAGTTAATCCATAAAGTCCAGTTGATATTCCTAATCTTAAACTACTCATATACATATCTATAGGATCACTGCTTAAATTTGTTGATGTTTTAACAATTCCGTCAAATACTTCTGATTTTGCTCCTCCTGGTAATATTCCTAGTTCTCTCCATTTTTCAAATCTAGGAGCATATGCTAATTTTTCAACAAGTTCCATTTTATCATATCTAGGTTTATATAAGTCTTTTAAAATAGAATCTGCAATCTTATAAGCTTTTTCAAATTGATCTCCATCTGTTATTCCTAATATATTAGAAACTCTATCTAAAGCTTTTAATCCTTTAAGAGGTTCTTTATTTTCAGCCATTTTTTTTAAATTTAAAGCAGTATTTTCTATTACATGAATATAACATCCTGATCCAGCAGCTACAGCTCTTAAAAAGTTTCTTGCAACAATTGTATCAGCATCTGCTCCACAAATTCCTCTCTTAGCTTTTGGTGTTATTCTACAAGGTCCATTTGAACAAAGTCTACAACAAACACCATCAAGACCGAATTTACATTTTATACTTTGTGATTCTACTCTGTGATGAGATGTCTCTACATCTAATTCTTTTATAAAGCTTTCTAATTTTTTATCTGCTGACATACATGTTGAACAGCTAGTTTGGCAGCTAGTTTTGCTACAATTTGACATAATATCTACACCTTTCATAATTAAAATGAAAACTACACTATTTTAGTATACTTTTAGATTTAGAAACCTAATAATGTAATTTATTAAATTAACATAAAATATGCCAATTTAAAAATTCACTTTCAAAATAAGAATATTTAAAAAAAGTTAATGCTATTAATGCTACTATCTAATATTTCTTTTAAAGATTTTCTAGATAAAATATTTAAAATTTCATTTTCAACTTTTTTCATTTCATAATATAAAGAACAACCTGATAAGCAAATCTCACATAAATTTTTATCTTTAGTGCATTTATTTATAGATATAGGTCCTTCTATTGCTTCAATTATATCTTTCAAAGTTAATTTTTCTAATGGAGCTTTTAGTATATAACCTCCATTTACTCCTCGAAATGATTCTATGATATTTTCAGAGCAAAGTTTACGTAAAATCTTAAATAAGAATCTTATAGGAATATGTTCTTTCTCAGAAATAATTCTTGCTTCAATTTTATTTTCTACACCAAAATTATACATTGCACGAATAGCTCTTAATGCATAATCACTTTCTTGTGAAATATTCATATAGAAGTGAATCCTCCTTTAATAATATATAAAAATATTTATTAATTACCTTATTGATGAATAATATCCAAAACTTCACCTAAAAGGTACATTTTAAAGCTACTACAAATTTTAACTTTTGTAAATAACAAATTGGTGGAATTTTCAAAAAGTTAAAAGGATATCTTTTTATTAGATATCCTTTTAATTTTATTTCAATATTAACTCTACTGGACAATGATCTGAGCCTAATATATCAGAATGTATATTCGCTTCAAATATATTTTCTTTTAAGCAGTCAGAAACTAAAAAATAATCAATTCTCCACCCAGCATTATTTTTTCTTGCATTAAACCTATATGACCACCAAGAATAAGCTCCTTCTTTTTCAGGATACTTAAATCTAAATGTATCAATAAATCCTGAATCAAGAAATTCATTAAATTTAGTTCTTTCTTGAATGCTAAATCCTGCATTATTTACATTTGATTTTGGATTTTTTAAGTCTATTTCATTATGTGCAACATTCAAATCACCACATATTATAACAGGCTTATTTTTTTCTATTTCTTTTAAATATGTTCTAAATGCATCCTCCCATTCCATTCTGTAATCAATTCTAGCAAGTTCAGCTTTAGAATTTGGAGTATATACAGTTACGAAATAGTAATCATTAAATTCTAAAGTAATTACTCTTCCTTCAGTATCATGTTCTTCTATTCCTAATCCGTAAAAAACATTAATTGGAAGTTCTTTTGTAAATATAGCTGTTCCAGAATAGCCTTTTCTTTGAGCATAATTCCAATATTGATAATATCCTGGCAGAGCTAATTCTATTTGTCCTTCTTGTAATTTAGTTTCTTGTACCGCAAAAATATCTGCATCAATAGAATTAAAATAATCTAAGAAACCTTTTTTTACACATGCTCTCAAACCATTAACATTCCAAGATATAAATTTTTTCATAGTTATATTCTCCTATAATTTTTTTATATAATTATTAGTTTTTAAATGAATGAATTGGAGCTGGAATTCTTCCTCCTCTACTGATAAATAAATCTGATGAATAATTATTTATTTTCATTACAGGAGCAGTTCCAAGTAAACCACCAAATTCAACCATGTCTCCTACATCACAACCAGGAGCTGGAATTATTCTAACTGCTGTAGTTTTATTGTTTATAACTCCAATAGCAGCTTCATCAGCAATCATAGCTGATATTGTACTTGCACTTGTATATCCAGGAACTGCAATCATATCAAGTCCAACTGAACAAATTGCAGTCATTGCTTCAAGCTTTTCTAAATTTAGAGAACCATTAATTACTGCATCTATCATTCCAGCATCTTCTGAAACAGGAATAAATGCACCACTTAATCCTCCAACATGACCACAGGCCATTACTCCACCTTTTTTTACGGCATCATTTAATAAAGCTAGTGCTGCAGTTGTACCATGTGTTCCAACAACTTCTAATCCCATTTCTTCTAAAATGTGTGCCACAGAATCTCCTATAGCAGGAGTTGGAGCAAGTGAAAGATCTACTATTCCAAAAGGAACATTTAATCTTTTAGAAGCTTCATTTCCAACTAGTTGCCCCATTCTAGTTATTTTAAAAGCAGTTTTCTTTACAGTTTCTGCAACAACATCAAAAGATTGTCCTTTTACTTTTTCAAGAGCTCTTTGAACTACTCCTGGACCTGAAACACCTACATTTATAATTTTATCTGCTTCTCCTACTCCATGAAATGCACCAGCCATAAATGGATTATCTTCTACAGCATTAGCAAAAACAACTAATTTAGCACATCCAAAACCTTTTTTATCAGATGTAAGATCAGCTGTTCTTTTAATTATTTCTCCCATCTCTTTTATAGCATCCATATTTATACCAGTTCTAGTTGAACCAACGTTAACAGATGAACATACTTTATTTGTAACTTTTAATGCTTCAGGAATTGATTGGATTAAAATTTTATCTCCTTTTGTATATCCCTTATGTACAAGAGCAGAAAATCCTCCAAGAAAATCAATTCCTAATGTATTAGCAGCTTTATCTAAAGTTCTCGCAAATTCTACATAATTATCTTCATTAGTAGCACCACCTATAATTGATATTGGTGTTACTGAAACTCTTTTATTAACTATAGGAATACCAAACTCATTTTCAATTTCATATCCAACTTCAACTAAATTTTCAGCGGATTTAGTTATCTTATCATATATCTTAGTTCTTGCTTTATTACCATCACTATCAATACAATCTAAAAGTGAAATTCCCATAGTAATAGTTCTTATATCTAATTTTTCCTCTTCTATCATTTTTATAGTTTCTAATATATTACTACTATTCATATTAAATCCCCCTATTAAATTGTATGCATAGATTTAAATATTTCTTCTCTTTGTATTTTTACTTCAACTTCAAGTTCTTCACCTTTAGCTATAAGAGAATCTTTTATTTTATCAAAATTTTCTGATGAGTTTATATCAACCATCATCATCATAGCAAAGCTGTCTCCCATTATAGTTTGATTAACATCTAAAATGTTAACATTTAAATTTTTAAGCTCTGAACTTATACCAGCTATTATACCTACTTTATCTTTTCCTATTACTGTTAATATAGCTTTCATTTAGACATCCTCCCTGTAAATAATTTCTAAATATAATTATATATTCTATTGTCTTTTAGTTATATTGTCAAATATACAATAAAGATTAAAATTTTATTATATTTTTATAATATCATTTTTAAATTAGAATATCTGTAGAAATTAAAAAAATATAGAATAAATTTAAAAATAGTTTTGTTAAATGTTTTTTAATACATTATTGATATAATACTTTATAAGGAGTGAATAGATATGAAAGAAATAACAACATTAAAATTAAAAAAGATAATAGAAACTAATCCAAATACATATATAATAGATGTTAGAGATAAAATACATTATGATGCAGGACATATAAAAAATTCAATAAATGTCCCTTTATATGAATTAGAAGATTTTTCAACTGAATTACCTAGAGATAAAGATATATATGTAATTTGCAAGGTAGGAAATAAAAGTTCAAATGCAGTATTAATGTTAAATGAACTCGGTTTTGAAAACTGTATAAATGTAAGAGGCGGAATGCTATCTTATGATGGTATAACAGAAAAAACTGTAAGATAATCTTACAGTTTTTTCTGTTATAATACATATCAATTATATATTGATATGTATTATAAAATTTATATAAATCTTTGATATAAATTATTTATCTTTATTCATAGTTTTTTTCAAAAATAAAATATTAAAAGATAATATTAATTTTATATAAATATTGAATTAAATTGAAATGATAGTATAATTAAGTATTGGAATAAACATATGGAGGAATTAATAATGAACAAATTTAATGTTGAAAAAATAGCTGATTTTGTTTTAAATTGGTTAGCAAATAGTGGACTAAAATTAGTTATTGGAGTAATTGTTCTTTTTATAGGTTGGAAAGTAATAAATAAAGTATTAAAGAAATTAAATCAAATATTAAATAAGAAAAATATCGATCCTACTTTAACTTCATTTTTCCTTGCTTTTTCAGACATAGCTTTAAAGATATTATTAGTTGTATGCGTAATATCATACCTTGGAGTAAAAACAACAAGCTTTGCAGCTATAATAGCATCTGCTGGTTTAGCAGTTGGGCTTGCATTACAAGGAAGTTTAGCAAACTTTGCAGGAGGAGTTATAATTCTACTTTTAAGACCTTTTAATGTTGGAGATTTTATAGAAGTTTCTAGTAAATCAGGTGTAGTTGAAAAAATAAGTATATTTTATACTCATATAATATCATCAGATAATAAAGAAATAATGATTCCTAATGGAAGTCTTGTAAATGGCACTATAATAAATTATTCTTCTAAAGAATTAAGAAGAGTTGATCTAACTTTTGGTGTAGGCTATGGAGATGATATTTTAAAAGTAAAGAGAGTATTAGCTAATTTAGTAGATAATCATCCTCTTATTCTAAAAGAACCTGAACCTTTTATAGCTTTATCTGATCAAGCAGCTAGTTCTATTAACTTTGTTGTTAGGGCATGGTGTAAAAGTGAAGATTACTGGACTGTCCATTTTGATCTTTTAGAACAATCTAAATTGAAGTTTGATGAAGAAGGAATATCTATTCCATTCCCTCAAATGGATGTTCATTTAGACAAAATAGAAAATTAAAAAAGAGTATATCATTTATTTGATATACTCTTTTTTTTTATATTGTTTTCATTAGATCTTCTAATGAATCAGAAGACTCTTTTGCTTTACTTAAACAATTTATCATTTGTATATTAAAATAATCTTTTTGATGATTTATTATACTGATGTTTTTACATGCTTTATTATGATTAATTTCTGAAGAATTATTTAAATTTTTCATATTTGATATAATGTCCTCTAGAATATGAATACATTCATTTATATATTCTACATCTATTTTCTTTTTAGTATCATAAAGAATTACACATAAATGCGATAATAATGTTGTAAATCTATTATTATTAAAAATAAAACTTCTAATTTTTGTATCTTCTATTGCTGTACTTTTAGGATTATTATGCATTTGCAATTTTCCACTTACTAAATAAGATGAATACACTAAAAGTTGAAGTTTTTCTCTGTTTATATCATTATTTAAAATATTCTTAAATTCTTTTATCATTTCTTCATCTAATACAATAAGTCTATCTATCATATTTTTTAATTCTATATAATTTTTAGTTCTAAAAATAAATCTATTAGCAAATAAAACTATTAATAGTGATGCTATTGTATATAGTACTCTTAATAATATAGCTTCTGTACTACCTATTGTTAAAGTTGAAATAGCCAATGCATAACAAGTAATATATATTGTCATAATACCATAATCAGCTATAAAAGAATACATTAGGAATGTACTTACTATTAGTATTATCATATGTAATTCATGAGTTCTAAATATAGAGAATAATATACTTGCTAGAACTATCCCTATTAGTGTTCCAAAAAACCTTTCTTTAACTCTTTTTTTACTGTCTTCATAAAAAGGTAATGTCAATAAAAATACAGTCATAGGAATCCAATAACTTTTTTCTAAATTTGACCATCTAACAAAAGAAAATGTTACACTTAAAAGAATTCCCATTCTAAGAGAAAACCTTAATTTAAATTCATTTAAAGAAAACTTATATTTATTTAATTTTTCAAAGTACTCTTTATTTTCCCTAAAATCAAAATATGTTTTTATTATACTATCTTTATCATTATATACTTTTATAGATCCTTTTACTAAATAATCTAAAATAAATGTAAAATAATGATTCAAATCTTTATCTTCAAAGTTATTATTATTTAAAAAATTTAAAACTTCATTTGATATTAAATCTTGTTTATTATTTTCACAGAGGTTATATATATTCGAAAATAAACTAGATAAATTTCTTAAATAATCTTTATTTGAATTAGTTATGTATCTTAAATCATATAAATCTCCTAAGATATTATTTATATGTTGAAAAAATATTATGAAAGGATAATATTTATTTTTTCCTCCTGAATAAATTAATCTGTTTAATTCTTTACAAATATCAAATAATCTAAATTGAAAATTTGCAATTTCTGAAAAGTTTTCTTTTGATAATAATTCAGCTTGTTTTGCTATATTTGTATAACCTTCTCTAATTAATAATCTAATTTTAGAAGTTACCATTTTAGGAGCAAAAATCTTTAACCCTATAAAAATTATTAAATAAGAATATGATATAGATAAAAGTCTCATTGGAATTTCATTATATCTAGCTGGGAACAACTGAAGAAAAACAAAAGCCATTAGATAAGGGAAATAACTACTTGGGTTATACTCATCTGTTAAAAGATATGTTAATATAATTGTTGCAACAAAGTCAATTATAAGTGAATGTATCCAACCTAAACTTGCAATAGTTGCAACAACTCCAATTATTAGATGAATAAATAGTGGCTTTATAGGATTTTTTTCTATAGTTAAATATCCTTTCATTCTTATAAAAGTCAAAGTCATATATGGCGCTATTATTACATTTGGAAGTCCAAAAAATTTATAATTTGTAAAGAAAATTATAAGACAAATTATACTTGGTGGAAAGCTAACCTTTATTAAAGTCCTCCAATTTAATTTAAATCTGTTTAAATCTATATTCAATATATCACCTCTTCTTTAGTAATAATACTATTTATTTTTTTAGTAATTTTAAAATATCATCTCTCTTTAAATTAATTAATAAATTGTTAGAAAGACTATTTTCATCGATTAAATTATTTATTAAATCTTTTTTCCTTTCCTGTAAAGATAGTATTTTTTCTTCAACAGTTCCTTCAGAAACTAGTTTTATAACTTCAACAATATTTTTTTGGCCAATTCTATGAGCTCTATCTGTAGCTTGATTTTCAGCAGCTGGATTCCACCAAGGGTCAAAATGAATTACTATATCAGCACTAGTTAAATTTAGTCCTGTTCCTCCGGCTTTTAATGAAATAAGAAAAACATTAGTTTCATCTTTATTAAATTTGTTTACAAGTTCAAGTCTCTTTTTACTTGATATACTTCCATCAATATAATATGTAGATATATCATTTGCATTTAAAGTAGATTTAATTTTTTTTAAGGCACTTGTAAATTGTGAAAATACTAATACTTTATGTCCATTAGATATTGTATCTTCTAAAATCTCTTTTAAGGCTATTAATTTACCACTTTCTCCCTCAAAGTCATTTATAACTAAAGAAGGATCAATAGCTATTTGTCTTAATTTAGTTATATAAGATAATATTTCAATACTATCTTGTTTAAATTCTTCGGCAATCTCTTTTTTGTTTATTAATTCTTTTATATATTTATTATATGAACTATAAACTTTTTTTTGCTCTTTAGTCATATCAACTTTTATTATTTTTTCTATTTTATCTGGTAATTCTTTTAGTACATCTCTTTTAAATCTTCTTAATATAAAAGGATCAATAAGAAGTCTAAGATCTTTAATTAAAATAGGATCTTCATATAAATTCCTATTATATTTACTATTAAAAGTATTTTTATCCCAAAGGTATCCTGGCATTATAAAATCAAAAATAGACCAAAGTTCCATTAAGTTATTTTCTATTGGAGTACCTGTTAAAGCAAATTTGCTATTAGAAGAGATTCTTTTACATGCCTTTGAATTTTTAGAATCAGAATTTTTTATATATTGTGCCTCATCTATAAACATAAAGTCAAAATCTAATTTTTCATATAAGTCAATGTCATTTCTTAAAAGATTATAAGTAGTTATTATTACATCTATATTAGATATATTATCTAATGTAATTTTTCTATTTTTTTTAGTTCCAATATTTATTTTCACTTTAGTATTCGGTGAGAATTTTAAAAATTCATCTCTCCAGTTATATATAAGAGATGTTGGAGAAACTATTAAAGTTTTTTTATTTTTTTGGCTAGATATAAAAGCTATTGATTGAAGGGTTTTCCCAAGCCCCATTTCATCACCTAATATTCCTCCAAATCCTAATGAATTTAATTGATTCATCCATTTTACTCCATATAACTGATAATCTCTTAATTTGGCATTTATATTATTTAAATTCAAATCATAATCTAAATTTAAAGTATTATCCCTTATACTTTCAAGATACTCCTTTCCAGTATAATCATTAGTTATTTCTTTTAATTTCTCAGTGATATAAAGACTTTTATTTTTATTAAATTCTAATTTATTATCTATTTTTGAAGTTTTTAGAGAATTTAATAATGTAAGAAATTCTTTTAATTTAATTTCCTCTAAATCTAAATAATCTCCAGAATTTAATTTATAATATTTTTTATTATCTTTAAAGCTTCTTAAAATATTATAAAATTCTTCTTCATCTATATTAGAAACACTATATTTAAATTCAAAATATTCTTCACGACCACGAGAAATTTCAATATTAAAACTATTAGAATCTAATGCTATATTTCCTTTAAAACTATCAGAATAAAAAATTTCACCTATTGGTCTTAAAGAGTCAATATTATTTTTGAAAAACTCAAAAGCTTTATCTTCACTTCCAATAAAAACAAATGTTTTATCTTCTATTGGCTGAAATAATAAATTTTTAGCTAAAGTAATTACTCTATTTTCTAAGATAGTATCTCTATAAATAAATTTTTCCCTATAATCATTCAATATATTAAATTCATATTCTTTATAACAAACTTTAATAGTTAATCTTATATAATCATCTCTATGAAAATAAAATTTAAATTTTGGCTTTGCTATAATAATTTGATTTGAAATTTTATCATTTAACATTAATGAATCTGTCATATTTTTTATAGAAGGAATTAATTTTCTAAAAATTTTATCTTTATCTTCTAATTTAAATTTAAAACTATCCATATTTTTAAAAGTCTTAATATAAGGTAAAAGTTTTTCACTTTGATATGTAGAAGGAATATAAATTACAGTATCATATAATAAAACATGACACTTTCCATCTAGGTCAATTGGTAATCCTCTTGGGAAAATTAAATCTATAGAATTTTCCTCTTCATTTAATTGTATAGGTAGAGGGATATCACATTCTAATATTTCAGTTTCTACTTCCCTTGAATAAAAACCTGAATTAAGATATACTTTATTTCCTTTAATTGAAAGTAAAAAGCTTTTTAGTAATCCATTAGGAATAATAATTTCTTTTTTATTTATTAATTTATCTTGACTGCGTTTAAAACCAGTTGAATAAATTTCTAATTCTTTTATTGTCTCTATAAAAGAAAATATTTTATTACTTTCACTTGAAAATTTATAATCTTTATTAGAAAACTCAAAATCTTTGCTAAAACTAATAGGAATATTATTATATATGTTTATAAGAAAATTATTTATATCCTTTATTACATATTTTTTACGAGATGACACTGTTTTTATTCCTATTTTAAATTCTGCTGTAATTTTATTTGACCAAGAATTTTTATTTAAATAGACATCTATAAAAACATCTTTTCTAGTATCTTCATTTAATAATAAAGAGAGTGGATTATCTATTTCTTTATTATTATCTAAGATATTATCAATTATTTTTCTATCTTCTATTATTTTAGATAAAAATTTATCTTTATCAGCATAATCTAAAAATTTTAAAAATGCTGCAGATATATGCTTACAAGCATAATTTTTCTTCTTTAATTCGTTTTTTTCAAAGTCATCACAAGTACAACTAATACTATTCACTGTAAAATCATCTAATTCTAAATTGATATATACATTATAAGTATTATAAAGATTTTCTGAAATAACATTAGAGCTTATAGTTATTTTATTATTTCCAAGTATTTTATATTCTAAATTTTCTATTAAATCATTTTCGTATATATCTTTCCCATATGAAAATTTAGTACCTGAAGTACTTTTAAAAAAACCATCTGAAAAATAATTTCTTATCATAGATATCTCCTCTTTTATTAAAAATTAAGGATAGCAAATTAGCTATCCTTAAGATAAATTAATCTATTTGTTTACCAACAAGTGAGAATGGTTGAGCTCTGTTTATTTCTACATTGACTAATTTTCCTATTGAATCCATAGATCCTTCAAAATTAACAAGTTTACCATTTCTAGTTCTACCTGAAAGTTTAGATTCATCATTTTTACTAACTCCTTCAACTAAAACTTCTTGTACAGTTCCTTCATAATTTTTATTGCTAATAGCAATATTTTTATTTACAAGATCAACTAATCTATTAAATCTTTCATGTTTTATATCATCAGGAATTTGATTTTCCATCTTGTCAGCAGGTGTATTATTTCTTCTTGAATATATAAACATAAATGCTGAATCATATTTTACTTTATCCACTAAATCTAAAGTATCTTGGAAGTCTTCTTCAGTTTCACCAGGGAATCCTACTATTATATCTGTTGTTATAGTAACATCTGGAATTTCTTTTTTTATTAAATCAATTAAATATAAATATCTTTCACGGTCATAATGTCTATTCATAACTTTTAATAGTCTATCTGATCCACTTTGAACTGGAAGATGTATTTGTTCACATATTTTATCGCAATCTCTTATTGCATAAATAACTTCTTCTGTTAAATCTTTAGGATGAGATGTCATAAATCTTAATCTTTCTAATCCTTCTACTTCATTTATTTTTCTAAGAAGTTTAGCAAAATTTATGTCTTCTTCAAGCCCTTTACCGTAAGAATTTACATTTTGACCTAAAATAGTTATTTCTTTATATCCCTTAGAAACTAAATCTTTAATTTCATTTATTATATCCTCTGATTTTCTACTTCTCTCTCTTCCACGGACATAAGGAACAATACAATATGTACAGAAATTATTACAACCATACATTATAGTAACAAAGGCTTTTACAGAACTTTCTCTATCTATAGGAATTCCTTCAACTATTTCAGTTTCTTTATCAAGAATTTCTTTTATTTGAACTCCTTCTGTTTGAACTCTTGTTAAATATTCAGGGAATTTATATGCATTATGAGTTCCAAATATTATATCTACAAATGGGAATGTTTTTAGAACTTTATCTGCCATCCCTATTTGTTGCATCATACATCCACATATTGCAATTATAAGATTAGGATTTTTTTCCTTAAGCTTTTTTATAGCTCCAAGATTTCCAAAAACTTTATTTTCAGCATTTTCTCTAACACAACAAGTATTAAATATTATTATATCTGCAGTATCTCTTTCTTCTGTTCTTGTATATCCAAATCTTTTAAGCATACCTGAAAGTTTTTCTGAATCTTCTTCATTCATTTGGCAACCATAAGTAGCTATAAAGTATGTTTTATTTAACTTATCATTACTCATTAAATTTCCTCCATGTTTATAAATTACTTAAGTATTATATCATAATAATTCTTAAGTATAAAGCTTGGATAAAATATATGTTATTAATTAAAAATTAATCTCTTACCCATATATTCATTTTCCCATATAATTTAAATTTGCATTTATTATACAGTCTAATAGCTCTAAAATTATCAGTACCAACTTGTATATATAACTCTTCTATATTTTCTTTATTACATTCATAGCATAAATATTCTAATAATATTTTTCCAAACCCTTTTCCTCTAAATTTAGAAATTATTCCAAAATTAACAAGTAAAAATGTACTATTTTTTCGTATTATCTGACCATACCCAATTGGCTCATCTTTATAATAAATAAATTTTGAAAATTTATTTATATAGTAATCTTGTTTCTCCTCTAAATAAATATCAGATACTTTTAATGGAACTCTATCTATATTATAAAATATATCATTTTGTATTAAACAACGTAACTTCTCATCAATACCAATTTTAAACTCTTTAAAAGATATTGATTTACTTACATTAAATAAAATATCAGTAGTACCAATTTTCTTTTTCATTAAGTTTATATTTTTTATTAAATTAAATTTATTGTTTTGCATAATAATATTATTTTCATAAGTATCTAAGCATTCATATAAAAGAAATGAATTTTTTAATTTACTTATAATATTTAAATCTAATAAATGTAAATATTTAAAATCTATCTCTATATTTAAAATTTTATATTCAGATGTATATGTTTTTTCAATCCACATATATCCTACATAAATAGAATTATATTTGAACATATAAACTGAATTTCTTAAGAAAATTTTTTGTATAAAGTTACTTTTATCATAAGTACCTAAAAAGTCTTTTTTAAAAAATTTATCTGATTTTTCTATCATAGGTTTTAAATAAATTAAATTTTTAGATTTTAATTTCTCATATGTTATCATGCAAAACCTCCAATCATTATAAATAGAAGAGGCTGTATCAATAGATACAGCTCTCTATTAAAAATATTTTATTTTAAACATCTTTTATACTTAAACTAATTCTTTTATTTTCACCATCAACTGAAAGAATTCGTGCTTTAATTTCTTCACCAACTGATAAAACATCTTTTGGACTATCTATTCTATTATGACTTATTTTTGAAATATGCACTAGTCCATCAATTCCAGGTTCTAATTCTACAAATGCACCAAAGTCATTTAATCTAACAACTTTTCCAAGAACTATAGAATCTTCAGGATATTTTTCATTTATATTAGACCAAGGCTCTGGAGTTAATTCTTTTATGCTAAGAGAAAGCTTTTTATTTTCTCTATCCATATCTATGATTTTTACATCAATAATATCACCAGCTTTTAAATAATCTTGAGCTTTTTTTACATGATTCCAAGAAATTTGTGATAAATGTACTAAACCATCAACTCCATTAACCTCAACGAAAGCACCGAAGTCAGTAAATCTTTTAACTTCTCCTTTAACTATATCTCCTATATTTAAAGAACTCCAAGCTTTTTCTTCTTTTTCTTTTTGTATAACTTCTTGAATAATTCTTCTAGATGCAACTATTCTTAAAGGTCTTTCTAAGTTAAACTCTATAAGTTTAACTTCTATAATTTTATTTAAGAATTCTTCTTTATTTTTTATGAACATTACATCAATTTGGGAAGCTGGGATAAAAATTCTTATTCCTTTATAAAATCCAACTAATCCATTTTCTTTAATTTCTGAAATTTTAATTTCAAAACTTTTATTTTCATTAAAAATAGTTCTTAATTCTTCAATAGCTTCTTCTTTTTCATATTCTAATCTAGATAAAACAACAAGATTATCTTTATTAGCAATTTGAATTACTTTAGCTTTTATAGAATCACCTACATTAAGTCTTTCTAAGAATAATTCTGGATCTTCTTTTGAAGTAATTTCTTTTAAAGGTATTATACCATCTGTTTTATATCCAACAAGAGATATAGTAATACCATCTCTTGTAATAGATAATATTTCTCCTGTTACTTCATCGCCAACTCTAAATCTTCTGTCCATGGCATTCATTAATTCTAATTGTTCATTGCTTACGCTGTTTTCATTATTTAGCATAAATTTAAACCTCCCTAGTAATTCAATTATGGAAATTCCATACTTTTTCTCTTGAATTTTAATAAATTATTTTAACCCATTTTTCATAATAGCCATTACTTCTTCTATAATCCAATCAGGAGTTGAAGCACCAGCTGTTATTCCAATGTTTTTAAAATTAGCATTTTCTATATAGTTTTTAGGTAAGTCATTGGAATTTTCAACATGTATTGTATTTTCACAATGCTCTTTTGCAATTTGGTATAGTTTTGTTGTATTTGAGCTATTTTTGCCGCCAATTACAATCATAGCATCTACATTTTTAGATAATTCTAAAACACTTTTTTGTCTTACCTCAGTTGCAGAACAAATAGTATTAAATGCTAGTAACTCTTTAGTCATAAAAGATAAATTAGAAATAGTTTTTTTCCAATTAGATTCTTTTTCTGTTGTTTGAGAAACTACACATACTTTTTTTGGTACTTCAATATCAAATTCTCCATTTAAAGTTGTAATTGCTGAATTGTTACACCAACCATTTATTCCAATTACTTCAGGATGACTTTTATCTCCTAAAATAACTATGTTATATCCTTTGTCAGAATATTTACGTACTTTCTTTTGTATATTTGTTACAAATGGACAAGTTGCATCTATAACAATTAAATTTTTTTTATTTAATAATTCTATTGTTTCTTCAGGTACTCCATGAGATCTTATTACAATAATATCTCCTTCGTTTAAAGAATCAATATCATCTAATTCTATTGAAAATATATTATTCTCTTTTAAATAATTTACAACATCATTATTGTGAATTAAAGGTCCAAGAGTATATATTTTTTTCCCATACGTCTCTTGTATTTCTAATGATTTTTCTACAGCTCTTTTAACGCCAAAACAAAATCCAGCGCTTTCAGCTAATATAACATTTCTCATTTAATATTCTCCCATAAAAAAACTATATTATTTATTTAGTTTTAAATTTATTTCATCACAAATTTTATCAGTAACTTCATTTATGTCAAGTCCTGTAGTATCAATTTCTACTGCATCTTCAGCTTTTTTTAAAGGATCTATAGCTCTTGTACTATCTTCATAGTCTCTTCTTATAATGTCTTTTAATATTTCATTATATGAACATTCAATATTTCTAGCTTTTAATTCTTTAAATCTTCTTTCAGCTCTTTCTTCTGGAGTTGCAGTTAAGAAAAATTTAAATTTAGAATCTTTTAAAACTACAGTTCCAATATCACGCCCATCCATTATAACATCAAATTTTTTTGACATTTCTCTTTGTAATTCAACAAGTTCTTCTCTAATTTCTTTTATAGAAGCATAAGAAGATACTATTGAGTTTATATGTGGCATTGTTATTTCATCTTGAACATTTTTACCATTTAAATAAAGGTCATCATTTTCAAAATGCATTTCTAATGTTTTTATCATTTTTAATATTTCTGATTTATTTTCAGGTTTTAATCCGTTTTTATCTGCAACTAATGCAACTGATCTGTACATCGCTCCAGTATTTATATACATTAAATTAAATTTTTTTGCTACAAGTTTTGCAATGGTACTTTTACCAGCACCTGCTGGTCCATCTATTGCTACTGATATTCTCAAAGTTAATCCACCTTTCATTCTTTACGTTTACAGATTTATTATATAGCTTTATTGTTTTTTAAACAAGTTATTTAGATATTACTTCCAGCAACATATCCTGTAGAAAGAGCAATTTGTACATTATATCCTCCAGTAAAAGCATCTACATCTATTACTTCTCCAGCAAAAGAAAGATTATCTATTAATTTACTTTTCATAGTTGATGGATCTATTTCTTTTGTATCTATTCCTCCAGCTGTAACAATTGCTTCTTCTATTGGTCTTAATCCTTTTACTTTCATTCTAAAATCTTTTAATAAATTTAATAGCCTTTTTCTCTCTATTTTAGTTATTTCATTTACTTTTTTGTTTTCATCTATTTCTGATAATTTTATTATTACTGGTATTAATTTTTTAGGCAATAAATTATCAAGAGAGTTTTTAAATGATTTATTTATATATTTTTTAAAGTCATTTTGAATTCTTAAATCTAACTCTTTATTATCTAAAGCTGGCTTTAAATCTATTGATATTTCGTATTTACCATTCTTTATAAATCTACTGCCACTTAAAACTAATGGACCAGAAATTCCGAAATGAGTAAATAACATTTCACCAAAATTATCATATATTTTTTTATTATTTTCTATAATAGATAAATTTATATTTCTTAGAGATAATCCCATAAGATCTTTTACAAAACTCTCTTTAATTTCTATTGGAACTAAAGATGCTTTTAATGGAACTATATTATGTCCTAAAATTTTACTCATTTTTTGACCTTCACCTTTAGAACCTGTTAAAGGATATGAAGCTCCACCAGTAGCTAGTATAATATGATCAGCCTTCAAAACCTCATTATTATTTATTTCTACTGCACTAATAGTTTTATTTTCTTTTATTAGTTTTGTAACATTACAATTCAGCCTTACTTTAACTCCGCATTCTTTTAATGCTCCTGATAAACCTTTTATTATATCAGAAGATTTATCTGATAAAGGGAAAACTCTTCCCCCTCTTTCACCTTTTAATTTGATTCCTCTATTTTCAAAAAAATTTATTGTATCCAAATTTGTAAAAGTATATAAAGAGCTGTATAAAAAATATGGATTTCCTGGAATGAAATCAAAAAATTCAGATATATCTTTATTATTAGTTACATTACAACGTCCTTTTCCAGTTATAAATAACTTTTTTCCAACTCTTTCATTGCTATCTATAAGAATAACACTATGATTTTTACTTGCAGAGATTGCTGCCATCATTCCAGCTGGACCAGCACCTACAACAACAACTTTACTCATCCTATCAGCTCCTTCAATAATTATAATGATAATTTTACTATATAAATTATGTATTGTTAAATTTATTATTTATTATTTTAAAAAAATCTAATTCATTTAATATTATTATATTTTTACCAGATTCAATTAATTTTTCAGTCTTTATTTTTTTTATTGATTTAGTATTATTACGACATTTTGTTCCACATATCAATACATCAATATTTTTAGAAAAATTATTTACAGGAATTCCTTTATAGTCTCTTATTATTTTGAAAGCTTCTCTCCTAGTTATAGAATTTAATCCTCCAGTAAATAAAACTACTTTTCCTTCAAAAAAGTTTTCTTTATGAAAATCAATTAAACAATTTTTTTCTTTTGAATTGTATATGTTAATCAAATCTCTAATAATGTAATCTTCTTTTGTATTTAGATATAGTTTCTTTGAAATTTTATTAAATAGAGATAAATAAAAAATACATTCTTTATTATTAGGTAAATTTATATTTGAAAAAAATTTTTTATTAAATAATTTTATTAAATCAGATATAAGTATATAATTTATTTCTCTATCTATAAATAGATTTTTTATATTATTAAAATCTAAATTATCTTTTATAATAAAGTACTCATTTGAATTTAATGAGTTTAAAAATTTAATTACTTGCTTTGAAGAGGTATAATCAAAAATTTTATAAATAAGTTCAAAATCTCTCTTAGAGATTATTATTTCTATTTTTTTATTTAAGTAATTTATTAAAATAAAATCCATCTGAATCACCTAACATTATAAAAGGCTAAAAGTTACTTACTTTTAGCCTGAAATTAAATATTCTATTTTTCTAAATCAGAAATTGTTTTATTATTTATTTGATATATTTTATAATCTTGCCAAATAGTTTCTAAAGATACAAATATATCTGAAATATTTTCCTTTTCACGCATTCCAACTGCTATTATAAGTGCATTAACTAGTGAAAGTGGTGCTACTAGTGAATCTACAAAAGAAGCCATATTACTTTCTGCTATTAATGATAAATCAGATTTTACTGCAAGAGGAGAAATTACACTATCTGTTATTGCAACAACTTTAGCTCCTCTAGATTTTGAAAAATCTAAAGCATCAATAGTTTTAGATGCATATCTTGGAAATCCTATTCCAATGACTAAATCTCCTTCTTTTACATTTATTATCTGTTCAAAAATATCAGATATTCCATAGCTAACAGTTCTAACATTTTGAAGAATAATATTTAAGTAAAATCCTAAAAATTCTGCAACAGCAGTAGAACTTCTAAGACCTATTATATAAATGTTTTTAGCTTTAAATATTTCATCAATTACTTCTCCAAAAATTTCAGGATTAATTTTTTCTAAAGTTGAGCGAATATTCTCCATATCAGATTTTAAAACACCTTTTAAAGCATCTGCATCAGAAATATAATCATTAGATAATTCTAATCTTTGCACTGTAGTAAGTTTATTTTTTATAAGTTCTTGAAGAGCTTTTTGTAGTTTTGGATACCCTGAAAACCCTAATTCATTTGCAAATCTTACAACAGTTGATTCAGATACTCCAACAGCTAAACCTAATTTAGCTGCAGTCATAAAAGCAGCTTTATCATAATTATTTAATATATAATCTGCAATTAATTTTTGTCCTTTACTAAGTTTTGAAAATCGTACTTGAATTAATCTCATTAAATCTTTATTATCATTTTTATCTATATTTTCAATTATGTTCATCACAATCTACCCACTTTTCATATTTAATTTAAGCAAAATAATTTTAACATTTAGTGATTGTTTATGCAATTGGAATTTCATAAATATGGGATTTATTTTTCAAATAACTGAAATTTTAACGAATTATTAACTTAAATTTATATATTATTTTTTTCTATTATAATTAGCTTAGGTGCTAGGTTACTACGATTTAAAAATTTATGTTCCATAACAGCAAATTTATTTTTAGGAAGTTTTTTTACAAATTCCATTATGCAAGATTCTTCTTTAATACCTTCATCATGACCAATATAAATACAAATTGTCATTATTCCTCCTGGTGATAAAATTTTTAAACCTTCTTCTATACTCTTAATAGTAGTATCATATGTAGTTGTTATACTTTTATTTAATGAACCTGGCAAAAAGCCTAAATTATACATAATTGCATCTACATTTTTTTCTTCTATAAATTTTATTATCTCGCTATGAGAATCATTAATAACAATAACATTATCATAGTTATTATTAGAATATTTTTCGCAAGCTGATTTTTGTATATCAAAAGAATATACTTTTTTAAAATTTGATTTTAAAAAATCAGAATCATGACCGTTGCCTAAAGTACAATCTACTCCAATATTTTTATTTTTAACATAATTTAAAATTATATTTTGTGCAATTTTGCTGATATCTCCTATATAACTATACATAATAAACTCCTTTCATAATTAAGACTATATATATCAAAAATATATAAATTGTATTTAAATAATATAAAATAAATATCACAATTTATTTTATATTATTATCTAAACATAAACTATAGATAAATTAAAAATAAACACTACTATTTCTATAAAAATATCTATTTAATTCAATAATATTTTTTATTTATTATTCTTTTAATATATAAAAAAACTAGTAGAGAGATTTAAAAACCTCTCTACTAGTTTTTTGTTTATTGCTGTAAGTCAGCTATTATATTAACAGAAACCTATTCCGCCAAATAATAATAGCCATAATAATGGATTATTTCCGAAGCCGGGTCCACACCCAAATCCGCAATTTCCAAATCCACAATTATTAAATCCACTGCATCCACAATTGTTAAATCTACGGCATCCACAATTATTAAATCCACCGCAACAATTATTTGAGATACAATTACAACTACAACAATTGTTACAACAACAATTTCTTCTTCTAGACATAGTTGATCACTCCATTTCTTTTGTATATTAGTTATTTATATATAATATGATATTTTTTTTTAATTGTTCTATTTTTATTTACGAGGATATTTATTTAGAGTATAATATAAATAGAAGTATATTTAAGGAGTGATTTTATGGATAAAAGAAATAGAGCTATTGTTCCGAGAAATGTAGTTAATGCAAAAATGATGTATATGTTATATATATTAAAAGAATTATCAAAAGGTAATACTGTTTTTGGAAACAGAGTATTATCTGACTTTAAAGAAACTTTTGAAACATCAGCCTTACCATTTCCTGTTTCATCAAGTACTGTATATGAAAGTCTTTATGAATTAGAGAAATGTGAATATGTTGTTTCACGTTGGACTGGAGATGAAGTTTCTAATAAAAGAAGTAAAAAGATATATTCTATTACAGATAGTGGATTGAATTTTTTAAATAATCATATAGCTGATTACATTTCAAATTTAGATAAAACAAAATCAACTTTAGATAAAATAAAAACTATGTTATTAAAATAAAATTAAAGTTATAGGATATAAATAATTCCTATAACTTTAATTTTTTTCTTTCTGTATACTTTTATTTTTAATTGAAAGTCTGTCTTTTAAAATATTTTCTTCAGTACATAAATAATCTAACCTTCTTAAAATTAATTTATATCCTTCTTTTATGTACTCATTTCTACAAAGTTCTTTGTAAGTTATTTTTTCTATATCTTCTTCTAAAATTTTTTCATAATTATTACCATAAATTTTTTTTATTATCGCATAATATCCAATTAACAATGTATTTTTATCTGCACCCTTTTCTATATCTTTATTTACCTTTTCTATTATTCCATATAATTGATAAATATAACTTAATTCTTTTAAATTATATTTATCACTCAATGAAGCTATTGCACATGAATAATTTTTACTTATAGGTAGTACATTAATATATTCTAAAGAATCTTTGTTTAATATAAATCTTATACTTTGATATATGGCTATACATATATCCAAACGAATAACATTAGCATTCGCGCATACTTCTTTTATTTTAAATTTTTCCTCATATTCTCTATTTTCTATTAACATATCTTTTTCTTCTCTTCTTTTTATTTCATGCATTCTATTATTTATTATCCAACTAAAAAGAGCTCCAAGAAGAGATCCTGTAAGTATTGATATAGCGGATATTATTGATGTTATTACTGGAATTGGCATATATATCTCACCTCTTCTTAATTTTAATAATACATATTATTCCTAAAACTGATATTTTTATAACAAAATTTTATTTAAATTTTACATGTTAACAAATACAGGTCTTTGTTTTTTATTTATATATAATTTTTTCACAAAAAATAGATATAATATATTTATAATTATTGGGAGGAATACTAATGTTAAGAAATAACCTTATTATTTTAAGTGTACTATCGATGCTTATTGCGCAATTTTTAAAAATACCAATTGGTTATATAATAGATAGAAAAATTAATTTTAATAGAATGTTTGAAACAGGTGGAATGCCTAGTTCTCACTCTGCTTTTATTGTATCTCTTACAGTTGGAATTGGCAGAATTAATGGAATAAATTCATCAATATTTGCTCTTTCATTTGTTATGGCCTGTATAATTATGTATGATGCAATGGGAATTAGAAGAGCTGCTGGACAACATGCTAAACTTTTAAATATAATAATGTCCTCAGAAAACCAAAATGAAAATAAAAAATTTGGGCTTCCACAAATAAAGCTCAAGGAACTTTTAGGTCATACTCCTTTTGAAGTTCTTGGTGGAATAGTGTTAGGGCTAATAATGGGATTTGTTTTTCCATTATAAAAAGAATCACATTTAAATGTGATTCTTTTTTAATTTCATAAATAATCTATATAAATTATATGCATCATCTCCGGAATTATGTTGCTTCCCTTCAAAAGATAAATTAAACTCTTTTAATGCATTATTTAAAGATAACATGTCCTCTTTCCTTAAAATATCTTTACATAGCACTTCTTGAAAGTCTATATTATTTTTTAAAATTGATTTAGCACAATTACTTTTTAGCATATTACGCCTATAATCATTTTTTAATACACTTATATCATTTCCACCCCAATAAAAATATAATGCATTTTCATCATCAATCCATTTTTCTAAATTTTTAAAAACTTCATTAAAACCTTCTGCTAAATCTATATCTTCTTGCTTTAAAGCTGTTATATCAATACATTTTTCTGTTAACTCTTTTACCCCTCTAGGTTTTACTAGACTATAAAATCTACTATACTCTTTAGTCTTAGTATTTATTTTACAAGCACCAACGCTTATAATTTCTACACTTTTAAAATCAGATAAACAATTCATTTCAAAATCAAAAAATACTAGGTTATTTGTTATTTCTATCTTTTCCTTCATATCAGTTAAAGTTGAATTTCTTTTTAGTAATTTTCTATATTCTTTACTAGCTTTTTTACATTTTAAATAAATTGTAATTGGAACTCTTCTTTCGTTATTTATTATCTTATTTACTTTTTCTATTTTTTTGTAAGATATTTTATTTATTTTCTCTAAAAAGAATTTAATATTTTTATGTTTTTCTTTAAATTCATTATTTAATATAGATAAAGCATATTCATTATTTGTAAATAATATTACTTCTGAATTTTTATCTATTTCATTTATATTTATTAAAGCTAAGACATTATTTAAAATATATTCTAAGCTCTCTATAGTCATTGAATCTACATCATCATTTTTTAATGTTTTTTTTATTTTTATAAAAGTTTTTCCTGTAACTACATTTTTCATTGCATAATTTAATCTATATTTTTCATAAGATTCTTCTATGCAAAAGTAAACTCCTAATTTATCTTTCATTAGTTTATTTCCCTTCAACAATCTATTATTTAATGTTATTCTATCATTTTTAATATTTATTTTCTATATTCATGTTTTTAAATATATATACTTATAGGCATTACTTGTATTGAATTACAAATACATATATCTCCTAATCTCGGTATTGTTATTCCCAAGTCTATATTTGAAAATATACTATCTACCTTTATTAAAAGTTCTTTATAAAAATATTCTTGATTCAACTTTCTAAGTAAATTTATATCTTCATTTGAATTAACTCTTCTCATAACTTTACCAACTATATTTATATTGCAACCAATACTTGAATTCCTAAAGCAATTTTCATTACAAAAACACTTAGAATTAATTTGTAAAATACAATTCCCTTTATCATGCTCTATAAGTAAATCAAATATATTTCCATCTGATAATTTTTCTTTTATTTTCTCTAATAATATTTTCATTTTAGAAGTATTTAACAATTCACTTGAAGGTATATAACTATCTATTATTTCACTTCCATATGTTTCTATTATCAATAAAATGCTTTCAATATAACTAAGTATAGTATTACCAATTAATCGTCCTTTTATAAATATATAGTCTCCTTCATTACATTTATCTCCTGCACAAAAATTATTTAATCTTCCCATTTTTATTAAACCATTATAAAAATTTTGATGATATACATAAGAAGTATAAATTTGTTTAATTTCTTCCTCACATCTAGCATTTCCCCTTTGCTCTTGCACTTTATCATGGTCATTACACATAGTCTTTGTTTCTGCATCAGAAGATGCAGTTCCTTTAAATCCTTCTCTTTTATCTTTATTATTTCGTTCTTCTAAATACATTGTGTCTGTTCTTCCAGATTTACATCTTTCAGAAACTCCTATATCCCATGATTTTCTTCTTGTTCTTATATCTATATATCCAACTATTTGCCCTTGAATAGAACTAATACTCTTTACTAAAACTTCATCTAAATATATTAATATTCCTAAATTATCGAACATTTATATCACCTCATATATATACTTATTCAATACATTATATTAAATTTACTATTTATAGTTATTTTATAGCTTTAAATCTATTTACAATGTATAATGAAAATATTAATTACAAAGGAGATTTATAATGGAAAACTTAAATTTAAATGAAAATTTAAAAACTGCATTAAAAACTAAAAATTTTAATAGTCTAACTACAGTTCAATTAAAATCAATTCCTATGATATTAGAAGGTAACGATTTAATCATAGAATCTAAAACTGGAAGTGGTAAAACTTTAGCGTTTCTTCTTCCATTATTTCAAAAAATTAATTGTAATGAAAAAACAATTCAAGGTATAATTTTAGCCCCAACTCAAGAATTAGCTTCTCAAATTTTTAATGAGGCTAATCTACTAAAAGAACAATCTAACATAAATTTAAAATCTGCTCTAATAATTGGTGGAGCTAATATAAATAATCAAATAAAAAAAATTAAAGAAAAACCTAATTTAATAATAGGAACACCAAAAAGAGTTTTAGAACTTATAAAGTTAAAAAAATTACCTTGTCATAATGTAAGAACTATTATATTTGATGAAGCAGATCATATTTTAGATAAAGGTAATTTCAAAATTACAAGTCTTATAAGAAAGTCTACTTTAAAGGACACTCAAATAATTGCTTTTTCAGCTACTATAGATGAAGGAACAACTTCAAGAGCTTTATCATTAATGAATAAAGGTAAAGTATTAAAAATTAGCCAAGATACTTTAAGCTCTAATGTAGAGCATATAATAATTGAATCTGAGAGAAGAGATAAATATGAAGTTACTAATAAAGTTTTAAATGCTATAAATATGAATAAGTGCATAATTTTCACTAATTCACAAAATGATATTAATTTACTTAAAGAAACACTTGATTTTCATAAGAAAGATTGTATTGTATTAAGTGGTGAGAAAAATAAAAAAGATAGAAAAATATCTTTAGAGAAGTTTAGAGATAGTAATATAAATATACTTATTTCTTCAGATTTAGGGGCAAGAGGCCTTCACATAGATGGTGTTACTCACGTCATAAATTTAGATTATCCTTTAATGTCTAATGAATATGTCCACAGAGCTGGTAGAGCTGGTCGTGATAATACGAAGGGATTATCTATATCAATAGCTACTAAAAGAGATTTAAGCTTTATAGATAAATATTCTAAAGAATTAAATATAAAGTTTACTATTAAAAAATTAGTAGATGGATTTATAGTATAAAAAATAAAGGCATAAAACGCCTTTATTTTTTTATATATTTTTGGATACTACATATAAAATAGTATAAAAAACATGTAAAATATTTACTGAAGTATATAATGTCAATCCTAATAAAACTATATAGTTTATATGATATAATTCAAGCTTATTTGCATATCTAAACAAAATTCCAAGAAAAAATAATACTAATCCTATTATCACTACCTTTAATATAAATCCTTTTAAAGGATTTTCAACAAAGCTAGTCATTAAAAAATTTCCTTCATAAAACATTTCTGTATTTATAAGAAAAATAGTAAATATAAAATCTGATATATTTAATATATATATAAGTAATAATTTAATCTTAATTTTTTCATAAGAAGAATTCAAAATAAAATTTAAAATAAGGCAACACCTCCTAATAGAAAGTATTGCCTTATTCTATAATTATAATCTTTATTTTTTATCTATTTCAAATGAATAAATATTTGTCGCATTTACTTTTACATTTTCTCTATATGTAAATAATCTATTTATAATATCATTGAATTCTGCTTTTGTTTTTTCGCCTTCATATGCATCTTCTGGAAAACTTACTCTTACTTTATTAGCTTTATGCATATATTTTTTTTCAGGTTCCATAGGAGCTGGCTTAAATTTTAATGTTATTACTGCTTTATCTGCTAAAGCAAGTGCTATATCATCAATATATCCTTCAAAAACACCAATTTTTTCAACAGTTGATCCTTCAAAGTTTCCATATGTTGAAACTTCCCATCTTCCATAAACACTTCTAAAGCCCTCTGCTAAATCTGACACATCTATATCATCACTTTCAAGTGATTTACCACATATAGGACAAAACATATATTCAGAATCATAATAATTATCACATTTAGCACAATACTTGGTATTAGTATCTTTATTTTTTAAGTCATTCATAATATTTCCTCCTTAAATAACCTAATAAATTCTTTTTATTTATTATACTAAATTTTCAATAAATTTCATCTTAATAATTTTAAATTTTATAGATTGTTCATAGCTGTAATATAATTTATTTCTATAAAAAGAGCTATAGAATATTCTATAGCTCATAAAATCAAAATTATCTGTTATTTCTTTGTTGCTTTCTTGCTCTTCTACAATCTGGGCATCTAACTGGATCATTATCAAATCCTTTTTCTTTGTAGAATTCTTGTTCTCCTACTGTAAATATAAATTCTTTTCCACAATCTTTACATGTGATTGTCTTATCTGTCATAATAATTTCCTCCTAAAATTTAAAGATTCTAAATGGATAATAATCTCTAACTAAGAAGAAACTAATTATCTAATTTAAAACTTTTTATTTGTAGTATTTACTACAATGTATATATTATCATATATAACCTTTGATTTCAATATTTATTTAATATGTATTTTTCAGTAAAATTATTAACAAACTAATTTTTCACCATAAATATTTAATTATTAATACTATAAATTATCTTTTAAATTTAATTCAGTATAATATATTTCACTTATCTATTTTAGCAAATATCGTTAATACTTCCTCTGTTTTCATATTGTTAATTTTCAATATATTTTCTATTAACATATATATGATAATTTTATAAATGTTAGAGTTAATATTTACTATTATTCTAACATTTAATAATTATATATAATTTTTTATATTTAAAATTTAAAAATTATATATGAATATTTTTAAATTTTAGAAAGAATGTGATTTTAAATGATTATCGAAAATTTAATTAACTTAACTATCGATGGCATTTTAGTTACTGTTCCAGAAGGTACACTTTTAATTGAAGCTTGTAGAAAAGCAGGTATAGATATACCTGTCCTATGCGAAGATGAAAGAATGAAACCTGCTGCTGCATGTAAATTATGTGCTGTAGAAGTTGAATGGAGTGAAAATCTAGTACTTTCATGTTGTATGAAAGCCAAATCTGGTATGACTGTTTGGACACAAAGTCCTAGAGTTAGAGAATTTAGAAAAAATATAATTGAAAATCTTTTAAAAACTCATCCAGATGATTGTCTAACTTGTGAAAAAGTTGGAAACTGTAAACTTCAAAATTATGCTTATGAGTATGGAGTCGAAAGAAAAAATTATAGACCTATATTAAATGAAAATCCATATAGCATAGATTACTCTAATAAATTCTATTACTTTGATAAAAATAAATGTATTGAATGTAAGAGATGTACTAGAGTTTGTAGTGATTTACAAGTTCAAAATGCAATAACTAATGAAAATAGAGGATTTAAAACTAGACATGGAATCTCACCATATGTTCCTTTATCAGAAACTGGATGCGTATCTTGTGGAAATTGCGTTTCTGTTTGTCCTACAGGCGCATTAATGGAAAAGAAAAAAGAAAGTTTTAGAGAATGGGAAGTAAAAAAAGTTAGAACTACTTGTTCTTATTGCGGCGTTGGATGTCAATTTAATCTAAAAGTGGTAAAAGATAAAGTTGTTGGAATTGAACCACTTAATGATGGTCCTAATAGTGGGCTTTTATGTGTTAAAGGAAAATTTGGATATAAATTTTTAAATAATCCTGAAAGATTAAAAACTCCTCTTATAAAAAAAGATGGAAAATTTGTAGAAGCATCTTGGGAAGAAGCTTATGATTTAATAAAAACTAAAGCTACTGAAATTATGAATTCAGATGGACCTGATGCATTTGCTGGATTATCTTCCGCTAGATGTACAAATGAAGATAATTTTGCTTTCCAAAAATTATTTAGAACAGTTTTTAAAACAAATAATGTAGACCATTGTGCTAGATTGTGACATAGCTCTACAGTTGCCGGGCTTGCAACTACACTTGGAAGTGGTTCTATGACTAATTCAATTGGAGAAATAGGAAAATCAAAAGTTATTTTTGTTATAGGATCTAATACTACTGAAAATCATCCTGTTATAGGTGCAAAAATTAAACAAGCAGTTAAAAATGGAGCTAAACTTATAGTGGCTGATGCTAGACAAATAGAATTAGCTTCTTATGCTGATATTTATATAAAATTAAAACCAGGTACTAATATAGCATTACTTAATGCTATGTTAAATGTTATTATAACTGAAGATCTTTGTGATTATAAATATATAGAAAAAAATACAGAAGGATTCTCAACTTTAAAAGAAAATATTCTTAAATTTACTCCTGAAATGGGAGCTTCTATATGTGGTGTCGATATAGAATTAATTAAAGAAGCAGCAAGATTATATGCTAAATCTAAAAGATCAGCTATATATTATGCAATGGGAATAACTCAATTTAAAACTGGAACTTCTGGAGTTATGTCAGTTTCTAATTTAGCTATGATTACTGGTAACTTAGGAAAAGAAGGTACTGGAATAAATCCACTTAGAGGACAAAACAATGTACAAGGTTCTTGTGATATGGGATGTTTACCTGAATACTATCCAGGTTATTTAAGTACTGATGATCCTAAAGCAATAGAAAAATTTGAAAAACTTTGGAATACAAAATTAAGCAAGAAAAAAGGATTAACAGTTCCTTATATGCTTAAAGGACTACATGAGAAAAAAATTAAATTTATGTATGTTTTTGGAGAAAACCCTATTGTTTCAGATCCAGACACAAATCATGTTAAAGAATGTTTTTCACATGCTGAATTTGTAGTATGTCAAGATATTTTCTTTAATGAAACTTGTGAATATGCAGATGTTATTCTTCCTGCTGCCGATTTTGCAGAGAAAGATGGAACATTTACAAATACAGAAAGAAAAGTACAAAGAGTTCGTAAAGCCTTACCTTTAAAAGGAATGTGTAAACCAGATTGGCTTATAATTTCAGAAATAATGGAATTATTCGGACATAAAGGATTTAGTTCACCTGAGGATATATTTAATGAAATAAGACAAGCCATACCTAATTTTTATGGTATAACTTACGAAAAATTAGAGAAATCAGGTATTCAGTGGCCATGCACTTCTTTAGAAGATACTAAAGGAACTAAATTTATGCATAAAAATGGCCCTATACGTGGAAAAGGTATTTTAATATATCAAGATTATGAAGAGGCAGACGAAGTAACTTCAGAAGAATATCCTTTTATACTTACAACTGGAAGAAATCTTTACCATTATCATACTAGAACTATGACTGGTAAAACAAAAGGACTTAATGAAGAATCTTCTGAATCTTATGTTGAAATTCATCCTAATAAAGCTAAAGAACTTAACATAAAAAATGGTGATAAAGTTCGTGTTTCATCTAAAAGAGGTTCTGTTGAAACTAAGGCTTTAGTTACAGATAAAATACTTGAAGAAGTAGTATTTATGACTTTCCACTTTGCTGAAGGAAATTGTAATGCTCTTACTAATACTGCTTTAGATCCAATTTGTAACATTTCTGAATTAAAGGTTTGTGCAGTAAAAGTTGAAAAATTATAAAATTTAATAGAGGAATCTATATAGATTCCTCTATTTTTAAAAGGAAGTTTTTTAAATGATAAAAGAATTTGAAATAATAAAATGTACTGTTGATAATACTTTTGAAACAATTGACAAAGTAGTAACTGAGGTTCCTTTAACCATAGTTATAAATAATATTGAATATATAACAATAATGTGTACTCCTCTTTATATGGAAGAGCTTGCAATTGGTTTTTTATTTAATGAAGGTATTTTAAAATCAAAAGAAGATATAAAAAATATGAAACTTGTAAAAGACAAAAATATTATTTTTTATATAGATTTAAAAGAAAATATAAATTATTCTATTTTAGATAAAAATAGAGTTATAACTTCTGGAAGTAAAGGAAGTCTTTATTTTAAATCTATGGATTTTATGAAAGAAAAAAAATTTGATAATAATATAAAGATACATAAAAACGAAATTATGAATACTATGAAAGAATTTTTTAATAAATCTAAAATATTTGAAGAAACTGGTGGAGTACATAGTGTTCTTTTAAAAAGTAAAGAAATAGAAGTATTTAGAGAAGATATAGGAAGACATAACGCTATTGATAAAGCTATTGGATATCTTATTTTAAATAATTTAAATGTTAGAGATTTTATTATATATGTATCTGGAAGATTAAGTTCAGAAATGGTATCAAAAATAAGTAAATCTGGAATCTGTTTTGCTATATCAAGAGCATGCCCTACTTCCCTTTCTTTAAATTTAGCTAGAAATATGAATATGACTTTAATAGGTTTTTCTAGAGGTAATAGATTTAATGTTTATTCTGGAAGTGAAAGGATTGATTTTAATGACTAGCAAAAAATTTTTTAAATCAGTTTCTGTAAAAGAAGCTTTAGACGAAATATCAAAAATTGCTTCTAATTATTCTATAAATACTGAAACTTTAGAATTTTATAAGGCTACAAACAGAGTTTTAGCTACAGATATAATTTCTAAAGAAAATATTCCTAATTTTAATCGTTCTAGAATGGATGGATATGCTGTTAAATTTGATGAAACAACCGGTTCATCAGAAACTATGCCATCTATTTTTAATATTGTTGGAAATGTAGAAATTGGTTCCTCTCCTACTTTCTCTATAAATAATGGGGAATGTGCATATGTTCCTACTGGTGGTGAAATACCTAAAGGCGCTAATTCTATAGTTATGATAGAAAATACTGAATTAATATCTGATTCTGAATTATTAGTTTATAAAAGTACATCTTTTAATGAAAATATTACTTTAAAAGGAGAAGATATCTCTATAAATGAAATTGTAATAAAAAAATATACAAAATTAAATTCATTTCATATAGGAGTTTTAGCTTCTATGGGAATTACAGAAATTCCTGTCTTAAAGAAACCAACTGTTTCTATTATTTCTACAGGTGATGAACTTGTTTCAGTTTATAAAAAAAACTTACAAGGAACTGAAATTAGAGATATAAATAGCTATTGTTTAAAATCTCAATTAGAAAATATAGGATGTATAGTAAATAATATTTCAATAGTAAAAGATAATTATGATTCTTTAAAAAAAGAAATACTAAAAACTATTGACAATTCAGATTTTATTATAATGTCTGGTGGAAGCTCTGTTGGGGAAAGAGATTATATGAATGCTCTTCTCTCAGAACTTGGAGAAGTATTATTTCATGGAATAAGAATGAAACCTGGAAAACCTGTTTTATTTGGAACAATAAATAATAAAGCTTTTTTTGGCTTACCTGGTAATCCTGTTTCTTGTGCATTAGCTGCAGAATTATATGTCTCATCTTTTGTATTTTCATTAAATAATATTAATAACAAAAAATTGTTTGGCAATTTCAAGCTTGATACTAATATTCATTCTTTCCCAGGAAAAACTACTTTCCAAATGGTTGATATTAATGATGGTGTAGCTTCTCCTATTATGGGAAGATCTTCAATGATTAAAATGCTCGCAAATTCAAAAGGCTATATTGAAATTGATGAATCTATTGAAGGATTATATAAAGATTCAGATGTTAATGTAACATTATTTAAATAGAAAGGAAAATTATTATGAGAAATGTATATATAGAAAATAAAGATCCTAAAGAAGCACTATCTTTATATTTAGAAAATCTAGATATAAAAGCTTCTACAGAAGAAATCTCTCTTAGAAATGCTTTAAACAGAATTTCTAGTGAACCTATATTTTCCAAAATTTCTTCTCCTCAAAATCATCTTGCAGCTATGGATGGTATATGTGTAAATTCTTCAATAACAAGTTTAGCTAGTGAAATAAATCCATTAAAACTATATGAAAATAAAGACTTTATTTATGTTAATACTGGTAATGTTATTCCAGATAGATTTGATAGTGTTATAATGATTGAAGATGTTTTAGAAAGAGATGGATTTATAGAAATAATATCTCCTTCTAAACCTTGGCAACATATTCGTCCTATTGGAGAAGATATTGTAAAAGGAGAAATGGTTATACCATCTAATTATAAAATTGATTCATTTGCATTAGGTTCACTTGCTGCATCTGGAAACTTTAAAGTTAAAGTATATAAAAACCCAACAGTTTCTATTCTAGTAACAGGTTCTGAAATAGTATCATCTTTAGAAAACGCAAATAAAGGAACTATAATTGATTCAAATAGCTATATGCTATCTGGTTTAGTTTCAGAGTTTGGAGGAAATCCAATAATTTATGAACCTATTCCAGATATATATGAATCTATAAAATCTGAAATTATTTCTGCTGTTAAAAAAAGTGATATAGTTATAATAAATGCAGGTTCATCTGCTGGAACTCATGATTATACTGTTCACATAATTCGTGAATTAGGAAAAGTATTTACACATGGAGTTGCTTTAAAACCTGGAAAACCAACTATTTTAGGAGAAATTGAAGGTACTCCTGTTATAGGAATTCCTGGTTATCCTGTATCTGCATATGTTTCATTTAAAGAATTTGTTGTACCAGTTATAAATTCTTTTTTAAATAAAAATATTAGTTATCAAAATAAAATTGAAGGTATTTTAACTAAAAAAATTCCATCTTCTTTTAAATATAGAGAATTAGTAAGAGTAAATACTGGTATTGTTAATAATAAAATCATTGCCACTCCTATAGCACGTGGTGCTGGTATTACTACTAGCTTATTAAAAGCAGATGGAATAATAGAAATTGATAGAAGTTTAGAAGGTTTAAATACTGGGGACAAAGTTGAAATTTCACTTTTAAAACCAATTGAAAAAATAAAAGAAAATATTCTGTCAATAGGAAGTCATGATATTTTAATGGATATTTTACGAGATTTTATTCCAATTACATCTTCTCACGTAGGAAGTTTAGGTGGAATAATGGCTTTAAAGCAAAACCAATGTCATTTAGCTCCAATTCATCTTTTAGATAGTAAAACTGGAGAATACAATATCTCTTATGTAAAACAATATTTTAAAGAGCCAATGATTTTAATAAAGGGAGTTAAAAGAATCCAAGGATTTATGGTTAAAAAAGGAAACCCTAAAAATATAACTAGTATAAAAGATTTAACTAATCCTAACATAAAATTTGTAAACAGACAAAGAGGTGCTGGCACTAGAATTTTATTAGATTTCTTACTATCGCAAAATAATATATCTAAAGATCAAATTATTGGATATGAAAGAGAAATGTTAACTCACATGTCAGTTGCTGCTGAAGTAAATTCTAATAAAGTTGATGTTGGATTAGGTGTTTATTCTGCTGCTAAAGAAATGAATTTAGATTTTATTCCTGTTGGAAATGAAGAATATGACTTTTTAATAAAAAAATCATCATTAGAATTCCTTTCTCCTTTTATAAAAGCATTAAAAAGCAAAGAATTCAAAGCTGCATTAGAAAATTTAGGTGGCTATGAATTTACTAATTCTGGGGAGCTTATTTATATAAATGAACATTAATAATTTTATATCTAATATTTTCATAAAGGATGAATTTGGAAGATATGAATTGAATACATGTAATTTTATAGAAGGATATGGCATTTTAGGGGATTTAAAAGGAGGAACTCCGCTTAAGGAAATAGTTCTTTATATTAGTCCCAATATTCCTAATAGTAACAATAATGGACTATGTTCAAAAAAATTTAAGCCAAATATAATTATAAATAATATAAGTATATCTGAGTTTAAAGTAAACCAAACAATAAATATAGGTACTGCTATTTTAAAAATAAATCAAATAGGGAAAAAATGTTATAAAGAATGTTCATTGATAGAATCTAATACATTATGCCCATTAAAGACAAATGTTATTTTTGCTTCTGTTATAAAAAGTGGAAAATTTGAAAAATATAAAAAAGAAAACTAGAAATTTTATAATTTCTAGTTTTCTTTTTTATTCTTCTTTAAACTTATCTCTATATGATAATATACTACTCAAAAATATAGTTATACAAATTACACTGGTTAAAGATAT
Source organism: Clostridium thermobutyricum (assembly GCF_000371465.1). Taxonomy (NCBI): domain Bacteria; kingdom Bacillati; phylum Bacillota; class Clostridia; order Eubacteriales; family Clostridiaceae; genus Clostridium; species Clostridium thermobutyricum. The sequence continues at coordinate 1,324,106 of NZ_KB850956.1, read as the reverse complement.
TACTATTGATACTATACGTGCTCCTATAGATAAAGGAACTATATCTCCATATCCCACAGTAGTAAATGTAATTATAGTATAATAAAATAGGCTAAAATCTCCATTAGTATTTGTATATGAGTTTGGCTCTACTCCATTTATTGCACAAACTGCTAAATAAAGATTAAGTACTATTATTAATAAAATTAAAAGAGCTGCTATCATTATTCTAGAAAACTCTACTCCATCTTTTTTTATTGATTTTGCATTTGTAGGATTAATCATTAGATCTAATAACAACTTTAGATTTAATATATAACTAATTACAATTCCAATTAGAACAATAATAGCCATTTTATTAAACTCTTTAGGAAATAGCAACATTATTGCTAAATACGTACTTATTAAAAAATAACTTAATATAAAATTTGTTTTAAAACTTTTATTTTCTGTTTTTATTATAAATTTATTTATTCTAGAACTAAATAAAAGAATATATCCTATTAAATGATATACAACTATAAAAATAAATATACTAAAAATTCCTTTAATTATTGATTCTCCACTATTAATAAAATTCATATTTACATATTTATATATAGTTGTAGTTATAGTTATAAAAGTAAAAATTTCAGCAAATATTATTAGTATAATATCCATCCCCATTTTCACCTTATTTTGCTTAAATATATCTATATAAGTTTTATTTATATTTTTAATTAACCTAATAATTCTTTTGGATATATTCTTTTCTTTTTTAAAACCTTTAACTATAAATAATCCAATAGCTATACTAGTAGTTATAATAATTAGAAAATATCCCATTTAAAATATATACCTAATTTAATCTTCTTTAATAGAAACACTTTCAATATATTTTTTATATTCTTCTGATTCATAAAATGGTCTATTAACTTTATAAGTGAAATATATAGGTATACTATCATAAACATATTTTAAATTAAGATTTAGATATTTCTCACACTCTAAAGCTAAATCATACAAATCTTGTCCAGATTTAGATGCCATATATCTTAAAAGTAATAAATTTATCTCAGTATCCATTTTTGTTACTTTTCTTCCTAGCTTTAAAGCTTTATTTTTTGCATCTTGTGCTTTTAAGAAGGATTCCATTTTATTGTAATATATATCTTTTATCATATCATTCACCTTCCTTTTTTATTTTTTATAATTATATCATTTATTTGCTATTTTGCTAGAACTATTTTGTAAATTAGATTTCAATATTATGTTAATATAACCATATGTAATTAAAAAATAACATTTTTTAATATTTATTTAAATTTTATCTATATATCTATTGTCCATAAAATGTTATATTATATACATAAATTAGCATTTAAAGAAAAGAGGATTTCTTATGTATTGTGGTAATTGTGGGAAAAAAGTAGAAACTACAAACAAATTAATCTGTCCTAATTGTGGTTCTAGAATAAAAAATGATTTAAAATATTGTAATAATTGTGGAGCGCATAGAGAACATACAAAAAATAATTATTGCTCATTTTGCAAACAAAAATTTAATGAAAATCTTTATATTAAAAAAGAAAATTATAGATCAGATACAGAATCTGTATATGGAAGACATAATTCAGATTATAAATCATTAAGTGGAGTTTTAATAGGCCTCATATTGCTTACATTATCATTTTCAAAATTTTATGAAGATATAAATGCTAAAACTGGATATATATCTAAAACAGGCCAATATATATCTCTTTCTGATAGATATAGTAATATTCCTTTTGAAATTTTATTTATGATAACTGGAATTCTTATTATATATTTTTCTTTTAAAATTTACATAAATAAAAAAAGACGAAAATAATCTATAATATAACAACCTATATTTTAAATTTATAGATTTTTAATTTTCAAAATTATATTTACTAAGATTATTTTAATTTTAAAATTTTTATATGTTTTGTGGTTCAAAATAATTTCAATATAAAATATTATTAAAATAATTTATTTTATTTGAATTAATTAAATAATTACCCTTTAAAAATTAAATTATTACCATTTAAATTCATTTTACTATAATACTTCTCTGTGATAATTTTAAATAAAGGAGATGATTATTATGAATGAAAACAGTAATTCAAATGAAGTTATAGCACACAACAAAATGAGTGCTAAATCTAAAATAATTGTTCTTTTAATTATTATAGCATTACTTGTTATAGCAATGTTTACACATAATCCACCAATATTATAATTTAAATAAAGGTAAGTAATAAAAATATATAATATATTTTTATTACTTACCTTTATTAATTAAAAATGCATCTTATATAATGATAAGATGCATTTTTTATATTTTATATTAATCTTATTTATAATCGTATTCTAAATTCTCTTTTATATTGAAGAAATCAGAATAGTCAATTTCAAATATTGATTTTTTAACCTTTGAAACGTTAATATTCTCTTTTATTAACTGAGTTAATACTCCAGCATAAGAAAGATCCCCTTGTATTATTGCTCCATATATCTTTCCGTCTTTATGAATTATTTTTTTATATCCAGTTTCATCTGTTTTTATATCTATTATATAATCTTCTTTTTCTTCATCTTTTAAATTAACTGTCCCTAAAGATAATGTTGCTAATCCTACAAAATTCATTGTATTCTTACTTCCAAAGAAATCAGTCATTTTTTTATTAAATCCTATCATATTTGATGCAGCTATTATACCTTCTTTTACTGCTGTTGGCCATATAGGATTTCTACCTGTTACATCTCCTGCACCATAAACATCTTCTATATTAGTCTTTCCTTCTGGTGATATTAACAGTCCAAATTTATCACATTCTACCCCACTATTTTCTAAAAATCCTATATTTGATCTAACACCAGTTGCTACTATTACAAGTTCACATGGAATTTCTTCTCCTGTATTTAAAAGTAATGCTTTTGGATTATTATTTTCATCAACTATAAGTTTTTTAGCCATTACTCCAAGCTTTAGGTTGACTCCTTTTTCTTCAAATCTTTTTTCATATTCTTTTGCAGCATATTTATCTAATTGAATTGGAAGAATTCTGTCTCCCATTTCAACTAAACTAAGTTCTAAGTCATAGTTCATAAGACCTGATATAGCATCTATACCTACTAATCCCGCACCTAATACTACTGCACTTTTAGCTTTTTTTCCTACTTCAACTATTTTTTCTGCATCATCAAAATTTCTAAGTCCTACTACATTATTAGCTTCTCTTAAATTTTCTACAGGTGGAATAAAAGATGAAGCTCCACTACAAATTAAAACTTTATCATAGCTTAAAATTTCACCATTACTTAGTTCTAAATTTTTATCTTTAGAATTAAGTTTTAATACTTCAACACCTTTTTTCCAATTAATATTATATTTATTTATAAAATCATCTTCTGAAAAATTTAATTGCTCTACAGTTCTTACTCCACTTATAAAGTGATGAAGAATACATCTTGAATATATATATTCATCTTTAGAAATTAAAATTATTTCTGCATTTTCATCTAGTTCTCTTAAAGTTTTAGCTCCACTAATCCCTGATGCTGAAGCTCCAATAACTACATATCTCATTATTCTTTTACCTCCTCTAGTGTTATTGCTGTCATAGGACATTTTTTTACACATTGAGGTGTACCTTCTTTAGTTGAAATACACATATCACATTTCATTATTTCTTTTTTAGTTCTTTGATCAGCTTTTAAAACTCCGTAAGGACAAGCCATTATGCACATATAACAACTAGCACATCTTTTACTATCATATAAAACATATCCTGTTTCTTTATCTTTGTGCATAGCTCCTGTCATACAAGTAAATACACATTCTGGTTTTTCACAATGTCTACAAAATATAGGAGCATATTTTCCACTACTATCTATAACTACTCTACTTCTTGTTTCTTCTGAATCATGAGAAACAATACATGCAGATGTACAAGTTAAGCAGCCTATACATTTATTTCTATCAATTTTAATTCTTTTCATGAAATTTTCCCCTTTTTATTTTATAATTTCTATATTTACCGCAACTGTTTTATATGATGGCTCTTTTGAATAAGTATCATATACTGAAGGTGTTAATGCATTAGTTTCTATATAATGAAGTGGTGCATATAACTGACCTTTTTTAACATCATCAGTAACTTTTGCAACAAATTTTGATTTATTACCATTGATTGAACTTAAATTTATATAATCATTAGTTTTTATTCCTAATTTCTCTGCATCTTCTCTATTTACATAAACATAAGCCTCTTTTTCCACAACATTATTTGTAAAAGCAATTTCTCTAGTTCTTGTTTGAGTATGCCATTGTCCTACTGTACCTCTTCCAGTATTTAATATATAAGGATACTCTTCTGTTTCTTTTACTGGATTCTCACTTATATTTTCAAATAATATTTTAGCTTTTTTATTTGGAGTAAAGAATTGTCCATCTTCAAATAATCTTCTTTCATTTGAAGTTAATTTATCTCCTTCTTTAAAAGGCCATTGAATTCCTTTAGAATTCATTAAATCTTCATAATTTACACCTGTAATGTCACAAGGTAATCCTTTTGTACAAGCTTTTAATACATTGAATGCACTTTCTTTTGTTTTCCATACATTAAGTGCATCTCCCATTCCTAGTGCATTACCAACACCTAAGAATATTTCATAATCATCTTTTTCATTTTCTTCTTTCTCTAAAACTGGCTGAAGTCCTGTTAATCTTCTTTCAGTATTTATTAAGAATCCTTCTTTTTTTAGAGTTGATGTTGAAGGTAAAAGTATATCAGCATATACACTACTATCAGTATCATCATATATATCTTGAACTATAAATAAATCTAAATTTTCTATAGCTTTCTTAAAACTTTCATTATTAGTCCATGAATGAACAGGGTTAGTTGCAACTATCCAAAGAGCTTTAATCTCTCCTTTTATTGCTTTTTCAATTATCATATTATAAGGAATTGTAGGTTTAGTTGGTAACATATCTTTATCTATCTTAAGAGCATTAGCTACTTTTTCTCTTTCAGATTCATTTCCATAATCTCCACCACCATAAAGTCCTGTAGTATTACTAAATAATCTTGATCCCATAGCATTACATTGACCTGTTATTGAGTTTGGTCCTGTACCAGGTTTACCTATATTACCTGTTATTAATGCTAAGTTTATTATCCCTTGAGCAGTTCTAACTGCTTGGTAACTTTGGTTTACTCCCATAGTCCACCAGAATGATACTTTCTTTCCATTATGTATTAAATCTACAAGCTCTAACACTCTTTCCTTACTTATTCCTGTTTCATCATAAACTTTATCTAAAGTAAAATCTTTTACAAATTCTTTAAATTCAGAAAATCCTTCAGTATTATTTTCTATAAATTCTTTATCAATCCAATTTTTTTCTATTAAAACATTAGCCATTGTATAAAGAAGAGTTAAATCAGCTTTAGGTTTTATATCAACCCATATATGTGCATTTTTAGCTGTTTCTGATTTTCTTGGATCTACAACAATTATTTTTGCATTTTTATTATCTCTTATTTTTCCCCATATTATAGGATGCGCAACTACTGGATTAGCTCCAAATAAGAATATTGTATCTGAAAGCTCTAAATCCTTTAATGAATATGGAGGTGCATCAAATCCAAAGCTTTGTTTATGGGCAACAACAGATGTAGCCATACAAAGTCTAGTATTTCCATCTCCATTTCCTCCTAAATATGTTCTTCCTATATGTCCTATAAGTGCCATTTCAGTAGTATCAAGTTGTCCTGTACTAATAAAAGCAAAACTTTCTTTTCCATATTTTTCTTGAATATCTTTAATTCTTTTAGCTGTTTCTTCAAATGCCTTATCCCAAGAAACAGTTTCCATAACACCATTTTCATTTTTTATTTTAGGTCCTTTAGGGGTTTTTATTATAGTGTTTTGTTTATCTAAATTTAATCCTTTTATACAACAAAAACCATTATTTATTGGATGTCCCTCTGTTGGATGTACTTTTACTATTTTATTATTTTCCACATAAAAATCTAGATTACATGCAATTGAACAATAATTGCATGTTGATTGTATCTTTTTCATAACAATCCCTACTTTCCTCTTAATTTGTTAAATTTTTACCGAATTAAACATTTACTTATATAAACTTTTTATAACTTTGAATAAAAATTATATATAAATCACAGTTATACCTATTATATATTAAAATGTTGTTTGTTAAAAATTAAATTTTTACAATCTTTTATAAAAATAACTATTTTAACGAAGTACATAAAAAGTATTTTTGCAATATTTTTTATCTTCAATTTAATTATATAATATTCTTAAAAAAATTAAAATATTATTAATTTTAAACTTCTATTTTTTTTATAAATAATAAAAAAAAGCCACTCAATAATGAGTGGCCTTTTTTAAACTATTCTCAAATTAAAAATATCATCTAATCCAAGTTTTTTAACTTTTACTTTTATATCATATGGATTTTCTAAATATAAACCTTCTGCTTTCATTCTATTAAAGAAAACAGATCCAGCAAAAGTATATCTCATTTTTCTCCCCTCACTAGTCTTAGACATTTCATTTGCAAAAGCAATCAAATCTCCAGTTGCAAGACTTCTTGGAAGTGTTAAAAGTTTCATACCCATAGCATATTTAACTGCATTTAACCCTGCTAAAGTTCCAGTTGTCATTGCTTCTGCATGCTTGTCTAAACTGCTAATTTTTATAGTAAATGTCTTAACACCCATATCATAAATGCAATTGGAATTGTAAATTCTGCAACAAATAATCCAATTAGTCCTCTAATATAAAAATTTAAGTTAATTCCTCCTAAATTTAATATTTCTCCTATACTCCATCCTCCAATTAATATATTAAATATTAAAACTAAAAATATAGGAACCAAAAAACACCCATATCCACTACAACTATATCTTTTTGCCATAAAAAAATTCCTTTCTATAAATAAAGTAATTATTAAACTTCACATTGAACTATTTTATAGTATCCATTTTTTACTTTTTTAGCATTCCATTTACTACAAATGCTAAATGCTTCTTCCTTATCTTTAAAAGCCCTTTGTAATATATCTTCTTTCCCATTATTATAATATAAAATATACGCTTTCATTTTAACTCCTCTTATACATACATTATTTTTAAATCAATAATTTTGTAAATTGATAATTTATAATATATGTTTTCAACACATCTATTTTAGATTAGTATTTACAAAAGTATTATAAGAAATACATATTTATAAATTTATTACATTTTCATTTTAAATTTTTATAATATATCGAAAATTATGTAAAGCGCGTTTTTAAGGCTAAAAGCCTATTTATCTTTTGAGTTTTTATATAAATTAATTAAATTTTTACACTCATCTATTCCTCTCTTCTCTAAGATAGATTCAGCAATTATTTCCCCAAAACTTATTAATCCATTTTTAGATATGTTATTTTTTTCAATAATTCTTATTTTACTCATTTTTAAATATCCCCCTTGGAATATATTATGAATTATATTTTTTTCTGTTACTTAAATTAATAAATAATTTTATAGTAAATTGTACTATAGAATATTTTATCTTATAATTTAACTTCTATAATTGTTAAATAAATCCTATTTCATAATTAAAAAGATACTATATATTCTTTTAGATAAATATACTAATAAAAAAACTATATAAATGAGGAGATAGATTTTATGAGTATTGCAATATATAGTAGAAAATCTAAATTCACTGGTAAAGGAGAATCTATTGAAAATCAAATTATAAAATGTAAAAAATTTATAAATTTCAAATTCTCTGATCTTCCTGATAAAGAAATAGAAGTTTATATTGATGAAGGATTTTCGGGAAAAAATGAAGATAGACCTGAATATAAAAAAATGATTTCTAAAGTTAAAGATGAAAAAATAACTAAAATTATAATATATCAATTAAATAGATTAGGTAGAAATGCTCGAGATATACATAATACTATGGAAATGTGTACTAACCTTAATTGTATTATTTATAGTGCTACAGAAGGATTTGATTCTTCTACTTCATTTGGTAGAGCTGTTATTGGAATCTTAGCTTCTCTTGCTCAATTAGAAAGAGATCAGCTTGTAGAAAGAATTAAAGATAATATGTATACACTAGCTAGAATGGGGCGTTGGCTTGGTGGACAATCTCCTCTTGGATTTGATTGTATAAGAAAAACTTATAGAGATGAAAATATGAAAGAGCGATATATGACTATATTAACAAAAAATCCTAAAGAACTTAAATTAGTAAAAAAAATATATTCAAAATACTTTGAATTACAATCCTTATCACAAGTATATAAATGGATTCTTGCTGAAAATATAAAAGGCAAAAATGGAGGTATTATTGATAAAAATAGTATAAATATAATTCTTCAAAATCCAGTTTATGTACAAAGCTCCCCGGAAGTATTAGAATATTTATCAACTCTTAATTATGAAGTATGTGGTGAAGCAAATGGAAATGGAATTCTTAGATATGGTAAAAACGAAGGAAAAATTGCTGCTGTTTCTAACCATAAAGGAATAATAACCTCCAAAAGTTGGCTTAAAGTCCAGTCTATAATTAAAAATAATACTAATAAAGCTCCTAGACTTGGAAGAACTAATATTGCTTTATTAACACCACTATTAAAATGTAGTTGTGGATCACCTATGAGAGTAATATATGGCAAGCCTTATCCTGATGGAACTAAAAGATTTTATTATACTTGTACTTTAAAAAATAATTCTGGAAAAGTTAAATGTAATTCAAAAAATTTAAATGGTCTTAAGATAGAAAATTTGATTATAGAAAATATTAAAATTAAAAGCTCTGAATATATTTTTGCTGCTCTAGAAAATTCAATTGAATCCACAGATAAAAATGTAAAAATAAATAAAGTAAATACATTACTTAAAGAAAAAAATATTCTAAACTCTAAAATTTCAAACTTAATCAATAAATTATCTCTGACTAATAATGAAGAAGTTTCAAAATTATTATTAGATCAAATTGAAATGTTAAAAAATAAAGTTAAAAATTTAGATTTAAAAATAGAAAATTTCAACAAAATGGAATATGAAACTATAGATGTATATACTAAAACTAGTAAAGAAATTGAAAAATTTGATAATTTTAAAAATAATTTTGATAATCTAGATTTTGAAAGGAAAAAGAAATGTTTAGAAGAAATAGTAGATCAAATTATTTGGGATAGTGATTCTAAAGAAATAACTATTACTTATAAGTAAATATAAATTATATTTACTTATAAGTTATATTTTTAGTAATTTAGATAATCATACTTCTGTATGTCCAACGAAAAGTCCTGATTTCTCTCCTCCACAGAAAAGATTTTCAATACCTTCTACTTGCATCTCATTAGTTCTTGGTGCTACAGAAAGATATCTTATAGAATTTCCTTTACTTCCTGCATAAGGGTCTACAAATTTAGCTCTTTCTAAGCCTTTAATTTTTCTTAATTTTTCTAAATTATAAAAACTAGACATTAGTTTTGCATGACCAGTATCAAGCAATACTACATTTTCAGCAAATTCTTTTAAAGCATATTGCTGACAAACTTTTTTTCCTAATTTCTCATAATTTATTTGATCATCTGGAACTTTTAATACAACTACTCCTTCTTTATCTAAAGTTTCTCTTACTTCTTTAGATAAACTTTCTTTTGCTAATTTACATGATCCTGAAAATGCACCTAATTCATCTCCTTTTCTTTCTCCTTTTATATCCTCAATATTACATCTTTCGCTTATACTTAATCTTGGACCGAAAGCTGGACATCTTAATACACACATAGAGCATCCATTTCCATATCTTAAGCAATTACCCATAGGTCCTGTTGACCCTGTTGTTTCTACAAATACATCTCCTTCAATATAACTATCATCCTGAAGATAAATTCCATTTATTTTCTTTCCATCAAAATCAACGTCTACAACTCTCTTTTCTGTATAAATATTTATACCTAACTTTTCCAAGTGAGTTCTGACTTCACTTTCTATTATATTTACATTATAAAGTGTTGCGTGAGTATGCCCAGGAAAATCTATATTTTTATGCAGTGCACATCTATCACAAATTTCTACTAAATCACCTGCACCCATTGCTATAAGTTCTTCTGCAGCTGTAAATCTTCCATTATTTCTCATAATTCCGCCTACATTTCCAAGTCCAAGTAAAAGATCAGTTTTTTCATATAAATGAACTTCTGCTCCTGCTTTTTTAGCTGAAATTGCTGCTGCACATCCAGACCATCCTCCACCAATTACTACAACTTTTATCATATTAGCCACCTTCCTTTAAAAACTGTTCTTGGATCAGTTTGATATTTACAATATCTTCTCACTTTATCTCCATCATATCTTATTGTACAAGCACCACATACTCCTTCTCCACAGGCCATTTTAAAATTATTACAACAAGAAAGAGATATATCATTTCTATTTATATCATTTAAATATTCTATTACTAGATAAGTAATTATATCTGCTCCTCCTATGTGTATATGACTTACTCCTTTGTTTACATAATAATTTATTCTTTCTTTTATCCAATCTGTTAGCTTACCATTAGAGATAATTTCATTTTCTTCTATTATTGGATTATAATTATCTAATTCTTCTTTTAAGAAATCCTTATTAATTCCCGCTAAATCTTTTAATAAATAAATTTTATTGTTTTCTCTAGTTAATCTTTTTATAACTGGTACTACAGGTGCCAGTCCAACATTTCTTCCAATAATTAAAACTTGTTCCCCTTTTAACTTATAAATTTCTTTTCTTCCAAATATTCCATTAAAATATGGTCCTCTTACTTTAACAATGTCATTTAAATTTAATTCTTCTAATTGTTTTGTCTTCACCCCTGCTATCTTAACTATAAACTCTATCCACTCTTCTTCTGGATTTGTTTCTACAATTGATATTGGAGTATCAAAATATCCTTCTTGGGCTTTTCTAACAAATACATAACTTCCTGGATTAGAAAGGTCAAATGCAAACTGTCTAGTGACTTGAATTTTTATAGATAATATATCTTCTGCATATTTTTTTATTTCTATTACTTTACAGTCATATGTTTTTCTTCCCTCTTTAGCTTTATTCTTGTTATTACAAAACTCACTATAAACACATACTCCATTCCAATCCTTACAATCACAGAAGCATTTCCCTCTAAGTTGTGAACAAAGAATACAATCTCCACTTTCAGCTAGATGACAAGGGCAATAACTTGTCCCTAAATCTATGCAAGTAAATCTCTCTCTCATATCTTTCTCCTATAATTTAATTCTCTTATATAAAGTATTATTCATATATAATTTTGGTTCTAAATTTCATAAAAAGGGAAAATACAAAAAGTATTTTCCCTTTTTTCTAGTATAAAAATTTTATTATATCTTCTTCATCTAAAATTGCTTCTTTCTCAGAATTACAATCATTTAAACTTCTATTACTATTAATCACTTTATAAGCTAATAAAGTCTCTCCTCCATCTAATTCTAGATTTTTATTAGAAACTTCTATTTTTTCACTTCTATTTCCTGGATTATATGCAAATGCTACTTCTTCACCTAATAATTTACTTGTAGTCTCTTTTTCTTTTTTTACTGGACATTTATCTTTTACATTTTCATAAATTTTTTGAGTTTCTTTCCATCTACCAGGACAATTTAATACAACTATTATTATATCTCTTCCATTTCTATTTACAGATGTTACAAGACATTTCCCCGCTTTACCTGTATATCCTGTCTTAACTCCATTAGCTCCTTCTATTTGCCAAAGAATTTTATTTATATTATTGTAGTCTCTTGTAAATCCTGACTTATCCTTTGTTATTGATTTTGTTCCTACAATTTCTCTAAACATTGGATAATCCATTGCTTTAGAAGCTAAAATTGCTAAATCATAGGCAGATGAATAATGGTCTTCTTTATCTAACCCATGAGGTGTTTGGAAATGTGAATCTATAAGCCCAAGACTAGAGCTATAATGATTCATTATTCTTGCAAATTCTTCAACAGATCCTCCAATTCCTTCAGCTAAAGTTATAGCAGCATCATTTCCAGATTTATACATAAGTCCATATAATAATTCTTTAACAGTTATTTCTTCACCAGCTTTATAACCTACTTTTGAACCTCTACAAGATGATGCATTTTTACTAACTACAAATTTTTGATCTAATTCAGCATTTTCTATAGATACTAAAGCAGTTAAAATTTTTGTTGTACTTGCCATTTCAACTATCTCATATCCATTTTGCTCAAATAATACTTGACCAGTTTCTTTATCTATAGCTATTGCACATCTTCCATTTATTCTTAGGTCTTTTCCAAATCCAAAGGCTTCTCTTTCAAATATAACTCCTATTGATAAAGTACATAAGAAAATAATTATAAGTTTTTTTAAACTCTTCATATTAAAATCACCTCTATAATATTTTGAGATAAAATCTATTTTATATACCTATATTTTATTTTTTTGTCCATAGTATATTTTTCCTAATCATAGTTAATAATAAAACTATTGACTAATGGAGGCTTTATATATGAAACTATTACTTATAATTTTTTTAATATCACTTTTTATTCTTCTAATTCCAATAAAATTAACCTTAAGTTTTTCATATATAGATTCTACATTAAGTTTCAAAATTTATAATTTCAAAATACTACCGAAAGACAAAGGCATAAAGTCAAAGAAACAAAAGACAAAATTTAATTTTTCAAAGAAAAATAAATTTAAAAAATTAAATAATTTTATAAATGATAATATATCACCATCTTTTGTAAAATTATTATTTTATAAATTAAACAATAGGTCTTATAAACCAAAATTAATTTTTGATACTACTTTTAATTATTCTTTATCAGATCCTAAGAATACAGCTATTGCATATGGAGTTATATCTGCTCTATTTCCAATATTATATAATATTATTTCAGTAGTATTTAAAATTAAAGATTCTAAATTTAAAGTCAATCCTATTTTTAAAGATAAATTACTAATTAATTTTAAAAGTAAATGTATAATTAAAATTTCAATTGGGCAGATTATTTATACGATACTTATTATTATTAAAGAGATTTATACTATAAGGAGGTGCTCCCATTAGGGAAATTATTATGAATAGAGATAAAGAACATCCAATAGAAAATTTAATGAAAAGTACTATGGAAAACTTAAAGGATATGATAGATGTTAATACAATTATAGGTTCTCCAGTTGAAACTAAAGACGGAGCTTGTATAATTCCTATATCTCGTGTTTCATTTGGATTTGCTTCAGGAGGATCAGAATTTGATTCTAAAAATAAACTATCTTCTGACTTCCAAGTTGATTATCCATTTGCTGGTGGTTCAGGAGCTGGAGTTTCAGTAAAACCAGTTTCATTTTTAGTAGTAAAAAAAGATTGTGTAAGACTTTTACCTGTAGAACAAGACAGTACTTATGACAGAATAATTGATACTGTGCCTCAAGTTTTAGAAATGTTTAAAGATGTTTGCAAAGATTTTGGTAATAAAAAAAGTTCTAAAAATAAAACATCACAAAACAATGACAAAGTAGAAGTTGTTGAAGAGTCATATGGTATTAATCGTCAATATGATTCAAATGATTCTACTTCATCTGTTAATGGATACGATGTAAAATAAATAAAAAAGACTTCACTAAAGTGAAGTCTTTTTTATTTATTTTATTCATCATCTTCTAATATATCATTTTCCAATATATCATCTTCAAAAATATTTTCTTCTTCTATTTTCTCATCTTCAACTGAAAATAAATCTAATGATGGAAGTTCATCTAATCCTGAAAGTCCAAATTGTCTTAAAAATTCATCTGTAGTTCCATATAGTATAGGTCGTCCTATTACTTCTAATCTTCCCACTTCTGCTACTAATTCTCTTTCTATAAGTCTTTGAATTGCACTATCTGACTTAACACCTCTTATTTCATCTATATCAACTCTAGTTATTGGTTGTTTATAAGCTATTATTGATAAACTCTCTAAAGAAGCTTGACTTAATGATTGTCTTCTATTTTTATTAAGTAATCTTTCTATGTATTCACTATATTCTCCTTTAGTAACGAGTTGATACATTCCATTTATAAGTATAAGCTTTATTCCTCTGTTATTTATCTCATAATCTAACATAACTTCGCCTAATAACTCTTCAGCAAATTTTGGTGTAACTTCTAAATTTACTGCTATATCTCTAAGACTTAAAGGTTCTCCACTTACAAAAAGCATAGCTTCTATTGCAGCTTTATATATATTCTTTTTTGAAACTTCATCAAATTCAAATTGATTTATATTTAGTTTATTCATCTTCCTTACATCCCTCTATTATTATTTCTCCAAAATTCTCAATTTGATATGCTTTTACTTTTTTTTGTTTTATAAGCTCCAATAATGCTAAAAACGTTACGACACATTCTAATTTACATGAACAATTGTATATTACATCAGTAAAATTTATTTTTTCATGTATTGACAATACATTTAATATATAATCATATTTATCTTCTATTTTATAATCATCTCTTTTTATATTTCTGTTTATTATTCCTATATTATTATTTTGTTTTCTAGAATAATTTTCTAATAACTCATTGTATATGTTATATAAGTCAACTAATGTTATATTATTAAAAAGATCATCATTATTAAATTTCTCTTTTTTCACTTCTATTACTTCTGCTTTTTTGCTATATGTACATCCAACATTTAACGCCTTCTTCTTAAAGAACTCTGTTGAAGCTTTTATTTTCTTATAAATTATTAATTTTTCTAAAAGAGCTTTTTCAATATCCTCTTCATCTACTTCATCATCTTCTTTCTTTACCTTAGGAAGTAGACTTTTAGATTTTATTTCTATTAAAGTTGCTGCTATAACAATAAATTCAGAAGTTATTTCTAGGTCCATTTTCTTCATATCTTCTAAATATCCTAAATATTGATTTGTAATTTTGAATATTTCAACATTATAGATATCCATTTTATTTTTTTTTATTAAATGCAATAGCAAATCAAATGGCCCTTCAAAATCTGCAACTTTTACTTTAATTTTAGGTTTATCCATTTATGCCCTCCATAATATATTTCTTTAATAATTATACACTATGTTTATATGTTTTAAAACAGTATAAAACAAAAGACGATTTATACTATTTTACAATAGTATAAATCGCCTTTTTTCTTTTAGCTAGCCTTTTTTAAGTTTTTATCTTTACTCATATTTTTATTTTCTTCGTTAACTTTATTGTCTTTTTCATTTGTTTCTTTATTTTCTTTTTCATCTTTAGATTTAAATATATTTTTTATTTTATACTTAATCTTTGTAAATAATCCTGGTTTAGATATGTCTCTGTCAGTATATATTTCTACTTCACCAACTAATTCTTTTCCATTATATAATTCACATTTACCTACAATTTCACCAGCTTTAAATTTATCTTTAGTCTTATCAAGTATAATTTTCTTTTCTATTTTACCTTTTTGTCCTTTTTCTAATACAGCAATTAAATCATTTTTTGCTTTTGCTTCAAATAATTCATCTGTTTCATCTGATAAATTAGCATCTCCAATTACTTGATCTTTAGATACTATCTTTTTACCTTCAAATTTAGAGAAACCATAATTTAAAAGCATACCTGCATCTCTATTTCTTATTTTATATGTAGGAGCTCCCATTATTACAGCTAACATTCTTACACCATCTCTTGTAGCTGTAGCTGAAATACAGTATTTAGCTTCTGATGTGTATCCAGTTTTTAACCCATCACATCCTTTAAAAAATCTAACTAATTTATTATGATTTACTAATTCTATAGGACTTTTTCTTCCTTCTGATATAGTTTCCATATAAATACTTGAATATTTTAATATGTCTTTATGTTTTAATAATTCCATTGACATTAAGCTTATGTCTTTAGCTGTTGAAACATGGCCTTCTGATGGTAATCCAGTACAGTTGTTAAAATGTGTGTTTTTCATACCAAGCTCTTTTGCTTTATCATTCATCATCTTAACAAAATTTTCTTCTGAACCACCTATGTATTCTGCTATTGCTACTGCTGAATCATTACCTGATGCTATAGCAACTCCTTTTAAAAGTTCTTCTAAAGTTCTTATTTCTCCATTTTCTAAAAGCATGGTACTTCCACCCATTTTTTTAGCATTTTCACTACAAGTAACTTTATCAGTAAGCTTATTTTTTCCACTATCTACACTTTCCATTGCTAATAACATAGTCATTACCTTTGTTACAGATGCTGGTGCAAATTTTTGGTCAGCATTTTTTTCATATATTACTTTACCAGTAGTTGGTTCAACTAATAATGCTGATTTAGCTTCTACTTTCATTCCGTCACTAGATTCTGTTGTATCTTTTCTCTCTTTATCTTCTAAGGCTAATGGACTAAAAAAAGGTATAACCATAAATACACATATGGCTATTATTAATATTTTTCTTATGTTTATTGTTTTTTTCATTACAATCCCTCCTTAGAATTTATTATCTCCATATTATTGTTAATTATTATTTATATCTATATTTTTATAAAAAAATAAACCTTTTAGAAAAATTTTCTAAAAGGTTTTTAATCTTATAAAAAGTCTATACAAAAATAATTTTAAATTATGTATATACTAATTTACAAAAATCATTTTATTTTAACTTTTTAATATTTTAAGCTCTTGGATGTGCATTTTTATAAACAAGATTTATTTTATCACTATTTATTATTTCATAATAAGTATCCATATAAGTCAAAACTTGATTTCCTAAAAGCTTTTGAACTGCTCTTACATTTGCACCATTTTGAAGCATATGCACTGCAAAAGAATGTCTAAATGTATTTAAATTGACTTCTTTTTTTATTCCAGCTTTATGAGAATATTCCTTTACTATTCTCCAAATACCTTGTCTTGTTAATCCCTTTCCATTTAAATTTACAAAAAGCTTATCTTCCCCAGCTTCCGCAATATCATTTCTAACTAAAATATATTCTTCTAAAGCTCTTGTTGCACTTCTTCCTATTGGAATAAGTCTTTCATAATGCTTATTATCAGTACATTTAACAAAACATAAATCTAAATTTACATCTTCATTATTTAATGCTATAAGCTCTGATACTTTCATTCCAGTTGCATACATAAGTTCAAGAAGAGCATTATCTCTTATTCCTTTTACGCCAGTTTTATCAATAGATTTAATTATCTTATCTACTTCATCAACTGTAAGTATTTGCGGAAGTTTTTTTGTGTTTCTACTACTTTTATAAGTTATCTTAGGAATATCATTTATTAAAGATTTTGTTTTCAAAAAACCATAAAAGCTTCTAAGACTTATAACAATACGATTAATTGACCTCTCAGACTTACCTGTATCAAGTAAATTTTGTATATAGGCAATTATCGCTACATTATCTGAAGTATAAAGCTCCTTATTATTTGCATTTAAGAATTTAATAAAAAGATTTACATCAGTTACATAGGCGTAAACAGTATTTTCACTTTTGTCATTTTTAAATAAATACTCTTTGTAATTCTCAATAATTTCTAACATTTTACTCTCCTAATACCATTACTTATATCTATTCAACAATTTATAAATTCCCCTTCAGTTTCATCTCTTGATTTCCATTTTATAAATAAAATTTAGTTACAACTAACTTTATCAGATTTGGAGATAGGTAAGCTTCAATTATCATACCAATTATAAATATGCAAAGTATTATCAATAATATGTTAGTTCCGCCTTTATTTAATAATAAATTTTTTATGGGCATTTTCTTAATAAACTTTTCTTTAAATTTTAATGTTGAAAGGCTTAATGCAATAATACTAGTAGCCACAATACAAGGTATATATATAATATTTTGTGGAACAAGTGAAGAAACTGCTAACATAAGACCATCTCCATTAAACATAGTTAATAAAAATGTGAAAGTATATCCAATTGAAAATCCTTTCATTAAATTTATTATTAAAATTATAGGGCTACCAAAAAAAGTAAATCCTAAAATTATAATTGGAATTATAATTATTATATTCTTCTTGAATATTTCAAATAACAAATTTGCATAGCTTATTTCATTAGTTTGAATGTTTTCTATAAAGCTTGAATAATAGCTTGTTAAATCTTGTCTATCTGTAAGACTCATATACTTTACAGCATATACTCCAATAACTACACCTATACAGAAAAATAACAATACTATTAAATAGTAGAATTTTTGCTCCTCAAAAGTATCACCTATTTTCTTAGCCAATAATTTCATCTATTCTATCCTCCTAAATAGTTATAAATATTATTATGTTTTAAAAAGATAAAATATTCTTATTTATTGAAAATATGTTACTTATAAAAATCTTAAGAAAATAAGCGTTTGATTCTAATCTATATACATAAAAGTTGATATTGTCTTTGTATCTATTATTTCTCCATTTTTAATCATCTTTTTCACATCAGAAATTTTCAACTTCATAATATCTATAAATTCATCTTCATCGCCACATTTAACTCCTTCATAAAGATTAGTAGCTTTATATAAATGTATAACTTCATCTGTAAATCCAGCACCAGTTGCTATTGTACCAAGATATTCTATATTATCTGATTTATAGCCTGTTTCTTCTTCAAGCTCTCTGCTAGCACATACTAAAGGATCTTCTCCTTTTTCTAATTTTCCTGCTGGAACTTCAATTAAAATTTTATTTAAAGCTGTTCTAAATTGCTTAACTAATATTACAGTTTCATCATCTATAAATGGTAATATTGCAGATGCACCAGGATGTCTTATAATATCTCTTGTTCCTTTTTTTCCATCTGGAAGCTCTACTGTAACATTTACGAATTTAAGAAAATTTCCTTTATGCATTAATTCTTCACTTAATATTTTTTCATCTAATTTCATCTAAAATTCCTCCTAAAATAGTTTATTTAACTTTTTATTATTATATCACTATTAAAAAAGATTACTCTACATAATAAAAATATTGTTATTAATAAATTTATTAGTATCTCTTAATTTACCTAAAAACTATTTATTTAAAATTAATATATTCATTATATCATCTTTTGGATTATTTTGGAAATATTTTTAGAAAATTTAATATAAAAAGCACTTACTATTTAAAGTAACTGCTTTTTTGTCAATATTTTAAGGATTTCTTATTAATTCAATTGTATTATTATTATTATCTATTATTATAACATTTAATAAATTATCGCTTATATCGTAAACCTTATATTCTGATATATTGTTCTCTTTCTTATATTCACATCTGTAAGCTAATTCCTTTTTTCTTTTATCAAAAGGTATTTCCTCTTTCTCTAAAAATTCATATAAATCTCTAAGAAGTTGTATGTTTTCTGAAGTCGTAATTGATCCTACATATTCTAAAGGATCTGGAAATAATCCAAATGTAAAATTTTTTAATGCCACTTCTATCTCTCCTTTGTTTTTTTATAAATATCTATTTATTATTTTTGATTATATTATAAGAAATTTATATACTCAATAAATAATATATTAATTAATAAATTATATATATTGATTACAATTATTGAGTTTTGTTAATACTTTTTTTATTTTTTAATTTTCATTTACGAGTATTTTAAATAAAATTATTTTAACTATATTTTTCTTCTATATCTAAATAATTTGCGAATTATTTTTTAAATTTTATAAGCTCTATTAGATAAAATACTAATAGAGCTTATATATATCTTAATTTATAATTATAGTTGTTTTATCTAATACATTTTCATAAATCCATTTAGCATTTTCTACTGCTAACCTGACACATCCATGACTTAGTGCCATTCCCAGTACATCATTAATAATTTCAGTTCCTTCTGCATTAAATAAAATTGAATGATAATAATAACTTCCTCTAATTCTAGTAGCATATTTTACTCTATAAGTATCAGATCCAAAATAAGGCTTTCTACCACTAACATAAAAAGTCCCTTTAATAGTTGGTGTACTAGGCTTACCTACTGTGCATGACCACTTATATAATAAATTCCATGAACCATAGTTATTTTTTTCAAATATATAAGTAAGCTTATTTTCTAAATCAGTTGTAATTAAATTTGTAGTAGGACTTTTAATTTTATTATCATTTACAAACTTTGTCATGTCAGTGTAAAAATATTTAAAATCATATCCTTCAGGTGGATTTCCATCATCAGAAAGAAAATAACTAAATATATATCCTTTCTTATTGTCATATATAACATGACTCCAATCTCCACTTACTGATAACACTTGCACTATAGATTTTGGTGGAATTATAGTTACTGGATTTGACTCAGCCGATGGATAAGATCTTAAAGTAACATCTGTCCATGTATATTTTGTCTTAGATAAATAATCACTATATATATATCCCCTTTGTCCTTTATATAATACTTCATACCAATCCTCTTCTGCCTCAATAGCTTGAACCATTTCTAAAGCTGGTATTACAGTAATTACATTTGCAGAAGTAGATTTTTCCGCTCTTAAATTAGTGTTAGCTAAAGTATATTTATATGAGTTTTCTTGTTGTCTTTTATAATTTTCCATGCTATACCTCTAAATTTACTTTTTATAATAATATCCTATGAGATTTTCTTAATTTAGCACCACTATAATAAAAATTATTATTTTTTAAATTTTAAATATAAAAATATATTTTCAATGAGAATAAATTATCTTAACTTAGACATACGATATTTGTATTAAATAAAAAACTACAATATCTAGTTAATCCATAAATTTCTAAGTATATATATCTAATCACTCCACATACTATTAGTGTAGAAAGTAGAGGTGTTTATTATGAAAAATTCAAAAACTCAAAACAATTCAAACGTAGCATGTATAACTGAAGTTTTAACTAAAGAAGGTAGCTCTGCTGCTGCTGGTTACAAACTATCTAATGGTGAAACAGTTAGCGTTGAAGAAGCTGTTCAAATGGCTAAAAATGGTGAAATCAAAGATGTAATTGTTTCTTCAAGAAATGGAGAAGAATTCTTAAGATCTTATCCAGATGGAGATGAAAACAATAACTTAAGAGATTTACCACACCACAGAGAGTATTAATAGGTAGCAGTTAGCTAAAATTAAACTCAAAATATACATAATACAAACAAAAAAATAGTGAGAATAACTATAAATGGCTATTCTCACTATTTTTTTGTGTTTTAATTTATTTTAAGTACTAAAGACTAATACTGAACAATCACATAAAAAGTTGTTAAAGTATAGTTTTGTTATAAAATATTACTCTAACAATTTTCTCTGAATTTATTTAATATTACGTGTTAATAATCTATTTGTATTCATTTTCATTATATTATGAAATGTTACTCTAGAATATATTTTTTCTATCTACTCTACAAATTCTCTATCGCAATAGTTATACCTCAACTAAAGCATCTATCTATATCTCTATTTTCTTCTAATAAAGCATATTTCCTGTTTAGTAATCTAGTTAAATATCTTTCTTTTTTAAATATTTAACAAATATAATTCTTTTATTACATTACTTAATAGTTTCTTACTTTACTACCATAGAATTTCAAAATTAAGATTTATATTATTATTTTACAACTAATACATTTTAATATTTTTTTAATAATCAGTTTACTTTAAGTATATAAGTTTATTTAATATAATTCTATATTACACTATACTTACTATACATATAAAATATAATTTCATAATGAATTTACTTAATAAATGCATTTGCATAGCAATATTTACATCCACTATAACATTGTTTAGGTGGCCACCCTCCTATATCTATAGAGTTAGTACAATTGCATAATTTACGCTTTTGGGGTTCTTTTAGGTCAGCATTCTTATATTGATTATGCAATTTTGATAATAAATATCCATCAATACATCTATGCGAATTTAAACCTTCTACACAACAAGCTTCTATTTTCACATCATACTTTTCAGCTTTTTTTTCAAGCCAACTATTTATTCTTATTTTTTCTTCTAAATTTGGTGTAATTATCTTCCATTCATATTTATTAAATCTATAGTCTACTTTATTATGAATTCCATTTTCTAAAAAACTAAAAGTATAATTTTTTATTCCTAATCTAGATGTATATTTAATAATTTCATCAACCATAGATAAATTAGTAAATTCTTCACCAGTATATTTATTTTTCAATCTTACAATAGGGTCAATTCTTAATCTTATTCTTAGAGGACTTTCTAAAAATTTAATAACATTTTCTAAATCATTGAATGCTTTATATGGTTTTGGAACATTAGGTTCAAGTATAAAGTCTGAACCATCTTTATTTTTACCTATTATTCTACTTCCCATTCCAGTTATTGTACATTGATAAAACAATTGAATTCCTTGACTTTTTATTTGTTTAAGAAAAATATATAATTCATTTTCCAATAAAGAATTAGGATGTTTTGACCATAAAACTAATGTGTGTATATCTTTCCCTTTATCAATTCTATTTTTAACTTCACTTATCAATTCTTTAGGATAAAACTTAGGCATATCTGTCATTCGTGATGCACTAATAACTATATTATTGCTTTTACTAAATATAATTTTTTTTTCCTCTTTAAATAAAGACATTTGTTCTATATTCATTTTAATCTCCTATAATTAATAACTAGAACCAAAATTTCCTGTTGGTTCCTCATCAGGTAAATACTTACCATAATTATTATACATTGGTTCTAATAATTCTATTATATTTTCTCCTAAATTTTCTTTTATCCACGTCCAAACCCCATTCAACTTCAAATTAAATTTTCCATTAAAATCTTGTTCTTTTAACCATTCACTATCTACTGTATTTATTAACATTAGCATATTTCTAATATATATATAATCGGGTATATCTTCAATTTTTCTATTCAATAAAATTTTTATTTCTTCTATACTTTTCAATGAAATATTATCAATATTGACTAATTTTAATATTGTTTCACATGCTATAGTATTTATCACTCTTAATTCATTAGTATATATTTTAATAGTATCTATATATATTTCTAATACATCATTTATATATTCTACTGCTCGATATTCTCCAATTAACCAAATAAACATCAAATTACAATAGTTTGTATAGTCTTTATTAATCTTACTGAATACAATTTTCTTTAAACTTGGATATCCCCTAAATTTTTTTATATCCACTAACCATGGATTATTAACAACATAATTAAATATTTCTTCATTAATGACATCTGTATTCGTAAATACTCCTAATTTATTAAATAAATATTTAAACTTTCTAATATTCAATATACTATTATCACCTTGTTTTATTTGGTTATAAACTTGTTGAAACTCATTTCCTAACAACTCTTTTAATCTATTTAAGTCAGATATAAAAATTGAATTTTTTCTTACAAAAACTTTTTTCCATTTACTAATATTAATTTTATTTTTTCCAAACATCTTTCCATAATTAATTTTTAATCCTAAACTATATGCTTTCCTCTTTCTAATTTTTTTTGATAACCAATGTTTAGAAATACTTATTCCAATACTATTATAGCATTGATAAATCATATCAATTATTCTTTTATTATCTTTATCATATAAATTGTATATATTAGATGGTAAATTATATACAGAACTATATATTTTCTTACATAATTTAGATATTTCTTCAAAGTCATTATTTAAATCATAAAATTCTAATTCTTTAACTTCTCCTGATTCAGTTTTTTCAATATTTAACTTTAATTTTAAATCATTTGTAATAAATTTCGTATACTTATCTATATTCTTTTTATGAGATTTATTAGTAAATATTATCATATCATCTACATATCTCAGAATTTTATCTTCACAATTTTCCTTAGCAAACCATTTATCATTACAATTTAAATACATATTAGATAATACACCTGAAAGTGGTATTCCTTGAGGAATTCCTTTATCTCTATCTGTATCTATTAATTCTCTACTTATATAATTATTTATCACTTCTACTAACCATTCTTTATTTTCGAACCAAGTATTTTCTTGTAAATACTGATCCAGAATTTCTAATAATTTTTTATGGTCGATATTTTTATAATACTCCTTTAAGTCAAGTTTTATATAATGTTTATATTCATTTTGTTCTTTCTTTTGATTTGATATAAATTTATTAAAATACTGTTCCATGAAATTCTTTGTAACATATGGCACTTCTTCGTTTTCCTCTAATCTATTTCCAAATGATATTTCTTTATTTTGAATATTATCAATACATAAGCCAATGCTTATTATTATACTTGTACTAATTAATTCATTTACGGCATCTTCAATAATTAAAGGTCTTGTACTTCCATCTTTTTTAGGAATTCTATATTCCATATAATTATCTTTATATATTTTATTAATATTATCCTTCATAATTATTCTAGCAACATCTATTATTTTTTGCTTATTTTTTATTAAATAATTTAACTCTATTTCATCTGTAATTATTAGATTATTTAATGTAGTTATTGTTTTTTTAACCGTATTGCGCATTCTTGTTCCATTATTTATATATTGATACATATCTTGTTCCATTATATTGGTTTGATAATATGATTTATCATATATATATTCTGTGTCTTTCCAATGTGAACACTTTAAATTATCATATTTAAAATGACTTCTTTTTGTCGGTCCACTTATTTCATATATTTTATATTGCTTCATATAATTAACTATATTTTTTATCTTTGTTAACTGACTATTAGTTTCTATATTTAATAAATATGATTTCTCATCAACTATATATAAATCATTTATCCTTTCAGCTAATTCTCTTTCCTCATTCCACTTAGTAAAATTACTTAATAATATAAAAATTGGTGCATCTATTATTCTTTCTTTTATCTTCTGTAAATCAACAGGAAATTTTTCACAAATAATATTATAATTAATAGATATATATTTATACTTCTTATTAATTTCTGAGATATATTTTTCAAACATTATCTTTAACCAATTTACTCTTATTGAACTCATTTCAATAAAAATAATATTTATTTTCCCTGTATAATTCATATCCTTTCCACTTATATATGTATCTATATATGCATATGTTGCTGTTCCTACATTACATCCTATATCAAGTATATTTATCTCCTCAACACTTTCAATTATATTCTTGTATACAGTACTAACTTTCATTTCATTTAAGGCATTTATACATTTAAAATAATGAGTTCCAAAATGTGTATATATCTCATTAGCAATTAATTCTTCATTTTCTTTATCTGTTGCTCCAGAATAATGCAAATTAAAATTATATTTATATTTAAATCTATTTATTAAATACTCATAAGATTTGTAAGTTTCTTCTTTTATTAAATAATAATTCATGTCATAACCCCTTATAAACTCAGTATATTCGTTCTGAATATATTATTACATATTTAACATTTTTTTAAATACAATCTTATATTTTATTTATATGTTTTCATCTAGAAATAATATTTTTTAATCTTCTACACTGTTTTTTCTTCAAAATCATATATTAGTTTTAAACCTTTTTATAACTTTATATTTATACACATAAAATAATTCTTTTTGATTTTCTCGCATTCAACTTACGTTACTTCTTCAAATATATTAAGAATAATGTTAATAGCTTTTTTAATTATGAACATAAAAATAAGACATCTCCTAATCAGTTATCAACTGAATATTCGATATCTTATTAAATATTTATATATTTTTGGCTATACTTTTTAAAGCTTATATACTCCAAAGCTAGTAAAATATCCCTATGAAACTTTATTTTTAAGTCTTAATTTATCAGCAATAATTGCTATAAACTCACTGTTAGTAGGCTTACCTTTATCATTGTGAATTGTATATCCAAATAGTTTATTTATTGCATCTACTTGTCCTCTTCCCCAAGCAACTTCAGCTTTAAGACAGTTTTATTTTTCTGTTGAATAGAAATTTTTGACCAATCAAATTAATATCAAATCAGTATTTTATCTGACTTTCTTAGTTGGTTTTTCCTTTTAATATTTATTGCTATATTTAACATAACACATTTTTATAAATTAATCAATTATCATATTAATGTATGCTGATTCATGTAATTAATAACTTGTGTTAAATTTAAATTATTAATATAAATATTCCTATAATCCATTACTTCAGCAACTATTCCATTAGGAGTAGATTTAGATATACATATACAGACACAAATTACTGGAGAATTCCTATTAGAATCAAAATACATTTTAAAGGCATTTAAAAGTTTAAATTCTTGAGGATAATTAATTTTAAAAGGATTTCCTGCATGTATAGACAATTTATTTTTTGAATCTTTAATAGTAAATATAACTTCTTCATCACTTATATCAATTGATTCAACCTCACCATATACACTATATATGTCTATTGGACTTATAAGAAAATCAGAAACACTTTTTTTATATATATATGGTTGTTTATCAGCACTTCTTTTTCCTATAACACCTCCACCAGCAATAGTGGTTTTAACTTCAGAAACTGAGTTTTTATCACTTGTAATAGATGATTTACTCTTACTTTGTTTTCTTTCACTACTTTTTTTCTTTTTTCCTGTTGCTAATTTATAGGTATCTCTAATAACATTTCTAGCATGACTTTCATTCAACTCTACTCCACCAACTCCCTCAATTGAAATTCTTCTTGCCCTCTCCCCATCTCTATCAACCTTATTAGGGCAATTTTCTATATGTTCACTATTAGGAAGTGTAGAAAAATAACTAGTTTCTCCTCCTTTTTGTCTTTCTTTATGTGCAACTTCTGCTGAACATCCATTAATAGGACAGAATAATTTTCCCTTATAAATTTCTTCATATTCAGCTTTAGTTATACTTTCTGCTAAAATAAGTTTTTTTTCTCCATCATTCAAATATAGTGCTTGTCTCATAATTTTCACTCCTTTTTATATATTTCTTTAATTATATTATACCATTTTATTAATTAATTACCAATTTAAACTTTTTTTATTATAATTCTCTTTAACTATGTATAAAATCTGTTTCCTTTAAACTCCACTAAGCTATATTAATGCTATTATTTTATTTCCATTATAATAAACTTCTATATATCTCTGTTAATAATTTTACTATTTATACTAAACCTTGTCTTCTTTAATAATTAATTCTCTATTACAATGCCCATGTCAGTAGATATTAGGTACTCTCTATTTTTCTCAATTATATATTACTAGTCACCATATTCTATTCCTTTTCACCACAATTATTTACACAGTTATTAAATACTTCTTTATATTAATTATTTCTTTAACTCATATATTTGGTGTTCACAATATTGCTTAATTAAGACAACTAATTAGTTACTTAAATATATACTATTACTTTTTCTATTTTTAAAAGTGAAAATATAAAACTAATATATTTTTATAAATTTTGAAAAATATCTTTCAATAATTAAATAATAAATTTAAAGATGTAGTTTTCTGCAATGTCACATGAATATATAAATCTTGTATATATATACTGAATAGAGTTCCATAATAGAACTTGAAACTTATAAAACAAAGGATGATTATATATGAATAGAATACAAGATATAAAAAATATTTTAAAAGGTGAATTAGTAAATCCAGCAACAGGGGAAATAATAGAAGGAGCTGAAATTATTGAAGCTTTAGAATTTGAAAATGCTTTAAAGAAAAGATTTCAAAGAGATGGACTTAAGTATAAGAAAGAAAAGGGTATAGTAGAATCAAAAGTAACTGAAATGTTAGGAGGCTCTTTTTACATTCTCCAATATAGGAATACTGTTAATGCAATATTAGAAAAATATGAAAAGATAAATAGTGCTTTTGCTTTTAGATTCATTTATTTATGCTCTTATATGAACTATGATAATATACTTATCTTTGACAGCTTTAAAAGAAGCAAATCAAAATATATAGATGAATCTGATTTAAGAGAAATAATGAATTTATCAAGAAAACAACTGATTGAATTTAAAAAGATATGCTTTGAAGATAATTTATTAGAAAAAGTTGAGGTTGAAGGAATACCAGCTATAAAAGTAAATAAAATGGTGGCATGTAAAGGAAAAACACCAACTTATTATAATAGATATAGTATAAGAGTATCAATTAATCATATTCAAGAAATATATAAAAGGGCTACTGCCAGAGAACATAAACAACTAGGCTACTTAGTGTCTCTATTACCATATGTAAACTTTCACTTTAGTATATTATCTCATAATCCTGAATGTGAGTATAAAACACATTTGAATCCATTATCATTACAAGATATTTGCAAAATATTAGACTATGATATAAAAAATGCTGGTATACTTTTAACAGCTTTAAGGAAACCCACTCTAAATGGTAAATTAGTTTTCTTGACTGTTTTATATAAAGATAGTGAAGCCTTTCTCTTAAATCCAGCTGTATATAATAAAGTTTCTTCAAATGAAGCCCTTAAATGGTTATATGAATTATTGGAATCATCTGAAATATGGACAAATAATAAAGCTAAAAGAAAAAAGGGAAAAATAGAAGTTAAAAGCTTAAAAGAAATGTGTATTAGTGGAATGAAAATAAAATAGTTGCAATAATTACTTGATTAGCTAGAGCTGTTGCTCTAATCCTTTTTTAATATTAATAGTTAATTTATCTCTTCATTCTGGAACACTTTTGATAATTATCTCTTCATTCTAGCACAAACCTTTGAGAGTATTACTTGCTTTGAAGCTAACTTTTCCTATAAGTATATGTGTACCACATATACTTGGGCTAAAGCCCACAACAAATGAACAAAATAAATATATACTATAATAACAGCAATAAATATAATAGAATCCAGCATGTATTAATTTAATGATAAGCCTTCAGGATGTAATACAGTATATACCTATATAACAATTAACATACTTTCCTATTATCTTTAAATATTCTAATGACTTAATTTTTAAATCATAAATTCAATAAAAAAAATAATTTATTTTTCTTCATCTTCAATAAGCTTTAGTATTGTTTATATATTGTATTAGCCTTAACTTATTTTACTGTAATCAATCCATATATATCTTTAGCAAGAATTAAAAAATTTTCTCTATATCTATAATAAATGCTAAATTCTTTTTTTAAAACTTTTCTCTAATACTATTAACCACTTGTAATTTAGTATAGAATCTGCACTAGAGTATGAAATGGTAAAAGTTTCTCCTTTCATTTTTATGTAATATTTTTTTGATAAGCAAAATAGTTTTAAAATAATATTTTTATAAGATATAAATTTATTTACTATTAATTAATAGTGGTTTAGCTACTTTCTTATTTTATATACCAGTATAGAATTTACACTATATTATATCTTGTATTAGAAATTGTTTAACTAAAGTTGTTAATTTTCTCTGCTTAATTCTTATAATTTATGAAGTATTACTGTTTACTTCTGTTATTAAAATATATAGCAGATTGAAACTATATGCACCATAAAAAATTATAATATTTACTCTTTAATGTACTTTTATCATTGTTAATTCAATTGATTAACTAATATCTACCATTTACCATAAATATATATAGTTGCATTAATACTATATATATTCCTTAATATTAGTATAAAATCTACACCAGTATATGTTGTTTAATTGAAATTGTACAGAAAAGTATACTTTTTTAAACTATGGTTTTTTATAATCAATTTAATCAGAGATGTAATACACTTTCTAAGAACCTTTATAGAACAAGCTGTATTAATATATATTTAGTACTATTCTTAAAGTTGGATTCACCTAAGAATATAGCTGATATATGCTCTATGAATTTTATAGGCTTATTATTCTTGCTTATCTACTGTAGGCACACATAGTTTATTATCTGTGTGTAACACATCTTAAAACATAGCTATATACTTTAAATATGTTGGTATATGTTAGTTGCTAATGTATCTAAATAAATAAGTATATCTCCTTTTAAATAAGGGGGCTATATTTTTAATAGGGTATATGTCTAAATAAAGAGGGCTTTTATTTATGGGATATATTTATAGGGGGTATTGTTTCAAACACATGGTATTGAAACAGGTATATTACTGGTACTGTAACCCTGATGAATAGGTTATTAATTTAATACTTTGAAACAGACTTTTAAACACAAACATTATTAGTTATATATTATTTAGCTATTGTTATTGCTGTTAATACATAACTAATACAATATATTCTATTGGCTGTAACAGTCTATTATTATACTATTAGATTGCATTTATAGTTTTTATATCATGTTTATATACTGTCCTGTGGTCTGCTCTACTGTTGTTATCATCTTAATCAATAACATTAATCAAAGATTTAATTTCAATTTTAAAATAGTTTATTTAATCTTATTTCACTTCAATATCTTATTTTTTAAAAATTTTTATTTCTGAAATTTGAAAAGATTCTTTGAAGGGGGCACAGGGGGGTACACCCATAGATAGCTATAGGTCAGGCAGTTATAAAATATCTACAACAAAAATATATCTAGTACACAATGTATACCAACAGCTATAAAAGTTAATCACAGAAAAATATAGATATATCAATACTTAAATTGTCACAAATGATTTTATATAGATAATATTAAAAATATAAGTAACAGTTATTCCTTACAAAAAATAAATTTAATTTTTTAGTTGTTATTAGTCTAATTTAGATGGAAAAAAGTAAAGAATACAAGAAAAGTATCTTTACTTTTTTCTGTCACAAAACAAGATAAATTCTTGATATTACTATGTAGAGCTTAAAACTATTGCTTAATGCTCTACTGTTTTATCACATTACCACAAAACTTTCTTCTAAAGTATGGCTATTTATAGGCTCTACTTTTTATATATAAATATGGAGGTCTAAACAATGTTAACTGTAAATCATGAATTACTTAATGCTATATGCTGTTATACTAGTTTATCTAAAGTAAAAGTATATGAAAAACTAGACTTAAATAAATACTTTAATTTTTCATATTTCTGTAGGATTACAGGAATAGAAGGTTATCCAACACCTGAGAATATTGAAGTTATTCAGAAGGCTTTAGATGAATCTTTCACAATTACTGAATTAAGTGGAATTGCTACAATACAAAATACATTAATGAAAAGAAAAAGGAGTTAATTATATATGGAAAATATTATTATAAAAGATTGTCCTGTTATTAAAGATGTAAAATTAAATAAGAGTGTTTTAACTGAACTAAAAGAAGCAATTCAAAGTAAACACACATCTTTAATAAATTTTGATACTGAAATTTTTAATATTAAAGATAACATAAGAATCTTAAATGGTGAATTACTTAAATTAGAATCTGATAGGAAAGAAATAGAAGAATTAATTGTAGAAGGAAATCCAGCTTTAGCAAGCAAATTGATTCCTTTAAATAAAGATATTTCTGAAAAGAAAAAAGAGATTGAAGAATTAAAAAATACTGTTTACTCTATGCTGGAATTAAAAGAACAACAAAAAAATAAATTAGAAAAAGGAATCTATTCTAAATTCCTAGATAGTTATTACTTACAAAATGAATTTGATGAAAATGCCAAAAAACTTCAGTTACAATTATATAGTTTATTATATAAAGCTTTTGAAATTACAACAGCATTAAAAGACTTGGAACATGAATATGTTGATTCTGTTGAACATGAATTTAGGTCATATAAACCACATAGAAGTTTTATAGAAACTTTTCCATCTAGAAGCTATATTAATAATGCAAAAGATAATTTTATTAATGATGGTCATTTTAATGCTTATTCTTATGATAGAATTAAGCCATTTGTTGAGGCTTTAGAAGGATTTAAAGGTAATGAAGAAATTTCAATATATAAATAAAAAGAAAGGATATACAGTTTTGTGCTGTATATCCTTTCTTTTTATTTATCTCTCTGCTCTATTCCTACTAATACTTTTTGTGGTAGACTATTAAATAAACTGTCTCTTCTATTTTTATCCGTAATCAATTCCCTTACTATATAATTTAATAGAGTAAATAAATATATTACATCTTCTTTTCTTTCACCAACATTTATTTCCCCAGGATGTACAGCATTATTTCCAATTACTCTAATAATATCTAATGACTGCTGTACTCTACTATCTACTCCATCCTTAACCATATCTCTTATTGATTTATTTATATTGCCTTTATAACCTAATTCTTCACATAGACATTGAAGCCCCAGTCTTAATAATGCACCAGCTGATTTAGGAGAAATCTCAACAACCTGGCTTGCTTCAAGGTATAATTCTTTAACTTTTTCAGGCATGTCTTCATTTGGTTCTTCTACAGTTGTTATTGTTGGAACTACAAGATTTCTATCAATCCATATAGTTGCCTTTTCACAACTTGTACAAATAGCAATATCTATTTTACTAATTATATCAGGAGTGTAATGTCCATTAGATAAAAATCTTTTATGATTTATATCTTGCATATCAACCAAATTATACTCCTTAAAATTTAGTCTTCTATCAGATTCCAGTATCACTTTGTTAATGAATATTTGTTGTGCTGTAAATTTACAATGTGGACATGTAAAAACATCTTTATTAATTTCAGGTAGTATATGCTTAATCATTTAAAAATCTCCCCCATTTATCTCATATATTCTCTCAAATGTATCTGATAATATCAATTTAGTTGTTTCAACTATTTTTTATGGATTTATCAGATATTAAAAAAACTCTAATTTAAAATTCTCTAAATAATTTATTTCTTAGTGCACCTATTCCATTATGTGTTTCCTCACATAAGCTGTATAATATATATGAATACTTTAGCTAATTAAAATTTAAAATATATTGCTGTATTTATTTTATTTTCATATTTTTTCTATTAGTAATTACTTTAAATGTATTTTTTACTAAGTTTTACTAAATTGTTTTTTTGTTAAATAGCATAAATATTTATCATATCCTTCAATTTCTAATGAACCTCTTAATATTGGATAAATACTTGCTTCTAAATTTGCTTATTTTATTAAAATAAGCACTGATTTAATATTTTCAAATATTTTTGATGGAAGACATAAAGGAATTATTGATTTTAAATCTTGCTTATATTTTATTGGCTCTTCTTTTATCTTTTTCATAGCTTGTTGAAATTTTCTTGCTAATTCTATAAAGCCTATACGTTACTCTCCCCCTTTAGTTATCATATTAATATTAATAATAATATTATTATTATATCATTTTCCATTCTATTTTGTATGATATACTCTCTAAAATTGCTGTATTAAATACTAATTAAAACAATATTTTTAAAAAGGATTATTAATATAAATGAATTACTTAAATATGAATGCTAAATGGTTAAATGGATATCTTTAGAACATTAAATATCAATCATTAATGAAGGATTAAAAACTGAAAGCACTCTAAAAAAGTGTATGAAAAAAACAGATATTAATAGCAAATATTAGTCTGAAAGATTCAGGAATAGTAGCTATATATACTCTAAAGTTAATATAACTTTTATTAAAAGCAGTGTTGATTATTTCATTAAAGATTCCACCCCTGAAGCAACAAAACAAAAAAATATTCTAATTAAAAGGCAACTGCTCAAATACTATTAGTAATAGTATTTTCTAATTTTACTATGAACCTTCAGAAATCATTATAAATATTATCTGTTCTGTAGATACTGAAATCTTAAAATAAATTAAGGAATCTGTAATAAATATATGTGGTCATATAAGCAAGGTTTTATCTTTATATATCAACATTAAACCCAAAATAAAAAGCCCTTAAATGGGCTTCTTTATACAACAACTAATATACTAATCAGTAAACTTATTGATATTGTTATACACATTTTCCTATATTTATTTTTTATACCAAATAGCTTATTCATATTATGATTCTTCCTTAAATTGTATCAATTATTCTAAGTAAATCTAATATGTTAATAATATCTTTGTATTAGCTTATTGCTTATTCTGTTGTGATTGCTCTTAAATTTACTAGATACTTTATTGTATTATAAACATTAACTCTATAAATATTTCTAAATTAATCAGAATTATATATATTTAATCCAATATGCTCTATGTAAAACAAAGTTAATTTTATATATTTCTCTGTTTTATGCTAGTGTTTATCTGTAATGGATTCTTAATACTTTATAATCCTTTTAATCTCACTCTTATGTTTTAGTTTATAAAACCACTTCTTAATCTTTTTTATCATAGTACCCCACATCTTTATTCAAGATATATATTCTATTTAGATTAAACTTTGTGACTGGTCTACATTAAAACAGTTTAAATAATCTTTTCTTTTTTTAGATTGTTACTTCTAAATATCTTTATAATTAATTCCATATCCTTCTTTTGGAATATAGTTATTTATAAATTTTGTAATAACTTCTGTCATGTTGCTATTATTATGCTTTAATTCCATTCTAAATACTTCTTTTTTGTCTATATCAATTCTTATCTTAATGTTAGTAATTTTGTTATATGTACCCATAACATAAAATCCTCTATAATCACATTCTTTGCTCTTCTACCAACAGGAATATTATATATGTTCCTATACATTTAACTACAAACTAAATATAGAAAAAACATTCCATTATTAGGCTGTTAAATAATTTTATTAAAATTTCTATCAATAGAATAATTGATATTGCTAATGCTATTTTAAATTCCACTTTTGAATCTATTTTAAAACCTATAAATAATCCAGCAATAAAAACATAAGAAATAATATAAGCTATTAATTTTAAATTCTTCATAATGTAATAATAATGTTTAAAATATTAGTAATTACTATTACTTTCTTTTTTTATTTCATTATTGCCATAGTTATCCAGTAATTTTTTTATAACTATTTATTATTGATAAATTGTTTTAAGCTGTCATTTCTAAGCTATATTTAGTTTTTCAATTGAAAAATAAAGCTATTCTTTATACCAATTTATCATATCTTTATTTCCTTTTGATAAATTAACAACTAGTACATTAGGCACTATATTATGAATATAGCTTTCTTCTCCTTTAGAAACTTGAACTATATATTTTATATTAAAATTCAATAAATCATTCTTTATCTGTTCTCCTGAATATGCCAACTTATAATAAAAAAAATTTAAACATTCTCTTTAGTTGCTAATCTATAAATCCTACCTCATTACCTTTTATTTTTTCCTTCTTCTATTGACTTTAATTCTAAAAAATTAGGATTATTTAATATTCTTTGCCTATCTTTTTCAAGTTTGAATCCTTCAGGTAAATTATTTAAATCAATGTTTAATTTATCTTTACATTTAATCATTTTTATATTTCTTCTTTTTGTTCTTTATTCTAAATATCTAACAAGGAAAAATTTATGATTCTATAAATAAAAAAGAACTTATACATTTATAAGTTCTTCTTATCACTCTATTTAATTTTCTTTATGTATATTTCTTTCTACCATATTATCATCTAAACTACAAATAAATGTAAGTCAGTCTTTGATTCACATTCATAATGTACTCAAACAAATTTACATAATAACAAAAAACTAGTCCCCTTATTCTCATATATAGTAGCCCAAATTACTATTTTCTACTTCATCATCATCTTCTACTTTCTGTTCAATTTCCTTTGGTTCTATTGGGGTAATTGCTTCTTGCAAGAGTTTAAGTAATTCAGCTGACATATTGAGTTTATCTTTCTCCATATCTTGTTTAATTAGCCTTTTAACATATGAAGAAAAATTTCCCTTAGAATCCACATAATCAATTAAATTAACTTCTTCAGGAGTGAATGAAAGATTTATGGCATATCTTCCATCCTTCCTTGGTTTTCTACTCTTCATCTTCAATTACCTCTTTAACTTCATACTTTTCTATCATATCAGTATCAAGAACATAAACAAAGGTTACATCTGCCTTTACAATTTTCCTTGCTTGTCCTTCTAGACTCTTAAATCTTTTATATGCTTCAAGTTCTGAATCCCCACAATAAATAACTGAAGGTGTCCCAAACATTCCATTTACTTGAATTGTCATAAACTGGTCAGTATAATAAGTTTTTTTATTATTTTTGAATTTCTCTTTTAGATTTTTTGTATCCATTATATATCTCCCTATCATTTTTCTTCAGTATATAATTTATTTTATATTTTCAACTAATTATAATGCTATTTTATTGTCCAGGAAAAAGTACTTTTATTAGTAATGGCATAATCATTTCTCCAATTTTATATCCTTTTGTTGTTGTCCAAGTTATAACACTCTTCAACTTCTTCCATTTTTCATTATTACTTGGATTTTCATCCATAACAGTTTCAATTTCATTTAACTTACTTTGAATTTCTTCCTTAGAATTATCATCAAGTATTTCATCATCTTCAATTTTCTCTCTTATCTTATATAATTCTGCTTTAATATCTATTGTATTATTTATAGTATTTGTATTATTATTTGTGCTATTTCCACTATTATTAATGCCATTATCATTATTGTTTGTCACATTCACAACACTGTTGAGTCTTTTATCTTTTATTGAATATCCTACCCCTGTAATTGAAAGTAATCTTAATTTTTCTTTTAATTTATTTATATCACCAAGAAAATCAACTTGTCTACTTTCTCCAAATGAATACTCATAATTATCTAATGTACTTGTTATATTTGGTATAAATTCACCAAAAGTATTTATTATAAGCTCCTGTAGCTCTTCAGCCTTTCTAATATCACTTTTTCTTAATACCTCATCACACCTCTCTATATAATCTCTTACAAATTTTTTAAATTCTTCATTCATTAACATTCCCCCTAAACTTTCTTTTTACTTATTTTACTATATATTAAATATATAAACAATAACTATAATTTTTTCACATTGACTTTAACTACTAGATAATTATTGTTTGGGAAGCTGTGGACACTTTAGTGAAAGACATAGAAACCTTACTTCAGTAAAGCAAGGTATTATTGTTTGGTATATCTGAATTGTATCAGTTATAAACATCTGTATCAGCTTTACAGTTTTAATTATTCCATTCCTACCCTAGAATAACAGTTATTTAACATAATAACTTTACTGTTAACTTGCCAAGTCATAAGACTTCAGGACTTCCAGCCTAATGTTTTTGATAACTCTGAATCATTCAATCAGAGGGTTTGTCCTCTTTAGATACAGTTAAAAAGGACAGAAAACACCCTATCCCTTTAGCAACTTTTTTCATACTGTGGGGAGTGTTCACCATTTTCTGATAGGTTATTTTATAAGATGATTGCTCCTTCTCAACATCTACTTAATCCATTGAAACATCTACTAAAAAATGTTAAAATGATAATAAGATTTTCTATATTCAATTTAAGTAGTTTGGTATTTTAAATCTTATTAAGAAAGGTGTTGGTAGCACCTTTCCTTTTTTTTATCTCTTTTGCATATTTTCTAAAGGACTAAATTTTTGATAATTCTTTCTTATATCAGTTACAGTTAAATCTAAATAAGCTTTTTCTGTTACTGTCACTGAACTGTGTCCAAGTATTCTTGATAATGTATAAATGTCCATTCCTGACATCAAACATCTTTTAGCAAAATTATTTCTTAATGAATGTGGTGTTATATTTTTAGTTAATCCAGACCTTTGTTTGTAAAGTCTAAAATTCCTTTCAAAATGTGGAATTCCTAATTTTGTTCCTCTACTTGTTGGAAATATCAAAATATCATTATTGATATATCTATCTTTAAACTGAAGCCATCTTCTTAATATTCCAGCCATTGTATTGCTAAAAAATACATATCTTTCTTTTTTACTTTTGGCTATATCTGCTGGAATTAAAATAGCTCTCCTATCTAAATCAATATCATCAATTACCAATGACAGTGTTTCCCCTAATCTCATACCAGTATCCATAATTAATTGAATCACAACATAATCCCTATATTCATAGTATTTTGTAACATCCAGTATCCTAATTAATGCTGTGAAATCTGAATCTGATATATTATCTTTTGGTTTTCTCTTTACCTTAACAAACTGAACTTTATCCATTGGGCTACTCTTTATTATTTTGTTATCAACAGCCCATGTAAAAAACACTTTAAGATTTCTTATATAGTTATTTATTGTCATTGGTGATACAACCTTTCCAAAATCTTTTCTTATACTTGGATTGTTTATTGAAACTGTTTTATCATCAGAAACATATGAATATTTTCCTCTTTCTTTTGTGAATTTTACATATTCTTTTGCATGTATTAACTTTATTTCTTCAACTTTTGACAGCTGAAATTCTTCTTCAACATATTTTGAAAATAATAATAAACTTGATTCATATGACTTCATTGTCTTTATACTTAATCCCTTTAACTTGCAATATTCCATATAATCTTCAATATAAAAATTAAAATTTCTTTTGGTTTTTAGAATTTTAACCATAAAAAAACACCTCCTAACAGTTTGGAAATTATCCAACTGATAGAAAGTGTCTCTCTGTTTTATTTAATATTTATTTATTGGTATCAAATATACTTTGTTGCTATAAACAACATAGATTTGACTTTTTCAAATTAATTGTTCAACAGCCATTTTACTGACTTTCTTCTTCTATTAGCTAACTTTATTTTTAAGTCTTAATTTATCAGCAATAATTGCTATAAACTCACTGTTAGTAGGCTTACCTTTATCATTATGGATTGTATATCCAAATAGTTTATTTATTGCATCTACTTGTCCTCTTCCCCAAGCAACTTCTATAGCATGTCTTATTGCTCTTTCTACTCTACTTGCAGTAGTGTTATATTTTTTTGCTATTGATGGGTAAAGCTCTTTTGTAACTGCTGATAATAATTCCATGTCATTTACTACCATTGTTATTGCTTCTCTTAAATACATATAACCTTTAATATGTGCTGGAACTCCAATTTCATGTATTATACTAGTTATTTCTGTTTCTAAATCCATAGGTTCATCATTTAATCTTGAAACAGAAACCATATCATTATTTTGTAAAGTTGAAGATGCTCTTTGTGTATTTTCAACTTTTGAAGAATTAAACATTTCTCTTATTCTTTTTGTGAATATATCCATATCAAAAGGTTTAACTACATAATAGTCTGCCCCTAATGTAATAGCTTTTTGAGTAATCTTATCTTGACCTACTGCTGATAGAACTATAACTCTTGGCATATCTTCTGGATTAATATTTAAACTAGATAATTTTTCTAATACTCCAAGACCATCTAAATGAGGCATTATAATATCTAACACAACAAGGTTTGGTTTTTTAGCTTCTATAAGCTCTAATGCTTCAACTCCGTCTTTTGCTATCCCAGTTACTACAATATCTTTTTGATTTAATAAATAATCTTTTAATATACTACAAAATTCTTTGTTATCATCTGCAATTACTACAGAAATTTTTGAATCCTCCATTTTTATCCCCCTTTATTTATCCTGGAATTTATTTCATCCAATAATCTAAAAAATCTTAATCTCTATTAAACTATTCGACATTTATTAATTTTTTCCTTCTTTATACAAGATTTTAATTTTTTATCATATAAAATTTATTTTTAGCTCTGATTTTTAGTGCTATTTCTTTTAAATAAATTCCACTTTTTGTAAATTATACCTTATTTTTTAGTTTTAGTCTATACTTTTTAATATTATTTTATTTATTTTTTCATTTTTCTATGTTCATTTACTTTATAATATTTCTTTCCTTAAAATAAAAAAATTTAGTAGTAGCTTAGACATTATAAGCTACTACTAAATTTTATCCTATTATTCCTGCATCTTTTAGCATCCAATCTATATAAATTCCATATCCTGTATCTGGTTTATTTATAAGAACATGTGTTACCGCGCCAATTAATTTTCCATCTTGTATAATTGGGCTTCCACTCATTCCTTGAATTATTCCACCTGTTTGTTTTAAAAGCTCTTCATCAGTAACTTTTATTATCATACTCTTAGGTCCTGGAGTATCTTGGTCTAATTTTTTCATAATTTCAATTTCATATTCTTTCGGCTCATTTCCAGATATTGTAGTTATTATTTTAGCTTTCCCAACTTTAACTTCTTCTCTAAATCCTACTTTCATAGGCTTTGATATATTTTCTTTATCTTTCATCTTTCCATTACCAAATATTCCACATTCCGTATTCTTTTCTATTTCTCCAACTGGTTTATCTTCATCCATAAAAATTCCTTTTAATTCACCAGGATTTCCTTTTTCACCTTTTCTAAGACTTATAATTGATGCTTCATATAAATCTCCTTTTCTACTTCTAAATATCTCATTTGTGTCACCATCAGTAATAGGATGACCTAAAGCTCCAAACTTATTAGTTTTTTTATCATAAAATGTCATTGTTCCTACTCCAGCTGCTGAATCTCTTACCCATAATCCAATTTTATATTTATCTCCTTCTTTTATACCCTTAATTTCTTTCTCTAAAACTTCTCCTTTTCTATCTATAGTAAGCTTTACTTTGTCAGAATTCGATTTTTCTATTTCTCTACCTACTTCTTTAGAAGTTAATACTGTATTACCATTTACTTTCATAATAAAATCCCCAACTATTATTCCACCATTTTTTGCTGGACTACCTGACTTTTCTCCATTTATAATAACATCTGAAAAGCCAACTACTAAAACTCCACTTGAGGAAAGTCTGACACCTATACTATCTCCTCCTGGATAAACTTCTAAATCTTTTATTTTATGTACTTCAACTTTTTTTAATGAGAAAAGTCCCATAAACTCTATGTTTATATTTTTCCCATCATATTTAACAGTGTTTAAAGGATTATTTTGCTTAAATACTGATATGCTTTGAACATTTTCTTTACTTGTATAAATTTCATTTGGAATATCTTTTAATGTAAAAACACTTGCTAATACCATTACAAACAAAATAGCAAAAACTAAACCTATACTTCTAACTATTCTTTTTTTCATATCTTAATCCTCCTTTGCTTTTACTATTAGTTTGTACATAGACATGCCTTTTATTCTATGATAACTCTGTATTTTAACCCAATTTTTTTCATAAAAAAAATAAAACCATGGTTTACATGATTTTATTTTATCCCATTATCTATTCTTTATGTATTTTATAAAGATTTTATTTCCTCTTTTTTCAAATTTGCATTTTTAAGCATTTCTTTTACATTTTCTATTGTAGTATTAGTTACATTATCTCCTCCAAGCATACTAGCTACTTGGCTGATTTTTTCTTCTTCATTTAAAATTTTTATTTTAGTATAGGTTTTTCCATTTATAACTTCTTTAGACACAAAATAATGCTTGTCTGAAAGAATAGCTATTTGAGGTAAATGAGTTATACAGAGAACTTGGTGATTTTTTGATACTTGATACATCTTTTCTCCAACTCTCTGACCAACTTGACCGCTTATGCCTGTATCAATTTCATCAAATATTAAAGTCGGTATATCATCTTTATCTGCAAATACACATTTTAAAGCTAACATTATTCTAGAAAGCTCTCCACCTGAAAGAACTTTTTCAAGAGATTTAACCGGTTCTCCTGGATTAGTAGATATAGCAAAAGTTATATCATCAAAACCTCTTTCATTATGTCTTTCTAATTTTTCTATTTGAATTTCCATTGTTGATTTATCAAGTCCTACATAAGACAATTCCTTTAAGATTTTTTCTTCTAAAATATCTTTTTTCTCTACTCTTATTTTATGTAATTTCTCACCAACTATTTTCATTTTTTCTAAAATTTCTTTTTCTTTTATTTCTAATTCTTTTATTATTTCCTCAGCGTTAGATAGTTCTTCAAATCTATTTTTTAGATTTTCATAATTTTCTAATACGCTTTCTACACTTCCACCATATTTCTTTTTATAACTATTTATTGTATATAATCTTTCATTTATTTTAGCAAGTTCTTCTTCATCATATTGAATGTTATCCGCTCCATCTCTTAATTCACGAGTAATTTCTTCTAAATTATAATATGCTTCTTCAACTATCTCTTTTTTCTCTTTTATCCAAGAAACATATTCTTCAATTGAACTTAATTCAGTAATTACTTTTGATAAACCTTCTAAGACTGATGACGAATCTCCACCACTTAATATATTATAACTTATTGTTAAACTATTATTTATTTTTTCTGCATTTGAAAGTGAATTAAATTGTTCTTTAAGTTCTTCTTCTTCACCTAATCTAAGTTTACCTTTTTCTATATCTTCAAGTTGAAATTTTATATAATCAATTAATTTTTCGCCTTCTAAATTTCCTCTTAAGTCTACAATTTTTGCTCTAATTGAATATAGTTCATCTCTTAAACTTGAAAATTCATTTAAATCTTTTTCTATAATTTCTCCGATAAAATTATCCAAATAAATTCCATGAGATTCTTTTTGAAGTAAATTTTGATTTTGATGTTGACCATGTATGTCTAATATTTTTTCACGTATCTTTTTTAATTGACTTACTATTAAGCTTTTACCATTTACTTTTATTAAGCTTTTTCCTGTTAATAAAGTTTCTCTTCTAATTATTAATACATCTTCATATTCAATCTCTAAATCATTTAAGGCTTCTTTTATATTATCATTATTTATTTCAAACACAGCTTCTACTGATGTTTTATTTTCACCAGTTCTTATTAAATCTTTTGAAAATTTTCCTCCTAATACATAATCAATAGCATCTATTAGTATTGATTTTCCAGCACCTGTTTCTCCTGAAAGTATATTAAATCCTTCT
The DNA here is from genome assembly GCF_000371465.1 of Clostridium thermobutyricum. Classification (NCBI taxonomy): domain Bacteria; kingdom Bacillati; phylum Bacillota; class Clostridia; order Eubacteriales; family Clostridiaceae; genus Clostridium; species Clostridium thermobutyricum. The sequence continues at coordinate 1,281,376 of NZ_KB850956.1, read as the reverse complement.
CCAAGATCAAATGATATGCTTTCTATAAGAGCAAAATTATTTATTGTCAACTGAATAAGCATTATAACCCCTCACTACATATCAATTCTTTCTTTTATACTTTTTACTATAATTTCAGCACTTTCAATAGTTCTAACTAATATAAATATTGTATTGTCTCCTGCTACTGTACCAGCTATATTTTCAAATTCTAAATTATCTATAGCTTCTGCTGCTGCTGATGCTCCACCTGTAAAAGTTTTTACAACAACCATTTTATCTACATTTTCTACACTTACAACTGCATTTGTTAAAATATTTGCTAACTTATCTGCTAATCTACTTGAATCTGTTTTAGGAACTGCATATTTATATCTTCCATTTGAAGATTGCATTTTTATAAGTCTTAAATTTTTTATATCTCTTGATACTGTAGCTTGAGTTACATCAAATCCTGAATTTCTTAAAGCTTCTGCTAAATCCTCTTGTGTTTCTATATCTTTTTCAGTTATTATCTCTAAAATTTTATCATGTCTTCTTGATTTCAAATCTAATCACCATCTCATTCTTTAATAATTTAGTATTTTTGTTCTTAATAAGTTAAAATAATCATAATCATCAAATTGTATAAACTTCGCAAATTTTTCTGCTCTACTAATTTTAATTATTGACTTTTTATCCATTTTATAAACTTTTTGTCCATCTGTTGTTAAATATGCATCTTCATAACTACAAATTTCAATTCTTATTTCCATATCTCCATTTAAAACCATAGTTTGCATACTTCTAGTATGAGGGCAAATCGGAGTTAATATAATAACATTTAAATCTGGATATATAAAAGGTCCTCCTGCAGAAAAAGAGTATGCTGTAGATCCAGTAGGAGTACTTACAATTAATCCATCTCCTCTAAAAGTTGAATAAAATTTATTATCAACATATATATTAAACTTTGCCATTCTAGATAAAGTTCCTTTAGCTAAAACAATATCATTTAATGCCCTTATATTTTCATTTTCTATGCCTTTTACTTTACCTTCTAGCATCATTCTATTTTCTATTATAAAATTTTTATCTTTTAACTTTTTTATACTACTATCTAAATTATCAAGTTCAGTTGAGCTTAAAAATCCTAAATTTCCTATATTTATTCCTATTATAGGTACGCTAACATAATATGAAACCTCTCTTGCTACTCCTAAAAGTGTTCCATCTCCTCCTAAAACTACAAGGATATCTAAACATAACCTTTCAATATTATTAATCTCATAAGTATTCAATAAAAAAATTTGGCTTTCTTTAAATTCTTCTCTAAATTTTTTTTCTACTTTAGCTAGTATTTTTCCATCCTTATCCTTATCTGGATTTATAGCAATACCAATTCGTTTCATGTCTTTCTCCTTTTAAATCTCTGTATGAGATGCTCTTACAACATTTAAAATATCCTCTTTATCAAAATTACTTTCTTTTTCATTATCTTTAGTAAAATAAATTAAATATTCTATATTACCTTCTGGTCCTTTAATAGGAGAATAACTTAATCCTAAAATATTAAGATTATTTTCTTCTAAGAATTCCACTATTCCATTTACAACTTCAAGATGAGTACTTTCTTCCCTTACTACACCTTTTTTACCTACTTTTCCTCTTCCAGCTTCAAATTGAGGCTTTATAAGAGCTACCACCTCTCCATTATCTTTTAATAAATTTATTGTAGCTGGCATTATTGTTTTTAATGAAATAAATGAAACATCTATTGATGCAAAATCTAATTTTTCTCCAATGTCTTCTGGAGTAACATACCTTATATTAGTTCTTTCCATACATACAACTCTATCATCAGTTCTAAGCTTCCAAGCAAACTGACCATATCCTACATCCACTGCAAAAACTTTTGAAGCTCCATTTTGAAGCATACAATCTGTAAATCCTCCTGTTGATGCTCCAATATCCATGCATACTTTTCCTTCTAATGTTAAAGGAAAAGACTTTAATGCTTTTTCAAGTTTTAATCCGCCTCTACTAACATACTGTAACTTTTGTCCTTTAAATTCTATATTAGCTGTTATAGGTATTTTTGCTCCAGCTTTATCAACTCTTTGCCCATCTACAAAAACTAGTCCTGCCATTATACTTGTTTTTGCTTTTTCTCTTGACTCAATCAATCCTTTTTCAACTAATATAATATCTAATCTTTCCTTTTTTTCTGACATTAGTTTCTCCTTTATTTTAAAAGTTCAATTACTTTATTTTTTATTCCATCTGGATCTAGTCCCTCTTCTTTATAAAGAATATCTACTTTTCCTTGTTCTATAAATTTATCTTTATATCCTAAAGATTCAACTTTACCTTTATATCCAAATTCTAAAAGTTTCATTTGTATATTGGATCCAAGACCACCTGCTATTATATTATCTTCTACAGTTATTATAATATCCTTTCTACTAGATAATTCTTTTAACATATCATCATCTAATGGTTTAATAAATGTAGCATTTATTAGTTCTATTTCAATTCCTAACTTTCTTAATTTATCTGCTGCAATAATTGAATGTGAAACCATCTTTCCTGTACTTATTATACAAACATTAGAATCACTTTCTATTAATGTTTCCCATTTTCCTAATTCTATATTACTTATTCCTTTTAAATTATCTAATATGTCTCCACCTCTTGGATATCTTATTGCTACAGGAGTTCCTTTATTTAGAGCCCATTTAAGCATTGGATAAACTTCATCTAAACATTTTGGAGCCATTATAGTCATATTAGGTATCATTGAAAGATATGATAAATCAAAAATTCCTTGATGTGTTTCACCATCTTCACCAACAATACCTGCCCTATCAATACTAAAAACAACTGGTAGATTTTGAATACATACATCATGTAAAACTTGATCAAATCCTCTTTGTAAAAAAGTTGAATATACTGCAAAAACAGGTTTTAACCCTGAACAAGCCATACCAGCTGCCATTGTTGTTGCATGTTGTTCTGCAATTCCGACATCGAAAAATCTTTCTTTAAATTCTTTGGCAAAATCATTTAATCCTGTTCCATCTGGCATAGCTGCAGTTATAGCAACTACATCCTTATCTTCTTTTGCTATTTTTATAAGTGAATTTCCAAACCTCTTTGAATAACTTTCACATGATTTTTTCATAATAGTTTCTCCATTTGTTTTATTAAAAGGAGATACTCCATGGTATTTACAGGGACTTTTTTCTGCTAATTCATATCCTTTACCTTTTTTAGTTATAGTATGTATAATAACGGGGCCTGTCATCATTTTTGCATTACTAATAACTTCTTTTAATTTTACTATATCGTGTCCATCTATAGGTCCTAAATATTTTATTCCCATCTCTTCAAATAACATTGATGGAACAACTAATTGTTTTATACTATCTTTAACTTTCGTTATTTTTAAAGCAATATTTTCCCCCATTTCTGAGCCACTTAATTTACTTTTCACCTCATTTTTCAACATATTGTATTTAGGCTTCATTCTCATTCTATTTAAATATGAAGAAATTCCTCCTACATTATTTGATATAGACATTTGATTATCATTTAAGATTATTATCATGTTAGTTTTATTAAATCCTACATCATTTAATGCTTCTAGAGCCATTCCCCCTGTTAAGGCTCCATCTCCAATAACTGCAATTATTTTACTATCTTCTTTTTTTAAATCTCTAGCTCTAGCCATTCCAAGTGCTGCAGATATTGATGTACTACTGTGGCCAGTATCAAAAAAGTCATATTGACTTTCATTTCTTTTAGGGAATCCGCTCATTCCATTATGTGTTCTTAAAACAGAAAATTTATCTTTTCTTCCTGTTAAAATCTTATGAACATAACTTTGATGACCTACATCCCAAATTATCTTATCTTTATTTAAGTCAAATTCACTAAAAAGACTTAATGTTAATTCAACAATTCCAAGATTTGAAGCTAAATGTCCTCCTGTTTTTGAGACAGAGGAAACTAAAAACTCTCTTATTTCATTGCTTAATAAATATAACTCTTTATTACTTAACTTCTTTACATCTATTGGAGATTTTATTTTATTTAAAATATCCATCTTTTTATCCCAACCCTCTTTAATATTCTCTTTTTAATAGGTTAATCGTAAGTTCCTCTAAAAGCTCTGTATTTTTATTTAAACTTTTAAGTATTTCTATGCATTCTTCTGTTAAATTTCTACACATTTCCTTACATTTTTCTAATCCATATTTACTTATATAATTTGTTTTATTTTTTTCTTCATCAACATGGATTCTTTTCCCTAATTTCTGTTCATTTCCTACTACATCTAGTATATCATCTTTAATTTGAAATGCTAATCCCAAATTTTCTCCGTACTTTTCCCACTTATATAATTCTTCTTTTGAAGCTCCACCCATTATTGCTCCTGAAACTATAGAGGCTTTTATTAAAGCTCCAGTCTTTTTCTCATGCATATATTTTAGCTCTTCAATTGAAATGTTCTTTCCTTCGCTTAAAATATCTACTACTTGCCCTCCAATCATTCCATCAGCTCCAGAGGCTTTTGCAATATTTAATCCTGCTTTTAAGAAATTATCTCCATTTTCTAATGAGCTTTTCATGATTAATATCATAGCTTCATTTAGTAAAGCATCTCCTGCTAATACTGCCATATTTTCTCCAAAGACTTTATGATTAGTTTTTTTACCTCTTCTTAAATCATCATCATCCATACATGGTAAATCATCATGAATAAGAGAGTAAGTGTGTATCATTTCCATTGCACACGCTATATCTAATGCTTTTTTATAATCTTTTTTGTAAGAATTATAACCTAATAAAATTAAAATTGGTCTAATTCTTTTTCCTCCAATATTTAAGCTATAGCTTTCTGCTTCATATATCAATTTATTAAAGCCGTCTTTTCCTTTAAAGTATTCTTCTAAATAATTATCTATGACTGCTTTATATTCATTAATGTACATATTATTCAAACTCCACTTCTTCTTTATCTTTTATAATAGAGATTTTTCCTTCATAGTTATTTAGAGTTTTATATAATTTATTTATTAATTTAACTCCATCTTCATATTCTTTCATAGATTCATCTAGAGTACATGTATTACTCTCTAACTTATCTAAAATCTCATTTAATTCTTCAACCATTTCTTCATAACTAACTTTTTTTGCCATAGTCTTCTCCTCCATTAGCTTTAAACTTTCCACTGACACTTCCATCTTTTAATACAATTTCTATATTTTCTGATTTTAGAAGTTCTTTAGTTTCTTTTATTGTGATTCCATTTCTTTTTATTAAAGAAAATCCTTTATCTAAAATATTTAAAGGATTATTTGCATTAAGTAAATTATTATATTCAGATATCTTCATCTTTTCCTTTTCTAATTTTTCCCTAATACGTCTATTTAATTCTTCTTTTAATGAATCTATTTCTAAAAAAGAATTTGAAATCCTAACTTTCGGTGAATTTAGACTTATAAGCTTAAATTTCCCTTTTAAATCTCTTTTTTCATTTTCTATTATACTCTCTATTTTTTTATTTAGTAAAGTATTTATACTTTTTAACTCCATCTCAATTTCCTTTGTATTTATAACAGCTATTTCCGCTCCTTGTGATGGAGTTGCAGCTCTTACATCTGCAACAAAATCTGATATTGTGAAATCTACTTCATGCCCAACTGCTGATATTATAGGTAATTTTGAATTAAATATAGCATATGCAAGTTTTTCTTCATTAAAATTCCATAGTTCTTCTAATGATCCTCCTCCTCTACCTATTATTATAACTTCAACAGATTTTTTCTTATTAAAATATTCAATTCCTTCAATAATGGTATTAAAGCCACCTTCTCCTTGAACTTTAGCTGGATAAAGAACTATGTCACATCCTTTATTTCTTCTTCTCGTAACATTTATTATGTCTCTTATCGCTGCACCTGTTTCAGCAGTAACAACTCCAATTCTAGATGGATTAACAGGAATATCCTTTTTATATTTTTCATCAAAAAGACCTTCATCATATAATTTCTTCTTTAATTTTTCAAACTTTACATGTAAGTCTCCTAATCCAACTTCTTCAATTTCTCTACAATAAAGTTGTAAACTACCATTTTGAGGATAAATAGATACTCTACCTTTTATTATTACATCTAATCCTTCTTTTAATTTAAAATCTAATTCAATTGCATCACTTTTAAACATTATGCAGTTAATCTTAGAAAAATCATCCTTTAATGAAAAGTATATATGCCCACTACTATGATACTTTAAATTAGAAATCTCCCCTTTTACGGAGAGATTATTTAATATAAAATCATTTTCGGTGATTTTCTTTATATAATTATTAACCTCAGATACTGCTAAAACTTTAATCTTCACTGTTTTCTAAAGCCTTACAACTATTTCTTATTAATAGCGTTGTAGTTAGGGCTCCTACTCCGCCTGGTACAGGAGTTATTAAAGCTGCTTTATCTTTTACATTTTCAAAATCTATATCTCCTGTTATTTTCCCCTCATATGATGAAGTTCCAACATCAATTAAAACTGCACCTCTTTTTATATAGTTACTATTTATAAATTTAGGTTTTCCAATAGCCACTATAAGGACATCTGCTCTTTTACAAATTTCTTGTAGATTTTTTGTCTTTGAATGACATATTGTAACAGTTGCATTTTGATTTAATAAAAGTTGAAAAGTTGGTTTTCCTACAATGTTACTTCTTCCAATTATAACGACTTCTTTACCTTCTAATTGAACATTATAACTTTTAAGTAGTGTTAAAATAGACTCTGCAGTACAAGGAATAAAAGTCTCTTCTCCTAAATATAGTTTACCTACTGATTCATAAGTTAAACAATCTATATCCTTTTTAGGTGATATAGCATTTACTATATTTTTTTCATTTAAACCTTTTGGAAGAGGTAATAAAATCATTATTCCTGATATACTACTATCATTATTTAATCTATAAATTTCTTTTATTACATTTTCTTCAGTTATTTTTTCATCTAATTTAATTTTTAAAAATTCAACTCCTAATGAAGTAGACACTTTTTCTTGACTATTTTGATAATAAATAGAGCCTTCATCATTACCAATTAAAATAGATGCTATTTTAGGTATACTCTTATTTTCATTTTTCCTATTTAGGACAAAATTTTTTATTTCTTCTTTTATTTCTAACGAAACTTTTCTCCCATCTATTATATCCTTCACTACACACCCACTCCTAAATTTCTTTTAAAATCTTATCTAAGACTCCATTAATAAATGATTTTGATTTTAAATCTGAATATTTTTTTGTTAAATCTAATGCTTCATTAATTGCAACTCTATCTGGAACATCATCTCTATATTTCATTTCATATACTCCAAGTCTTAATATTGCTAAATTCACTTTAGATATTCTATTAATTTTCCAATTTTGAAGATTTTTTTCTATTAAAGAATCTATATATTCTTTATTTTCTTCTATTCCCTTTAAAACTTCTTTTATGTATGTTAAATCTAACGCTTCTATATCATCTTCATAATTATCAACAAATGTATCTACTGCTTCTATATGACTATCTCCACTTATCATTGTACTAAATACTAATTCCATTGCTTTTTCTCTTGATAATTTTCTACTCATTTTTTCCTCCTAAATTAAACTATATAATTTTTTATATAGTTATTAAAATATATTTTTTTATATGTTAACAAGGAAACACCCTCTGTTATACAGAGGGTGAAATTACTTTTCCTTTACTTCTTTGTCATGTTCTTTTTCAACATAAATGTTTTGAACATATACATCAACTGTACTAACTTCTAAACCAGTCATTGCTTCAACAGTTCTTTTTACATTTTCTTGAACTTGACCGATTACATCCAAGATTTTCACCCCATACTTTACAGTGACAGCCATTTCTATTTTAGCTCTATCATCTTCTAAAACAACTTTAACTGCCTTGCCGGAAACTTTCTTCTTTCCTTTAAGCATTTGTGAAATATTACTTGTAACTCCATGCTGGAACTCTAAAACTCCATCAATTTCTTCAGCTGCTATACCAGCTATAACACTAACAACTTCGTCAGATATCTTTACGACTCCAACATTATTGTCATTTAAATTTTCCATGAAATCAAACCTCCCAGGTTTTGAATTATCAAAACTTTTTATCTTACGTTCATTATAACAAATATAATTTTACATTACAATGTATTATTTTTTCACTTCTATTGACAAGTTTGTTATGCCTGCAACATTTTGAACTACTTCTTTTATTTCTCTGCTTTGATCTTGATTTATACTTTCACCTTTTACATATATTTTTGCTTTATCGCCTTCAATATAGCAAATAGCATCACTGAATCCTTTGTTTTTTATGTTTATTTCTATTCTATTTTCATTATCCTTACTTTTAGTTTTTCTTAATAGTTCATTTTGTGCATTCTTTTTAACATCTGCAGCTGTATTTTTATCTTCAACTGCTGCTTTTAAGTTTGCAACTACCTCTGCATCTTTTTGTTGTCTTTCACTTCTTGCAGTATAGAAAAAATCATCTTCTTTTTCATTTACTTCTGTATCTTTTTCTGCTGTTTCACCTTCAAGTGCTGCTGCTGCTAAATCTTCTGGAGATTTTAATCCCTCTGAATTTAATTTTATTGATAAAAGCCCTACGCATATTATCAATCCTGCTAGTGTGAAAATAATTCCAAATTGTTTTGTTGACATTTTTTATTCCTCCTTTAATTGACTTATTAATTTATATGCTGATTACCCATAGGATATACATTTACTTTATCAAAAGATAAGTTATATAAATCTGAAACTGCTTTTTCAATGTTATATTTAACTTTGCTATTATTTGCTCCTTGAGCAGTTACAACAACTCCTATAACTTTTGGCTTATATACTTTAGTTACAAATGGCTCATTACCATCACTATTACTTGACATTACAACTTTACTTCCATCATTTTTTTGTTCATTTACTCTCTTACCACCTTGACTATCTTCTTCTTCTGTAGTTGTTGTCTGAGTGTTATTATCATAAGCTGGAACTTTAACTTCACCGCTTTCAAATGTCATCATTGTATCTACTTCTCCAACTCCTTCAATTTTTCTTAAAATTGAATTCAATTGTTCTTTTTGTTCTCTTTCATATTCATTTAATATTTCTACTTCTTTGTTCGAACTACTTTCTTTCGCACTTACACTTAATGTTCCTTCTGTTTGGTTTACAGATCCTTTATTATCTTTAATAAAAAAAGATGTTACTAAAAATATAATCCCAAGTATGACTATTAAAGCTAATAAATTGCTAATTTTTTTATCTTTAATAATCCTATTAAATTCTTTTATCAAATTTTTAAAATCCAATTTAATATCACCCCTCATCACTTATTACTTTTATTTTCTCTTTCTCTATCTTTAATTCTTTTAATAAAAACGTTCTTATGTTCTCATATTTTGAGTCACTTTTCTTTTCTTCTGTTTTATTATCAGAAATATCTACTTTGTCTATTTTTTTTATTTTTTTTATCACGCCTTTCTTCTTTTCTTTTACATAAACTGTAACCTCTTTTATATCTATATCATTTAAATTTAAATCACATTTTACATAACTTCTAAACTCATAATCTTTAAATTCATTTTGTAAAATATTATTTATATTTTTAGAAAGATTTTCTTTAAAGCTTTCTAATTGAATTTCTTTTCCCTTCTTATTTGTTTCTTCTCTATATAAGTTATTTGAATCATAAGATAATATTTTTTTAGTAATAGTTTCTTCTCCATTTGTAAAAAACTTAACTATTGGATTTAAAATTACACTTATAAGCATTGCTCCTAATATAAATTTGCTATATTTTTTCATTGAATTATCGGGAAGTATAATTTCAACTGCTGTTATTAAAACTATAGTACTAACAAGTGTTATTACAAATTCTTTTATAATATCCATATTTTATCCTCCAACTACAAATTTTCCTGCTGAAGCCATTATTCCTAAGAGAATAAAAAACATAAAGCTTACACTTATTACACATGAAGTTAAAAGAACCATTGATTCACCTATCATACTAAGAGCACTAGTTATTCTTTTATCACTAATTGGTTCTACTAACGAAGCAGAAATTTTATATATAAAGGTCATTAATACTAATTTTATTATTGGATAAAGAATTATTAAAACTATTACTATTAATCCTATTCCAGTTATAGCGTTTTTTATTATTAAAGAATATCCTGCAATAGAGGTTATAGCATCTGAAAATGCTTTTCCAACTATAGGAACAAAATTATCTACAGCAAACTTAGTTGTTTTAAGTGCAACTGCATCCATAGTATCTGCTGTTATTCCTCTAATAGTTAACATTGCTATAAAAATTGTTATTATTATTCCTTGAAACCATAGTATTCCTTGACTTATAAGCTTACATAAATTATCTATCTTATGTTCTGTTGAAAGATTATTAGCAAATTTTAATACGAAGCTTACTAATATCATAGGTATAATAAAATTAGAATAAATTTTAGGAATTAAAATTACTGATCCTAAAACAATTGGATCCATAGTTGCTGCTTGAACAAATCCCCCTGCTAAAGCAATCATTCCCACTAAAACTGGTAAGAGTGCATTCATAAATTCTGATATGCTATTTATTACATTTGTTGCTACATCTATAGAAATTAAAAAGCTTCTTGAAAGTATTATTATTAAAACTGAATAACATGCATAAAAAGCTATGTTAGAAATACTTTCATTTTTAAATGCATCTTCTAAATTTTTTAAGAGAGAACATAAAATTGCAATTGCAACTACTGAAATTACAAGCTTTAAAACTACTCTTACTTCTTTAAATAATAAATTTACAGCTATTAAACCTAACTCTTTTATTGTTAAGTTACCTTGTCCATTTTTTATATAGGATTCTACATAAGATTTTGGATCTAATTCATTTAAAAGTTCTTCATCTGTTTTCATCTTATTTATATAATCATATAAAGAATTTAGCTTATTATCTGTTTCTATTTTCATTTCTTCTGCACTCTCTATTAGATTCTTTTCTTTTGTTTCCTCATTTGCAAATGCTTTTGTCATAAATGGAATGAATATTTGTATTAATATACTTGATATAAGTAGGATTAAAAATTTTTTTCTTAAATCTTTTCTAAACATCTATAAGATCTGAAGGATTGATTCCAAAACTGACATAAGTATTGGAATTGCAAGAAGTAAAATAAATATTTTACCTGCAAATTCAACCTTTGATCCTATTGCACTTGCTCCTGCATCTTTACAAATTTCACTTGCAAATGATGAAAGATATGCAATTGCTATTATTTTCAATATTATTCCTACATATACAATATCCATTCCAGCTTTATTAGCTACATCTTTAAAGAAAAGTATTATTTCTCCTAACTGAGATGCAACTACAATAAAAATAGCTACTCCAGCTACAAGAGAAATTAAAACCGCAATATCTGATCTTTTATCTTTAAAAACTAAGAATATAAAAAGGGCAACAAATGCAAATGCTACTATTTTTAAAATTGGCATAATATCCCTCCTATAACATAAACATAGTTTTTACAGTTTGAAATAAATCTCCTATCATTGTTACAACCATTATTAATATAATTACAATTCCAGCCATATTAGTTATTACAGCTATATCATCTTTTCCACTACTTTTTAAAACTTTATCTAATATTACAATTAGGATTCCAACCCCTCCTATTTTAAAAAGCAAACTTATATCTAACATAATTCTCCCCTCCTATATTAAGAAAATAACTATCATAGCACCAGTTAAAACACCAAGATAACTATAAAGTTTTGAATTTTTTTTAGACACTTCTAAAGCATCTTTTAAATTTGTCTCAATATTTGTTTTTAATAATTCAAATATTTTTTCTTGACCATAGAGTCCTGACTCTCCTAATACTTTTAAAAAATCACCTATTACTTTTTCATCTTCTTTTGTAAAATAAAATTCTTCTTTATATTCTTTATAGATTTCTTTAAAAGAATCATAAGCAGTATATTTATTTCCACTTATAAGATCATCTGAAACTTGTGAGAATATTTTTGAAAAATATTCTTCACTTCTAAAACTTAATTCTTTTAAAGCTTCTGGAAGTGGTGTATTTTTATATAAAATCTCATTTTGTAAAATGAGCATATATTTATTTACTTCTGATAGATTTTTGTGTCTATTAACATATGTTCTTCCTCGAATTATTCCTAAATAAGCACAAAAGAAAAATATTAAACTAAGCCACAGATATTTAAACATTTAAATCCTCCTTGTAAATTTTTCTTATAAACTTTATCTATATAAAACTTTCCATCTTTATTGGCTAAAACTAATATTCTATCTACTATCTCTCTTTTTAATAATTCATCTAATCCTTCTCTTTTATATAAATCTTCTATTCCTTGACCATGAACTGAAAAAACTACTTTAACTCCTGAATTAAATGCATTTTTTATTTCATTAACTTCTTCTTCACGACCAATTTCATCACATATAATTACTTCTGGTGATAAAGACCTTACAGCCATTATTAATCCTTCTTTTTTATAACAATTATCTAAAACATCTGTTCTTAGTCCTACATCCATTTGTGGAATGCCTTCATAAGATGCTGCTATTTCACTTCTTTCATCTATTATTACTACTTTTTTTCCCTCTAATTTTCCCTCTGAAGTTCCATTAGATATTACTCTAGAGAGATCTCTTAAAATAGTTGTTTTACCGCATTTAGGTGGTGATATTATTATTGTATTTAGAACTTGATTATTTTCTGTAATATGTGTTATAACTTTTTTGCTACATCCTAATATTTCTTTAGTTATTCTTAAATTTATAGAGCTTATATTTTTTATAGTCTTTACTTTTTCTCCATCCATAACACATTCTCCAGCTAGACCTACTCTATGCCCGCCTTTAATAGTTATGAATCCTCTTTTTATTTCCTCTTCATAAGCATAAATAGAATACATTGAAATTCTTTTTAAAATATATTTAATTTCTTCTAAACTTGCCCTATAATTTAAAATTACTTCTCCCAGTCCTCTATATATAATTACAGGCTTATTTACTTTTACTCTTATTTCTTGAATACCTTCTTTAGAATATTCCTTTAATTTATCTTTTAATCGTTCTGGAAAAATTGAAAGAAAATCATCTCTTCTATACACCACATTACCTCCATTAAAGTTTGAACTTGAAAAATAAAATTATCTATATAATTAATATTTAAATTCTTATGTAAATATGACTTATATTTTTATTTTTTCTTATGTAAATTATTTTCATTTTAAAATCTATAATTTATGTATATTTTTTTGCATAAAAAAAAGACCTTTAAAATAGGTCTTTAACTTTTTATTTTAATATATTCTCTTTGCAATAAGGACATGTTATATCTTCATTATTTGTAAGTGCAGATTTTTCTATGAATATTGGATTATTACAATGTTTGCAATTTACTTCTTCATATTCATCTTCAATTTCTTCTAAATCCTCTAAGGAAACCTCTTCGAAAAGCTCTTCTTGAATTCCAGAAAGATCTGTATCCATAAATCTTATATTTTCTTCCATAGTTTCTTGATTAACTATTACTTCTTCTACTTTTTCAGTTAGTAAATCTATTACATTAATAAGCTTTAGTAAAGTCGAATTTTCTTCCATATTGTTAGCTTCTTTTTTTAATATTTCAAGATTTTCTCTTATTTCTTTCATTTTTTCACTTCCTTTATGAAATATGAAAATTGCTAAGTTCTTTTGAACTTAGCAATAAATACAACTTATTAAACTCTTTCCATATAGTCGCCAGTTCTTGTGTCTACTCTAATTGTATCCCCTTCATTTACGAACATAGGTACATTTACAATAGCACCAGTTTCAACAGTAGCTGGTTTTAAAGCATTTGTTGCTGTGTTTCCTTTTACTCCTGGCTCAGTGTGAGTTATAACTAATTCAACAAAGTTTGGTGCTTCTACTGAGAAAGCATCTCCTTTATAGAATTTAATTATAGCAAACATATTTTCTTTTAAGAATTTGATTGCTTCTTCTACTTTTTCATAGTTTAATGGAATTTGCTCATATGTTTCTCCATCCATGAAGTAGTATAATTCACCATCATTATATAAATATTGCATTTCTTTTCTTTCAATTACAGCTTCTTGGAATTTAGCTGTTGGGTTGAAAGTTGTATCTGTAACAGATCCTGTTATAACATTTCTAAGCTTAGTTCTAACAAAAGCTGCTCCTTTTCCTGGTTTAACATGTAAAAAATCTACAACTGTAAAAACTTGTCCTTCATGTTCAAATGTTGTACCTTTTCTTAAATCTCCTGCTGATATCATTAAATATCCCTCCAAAAGTATAAATTCAAATCCAATAACATATCATATAACAATTATAATCATATTTTGGTTTCTTCTGACATAACAATGATATTTTATCAAAATAAAGGCTTAAATGCAATTCCTAACTAAAATTAAATTAATATTAATTTTAATCCAAACCCTTTTTCATTTAATATTTAATATCATATCATTTATATTATCTCACATTTCCCAATTTTTATTCTTTTTTTATATCTAATAAAACTGAAAATTTTTTCTCTTCTTTTTCTATATTATATTTTATTATTTTATAACTTCTTAACTTATTTAAAACATCTTTTATTTTCTCTGCATTTCCTTCTACTTCAATTAATCCTTTCACTCCATTTTCATTTTTTATCTCTAATACATTTACATCTTCTAAAGATTTTAAATAATAAAAATCATCATATATATTTTCATATTTACTAAGTACAGCTACATCCTTTTTTTCTTTTTTAATAGGATAATTAATTATAATACATTGCACACTTAATAAAAACATACCAATTAAACATAATATCTTTTTATACATTATTATTTAATCTCCTCTACACTAAGAGTTAAAAAGTTTTCACTTTCTTTAATACTATTAATTTTTGATTTTTCATTTATTTTATCTATATTTTTATTTTCTACCTTTATAGTTCCTTTATTATTTTCTATTACTCCACTTTCTGATGAATAATTTAATAAATTTATCCAACTTACAATTTCATCTAAACTTATTCCATCTTGTTTATTTATTGAGTACTCTATTAAATTTTTATTTTCTTTTATTGTTTTAATTTTATCTATAGTCATAAAAAATAATATTATATTTCCTAATAAAATAATAATTATTATAGAGTTTAATTTTCCAATTTCAATTTTATTTCTTTTTTCATATATATCTATTGGTATAAAGTTTTTATATTCTTTCAAATATTTCATTTAAAATTAACACATCCCTTTCCATCTTTTAACAAAAATTTAGCTTCTTTATATTCATTTTCATCACTAATGCCATCAAAATAAATCATTCCATCTTCTACATTTATATAAAAATATTTCTTCATAAACTTAACTTTATATTTAAAAGATTTATCTCTCTTTAATTTTAAAATGCTATTTCTTATACTAAAATATATTGGTTCTATTTCTGAATTAATAAAATTGTTTAATATATCTTTTATTATTTTATTTCCCTTTATTGCATAAACAAGTGTTCTTTCTTTTTTCTTTTCAATTTCATAATGAATTAAATAATCTTCTTTTTGCACATCTACTAAAATTTCAGATTCTATTAAACTTTTTATTTCTTTCTCATTTATACTATCTATAATTTTAAAAAATATATTTTCATTTAAAATTATTATTTTTAACTTAGATTTTGTTTTTATTAGTTTACATAATTTATCATATGTAATTTTTTCTCTATTATATATAATGTCATTATTATCTATTATCAAAGTTAATCTTTTCATTGAAATCTCCTTTTAGGTATAAGAATTATTTTTTCACTATTAAATTCGCAATTAGATTTATTGCAAGTACATAAATTCTCCTGTTTATAGTAAATTTCAAATTCTTCTTGTTTGTTGTTTCCTAAATTTTTAAAGTTTATTAATCCACTTTTATTTGCTAACAATTTAAATTTCAAATTTCCTATAGCATATTTATCTTTTAAAATTTTATTTATATTAGGGTTTTCAAAACTTATTTCTTTATTAAACTCTAGCTTATCAATTTTATTTATATAATCTTGAACAACCTTTAAAATATAATATCTTTTTTCTTCTAATTCTATTGCACTTTTACTTACTATAATATTAGAATTTTTCTTTATATCTAAATTTGTTATCTTATAAATGGTACTAAAAAATAATACTGACATACTTAAAAATAATACTGCTAAAATCGATATATTTCCTTTATTTTTATACGCAGACATATCTCTCTATACCTCCAGATTTTATAAATAAATACAATAAGTTATCCTTTTTTATAATCCTAAAATCATCTATATTATCCATAATTAAAGAGCTATACGTTTTTAAATTTCCATTTTCTCTTCTATAATATTTTAAAAATAATTTTCTTTCAAAAAAATATATTTCATCCTTTAATGGACTTTTAGCACTATCATCTTTTTTGAATATTACTAATTTATTTTGATTTTCTTCAAAATATAAATTACTATATCCATTTAAATAATCTTTTATATTATATATTCCACTTTCAATTGAATTAATTTTCATTGAGTTTTTATAAATTGATTTTGTTTCTATTGAAGTAGATATTATACACTTAGTTAAAATACAAAATAATAATGTAGTTAATCCTAAATATATACTAGTTTCCAGAAGAGCATATCCCTTGCAATTCCATCCATTTCTCTTTTTCGAAATTTTTTTCAAATTTTTCCTCCTCTAACTTTATTAAAAATTCTATACTTACATCATTACTTTTTATCTTTTTTAAACTTATATCTCCTGATTCTTCGTTTAATAAATCAATAATATTAGAATTTATTATTTTATTTTCATCTAATTCTTTTAAATCTAAATAAAACTCATTTGAATATTTAAATTTATTATTTATACTACATAAGCTTGTATTATATTTTATTTCTTTTTCTAAAATTTCAATTATATTCGCTTTTTTATATCTTTTTTCTTCTGCTCTTTGAATTGAATAATAATTTAAAATTGATTTTCCTACTAAAGATAAAGCTATTATAGTTATACTTATGGCTATTAAACTTTCTACTAACACATTACCATTCTTCTTGTTTTCCATTTATATATACCCTCATTGTATTTATTCCAACACTTATTGTTATTTTATAAATATTATTTGTTTCTATTCCTTTCCATTCTATACTTGTAGAATTTAACTCACCTTTAGAATTTATTTTTAATGAAGCTTCTTTTAAAAATATTATCTTGTCTGGTATCTCTAAACTTTGTACAATTTCTTTTCCGTTTTTATCAATCATTCTAAATGTTATTGACTTTATTTCTTTATCATTTATGATTTCTCCTGGCTTTTCTTCTGATATACATGTTTTTCTACTATAATTTATAAATGAATACATATGGTTTAAAAACTCTTTTTCTATGACTAATGTTTCATAATCTTTGTAATATCTGTAGGAAACACTTCCAATACTCAATGTTAAGGTAATTATAAATAATGATACTCCAACCTCTAATAAAGTGACGCCTTTCTTCTTTTTATTCATTTCGTTACTCCATAAATGCTATCCATAATTGGAATAAAAAATGTCCCTATAAATAAAATTAATATTGCTCCTAATGTACAAATTAAAATTGGCTGTACTAAAGAAGAAATCCATTTAACTAACTGCTCATTTTTTTCTTCTAAATTCTTTACTACTGTATTTAGTCTTATATCCAAACTTCCACTTTCTTCTCCAATTTTTATCATAGCTAAAGAATATCGGCCTATTTTATCTAATTCTTCTAATGATTCACTTATTGTTTTTCCACTCATTATTGATTTTTTTATTTTAATTAACTCTTCTTTATTTTTTATTTCTTTTGAATTTATATAAAAATCGATTCCTTTTACTAAATTAACACCACTCTCTATAAATAAATTTAATATAAGTACTATTTCATATTCTTCTCTAAAATTTAACCTTTTTACTTTTTTAAATAATAATGTCTTTATTTCATTCCACTTAAGTACAAAAAATACAATTGGAAATACAATAAAAAAATTTATTATACTTAATAATCCTAAAATTTTGTTTTCATTTAAAAAATTTGAAAAATTTATTATTCCTTTTATAAACAAATTTAACTCAGTTTTTCCTTCTAAAAGTTCCTTAAAGCTTGGAATTATAAAATATAGAATCATAAGAAAAAATAAAATCAAAAATATAAATATTAATGATGGATAAATACAACTTATAATAGTTCTCTTTCTATATTCATATTTACTTTTATAATATTTACTAAGACCATTTAAAACCTCTGATAATTTTCCTGTTTTTTCTGCGATTTTTATCATATTTATGAAAAATTCAGGATATAACTCTTTAAATTTATTAAAGCTTTGCCATATACTATTTCCTTTTTCTATTTCTTTTTTTATACATAAAAGACTTTCTTTATATCTTTTTTTTAATGGTAAATCTAACATTAACTCAAAAGCTAAAACTATATTTATACCATCTTTGTAAAGCTTACTTAAATTTTCACTTATTAATGTTATATTTTCATAAGATCTTATATTGATCATTATAGTCCTCCTCTTCTTCTATAAAATCTATATAATCGATATAAGTTATATCTCCATTTATTAAATGTTTGTAAGCCATTTCTTTCATTTTATTATTTGAAAGCATATTACTATCTTTTTCTAATTCTTCTATTGAAAAAGTTTTATCAAGTTTATATATTTGAGACAATAATATTCTTCCTTTATAGCCTGTATAACTACATTTAGTACAGCCTACTCTTTTAAAGCATTTTATATTTTCTCCATTAAAATTTATTGTTTCTTCTTGTTTACACTTATCACAAAGCTTTTTTATTAATCTTTGCGATATAATTCCTACTAATGCTTCTCTTAAAAATTTTTCATCTATGCCAAGATCTTTTAATCTAAAAAACACTTCCCTCCCTGAAATTGAATGCAGAGTTGAATAAACTTTATGCCCTGTTATAGATGCTCTAATAGCCATTTTAGCTGTTTCACTATCTCTTATTTCACCTATCATAACTATATCTGGATCCTGTCTTAAAACTGACCTTAATGCATTTGAAAAATCTAAATTTACTTTCCTATTAAGTTGAATTTGATTTATTCCATCTATAGAAACTTCCACAGGATCCTCAATACTCGTTATATTTATTCCATCATCTTTAGAACTTTCTAAAATTGAATATAAAGAAGTAGATTTTCCAGAACCAGTTGGTCCATTTATAATAACAAGTCCTTCTTTTTTTCTTACTATTCTTATCAAATCTTTTCTTTGTTCTTCTATATTTGTTAAATCTCTAAAATCTAATTTTATTAATCCTTCTCTTAATATTCTAATTACTAATTTTTCGCCATTTATAGTTTTTATTATAGAAACTCTTAAATTATATTCATTATTATTTAGCTTAAATTTCATTTTTCCATCTTGTGGTTTTCTTTTTTCCGTTATATCTAAATTACTATTGTTCTTTATTCTAGATATAACCTTTTCATAAATTTCATAAGATATTTTATATCTTCTTACCAATAAACCATCTATTCTAAACCTTATATTAACTCCACCTCTACTAGGTTCAAAATGTATATCACTTGCTCTATCATTTATAGCTTCTTCAATTATTATATTTTCTACATTTTCATTTAGCTCTAAAAATATCATGTGCTTTAATTTTAAAAATTCATCTTCATTTATTTCTAAAATTTTTATTTGAAGTCCATATACAAGATTTAACCTATCTATATAATTGTTTTTAGAATTATCACAAATTATATAAACAAAATCTTCTTTCTTTATTGGGATTAAGTCTAATTCAAAGCATTTATTTAAAGATAATTTTTCTATATATTTAAAATCTATTTCATCTATTAAATTTTTCATATGCATCACCTCATTTAAATCCTTGTCACTTTTACCATTTTTATACATTTAAACATATAAAAAAGAATATCATTTCTGATATTCTTTTAATTTATTTTTATAAAATTATATTTTCCACTATTTTCAGTTAAAAGGTTTATCCCATTCTCTTTACTATAGCTATATACATCTAAATTTTTTTCTCCTGCATTTGATCCCATAAATAAAATTTCTCCATTTTTATTTATGCTTAGTCCCGATTTCATTTCTACTATTTCAGGGAAATCATAAACTATTCTCTCTAATTCTCCATCATTTAAAATATATAAAGAATTTTTATCATTCTTTGTAGATCCTAAAATATAATAATTGTTTTCACTTTTCAAAACATCACTTAATAAATCTATATTACTACTTAAGGTCTCTACACTTTTATCTTTTAAATTTAAGCTTTTCAATAATTTTTCATCTTCATTAACTCTTTGTAGAAATATTATTTCATCTTTATAAGATTTAAAAAACTCTAAGTATCCTGTATCTATTTTATATAAAAGTTCTTCTTTTCCGCTTCCTAAATTATAACTAAAAATTCCATTTTCATTTTTTTCAGATATACCATAATATATTAAATTATTTTCTCCTATAAAATCAAATAATTTTCCTGATATTGATACTTTTGATTTTATATTTACTTCTTTATTATCTTCTATATTTAGTACTTTTAATGTATATATATTATCATAAGCCATATAGCCTAAAAATTTTCCATCATCAGATAAATGTAAATTTTCGTAATTATTTTCTTCTAACTTTTTTTCTTTTCCCCTAGAATAAAAGTAATGTTCATTATTCCTTATAAAAATATAATTTTCTGATTTCTTATTATATTCCACTATAGCATCATCATTTCGCACTTTTTTATAGCCTGTTTCTGTTAAATTTAAATTTGATATTCCTGATCCTTTTTCTTCTATTAATGAACCCAATTCTATATCTATAATATTAGTTTTAGGACTTAATGTATCCTCTTCCTTACCACATGAATATAAAAAAGCTATTAATATAAAACTAGTTATTAAAAATATTCCTTTCTTTTTTATTCTCATCTTTTATCCCTTTTACAACTTATAATATTTCACCTTCACAAATATATTCTCCTGGGCCTGTCATATAAATTCCCTCTTCTTCTAAATCTATATTAAGCTTACCTCCTGGAAGTGTTACCTCCACATTTTCAGAAACATGTCCCAATCTATTTAAAATTGCTACACTTGCACATGCTCCTGTTCCACAAGCTAAAGTTTCTCCTGCTCCACGTTCCCAAGTTCTTACTATAATATGATCTTTATCTATTATCTTTATAAAGTTAATGTTTGAACCTTCTTTAAATATTTCTAATTTTTCTATATTTTTTCCAAAATTAGTTTTAAACTTATCTTCATTATCTATTATTACTGTATGTGGTACTCCAACTAAAGCAGTATTTAATAATACTTCATTCCCACAAACATCAACTTTAAAGTTTATTATTTCTTTTAATCCTTCTTTTAATGGAATATCTGAAGCTTTATAAGATTCTTTTCCCATAAACACTCTAACTCCAGTAACTTCTTCGTCTTTTAAATTTAATTTTATATCTTTTCTTCCATCACCAGTTTCTACTGAGAATTCTTTTCCTTTTACAAAACCTTTATCATATACATATCTACTAAAACATCTTATTGCATTTCCACACATATTTGGTTTAGAACCATCACTATTTATAATAGTCATTTGTATATCACAGTCTTCTGAACTTCTAATTAATACTAATCCATCTGCTCCTATTCCAAAATGCCTATCACAAACTTTTATTGCGATTTCACTTTCTTTTTCTACTAATTTATTTTCTAAATCTTCTACAAAGATAAAATCATTCCCTATTCCATGCATTTTAACAAATTTCATGTTTTATTCCCCTCCGCTTATTTTATTGATAAATCCAATCATCTAATGTTATACTATCCTTAAACAATCTTAGAAAGAAGGAAATATAAATGGCACTAGATGGTATATTTTTAAATAGTTTAATAGATAACTTAAAAGAATATTTAATAAATGGTAAAATTGATAAAATAAATCAGCCTGAAAAAGATGAAATTATATTAACAATTAGAAATAATAGAAAAAATCATAAACTATTAATTTCTGCTTCTCCTAGATTTTCTAGAATGCATCTAACAAACATTCCAAAAGAAAATCCACTTAAAGCTCCATTATTTACTATGGTTTTAAGAAAGTACCTTTTAGGAGGTACAATCCTAGATGTAGTCCAAATAAATGGAGATAGATTAATTGAAATTAAAATATCTGCAAATGATGAACTTGGCTTTAATAGTAAATATTCTCTCATTATCGAGATAATGGGTAGACATTCCAATATTTCTCTTGTACGTGAAAGAGATAATAAAGTTATGGAATGTATAAAACATATTACTCCTGATATAAATACTTTTAGAGTTTTATATCCTGGTACAGAATATGTTTATCCACCAAAATCAACTAAATTAAATCCATATAATTTTACTTTAGAGGAATTTAAACCTTTTGTAAATACTTTAGAAGAATTAAACGAAAACTTTTTTTCAAATACTTTCATAGGTATAAGCAAACCTCTATCTAAAGAATTATATTTAGAAAATGAAGAAAATTTATCTTCTATAAAGGATGATTCAAAATTATATTATGTATTAAAAAACTTGTTCCAAAATTTAAAGGAAAATGTTTCATTTAATATATTTATAGATGAGAATGGTAATTTTAAAGATTTTCATTGCTTTAAATTTAAAAAAGAATTTAGCAATTTTATAACTTATGATTCTCCCTCTGAATTAATAGAAGATTATTTCTTTAAAAAAGATAAACAAGATAGACTTCATAACAAATCAAATGATCTTCAAAGATTTTTAAATACTAATATTGATAGATGTAAAAAGAAAGATAAGATTTTAAATAAAACTATTGAAGATTGTGCTCAAAAAGAAAAATTTAAAGTTTATGGTGATTTATTAACTTCATATATATATTCCATAAAAGAAGGAGAAAAATCAATAACCCTTCAAAATTTTTATAGCGTAAATTTAGAAAATATCACTATACCTTTAAATGAAAATAAATCTCCTTCACAAAATGTTCAGCTATATTATAAAAAATACAATAAAATGAAAAAAGCTGAAGAAGAAGCTTTTATTCAACTTGAGAAGAATGCACATGAATTAGAATATTTAAATTCAGTTTTAACAAACCTTTTAAATATAGAGGATTATGGAGAAATTGATGAAATAAAAGAAGAACTTATGGATACAGGTTATTTGAAATTTAAAAAGCTAAAAAAATCAAATCATAAAAAATCAAAACCTCTTCACTTTGTTTCTTCTGACGGCATAGATATTTATGTTGGAAAAAATAATATACAAAATGATTATTTAAGTTTAAAATTTGCTAAAAAGAATTACTTATGGCTTCATACTAAAGATATTCCAGGTTCTCATGTTATTGTCTGTACTGATAAGTTAATAGATAATACTATTGAAGAAGCATCTGTTATTGCAGCTTATTATAGCAAGGCTAAATCTTCTTCAAAAGTTCCTGTAGATTATACTTTTGTTAAAAATTTAAAAAAACCTGCTAATGGAAAACCAGGAATGGTAATTTATCATACTAACTGGACTCTATATACAGAGCCAAAAGATTTTCCTAATTTAAATATTAAACAACTGTAATAAATAAAAAACGGATTTTTTTAAATCCGTTTTTTATTATTAACCTTTAATTTCTTATCCAATTAAACACTGAACTACTGTATCACCAGCATTTTTTATTTTGTCATTATCAAAATATTGATAATAATAACATTTTAATTTACCATTATAAAGTTTTCTATTTTTTGTTTCTTTTATTCCAAAAGCTTTACCAAAGTTCTCAAAAGAAGTAAGGATATTAAATTCCCAAGTATCATATTGCTTTTTATACTTACCAAATATTTTATTTAACATTTCAACTTCTTTATAATCACTTAATCTTTCTCCATATGGTGGATTTGTAATTATAAATCCATATTTATGTTTATTTGAAAAAGCTTTAAAATCTCTCTCTTGGAATTTAACCCATTTATCAACTCCAGCTTTTACAGCATTATTTTTAGCAGTTCTTAAAACTCTTTTATCTATGTCATAACCTATAATATCTAAATCATAATCTTTTATAGCATTTCTAGCTCCTTCTCTAACTTGATCAAATATTTCTTTATCCATAGTTGGCCAAGTTTCACATACAAAGCTTCTATTAAGTCCAGGTGCTATATTTTGCATTATCATACATGCCTCTATTAGTATAGTTCCTGAACCACAAAAAGGATCTATTAGTGTATAATCTTTTTTCCATCTTGAAAGTAAAACCATAGATGCTGCAAGTGTTTCTTTTAATGGAGCTGCTCCTGAATTTTCTCTGTATCCTCTTTTATGAAGTCCTGGTCCTGTAGTATCTATAGTAAGAGTTACTTTATCTTTTAAAATAGCAACCTCTATTTTATATACTGGCCCATCTTCTGGAAAAGTATTTATTCCATATGCCTCGCTCATGCTAGTTACAATTGCTTTTTTTACAATAGATTGACAATCTGGAACACTATGAAGAGTAGATTTTATTGATTTACCAGTTACGTGCATAACACCATTTTTAGGAATAATACTACTCCAATTTACTTTTTTTGTACCTTGGAATAATTCTTCAAAGCTTCTAGCTTCAAATTCTGCCATATTTATAAGTATTCTATCAGCTGTTCTTAAATGAGTATTTGCAATCGCAATATCCATCTCATCACCTTCAAAAAATACTTTTCCATTTTCAGATTTAAGATTTTCATATCCTAAAGCTTTAAGTTCTTTTGCAGTTATTCCTTCTATCCCAAATGTAGTTGTTGCAATTAATTTATAATCCATTTATGTTCTCCCTATTCTTTTTCGTATATTTTAACTGAGTCTTCCCCATCTATTTCTTCTATTTTAACGCCAATTACTTCATCTTTAGATGTAGGTATGTTTTTACCAACATAATCTGCTCTTATAGGAAGTTCTTTATGTCCTCTATCTATAAGAACTGCTAGTTGTATTCCATTAGGTCTTCCTACATCAATAATTGCATCAATTGCTGCTCTAACAGTTCTACATGTATATAAAACATCATCAACAATAATTACTTTTTTATTTTTTATGTTAACTCCTAAGTCAGTTCCCTTAAAGTTAGGAGTATCACTATCTAATGTTAAATCATCTCTATAAAGTGTAATATCAACATATCCAACTTCTATTTTTACACCTTCTATTTGCTCTATTTGTTTTGATATTCTTTTTGCAAGAGGATATCCTCTTCTCTTTATCCCAACTAATACTAAATCAGCTACTCCTTTATTTCTTTCAATAATTTCATGAGATATTCTAATTAAACTTCTTTTTATTGCTTTATCATCTAAAAGATTTGCTTTTAATTTCAAGTATAACTCCTCCTAAATACAATCTTTTCTTAAATTTTCTAATAATTTTTTATAATTTTCTGGTAGTTCTGAAGAAAACTCCATATATTCTCCCGTTCTAGGATGAATAAATCCAAGAACTTTTGCATGAAGCATTTGTCCATCATCTTTAAACTTCTGTTTTTTAAATCCATATAAAGGATCTCCAACTAATGGATATCCAATAGAAGACATATGTACTCTTATCTGATGAGTTCTTCCTGTTTCTAATACACATTTGACAAGAGTAGAATTTTTAAACCTTTCTATAACACTATAATGAGTTACAGCTCTTTTTCCATCCTCTGTTATTGCTATCTTTAATCTATCTCTTTTACTTCTTGCAAGAGGTTTATCTATAGTTCCACTATCTTTTTTAAGTCTTCCTTCAACAAGTGCATAATATTCTCTTTTCATGCTATGATCTTTAAGCTGCTCTGAAAGCTTAACATGAGCTTCATCATTTTTTGCAACTACTAAAACTCCTGTAGTATCCTTATCTATTCTATGAACTATACCAGGTCTTATTACTCCATTTATACTGGATAAATCTTTGCAATGATAAAGAAGTGCATTTACAAGAGTTCCTTCATAATTTCCTGGTGCAGGATGAACAACCATACCTTTGGGTTTATTTACTACAATTACATCAGAATCTTCATATAATATATCTATTGGAATATTTTCTTTTTTTACTTCTAATTCTACTGGCTCTTTTATAGTTGTTTTTATAACATCATTTAATTTTAGTTTATAATTACTCTTAACCTTTTTATTATTTACAAGAACATATCCTTCTTCTATCATTCCTTGTATATAAGATCTAGATTTACCTTCCATAATATCTGTTATAAATTTATCTATTCTAATTCCTTTATTTTCTTCATTTATCTCAAAAATTTTTTCTTCCATTTATATACTCCTACAATTTATTACTTCTCAATTATAATATAATAAATAATTTATCTCAATAATATAATAAAAAAGGTTGATATTACTTATATTTTGTAATATCAACCTTTTAATAATTATTCTACATCACTTGCAAAAAAGCTTTTTATTTCATCTAAATCATCAGCTTGTACATCTTCTACAACTTCATCAACAACTTCTTCATTATATCCAATTTCTTTTGGCATGAATTCATCAATTGGAGTTGCAATTGAATAATTTTTATTTAAATCTCTTTCTAAATCATCAAATGTCTCTAGTTGTGTATTCATAAAGTTTCTAAATTTAACTCTAAATTTAATAAACTCTTGTTTTATTCTATCAAATTCATCATTTATTTGAATCACATCATTGTGTGCCTTATCAACTATTTTTTGTGCAGTTTCATTAGCATTTTTAACTACAAGTTCAGCTTCTTTTTGTGAACTTTCTTTAGCTTGATCTGCTGCATTTTGAGCTAATAAAAGTGTATTTTGTATTGTACTTTCTATTTTAGCATAATGATCTATTTGCTCATTTAAAACTGTTATCTTTTCTTTTAATTTTGAATTTTCTTTATATAATTCCTCGTAATTTTCAATAACCTCATCTAAGAATTCATCAACTTCATCTGAATTATATCCTCTTAACCCTTTTTTAAACTCTTTATTGTTTATATCCATTGGAGTTAATTTCATAATAATAATACCACCTTTTCTATGTATATTTTTTTATAATAACTTTTAATTTACCACTTTTACTATTTCCAATTATACTTCCTAGAATATACTTACCATATTTTCTTACAGTTATCCTATCGTTTTCTTTAACTTCTTTACTTTTATCTCTATATACAGAATAATTGATAAGCACATCACCTCTAGAAATAATCTCTTCTGCTGTACTTCTAGATTTTCTCGTTATCTTAGAAACAATTGAGTCTAATCTTTTTGATTGAACATTTATTACTTCTTCTGTAAATTCATATCTTATATCTACTTCATCTGCTTCTAAAATATCTACATCACAACTGACATTAGAAATTCTATTTAAATTTGAAGCTATATATTCTGCTATATCTGAAAAAGCAGCAACATAGCAAATATCATCTTTTACGATAAGATCTCCTAATTTATTTCTCTTTATACCTAATGACATAATACTTCCTAAGTAATCTTTATGAGAAAGATTTTTAAATTTAGACTTATTTTTTATTTTTACAACCTTAATTGGATATTCAATTTGGTATAAATTATTAAAACTAATAATTTTTCTTTCTGCCTCATTGAATACCCCATAAGATTCTATTTTAAAGTCCTTTATTTTTATATTATCTCTAAATATAGTCCAAATATTTGGTGTATAAAATTCATTTGAAAATAAAGTTATATCTTTCTCTAAAGCTAAATTAAATTTATCGTAAAGATTTATAATTTCATTTTTATCTTCTTCCTTAAAATTTTTAAAAAAATCTTCTTTATTCATGCTAAAACAACAACCTTATAATTAAATTTTTTATAATATCTAAAGCTATTATAGCAAGAAGTGGAGAGAAGTCAATTTGGCTATATCCTAATATTTTAAAAAGTAGACTTCTAAAAGGTGCTAAAATTGGATTTACAATTGCTGATACAAACTCCCTTATCGAACCTAAGTTTACATTTCGTATAAATGAAAATATTACATCTGCTAATATAAACAATTCTAAAATATTAAATAAAGCATCTATAAATGTCAGTACTAATCTTGACATATATTTTCACCTACTTGCTCCAATTAAATAAAGCTTTTGATGATAACTCACTTTTTAATTCATTAGTAACTTCTACATTTGAAGGTGAAAGAATATATACACCTTTATCAATCTCTTGGAAATCTCCTTTTAATGCATATGATGCCCCACTTATAAAATCTAGAAGTCTTCTTGCTGTTTTATTTTCAAGATTTGCTGTATTTATAACAACTATTCTTCTATTACTTAAAGCATCACAAATTTCCATTGATTCTTCATATGAAGTTGGTTTTGTTATTAATACTTTTGCTGATGCATTATTATGAATATTTACAACCTTATTATTTCTTCCACCACCAATTATAACAGGACCACTTTCTTCTTCATAATCATCACTGTGAGCTAATTCGTCATCGTCGAATCTATCATCATCGAAATCATCGATATCTTCATCTTCATCTCCGAATCCTAAAAAGTTTTTCATTTTTGAAACCATATTTGCCATATTTTCATTTCCTCCTATTTACTATAATCTCTTTCTCCAAATATTCCTGTACCAACACGAATTGTGTTTGCACCTTCTTCTATAGCTATTTTATAATCATGAGTCATTCCCATTGAAAGAGTTTCCATTACTATATTTTTGAATTTTTTAGTTTTTAAATCATCAAATATTTCTTTAGTTTTTCTAAAATACATTCTATTTGATTCTTCATCACCTTTAGGAATAATAACCATTATTCCTTTAACTTTTACAAAATTACATTTTTCAACTTCTAATATAAGTTCTTCTAAATCTTCTTCAAGAATCCCACTTTTAGATTCTTCTCTTCCTATGTTAATTTGAATTAAAACATTAGCTATTTCATTTGATTCTCCAAATTTTTTCTCAATCATCTGTAATAACTTAACACTTGATAGAGAATGAATAAGAGCAGTTTTTCCAACTATATATTTTACCTTATTAGTTTGAAGTTTTCCAATTAAATGCCAATTAACATCTTTATGGAAGTTTTCTTCTTTATAAACTAACTCTTGAACCTTATTTTCAGCAAAATCTCTTTCACCTATTTCATAAGCTTCTTCCATCTCTTCTAAACTACGAGTTTTAGATACAACTAAAAGCTTAACATTATCGCCTATTTCTTCTTTTATTTTTTTAATATTTTCTTTAATACTCATAATAAGCCTCCATTGTTTGACCCTAAATTATATATTCTCTAAAAATCTCTAAAACCCTTTATTTACATCAAAATTTTATTATTTTTTATCTTTATTTTCTACAGTTTCTTTCATGTATTCAGATTTTACTTCATTTGAAGCTGCTGGCATTTTTATATTATCCATTTTTTCTATTTCTATCGATAATTCTCTTAACTGAAGTTGTCTTATATGACTCTCTTCTGAAAGAATAGCAGCCTCCATTTCTTCTGGATTTCCAATGGCATAAATATAAAAAGGAGCATATTCAGTATGTTCATCTTGAAATATTATAAATGGTCCATTACAAGAAAGTCCAGTAGTTGGCGTTAATCTATAATTATTTATCATTATTGCTTCTGCACCAGCTTTTTTTAATTCATTTATCACTAATTGTACATCTCTATCATGAAATATCTTATTTGCTATTTCTACACTATTATTGTCTTTATTATAAATATCTCCATCATTTATTTTTAAAAGAATTCCTGGTCCTTCAACTGGTACTGAACCTGTAAGCATTCCATAATATTCTGTCTGCTCTTTCATAAGTTCTATAACTTCTTTAGTATTACTACTATTACTATTTTTATAAGATTCTATTAACTCTGTATTTTTCTTATTTGCTTTTTCTAAACTAGAAATTTTTTTATATAAGTCATTTCTCTCTATAGCAGCATCATTATACTCTCTAAAGTCCAATGAAAAATATTTTTTTATACCATTAAAATTAGAATTAGAAGAAATAAGTATTCCTAGAAATATCGACAAGAAAAATATTATAAATTTCTTACTATAACTTCTCATTAATCTCACCTATTTAGACTTTATACGTTCTAGTATAAGCCTTCTAATTATAGCAAAATTATCAAATATTCTTCCTCCAAAAACAATAACAGCTGCTATATATATAGGAATTCCTAATTTATCACCTAAATATGCTAATCCGGCTGCTAATAAAGCATTACCAAAAAAACCTGAAATAAAAATATCAACCTTAAAATTTTTTGACATATTTGCTCGTATTGCACCAAAAACAGAATCTAAACATGCAAGTATTGCCACTGACATATACGGAGAAAATCTTTCTGGCACATTTATATCAAAAATAAATCCTAAAATTACCCCTATTAAAATTCCTATAGTTGGAATCATTTTATTCCCCCTCCTTAACTGGTTTTAAATACTCAGTTTTTAAACTTTGAGTAGTTTTTTCTATAATTATATTGTCTTTTTCTTCAATATCACAATTGTAATTTTGAAGTGATCCATAATCTAGACCTCCTGGGAAATTCAAAGCAACCTTTAATCTTGCTTTGTCCCCAATTGCTTTTATAGTTATTTTTTGCTCTGGACTAACTTGTCCAGATGTTCCTATCCAAATATAATTTTTAGAATTTTTTATACCAGTTTGTGGTGTTATTCTATGTCCATTAATAGAAATAGCTTCTGCTCTTGCAAACTTTAATAAATTAACTATATGGACTAATTCATCCTCTGTAACTAGGCTACTACCACCACTTTCTGAGTTTGACCCAAAAAGAGAAGTTTTGGGATTTATTGTTATTTCAATTCCAGGTCCTTCTACATCTAAAAGTCCTAAAATCATCCTAGAATTATTTAACCTACTTTTTATTTCTCCACCTATATTTCCTTCTTTTGTTGCTGCATCTTCTAATTCTTTAACCTTCTCTGTTAAGCCTTTATTTGTCTTTTCCAATTCATCTTTTTGCTTTTTCAAAGCATCTACTTGATGTAAAATATCATTTTTATCATAATCAGTATCGCTTTTTTTTGTTAAAGCTTTAAATTGATACGTAAGTAAAAAACCTAGTAATACACAAACAATTCCTATGGAAATCTGTGATGTTACTTTTTTCATAATTATTTACTCTCCCCCCTATTTATAATTGGAGATCCATCAAAGCTTAAATCAATATATCCTTTTTCCATTTTTAATTCTTTATTTTCTAATATATTTAAAGCAGTATTTACCTTACTTATAAAATCTGTTCCATCTCCAACCCTTATTTCTACCTGTCCTATCCATATTATTATTCTAGATAAATTAGAGAAATCTACTCTATTTATCTTATGTTTTGTTTTATTTACCTTTTTTATTTCATATATATTTTTACATATATTATCTACTATTTTATCTTCAGCATCTATAAGCTTATCCCCTATTTTTATTTCATCTAATTTAATCCCTGTTATTTCAACAAGATTTTTTATATCAGAATTTAAATTACCATTATTATTTTTCTCTAGTATCCTTAGATTACTACTTAAAATATAAGCATTTTTTCCTTTTCCTATATAAAAAGCTACATCACTTTCTTCTACATCTAATATAAGCTTATTGGGTAATTTTCTACTAATATTTACACTTTTAACATAAGGATTTTCATTTAGACTACTTATAACATCTTTTGATTTTAAAAATAGTATATTTTCACCAATAAAATTCTTCCCTTTTTCTTTTAAACTTTCCTCTAAAGTTAGATTTTCACCTTTTACATAAACTTCTTTAATATTGAAAAAGTCAGACTTAGTTAAAAAAAGTAATATTCCAATCAAAAGAAAAGAAAGTATAAAAAGTCCTTTTAGAAAAGCTTTTCCTTTCCTTTTTCTTATTCTCCCCACACTTTTAATTTTTCTCATAAATCATAATTCCCCTAGTATATTTTTTTATTTATACTAATATAATATCATTTTTCCATATTTTTTTCACTATCATATCTTAATAATCTCTTAATAAAGTTCATTAAAAAAGGAAAACTTAGTTTAAACTAAGTTTTCCTTAAAATTTATCTTTCAATTTTCACTTGTTTTTGCCTAGATATATTCAAGAGAATTCCCATAGCTGCCAAGTTTATTACCAAAGATGAACCTCCATAACTTATAAATGGTAAAGGAACTCCAGTAACTGGCATTGAACCTGTTACAACTGCTATATTAATAAGACATTGAACTCCTATTATAGAAGTTATTCCAACAGCTATTAAAGATCCATAACTATCTTTAGCTTCCATAGCTATCTTTATTCCACGCCATATAAATGCAATAAACAGAGTAATTATAACTAAACATCCTATAAGCCCTAATTCTTCTCCTATTATTGAAAATATGAAATCATTATGTGGCTCTGGCATATACATAGTTTTTTGTCTTGATTGACCAAGTCCAAGCCCAGTTATTCCACCTGAACCTAATGCATATAAAGATTGTATAAGCTGATATCCATTTCCCGCTGGATCTTTCCATGGATCTACAAAATTAGTAAGTCTTGCGTATCTGTATGGCGAACTAAATGTAAAACCTACTGCTGCTAAAACCAAAAGTGGTGCTATTTTTCCAAACATATCTTTAAATCTTGCACCAGCTATAAATATCATAGCAAATGAAACCATCATCGTTACAGATGCTATACTTAGATTTTTTTGGCTTAATATTATCCCTGCAATTATACCTGCATATGCTAAACAAGGAATTACTCCTTTTGTTAAGCTTTTTATATTTTTTCCTAGTTTGGTTAACTTATAAGCTAAGAATAAAACAACAGTATATTTGGCAAGCTCTGAGGGCTGAAAAGACATTCCTCCAGGCAACTTTATCCACCTTTGAGCTCCTTTAGTAGCTGGGAAAAGAAAAACTGCACATAAAAGAATAGCTGTTACAATATATAGCCCATACATAAGTCTCTTATTTCTATAGTTATGATAATCAATTCTCATTGTAATAATCATTGCTATTATTCCAAGTACTGCCCACATAGCTTGTTTTTTAAAAAATACAGTACTATCATTTGATTCAAACATAGAAAAATATGAGCTTGCTGAATATACCATTACAACTCCTATTGACAAAAGAGTTGATATTATTGCAAATAACCATATATCTATTTGACCATTTTTACCCTTTTTTATATCGAGTTTTTTACCTCTCATATCAAAACTCCTCCACTATTTTTTTCTAAAGTGAAACATACCCTATAATACAAAGTGCTATTGTTATTAATGAAAAAACTCTAACTACCTTTACTTCACTCCATCCTAATTGTTCAAAGTGATGATGTACAGGTGCCATTTTAAATACTCTTTTACCTCTTGTTTTAAATGAAATAACTTGGATTATAACTGAAGCAGCTTCAAATACATAAATTCCTCCAACTATAACTACTATTATTGGCATTTTTAAAAGTAATGCTATACTTCCTATAGCTCCTCCAAGAGCAAGAGATCCTGTATCTCCCATAAATATTTTTGCTTTAAATCTGTTATATTTTAAGAAACCTAATAAGGCTCCAATTAACCCTATACAAAATACTGCTATATCTTCTTTACCTTCTTTAACAGAAACAATAGTAAAGAATATAAGAACTATTATTGTCACACTTGTAGCAAGACCATCTAGCCCATCTGTTAAATTTACTGCATTTGTTGTTGCTGCATAATAAATTATAACTAATGGGATATAGATAATTCCTAAACTTAGATGTATATCAGTAAATGGCACTGATATAGTTGAACCTATATTAGCATATGCATAATAAGCCATTGCTACTGAGAAAAGTAATAATAAAACCATTTTTTGCCATGCTCTTAATCCTAAATTATTTTTATGAATTATCTTAAGCATATCATCAAGTAATCCTATAAATCCAAATGCAATCATTGAATAAAGAATAACCATTCCTTCTGATGAAATACTATATCTCATTGATATCATAACCACGATAATAGCTATAATAAAAATTATTCCTCCCATTGTTGGTGTTCCTGCTTTTTTTAGATGGCTTTGAGGTCCATCTTCTCTTATATTTTGTCCAAACTTAAACTTGTGTAATAATGGTATAAATATTGGACCTAATATTAATGCTACAACTAATCCTACTATTAATGCAAACAGCATCGTCGGGTTAATTAAATTTGAAAAATCCCCCATAATTTTCTTGCTACTAGAATCCTAGTAGCTCACCTCCTTCGTTTAATTAGATATTTTTTAATTCTCTAACTATCTCTTCGTATTTTTCGCCTCTTGAAGCTTTAACTAAAATATTATCACCTTTTTGTATAACATTTTTTAGATCCTCTATAAGACTCACTTTAGTATTATATAATTTTATGCTTTCTTTTTCAAAGCCTTCTTTGAAATCTTCTCTAAAATCTCCAGTAACTATTAATAAATCTGCAATATCTTTTGCATAAGCGCCTACTTCTTTATGTGCTTTTTTAGCCTCTGCACCTAATTGAAGCATAGTTCCTAATATAGCTACTTTTCTTCCTTCTTTCATTTTTAAAACATCTAAACCTGATTTCATTGAATCTGGACTTGCATTATAACAGTCATTTATAATATTTACACTTTTACCATCTATAAATTCTAATCTCATAGAAGTAGCTTCTAGATTTTCAAGTCCTTTTATCATTTCTTCAATACTTAATCCTAATTTAAACCCTGCTTCTATTCCAAGAAGTGCATTTAAAACATTGTGCTTTCCTACCATATCTAATGATATTCTAGCTTTTTGTCCTTTATAATTTAAAGTAAATTCTGTTTTTTCTAAAGTTGCATTTATATCAGTTGCAAAACATTCATATTCTGAATTATATCCAACTTTCACCACTTCATACTCATTTGAAGAAATATTTGTTAATTTATCATCTTCTCCATTAACTATAAGGATATTTTCTTTTGAAAAATAATCTGTTATTTCCATTTTTGATTTTAATATATTATCTCTTGTTTTTAAAATCTCAATATGAGAAATTCCTATATTAGTCATAAGAGCAATATCAGGTCTAGCACATTTAACTAAATTGTGAATTTCACCAAAATCACTCATTCCCATCTCAAGTACTGCTATATCATAGCTACTATCTAATTGTAATATCATAAGTGGAAGTCCTATTTCATTATTAAAATTTCCTTTTGTTTTAAATACTTTATATTTTCCACTTAAAAATGCAGTAGTTAAATCTTTAGTGCTAGTTTTACCTGTTGATCCAGTTATTCCAACTACTTTTATCCCTAATTTATTTCTATATCCATGTGCAATATCTAAAAGTGCTTTTTTAGTATCTTCTACTTTTATAATTACTTTATCTTTGTATTTTTCTAAATCAAAAAGAATTTCATCAACTATACAAACTTCAGCTCCTAACTCAAAAGCTTTGCTAGCATATTCATTTCCATTAAAATTAGCTCCTTTTAAAGCTAAAAAAACATTTCCTTTTTCTATCTTTCTTGTATCTGTTGATAGTACATTTATTTTTGCATCTGTTGTTTCTGTTAGAAATTCTCCTTTAGAATATTCTTTTAATTCTTTTACTGTAAGTTCCATTTTAAACACCTCTAGTTTTTCTTTAATATTTCTTCTATAACTTCTCTTTCATCAAAATGTATTTTTCCTGTTTTAAGTATTTGGTAAGTTTCATGTCCTTTACCAGCTATTAAAATAACATCATCCTTTTTAGCTATCTCTAAAGCTTTTTTAATTGCTTCACGTCTATTAGTTATTTTTATATATTCTCCTTCTTTAACCCCTTTAATTATATCTTCAATTATAGATTCTTCATCTTCAGTTCTTGGATTATCTGATGTTATTATTGCTATATCTGATAATCTTGTACCTATATCACCCATTTCTGGTCTTTTTAATTTATCTCTATCTCCACCACAACCAAATACTGATATAAGTCTTCCTTTTGTAAACTCTCTACAAGTTTCAAGTATGTTTAAAAGGCCATCTGGAGTATGAGCATAATCAATTAAAATTTCATAAGGAAGATTTATATTTTTCATAACCCTTTCACATCTTCCTGGAACTGATACATCTTTTAATCCTTCTTTTATCTCTCTTAATTTTAAACCAGCATTTTTACATGCTAAAATAGCCCCTAGTGCATTATATATATTATAGTTTCCTGGTATAGGAAGTAACATTTCTTCTTTTTCTCCATCTAAATCTACAGTAAATTTAGTATCCATACCATGTTCTACTATATCTTTAGCTATAATATTACCTTCTTTAAGAGAATATGTTTTATAATTTTTTATGTCTAAAGCTTCTAAATCTTCAACTACTCTTTTTCCCCAATCTGTATCTATATTTATTATAGATTGTTCACTTCTTGGAAATAGCTTAAATTTTGCTTTATAGTAATTTTCAAAAGTCTTATGAAAATCTAAATGATCTCTTGTTAAATTTGTAAATAATCCACTTTGAAATCTAATTCCATAAACTCTATCTAACTCTAAAGAATGTGATGATATTTCCATAACACAAAACTCAACATTTTCTTTAACCATTTTTGAAAATAATTCATGTAATTCTAATGATTCTGGTGTAGTTCTTTCTGTGTCTAATTTTTCATCTCCAATATAATTAGCAATTGTTCCTATAAGTCCAACTTTTTTCCCTGCATTTTCTAATATACTTTTTATCATAAATGCAGTTGTTGTTTTACCATTTGTTCCTGTAACGCCTATTATCTTTAGTTTATCTTTTGGATTTTCATAAAAGTTTGATCCAATTACTGCTAAAGCTTTTCTACTATCTTCAACTTTTATTAATGTAATATCATCATTACATTCAACTATTTCTTCACAAACTATATATTTAGCTCCATTTTCTATTGCCTTAGATGCAAATTTATGACCATCGCTTGTAAATCCTTTTATACATACAAAAAGATCCCCTTGTAAAACCTTTCTACTATCATAGTTTACATTTTTTACTTCCCCGTCATTTTTCCCTTTTATTATCTCATAGTGTAAGCCTTCTAAAAGCTTCTTTAGTTCCACTAAAATCAACTCCTCTTAAAATTTTATGCATCTAAGATTGATAAGATTACATATTTATTATTAAAAATAGCATGTAAGAATTTCCTACATGCTATAATAAACTACTTTATTAAGAATTTAAAGTTAAATCCACGGTGGTTCCTTTATTAATTAACTCACCACTTGGTATACTTTGCTTTGAAACTGTTCCTTCACCTTTAAAATTATAACTTATTCCAAGCTTGCTTAGGATTTCACTTGCTGATTCTTTTGTATATCCAACTACATTAGGCATAACAACAGCATTTTTCTTTGTGTTATTTTCTTCTGTATAGATATTTATTTTAGTACCTTCCTTTACAGCATATCCTGGATATGGACTAACTCCTACTACAGTGTCTCCATTTCCTTCTATATTATAATCTATTTTTTCTTTTTTTAATATAGTTTTTGCTTCCTCTAAACTTTTTTCTCTAATTTCAGGAATTATAACATCCTTTATTATAGCAGAATTATTTTCTTTAGAAAAACTATTTTCCATATAATTAAAAATATCCGTAAATAATCCTTTTGCAACTGGACTTGTAACTACTCCAGCATAATATTGTCCATTACTTGGTTCATCAATTGTTATCATAACTGTTACTTTTGGATTGTCAACTGGTGCCATTCCTATAAAAGATGATATATATTTTTGAGGAGCATATTTTCCATCTATAACTTTTTGCGCTGTTCCTGTTTTTCCTGCAATTGTATATCCTTCTACTGCGGCATTTTTAGCTGAACCATAAAGTACAACTCTTTCCATATGTTTTCTTAATTCAGTTGTAACTGCTTCACTGATTATTTGTTTCGTTTTAGGTTTAAATGTATCAACATTTACAACAACACCTTCTGAACTGTCTCTATTTATTTCTTTCATTACATGTGGTTGTATAAGTTTTCCTCCATTTGCAACTGCATTTATAGCAGTTAAGAATTGAATAGGATTTACTGTATTTGTTTGTCCAAAAGATATAGTTGCTAAATCAGTTTCTGACATATTCTTTGGATGCTTAACTATTCCTTTTGCTTCTCCAGGTAAATCTACTCCACTTACTTGTCCAAGTCCAAATTTTTTAATATATTCATATAACTTTTCTTTTCCTATTCTTTTTCCAAGTTCCATAAATCCTACATTACATGAATTTTGAATTATTTCTGGGAATGTTAAAGTACCATGTCCACCTCTTTTCCAACATTTTATAGCTCTATTACCATATTTCAAGCTTCCATTACAAACAAAAGTATCTGTTTCTTTAACTAACCCTTCTTCCATTGCAGCTGCAGATGTAATTACTTTAAAGATTGATCCTGGTTCAAAAGTATCATTAACAACTTTATTTCTCCACATTTTTTGAACTTTTTCAAATTCAGTTGAACCTGAAAAATTTTCTGCACCTTTAAATGGTTCATTTGGATCAAAATCATCTTTATTTGTAAGTGCTAAAATTTCACCTGTATTTGGATCCATAACAGTTACTGATACTGATTTTGCTTTATTGTCAGCAAGAGCTTTTTCTGCTGCTTTTTCTGCAAAAAATTGTATGTTTTCATCTATAGTTAATGTTACATCACTTCCATTAACTGGAGGTGTAAATTTTGATATAGTATAAGGTAAATCACTTCCTGTTGCATCCATTTCTGAAATTTTCATTCCTGGAACTCCTGAAAGTTCTTCATTATATTGAAGCTCTATACCTGTAAGTCCTTGACCATCAATATTAGTTGAACCTAATACATGGGCTGCAAAATTATTATTTGGATAATATCTTTTAGTATCTGGTGAAACTATAACACCATTTATATTTAATGCCCTTACTTTATCTGCTGGTTCTTTTTCTATACGCCTTATAAGAGTTGCAGAACCTGCATTCTTACCACTTGGCAGTTTTGTATTAAGTTTTTTTAATACAACTTTATTTTCTATTCCTACAGCTTCAGATATTTTTTCTGATATTGCTTCTAAAGTTGTATCTTTACTTTCAATATACTTTCTTATTGAATTCAAATCAAAATCTACTCTATATACATTTGCTGAAACTGCAAGTTCTCTTCCATTCCTGTCTAATATTCTACCTCTTCTAGCATCTATTTTAACTTCACTTGTCC
This sequence comes from Clostridium thermobutyricum, assembly GCF_000371465.1. Taxonomy (NCBI): domain Bacteria; kingdom Bacillati; phylum Bacillota; class Clostridia; order Eubacteriales; family Clostridiaceae; genus Clostridium; species Clostridium thermobutyricum. The sequence continues at coordinate 1,242,076 of NZ_KB850956.1, read as the reverse complement.
ATTGTTCTTCAGCTCCTGCTGAAAGTTTTTCATGTTGAATTACCATTATATATGCAAGTCGACCAGATAAAAAGGCAAAAATGAAAATCAATACAATTAAAAATAAACGCATTCTCTTATATGTTAATGCCCTATCAACAAATTTTCTTTTTTTCAAACCCAATTCCCCCGTTTAATTACTCAAAACCTTTTACTTATTGTTCATTAAATCTCCTAAATGATTAGTGCTTAAATCAATCTCTATCTTTTTTGCCTCTGAATTTTCTAACATTTTAATTTTATTTTTCGCGTTATTTTCAATATTCTTTAGAGAAGAATTCTTAAGTAAATCTACTCTAATAGCTTCATTCTCAGCATCTAAAATTTTGATTTCTTTATTTACATTTTTCAAATCAGATTTTAACGAATAAACTTTTCCATCTCTATAAATAGTTATTGACCCTAAAACTAAAACTACCATAGCTATTTGTATCATGCTTCTAAATTTTTTTGATTTTTCTTGCTTTTTTAATTTTTGTCTCCTAATTTTTGCTTTTCTGTACTCTTCATAATTTCTTTCTTTCCTTTGAATTTTTCTCTCAGGTTTTACAGCTGTGCTCCCATTTATATAATCAAATTCTCTCTTTACCATTTTATTAACCCCCCAATAATTTTATACCTAAACTTTACAATTTTTCTATTATTCTAAGTTTTGCACTTCTACTTCTTGGATTTTCTTCCACTTCTTTTTTACTTGGCTCAATAGCTTTTCGTTTTACTAATTTAACTGTAGGTTTTTTCCCACATACGCATATTGGAAACTCTTTTGGACACTTACATGGATCTGCTAAATCTCTAAATTTTAATTTAACTATTCTATCTTCTAATGAATGGAATGTTATAATACACATTCTTCCACCTTTATTTAATTTTTTAACTCCATCTTCAATAGCTTTATTTAAAATTTTAAGTTCTCCATTTACTTCAATCCTTATTGCTTGGAAAGTTCTTTTAGCAGGATGTGGTCCTTCACGTCTCGCTTTTGCTGGAATTGCATTTTTTATTATTTCAACTAACTCTAGTGTAGTTTCTATAGGCTTTTCAGCTCTTGCTGTAACAATAAAATTTGCAATCCTTTTTGCAAATTTATCTTCTCCATAATCTCTTATTATTTTCCATAGTTCTTCTTCTGAATATCCATTTACTATATCATATGCTGAAAAATCATCATCTCTATTCATTCTCATATCTAGAGGTGCATCTTGCATATAACTAAATCCTCTTTCTGCATTATCTAGTTGATATGATGAAACACCTAAATCCATAAGAATTCCATCCACACCTTCTAGTTCTAATTCTTCTATAACAGACCCTATTCTATAGAAATTACTATGTACTAATTTTTTATTTTCATAGTCTTTTAATCTTTCCCCTGCAGCTTTTAAAGCATCTTTATCTTGATCTATTCCTATAAGAGTTCCATTTTTTGATAATCTTTTTATTATTTCTGATGAATGTCCTGCTCCACCTAATGTACAATCTACATAAATTCCATTTTCTTTTATATTCAATCCTTCTATACATTCATCTAAAAGAACTGATACATGTTTAAATTCCATTCTTTTGTCTCCTTTTAAATCCCTAGACTACTCATACTTTCTGCTATTGAATCAAAATCTATATTAGAATCATTATATTCAATCCAACTTTCTTTGCTCCATATTTCGATTCTAGTTAGTACTCCTATACTTACTATTTCTTTTTCTATTTTAGCATATTCTTTTAGATTTTGTGGAATTAAAGCTCTTCCCTGTTTATCCATTTCTATTTCACATGCTCCTGAAAAAAAGAATCTTACAAAAGCTCTAGCATTTTTATCTGTTAAGGGTAATGTTTTTAATTTTTCTTCTAGTTTGGTCCATTCATTTATAGGATATACATAAAGACAACCATCTAACCCTTTAGTTATAACAAACTTGCCATTTAATTCTTCTCTTAACTTTGAAGGAATTATCATTCTATTTTTACTATCTAAGGCATGATTGTACTCTCCTATAAACATATTTTTCTCCTTTTATACTTTATCGTGATTTTAGTATAGTTTCAACTATTTTTAACCACATCCAACCACTTTTAACCACTTAATTTATTTATTCTACCAAAAGTCTCCATTTCCTCTTTTTTTGTTAATTTTTTCTGAACAAGTTTGACTTTTATTTTTTTGTTATGTAAAATTTAAATAGTTATGGGAATAGATAAGTCCTGGTGGGCTTACCGGTCTTCAAAACCGAGTTGTGGTGCTAATACCATCATGGGTAGGTTCAATTCCTACATATTCCCGCCAATAAAAAAAGGATGCTTATTGCATCCTTTTTTTATACGTTAAATCTGAAGTTTACTACATCTCCATCTTTCATAACATATTCTTTTCCTTCTAATCTGAACTTACCTGCTTCTTTAGCAGCTGCTTCTGATCCACATTCTATTAAATCATCATATGCTACAACTTCTGCTCTTATAAATCCTCTTTCAATATCTGAGTGAATTTTTCCAGCAGCTTGTGGAGCTTTAGTTCCTTCTTTTATTGTCCAAGCTCTAACTTCTTGAACTCCAGCTGTTAAATAACTTATAAGTCCTAATAATTTGTAGCTAGCTTGAATTAATTTATCTAATCCTGATTCTTCTAATCCATATTCGCTTAGCATTTCCATTTTCTCTTCATCTTCAAGACCTGATAATTCTTCTTCAAGTTTTGCACTTACTACAACTGTACCTGAATTTTCATTAGCTGCAAATTCTTTAACTTTCTTAACATATTCATTTTCTAAATTTCCGCTCATCATATCATCTTCTGATATATTACATGCATATAGAACTGGTTTTGAAGTTATTAACATAAAGCTTTTTATAATTTTTTCTTCATCTTCTGTAACTTCTAAAGTTCTTGCAGGTTTATTCTCTTCTAAGTGAGCTTTTAATCTTTCCATTAATGCATATTCTATTTTTGCATTTTTATCTCCTGATCTTGCAAGTTTAGCTCCTTTTTCCATTCTTCTTTCAAGAACATCAATGTCTGCAAATATAAGTTCTAAACTTATTGTTTCAATATCTCTAATTGGGTCTACTGATCCTTCTACGTGAACAACATTTCCATCATCAAAACATCTTACAACATGAACTATAGATGCAACTTCTCTTATATGAGATAAAAATTTATTTCCAAGACCTTCTCCTTTTGAAGCTCCTTTTACTAATCCAGCTATATCATAAAACTCTATTGCAGTATAAACTTTCTTTTTTGTATTATACATTTTTTCTAATACATCTAATCTTTTATCTGGAACACTTACAACCCCTACATTTGGCTCTATAGTACAGAATGGATAGTTAGCTGATTCTGCTCCTGCTTTTGTTATTGCATTAAATAAAGTACTCTTACCTACATTAGGTAAACCAACGATTCCTAACTTCATCTATGTACATTCCTTTCTTTTTTAAACTATACTTATAAATTATACTCTACTACCCCTTTTATTTCAACAAAGTACATAAACTTTATTTTAAAATAAAATTTTCCATGTTTATTTATCAATTATTTTTTCCATACTAATTTTGAAAGGAGGTTTTTTTATGAGACATAAAAAAATTTTTTTGATAGGATTAGTATTAATAATTTCTATTCTAATGATACCTTTTACAAAAGTTTTTTCTCAATCTAATAGTGAATATAGTTGGTATTTTGTTTCTAGAGGTAAAAACACTACTCCAGAGGCTCCAAAAGAATCAGCTTCATTTTTATCAGAAACCGATTCATATTTTTTAGGTGATACTTCAAAAAAAGAAATCTTTCTAACTTTTGATGAAGGATATGAAAATGGTAATACTGAAAAAATACTAGATATTTTAAAAGAAACTAATGTAAAATCTACTTTTTTCGTTGTTAAACCTTATATAACTTCATATCCTAATCTAATTAAAAGAATGGTAGATGAAGGTCATATTGTTGGTAATCACTCTTCTAAGCACTTATCAATGCCAACTTTAACAAATGAAGCTTTCAATAAAGAGTTTAAAGATGTAGAAGATGCATATAGAGATGTTACAGGCAAAGAAATCCCTAAATTCTTTAGACCACCAATGGGAAAATACTCTAAAGATTCTCTTATTAAAACTAAAGAATTAGGTTATAAAAGTATTTTTTGGAGCTTTGCTTATAGAGATTGGCTTGTAGATTCTCAGCCTAGTCCAGAAGAAGGTAAAAAGAAAATTTTATCTTCTGTTCATCCAGGATGTATAATGCTTTTACATGCTGTTTCTGATACTAACGTTAAAATTCTAAAAGATGTGTTAACTACTCTTCAAAATGAAGGATATACTTTTAAAACTTTAAATGATTTACCTTAAAAAAAATGTTCAGCAAAATTTTTGCTGAACATTTTTATTTTACAGAACTATAAACTAATTTCATTATTTCATTCTTTTTTTCTAATGAAATTTTCATAGCATTTTCAATTTCTTCTTCTATTTCTTTTTTTAAATTTAAATCATTTATATATTTTAAATTTACCATAACATTTAATATTGAACTTTCTATTGTTGAATGAAGTAATATTGCAGAAACGCCTCCATCTGAAACTAGCATTTTATTTCCATATGTTACTCCAAACTTTATGTTTTCATAAAACTTTAAAGCTTCTCTTGACATTTTTAATGGTGCCATAAGAGCTCCTATAGTTAATTTTTGTATTTTTTCTTCCCTATCTTCTTTTTCTTTAGGTATTTTATAACCATTCATTAATTCACTAAAAGCTTTTCTATCCTCTTCCATAAGTTCAATTGATCTTTTTATAAAATTTTCTGATTCTGTTTTGAATAATAATAATTCCTCTTTTTTATTTTCATCTAATTTTTCAAAAGATTTTTTCCCAACAGTTAATGAATATACCATTGAATTTAATGCCCCTGATAAAGCTCCAACTAAAGCAGCCGTACTCCCTCCACCTGGTGCTGGAGAATCTGATGCTAAATCATTTATAAACTCTTCTATTTTATAATCTTTAAATATCATGCATACACCTCAATTTATTTTTTTATATTATATCATTAGCCTTATATTAAAGAAAGACAATATTTAAAATAAAACTCTGCAAAATTTATTGCAGAGTTTATTTTTTATTCATTATTATATAATTCTCTAAATTTATTTAAATATACATGACTATTATACATATACCTATTAATAGTATATTTAATATTATTTTTTATCTAAAAACTTTCTTATTTTTATTACTATTTCATCATCTTTATCTAATTTTTCTGCTATTTCTAAATGAGCTTTAGCATCTTCTAATCTTCCTAAGTTTATATAACACATTATTAAATTTGTACATATTTCAACTTCTCTTGAAGCTTCAAAAGCTTTTCTTAAATACTTTTCTGCTTCTTCATAAGCTCCTAAACACGCATAATTTATTCCTATTTCATTTACAACTTCTAAGATACCGCTATCTATTCTTAAACTTTCAAGAAGATATTCAATTGCTTTTTCATGTTTTCCTATTTTTCTATATCCAACTCCTAGATAATAATATATAAGTGGATTTGTATCAAATTTTTCAACTAAATCAAGAAATATCCCTATTGCCTTTTCAGTATCTTTCTCTAAAAGTTCTATTGCTTCTTCATATGAAGTTATATTTTCTATATCTCTCATTAACATTTCAATTTCAGGTGTTTGTTCTCCACCTCTAATTAAATATTCATTTACTTCTACTCTAGCACCTTGGTAATCTCCTAAATCTCTATAAATTATACTTTTATAAAGGTATGGCTCTTTTAATTTTTCAAAATTTTTCTTAGCATATTCTATATCTTCTAATAATATGTCTTCAAAATCTTTATTTTCTTCTCTTATAGACACACCTATAAGAAGTAATTTTTTCATATATTCTTCTTCTTCAAATGAAGTTAATAAACCTTTTAAAATAAGATAAGCATCTACTAATTTATCTTCATTTACTTTTTTAGCAACTAAAGATTTACCACATTCCTCTGCTTCTGGTATTTGCATCATAAGCTTTATATAATCATTTCTAAAACCTATTTCTTTATCTGCACCTAAAGTTAATAAAATTCCTTCTATTATATAATATATTGGAAGATTATTTATTTTTACTTTATCTCCTATATTTTCAGTTAAATATTCAGATGATATAGGTAAAAATAAATCTTCTTTTTCAAATTGTATGTATTCTGGTATCTTAACCATTTTTTTAAACCCTTCTTTTTCTACTTCTAAAAAAAGAAGTTTTCCTAATTTTTCTTTAAAAACACTTCTGTAATCCATTATTTCACCTCATAAAAATTATGCTACTATCTCTAAAAGATAGCAGCAATATATTAAATTATTTTAAGTTTTCGTTTATTAGAGCCATTACATTTTCTTTAAAAGATTTCATTTTTATTTCTGAATTTTCATTATCTTTACCTTTAACAGCAAGATATACTTTCATTTTTGGCTCTGTACCTGAAGGTCTTACAACAAATGATGAACCATCTTCAAGTATAAATTTAAGGACATTTGATTTAGGTAAATCAATTACTTTCTCTTCACCTAATTTGAAATTTTCTTCTTTGCTTAGCTTATAATCTAACTTAAGATCTATTTTATTTTCAGATATATTCTTTATATCTTTAACTCTTAAATTATCTATACATGAAGCTATCTGCTCTTGACCTTCTTTTCCTTTTAATTCTATTGATACTAGCTCTTCTTTAAAGAATCCAAATTTATTATAAAGATTATTTAAAGCTTCTGCAAGACTTAATCCTTTTTCTTTATAATAAAGAGTCATTTCTGCTATTAACATACTAGCAATTACAGCATCTTTATCACGAACGAAGTCCCCTGCTAAGTATCCATAACTTTCTTCAAAGCCAAATAAATATTTCTTTTCCCCAGTTTCATTATATTCTCTTATCTTTTCACCTATATATTTGAATCCTGTTAAAACATCCATTATTTCTACTCCATAATGGTTTGCTATTTCTCTAGCTCCTTCTGTAGTAACAATTGTTTTTATAACAAGACCATTTAAAGGAAGCTTTCCAGTTTCTTTTAAACTACTTAAAACATAATCAGTTAATAAAAGGCCTGTTTGATTTCCAGTTAAAACTTTATAATCTCCTGAAGCTTCTTTTACAACTACACCTATTCTATCGCAATCTGGGTCAGTTCCAAATATTATATCTGGATTTTCTTCCTTAGCCATATTTAAAGCAATTTCAAATACTTTTGGATCCTCTGGATTTGGATATGGTGCTGTTGGGAAGCTTCCATTTGGTTTTTCCTGTTCTTTAACTACAATAAGATTTTCATATCCTAACTCTGATAATACTCTTCTTACAGGAATATTTCCACTACCATGTATAGGAGTATATATTATTTTTAAGTCTTTTGCTTTTGATTCTACCAACTCATTTCTGATTGTTAAAGCTTTTACTTTATCTATATATGTTTTTAAAACATCTTCTCCTATATAAACTAATAATCCTTTATCTATAGCTTCTTTTTCATCCATAGTTTTTATATTACTAAAGTCTTTTACGTTATTTACACAATTTATTATTTTATTTGCTTTTTTATCAGTTACTTGACCACCAAATTCATCATATACTTTATAACCATTGTATTCTTTTGGATTGTGAGATGCTGTTATAACAACTCCACCTTTACAATCTAAATGTCTAACTGTATATGATAAAACAGGAGTTGGTTGTAAAGTTTCATATAAATATACTTTTACATTATTTCCTGCAAGCGTTAATGCAGTAGCTTTTGCAAACTCTTTTGACATATTTCTTGAATCATATGCTATTGAAACTGAAGGATTTTCAAAATTTTCATTTAAATAATCTGCAAAACCTTGTGTTGCTTGTGATACAGTATAAATATTCATTCTATTAGTTCCTGCACCAATAACCCCTCTTAATCCCCCTGTTCCAAATTCTAAATCTTTATAAAATCTATCTTCTATTTCTTTTTCATCTGTAATTTTTCTCAATTCTAATTTTATTTCTTCAGAAATTATATTTGAATTTAACCACTCATTATATTTTTCTCTATAATCCATTTTTAGACCTCCTATAATTCTTACATTCTTCATTATACTATATATCTAAATTAATACAATCATTTTATTAATTACTAATTTTTCAATTTTTTTAAAATAAATTTAGGAGACTCATATAATTTGAGCCTCCTAAATTTCCATCTTTTCTATTTATCTGAATAGTTAACTACATCAAGTTCATTAATTTGAGATACTGTTTTCTTTTCGTTACTTATTGAAGCAATTACAGAATCTATGTTTTCAATAATTGAAATTTCATTTCCTACTTCTAAATCTGAATATCTATATACAGAACCAGATATTCCTTTAGAAATATCTATTTTAATATTCTTTGGTACATTATCAACTTTACATGATATTTTTACTGAGTCTTTTTCTTTTTGAAGAACTACACCTTTACCAATAAGTCTTTTTTCTCCAATATACTGTATTGGTACTTCAGTTTCTATTTCACCTTGGTTTTTAATTTCTCCAAGGTCAATATGGATTATTTTATGAGTTACTGGATCTCTTTGTACTTCCTTTATAAGTGCTTTCTTTTCTTCATTATCTAAACTAAAATTTAAAACTCCATGCTCTCCTATATTTGAGACTTCTCTATTTAACTCTAATTCTGAAACCTCAAACATAAAATTTCCAATTTCTTTTCCATAAAATACTCCTGGAACTTTACCTTTATGTCTACATTTTTTCCCACTATTTATTATACTATTATCTCTTTTCTCAATATTTAATCCGCTCACTATTAAAAGCCTCCTTAAATTTTATCTTTTAAAAACTCTTTTTAATTATTCCTCTAACTAGAATTTTTTATTCAATAAAATTTAAAAAGTTAATTTATATTATTTAATTTTATCTTTTAAATCTTCAATTTCATTTTCTGAAAAAATTTTAATTCCATTTTTCTTAAGAAGTTTTGCCGTTAATCCTTCTCCTAATATTTTTGTTCCATTAAAGTTTCCATCATATATAAAATTACTTCCACAAGATGGACTTCCTTCTTTTAACAAAGCATATTTTGTATTTGTTAATTGTGCTATTTTTAAAGTTTCTAATGCTCCTTTTTCAAAATTAATGGTTACATCTTTTCCTTCATTATCTATAACTTTATCTTTTATTATTTCAGCTGGTTTTCTAGGAGTTGTTAATCCACCCAATTGTTCTGGACATACAAGCATATATTCATATTCTTCTAATATTTCTTTTATTTTTTCGTTATAGTTATTAGATCCATTATATTTGCAATTTACTCCACATAAACAAGCACTTATTAAAATCATAAACTTTTCTCCTCATTTTATAAATTTTTGTAATAATATATATTTTAACATAAAAAGAGAGCCACTTAAATTTGTGGCTCTCTTTTATAGTTCTGTTTCTTCCCAAACTATTTTTTCTAAGTAATAATCTACATAATCTTCACACATCTTTGGATTAATTGTATCCTCATGAGAAATAGTAACGATTGACATTGCTATTGCATATTTTACTGTTTCTTTTATGGATAATCCTTTCATATAACCATATCCAAGACCAGCTACAAAAGAATCTCCAGCTCCTGTAGTATTCTTTACTTGAACATCTATAGCTTTTATCTTTCCTTCTTCTTTAGCATTAAGATAATAAATTCCATCTGCATCAAGACTTATAAAAACATTAGTTACTCCTTGATCTAAAAAATATCTTCCTGCTTTTTTTAAGTCTTCATCATCTTTTATCTTAAATCCACAAAGAATTTCAGCTTCATATCTGTTAGGCTTTACTGTATGAAAATACTTAACTAAATGTGGTAATTTTTCTGCTTTAACTGCTGAAACAGGATCTAATACAAATTTAGTTTTTCCTTTATATGTAGTTAAAATATATTCTAATAATTCTGCATCATCAGCATCTAAAATTGTATATTCTGCATTTTTTATTTTTTCACCTTTAGAATCTATAAAATCTCTATCCATAGCTCCTAAACTTTCCATATCAACTATTGCTGAAATCATTTCTCCAGTTTCATCTAGTATAGCCATATATGTAGGTGTACATCCATTGTCTAAAAGAAGTGAATCTTTCATATCATATCCTATTAATTTAGAATTTTCTAAAATACTTCTTCCATTTTCATCATCTCCAATAATGGAAATAAATTTTGTATTAACTCCTACTCTTGCAAGATTTTCTGCTATATTTCTGCATACACCACCTAAAGAAATTTTTATATTTCCTGGGATAGAATCTTTTTCTGTATATTTATTTCTACAAAATCCTAAAATATCAACTATTGAAGCTCCCATTACTAGTATGTATGAATCATTATTTGTCATTTTGTATATCGCTCACTTTCATTTCCCAAATTTTAAAAGACATTAATATTATAGTTTAGGTGTTACAAAAAATAAAGTTTTTTTTCATTTTTTTATTTTTTTTTACATTTATATTTGTAAAAAAACAATATCTGTATCCATTAAAATAAATTTAATTAAATGCACAATTGAAAAAACTGCATAAAATTCACTTAATAAAATATTTTTTATTAAAAAAATAAATACATATTCACTATTTTCTTTTAATTTATAATCATTATTTTAAGCGCAATCTATATAATTTATATTTAAATCATTTTAGATAATTTATCATATAATAATTTTTAAATATACCCTTTTTATAATATTTTATATAACTTCTAATATTTTAATTTTCCTATCAACTAAATAAATCTTATCTAAATCTTTCTTAACCATATAGTACTTTTTCTAAATATATATTTGCTGGAGCAACTAGGTGTGTATTTGAATAGCTTTCTTCTAAATTAAATAAAAAATATACTTTAATAGAAAATTATTAATAAATTTCTATTAATCAATAAAAAACCGTACTCCTCTTTAAATAAAGGAATACGGCTTAAAAATAAGTAGTCTCTTTTTAAATATCTACTTATTCTATTCAATTCATATTTAGTTATTTTAAAGTTACAACAGTAACTCCATCTCCACCTTCTCCATAAACTCCTAATCTATATTCTTTAACATGAGGATGTCTTTTTAGCATGTCATTTATAGCTTTTCTTAATACTCCAGTTCCTTTACCATGAACTATTGTTACTTCGCCTAAATTTCCTCTATATGCATCATCTAAATACTTATCAGCTTTATAACAAGCTTCTTCTGAATCTAATCCTCTTAAATCAACACTAGTTTCTACCGAAGCAATGTTTAATTTTAATTCTCTCTTTTTCTTTTCTTTTTTCACTTTTTTACCTTCAATCATTCTTAAGTCTTTTGCTTTAACAGATATTTTCATTATACCTGCTTCAACTTGAACTTCCCCTTTGCTATCAGGCTGTGATAAAAGAATAACATTTTGATTTAATGATGGAAGATATACTTCCATTCCTAATTTAAAGTCTTTTACTTTTTCCCCTTTTTCTTCTTCCTTCTTATTTATACCTTTTTCTTTCTTTTCTAAGCTATCTTTTAATTTTTTTCTTTCTTCTTCTAGTCTGTTACGACCACCACCTGAAATTCCCATCTTCTCTAATTCACGCATAGCTTTAAGAATTTCATCTGCTTCTTCTTTTGCTTCTCTTATTATTTCTTTTGCTTTAACTCTAGCTTCATCATAAGTTTTATCTCTTACAACTTCTACTCTCTTTAACTTTTCTTCATATTTTTTCTTTAATAAAGCAGCTTCATTTCTCATATATTCAGCATCTCTTGCATCTTTTTGAGCTTTTATACTTTTTTCTTGAAGTTCGCTTATAAGTTCTTCAAATTTCATATTATCTTCTGATACAAATTGTTTTGCTTTATCTATTATTCTTTCTTCTAATCCTAATCTTCTAGATATTTCAAATGCATTTGATTTACCTGGAATTCCTATAATAAGTCTATATGTAGGTTTTAATGTTTTAACATCAAACTCTACTGAAGCATTTTGAACATCTTCTGTTTCTAATGCATATCCTTTTAATTCACTATAATGTGTTGTAAGAGCTATCTTAACTCTTCTAGCCTTTAATTCTTCTACAATTCCAACAGCTAATGCTGCACCTTCTACTGGGTCTGTTCCTGCTCCTAATTCATCAAAAAGAACTAATGCTCCTTCACTTGCTTCTTCTAATATTTTTACTATATTAGTCATATGTGATGAGAAGGTAGATAAAGATTGCTCAATACTTTGCTCATCTCCTATATCAGCAAATATTTCATCAAACATTCCTATTGATGATCCTTCCATTACAGGAATTAATAATCCACTTAATGCCATTATATGAAGTAATCCTATAGTCTTAAGAGTAACTGTTTTTCCTCCAGTATTTGGACCAGTTATCATTAATGCATTTATTCCTTTTTGAAGATAAATATCAGAAGCTACAACTTCTTTTTTATCTATAAGTGGATGTCTTGCAGAAATAAGATTAAAACTTCTATCTTTATTTATTTTAGGCATAGTTCCATCTATATCAGAAGAATAAGCACCTCTTGCAAAAATAAAATCTAAAATTCCTAAAATTTTATTGTTTGTATTACAAATTCCTTTATTTAAACCTACTTCATTAGAAAGATTAGTTAGTATTTTATTTATTTCAGCTTTTTCTTTTAATGTTAATTCTTTAATTTCATTATTTAAATTAACAATTTCCATAGGCTCAATAAAAACAGTTGCTCCTGTTGAACTTTGATCATGAACTATACCAGGAACTTTGCTTTTAAACTCTGCTCTTACAGGAAGAACATATCTGTCACCTCTCATAGTATAAAGGCTATCTTGAAGATATTCAGATGTTTTCTTTACAAAATAATTTATTTTATCTCTTACTGAATAATTTCTTTCTTTTAATTCTCTTCTTATTTTATAAAGTGTTGTTGATGCTTTATCACTTATCTCATCTTCACCTATAATAGCATTTTCTATTCCTTTTTCTAAATTTGCAATAGGTTTTAAAATAGAAACTAAATCTTCTATTTTTTCATAAGATTTTTCTTCTTCTTTTCTATATACATAGTCTTTAAAATTTCTAGCACATCTAAGCATTCCACCAATATGCATAAGTTCACCTGGAGTTAATACCCCACCTTTACTTGCTCTTAAAATGCTCTCGCGCACATCATGTAATCCTTCAAAAGGAGGTGCTCCTTTTGAAGTTATAATTTCTAAAGCTTCCTTTGTTTCATTTAAAACACTTAAAGCTTCATATTCAGTCTTATATGGTTTCAAATTTTCTATAAGTCTTCTACCACCAACTGTTTTAGAATATTTTTTTAATTCTTCTAAAACTTTATTAAATTCTAAAACTCTACTAGCTTTGCTATTCATTTATTATTCTACACCTCTTCTATAATGCCCTTTAGTGTAGTTTTCTGAAATAACTTCTCTTTTTCCTTCTAATTGATCTAAAATACAATTTACTTCTTCAAAGCTTTCGTCTGTAAAATCTAATCTTAAACAGTCAATTCCAAGAGATTTAATATCTTCTTTTTCAGCTATTAAATTTAATGGAAGATTATTTAATATATGACTTCTACAGAATATATCAGTTTTTACATTAAAGGACTCATTCATTCTATCTATTAATCTATAATTTTCTTTTTCACATGGTCTTGAACATTCACATTTTGAACTTTTACCACCAAATGTACTTCCAATAGGGCAATATTCACTTATCATAAGCTCACTTTTACCATAAATCATATATGCAGTCTTAGCTTTCTTTCCTTTTAAGACTTCTTTAATTTCTTTTCTATTTAACTCTTCACTTATAGTTATAAGATTTATATCTTCTGAATAAAATTTAAGTGATTTTGAGTTAAAGATATTCATCTTATAATCTCCTATAATTTCTAATTGATCTTTATAAAGATTTATAATTCCTAAGTTAGCAGTTAAAATACCTTTTATATAAGGTTTATATTCCTCTATTTTTTTTACTACAAGATCAAATTCACTTTTAACTATGCTTGGTAAAGCTAAATAAACATTTTTTTCTTTGCTTAATTCTTTTATATTTTCTAATCTTAAGCTATCTCTATTTCTATTAAATACATCAACAGCTATGTTTTCCACTCTATCTTTAACTGCTTCTAATTGATCTATCTTAGCTACTCTAACTAAAGTTTTGATATCTATAGCTTTAGGTATTACATTTCTAACTTCTTCTATATTATATCTTCTTCTTCTATATTTTGAACATTCACCTTTTACTATCTTTTGTAATAACTCTCTTCTTAATTCATTTAATTCTCCAATTCTCATGAATCCATCATTAAATTCTTTAAATATAACTTTTTCAATTTTATAAGGATATTCTCCTGATTTACATAATGCTTTTTCTATTCTTTCCATATCTAATGGACTTTTTGAAGGAATTTGTATCTCTTCTCCTGAAACTTCATATTCAGTTCCATTAAATATAGTTTTTATTTTAATATTATCTAAAGCTTTAAAATAAACTTCAACTTCTAAAGGTAATTTTTTATAATAAGGTTTCACAGTTTGGCTTAAATCATCTGTTAATGTTTTATTAGACATTCTATAGATTTGATCACCTTTTTTATATTGTGTTGGGAAAAGTTTAACCTTATCTCCTTTTTTAGCTTCTTTAACCTCTTCATTATTAAGAAGTATCTTACTTAATGAGAATCCACCATCTGAAACTCTCATTCCATCTCCAAGTTGAATATCCTCTTCAAGAATTATTTCACCATTTTTATCTATCTTTCCTATAAATATTCCTGTATTTCTAGGGAAAGAAAAACTCATCATATCTCTTCCAACATTTTTATTTAAATAAGCCTTTGAAAAACCACCTCTATTAAATAGTTGTAATAACTCACTCTTTCCTTTTTGAAGGTCATATTCTACTTTTTTAAGTTCTTTATCAACTGCTTTTCTATAATTTCTTACAACCCCAGCTACATATTCTGGTCTTTTCATTCTTCCTTCTATTTTTAATGAATATGTACCACTATTTATTATTCCTTTAACATCTTCTAAAGTGCATATATCCTTTGGAGATAAAAGATATCCACTTTTCTCTTCTGGGCTTTTATCACCTTTTAAAACATATTCCATTCTACAAGGTTGTGCACATCTTCCTCTGTTCCCACTTCTTCCACCAATCATAGAACTCATAAGACACTGACCTGAATAAGATACACATAAAGCACCATGAACAAACATTTCAGTTTCTATTTTTAAATCTGTTGAAATATGCTTTATTTCATCCATAGAAAGCTCTCTTGATAAAACTATTCTATGAAAGCCTTTATCCTTAAAATAAATAGCTCCTTCTCCATTATGAATACTCATTTGAGTTGATGCATGTATTTCAAAGTCCTTATATCTTTCACGTATAAGCTCATAAAGCCCTAAATCTTGAATAATTAAAGCATCTACTCCTATTTCATAAAGATATCCTACATATTTTATTGCTTTTTTTAATTCTTCTTCTTTTAGAAGTGTATTCATTGTTACATATACAAAAACGCCATAACTATGAGCATAATCTACTGCTAATTTCATTTTTTCATTATCAAAGTTTGAGGCATAAGCTCTTGCTGAAAACTTATCTCCTCCTAAATATATAGCATCTGCTCCATTATTTATTGCAGCATACAAACTTTCCATACTTCCTGCTGGCGCTAAAATTTCTACCTTTTTCATATTTCTTTATCTCTCCTAGTTTATATCTACATTCATCCTTAATTCTTTTAATTTTATCATAATTAAAAGCAAAATAAAATACTGGGCTAAAACCCAGCAATTTTATTTTTTCTTTAATAAAACAGGTTGATTTTTACTTTTTTCAACTGCAAGTTCTATATTTTTTTCTTTTAATTTATTTTCTAAATCTATAGTTTTATATTTATAGCTTTGAAGTTTAAGTCTAGTTGCTTTTCCAGCTTCAAATATATTATTTCTATCTTTCTTTAATTTTTCTGTTTCTTTCTTAAGCTCTTCTATTTCTTTTATATTTATTTCAATTTCTGAATTTTTCTTTTCTATTTCCTCTTCTATACTTTTGATTTTTTCATTTTTATCATTTAATTCTCTCTCTAACTCTACTTCTAAGGAATTTATTTTATCACTAAGATTTAAATTTAACTTCTTTTCTTCATTTAACTTATTTATAGTTTTTTCATATTTTTTATTTGTTTCATCAATTTCATAATCTAAAGCTTTTACCTGGACTTTAAGTTTCTCTATATTTTCTTCACACTCTTTTATATAGCCATTAGAAATTTTTATTTCTTCTTTTAATTCATCTCTATTTTCTTTAAGCATGTCCATTTCATCTTTAAGAGATGCTTTAGAATTATTTAAAACTTCTATTTCATTTTCTAAGTTTTGTATTTCTTTTCTACTTTCTAATAATTCTTTATCTAATACATTTATTTTATAATCTTTTTGGTCTAAAGTATCTTTTAAGTTTTTATTTTTATTATTTAATTCTAATATTTCATTTTTATACATCTTTTCCATAGAATTAAACTTATTTAAAAGATCTTTTAACTCTTTTTCTTTTTTAGATAACTCTGCATTTTTATTATTTAATTTTTCATTATACTCTCTTGCTAAATTCTCTAAATTCTTACTATTTTCATTTTTGATATTTTGAATAGTTTTATTATTCTCTTCTTTTATATTTTTAATCTCATTTTCTTTTGAAATTTTAACAGTTTTAATTTCATTATCTTTTATAGCTTTAAGATTTCTTAATTCAGTTTCTTTTGCTTCTTTTAATTTTAATATTTCATCTTCTTTTAATTTTTTAAATTCTAAACTTTCCTTTTTTAAACGTTCTTCTCTTATTTTAGATTCATTTATTTCTTTGTCTTTAAGATTTATTAATTTTTCTTTATTTCTTAAATCTTCATCTTTTTTATTTAAAGAGGAATTTAAATTAGATATTCTTAAATTCTTTTCATCTCTTTCTTTTATAAGTTTATTTTCATTTTCTTTTAGCTTATTTAAATTATTGTTTAAATTTCTCTTATCTTCTTCTAAAGCCTTTTTATTTGCTTTTAAATCTTCTATTTCTTTTCCTTTAAGTTTTAATGTATTTTCTAATGTATTTTTTTCATTTAAAATATTATTTAATTTATTTTGAATGCTATTATTTTTATTTAAAAGCTCTTCTCTATCCTTTTTTAAGCCTAATAATTGATTATCTTTTGTCTCATTTAATTTTTCATTTTCTTCTTTTAATCTATCTATATTCTCTTTTAACTCTTCTATTGATTTAAAAAGAGTAGTTTTCTCACTTGTTAATCCTTTATTTTCTTTTGTGAATTCTTCTATTTTATAATCTAATTTATTTAATTCATCTGCCATATTTACACAAGCTAAAACTGATGCTTGTGAAGTACTAAGAACTGGATTCTTAGCTAAAATCTCTTTTATTTTTTCATCAACATAAGCTGCTATATCTCTTAAATATTCTTCATTCTCTTTACCTTTTAAATTATAATCTACACCATTTATATTAACAGTTATCTTTTTCATACCTGATACACCTCAAAATTAATTTATTCTCTTTAATTATATTGTATATTTGACCTTTTAACAATTATGTTAAGTAAATTTTAATCTAAAAAATAAGTAAAAAAGCCAATCTTCTAAAGAAGATTGGCTAAAAATATATTTTTATCTTAAAGCTGCCCCTAATTTATGCTCAAGAGCTCTTAATATTTTATCATGAACTTTATTTACATCTTTATCTTTTAATGTTTTTTGTGGATCTCTATATGCTATTGCATAAGCAATACTCTTTTTACCTTCTGGAATTTGTTCTCCTTTATAAATATCAAATAACTCTACTTTTTCAACTATGTTTCCACCAGCTTTTCTTATTGTATCTTCAATATCTTGAACTAAAATATCATCTTCTACTAAAAGAGCTATGTCTCTTGTTACAGCTGGGAATTTTGGAAGTGGAGAATATTTTTTATCTAAAACTGAGTTATCATATATTGCATCTAAATCTAATTCAGCGACATAACAAGGTGTGTCAATTCCAAAGTTTTCATTTACATCTGGATGTATTTCTCCAAATACTCCTGCTTCAATTTTTCTTCCAACTATTAATTTAGCAGTTTTTCCAGGATGGAAACTATTATTTTCACTTTCTCTTAAGAATTTAACTCCTTTTACTCCAAGTCCATCAATAAGATTTTCAACTACTCCTTTTATATTTAAGTAGTCTATATCTCCGTACATACCTATTGTTAAAATATTTTTTTCAACAGGTAATTCTTCTGGATCTTCTGTTGGAATATAAACTTTTCCTATTTCGAAAAGGAATGCTTCACTATTATTTCTAGTATAATTTCTAGCTAAAGATTCTACAATTGAAGCTATAGTTGTAGTTCTCATTACACTATAATCTTCTCCTAATGGATTTTTGATTTTAACTACTTTTCTTTTTACATCATCTTCAGCAAGACAAATTTTATCAAAAGCTTTTGGTGATATAAATGAATAACTTATACTTTGATTTAATCCACTACTTGTCATTATTTGAATAGTTTTTTCATTTAATAACTCATTTCTATATTTAGGTTCTCTTTCAGTTTGAACTTTAAATATAGTTCCTTTTACATTATTATATCCATAAATTCTAGCAACTTCTTCTGCTATATCTTCTTTTATATTTAAATCTATTCTAAATGTTGGAATAGTTATAACTAAGTTATCGCCATCTATAACTGTTTTTTCATCTAAAAGATCTAAACATTCTTTCATTTCTTCTTTTAATATATCTGTTCCTAAGAATTTATTTATCCATTTATAATCAACTGTTATAGTTTTTTCTTCTTTAACTTCATTATATATATCAATAGTTCCTTCTACTATTTCACCTGCACCTAATTCACAAATTAATGCACAAGCTCTATCTAAAGCTAACTTCGCTAAATTTGGATCTATATCTTTTTCAAATCTTGTAGAACTTTCTGTTCTTATTCCTAATTTTTTTGAATTAACTCTTATATTAGTTCCATCAAAGTTAGCACATTCAAATACTATTTCAGTAGTATCAGGTTTTACTTCTGAGTTTAATCCACCCATAATACCAGCAAGAGCAATTATTTCTTCTCCATCTTTTATACATAATGTAGTGTCATCTAATTCTCTTTCTACTTCGTCTAAAGTTGTAAATTTATCTCCGTTATTAGCTTTCTCTACAACTATTTCTCCTGATTTTATCCATCTTCTATCAAAAGCATGCATAGGTTCACCAGTTTCAAGCATAACAAAGTTTGTTATATCAACAATATTATTTATAGGTCTTACACCTGCTTCTAATAATCTATCTTGAATCCATTTAGGAGACTGTTCTATTTTTATATTTTTAACCATTCTAGCCATGTATCTTCTACAAAGAGAATCTTTAACTGACACTTTTAAGAAATCATTTATATTTTCTGTTCCTGTAACCTTGTATTCAAGATTAGGCATTTTATAACTAGTTCTAAGAGTAGCTGCTGTTTCTCTAGCCATTCCTATCATACTTAAACAATCTGGTCTATTTGAAGTTATATCAAAATCTAAAGTTTCTTTTTTAAGCCCTAAATATTCTTTTATTTCTTTTCCTATTGGCGCATCTTCTGGAAGAATCATAAGTCCATCTACTTCATCTTCTCCCTTTAAACCAAGTTCAGCTTCTGAGCAGAACATTCCATTTGAAACTACTCCTCTAAGCTTTCCTTTTTTTATTTCTGTTCCATCAGCAAGAGTTGATTTATGAAGTGCTACAGGAACTTTGTCTCCAACTTTCATATTTGTTGCTGCTGTAACAATTTGTAAAAGTTCTTCTTCTCCTATATCAACTTGACATATACTTAATCTTTCAGCTTCTGGATGCTTTTCAATTTCTTTAAATTGACAAACTACAACTCTATTTATTTTATCACCTTGAACTATTATTCCTTCTAGTGCTGATCCTGATAATGTTAATAAATCACCAAGTTCTTTAGCATCTACATTTATATCTGCATAATCTTTTAACCAACTATATGGTACTTTCATTTCTTTCCCTCCTATTATAACTATTAGAATTGATCTAAGAATCTCATATCACTTTCATATAATAGTCTTATATCATCTATTCCATATTTAAGCATAACCATTCTATCTACTCCAAATCCAAAAGCAAAACCTGAATATACTTCTGGATCTATTCCACAGTTTCTTAAAACTTCAGGATGAACCATTCCACATCCTAAGATTTCAATCCAACCACTGCCTTTACAAACTTTACATCCTTCTCCATTACAAACAAAACAAGTTGCATCCATTTCTGCTGATGGTTCTGTAAATGGGAAATGATGTGGTCTAAACTTAGTTTTAACTTTTTCTCCAAACATTTTTTTAGCAAATAATTCAAGAGTTCCTTTTAAATCTGCAAAAGTAACACCTTTATCAATTACTAGCCCTTCCATTTGATAAAAAATAGGTGAATGTGTAGCATCTACATCATCTGATCTATAAACTTTTCCTGGAGATATCATTTTTATAGGAAGACTTTGTTTTTCCATTGTTCTTACTTGAACTGGTGAAGTTTGAGTTCTTAATACAAGATTATCATTTATATAAAATGTATCTTGTTCACTTCTTGCTGGATGATTTTTTGGTATATTTAATGCTTCAAAATTATATCTATCAAGCTCTATTTCTGGTCCTTCTTCAATAGTGAATCCCATAGAAACAAATATATTTTTCATATTTTCAAGTGTTAAGTCTAAAGGATGTCTTTTTCCTAATCTAGCTTTTTTTCCTGGAAGTGATATATCTATAACTTCATTTGCTAATTTTTCATTTTTTTCTTTTCCTTTTATTTCTTTAGCCACAGCTTCTAATTTTTCTTCTAAAACTGCTTTTACCTCATTTACCATTTTACCTACTAATGGTCTTTCTTCTGGTGAAACATCTTTCATACCTCTAAGTATAGTTGTAAGCTCACCCTTTTTTCCAAGATATTTTACTCTTATTTCTTCAACTTCTGCTGAAGATGTAGCTTTTTCGATTTCTGATAATGCTAAAGCTTGAATTTCTTTAAGTTTTTCTTGCATTTTAAATCTCCTTTCTCTTTCTAACATATATTTTTCTACATAAAAAAACCGCCCCTTATAAACAAGGGACGGAAAAATCCGCGTTACCACCCTAATTGGCTTATATATTTAAATTAAATAAACCCAACTCGTATAATTTAACGGTTTCCCGCTAGCTACTACTAAAAATTTCACAGCTAGAGCTCCTGAGTGAACTTCAATATATCTAATCTTAAAAAAACTTCCAGTCTATGATTTTTTCTCCCTAAAAGTTAGTATATACCTACTCTCTCTATCATTACTTTTTTTTATTAAATTTACTACATAAATTATACATTCCTTTTATAATAATTTCAAGGAAATGTTTTATTTAGACATATTTTGTCTTACTTTTTCATAAAGAATTATAGAAGTTGCTACTCCAACGTTTAGTGATTCTGCTTTACCTGGCATTGGTATTTTTACTTTTACTGTTGAAAGATTAAATATTTCATCTGAAACACCATTTCCTTCATTTCCTACAGTTAAAACAATATTTCCACTTAAATCCTCTTCAAAAAAATTATTACTTTCTTTAAGAGACGTAGCTATAATTTTATAATCTCTATTCTTTAAATCCTTAATTATAGAAAAACTTTCATCATCTAAATATATATTTACATAGAATATTGATCCCATTGTAGATCTAATAACTTTTTCATTATATATATCAACTGTTCCTTTAGTCAATATAATTCCCTCAACACCTGCTGCATGAGCTGTTCTTATTATAGTTCCTAGATTACCTGGATCTTGAACTTTATCACATAGAAGATAGAAACTTCCTTCTAGTTTCTTAGATTCATTTTTTAGTTTAACTACACTTCCAATACCTTGTGGATTTTCTGTATCACATATATCTAGAAATAGGGTTTTTGAAATACCAAAAACCTTACCTTTATAATTATATTTTTCTAAAATTTCTAGGACTTTTTCTTCAACTTCTTTAACAAATATTATAGCTTCTAATTCTACATTTGCTTTTAAGGCTTCTTCTACTAATCTAAACCCTTCTATAAAATATTTTTTAAGTTTATTTCTGTATTTTCTCTCCTTAAGCTTTTTTGTTTCTTTATAAAAGCTATTATCTTTACTTTCTATATAAATCAAAGTCCCACCTCTATTAATTTAACTTAATTATCATACCTTCTAACTTATTTAAGTCATCTGCTGATCCTATAGCAACTAATATATCTTTTTCATGTATAACATCATCTGGAGAAGGAGATAAATTTATATCATTGTTATTTTTTATAGCCATTACATTTATGCCATATCTACTTCTTAATTTAAGTTCTCTTACAGTTTTATTACTCCATTCTTTTAAAGCTTGAATTTCCATTATACTATAATCAGGTGATAATTCTATAAAATCTAGTATACTTTCTGAAACAAGGTTATGAGCTACCCTAACTCCCATATCTTTTTCAGGTAATATAACCTTATCAGCTCCAATTTTATAAAGAACCTTTGCATGTAAATCACTATTTCCTTTTGCTATTATATACTTAACTCCTAATTCTTTTACAAGTAATGTTGCCATTACACTTGCTTGTATATTAGAACCAATTGTAACTACTGCAACATCAAAATTTCCAAGACCAAGGCTTCTTAATGCATTTTCATCAGTCGCATCTAATTGTACTGCATGTGTAACTTTATCTGATATATCTTGAATTAAATCTTCATCTTTATCTATTACCATTACTTCATGTCCAACATTAAATAAAGTTTCTGCTACGGAAGATCCAAATCTTCCAAGTCCTATTACAACAAATTGTTTTTTTGCCATAACTTAATCATCCCCTTAACCAATTAATATCTTACCTTCTGGATATTTGTGGCTTTGCTTAACCTTATTTCTAATAAATGCTAATGCCACTGTCATTGGACCAACTCTTCCAAGATACATTGTTATCATTATAACTATTTTCCCTATAGTATTTAACCTTTGTGTAACTCCTGTAGTTAGACCAACAGTTCCAAATGCTGAAGTAGCTTCATATAAAAGATCTATAAATGATTCATTAGGTTGAGTAATTGCAAGTATCATAGTTACAACAATTACTAACATAATTCCTATCATAAGTAAAGCAAATGCTTTATATACAAGATCTTTTGAAAATCTTCTACCAAAAGCTTCAGTATCTTCTCTACCTTTTATAACAGATATTACTGTTAATATTATTATACCAAAAGTAGCTGTTTTTAATCCACCAGCTGTTGATCCTGGTGAACCTCCTATAAACATTAAGAGTATAGTAAGAAATTTACCTGATATAGTCATTCCATCTGTAGAAACACTATTGAATCCTGCTGTTCTTGGAGAAACAGAAGCAAAAAATGAATTTAACCATTTTTCACCATAATTCATATTTCCTAAAGTTGCACTATTATGCATTTCAAAAATAAACATTAAGATAGTTCCAACTACTATTAAAATAATTGTAGTTACAATTACTATTTTTGAGTGAACTGATACTTTTCTAATTCCTCTATAATTATAAATTTCAAGCCATACAGTAAAACCTAACCCACCTATTATTATAAGAGCACTAATAGTCAATAATATAACAGGATTATTCACATAACTTGTTACACTACTGAAATGTCCCATAAGGTCAAATCCAGCATTACAAAAAGCTGAAATAGAATGAAATATACTAAAATAAATTCCTTTTAAAACTCCAAATTGAGGAATGAACTGAGTAGAAAGTAATAATGCTCCAAAAAATTGAACCGCAAAAGTGAAACCTAATACATACTTAACCATTTTAACTAGGCCTTGTATACTAAAAGTATTCATTGCTTCTTGTACAAGTAGTCTATTTTTCAATGTTATTTTTTTACCTAACAATACTGCTATAAAAGTAGCAAAGGACATAAATCCTAATCCACCAATTTCAATTAATAACATTATAACAGTCTGTCCAAACATATTAAAATATGTTCCTGTATCTAGAGTTATTAATCCTGTAACACAAACTGCTGATGTTGATGTAAAAAGAGCATCTAAGAAGTTTGTAGCCTTACCACTTGTGGATGAAATTGGCAAGCTTAAAAGTATTGCCCCTATAAGTATTACTATTGCAAAACCTAATGATAAAACTTGCACTCCACTCAAATTAAATTTTTTTATAGTTTTTTTCTCCATTACTCACCTCATAGTTGCTTTTATTTATATACTCCTATTATACACAATTTTCAAATATTTTATTTACAAAATTTTAATTTAAAAAAATATAAAGAAAATGCGACCTAAGTCGCATTCTTATATTAATTAAGCATTTATTTGTTTTTTAGCTAATTCTACTAATTCAGCAAATGCTGCAGCATCGTTTATAGCGATTTCTGATAACATTTTTCTGTTTATGTCAACACCAGCTAATTTGATTCCGTTCATGAATCTTGAGTATGAAAGTCCATTCATTCTAGCTGCTGCATTTATTCTTACGATCCAAAGTCTTCTGTAATCTCTTTTCTTTAATCTTCTTCCAACATATGCATTTCTTAATGCTCTGATTACTGATTCGTTAGCAGTTTTAAATAACTTACTCTTTCCACCGTAGTATCCTTTTGCAAGCTTTAAAACTTTTTTATGATTCTTACGAGCGTTAACTGCTCTTTTTACTCTTGCCATTCTTTAAAAACCTCCTGTATCCTAATTCTTATAGGTATGGTAATAATTTCTTCATTACTTTTTCTTGTGTACTATCTACGTATCCACCTTTTCTAAGATTTCTCTTAGTTTTTTGGCTTTTTTTAGTTAGTATGTGGCTTTTGAAAGCTTTTGCTCTTTTAAGCTTCCCTGTACCTGTCTTTCTAAATCTTTTTGCTGCACCTCTATGTGTCTTCATTTTTGGCATGATAAAATCCTCCTCTCAAGTGTTATGCCTTTTTAGGGCCTAAAACCATTGTCATATTTCTTCCTTCTTTTTTAGCTGGCTTTTCAACGATACATACGTCTTCTAGCTTACCTAAGAAGTTGTTTAGAATTCTCTCACCAATGTGAGTTAATTCCATTTCTCTTCCTCTAAATCTAACAGTGATTTTAACTTTATCCCCATCTAATAGGAACTTTCTTGCATTTTTAGCTTTTATTGCAATATCATTTTCTTCAATTGTAAGACTACATCTTATTTCTTTTATGTTAATGATTTTTTGCTTCTTCTTTGCTTCTTTTTCTTTTTTTGATTGCTCATATATGAATTTTCCTAAATCCATTATTTTGCAAACTTGTGGATTTGCATTTGGTGATATTAACACTAAATCTAAATCCTCTTCATATGCTTTATTTAAAGCATCCTTAACTGACATTATTCCAAGTTGTTCTCCAGTGTTTGAAATAACTCTTGCTTCTTTTCCTCTTATTTCTTCGTTAGCAATATAATTTTTACTAATGGCTTCCACCTCCGTCTTTAACTAATAAAAGAATACATATAATAAAAGGACGGCATTAAGCCGTCCTGAACTATCTAAACTAAAAAGATAATTTAAAACCAAGCGAACATCTACCGAGTTGCTGGTGAGAAACGGCTGTTTCTTCTTAACAAAACTTATTGTATATTATTTATTTTTTATTGTCAACACTTTTTTTTTATTATTAATCACAATAAATTATTCTTTCTTCAAAAACTTTATCTAAAGTCCTCATAAATTCTTTATTTAAGCAGTTTTCTCTACCCATAATTAATATTTCTTTAGGCGCATTTGTTATTAATCCACTTATTATTACATCTTCAATATTCGCATCTATTCCTATTTTACTATCTCCAATTTCTTTAGTAAATTGATTAAATATATCTTTTCCACCTTCATCTTCTACTCTGTATTTCCCATCTTTATCAATTATTATATTTATCTTATTCATCTTGCTATCTTGAATCTCAACAAAATATTTTAATAATTTTATAAATTCTTTATATTCTTTATCAACCATATATCTTTGTATTACTTTATCTATTATTTCCTCTATATCTCCTCTTAAGCTCCTCATTCTAAATGTTATAAATCCATTTATATTAAGTTCATTATTTTCTTCTAAACATTCCTTTATTTTTTCTATTATTTTATTTATTTTATTTTCACAAAAAACTCCTGTTTCATCTTCTATTTTATTTTCTCTATATAGAACTTTCATAATTAAAATTTCTATCTCTAATATTTCATCTTGTCTAAGAAAAAAATAAGTATCTTTTATAAGCTGAAACATTTCTCTTTTTTTATAATCTCTTATTACTATTCTATATAAAATATCACTTATATAGAATTTTATTTTTTGGTGTACACTCTCACTTTCATCCTCACACATAACTTTTATAATATGAGTTTCACCTTCTATCTTTTCAACTAATCCTATTACTATATTTTTTGTTTTAAGTAGGGTTTTCAAATCTTGTAACTCTTTTATAAAATCCAATTCTCCCATGTAAGCCAATTTCAGTACAAGCATAGAGTTCACTCCCTTCTAGTAATAGTATGTATTTAAAATTATTTGTATATACAAACATTAATTTAACATATATTCCACAATTAAACTCTTTTCCTATAACTTGATTTTTTGTGTTTCTAGTAGTAACTTAGAATCAAATATATAAAATAAAGGAGGTATATTGTGTTTTGCTTTGTCGACTATAGAATAACTTCTACTGAATTAGAGAATTTAAAAAAATTAGGACTTTCTCCAATTTTAGTTCCTAAATGTCCTTCACTTTATCCTGCTATAGATGGTCATGTTGACATCCAATTATCATTAGTAAATTGTAAAAAAACATTTTTAGTGGTACAAAAAAATATTGATAAAGATTTTTTAAGAATATTAAATGAAAAACAAATTCCATATATTCTTTCTCAAAGTGAGCTTAAAGAAAATTATCCTTATGATATTCCTTTAAATGCACTTATTACCGAAGATTTTATATTACACAATTTTAAATTTACAGATGAAAAACTTTTATCATCCTGTTCTCACTTAAAAAAAATAAATGTAAAACAAGGATATTCAAATTGTTCTATACTTAAAGTATCTAGAAATTCTTTTATTACATCAGATATAAAATCATGTGAAGAGTTAAAAAATAACGGTTATGATGTTTTACTTCTTCCACCAGGTGATATAGAACTTCCTGGTTTAGATTATGGTTTTATAGGTGGTGTAGGTGGCTTAATAAATGAAAATACTATGATTTTTTTTGGTTCTTTAGAGCATTATAAGTATGGAAATGAAGTAAAAAAATTTTTACATTCCAATAAAGTTTCCTATATTAACCTAAAAGACTCACCATTAATTGATCGTGGTGGAATATTCCTTATTTAATTCTTCTATATAATACTCGTACGTATAATAAATGTTTCTAAATTTAATTAGATAAAGCTAAACGAAAATTTATCTTTATCTACAATATTTAATTATTTTTTCTTTACCACTGTATTTTAACCAATAAAATTCAAAAAATACTTTGAAAATAAAAAAAGCTATCGACAAAATCCTCGATAGCTTTTTATTATTATCCAATTATTTATTTTTTGCTTTTTCTAAAAGTTCTCCTATTTTTTCATTTGTGAATATATATGCTTTACCACAGAAATGACATTTTATCTCTTCTGATTTTCCATCTTTGTATATATCTTCAAGTTCTTTTGCTCCAATGCTTATAAGAGCTTTTTCAACTCTTTCCTCTGAACAATCACACTTATATGATGGTTCTATTTCTTCTAAGAAATTAATATCCATATCTTCAAATATCATTTCTAAAATCTCTTTTATATCTTTTCCTTGATCTAATAAAGTTGTTATTGGTGGCATCTCTTCTAATCTATATGTTATTACATCAGCTAATAATTCATCTGCATCAGGCATCATTTGTATAATAAATCCACCTGAACATTTTATGCTTAAATCTTTATCTACTAATACACCTAAAGATACAGCTGATGGTGTTTGTTCTGAAACAGTGAAATAATAAGCAAAATCTTCTGCTATTTCTCCTGTGTATATAGGCACTTGTCCCACATATGGATCTTTAAGACCTAAATCTTTTATAACATATAACATACCATCTTTTCCTATTGCTCCACTTACATCAAGCTTTCCATTAGGCTTTAAAGGTAAATCTATAATAGGATTTCCAATATATCCTTTTACTGATCCATCAAAATGTCCTGTAACAGTTACTCCTTTTGCTTCACCTTTACCATCTATTTTTAAGGTAACTACTTCTTTTTCACTCTTTAAAAGACATCCCATAAGGCTTCCTGCTGTTAACATTCTTCCTAATGCTGCTGATGCAACTGGAGTACAATTATGTAATCTTGTTCCTTCATTTACTAAGTTAGTAGTCATACCTCCTATGAATCTAACCATTCCATTCTTTGCTGTTCCTCTTACAATTTTATCTTTCATATACTATACCTCCATTTTTTTAACTACATAAAGAATTCTTTCAGAATATTCATTTACATCTTTATTAGAATATCCATCCCATTTTTCTAATACACTTAAATTTGCCATTTTTAAATAATTTTCTATTTCTTCTTCTTTATATGCTCTTTCATAATGTTCTTCTTCGAATCTTTCATAAAGTTCTCCTTCTTTAATAAAGAAAGTTAAGAACATATTTGTTATTGAATCTTCAAATGTATTTTCCCAACTATAAAAAACTTCTTCTGAATTATAAGTATAAATATTATTTCCTAATACTTCTGAAAGCTTATAATAAGAATTTATATCAAAAATAAAAATTCCATCCTTCTCTAAGTGATTATACACACTTTTAAAATAATTTACTATTCCTGAATCTTCTATTATATAATTAGTAGAATCTAATACACATGTTATCAATGAAAACTTATGATTAAGATTAAGTTCTGTCATGTCTTGTCTTACTATTCTACTTCTTATCTTTTCTTTCTTAAATTTTTCAAAAGCTTCTCTTAGCATTTCTTCAGATAAATCAACTGCAAATGCTTCTTTAAATTGTTTTGCTATTTCTATTGAAACATTACCTGTTCCACAAGCTAAATCAAGATAACTTTTTTTATCTACATTATATCTTTCACATATATCTAATACTTTATCACCAATTTTTTTATAATCTATATCTTCATTTATAAGTTCATCATATATTTTTGCAAATTCACAATATGCCATAATAGTATAATCCCCCAATCGGTTTAAACAAATATAAACATATATTATAATTATTATCCTATTTAGTCAAACTTAAGATTTTTTTCTTCCTAAAATTTGGTCATTAGTTGGAATTTTAAGTTCTTTTTTTCTTTTTGTCATAAGCCCACCTATTCTTCCTGTTTCTTCTGAAGTTAAACATCCCCAACCTAATTTTTCAACCTTATCTTTTAACCCTAACTCTTCTGCTATTTCATATTTAAGCTTTTCTCTAAGCTTTTCCGCTTCAGTCAATTCTTTATTTGTTTTTAATTTAGATTTTATTATTTTTTTTAATGGTGTTTTGCTCATTTTTTATTCCCCTTGCACTCATTTTATGTTTATTATTCCCATTATTTTTTCCTTTATTCTAAATAAAAAATTTTTAACTTTTATTTTTTCACTAATTCTTCCATAAGCCTTGATATTTCTCTTATAAAAACTTATAGTTATTGTATAAATATTTTTATAAATATAATTTTTAGGAGGGATTAATTTGTATAATGTTGCTATTGTTGGGGCAACTGGTAATGTAGGAAGAAAATTCCTTGAAATACTAGATGAGAGAAACTTCCCAATAAAGAACCTATATCTTTACGCATCTAAAAGATCAGCTGGAAAAAAGATGACTTTTAAAGGTAATGAATATACAGTAATTGAAACTTGTAAGGAGAATATTGAAGATAAAGAATTAGATTTTGCTTTATTTTCTGCCGGAGGTGATACAAGCCTAGAGTTTGCACCTATTTTCTCAAAAATTGGAGCTGTAGTTATTGATAATAGTAGTGCTTGGAGAATGGATCCTAAAGTACCACTTGTAGTTCCTGAAGTAAATCCTGAGGACATAAAATGGCATAATGGAATAATTGCTAATCCAAATTGCTCAACTATACAAGCTATGCCTGTATTAAAAGCAATTGATGATGCTTATGGTCTTAAGAGAGTTATATATTCTACTTATCAAGCAGTTTCAGGTGCTGGTATGCAAGGAATAAAAGATTTAGAAGATGGACTTAAAGGAGTTAAGCCAAAAAAATTCCCTTATCCTATTGCAGGAAACTGTCTTCCTCACATAGATGTATTTTTAGAAAATGGATACACTAAAGAAGAAATGAAAATGATTCAAGAAACTAGAAAAATTCTTCATAATCCTGATTTAAAAATTACTGCTACCACAGTAAGAGTTCCAGTTTTAAATTCTCACAGTGAAAGCATTAATTTAGAACTTAATAAAGAATTTGAAGTTTCTGATATTGTTTCTCTTTTAAACACAGCAAAAGGTGTTGTTGTATATGATAATATAGAAGAATTAAAATATCCTACACCACTTTCAGTAACTGGTAAAGATGAAGTTTATGTTGGAAGAATAAGAAGAGACTTCAGCATAGATAATGGATTAAACTTGTGGGTTGTAGCTGATAATATTAGAAAAGGTGCTGCTTTAAACGCAGTACAAATTGCTGAATTAATGATAAACAAGTAGAAATGGAGGATTTCAAATGACAATTTTTGAAGGTTCAGGTGTTGCTTTAGTTACACCTTTTACAGAAGACGGAGTTAATTTCGAAAAATTAAAAGAACTTCTTGAGTGGCATATTAAAGAAGGAACAGATTCAATAATAATATGCGGAACAACTGGTGAAGCTACTACAATGACTTTAGATGAAAAAAAAGAAGTTATAAAGTTTACAGTAGATATTGTTAACAAAAGAATTCCTGTTATAGCAGGAACAGGTTCTAACTGCACAGCCTCATCTATAGCTATGAGTAAATGGGCAGAAAGTATTGGTGTTGATGGACTTTTAGTTATTACACCTTACTATAATAAAACTAATAAAGCTGGACTTATTAAACATTTTGAAGCCATTAATGCTTCTGTAAATACACCAATTATTTTATATAATGTACCAGGTAGAACTAGCATGAATATGTCACCAGAAGTATTAAAAGAACTTTCAAAATTAAAAAACATTGTAGCTGTAAAAGAGGCTAGTGGAGATATAAGTCAAGTTGCAAGAATAAAAGCTCTTTGTGGTGACGCTTTAGATATTTATTCAGGTAATGATGATCAAATAGTTCCTATTATGTCTCTTGGAGGAAAAGGAGTTATTTCAGTACTTGCTAATGTAATGCCTAAAAAAGTTCATGAAATGACAAAAGCTTATTTAGATGGAAATTGTAAAAAAAGTACTGAAATTCAAATAGAAACTTTAGAACTTGCTAATTCTCTTTTCTTAGAAACTAATCCAATCCCAGTTAAGACTGCTCTTAATTTAATGGGATTAGAAGTTGGACCTTTAAGACTTCCATTATATGAAATGGATAAGAAATTAGAGTCTATTATGAAAAAAGAATTAGAAAAACACAATTTAATTTAAGGAGATTTAAAATGGTTAAGATTTTATTAAATGGTTGTTCAGGTAAAATGGGAACTGTTATAAGCAAAATTGCAGAAACTGATTTTGATAATTTAGAAATCGTTGGTGGAATTGATAGAAATGATAATTCTTTTTCATATCCAGTATTTCATTCTCCTGAAGAAGTTAATATAGAATACGATGTTCTTCTTGATTTCTCAAGAGCTGATGCTTTAAGAGGATTATTAACTCTTACAGAAAAAACAAATAAACCTCTTGTTATATGCTCAACTGGATTTACTCAAGATGACTTAAAATTAATAGATGAAAAAAGTAAAACATTACCTCTTTTCAAATCTGCTAACATGTCTCTTGGAATAAACTTAATAAATTCGTTATTAAAAAAGGTATCTCCTCTTCTTTATGGAAACTATGATATAGAAATAGTTGAAAAACACCATAATCAAAAGGTAGATGCTCCAAGTGGTACAGCAATATTACTTGCAGATACAATAAAAAATTCATTAAGTGAAGAAACTCAATATGTACATGGTAGAGATGGTCAAAAGAAAAGAGAAAAAAATGAAATAGGAATCCATGCTATTCGTGGTGGTGGAATTGTTGGAGATCATGATGTTATATTTGCTGGTATTGGAGAAGTTATTACACTTTCTCACAACGCTATTTCTAGAGATGTATTTGCTATAGGAGCACTTAAAGCTTGCGAATATATGGGTAATATAAGTAAACCTGGTCTTTATGATATGAATGACGTAATAGGTCTTTAATAAAAAAACATCTAGATTTTTATCTAGATGTTTTTATTATTTAAATTATTCTATTGTTACTCTATCAAAATAAATTTGGCCTAGTGTTGATGCGTGAATTCCTTTAATATTTTTATTTATTCCATAAGTTTTTGTATAATCATATAATGGAATTACTGGCATTTCATCAAGAAGAATATCTTCTGCTTTTCTCATATATTCAAATCTCTTATTTTGATCTGATTCTGTCTTAGCTTTTTCTATTAATTCATCATATTCTTTATTATTAAAGTGAGCATCGTTATTCCCCCAACTAGCTTGGTTTCCTTCTTCTCCACTTACCCACATATCTAAGAATGTCATTGGATCAATATAATCTGCTGACCATCCATGTCTTGCAATTTGATAGTCTCCTTTATTTCTTGTATTTAAGAATACAGCCCATTCTTGATTCTTAAGTTCAACTTGAACACCAATTTCTTTCCAATTTTGTTGTATAATCTCCATAACCTTTCTATGTCCATCACCTTCTGAGTTATACAATACTTCTAATTTAGGAAGACCTTTTCCTTCTGGATATCCTGCTTTTGCTAATAACTTTTTAGCTTCTTCTTTATTTCCTTTAAAATCCATTGGATCAAATTTATTTTTCTTAAAGTCTTTTCCTGATGGATCTTGTATTCCTGCTGGAGTAAAACTAGCTGAAGGAACTTGTCCAGATTTAGTTACTTTAGTAACTATTGCATCTCTATCTATAGCTAATGCTAATGCATTTCTAACATCTTTGTTTTGAAGTGCTTTTTTAACTTCAGAATTTAATTTATCAGTATTATTATTAACATTTAGGCAAACGAAATAAGTTCCTAGATTAGGGAAAGTTTGAACTATTCCTTCTTCTGTTCCTGACTTAATCATTTCAGATGGAACATTTCCTATTACATCAAATTCTCCATTTTGTAAAGTTGCATATGATGTATTTTCATCAGCTACCATTTTATAAGTAACTCCAGAAATTTTTATATTATCTTTATTCCAATAGTTTTCATTTTTAACAAATTCATAAGAATCTTTCATTTTAAATTCTTTTAATTGGAAAGGACCATTTGAAATATAAGTTTCTCCTTTTTCTGTCCAAGTATTATTTCCTTCAACAACATCCTCTCTTAATGGCATATATGAAGCAAATGCAGTTAGCCCTAAGAAATATGGAGTTACAGAATGTAATTTAACTTCTAAAGTATTATCATCAATTACTTTTATTCCAACATCTTCTGCTTTTGCTTTACCTTGATTATATTCTTTTGCTTTATCAATATAAAACATTTGATATGCATATTCAGCAGCTGTATCTTTATTTAGACACCTAAGCCATGCATATTGGAAATCTTTCGCTGTTACAGATTTTCCATCTGACCATTTAGCATCTTTTCTTAATTTAAAAGTATAAGTTTTTTGATCTTTTGATATTTCATAACTTTCTGCTACTCCTGGAATTGCTTTATCATTTTCGTCTAGCCTCATAAGCCCTTCAAAAGCATTTCCTATAATTGTGCTTCCATCTACAGCTGTATTTAATGCTGGATCAATTGTTTCAATAACAGCTCCAACATTATAAACTAAAGGTTTACTCGCATCTTTTCCCCCTTCTGATGCTCCTCCACATCCTGCAAAAATTCCTGCACAAATTGTAACTGTTACTGCCAATGTGCATAAACTTTTTATTTTTCTTAATTTCATAAATTTTCCCCCTTTTATTTTTAAATAATATATATTTCCTTAACGAAAATTTATATCTCCTAATATAAATGACATGCTACAAAATGTCCTTTTTCCACTTCTTTTAAAGTTGGAGTTTCACATGCACAAATTTCTTTAGCTTCTTTACACCTTGATTTAAATCTACATCCAGGTGGTGGATCTATTGGAGATGGTATATCTCCCTCTAAAACTATTCTTATATTATTTTTAGAATAATTTGGATCTGGAACTGGCACAGCTGATAAAAGAGCTTTTGTATAAGGATGTTTTGGTTTTAAATATACGTTATCACTTAATCCTTTTTCTACCATTTGTCCTAGATACATAACTCCTATGTGAGTTGAAATATGTTTTACCATAGATAAATCATGAGCTATAAATAAATAAGTTAACCCAAGTTCCTCCTGAAGCTCTTCAAGCATATTAATAACTTGCGCTTGTATAGAAACATCTAGTGCTGATATTGGCTCATCACAAACTATTAATTCAGGTTCTACAGCTAAAGCTCTAGCTATTCCTATTCTTTGTCTTTGACCTCCTGAAAATTCATGAGCATATCTATTTATGTGACTTCCATTAAGTCCAACTTTATCTAAAAGATATCTTATTCTCTCTTCTCTCTCTTTTCCTTTATAAAGACCATGAATATCTATAGCTTCTCCTATAATATCTCCTACTGTCATTCTTGGATTTAAAGAAGCATATGGATCTTGGAATATCATTTGCATTTTTCTTCTAAGAGGAAGCATTTCATTATCTTTTTTATTTTCTATATTTTCTCCATTAAAAATTATCTCTCCTGAAGTTGGATTATAAAGCTTTAATATAGTTCTTCCTGTTGTAGTTTTTCCACATCCTGATTCTCCAACTAATCCTAAAGTTTCACCTTTCTTTATTGTAAATGAAACATTATCTACAGCCTTTACAAAACTTTTTTTTGAAAAAACCCCTTTATTAGCAGGAAAATACTTACACAAGTTTTTTACTTCTAAAATAACTTCATTTTTTTCACTCATTTTATCTTCCTCCTACTTTCTCTAATTCATTTAAAGCTCTATCTACTTTTGGAGCATTTTTATGACAAAGCCAACATCTAGATTTATGACCATCCTCTAAATCAAATAAAGGAGGTAAATTTTCCATACAAATTTTCATTGTATAATCACATCTATCTGCAAATGGACATCCTACTGGTGGTTTTAAGAGATCTGGTGGTTGTCCATCTATTGGTATTAATTTTTCTTTTTCTTTTTTCATAGGATCTGGAACACTCTTTAAAAGTCCCCATGTATATGGATGTTTTCCTCTATAAAAAATATCCTCTGCACTTCCAGTTTCAACTATTACTCCACCATACATTACATTTATTCTTGAACAAAGGTCAGCTACTACTCCTAAATCATGAGTTATAAGTATAATTGCTGTATTTAACTTTGATTTTAAGCTTTTCATTAAATCTAATATTTGAGCTTGTATAGTTACGTCAAGAGCTGTTGTAGGCTCATCTGCTATTAATAATTCAGGCTCACACATAAGACTTATTGCTATCATAGCTCTTTGTCTCATTCCTCCTGAAAATTCATGTGGATATTGTTTCATTCTTTTTTCAGGACTTGGAATTCCAACTAACCCTAACATTTCTATTCCTTTTTCCCATGCTTCTTTCTTTGAAGCTTTTTTATGTTTCATATAATGCTCTATAAGTTGTTCACCTATTGTATATAAAGGATTTAAAGATGTCATAGGATCTTGAAATATCATTCCCATCTTTTCTCCTCTTATTTCTTCCATTTGTTTTTCTGAATATTTACTTATATCTTCTCCATTAAATAAAATTTCTTTACAATCTATTTTTGCATTTTCAGCAAGCAATTTCATTATTGACATCATAGTTACTGATTTTCCGCACCCTGATTCTCCAACTATTCCTAAAGCTTCTCCCTTATTAACATGAAAAGTTACTCCTCTAACTGCTTTTACATCACCTATATGAGTCTTAAATGAAGTTTTTAATTCTTTTACCTCTAAAATTTTTTCCATTTCATTTTCCTCCTATCTTTGATGTTTTGGATCTAATGCTTCTGTTAATCCATCTCCAAGTAAGTTAAATGCTAAAATTATTATGCATATAACAAGAGCTGGGAAAAATAATTGATAAGGGTAAATTGTTATTACACTTTGTGCTTCACTACAAAGTGTACCAAGTGATGCTCTTGGTGCATTTATTCCAAGCCCAATATAGCTTAAAAAAGCTTCTGTAAATATTGCTTGTGGAATCAGTAAAGTCATAGTTACTATAATTGATCCTATACAATTTGGTATTAAATGTTTAAATAATATTCTTCCCTTTGAAGCTCCTAAAGCTTTTGCTGCAAGTACAAATTCTTGCTGTTTTAATTGAAGAATATCTCCTCTTACTATTCTTGCCATACCTACCCAATAAGAAATTGAAAGAGCTATCATTATACTAATAATTCCCGTCTTATCAAATTCTGATCCTTTTAATACTGCCATTATTAAAACAGCATATATCATTGTTGGTATGGAATAAAGACAATCTACTATTCTCATCATTATAGTATCCACTTTTCCACCAAAGAATCCTGCAATAGCTCCATATATTACACCTATAAAAAGATTTATTATGGCTGCTCCTACTCCAACTATAAGAGAATATTTTGCACCCATCATAACTCTTACAAATAAATCACGTCCTAAAGTATCTGTTCCAAATATATGTGATCCTCCAGGTCTTTGGCTAGTAGCTGCCATATCTTGTGCATCATAAGCATATTGAGAAACCATTGGTGTTACAATAACCATAATAACTAAAAGTATTATCACAATAAGTGAGCCTAATGCTACTTTATTAGTTTTCAATCTTCTCCAAGCATCTTTCCAATATCCAACACTTGGCCTAACATTTTTCTCAAATTGTTTTTCCTCCTTAGAAATAGGAGTAAACATATCTTCACTAATTTTTAAATTTTCCATTTGTTTTCCCCCCTAACTTTCTAAGTTTGATAGTTTTATTCTTGGATCAATAATTACATATAAGATATCTACTATTAAGTTACAAACAACTATTAATGTACTAAAGAATATAACCACTCCTAAAAGCATTGTATAATCTCTACTTGTTATTGTTGATACAAATTCATTTCCAAGTCCAGGTATTCCAAATATTTTTTCTACTACAAATGATCCAGTAAGAATTCCTGCAATTAATGGTCCCATATAAGTTACTATAGGTATAAGCGAATTTCTTAAAGCATGTTTAAATATTACTACCCTTCCACTTAGTCCTTTCGCCTTTGCTGTTCTTATATAATCTGATTTTAAAACATCTATAAGTTTACTTCTTGTAAGTCTAGTTATAAATGCCATTGAAGATCCCGCAAGAGCTATAACTGGCATAATATAATTTACTGGTTTATCTAAACCTATGGCAGTTGGTATTATTTTTAATTTAACTACTAAAACATAAATTAATAATGAGCTTATTACGAAACTTGGAATTGTTATTCCTAACGTTGCTATAAACATACATAATCTATCTGGCCATTTTCCTGATTTAAGAGCAGATACTATTCCTAATAATACTCCTGTGATAAGTGATACAATCACTGCAACTATTCCTAATTTTGCTGATTTAGGGAAAGAATATTTTATAGTTTCTGAAACTTGTCTTCCTCTAAATTGCATTGATTCTCCTAAATCACCTTTTAGAAGATTACTCATATAAATTTTATATTGTTCTCCGATTGGCTTGTCCAAACCATATTTTTCATTTAGAATTTCTTTCATTTCTGCCGTTACTTTCTCACCATCAAACGGACCACCTGGCATTAATCTTATTAGGAAAAATGTTAAAGTTACTACTACCCATATAGTAACAATACTTATTAATATTCTTTCTCCTATGTATTTTGCCATATTAACCCCCCCATTCATTCTTGCCATTTACAATGGCTAATTTATTAATAATTATATTCTATCTAACCTTAATGTCAAATTACTTTGATAAATAATTTGCTTCATTTTTAACAGTTTAATAAAAAATATTCATTTTTTAAATTTAAACACTTTTTAAGCAAAATTTTTTGATTACGTTTTCATTTGCTATTCTAAAGGATTTTTATTCTTTATTTGGAATTAAATTCTACATTCAATTTATATCATAATGTTAAAATTTTACTTATTTATATTTATTTTTTTCATTTTTTCTTTTTCTATTCCAATCTTACACTTCTTATTTTTTGTACATATAGTACAAACATATTACTCTTTCTAATAATTAAAATAAGACTAGGATATATCCTAGTCTTATTTTAATAACATAATTTTATATATTATAATCTCTTTATAAAATCCTCTATTTTATCTAAAGCTAATTTTAATTCTTCTATTGAATAGCAATAAGATATTCTTATATATCCTTCTCCGCCTTCACCAAAAGCATCTCCAGGTACACAAGCTACTTTTTCTTCATTTAATAATTTCCTACAAAACTCATATGAGCTTAAATTAAACTTTTTAATTGATGGAAATACATAAAAAGCTCCTTTAGGTACTGTATGTTCTAACCCCATTTTAGTAAGTCTTTCACAAACAAAATCTCTTCTATTTTTAAATTCTTGTTTCATTTTCTCTACTTCACTTAATCCATTTTTCAAACCTGAAATCATTCCATATTGAACTATAGATGTTGCACATGATACGCCATATTGATGTACTTTCATTATTTCATTCATTAAATCTTTTTTAGAACATACATATCCAATTCTAAGTCCAGTTGCTGAAAACATCTTTGAAAATCCACTTATATATATTACTTTATCTAAAATTTCATCTTCTTGTGCTATTGAATAATAGTCATCATAAATTATAGATGCATATATTTCATCAGTTATAACTATTATCTCTCTATCTTTAATTAATTTAATTAACTTGTCTCTTCCTTCTTTATCTAAAATAGCACCTGTAGGATTTGTTGGAAAAGAAAGTACTAAAATTTTTGAATTACTTTCATCTAAACTTCTTTTTATTTCTTCTATGTTAAGAGAAAAGTCTTCATTTAAATTATAATTAAATACTTTTCCACCAATTATTTTTACTATACTTTCATAAGCTGGATATGCAGGAGTAGGTATTAATACATTTTCTCCTGGATTAACTAAACTTTGAAATACAGAATATAATCCTTCACTTCCGCCAACTGTTATACATATATCTTCTTTTGAATAATTTATATTTAAAGTTTTTAAATATTTTGATATTTCTTCTCTTAATTGGATTATCCCAGCATTTGGAGTATAAGTTGTTTTATCTTCATCTATAGCTTTTTTCATTTCTTCTTTTATACAATTAGGTGTATTAAAATCCGGTTGACCTAATGTTAATGAAATTGCACCTTTAACTTTTACTACCTCATTATAAAATTTTCTTATGCCTGATATTTGTACTGATTTAACATTTTCATTCATTAAAATTCTATCCCCTTTCTACTTGGAATCCCCTTTTCATAATAATGTTTTATCATTTTCATTTCTGTAACTAAATCTGCTTTTTCAGCTATTTTATCTGGAACATTTCTACCTGTCATTATAATTTCCATATTTTCTGGTTTATTTTCTATTATGTATAGTACTTCTTCTTCAGTTAAAAATTTATTTTTTAAAACTCCCATAATTTCATCTATTATAAGGACATCTGTATCATTTTTTTCTAATCTTTCTAATATAAAATTATACCCCATTCTTATTTCTTTTTTTAAAAGCTCTATTTGTTCTTCATTTAAATTCCAAACAAAATCTTTTTTAGTTTCAAATCTATATATTTTAAAATTTTCTCCAAGTTCTTCTATTGTTTTTAATTCTCCAGTATATCCACCTTTTAAAAATTGTAGCATTTTTACTTTAAGCCCATTTCCGTAAGCTCTAATTCCTTGACCTATAGCAGCTGTAGTTTTTCCTTTTCCATTTCCAGTATATATTTGAACTAATCCTTTTTCTAACTTCATATTTATCACTCCTTTTGATTATTTTACATTATTACCACTATACTCGCAAATGCGATTTTTTTTCGTTTACCTCTTTAAATAAAGCTAATTTTTTATTATAATTAAATACATATATAAATATTCGACATTATTAGAAGGGATGATACTATGGAATATAATTTTACTGATCCATATGAAATCGCAAGATTCATAAAAGAAACTAAAAAATCTACACCTCTTAAGATTTTTGTTAATGGTAATCTTAAAGATGCTAACCTAGATAAGATAGAATGGTATGGAACTGATAACTTCTATATATTAATTGGTGAATCAGACATACTTACAGAAGTAATTCTTGATAATAAAGATAAAATTAAACATTTTAGAATTGAAAATGATAGAAGAAACTCTGCTATCCCTATGCTTGACATAAAAGAAATTGATGCAAGAATAGAACCAGGTGCTATAATTCGTGATAGAGTTGCAATTGGTAAAAATGCTGTTATTATGATGGGAGCAGTTATTAACATAGGTGCTGAAATTGGTGAAGGAACTATGGTTGACATGAATGCTGTTATAGGTGCTCGTGGAAAACTAGGAAAAAATGTTCACTTAGGAGCAGGTGCTGTTGTTGCTGGTGTTCTTGAACCACCAAGTAAATCACCATGTGAAATAGGAGATAATGTTTTAATAGGAGCTAATGCTGTTATTCTAGAAGGAATAAAAATCGGAGATGGTGCTGTTGTTGCAGCAGGTTCTGTTGTTACTGAAGATGTTCCTGCTGGAGTAGTAGTAGCTGGTTCTCCTGCAAAAATAATAAAATCTGTTGATGATAAAACAAAAGATAAAACACAACTTTTAGATGATTTAAGAAAATAATAAAAAAGCAAGTACAATATTGTACTTGCTTTATTTTATACTGCTCCTTCTTCATTATTTTGAAGAACTGCATCTGTATTCTCTTCAGAATCTCTAACTCTTTCCATTTTTGATATAGAAACTTCATATGCAACCTTTTTTATAACTTCTGTGTCAGAAATTTTCTTTTGGTATTCTCTGCTTTGAAGTCTACCCCAAATTCTTATATTATCTCCAACCTCTAGCATTTTGCAGAATCTTGAATTTCTTCCCCAAGCTATAGTAGGAATATAATCTGACTTATTATAAGCTCTATTTACTGCTAATAAAACGTCTGCAATTTCTCTTCCAAATGGAGTTGTTCTATATACTGGCTCTTTACAAATATACCCATCTAAATAAATTTCATTTGGATTTTTACTTCTTTCTAAACAAGGCTCTATATTTCTTGCAAAAACAGTTAATATAAGCTTGTTTGTTCCATCCATAAATTTATTGTATGATCTTAGCTGACCATCAACAACTACCTCAGTTCCCACACTTATGTCTACTCCTGTTAAAAGCCTTTCTGAAACAGTTATATTTAATATATCTACTGAATCACTTAATCTCATAACTTCTAAATCAAAAGTATAAAAACCTTCCCCATACATTTCATGACTAAATTTTTTTTCTGAAACTATCTTTCCTTCTAAGTAAATCTTATTGTTTAACATTAAATTATCCATTGTAACCCCTCTCTCCCTTTGTACTAAAAGATTTGTGCTCTTATAAACCCCAACACAAATATATTTCCATTATAATACATCATGAACTTATTTATCAATATTTTTTAAAATTTATTTCATTTTTATTTCTTTTATGTCTATTTAGTTAACTTTTTTGATAAACAGTTAAATTCATATCCTTCATTTTTTAATTCTAATATTAATCTTTCTATATTTTCTGGAGTATATTTTCCATTATTATGATATAAAATTATTGAACCATTTGTTATTTTACTTTTTACATTCCTATACTCTTTCTCAGCCCCCTCATTTAACCAGTCCTTTGAATCAACATCCCATCCAACTGGAATATATCCTAAACTATAAACCTTTTCAACAGCTTCTTTTGAAAATGCTCCACTTGGAAATCTAAATATTTTTGTATCTACATTTACTGATTCTTTTAATATGTTTTCTGTGTCTTTTATTTCTTTTTCCATTCTTTCCTTTGATATCTGAGTAAAATCAGGATGAACATAACTATGGTTTCCTATATCATGTCCTTTTTCTACTATAGCTTTTAGTTTAGGTAAATTTCCATCAGGATATTTTATCCATTTTCCCATGATAAAAAATGTTGCCTTAACATCATACTTTTCTAAAAGCTCTAAAATTGTATAAGTATTATCTTTTTCTGCCCAATTTATATCAAAGGTAAGAAAAACTTCTTTTTTTTCTGTATCTATTTTATATATCGGCTCTTTTTTTATTATATTTATATCGTTTACTAATTTTATATTACTTTTTACTTTTATTCCGATAACTAAAAATAATATTATACAAAAAAATAAACTAATTCCTTTTATAATTTTCATATTTTCCTCTTATATAATTACTATATTACATTATATTAACTAAATTTTTATTTAGTACTAAATTACACTATATAAAAATTTATGCTATAATTACTATATATTTTCAAAGTAAAGTGGAGGTTTTAGTATGCATGAAGAAAGTTCTTTAGAATTAGCTGAAAATAAGTTATTGGTTTTATATATTTTAAAAGTACTTAAACAACCAATTACTAATTCTCAACTAACTGAGATTATTTTAGAAAATAGTTTCATTAATTATTTTACTCTACAGCAATATATAAGTGAGCTTCTTGAAGCCCAATTTATCAATTATATTGAAGTTTCAGATAAAAACCTAATAAGATTAACTGAAAAAGGTGAAAATGTTCTTTCATTTTTTAAAGATAGAATATCCGCTTCAAAATTAAATTCAATAACTGAATATATAAAGTCTCATATAGATCTTATAAAAAAAGAATTAACCATACATAGCGATTATACAATAACTAAAAATAATAATTTTTTAATTCATATAAAAGCTCTTGAGGATGATTCTCCATTAATTGACCTTAAACTTTCAGTTCCAACAAAAAAACAAGCCACTTATGTTTGCAATAAGTGGCAAGAAAATCCTTCTGAAATTTATAATCAAATAATTAAGCTTCTATTCAATGAAGAAAATTAATAGAAATCATTGCACTAGGCTAATTTCCTAATGCAATGATTTTTTTATGCATAGTATTTTCATC
The DNA here is from genome assembly GCF_000371465.1 of Clostridium thermobutyricum. Taxonomy (NCBI): domain Bacteria; kingdom Bacillati; phylum Bacillota; class Clostridia; order Eubacteriales; family Clostridiaceae; genus Clostridium; species Clostridium thermobutyricum. The sequence goes on along the minus strand of NZ_KB850956.1, from coordinate 1,198,668 downwards.
AATTATAAATATTCTTCCTGAATAATAATCAGAAACAATAATATTTTCATCTATTTTAAGTATTTCTCTGGGCATACCTCCTAATATAAATTTATAACTATCTTTATTTTTTAAATTTACTACTCTTATACTTCCATCTCCAAAATTAGCCGAATACACAAAACCATCTTTCTCAAATATATCAATTGGAAACGCTCCGATATTATATTCATTTAAAAGAGAAAAATCATTTAATGAATATATTTTTAGCATTCCTTCCATATTCTCTTCAAATGTATTTTCACAGACATATATGTTTTTCTTATCTTTTGATAAATATATTTTTGTTGGAGAATTCTTTAAATATATTTCTCTTTCAACTTTTTTTGTCTCATTATCTATTATAGTTATACTATTACTATTCATATTAGATACATATACATATTTTTTTTCACTATCTATTGAAATAGAGTTTGGATAATCTCCAACTTTTATTTCAAAATCTATTCTCTTTTCTTTTTCATTAAAGATTATTAATGAATTCGAATCTCCACATGTTACATAAATATAGTCATCTCTCCATTTAATATCATTAGGATATTTTCCTATTAAAAAATTATTTTCTTCTATAAATTTTCTTGTATTTATAAAAGTTATGCTATCTGAATAGCAATTTGCTATTACCCCCCTTTCGCCTTTCACATCAATACTTATAGGCCCAATCTTCTCTCCCCCAAGCTTTAAGGGCAATGTGTCCACACTCATTCTATCAATATTAATTCTGGTTAAACTATCATTATCAGTATTACACACAATAATATTTCTCATAGTATTTATTTCTCCTTAAAATTTGGAAGTTTCATTTAATCTATTGTATGTGAAAAAATTACTTATGGGAACAAAATACTCCATTTTTCTCCTTTATTATTTTTTTATATAGAATTATAATATATTAGTAAATATTTTTAGGAGGGGTACTAATGTTTATATATAAAACACAAGGAGTTTGTTCAACTGAAATCCATATTGAAACTGAAGGAGATATTATAAAATCAGTAGAATTTATAAAAGGTTGTCCAGGTAATCTTTTTGGAATATCATCTCTTGTTAAAGGAATGAATATTGATTCTGCTATTGAAAAATTACAAGGTATTAAATGTGGAAATAAAGATACTTCTTGTCCAGATCAATTATCAATAGCTTTAAGGAAATTAAAAAATAAATAAAATAAAAGAGTTAACTTTACAAATATAAAAGTTAACTCTTTTTATTTATTTTCTATTTAAACTTTTTCTAATTATTCCTCTCATTTCTCCTATCATATATAAAGATCCAGTTGCAATTATTAAATCATCTTTGTTAGCTTTATCATAAATATATTTAAATCCATCTTCATAGTTTTTAAAACTTACTACATTTTTATTTATTTTTTCTATCTCTGTCTTTAATTCTTCTGCAAGTTCAGCTCTTTCACTATGAGGAGTAAGAGCTACTATTTCTTCACAACCTGGAACAATACATTTTATCATCTCTTCTACTTGTTTATCTGCTAATATACCAATTAATAAATATTTTTTATTATATTTAAAATATGCTTCTATATTTTCCTTTAATCTAGATATTCCATCTATATTATGAGCACCATCTATAATTACTGTTGGATTTTCTCCTAGAGTTTCTAATCTACCATTCCAAACTACTTTCTCCATAGCCTTCTCTATATTCTTAGGATCTTTATTTTCTAAACTTAATACTTCTTCAACAACTCTAACTGCTACTAATCCATTTAAAATTTGATGTTTTCCTAATAAACTCATATTTAAAATATAGTCCCTAATAGATCCTTTAATTAATATCTTTTGATATACTCTACCATTTATTTTTTCTATATTTATAAATTTACTATCTTCAGCATTTAATTTTATTAATTTTGAATTTTTAGCCTTTGCAGTCTCTTCTATTATTTCCATAACATTTTTAATCTGAGGATATGTTATAACTTTTATTCCATCTTTAATAATTCCACATTTCTCTCTGGTTATCTCTTCAATAGTATTACCAAGTATATTCATATGATCTAAACTAATCGAAGCTAAAACTGATATTATTGGATTTATTACATTTGTAGCATCTAATCTTCCACCTAGTCCAACTTCTACTACTGCATAATCTACTTTTTCATCATAAAAATATTTAAACATTATACAAGTTATTATTTCAAACTCTGTTGGATTACCTAATCCTTCTTCTTTTACAATATCAACTACGTCTTTTATTTTTTCAACATAAAATGCTAACTTATCTTTTTCTATATTATTCCTATTTATTTGAATTCTTTCCTCAAACTCCTCTAAGAAAGGTGAGGTATACATTCCTACATTATATCCCTCTTCCATTAACATATTAGTTATCATAGCTGTGGTAGAACCTTTTCCATTTGTTCCACCTATATGTATTACCTTTAAATTCTTTTGTGGATTTCCTAATAATTCTAATAATCTTTCTACTCTTTCTAATCCATAATTGGAACCAAAATTCCCAACTTTATGTATATAATTCATTGCTTCTATATAATTCATAATTTCTCCTCCACATTTTATTAGTATTTTATTCACACATATCAAATATAAATTTAACTTCATTAACATTTTAAACCAAAATATTGTCTAAATAAAGGTTTATAATATTACTATAAAATATTTTTGCTTTTTTATCTAATTTAAATTTTACTTTAATAGTTTGTTTACTTAACTGATAAAATTTGTTATACTTATTTGAGTAATAAGTATTATTGTTTAATAAAATTTATTATTATTATTTGTGAGGTGTTTAGGATGAAGTTTAAAGAAATAAAGAAAGATATTTATTGGGTTGGTGCTTTAGACCCAAACTTAAAAGTATTTGATATTATAATGTATACAAAATTTGGAACAACTTATAATTCATATCTTGTTAAAGGAAATGAAAAAACAGCGCTTTTTGAAACAGTTAAAGAAAAATGCTTTGATGAATATTTAAAAACTCTTCAAAGCTTAGGAATAAAAGAAAATGAAATTGACTATATTGTAGTTGATCATACTGAACCTGACCATGCTGGATCAGTTGGAAAAATATTAGAGCTTTCTCCAAAAGCTAAAGTAGTTGGTTCTTCCCAAGCTATAAACTACTTAAAAGAAATTATAAATAGAGATTTTGATTATATAATAGCTAAAGATGGTGATGAACTATCTCTTGGTAATAAAACATTAAAATTTATTTCTGCTCCATTTTTACATTGGCCAGATTCTATGTATACTTATATAAAAGAGGACAATGTATTAGTAACTTGTGACTCTTTCGGAAGCCACTACTCAAGTGAAAATATATTTAATGATTTAGTTGAAAATAGAGAAGATTATTTAGAAGCTCTTAGATATTATTATGATTGTATCTTTGGACCATTTAAACCATTTGTTCTTAAAGCTATAAATAAAATTAAAGATTTAGATATAGATGTTATCTGTCCTGGTCATGGTCCAGTATTAAGAGATAATCCTATGGAAATAGTAAATATCTATAAAGAATGGAGTACACCAGTTAAACCTTCTATAAATGGTGATAAAAAAGTTACTATAGCTTATGTTAGTGCTTATGGTTATACTGCTGAAATGGCAAAAGCTATAGCAGATGGTATAAAGAAGAATCATAATGTTGAAGTTAAACTATATGATGTAATTTATCATGAAACTGCAGATATAATTAAAGATATAGAAGAATCAGATGGTATATTATTCGGTTCTCCTACTATAGTTAATGAATTATTACCTCCAATTAGAATTCTTATGGCAAATTTAAATCCTATTATTCATGGTGGTAAATTTGCAGCATCATTTGGTTCTTATGGATGGAGCGGAGAAGCAGTTCCTAGAATGGATAATAGATTAAAAGAACTAAAAATGAAACTAGTAGCTGATGGATTTGCTATTAAATTCAGAGCTTCTGAAGATCAAATTAAACAATTAAATGAATTCGGAGAAAACTTCTCTAAGAAAATGTTTGGCGAAATATAATAAAAAAGGTAGATTTTAAATCTACCTTTTTTATTTATTAATTTAATGCATTTATTCTAACTTTTACTGCTTCTAACATTTGAACATACTTTTCTCTTTTTTCTTTTTCTCCATTAACTACTGCCTCTGGAGCTTTAGCAACGAAACCAGCATTTGAAAGTTTTTTATCTATTCTTCCGATTTCGCCTTCTAATTTTTTAAGCTCTTTATTTAATCTTTCAAGTTCTTTTTCTTTATCAACTAAGTCAAGAAGTGGCATAAATAATTCTCCACCTTTAACTACAAGTGATACTGCATTTTCTGGAACTTCTTTTTTATCTTCTATAAATGTTACTTCATTTGCAGATGCAAGTTTTTCTATATATCCTTTACCACTTAAGAATGCTTCTTTAGCTTCTTCTCCAATATAGCAAATTACATTTGCCTTTCTTGAAGGTGGTACATTCATTTCAGCTCTTACATTTCTTAGTCCTTTTATTCCTTCTATTACATATGCCATATTTTCTTCTGCATTAGAATCATTTAATTCTTCTTTGTATTCTGGCCAAGCTGAAAGTGTTATAGTTTCCTCTTTGTCATTTAAGTGAGTAAATATTTCTTCTGTTATAAATGGCATTACTGGATGTAATAATTTTAATCCTGTTTCTAATACAGTATATAAAACATTAAATGTTATACCTTTTGCTTTTCTATCATCACCATATAATACTGGTTTAACAAGTTCTATATACCAATCACAGAACTCAGTCCACATGAAATCATAAACTTTTTGAAGTGCAATTCCAAGTTCAAATTTATCCATGTTTTCTGTTACTTCTTTTATAAGAGTATTCATTTTAGATAATATCCATTTATCAGCTAAAGTATATTCTTTTGAATCTTTAAATTCATCCATAAGTTCTCTGTCAAGATTCATCATAACAAATCTTGATGCATTCCAAATTTTATTTGCAAAGTTTCTAGCTGATTCAACTCTTTCAGGATAATATCTTATATCATTTCCTGGAGCATTTCCTGTAACAAGCATAAATCTTAATGCATCAGCTCCATACTCTTCTATTACTTCTAATGGATCTACTCCATTACCAAGAGATTTACTCATTTTTCTTCCTTGAGAATCTCTTATTATTCCGTGTATAAGAACATTTTCAAATGGACTCTTATCCATATTATGAATTCCACTAAATATCATTCTTGAAACCCAGAAGAATATTATATCATATCCTGTAACTAGAGTATTTGTTGGATAGAAGTACTCTAAATCTTCTGTTTTTTCTGGCCAACCTAAAGTTGAAAAAGGCCATAATGCTGATGAGAACCAAGTATCTAATACATCTGTTTCTTGTTCTAAGTTTTCACTTCCACATTTTGAACATTTGCATACTTCTGTTTCTGAAACAATTATTTCATTACAATCTTTACAATACCATACTGGAATTCTATGTCCCCACCATAATTGTCTTGAAATACACCAATCTTGAATGTTTTCCATCCAGTTAAAATAAGTTTTTTCAAATCTTTCTGGTATAAACTTAGTTTCTTTATTTTTTACAACTTCTATTGCTGGTTTTGCAAGACTTTCCATCTTTACATACCATTGTTTTGAGATTATTGGCTCAACAACAGTTCCGCATCTATCATGTGTTCCTACATTATGTGTATGAGGTTTAACTTTAACTAAAAGTCCTAAATCTTCAAGATCTTTTACCATAGCACGTCTAGCTTCATATCTATCCATACCTTGATATTTTAGACCTTTTTCATTTATTATTCCTTTATCATCCATAACTCTTATAATTTCTAAGTTATGTCTCTTTCCTACTTGGAAATCATTAGGATCATGAGCAGGTGTTATTTTTACAGCTCCTGTTCCAAATTCTAAATCAACATAATCATCACCAACTATAGGAATTTCTCTATTTACAAGTGGAAGTATAAGAGTTTTTCCTATTAAATGCTTGAATCTTTCATCAGCTGGATTTACTGCAACTGCTGTATCTCCTAGTAAAGTTTCTGGTCTTGTTGTTGCTATTTCTAAATATCCTGAACCATCAGCTAAAGGATAATTTATATGCCAAAAATGTCCTTCTTTTTCTTCATATTCTATTTCTGCATCTGAAAGAGCAGTTTGACACTTAGGACACCAGTTTGTTATTCTATTTCCTTGATATATAAGTCCTTCATTATATAACTTAACGAAAACATGTTTTACTGCTTTATCTAAATGCTCATCCATTGTAAATGCTTCTCTTGTAAAGTCAGCAGAACAACCCATTTTTTTAAGTTGAGTTCTTATTCTTTCTCTATATTCATCTGTCCATTCCCAAACTTTTTCTAAGAAAGCTTCTCTACCCATTTCTTTCTTTTTAAGACCTTGCTTTAAAAGTTCATTTTCAACTTTAACTTCTGTTGCAATTGAAGCATGATCTTGTCCTGGTAACCATAAAGTTGAATAACCTTGCATTCTTTTAAATCTTATAAGCATATCTTGAAGTGTATTATCAAGTGCATGACCTAAATGAAGTTTACCAGTTATATTTGGTGGTGGCATAACTATTGAATAAGGTTTCTTACTCTTATCTACCTTTGGCGTAAAATATTTTTTTTCTTCCCAATTTTTATAAATTCTATCTTCAAACTCTTTAGGACTATAAGTAGTTTGAAGGTTATTTATTTCTGACATTTAAATTCCTCCTAATTTTATAAAATAAAAAGAGCTTTCATCCTATGAAAGGACGAAAGCTCGTGGTACCACCTTTATTCATAGAAAATTATACTATTTTCTATGCACTTAATTAATTAACGATTTACAACCGTTCCTAGCTACTATAATTTCACAAGGAAAGCTCCAAAGCTACCTTCAGAATAATTCCTATAAAGGGCTCTCACCTAATCCCTTCTCTCTTTAATATTTCTTATTCTTACTCCTCTTTTTCTAAGCCTTTTTTTATACAATTATAATTTATATAATATGTTATATTATAATTTTCTTTTTGTCAATATTTCTGTTTTTTACTAAAAATATTATTTTTCTTCTTTTAATTTCTTAAATGCTACAGATAGCATAAGTTTAATTCTATTTACTTGGTTTACTTCTGAAGCTCCTGGATCATAGTCAACTGCAACAATATTAGCTTGTGGATATTTAGCTTTTAATGCCTTCATCATTCCTTTACCAGTTACATGGTTTGGAAGACATCCAAATGGTTGCATACAAACTATATTTTCTGAACCTGATTCTATAAGTTCTATCATTTCTCCTGTTAAGAACCAACCTTCTCCAGTTTGATGTCCTAATGAAAGTATTTCTGATGCAAGCTTTCCTAAATCCCTAATATCTCTAGGTGCTTCAAATCTCTTACTCTTATTAAGTTCATCTTTCATAACTTTTCTATAGCTATCCATATATTTCATAACAAGCATACTTATATTTCTTTCAAGTTTTCCTGTTCCTAGGAATTTTTGCTTAAAGTCACTATCATATGCTGAATAGAAGAAGAAATCAAGTAAATCAGGAACTACTGCTTCTGCTCCTTCTCTTTCTAATAAGCTTACAATATCATTATTTGCAGTTGGGTGGTATTTAACTAAAATCTCACCAACAACTCCTACTTTTGGCTTCTTAATGTCTAATAATTCTAAATTATCAAAGTCTTTTATTATTCCTCTGATAATATTATTAAATTCTTTTTTTCCACCATTTCTTATATTTTCTTTTGCAATTTCATTCCATTTATCATATAACTTATTTGCTGATCCTTTAACTTTTTCATAAGGTCTTGTTTTATATAAAACTCTCATGAATAAATCTCCGTATATAATTGCCATAAGAGCTTTCTTAACAAATTTAAGAGTTATCTTAAATCCTGGTTGTTTTTCAAGTCCAACAGCATTTAATGATAATACTGGTACATTTTCATAACCTGCATTTTTAAGAGCAAGTTTTAAGAACCCAATGTAGTTAGTTGCTCTACATCCTCCTCCAGTTTGACTTATTATAACTGAAGTATTATTTAAATCATATTTTCCTGATTTTAAAGCTGCAATTATTTGTCCAATTACTATTATTGATGGATAACATGCGTCATTATTAACAAATTTTAATCCTTCATCAACTGCATGTGTATCATTTGCTGGTAATATCTCTATATTAAAGTCAGCTGCTCTACCTGCTACTTCTAATTTATCAAAGTGAATTGGAGACATTTGTGGAACAAGTAAAGTATGAGTTTTTCTCATTTCTTTTGTAAATACTATATTTTTGTATGAATTATCTTCATATACTGGTTTATAGTTATTTCTATCTCTCTCTTCAATAGCAGCTTTAAGAGATCTTATTCTTATTTTAGCAGCTCCTAAGTTATTTCCTTCATCTATCTTTAATACTGTATAAATTTTACCTTTTTCAGCTAATATTTCATTTACCTGATCTGTTGTTACAGCATCAAGTCCACAACCAAATGAGTTAAGTTGTATCATTTCCAGTTCATCACAATCTCTTACAAAAGCTGCTGCTCTATAAAGTCTTGCATGATATGTCCATTGGTCAACTACCCTTAATTTAGTTGTTAATTTTCCTAAATGAGAAATACAATCTTCTGGTATTACAGCCATTTTGAATGAGGCTATAACATCTGGTATACCATGATTTATTTCTGGATCAACATGATATGGTCTACCTGTTAAAACAATACCTTTCATATTGTTTTCTTTTAAATATTTAAGAGTTTCTTCACCTTTTTCTCTTAAATCACGTTTATAAGCTTCTCTTTCTTCAAATGCCTTTTTAACTGCTCTTTTAGCTTCATCTAATGTTACATTAAACATTTTAAATTCTTGAACAATTCTTTTTGCAAGAACTTTTTCATCATTTAATGAGAAGAAAGGAGTCATATAATTAATATTTTTTTCTTTTATTGCATCCATATTATTTTTAATAACTTCTGGATATGAAGTTACCATAGGACAGTTATAGTGATTGTTTGAATCACTAAATTCTTTCTTTTCATAAGATATACATGGATAGAATATATTTTTAAATCCTCTTTCAATAAGTGATGCAACATGTCCATGAACTAATTTAGCTGGATAACATGCTGAATCTGATGGGATTGTATCTATTCCTTTTTCATAAAGTGATTTAGATGATACAGGTGATAATTGTACTCTAAATCCAAGTTCAGTTAAAAGTGTAAACCATAAAGGATAGTTTTCATACATGTTTAATACTCTAGGTAATCCTATAGTTCCTCTTTTAGCTTCTTCAACTGATAATGGTTTATATCCAAAAGTTCTCTTGAATTTATATTTATAAAGATTTGGTACTGTATCTTTCTTTATTTGAATACCTAATCCTCTCTCACATCTATTTCCTGAAATAAATTCTTCATCAGTAGTAAATTTATTTATAGTTAAAAGACAGTTATTTCCACAAAGACCACATCTTCTAAATTCAGATGTCATATCAAAATCTTTTAATTGATCTTCTTTTAATATAGTAGATTCTTCTCCTTCTACATATCTTTCTTTAGAAATTATAGCTGCTCCGAAAGCTCCCATAAGTCCTGCTATATCTGGTCTTACTGCTTCTCTTTCAGAAATCAACTCAAATGTTCTTAAAACTGCATCATTGTAGAAAGTTCCACCTTGAACTATTATCTTTTCACCCATTTCTTTTGGGTCTCTAATTTTTATAACTTTATATAAAGCATTTTTTATAACTGAGTAAGAAAGACCTGCTGAAATATCTCCTACTGAAGCCCCTTCCTTCTGAGCTTGTTTAACTTTTGAATTCATAAACACTGTACATCTTGATCCTAAGTCAACTGGACTATCTGAATCTAATGCTGATTTTGCAAAATCTTCAACTTCTAAGCCTAAAGACTTTCCAAAAGTTTCTATAAAAGAACCACATCCTGATGAACAAGCTTCATTTAAAAGTATGCTATCAATTACTCCATTTTTTATTTTTAAGCATTTCATATCTTGACCACCAATATCAAGAATAAAGTCTACTCCTGGTAAGAAATGATCTGCTGCTTTATAGTGAGCTATTGTTTCTATTTCTCCTAAATCCATATGTAAAGCTGATTTTATAAGAGCCTCTCCATATCCTGTAACAGTAGCTTTTGCTATTTTTGCTTCTTTAGGTAATTCAGAATATAATTCTTTCATAATATCTACGATTTTCTTTAATGGATTTCCTCCATTTCCACCATAGTATGAGTAAATTATTTCATCATTTTCATTTATTAAAACTACTTTTGTTGTTGTTGACCCTGCATCTATACCTAAGAATACTTTTCCTTTTGCATCTTTTATATCTGCTCTCTTAGCTTTTGCTTTATTATGTCTTTCGTTAAATTTATTAAATTCTTCTTCAGTTTTAAATAGTTTGTCTAATCTTAATACTTCATCATCCTTAGCATCGCTCATTCCATTTACTTTTTCTATTAAGTCTACGAAATCTATAGGATCTTCTTCTTTTGATAAAAGAGCCGCTCCCATTGCAACAAATAGCTGAGGATTTTCTGGGAATATTATTTCTTCATCAGTAAGCTCTAAAGTTTCTATAAATCTTTTTCTTAATTCTGATAAGAAATATAAAGGTCCTCCTAAGAATGCTACATGCCCTTTAATAGGCTTCCCACAAGCAAGTCCGCCAATTGTTTGATTAACAACTGCTTGAAGTACTGATGCTGCAATATCTTCTTTTTTAGCACCTTCATTAATAAGTGGTTGAACATCTGTTTTTGCAAATACACCACATCTTGAAGCAATAGGATAAATAACTGTATAGCTTTTAGCTAATTCATTTAACCCTGTAGCATCAGTATTTAAAAGTGATGCCATTTGATCTATGAAAGCTCCTGTCCCCCCAGCACAAGAACCATTCATTCTTTGTTCTATTCCACCTTTTAAATAAGTTATTTTTGCATCTTCTCCCCCTAGCTCTATAGCTACATCTGTTTGTGGAATTACATTTTCAATAGTTTCTGTACATGCTATAACTTCTTGAACAAACTTTACTCCTAACCAATTGGCCATAGAAAGTCCTCCTGATCCAGTTATAGTTACAGATAATTTTAAATCTCCAAATTTTTCAAAACATTCCTTCATAATGTCTATTATGGTTTGCTTTATGTTTGAAAAATGTCTTCTATATTCACTAAAAACCATTTGGTCTTGTTTATCTAATAAGACAACTTTAACTGTTGTAGACCCTACATCTAGCCCCAGTTTAAATTTTTCCATTGTTTACACCTCTTTATTTTTAAATTAAATCGCATATATTGATATTATATAATATTTAATTCTAAATCAACTATAATTGTAAAATTTAAAATTAATTTAAAATATCATATTTTTTTATTTTATGTATATAATATACAAATAATGCCCATAATGTAAATAATTATAACAGACATTCTATCTAGGAGGTTATATTTTGAATTATTTTAATGAAGGTAACAGATTATATAATACTCATGAGTATAAAAAAGCTATTGATTTTTACAAAAAAGCTGTTAAATCTAATGATAATCAAGCATGCTCATATTATAATGCAGGTGTATGTTTTATAAAGTTAAAAGAGTATTCTTCTGCAATTGATATGTTAAAAAAAGCAATTGACATCCAAAGAGAAAGTAAATATTTTTTCAATCTTGGATATTGCTACGCTATGCAAGATATTCATAAAAAGGCTTTAATTTACTTTAATATGGCTTGGGCATTAAATAATAGTGATGAAGAATGTGAAAAGGCAATAAAACTTTTAATTTCAAAATATAAAAAAGATTAGGAGGTTTAAAATAAAACTCTCCTAATCTTTTTTTTAATTCCATTGTCCTGCTATACTTTCTTCTTTATGATCTGCATTAAAATTGCTATTATTAAAGTAATCTCCTGCTTTATAGAAAGTTGGATCAACATTTATCCATTTACCTAAACTTTTTATATATACTTGATTCCATGCATGACTTATATATTCTTTTCCATTAAATGCTGTTCCAGTAATAAGCCTTACAGGTAAACCTACAGCTCTTGCCATTGCTACATAAAGACATGCATAGTCAAAGCAAATTCCTGTTCTTGTATTAAAGGCTACTATTGCTCCACTTTTAACATTTTTATCTCCATTCATAACTTCTTCTGCTTTTTTATCATCATAGGTTATGTTACTTCCTATCCAAGCATAAATTATTCTCGCTTTTTCTAAATCTGTTTTTGCATTTCTAGTTATTTCTAATGCTTTTTCATTTATAGCAGAATCACTTTTTACCCCTTGTGATAATGTGACTCCATTATAATAAACAATTGTAGGAATATTAGAATCTTTTATAAGCCCACTTTTTATTTCGCTTATTTTTTGTGTATCAACATTTTGTTCTAATATATTATAAACTCTTATATTATTAAAAATATTTATTTGTTTATCTATTACTCCACTTTTATTTATAAAGATAATCGCTATAAATATAAGAATTAATGTTAAAAAACCTTTTATAGCTCCAAGAAAAGTAGATATTATAAATCTAAAAAAACCTTTGTCCTCTAAAAATTCTATCTGTTTCCAAATTAAAAATCTATTTATTATTCTAAAAAGATTATATAAAATTGAATTAATTACTAAAAAGCTTCCTATAAGTAGTCCCATTTTTAATAAATACTCTATAATATGGCTTAAGTCTAAACTAGATACAAAAGTATTTATCCAATTATTTAATGGTTTAAAAAAATTAAATATTATAAATATAGATACTATTAATGAAAAACTTCCTGTAACTTCATTTAATACATAATCAAATTCTTTTATTCTTAAGGAATTGTATGCGGCTTTTAATGCTGGTAATAATATTACAATTAAACATATTAATATCGGTATATTTCCTTCCATTATTCCTCCATTTTAGTATTCATTATCATTTAGTATTTTATTTATTATTTCCTTTGATGTTGAAAAATCATAACCTCTTCCTACTAAATATCTAAATAATTTATCTTTTAATTTATATTTATCTGTCTCTCTTTTCTTTAATAAGTTATATTTTTTTTCACAAAGATATAAACCTCTTTCTAATTCTTCTCCATTATCAAATTCTTGAAAAATATCTTCTATTATATCTCTGCTTATACCTTTTCTTTCAAGTGAAAATCTTATTTTATTTTTTCCTTGATTAAAAAGTTTATCTTTTACATACATTCTTGCATACTTTACATCATCTAAAAAATTATATTTTATTAGAAAATCTATTGCATAGTCTATTTGTTCATCTGAAAATTCTTTTTCATGTAATTTATTTCTAAGTTCTTTTTCTGTTTTATAACTTCTCTCTATTGCCCTAATTGCACTTTCCTTACATTTTGAAAAACCTTCTTTTTCTGCTATTTCTCTAATTTCATCTTCATTTATTTCAGAATTTACTTTTAAACCCATTTTATAAATTAGTTCTAAATCCATAGCAAATGAAAAGTTATTATCTATATATACATTTACTCTATTTTTATTTCTTTTTCCCTCTTCTAATTTTGTTATTTTCCCCAAAAGTTTAGTCCTCTTTTCTTCTTAATATATGAACTGTTGGACTTTTCAACACTTTACTTCCAACCTTTTGTATTTCTTCCTTTTTAATTAGATTTAATCTATTCATGTCCTTAACAAATTCTAATAAATCTTCTTCTGATAATTCTTGATGAAGAATATAATTGCAAAGCTCTGATGAATCTTCTAAAGTGCTTATTACAGCAGTTTTATGAACTTTTTTCATTATATCTAAATCTCTATCATTAAAAGTTATTTTACCATTTGTAATATCTTCTATAATAGAATCTATTACTTTTTCTGTTTTTTCAACATCTTCATCTCCTACAGAAGTGTAGATATAAAGACTTTTTGAATCTTTGCTTATATCTAAATGTGTAAATATATCATAAGCATATCCTCTATTTTCTCTAACTTCTCTAAAAAGAATTGAATTTGAACTTTCTCCTAATCTATGATTTAAAATTCTAAGAGGTAATTCATCTTCTTTTGATAAATCATCAAAAGTATATAAATAAATTATAGTGCTTTGCTCTATATCATCTTTATAACTTATTTTTCTTATACATTTATTTTTTTCTTTTATAGGAGATATTTTATTTACTTTTTTGTCTTCCCAATTTGAAAATGATCTTTTTATCATATTTAATGCATCTTCATGTTCAAGTGAAGTAACTATTGTAACTATTGCATTGCTTGGGACATAAAATTTATTAAAATGATTTACTATATCATCTCTGTTAAAAGCTTTGACATTTTCCTCAAGTCCTATAACTTCCCATTTTAAATATCCCTTTTCAAATGCTATTTCATTTGTCTTTTTAAAACTTAAATCTTCTATATCATCTCTTCCAGTTCTAAGTTCTGCTAAAATAACACTTCTTTCTTTTTCTATTTCTTCTTCTTCAAAAACAGAATTTATAACCATATCTCCTAACAATTTTGTTGCATTTTCCATTTCTTCCTCTAAACAACCTATAGTATATACAGTAGCATCATAATCTGTGTATGCATTATACTCCCCACCTAAAGATTCTAATTCTCTATTAAGTTCTTCATTGTTTAAATTCTTAGTTCCCTTAAAAAGCATATGTTCTACAAAATGACTTATTCCTTTTTCTCTTATACTTTCAAACATTGCTCCTATTTTAAATCCTATATTTATAGCACCTATTTGCGTGTCTTTCTTAACTGTTATTACTTCTAATCCATTCTCCAATTTATGTTTTTTTATATCAAAATTTAACTTAATCATATCCCACTCCCATTACAGTTTTATTGTCAGTTTAAATATAATATCTTTTTATGTATTTTACTACAAAAATGATAAAACCTAAAGCAGTTTATAAAAACATATGTTTTACAAGGTATTTTTTTTATATATAATGTAATTAATACTATATTTAATTAGGAGGTTTTTTTATGGGGAATAGAGTGCTAATAATTGAAGATGAAATAAAAATTAGATTTTTAATACGCGACTATTTTCTTAGTGAAAACTTTGATGTTTTAGAAGCAAATAATGGTGCTGAAGGTCTTAAACTTTTTAGAGAAAACAAAGTAGACATTATTATATTAGATATTATGATGCCTGAAATGAATGGACTAGAATTTTTAGAAATAATAAGAAAGGTTTCAACTATTCCAGTTATTTTATTAACTGCTAAAAGTGAAGAGGAAGATAAACTTCAAGGATATGAATTTGGCGCAGATGATTACATGACTAAACCATTTAGTCCTAAAGTATTATTAGCTAAAGCTAAGGCTTTACTTAAAAGAACTAGAACACAAGTTGATTCAAGTACTAAAAATTTTAATGGCATACTTATAAACAAGCTATCTCATGAAGTTTATATACATGATAAAGAGATTTTACTTTCACCAAAGGAATATGAACTTCTTGTTTATCTAACTGATAACGAAGGAATTGCTCTTTCAAGAGACAATATATTAGATCATGTATGGGGGATTGATTATTACGGAGATATAAGAACTGTAGATACTAATATTAAAAGATTAAGAGAAAAATTATCTGATAAATCTTCTTCTATAGTTACTGTTCGTGGCAGTGGCTATAAATTTGAGGTGAAATAATGAAGTTCTCATTATCTAAAAAACTTTCTTTATCAAAAAAAATATTTTTTATAACTTTTTTTATATTAGTAACTTTATTAATATTAATCCTTGTAGCTCAAACTTTTATATTTGAGAGCTTTTATGAAAAAAAGAAAACAGATAGTTTAATAACAGCAATAAATAAATTTAAATATGAGTATACTGGACATTTATCAAATAATATGCAATTATATTCTGCTTTAAAAAATTTTGAAGATGTAAATGGCGCTAAAATTGCAATATTTTCGCTTAATGGAGAATTAAAATTTATACCAGGTGAATCTTATACTGATGAACATGATTTAACAATATTAAAAAGTTTTTGTTCAGATATATTAAAAAATAAATCTGTTCTTTATAATATACTTTCACAAAATAAAACTGTTTCAACTCATTTTTCTGGTATAGAAGGTCAAAATATAGGAATTGCTTCTGCTATATCCACTAATTCTAATAATGATTCTATAATACTTTGTGTATCCTCAATTCAACCTATTTTAGAAGCTAGTAATATTATTAGTGAATTTTATATTTATATTTTTATAGGAGCTATAATACTTTCTATACTTTTATCTTATTGTTATAGTAGACAAATTTCTCGCCCACTTATCCAAATAAATAATGTTGCAAAAAAAATGAGCGAAATGGATTTTTCTGAAAGATGTAATATAAAAAAAGAAGATGAAATTGGAAACTTAGCTAAAACTTTTAATTTTCTTTCTGAAAAACTAGAATCTACTTTAAGTGAATTAAAAGAAAAGAATTTAAAGCTTGAAAAAGATATTGAAAAAGAAAGACAACTAGAAGTTATGAGAAAAGATTTTATTGCAAGTGTTAGTCATGAACTTAAAACTCCAATAGGAATAATTGAAGGTTATGCAGAAGGAATAAAAGATGGAGTAGTAAAAGGCGAAGACAGAGATGAATATTTACAAATAATAATAGATGAATCACAAAAAATGGGTAAATTAGTTTCTAATATGCTCCAATTATCAAAATTAGAATCTGGTGCAGTTACTCCACAATTTGAAATATTTAATATAAACAGATTAGCAAAAAAAATTATTAATACTTTTTCTTTAGAATGTTTAGAAAAAAATTTATCTTTAGAGTTTATACCTAAAAATGAGTATTCATATATAAAAGGAGATGTTCTTCAATTAAATCAAGTTTTAACAAATTTAATGTCTAATGCAATAAAATATACTCCTGAAAATTCAGAAATAAAGCTTTCTATTGAATCTACTGATGACAATTTTGTTATTATTAAATTATTAAATACAAATGCTTTTATTCCTGAAAATGAATATGACAATCTTTTCAATAAATTTTATAGACTAGATAAATCAGGTAATCGTGAAAAAAATAGTGCTGGTTTAGGATTAGCAATAGTAAAAAATATATTAGATTTGCACAAATTTGACTATGATTTAAGAAGCGTAGAAGAAGGTGTTTTATTTACTATTAAAGCTCCTTTAGAACAAGTTGATTAATATATTTAAAACATAAAATTATAAAAAATAAGACAAAAGTAATTAGACTTTTGTCTTATTTTTTTATATCATTCCACCATCTGCTTTTATTATTTGACCAGTTATATATGAAGAATCATCACTACATAAAAACACTGCCAATTTACCAATTTCAGATGTTTCTCCAAACCTTCCCATTGGAATTTCTTCATTTAATTCTTCTTTTTCTTCTTCATTTAGAAAAGAATTCATATCAGTATTAATAACTCCTGGAGCAATAGCATTAACTCTTATATTTGCCATAGCAAGTTCTTTTCCTAATGCTTTAGTAAAAAGATTTATTCCACCTTTACTAGCAGAATATAAAGTTTCACAAGATGCTCCACAGTCTCCCCATATAGATGATATATTTAAAATAGATCCTCCAGTAGATATCATATGATTTACTACTTCTTTAGTTAAATATATAGGACCTAAAAGATTTATGTTAAATAAATTTTCTATATCTTCCTTTGTAGAATCCATAAAAAGACCTATTTTGCTTATTCCTGCATTATTTACTAAGATATCTATTTTTCCAAAATATTCTTTTGCTTTATTACATATCTCACTTGATAAGCTGAAATCACTTATATCAGCTTTAAAAAATCTTACATTTCCTTTAAAGTTTTCTAATTCTTGTTCAGCTTTAATTTTACTCTTTTCATCTTTAGAATAAGTTCCTAAAACCATAGCTCCTTCATCTAAAAAAGCTTTAGTTATGCCTAAACCTATCCCTTTTGTTGCTCCTGTTATTATAGCTACTTTTCCAGTTAATTTTCCCATTCTGCTCTCCTACTTAAAGATTCTCATTGCATTTTTATAGAATACTTTTTCTATGTCATTTACCGTAAAACCTTCTTTTTTCATTTCATCTATTAATATTTCCATATAACTACAATCTTTAACTTCGACTTCATTTTCTATTCCATCAAAGTCACTTCCTAAAGCTAAAATATCTATTCCACCTTTATTTCTTATATAGCTCATATGGCGAACTAAATCTTTTACTTTTGTTATTTCTGAATCAGCAACAAAATCACTACAGAAATTTATTCCTGTTATTCCACCTTTATTTCCTAAAGCTTTTATCATTTCATCTGTTAAATTTCTTGGATGATTTTGAATAGCTCTCGCATTAGAATGAGTAGCTACAAATGGTTTTTTACAATGCTCTATTAAATCCCAAAATCCTCTATCTGATAAATGAGAACAATCTGGTATTATATTAAATCTTTCTAATTCATCAACAATATCAAATCCTGTCTTTTTTAATCCTTTGTCTTTATGAACAAAATTAAAGTTTGGATATCCTATGCTATTTTCATAATTCCAAGTAAGTGTAACTGCTTTTATTCCCATATCACTTATTTTTTCTACATTGTAAGGATTTCCTTCTAATACTTCTCCCTCTTCTATTGTAAGACAAGCATATAATTTGTTTAAATCTATTTTTCCATTAAATAATTCTATACTATCTTTATTTTTTTCTAATTGAATTTTAAAGTTATCATACATAGCTAAAAATTCATCTAAAGGACTTCTTTTTATTTCTCCTAAATCTATAAAGAAAGCAAACATTTGCATTAAAGCGTCCCCTTTTTTTAATTTATTTATATCAACTTTACATATGCTATCCTTTAACTCTAAATTTTTTTCATAAAATAATCTGCTAGCTGTATCACAGTGTAAATCTATAAACTTCATATCTTTTTCCTCCTATAAATATGTTCTTTTAATTTATTATAGTTTTTTAATCTGTATATTTCAAATAATCGCCAATTCTTTCAGGTCCATCTATGATTCCTCTCTTTATATAAAGATTGTTATTTTCATTTACTTCTATACTCCATTTAATAAGTGTAATAAGCCCATTATTTATCTCTAAACTAGTTATTATACCTGGATTTACACAACATCCATCATTAAAATAAAGACCTTTTCCTACTTCAGGAAATTTTACATTATGAGTATGTCCACATATAATCATCTTTTTATTTTTATTAGCAAAATCATTTAATTTTTTATCTACTTTACTTCCTTTTTTATAATTTTTAGCAGATGATATTGGCTCCTTAAAACCTGCCACCCCTTCTAAAAATCTCCATAAATATCTTACTAAAAATCTACTTACCAATTCTAATTCATCATTCATAAAATCAAGCTGGTGTCCATGTGCTAAAAAAATTTCTTTTCCATTATGAATATATTTTAAAGATAAAGCTTCTAGAAATTCAATATTATTTATTAAATTTAAACAGTCTTTTCCAAAATCCTTATCTATCTTTTTAAAAAGTTTTTTTTGTTTTTCTATAAATTTTTTACTATTTTTTTTCTTATCGTGATTTCCATAAAGCATATATAGTTTGTTTTTTGTATTAAATCTATTTAGCATTCTAAAAACTTCTTTATAAATATAGCCTATATCTATGAAATTTTTATTTTTCCATAATTCATCTCCATCACCTATTTCTATTAAAGTATAATCTTCTTTATAATAATATCTAAGCGCTGAAAGATATATATTTTTATTTCCTATTAAACTATCACTACTTCCTCCATCTCCTCTATGAACATCACTCATTAATACAATTTTACTTTCTTTATCTATATTTATTTTTTTACAAGTCTTAGTTAATTTTAAAAGTCTATTAGCACCCATAACCTCATTCCTATAAATTTTTTATAATATAATATATTCTTTTTCTTATTTTAGGAACATTGCTATAAAAAAAGACCAATCAAAATTTGATCGGTCTTTTTAAACTTATTTATACATTGGATGTTTAGAACTTAATTTTTTTACTCTAATCTTTAATTCTTCTAAACCTCCATCTTTATTTTCTATTGCAGCATTTATTATTGATGCTATTTCTTTCATATCTTCTGTTGTATATCCTTTTGTTGTAACTGCTGCTGTTCCTATTCTAACTCCTGAAGTTACAAAAGGACTTCTTGTTTCATTTGGAACAGTATTTTTATTTAAAGTTATTCCTATTTTATCTAAAAGATTTTCAACTTCTTTTCCTGTAACATTTTTATTAGTTAAGTCAACTAAAATAAGATGATTATCTGTTCCATTTGATACAAGTTTAAAACCTTTTTTAACTAATTCTTCTCCTAGAACTTTACAATTTTCAACTACATTCTTAGCATACTCTTTAAAACTAGGTTCTAAAGCTTCTTTAAAACATACTGCTTTCCCTGCTATTACATGTATTAAAGGACCTCCTTGCATACCTGGGAATATATTTTTATTTAAATCTTTTGCAAATTTTTCTTTACATAAAATAAGTCCACCTCTAGGTCCTCTTAATGTTTTATGTGTTGTAGTTGTTACAAAATCTGCATATGGTACTGGAGATTGGTGAATTCCAGCTGCTACTAATCCTGCAATATGTGCCATATCAACCATTAAATAAGCATTTACTTCATCTGCTATTTCTTTAAACTTTTTAAAATCTAAAACTCTTGGATATGCACTAGCCCCTGCTATTATAAGTTTTGGTTTATTTTCTAAAGCTATTTTTCTAACTTCTTCATAATCTATCATTTCAGTTTTTTTATTTACTCCATAAGAAACAAAATTAAATAATTTTCCTGAAAAATTTACTTTTGAACCATGTGTTAAATGACCACCATGACTTAAATCCATTCCTAATACCGTATCTCCTGGATTTAAAACTGTAAAATAAACAGCCATATTAGCTTGTGAACCTGAATGTGGTTGAACATTAGCATGTTCTGCTCCAAATAATTTTTTTGCTCTATCTATAGCTATTTGCTCTATTTTATCTACAACTTCACATCCACCATAATATCTTTTTTGTGGATATCCTTCAGCATATTTATTAGTTAAATATGACCCCATTGCTTCCATAACAGCTTCACTAGTAAAATTTTCTGAAGCTATAAGTTCTATTCCTTCTTCTTGTCTATCTAATTCTTCTTCTATTAAACTGTAAATTTCTTTATCAGTTTTCCTTATTTTTTCAAAATTCATTTTATCACCCCAAAATATACTTTTTTATAAAATTATAGTTGCTCAAGTAAAATCTTTCAATATATTTTAAAAATTTATATTGTTTTTTTTATATTAACTAATTCTTTTTCAAATAAATTTATTTTTCTATGAAAATACATTTATATGTTGTAATATTAAAAGTGTATGAATTTTGGAGGTATATTATTATGGATATAAATAAATTGCTTAAACTTTCTATTAGAGCTGGAACATTAATGCTTCAAAGTGGAGCTGAAACTTATAGAGTCGAAGAAACTATATGCCGTATATGTAATTCATATGATATAGATTCTGCTGAAAGCTTTGTTACTCCAACAGGAATAATGGTTTCAATTTGTGCAAATAATCAAACATATTCATTAGTTACAAGAATTTCTTCTAGAGGAGTAAATTTGCATAGAATCGAAGAAATTAATGCACTTTCAAGATATATAACAAGCAATTCTCCAGACTTTGATTTTATAGAAAAAGAATTAGAAAAAATTAGTGAGGAAAAAAGATATTCAGACCCAACAACTATTTTCTTTTCAGCCTTAGCCGCTGCTTGTTTTTCTTGGCTATTTGGTGGAAATTGGAATGATTTTGCAGTTACATTTTTTATTGGGGGATTTATAAAAATACTTTCTATTAAATTTTATAAACTTCAAATAAATGATTTTTTCATAAATTTAATTTGTGCTGGTGTATCAGCTTTATTAGCTATAATAGCTATGAACTTAGGTTTCGTAAATGAAATTGATAAAACTATAATAGGTAGTATAATGCTATTAGTTCCTGGTCTTGCAATAACAAATGCTATTAGAGATACAATAGCTGGTGACTTTTTAGCAGGAATTACAAAAGCTTTTGAGGCTGTACTAGTTGCTGTTTCTATAGCTGTTGGAACAGGTATGGTTCTTAGCCTTTGGATTAGGATATTTGGAGGGATTTAGATGGAAAATGTAATAGTTCAAAGTATTTTCGCTTTTATTTCTACAATAGGATTTGGAGTGGTATTTAATATAAAAGGAAGAAATTTATTTTTCGCTTCAATTGCTGGAGGATTAAGTTGGTTTGTATATAAATTTTGTCTTTTATTTGACCCTTCTACATCTTTTGCAATGTTTATATCAGCTGTTTGTTTTAGTACATATTCAGAAATTTTGGCAAGGAAATTAAAAACTCCAGTAACTACTCTTGTTATTTGTGCTCTTATTCCACTTGTTCCTGGTTCTGGTATGTATTATACAATGCACGCAGCCGTAACTGGAGATACATTAAAGGCTTTAGATTTAGCTATTGATACATTATCAAGTGCTGGTTCTTTAGCTCTTGGAACGCTATTTGTATCAACTATAACAAGGCATTATTATTCTAAAAAACATAAAAAATTATTAAAAAAAGAAAATATTTCTAATAATAAATAAAAATTTAATAAATAAAAAACTCTACAACTTTTATTATTGTAGAGTTTTATTTTATTTATTTTTTTCTTTTAAATTTTTTAGCTATTTGTTCAAATATAGAATATACAACTGGAATTACTATTAAAGTTAATAAAGTTCCTATTGTAAGTCCACCTATAACTGTCATAGCAAGAGGTAATTGAATTTCATTTCCCTCTCCTATTCCAAGAGCCATTGGAAGTAATCCAATTATTGTAGTTAATGCAGTCATTAATATTGGCTGTAATCTTGTTTTTCCTGAGTTTATAATAGCTTGTCTAGTATCTATTCCCTTTTCCTTTTCTTTATTTATAAAATCTATTAAAACTATCCCATTATTTACTATTATCCCTGTTAGCATTACAAATCCAATCATAGCTGGAATACTTATTGTTACTCCAGTATAAAATAATACAATTATAGCTCCTATAAATGCTAAAGGAACTGTGAACATAATTATAAATGGATTTATTAAAGACTCAAATTGGGCTGCCATTACCATATAAACTAATAGTACAGCTAAAATTAAAGCTAATGCCATTTGAGAAAATGCATCTTTCATTTGCTCTATTTCTCCACCATAAACTATTTCATATCCTTGTGGAATATTATAATCATTTAAACTATTTTTTATTTCCTTTACAGCTTCATTAAGTGGTTTTCCATCTAATCCTGCACTAATTGTAACTTCTCTTAATCCATCAGTTCTATATATTTCTGAAAATCCTTCTCCTCTTTCTATTTTACATATCTGTAGAAGTGGAATTTTACTTCCTGTAATTGAAGTTACTGTTACTTCTTTTAATGATTCTAAATCAGGATTCTTATTAGAAATTGGTGATATATATACTTCATAATTAGAGTCATCTATTCTTAAATTCATAACTCTTGTATTTTTAAAGTATCCACTTATACTTTGAGATATAGTTAAAGCATTTAATCCATATTTAGCACTCTTTTCTTTATCTATAGAAATTTTTATTTCTTCTGATTTATCACTATTAGTTGATTTTATATTTTCTATTCCACTTATAGTTTCCATTCTTTTTAAAACTTCATTTGATACTTCTTCTAATACATTAAAATCAGCACCTTTAACACTAATTGAAATTGGAGAACCTTGTGACATTTGAGTTCCTCCTGTGCTAACTTCAACTTTTACTCCTGGAACATCAGATAATACTTTTCTTATATCTCTTGCAATTTCTTTATCACTTTTCTTTCTATTTTTATCTAATAAAATAGACATACTTGCAGTATTATCTTTTCCTTTTAAAGAAACATTTGCTACTCCATCTACTTCCTTTACTTCATCAGCTAATTTTAAAGATTCTTCTTTTAATATGTTATTTAAAGTTCCATTTGGAGTTTCTAACTTTACATTTACTATCCCCTGATCTGATGTTGGGAAAAATTCTATTCCAACACCTGAAAATGCTATTCCTCCTAATATTATAAATAAAACAACTAATCCTATTATATTTTTTCTTTTATCTAAAGAGTATATTAATGCTTTTTCATATAGTTTTTTTAATTTTTCTACTGTTTTATTTTCTTTATTTAAAGAATCATTTTTAAGAAGTTTACTTGCTAATACTGGCACTAATGTAAATGATACTATTAAAGAGGATATTAAAGAGAATGTAACTGTTAACGCCATTTCTTTAAATATATCTGCTGCAATTCCTTGAACAAATACAATTGGTAAAAATACGCATATAGATGTTATTGTAGAAGCTATAATAGCCTTTGAAACTTCTTTTGTTCCATATAAAGCAGCTTCACTATTATTATATCCTAGCTTCTTATACCTATATATACTCTCTATAACTACTATCGAGTTATCAACAAGCATCCCAATTCCTAATGCTATTCCTCCTAGAGATATCATATTTAGTGTTAATCCACTAAAATAAACCATAACGAAAGTCCAAACTATAGAAATTGGAATTGATATTCCCATTATTATTGTAGTTCTTATATCCTTTAAGAAAAGCAATAATACTATTATTGCAAGGATACCTCCTATAACTGCATTTTTCTTTACTGCACTTACCATGAATTCAATTATTTCACCTTGGTCAATAATTTTTATTACTTCTAAATCACTATTCTTTTCTTTTAATTCTTCTAATTTTTTATTTATTTTTCTAGATACATCAACTGTATTTGCTGTACTTTCCTTTTGTATAGTTAATATTAATGCATCATTTCCATCTATTTTTGAAAAAGATTCTTCTTTTTTATCTTCATAACCTATATTAGCTATGTCTGATAATTTTACTACTTCTCCTGAATTTGTTTTTATTCTTATATTTTTTATATCATCTAAATTTTTTATACTATTAGAAGTTCTTACTAATACACCATAATCACCTTCAACAATACTTCCTATAGGAATATTGACATTTTCACTTTTTATAGCCGCTATTAGACTTTGTATGTTTATTCCGTTTGAAGATAACTTATCATTATCTACTTCTATTTTTATTCCTTTTTTCACATTTCCTGATATATCTACTGAAGCTACTCCTTCTACACTTTCAATAGAATTTTTCAAAACTTCATCAGCAAAATTTCCTATTTTATCGTTTCTATCTCCTTTAAAGCTTACACCTAAATTCATTATTGGCATCATGGAAGGATCCATTTGAACTATCATGGGCTGAATAATTTCTTTAGGTAATAGTTCTTTTATCATATCAACTTTTTCTCTTAATTCCAAAGAAGCAAAATTCATATCTGTTCCATCTGCAAATTGAATTATTATTGTTGACATTCCTTCTCTTGATATTGATTTTACATTTTCTACATTTGATACTGTACTTATTACATTTTCTAAAGGCTTTGTAACTTCTCCTTCTACATCAGTTGGTCCAGCTCCAATATATTGAGTATTAACGAGTATTATAGGCACATCCATAGTAGGTAACATATCTAAATTTAATCTTGAATATGAAACTATCCCAAATATAAGTAAAGCTACTATTCCCATAAATATTGTGATTGGCCTTTTAATGCTAAATTCCGAAATTTTCATTATTTTTCACCCTCCACAATATTTACTTTTTGTCCTTCTTTTACATATTCCTTTCCTTTTTCTATAACTAAATCATCTGTGGAAAGTCCTTCTTTTATTCTTATTTTATGAGTTCCTTCTTCTCCAGTTTTTACTTCTTTTTTATTAACTATATTATCTTTTACTACATAAACAAAAGTTTTATCTCCTTCTCTAATAATACAGTTTTTACTTATCATATCATTTGATACATTTGAATTATTCTGTAAAAAGAAGCTTACATAATCATTTATTTTATAATTTCCATTATTTTTTATCTCTAAATATACATTATATTGTCCTGTTCTAAGATCACTTTTTCTATCAATCTTTTTTACAACTCCAATATCTTTATATGTTTCTTTCTCACCTTCTATTTGAACCTCTATCTTGTCCCCAACTTTAAAATTAGATAAATATTCTTCATCAACTCCAAACTTCATTTCTAACACATTTTCATTAGAAATAGTAACTGCTGGAAGCATTTTATTTTCTATTTTTTCATTTAAAAAAGCATTTAAATTAGTTATTTTTCCATCTATTCCGGCTTTAATTGTATAACTTTCTTTTAGCTTTTCTATTTGCTCATAAACTTTATTATTCCCATTACCCTCTAAAGCTCCTAAATCTATTTTATCTATTCCTTGTACAGATTTTTTAAGAGCTAATATTTCTACTTCTTTTGTTTTAATTTCTGCTGAAACTTTTAAAAGTTCAGATTTCTTTTTTATATTTTCTTTATTTTTTTCTTCTTTTAACTTCTCATATTCTTCTATTGAAATTTCATCTTTTTTCTCTTCTAAATTATTTAAACTATTTTCTAATTCTTTTATTTCAGATTCTAATTTTTCCTTAGATTCTTTTAATTTTTTTAATTCATCTTCATTAGCTTTAAGATTATCCTTTAATCCATCTAATTTTTTTAAACTTTCTTTTCCTTTATTTAAGGCTTCTGAATAACTAGATTTAACTTTTTCTAAGTTTTTATCTATATCTGAAGAATCAAATTTTAATATTATGTCACCTTTTTTTACATAGTCACCTTCCTTAACGCCTACGTAAACTACTTTTGAATCTAATATAGACATTATTTTTTGTTCTTCTCCATAAGAAAGTTTTCCTGAATATTTTATTTTATCCCCATAAGATGATTGTCCAATTTTTTGTACTAATACTGCTGTATCTCTATTAGTTTCTACTTCTCTTGTATTCTTTTCATTTACTCTATTTATATAAGTCCATGTAAAGCTACCAATCAAACCAATAGAAATAAGTATTCCCAATATCTTTTTCTTCCCCATAACGTTTACCTCTTATTCATCTTTTATTTACCTTTTGTTCATTATTAGTATACCACTTTTTTCAAATTTATTGAATTTAAAAATATATTTTTTAAAAAATTATGATAAATTTGTATTAATTTGAAAAAGTCTTAAGAATTTAATATTCTTAAGACTTGTTTTTTTAAAATTTAACAACAGATGATATTTCTTTTATATTGTCATAAAAACTTTTAATATCAATAACTCGTTCAAATTCACTTGATGGATATTTTATATTTTTCTCTAATTCCATATATTTTTCTAAACTTTCATTTGCAATTTTAAAATTACCTAATTGAACTTCACAAAGACATTTTAAAAAATATAGATCTTTAAAATCTTCATATTCTTTTATGCTTTTATCTAAAAATTCTATTTCCATATCAAATAAACCTAGCTTATGCATAGCTTTAGCTTTATTCAAAATAAGACTAGCTTTAAATAACTTATTAGAATCATATATTTCAAATGCTTTATCATAATTTTCTAATGCAAGTTCAAAATCAAACATTCTGCCATATTCATTTCCTATATCAAAATAATATTTACAATCTTTTTCTTCATCTCCCATTAAAGAAAATACTTTTAAATTTCTTCTAAGTTTTTCTTTTACGTCAACTATCTTTTTATCACTACCATAATGTTGGATTTCTAAGTCAGTGTATTTAATTTTATCTATTCCGAAATTTTCTATTACAGATTTTTCTATACTTTCATGTATTCTTCCTTCAAATTTTATATTTTCATCTTTTTTAAATAACCTTATTATATTATTTTCATTCCTTTTTACGGAATCTAAATAACTACAAACTCTCATTGATATACAAACTTCATCTTTAACTTCTTCTAATGCTTTATAAATATCATATTTATTTTTTATCTTTTCATCACAGTCTAAAAATAATATCCAATCTCCTTTAGCCTTTTCAATTCCTTTATTTCTTATATCTGAAAAATCATAATAAAAATCTTCATTATAAATTTTTGCTCCAAATTTTTTAGCTATCTCTACTGTTTTATCTTTTGAACCAGTATCAATTAATATTATTTCATCTACAACTTCTTTTACACTCTCTATTGCATTTCCAATTAAACTTTCTTCATTTTTGCTTATTATACATAAAGATAATTTTTTTCTCCCCATTTTCTCCTCCAAAACTAAAAATTTAATGTTATCTATAATTATGCAAACTTATTTTATATTAGAATAGTTTTAATTAATTTTATTAAGTAAACAAAAAAGTCTATCCTAAATGGATAGACTTCTTAACTAAGCTTTATTTTTATGATAATTATAAATATAAAATGGAACCCCTAATAATAAAAGTATGAATCCCCACATTACTGTTTCTGCCCCTGAACCATATATTGTCCAAATTGAATACACAAAAGCTAAAAGAGGAACTATAGCTCTCTTTATAAATATTTTTAAATTAAACTCTTCTCCTACTTTAAACATAAGCATTATTTCAGCAGCTGCTGTTAAAAGATATATAGGTAAAAATGAAAGTGTTGCAAGTATTGTTATAAAAGTAAATGCATCTACCATACTTTGCTGATAATTCATTATAAGAAGTATATTAACTAATACAGATCCAATTATTAATGAATTTGCTGGTGTTTTGTATTTAGGATGTAATTTTCCAAAAAACTTTGGAAATACTCCATCTTCTCCTGCTGCATAAGCAACACGTGCAGTTGAAAGAAGCCATCCAATAGTTGTCCCTAAAATACAAATAACAACTGCGAATGTTATTGGCTTTCCTACTGAACTTCCTAAAATTTTTGAAAGAATATCTGTAAGCGGTGCTTGACTTTGGCTTAACTCACTATTTGGCATTGCTCCCATAGAAGCTAAGCTTATTAATATATAAATTACAGATGCAATAAGTATTCCATATATTGTACTTTTTCTTACATTCTTTTTAGGATTTTTTATTTCTCCTGCTGTAACTGTT
Source organism: Clostridium thermobutyricum (assembly GCF_000371465.1). Taxonomy (NCBI): domain Bacteria; kingdom Bacillati; phylum Bacillota; class Clostridia; order Eubacteriales; family Clostridiaceae; genus Clostridium; species Clostridium thermobutyricum. The sequence continues at coordinate 1,169,687 of NZ_KB850956.1, read as the reverse complement.
GCACTTTCCATACCAACAAATGCCCATAAAGTCGAAGTAGCTGCTAATGGAATTGTGCTAAATCCTTTTCCTTCTGGTATTAATGGTAAAAGATTTCCTGAATCAAAATTTAAAAAAGCTATAACTATGAATACAAGGAAAAATAAAATTTTAAAAACTGTTGCAAAACTTTGTAATTTTCCTGCTTTTTCAACTCCAACTATATTTATTATTGTAAAAATCCAAAGTATAGCACTTGTATATATTATTGATACAAGAGGATTATTTAAAACTGGAATAACAGCTGCACTATAACTTGCTAGTGTTACAATTATTGCTGCATTTCCTATCCAAGAACCATTCCAATAAAGCCATGCACTTAGAAACCCAGTAAATTCTCCAAATGCTGTTTTAGTATATTGGTATGCTCCTCCTGTTTCAGGATATCTAGTACCTAAGTTTGCAAATGATAAGGCTATTAATATAGAACCTCCTGCTGTTATTATCCAAGCTATTATTGTAGATAATGGTCCTGAAACACTAGCAAGAGTTGCTGGCAACATAAATACTCCTGAACCTATCATATTACCACATACAAGCATGGTAGCCATAAAAAGACTTATTTCTTTTTTTAAATTTCTGTCCTCCATTTAATCCTCCTATGTTTTTATTCTTTTTCTCACAAATGTAATTGTATCAAATTCGTGACTTTTGTCAATTTTTGTTCATAAATTCAATAAAAAAAGAAGTAAAAATTTAAAATTTCTACTTCTTTCCATACTAATCTCTTTACTAATCTCTTTCTTTGTTAAATAAACTTTTCATAGGTTTAATTATTTTTACTTTTGTTAAAGCCTTTATATATCCATTTTCAGCAGCACGTTTATATAATTCTAATGCTCTTTCCTCATCTCTTCCAACAAAGTTGCCTTTTTCAAATAATTGAGCTAGCTTATACTGTGCTTCTCTATTTTCTTTTTCTGAAGCAATACTATACCATTCAATACATTTTATATCTTCTTCTTCATATAAAATGTCTCCTATTTCAAGAGCTAATTCTCCAGCTTTAACCCTTCCTTCTTCATTACCATCAGTTTCAGATTTATTATACCAATCAAAAGCTTCCTCTTCGTCTCTTTCTACCCATTCTCCAATATTATATATTTCTCCAAGCATAAATGAAGCTTCTGGGTCATTTTGAGTAGCTAAATCAATATATATGTTTATAAGTTTATTTATACTTTCTTCTACACCTTTTTCAGCTGATATCATGTAGTATTCCATATATTTTTCTTTATTTTCTTCAACAAAATCACCATTAAAGAATATATCTCCCAGATAATGATAATAAATATACTCTCCTTCATTACCTTTATTTTCATATATTTGGATTAGTTTTTCTATAGCTTCTTCATATCTTCCAAAACTTGCTCTTTTATAATATTCAATTGCTAAATCTATATCTTTATAAAATTCATTTTCATAATATATATTTCCTAATAGATAGCTTGCCTTTATACTTCCTAAATCAGAAGCTTCTCCTAAATAATCCATAGATATAATAAGATCTTCATGATTATTATACCTATCTAAATAATATTCTCCTTCTTTTAATAATCCATTTATATCTCTTTTATCTATTTCTTTTGGTTCTTTCCTATCTAAATTATGTTTTTCTAAAGAAAGCTCTTCTGATTGTTTATTTATAATATCATTATAATTTTCTTTTTTTAATTCTTTAATGATATCTAATTTCTCTAAAATTAAATCTAATTTTTTATTTTCCAAACTGTTTTCCCTTAATTTATTCTTTAATTCTGCATTTTCATCTATTAAATATTGTATTTTACTTTCTAAAAAATTTATTTTATTGCTTATATTTTTTAATATATCTTCTTTTTTCTCTATAATTTCTTTTTCCAACCCCTCCATGCTTTTACCTCCCATACATATTTCTAAATATATCGCATAAAATCAACTAATTTTTTATAAATATATTATACTATTATTTTTAATGATTAAAAAAGGTCTTTTTTCATATTAACAAATTCTTCTTTAGTTATTAAATTTAAATCTAATAATTCTTTTAATTTTAATAAATTTTCTAAATCATGACCTTTTTCTTCATACTCTAAATCTTCAATTGTAAATTTGTTTAAAAATTCTTCTTTAGCTTCTAATATATCTATTTTCTCTATTTTAGAATTTAAGTAATTAGTTATCTTATCCTTTCCAACTCTTATTCCTTGTAATTTAGTTATAATATCCATATAATTTTCTGCTAATACCCCATTTTTTATTTTTATCTTTTTATTATTATAAATTTCTCTTAATGAATCTTCTAAAGTTTCTATTTCATCTTTATCAAATGAAAATCCTTTAATTGATAATTTATTTATAACTATATTTTTTATTTCATTTTCTGAATAATCATTAAGTCTTATATATTCTAAGAATATTCCACCAAGTTTTGTATTTCTATATAGAAGTTCTTTTATCTCTTTCTCTTTTCCTCCTAAAATAAGTACTATCTTTCCGCTATTTTTATTCATAAAATCTATTAATTCATTTATATAATAAACTCCATTTTTATCTTTTAGTATGCTATCTAAATTATATAAATAAACTGTTTTTCCTATGTTCTTTCCTAAAATACTATCAACAGAATTATTTTTTAATTTTTCACTTAACTCTATTCCTTTTATTCTTACTAAGTTTTTAGTTTTTGTTAAACCTAAAGAAAATAATTCTTCACTTATAGTTTCAGCAAAAATACTTTTTCCTGAACCTTCATCTCCGGAAAGAATTATATTTAAGTCTTTAGGAGCTGATACAGATATACCTTTTTTTCTTCTAAACTCTCTAAGTTTTATTAGTTCTGCTATGTTTTTAAATATTCTCTTTTCTTTTTCTCTTCCTATTATATTTAAAGTTAACTTATCAAAGTCTATTACATTTCTAGCATAATCTCCGACACTTTCTATATCTTTAGCTGTTATTAAATTCATATCATAAGTACTTATGTCAGTTTCTGAAATTCTTATACTTTGAATTCTAATTAAATTCTCTACATAGTTTCTAACCATACGCCCATTTCCTGATTGAGCATCTGATTCTTCATATATATTTTCAAAGCTCTTTTTAAGCCATACATATCCATTTTTAGATAACTTAAAGCCTTTATTATTTATAATTTTTACAGCCATATCTAAAAGTTCTTCAGGATTATAATCTTCAAACTTAGTCCATAATGGGAATCTTGATTTTAATCCTATATTTACATCAAAGAAATCTTCAAGTTCCTTTTCATATCCTGCTAAAATAACAACTACGCTATTTCCATAATCCTCTATAAGCTTTAATAAAGTTTCTATGGCTTCTATTCCAAGTTCATCATTTGCAAGAGTATAAGCTTCATCAATAAATAATACTCCACCAATAGCTTTTTTAAACACTTCTTCTGTTCTTTTTGCAGTACTTCCTTTTTCTCCAGTTACAAAGCTACTTCTATCTGTTTCTATTAATTGACCAGTTTTTAGAAGTCCAATACTATTAAGCATTTCTGCTACTAATCTAGCTATACTAGTTTTTCCTGTTCCTGGATTACCTGCAAATACCATATTTAAGTTTTGGTCTATTTCAGTATGAATTCCAACTGATTTTCTTTTTTCTTGTGCAATAATTAATTTATATTGATCCCTTAAAAGTCTCTTAACGCTATGAAGCCCTATAATTTCTGAAAGCTTCTTTTCTAAATCAAATTTAGTTTTTACTTTAAAGTTAAAGTTTTCAAAATCAAGGACATCTATACCTTTTCCTTCTCCACTAATATATTTTTTAGAAGCATCCATTATTGCATTTTCAACTATATTTCTTACAAATCTAGCATTACCTAAATCATTTTTACCTGATATTTGGTTTTTATAAAATAATTCAATTATTTCATTTTTAATTTCTGGATTTATTTCATAACCTTTTGCTTTTGCAATATTTATAGCAATATCATACATTTCTTCTGGAGTATAATCATAAAAATGAATTGTATTTGGGAATCTTGACTTTAATCCTTGATTTATAGAAAAGAATCTTTCCATATCTTTTTCATATCCAGCCATTATAACAATAAGATTTTCTCTATTATCTTCTATTCCTTTTAATAAAGCATCTACTATTTCTTTTCCCCACTTATCATCTTCACTTTCACATAAAGAATAAGCTTCATCTATAAATAATACTCCTCCCATAGCTGAATCTATAATATCCATTGTTACTTTAGAAGCATCATTTACATTTTCAGAGACAAAATCACTTTTACTTACTTCTCTAAATACTCCATTAGATAAAAGACCTAATGCATTAAAATATTCAAATGTTACTCTTGCTGCATTTGTCTTTCCTGTTCCTGCATTACCTGCAAAAATCATATTTAATGAAGGAGAAGTTACTTTTAAACCTAATTTTTTTCTTATTTTTTGTACCTTTACATTATTTTCAACATTTTCAATGAAATCTTTTAATTCCTTAACTCCTATTATAGAGTTCAATTTATATTTAGCTTCTTCTAATGTTGTGTCTGAATAGTTACTTAAATTATATTCTTCACTTCCATCACTACAATAAATACTATCTTCTTTTCTATAAACTATTAGATTACTTCCCTCTTCAAGTCTTTCTCTAACTATAAGATTTTTAACTGGCTTTAATACTGTATAATTTACATATTTTTTTATATCTAACTCTTCATCTGATCTAAAACTTTCATAAATAAATTTACTTAAATCATATTTTCCATCTTCTATACTTTCATTTAGGTTTATCCATAAATCAATTTTATAGTTTTCTTTTATCATTTCTATATTTGATGAAAGAATTCTTTTTATTATCTCGTATCTTTCTTTAAGAGTTAAACTTTTACTTTTAAAAACTCTATCAACTCTATTTAGATAATCTTTTCCAAATAATTTTTCTATATCTAAATCTCTATCATCTGATACAAAAATAAAAAATTTACTGTGACAAACAATTTGATTAAAATCTGATTTCTCATCATTTTCTGCTCTTACTAAAATATCATTTTTCATTATGTAATTATCCATTAAGTTTAAGCAACTATTAGGATATATACTATTTATTAAATTTAAGATATCTTTACTTCCTTTTTTCACATTTTTAAAAATTATTCCTTCTGAATCACTATTTAAACTTCTATATAAATCTGTTAAAAATGCATTATATCCAAATTTAAAATTATATGAACCTAAATCTATAGTATCTATTTTTGATGATTTAGTTTTTCCTTCTTTATGTAATAATTCAAATAGCTTTTTAACTAAAACTTTCTTTCCAGTATCTTTTTCACCTTTAATAAAAATTACACTTTTTTCTTGTTTATCTATCTTATCATAAAAATAATTGCAAACTTCATTAATTAATTCTTCTTGTCCTATTAACATTTCATTTAACTCTTTTTTAATATCTTTTATCATTTGTTTCTCCCCTCATTTGATAATTATTATTAAATAATAATATACGCTCTTTTTTTATTTATTTCAACTCATTCTTATTATTTATTTTAAATTAAAATTCTATGCTATTGTCTTATAAAAGATTTAAATATATACTTTTTATATAACAATTTAATATGAAAGGATAGATGATTATGACAAGCTTAATATTAGAAGGCGGAACATTTAGACCTATATTTAGTGCTGGAATTATGGATGCTCTTCTAGATAATGATATTATGGCACCTTATTGCATCGGAGTTTCTGCTGGAATTACTAATGCTTTCTCATATCTTTCTAGACAAAAAAGAAGAAATCTAGAGGTATTAGAAAACTTTAGAAATGATAAGCGTTATTTAAGTTTTAAAAATTTATTTAATTGTAGAAGTATATTTGGTTTAGATTTTGTTTTTGATACTATACCAAATGAAATTAATCCATTTGATTATGATACTTTCAATAAATACACTGGAAAAGTATTAGTAGGTGTAACTAATGCTTTAACTGGAAAATCTGAATATTTAAATGGAATGGAACTTGATAAAAAATGTACTATGTTAAGAGCTACATGTGCTATTCCTATGGCTTTTCCTAGCATAATGATAAATGGAACACCTTATTTTGATGGTGGACTTTGTGATCCTATTCCTATAAGAAAAGCCATAGAAGATGGAGCAGATAAGCACTTAATAATTTTAACTAGACCTAAAAGTTATAAAAAAGAAATTAGTAGAGGTGTAAAAATAACTGCAAAACTTCTTAAGAGAAAATACCCAAAACTTACACCTGTATTTTTAAACAGACATGAAAAATACAATGAAACAGTAAAATTCTGTGAACAACTAGAAAAAGAAGGTAAAGCAATAATTCTTAGACCTAGCGAAGAAGAAAAAATCGAAAGCTTTGAAAAAGATGTAAAAAAACTTCATGAAGCTTATGATAATGGTTATAAACTAGCTATGTCTAGGATGGATGAAATTAAAAAATTATTTTCTAACTAAAAAGCTAGCAAATTTTATTTTGCTAGCTTTTTTATTATTTATTTTTGAATTTTTTAAATAATCCAGCAATACCTATAGCTGCTGCTGTTACTCCAACTCCAATTGCTACCTTTTTCTTTGTTACAGGATTCTTTTTAATAACTGTTTCTGTCATTTCAATTGTAGAATCTCCGAAATTATTGTATTCAGTATAAAGAGCTTTTAATAACTCATATTTTTTTCTTGAAAAATTCTTCATAAGTGATGTATTACATCTCTCTATATAAACTCCTAAGCTTTCTTTTGGCTTTCTTTTTATTTCATCGCCATTATCTTCATCAAATACATCATTTTCAACTGCTTTACGTTCTAACTCTTTTAATTGAGCTTCATTTCCGCTCCATAATAATGCATTTAGAAGTTGCTCTCTTATTTCTCTTATCATCATATTTTCTCTGTTCATATGTATACCTCCAATTCCTTAACTATTATATATAATCTCACACTAATTTTATTTAATTCTTTAATTTTATTATACCTTATTTATGCGATTTTGAAATTAACAAAATTATGTCAATTTTAAATAAATAAAATATTTAAAATTGACAAAAAAAAAAGATAATTTAAAATAAAACATTTTAAATTATCTTTAATAAAATTTAATCTATTTTCTTTCTTTTATTCATTATTTTTTTTGAAAATAATAAGCCTAAAATTAATATTATTATAGGTATGATAAATTCTGGTGAAAAAGGCTTGTCAAAATTTTTACCAAGAATTGAATAACATATAGTTTCAGGCATTACACCTAATAGAGAAGCTATTATAAAACTTCTATAAGATACTTTTGTAAATCCACAAGCATAACTTAATGGGTCATATGGTAAAATTGGTGGTAATCTTAGTAAAAATAATATTTTAAAGCCGTTATGTTCTAAATTTTCATCTAGTCTAAGCATTCTCTTTCCAAGCAGTCCTTCAACAAAATCTCTTCCTAGTAGCCTTGAAATAAAAAATGCTATTGTTCCTGTTATAAAGAATCCTATCATTGTAAGTATAAATCCTTTAACAGGGCCAAACATCATTCCTCCTGCTATTGCTATAATGTTTGTAGGTATAATAAGGAAAAATGGTTTAATAACGTATATTCCTAAATATATAAGTGATGAAAATGTGCCTCTTTTCTCAATAAAATTAAGTACTTGTTCAATTTTAATATTCATTATTGCATGTCTATTTTCAAATAAAACAAATAATGCTAAACCTATTAAGACTAAAAATATACAAAATTTCAATTTTATATATTTATTTTTTTCTCTTCCAATCATTAAAAATCTCCTTAGTCGTTTAAAATAAATTTCATTTGTTTACAATTTTTATATATTCATTATATCATATAACTATTCTTTTTCATAATAAAAAATAGTAAAAAACACCATTTAGCGCTTTTTACTATTTTTTATACTATAAATTATTATCATTATATTTCTTCAACTTCTGATGGTTCATCAGCCTTTGTTAAGAACTCATTTAAGTCATTATATGAACTTTTAGCGAATTCTTGGAATGTATCTTCATCAATTTCAACAAACGCTCTACTATTAACTACAACTAAATCTCTCATTATCATTTTTACATCTATTTTTCCAACAACTCTTACTAAACTTGCTGCTGTTAAAACATTTAAGATTCCCTCATAATGCTCTCTGTTGTTTATTATAGCATTATTAATCTTTGGTAAGCTTTCTCTATAGTCAAGTGTAACACACTCATAAAATTCACCATCTTCATCATATAATTCTAATGCTAAATTATTTGTATCTAAATATCTTTCCATAACACAAGATAAATTTAATCCATCCCAATGAATTTTCTTGTTAAATACTTTCATATTTTCCATGATTAATAATACCTTCTTTCAAAAATTTTTACGACTATTTAAAAAATAACTCTCTACTTTGAATAATTTACTTTTTAATTATACCGTAATTATGAGTAAATTAAAAATTATAGCCATAATTTTTCAATATATATCATTTTTATTTATAAATAGATTATATTTTAAAACTAGACTTTTGTCTATATTTATGGATTATAACTTTGATTTTATTTAATTTATAGTTATTTCACCATATTTTTCATTTGTTTTCTTTTCTATAACATTAAATTGAACTTTTTCTTTAAATATAGGCCCATCAAATACAAATGTATGATATTCTCCATTTTCGCCACATACATCTGACCCAGCTTTTTTTATATCAATAATTAAATCCTCATCTAAGATTTTTCCTAAAAAATCTTCATTTAATATATCTAATCTTACTTTTTTTATTACTGCCTTAAAACCCCTTTTTATAAATTCTAAAGTTAATTTTTCTCTATCTTCATTCCATAATGGTAAAATGCCTTCAATTTCAGCTTTTTTACACATATCTAAATCCCATTTTCTATGAAGCTCTATATCAATATCTCCAAAAGCGCATAGTTTAGCATCATATCTATCACTTGCTTCTTTTAAAGCAGAAACAAAATTTTCTTCATATTTATCTGCACTACAATTTGCAAATAACAAATCTATTCCTAGACTTTCAGAAACCTTCTTAACTAAATTTTTATTTATTCCATGAAACCATGAATCTTCACCATCTCCAGTAGTAACTAAAATACAAACTGGTTTATATCCCCTTTCTATCATTCTATATAAAGTCAATGTACTATCTTTTCCACAACTATATGCCATTATAAAATTTTTACTCAACCTCATTACTCCTTTACTTTAACTAATTAATCTTTAAAGCTTTTTATTTCTTATAAAAACAATTAAATCTATTCTATTATAAATTATTAGATTTTTTCTTTAGTATCTTATATAAAATATATCCAATAAATAATATAACAAAAATTATGACTATAATGTAAATATATTTTTTAGAAATTTCAAATATATATTTTATATTACTTCCAAAAAAGTATCCTAAAATAAATAATATTCCATTCCATATTCCAATTCCTATAGAAGTAAAAATAATAAAATATTTTATATTTAATCTTTCAACTCCAGCTACTAAAGATATGTATGCTCTGGTAAATGGCATTACTCTGGCAATTAAAACTACCATATTTCCATGTTTCTCAAATAAAATTCCTATTTTGTTTATGATAGGTCCTGATTTTTTTATTTTCACTTTTATAAAATTTAAAATTTTTCTTCCACCTAAATATCCTACTAAATAAGTTGTTAATGATCCTATTACACCTCCCAATATTGTAGTTAAATAGGCTACTATTAAATTATATTCTCCTTTAGCTGCCATAGCACTTATAAACGGAATTATAACTTCACTTGGAGGAGCTGGAACACATGCATATTCAATTCCGGATGCAATAAAAACTCCAAAGTATCCTGAAGTATGAACTAGTCCCATTATATTTTTTATTATCATATGAATTAAATCCATTAAATTCCTCACTTCAGTTGAATTTTTTAACATTTCTAGCCTTAATTATAAAATAAATATTTTAATATTATTATTATTTTTCTATTAAATTTATATTTTTAGGGAATTATAAAAAAGAAATATTTAATATTTTTATGTGTTTAAAAATATATTTTAAATAAAATAAGGAGTGATTTAAAATGATAAACTGCACAGTTCTAAATTGTTCTCATAATGCTAATGGTAATTGTAAGGCTAATAGAGTTGATATTGGAGGTGCGTTAGCTAGTGAAGCTTCTGCTACTTGTTGTGGATCTTTTTTAGATAATAAACATTATGGTGATTTAACTAATAGTACAAATAGATTTACAGGCGAACCTGCACTTGTTTGTTCTGCTGAAACTTGTGAACACAATAAAAATAAACTTTGCTCACTTTCTTCTATAACTGTAAAAACTAATACTGATACTAAAATTTATACAGAAACTTTTTGTAGCGATTTTGATAAATAATAATAATAAAATTAAAGGCGAATATTTCTATTCGCCTTTAATTTTTATTTTTCAACTAATTCCATAACTTCTTCTTTTGTAGCTTTTACAGTAAATATCATATCATTATCAATTTTTATTTTACATTCTTTTGAATTTATTTTTATTTCATCTGAAAATTTTCCTTTGCAAATTTCTTTATATCTTGTATCTGCAATTTGGACATTAAATCCACCTTTCATTCCAGTTATTTTTAAAGTTGCACCTTCTTTATCATCAGTTTTTATGTTTATATCTATAATATTATTTCCTTTATTAAAACTTAGAACATTTTGTGGTATTTTTTCTACTTTTACCTCTCCAAACATAGTCATAAATCCACCACTTAATTTTATTTTTGTCATTAATGTTGTTGGATACTTTTCAGATACATCCTTTAATAATTTTCCTAATTTATAAGTTGTTAAATTTAATTCCATTTCTTTTCTCTCTTTCTTCATGTAATTTATTAACTATATAATACTACCATTTTACTCGGATTTCAAACTCTTCTATATGCAAATCATTCTTATTTAACAGATTTATTACAATTTAATATTTATTTTAATTGTATAATATTTATGTAAATAAAAATTTATACACTAATAATTTTTATTTATTATATTTAATAAAAACTAAGGAGCCCTAACATGAATTACTTTTTAATTGCATTACTTTCATGCTCAATTGGAAGTTTTGTTGGATTAGGTGGAGACATAATAATAATCCCCCTATTACTTTCACTTGGTGTACCTAAAGCATTAATATCTATAAATACTGATTTAACAATGCTTTTTATGACATTTATGTCTACATTTATATATAGAAAAAGACATCAAGGTGATTTTAAGACAGCTGTATTAATTGCTATTGGTATAATTCCAGGAGCATCTCTAGGTGTATATATAAATAGTTTTATAACAGTACATATATTTAATTTGTTCTTTATAATATTATTATTCATCTTAATATTGATTATGTTTTTTGAAAAAAGGCTTCCTAAAATAATTCTTCCTAATTGGACTAAACCCTTTGTTGGACTTTCTATTGGAATTATATCTGGATTATTTGGTCTTGGTGGAGCTATAATGCTTATACCAATTCTTTTAATTTTTTATGGGTTTGATCAAAAAGGCGCATCTGCAACAACACTTTCACTTGTATTTATAAGTACATTTATAACAGTTAGTAATTATTATTTTAGAGGATACCATAACTTAACTTATTGTATTTTTATGATTCCTGGTGCTTTATTAGGTTCAAAAATTGGAACTTTTTTCAACAAAAAAGCTTCTAATGAATTAATTTCTCTATCTTTTAAATTAATATTAATAGGAATCTTTATTAAACAGTTAATAATGTTATTTTATATTTAATAAAAATTTTGTATATATATCTCATTTGTTTACAAATAATATATATGTACAAAGTTTTTTTACATTTTTCCAGTTTATTTTTAACCTTTTTGTAATTTTTTCATAATCTGCATTGATATAATTAAGAGGAATTAAAAATTAAATTAGATTAGTTGGAGGTTAGTTACATGTTAAAAGTTGGAGTACTTATGGGAGGAATTTCTTCAGAAAGAGAAGTTTCATTAGATAGTGGAAATAACGTTATTGAACACTTAGACAAATCAAAATATGAAGTTATTCCTGTTGTAATAGATGACAAACTAGATGTATTTGAAAAAGTTAAAGGATTAGATTTTGCTCTTCTTATGCTTCATGGTAAATTTGGTGAAGATGGTAGAGTACAAGCTATATTGGAAACTTATGGAATTCCTTATTCAGGATGTGGAGTTTTAGCTGGTGGATTAGGAGTAGATAAAGATATAAGTAAACAAATCTTAAGATACCATAATATAAGAACAGCTGATTGGTTCGTTGTTAAGTCAGTTGAAGAAATCGATTATGACAAAATCGAAGAATTTGGTTACCCAGTAATGGTTAAACCAGTAAGTGGTGGTGGAAGTGTTGCTACTTTCATAGTTAAGAAAAAAGAAGATGTTGAAGAAGCTGTAAGAGAAGGTCTTCTTTGGGATGAAGAAATAATGATAGAAAAATTTATCGAAGGTGCTACTGAAATAACTTGTCCAGTACTTGATGGTAAAATGTTACCTGTTCTTCAAATAGATCCAAAAGGAGAATTCTTCGATTATCAATCAAAATATACTGCTGAAGGTGCTGACAGATATGTTATAAACCTTCCAAAAGAATTACACGAAGAAGTTGAAAGAATGGCTGTTGGAACTTACTATGCTTTAAAAACTAGTGTTTACACAAGAGTTGATATGTTAGTTAAAGATGGTGTTCCTTATGTTCTTGAAGTTAACACATTACCAGGAATGACTAAAAACAGTCTTTACCCAGTAAGCTTAAAAGGTGCTGGAATTGAAGTTTCAGACTTCTTAGATACAATAATCGAAAAATCACTTGCTGTTAGAAAAAAAGTTTTCGCTTTAGATGATGCAAGAAACAACGGTGTTGTAGTTAAAGAAAAATAGTAAAATAAAAAAAAGACCGATAAATTCGGTCTTTTTTATTTTGCCATTTTTTTAGAAACAGACATTATTATAAATGGAAGTACAAGTATAATTATAAATACTATTATTAATAAACTTGTATATGAATTAACTTGACTCTCTTTTACCCCACTTGGAGGAATAAATGAAATTATAAATGCTATAACAGTAAAAATTAATCCAATAATTCCTATAAATAATTTAATAAATTTATTTTTTGATATTCTATATTTTCTTTCTAAATTATCATATTTCCATGTTAATCTTATGTAAGCTAAGAAAAATAAAAAATATGCTGTAAGATATACTATAACTGTAAGAGTCATTGCCATAAAAAATGAATTATTTGAAGTCCCTGCCCCAAAAGTAATTATAAATGCCCATATAGTTACTAATACTCCTTGTATTATAAGTATATATGATGCTACATCATTTTTATTTCTTTTAGCTATTCTTTTATCAAAAAGTCCTTTTTCTCCTGCTAATGAAAGTCCTCTACTTGGACCTATTATCCATGCACTAACTTCTGCAATTGAACCAAGACAAAGTAAAATCGCTAATATTTTTACTACTATCTTAAAATTTCCAAAATGATTTAAAAGACTTGTAAAAGCTTGAAAAACACCTTGATTTAAGCTTAATTCTGATTTTGGTACAACCATTCCAATTGATAATGCACCTATACTACTTAAAAGTACTGCAAGTATAAGTAAAATTATTATTGCTCTTGGATAATCTCTTTTTGGATTTTTCATATCATTAATATGTGTTGCTGAAACTTCAAGTCCCATATATGAAAGCATAAATGATACTAAAACAACTAAAGAACTCTTATTATGTAAATTAGGGAAGAATGTATTTTTATCCATTACTAAATGTATAGGATATCCTTTAAATATATAAATGCCTGTAAGAATAAATAGAAATAATGCTGGAATTAATATTCCTCCAATAAATCCGATTTTAGCTATTAATGCAGTTTTGTTTATTCCTTTTAGCTGTACATAAGTAATAAGCCAAAATATAATTATTACAGATAAAAACTTTAATATTGGATTTGAATTTATCTCTTCAATTCCTGTGGCATAAGCTATAGCTCCAACTATAAAATAAATCATTGTTACAGCTCCTATTGTAAAAACTATAAACTGATAAAATATATGAGCAAACCCTAATTTTTTTCCTAATGTATTACTTGTCCAAGTAAATACTCCTCCCTCTTGGAAGTCTTCAACTGTTGCCATTTCTGCAGCACATAAACAAACTGGCAAAAACCAAAACAATCCACCAACTAATAAATAAAATATTGAATTAAATCCGCTAGTAGCGAATGTTGGATATTCATAAATTTCTATTAATATTGAACTTGTAAGAAATAAAAATCCAAACATACTTAAATTTTTTTTATTCATTTTTAACTCCTCCTTTATCTTTTGTTTCTTAAACCAAGAAGGAGAAAAAACAAAAGCTATCTTTTGATTTTTCAGACAAAAGATAGCTAAATATTCCTAAGTAACATACTCTTATCTCTCAGAAAATTATTTCTGCAGGATTTAGCACAATTCTCAAATTTGAGCTGTTGCTAGGCTTCATAGGGCCAGTCCCTCCACCTTCTTGATAAAAGATTATTTATTTATTCTTATTTTAAAATTATCTATATGATATTTCAAGTTAAATTTATGTGAAAATTTGAAATAAATTTTATTTTCTATTTAACACTTTTATATGGATACCTTCTAATATATCTAAAGTTTTTTCATGCATCTCTTTATCAAAACTCGCACATAAATTGGCATCAACTATGATATCACTATTTATATATGCATTTTGAAACATTACTACATTGCTTAAAAGGCACATATTTGTAACTATTCCTATTATTTCAATCTCAGTTATATCTCCAAAATCTTTTTTGATTTCACAAAGTGACTTAGGAGATATTCCAAAAGCTTTTTTCTCTAATAAAAATATTTCTTTATTATTTTTTACTATATCTTCTAATTTTCCATAAATACTATGTCCTTTTGTTCCCTTTATACAATGAATTATGGGGAAATTTTTTCCCTCTCTAGTTTCTAAATAATTTTCTCCATGAGTATCAAGAGTACAAATAACTCTATCTCCACTATTTAAATATTTTAAAACCTTATTGCATATTCCCTCTTCTAAATATTTAGCTTCTTCAAAGCCAGCTGATCCATCAACAAAATCTTTTTGATAATCTACAACTACTAATAACTTTCCCATATTTCCACTCCCCTTAAATAAATTTATATAAATATTATATTTTATATAAATAATAGAGACAATATAAATTTATACTGTCTCTATTATTAAAATTAGTTATTAAATAAACTATTTATTTGATTATTCATTTCATTTATTTGTTTATTCATATTATTTTGTATTTGTTGCATAACTTTATTTTCTGCTTGCATTTGCTTAGCTATATTATTTCTGATCTCTGTTCCAACTTTATTTTCATTATTAGCTATTTTTTCTACTAATTCTGTTTGTTCTTTAGTTAATTTTGAATCTTTTGAAACTATCCATTTATTATTGTCTTTATTTAGTTCTATATTATTTAATGTTACTTCTTTTTGATCTTTTCCTGCTAATTTATATTTTAAATCCATCTTTTCATTTTTTCCATCTGGATTTATACTTACACTTAAATTATCAAAGTCTTGTCCAAATAATTTTTGACCTAAAACATTTAATATATCACCATTATTGTTTTCATTATTAGTTTGAATTGTATTTTGTATTTGGGCCTTTTCTAGATTTTCTATTCTCTTATTTTTATTATATATTTCTACTCCACAAGCAATTATAGCAACTACTAAAATTCCAACAATAACCCAACTTATTATTAAACTTTTACGTTTCATAAATAATCACTCCTTTTTCTATTGTTTTTTATAATTATATCATCTTTAAATTGTTATTTTATCTATTTAATTTTTACTTAAGAAATCTTTAGTTTTATCTTAAGAATTATATTTTATCTTTACTGGATTCCCATAAATTTCTATAAAGATGCCCTTAAATGCTTTTATTTCTTCTTTATTATGAGTTATTATTATACAGGTTTTTCCTTTAGCTTTTTTCTTAATTAATTCAATTATATTTTTTTTATTATCTCTATCTAATCCATTAAAAGGTTCATCCATTAAAAATATATCTCCATCATATAAAATTGCTCTAGCTATATTAATCCTTTTTTTCATTCCACCACTTAATTCATAAGGATATTTTTCTAAAACATCTTTTAAATTCATTTCAATCAATAATTTTTCTATCTCTTTTCTATCCTTTAAAATTAATTCTAGATTTTTTTCTACTGTAATCCATGGAATAAGTCTATCTTCTTGAAATACATAAGAAACTTTTTTATTAGATTCTAAAAGTCTATTTTTTATTATGTTTAAAAGTGATGTTTTTCCTACTCCTGACTCTCCTATAATAAAATTAAATCCATTTTCTTTTATATTTATTTCAAAATCTTTAAACACTTCTTTTTTATAAGTTAAATTTATATTTTTAAAAATCATCTTTCTCTCCATATAATATAAAGTTTTTATTTATTATTTTTAAAATTATATCTATTATAAAAGTTATAAAAACTATTATTATTATCCATGCAAAAATTCCTACTGTATTAAAATTCATTTTGTCCATTTGTATTAAAGTTCCTATTCCATAATCAGGTTGTCCATAAACTTCTCCTGCAATTACTACTTTTAAAGTAAGAGAAATAGTTGAACTTAGTATATTAAATAAAGAAAAAATAATTTTAGGACCATATATATTTTTTATTCTATTTAAAAATGAAATTTTAAATGTATCGCACATCTCTATAAGTTCTCTATCAATATTTAATATAGATGAAATTATTACATCATAAAAAATAGGATATGAAATAAAAAACCCTATTAAAAATGGAGCAAAGCTTTTATCTACCCAAATTAATGCTATAACTATAAATGCAATAGTTGGAATTGATTTTATTAGTAAATTTATTGGATATAAAAAATTATATATGTATTTATTAAAGGCACTTATAACTCCTAATATAACGCTTATTAAAATGGCTATTAATACACTTATAAACCCTCTTAATATTGAGCTTGTTATTGAGTATACTACTTCTTTAGTAAATAAAATATTATAAATTTCTATTAAAATATTTTTTAAAGTTGGAAAATATATATCATTATTTATTTTTCTAGAAACTAAAAACCATATCAGCCCTAAAATAAGGACTGATATAGCCATAAGTCTTCTATCCTTCATAGAAGATTTTTTCATCTGGAACTTTTCCTCCTATTGATTTAGAATTTTCTTTTTCTAAAATTTCATAATACTTAATATATTCTTCTTTTGTTTCTTTAGCTTTTTTAAACTTTAAGTTACTATTTTCTATTGATTTTGAAGCTATATCTTTATTTATTTTTCCACCGTTATTAATAAATAACTCTACTACTTCATCTTTGTTTTCATTAGAAAATAAAATACTCTTCTCTACTTTTTCTAAAAATAAATCTATAAATTCTTTATCATTTTTTATTAAACTTTTTTTAGCTATAATAGTTGATTGCGGAAATCCTTCTTCTACACCAAATATTTTCTCCCACTCTTTATTTATATTTAGGATTATTTTTATGTTTTTATTTTTACTCATTAATGTACTTAATGCTGGCTCTGGTACAACTGCATATTTAGCTTTTCCACTTAAAACAGCTGGTAAAATTTCTGTTCCACCACAAACATAGCTTAAATTTATCTTATCTATAAGATTTTTTTCTTTTAAAACTGTTTTAAAAACTAAATCTGGAGTCAATCCTTTTCCTATTCCAAACACTTCTTTTCCTTTTAAATCCTCTAATTTAGCTTCCCCTTCTGTAGAAATTAAGTATAAAGAACCGAATCCTACTGTTCCTATTATTTCATAATCAAGCCCTTTATTATAAGCTTGTGCTGCTAAATTTGAAGGAACTATAGAGATATCTGGATTTTCTTTCATAACTTCTGCTACAAGTGTATCAGGTGTCCCTTCTATTTCATATTTCATTGAAAAGTCTTTTATATTTTCCTTTGAAGATACCATTTTTTCCATTCCAATAGCTGGTGTACCATCAGGAATATATACTTTTACTATCTTCTTATCATTTTTTATTTCTCTTTTTTCAGAGACTATATCATCACCTAAAATAATAAAAAAAGTTATTACTATTAATAATGTTATTATTATTTTTTTCATAAATCCCCCTAGAATATTTTTCCATTTTAATTTTATCATTTTTTGAAAAAAAATAAAGCCAAAGAAATTTTTCTTTGACTTTAAATATCAATATATAAAAAAGGTATTTCCATTTCATCTTTGCTAAGTCCTCCATGGACTCCTTTCACATTTACACTAAACATTCCCTCTTCATAAAACCATATACATTTATTTTTTAATGGTAATATTATAATATCACCAATTCTTTTTTTAGCTTTTTTAGTTAAATTCTTAAATATATTTAATTTTTCACATTCTTCTATTGTAAAAACCAAGGCTTTTCCTTCTAAGTGCTTTTTTAATATTTCTTTTAATTCATCTATATATTCTTCTTTAACATGTAAAAAAACATCTCTATAATATCCACATGGAGAATATATGTCACCTCTTTTATTTCTTTTTAAATATTTATATATATTTTCTATCTCTAAATTTAAATATATAATATCATCTAAATCACTTTCTATTTGCCCATGATCTGCTGAAAGCAACATAACTGAATTTTCAATAGAGTCTTTTATTTCTTCATAAAAGCTATCTAAAAATATTAAAAAGTTTTCTACTTCTTCTCCAAAATTTTTAGAAGTATCTCCAAACTCATGCCCTATAGAGTCTATTTTAGGAAGATAAATATAATAATACTCTTTTTCATTATTTCTCTTTAAATCTTCTAAAAGCTTTTCTCTTAAATCTTTATAGCTATCAAAATTTTTTAAATTTGCATCTCTAAACATATATTTACTATAAGTACTACTATTTAAATTAGTATTTTGATATGCTATAGTTTTTATTCCATTATCTAAAAGCTCACTAAAAAAACTTTCTTTTGGAAGAAAATCTTCTGGTTTAATTCCTAAATTTTTTAGATTTTCATTTCCTTTAAAAAAAGTAGATTTAAATAGAAATGCAGTTATATTATCATCAACTATTGGCTCATAGTAATACCAATCTCCAATCCCATGATTGTTTACATCAAGATTTGTTAAAGCAGTCGTTATTTCTCCAGAAGTTGAAGATGGAAATTGTGCTGTTAACTTTGATACTATACCTTTTTCCTCAAATAAACTTAATACTTTCGATTTATTTTTATATTTAGAATAAAATTTCCATCCAAATGCATCAACTAAAAAAATATTACTTTATTGCATTCTTTCCCTTTTTTTATAGTATCCTTTGGAAGACTCTTTTCATCTTCTAATCCAAATAAATTTTTTATAGTTCCAAATATATTTGAAAAGCAATATGAATTATATAAAGGAATAGTAAATTCACCTATTTTACTATTATTAACTTCATTTATTGAACTTTTATTTAACACTACTTCACCACCATAATTTCAATTAATATATACTATTATACCAATAATTTTAATTTATATTCTTTTCTCCTCTACTGTTTCTTTTCTGCTTACAAACCATAATAAAAGTGCGCCTCCAATTATAAATGCATATCCTAAAAATGCAAGTTTATCTGGCATATCTCCCCATATAACATATCCTAAAAGTGTAACAAATATTATACTTGAATAGTTATAAACAGATATTTCTTTAGCTGCTGCAAATCTATATGCAAAAGTAAGAGTAAATTGTGTTACTGTTGATGATATCCCAGCTGAAAGAAGAACTATTAATTGATATTCTGTTGGCATTTGAAAATGTATAATCATTAATGGAACAGATAAACACATTGAAAAAAATGCATAAAAGAAAACTATTGTATTTGGATTTTCTTTTTTTCTAAGAGTTCTTATACAAGTAGCAACTCCTGCTCCTAAAAATGCAGATAATATAGCTGCTAATGAAGGCAATAGTGCATAACTACTTCCTGTTGGCTTAACTACTAATATAACTCCAATAAATGCAATTATAAAAGATATAATATGTATTTTTTTTATTTTTTCTTTTAAGAAAATTGCTGCAAATATTACAGTAAATATTGGACTTATTTTAGTTAGTATTGTGGAGTTTGCAATCATCATATGGGAAAGAGACCAATAGCTACTCCATACTGCTAAAGTACCACATAAAGCTCTTAAAATTAAAATCCATCTGCTTCCCTTATGCCCAAAAAATACTCCTCCACTTTTCTTTATTACAATTATAGAAACTATAATTGTAGTAACATTTCTTAAAAAACTTTTTTCATAAACAGGAACATTTCCTCCAAGAGTTATTAATGTTATTGTTATTGCTCCAAAAAAACATGAAATTAAAAGAAGTAATATTCCTTTTTCCTTATTCCCGATAATATCTCCTCCATTCTTACTTTTATATTATAACTTTTTTATTAAATAAACTTTTTAATAAAGCATTAATATTAAAAAAGCTACCTTTTTAAGGTAGCTTTTTAATTAATTTTTTAATATCTCTCTTATATAAAAATATTATTTTACAAAGTTATTTATAGTTTTTATCATTTTCTTTAAATTTTCTTGCTCAATTGTTCCTTCATCTATACCAAGGCAATTTCTAGCGTAGTTTTCTATAATAAGTCCTCCAACATTATTTATGGCTGATCTTACTGCTGATATTTGAACAAGGACATCACCACAACATGTATTTTTTTCCATCATTCCTTGAATTCCTTTTACTTGGCCTTCAATTCTCTTTAATCTATTCATTATATCTTTTCTTAACGCTTCATTTTCTTTTATATATAAATCTATATTTTTTTCGTCCATATCTTTTTCTTTTGCCTCCCTTATAAATTATCCCATTCCAATTTTACCTTATTTTATTACTTATTTAAAGTTAATTTAATATCTAAATCCTTCTCAATATCAATTATCTCTCTTTTTGCTCTAGCCATTTCATACATATCTTTATATATAAGCTTTTCTGAATTGTTATCTGAAAGTTCTAAATAGTTATTTAAATTTATATACTCTTTATTTATTTGCTTTTCTATTAAAGATTTTATACACTTCATTCTAATTTTACCATTTAGCTTTAATCTTATATCAAAATATTCTCCTAAATTAAAAGTATTTTGTATGCTATTTATTATTATTCTTTCATTATCCATTAAATTCATAATCTCTTTATTATTGACTAAAAGTTTATTTAGAATAATTTTATTTTCTAAAGCTCTTCCATGAAGAATTATATTTTTTATTTTTTCTCTTTCATCTTTATTATTATATATATTTACAACACTTCTAAAAGCTTCATCACAACATTTTATATATTTTTCTAATAAAACAACTGTTTCTTTTTTAAGATTGTATGGGAATATATATTTGTTTCCTAATAAAACTACTAAACTTCCAATAAGGATAAATACTATTCTCCATTCTGTTGCAACCGTTGCATTAGTTATATTAACTGTTGCTAATCCTAAAAACATAACTGTTATCATAATAACGTTTTGCATATATTTCTTAAAATGAATATATAAATAAACTGCTATTAAAATAATAATTATTCTTTCAAATTCATGAATAAATATTAAAGATAATATGTAATAAATTGCTCCACCTATAAGAGTTCCAAGTATTCTTTCTTTTGCCCTATTTCTTACTGTCTCATTATATGGTTGTGAAACTGATGCTATAGTAAATATTATCCACTTACCATATTCTATATGATAGTACTCTACTATAAAATAAATTATAGAAATAATAAGAGCTGTCCTAAATGAAAATACAAATCTTACAGATTTAGTATTAAAATCTTCTTTTATTAATT
Source organism: Clostridium thermobutyricum (assembly GCF_000371465.1). NCBI lineage: Bacteria > Bacillati > Bacillota > Clostridia > Eubacteriales > Clostridiaceae > Clostridium > Clostridium thermobutyricum. The sequence goes on along the minus strand of NZ_KB850956.1, from coordinate 1,147,763 downwards.
TTATACTTTCTTTTATGTCTTTATATCTAAGTTTTTTCTTAACTTTTAATTCACCTTGTTCTATTTGCCAAAGATCTACTACTAATTTTTTAAATGTTTCTACTGTACTTGCTATTTCAAAAATATAAATGTTATTTTTATCTTTGTATTTTTCTAAATAATTAATTATGTAATATTCCAATTTTTCTTCAGATATATTTCCATATATAAAACTTCTTATATTTTTTAATATATCTCTCAAATCTTTATGTATTTCTTCTATGTTATTTATATTATAATATATGTCTTTATTTATTATTTTACTATTTATATCTTCTAACTTATCTAAAAGAGCTATTAAGTTAAGTTCTAGATTTTCTTTATAATTTAAATAGAAACTTCTTCCTTTATATTCTAAAAGTTCTCTACTCCAAGAAGCATTAACTTGTTTAAAAGCTTCTAAATTTTTATTTGAATTCTTTATATTATTATCATCTATATATGTTATTAAAAAGTCTAAGCTTCTTTTAAGTCCACTCATAGGATTTTTTTCACAAACCTTTGAATAAAACAGCTGGAATAAAACTGCTATTATTCCTAAAAATCCTAATGCTAAAACTCTATATAATAATTCTCTTCCTTCTACATTACTTGTTAAAAGAAGTGTATATCCAAATAAAAATGGATAATATATAGATTTATTTAAGTTATATACAATTGCATATAAAAGTATAAAAATTCCTATAAAATTAATAAATAAACCTGAATACACATTTATATTAACAAAAAACGGTAATGCACCTATAAACATCATCAGTATAGAAACTTTTATTATACTTTTTATTGGAGCATTTGAAAAATTTTTATTTAATATACCAACAAGTATAAATACTGCGTTTGCTCCTACCATTAAATTGTCTTTTCCTAAAAATAATATTGAAATTAATATCGCCGTCATTGATAAAAGAAATATTCCACCATTTCTTAATACGGAGCTCTTATTCATTTTTGCACCTCTATTTTGTCATTTTAAAGCTTATTCTAAAAGCTTTCTTCCTTCTTCTGTTCTTTCTGTTAAAAGTATTTTATCACTATACTCTAATATTGATATTAAATATTTTCTTGGAATATTTAATATTTCTTTTAGATCACTTAAATTTATATAAGTTTTTTTTTCTAAAAACTTTTTAACCTCTTCTAAAGCTTTATCTAAATACACCTTTGTATAAATAACTTCTTCACTTAATTCTATAAGCTCACCTCCTTCTTTAAGATATTCAAATATGCTTAAGCAAAGTTTTCTATCTCTTTGCTTATCTAGTATTTCTTTTAATTTTCTTGTCTTAAATCCATCTTCTAGAAAATAATTTAAAAGTTCATTTTTCATATTTTTCTGTGCTAAATTTAACTTAACAACAAAATCATATGTACTTACATAATTATTTTGAATCTTTATATAACTTCTTTTTTCCATTAATGCTAGTAACTCTTCAAAGTAAACTTTTTTAATTTTTTTATTAAAAATTTTAGATTTTATTTCTTCTTTTTTCATTCCTATTTTTAAACTATTTTCTAAATGAAATTTATTTAAAAGTTGTACTAGTTCCTCACTTTTATCTAATAAAAATCTATTATGAATATACATATTATCTAAAGATATTATTCTTTTTTCCTCTTCTAACTCTTTTAATGAATCTAGTATAACTTCTTCCTCTTTATTTATTTCATTTTTTATATCATTAAGAGAAACTATGGTATTTAAATCCTTTAATAAATTTTCTATTTTTTTATTTAAACTACCACTTTCTTTTATCTTTAAATTCTCTATATATTCTTCTTTAAATCTTTTACATTTATTGGCCTTTGCATCTAAAACGCTTCCCCCACCTAATGTTTCTATTGGTGAATAATTTCTTATAACTATCTTATCACCACTTCTTGATGATATTTCTTCTTCTAATCTTATTTGACAATAAGCTTCTTCTCCTTTTTTAAGCTCATCTCTATCTAATAAAATTATTCTTCCTATAACTTCTTTTGTTCCGTGATTAAGTCTTATTCTTTGTCTATTAACTATATTTTTTTCAATGTAATCTGATAAATAGATTTTTGCATCTATTATATAACTACTAACTTCTCTATTTACTTCTCCAAGAATAAGTCCTCTCTTAACATCTTCTTTTTCAATTCCAGTTAAGTTTATGGCACATCTTTCTCCAGCTTCTCCAATTATTTTATCTACTCCATGAATTTGTATACCACGAACTTTACATTTCATTTTTCCAGGATATAATTCTAAATTATCACCTATAGAAACACGCCCACCCAAAACAGTTCCAGTAACAACAGTGCCAAATCCTTTGATTGTGAAAACTCTGTCAATCCCCATTCTAAAAAGGGCCTCTCTATCTTTTTCTTCAATATTTTTAGAAATATTTTTTATTTCGCTTTTAAGAATATCTAAACCTTCTCCTGTTTTAGAAGAGAATTTTACTATTTTTGCATTTTCTAAAAAAGAACCTTTAGTAAATTCTTTTATTTCATCTATTATAAAGTTAATCCATTCATCATCTACTAAATCTACTTTAGTTAATACTATTATTCCATTTTTAACTCCTAAAGTTTTTAATATGCTAAAATGTTCTTTTGTTTGTGGCATTATTCCATCATCTGCTCCTATTACAAAAAGAACTAAATCTATAGATGATACTCCCGCTACCATATTCTTTATAAATTTTTCATGCCCTGGAACATCAATTACTCCAATATTTAATTCATCATCTATCTTAAGATTTGTATATCCATTATTAATTGTTATTCCTCTTCTTTTTTCTTCTTCTAATGTATCTGTATCAAATCCAGTAAGACATTTTATAAGTGATGTTTTTCCGTGATCAATATGTCCTGATGTTCCTAATACTATATGCTTCATTATAATCCCCTCTTTCTAAATTTCCTTTAAAGCTTCACCAATTATGTTAAAATCATCAAGTTTTAAAGTTCTCAAATGTATTAAAACTTCATTTTTTTGAATTCGCCCTATTATAGGAATTTTATAAAATCTAAGCTTTCTTTCTATTTCTTCAGCATTTGTATTTTTTTTAGATAAACTTATAGCATAGCTTTTTAATTTATGAATAGGTAAAGTTCCCCCACCAATATAATCATTTTCTTCAATTATTTTAACTTCTATGTCTTTATTAGCATTTTGAATAACTTCTTTTAATCTAATACTTCTTTCCTCTAATTTTTCTAAAGACATACTTATCATATTTAAAGTAGGAATTTCCTCTATAGCTTTTTTCTTATCTAAGTAACTGAAAAGTGTTCCCTCTAATGATGCAAGAGTAAATTTATCAACTCTTAATGCTCTTAAAAGTTGATTTTTTTTCAATCTCTCTATATATTGTTTTTTTCCAACTATTATTCCTGCTTGTGGTCCACCTAAAAGCTTATCTCCTGAAAATGTAACTATATCAATTCCAGATTTTATAACATCACTTACTGTTTTCTCTTCAATTCCAAATTCATTTAAATCTATTAATGCTCCACTTCCTAAATCTTCAATAGTTAAAATATTATTTTTTTCTCCAATTTCCGAAATTTCTTTTGAAGAAACTTCATGAGTAAATCCAACTATCTTAAAATTAGAATTATGCACTTTTAAAAGTGCTGCTGTATTTTCATTTATTGAATTTTCATAATCTCTTTTATGTGTTCTATTAGTTGTTCCTACTTCTTTTAATTTAGCTCCTGACATCTCCATTACCTCAGGAATTCTAAATGAGCCTCCAATTTCAACTAATTCACCTCTTGAAACTATAACTTCTTTTTCTTTTGCAAATTCATTTAAAACAAGTAATACTGCTGCTGCATTATTATTTACAACTAAAGCTCCCTCTGCTCCTGTTAAATTTTTTAATAATCCTTCGACATGAGAATATCTTGATCCTCTTTCACCTTTTTTTATGTCATATTCTAAATTATTATAGCTATACATCACATTATTTAAATTTTTTATTGCATTCTCACTTAAAAGAGAACGCCCTAAATTTGTATGTATTATAACTCCAGTTCCGTTTATAACTTTTTTTATTGTAGATTCATATTTATTATTTATGTTAATAATTATTTCTTTTATTATTATTTCATCAGAAATATATGTTTTTACTTTATCATTTAAAATATTTTTTCTATAATTTTCTAAGACATTTCTTATCTCTATTAAAACATTCGCTCTTCCAAACTTATTTACTAATTCAATTAAACATTCATCTTCTAAAAGCTTATCTGTTTTAGGTAAAGCTCTTAATAAATCTTTTTTCATTTTACTATCCCCTATGATTAATAATTTCTATCATCAAGTATATCACAAACATTTTATAAAAATTTAACAAAATTATATATAAAATAAGGACAATCTTTTAATTTAGATTGTCCCAATTTAACATTTATAATTTTATACTCTGTTCGAAATTAAACACATTTAAAGGATCATATTTTTTCTTTATTTCTTTTAATCTTTTAGAATTTTCTCCAAAATATTCTTCTTCATAGTTACATAACTCTGCTAAAGGAAAACTTACAAAAGATCCTTTTGTTAATTCTTTTATTATCTTTATGTTTTCGACAATCCACTTTTTATTTATATTTGCAAATTTATCTTCTTCCCAAACAGATTGAAATCCTAATATTCCTCTAGATTCTCTATAGAAAAATGCAGAATCTTCTTTATTTCCTTTTAATACATTTCCTCCTAATCCATAAAGAGAAATTGCTGTATAAGCAGAACCTTCTGTTTTTTCTTTTAATATATTTAATATATTTTCTATTTCAAAATCTTCATAATAATCTTTTACAAATCTTCCTGATGATTTGTATTTTTCATAATCTGGATGGGAATCTTGTATCCATCTATTTATATCTAAAATTCTCATTTCCCTTAAATCTAATTCCCAATTATAATCTAACAATAATTTTCTAATTTCTTTTTCAGCTTCTACTTTTTCTCCATAAAAAATTCCTGTTATCTTAACTCCTATACCTTTATTTAAATCATTATAAAAAGCTATTTTCATATTCAATCTTTCATCAAGGGATTTAATATTTTTATCCCATGCTTTAAAGACATTCTTTAATATATCTAAATTTGTGTTTTTTATTTCACAAACAACTAAAGTTCCTTTTTCTTCTTTTTTAGGTAGATTGAAAGTCATAGAAGTTACAACTCCAAAATTTCCTGCACCTGCACCTTTTAAAGCCCAAAATAAATCTTTATTTTTATTATTATCTACATAAAGTAAATTCCCATTGTAATCTATCATTTCTAACGAAATTAAATTATCAATTCCAAGTCCTAAATGTCTACATGAGAATCCCCATCCTCCACCTAAAGTGTATCCAACTACTCCAACTGTTGGACATCCTCCTCCTGGAAATGGAATTCCATGTTCTCCTATCGCTTCATATAATTCTCTATTTCTAACACCAGCTTCTATTGTTACAGTGTTTTTTTCTAAATCAATATCTATATTATTCATTTTGCTTACATCAATTACTAAAACATTATCTCCTGTAGAAAATCCTTCATAATGATGAGCTCCTGATCTTATTCTAAAACTTAATTCTTCTTTTCTAGCTAATGCTATACATCCTTTTATATCCTCTATATTTTCGCAATAAGCAATAGCTGTAGGTTTTTTATCAATAGCTCTGTTCCATGCCATTCTTTTTTCTTCATATGTATTTGTATATTTATAAAATACTTCTCCTTTTAAAAAAGAAAAATCTAATTTTTTCATTTAATCACCTTCTTGTCAACTTTTATATCTATTATACTAGATATATTTTATAACCAAAACTTTATTTAACGCTTTATTATGTTAAATCTTTACTTAAAACTTAAATACCTTTAATTATCAAGCTTTTTGTTATTCTGTGTCAATTTATTAATTAATATATTTTTAGATTATTTTTGTACATAATATATCCTTTTTCTGTATTTACTATCCACATTTTTGAATATTATTGAATGATTATTGAATGTTATTGAAAGATTTTATTCCATATTTTTTTAAATATAATATAAAAAGGACTTTTTTTTCATAAAATAAGTCCTTTTTATTAATATTATTTATTTAAATAATATTTTATTATATTCTTATTCTTTTCCGGTTTTAATAGATGTAATCTTTACTAACTGAGAATTTATTAATGATGGCGTTAATTTAAGCCATAAGGCAAAAACATTATTTATTAATCCTGGAACAATAAATGAAATTCCAGCTTTCATAGCTAAATATCCAATTCTAGCCACTCTTTTAGTTGACATAGGCATAACAAATAATATAGATTTTTTAGCATGAGCCCTTTTACTAAATTCACTTTTAGTTGGTCCAGGACAAAGTGCTGTTACAGTTATTCCCGAAAATCTTAATTCTTCTTTAAGTGCTTGAGAAAAAGAAAGAACATAAGATTTACTTGCATAATAAACTGCCATATATGGTCCAGGAGTAAATGAAGCCAAAGAAGCTACATTTAATATTTTTCCTCTCTTTAATTTTTTCATATCTTCTAAAAAATAATATGTTATCTCTGTTAATACAGAAATATTTAATCTTATCATTGAAAGTTGTTTTTCTAATTTAATTTCATTAAATTTTCCCATAGCTCCAAATCCAGCATTATTAACTAAATGAGTTACAACAAGGTTTAAAGTTTTAACCTCATCATAAACTTCTTTTCCTGCTCCAATTTTAGATAAATCTTTTTTTATAGTAAAAACTTTTATATTATCATTTATATTTATTAATTTATTTTTAGTATCTCTTAATTTCTCTTCATCTCTTGCCACTAAAATTATATTAAAATTATCTTTTGCAAATCTTTTACTAAGTTCATATCCTATTCCACTTGTTCCACCTGTTATAAGAACTGTATCCATATTATTTCTCCTTTGTAAAATAAATATATATTATTAGTATAATCCATATTAAAAGATAAATTTATTCACCTCAAAAAAATTAATATAAATTTTTTATATTATAAATATCTGCATAATAAAAATAAAAAATAAGCACATTTTTAAAATGTACTTATTTTTTATAATTATCTTATTACTTTATAATTATCATTTTTTAATATATCTATAGCTTTTTCTAAATTTTTTTCTTTTATAAGTATATAATCAGTATCATAAGTAGAAACGACAAAAATACTTATTTCGTTCTCTGCCATTAATACACTTATTTTAGACAGAATTCCTATTAAAGAAAAATCTAATGGTCCATCTATCTTTAATATCTTCCAATTTTTTTCACATTTAATTTTACTCTTTAAATTATCTTGTACACAAACTATTGATAACTCATCTTCAGTTCTTGTTATAGAATAAAATTCTCCTTTTAAAACCCAACTTGGAATTTCATCATCCTTATTTAATCTACATACACAATACTTTTCTTTTAATAAAGTAAGACTTAGCTTCTTGTTATTCATTTTTATCTATTCCTTCCATAATATTCTCATATAAAAATATTATAATATAAATTTTTCACTTTTTATTAAATAAAATTTTTATTTAATCTATTTCTAAAATATAACCAATTTTTCTTTTAAATTAATAAAAAATAAGCTGTATTTATAACAAATACAGCCTATTTATTACTCAATTTCAAATTTAATTCTTATTGAATTTCCGTTTACTTTCATATCATAACTTTTTTCTTCTATATAAGAAATCTCTTCAAAATCTGAACTTCCATTTTCACTTATTTCTAAAGAACTAATTACACGCTCATCTTTTACATATACTCTAAAAATAACTTTTATATCAGTATCATTTTCTTTAATTTCATATTCTTTTAAAATTATATTTTCGCCTTCTCCTTTATTTGTATAATCACTTATACTACTATTTTTAAAAAGATTATTTATCTTAGTTACTTCTTCTTTTTCAAATTTTAAAATCCTTGTAATCATTTAAAACCACTCCTAAAATCAATTTATCTTTTTATAGTTTATACTATAATTAGTTTTATATACTTACTAATTATATAAATCTCTTTAATAGAAAATAGATTTTAGTATATCCTTTATTTTGAATATTTTTTATCCATCCATTATTAATAGTATTAATATACCTATAAGAGTTATATCAGAAACACTAATAAATGCAACTTGCCTAATTGAAATTGTAATAAAAGCTGTCACTAAAATTAAAAATCTAATTTTGATTAAATTTCAAAATTAGATTTTTAGTTATTTTATCTATATATTTTTTTCTGCTTGAACTTCTATATAATTGTGTATTCTTTCTTTATTCTTTTTAACTACTATAAGAAGTATAAAATATAAAATTATTATTCCTAAAATTAATATTGGATTTTGACTTAAGAATGCTAAAAACATTAAACCAGCTATTGGTTGTGCCATCATATTGAAACTTGTTATCATAACAGCTCCAGTTGGAAGAGCAATTCCTGCTGCTATGGCTGCTTGAGTATAAATTGGAGCAATTGCAGAACACATATAAAGCCCAAGTGAATACCATATTCCACCTACTATAATTGTCTTTATCATATTTCCTTTTGTCATTGCAATTAAAGCTTCAACCATAAATGGAAGTGCAATTAAATCTACCATTGGTAATGTTTTATTACCTGGAAGTATTAATGCCATAAATATCATTATTGGAATTAATAAAGTTCCTGTTATAAGAGTTGCTGGTTCGCCATATCCTGTTGCATCATCAACTCCAATATACCATTCTCTTCCCTTTTCTTTTTCATTATCTAATCTTTTATTAACTATATCTGCCATTGGCTCAAATGCTTGAGCAAATATTTGTGAAATTTTAGGAAATATCATCATAAGTGTTGCTAAAACAATACCTAATTTAGTTATTTGTCCCCACGCTACCATTGAATCTAATCTTTTTATATTTCCTAATATTCCAATTAATATTCCTAATATAAGTCCTATTGTTCCAACTTCTCCAAAAACTCCAAGCTTTTCTTTTAACTTATCTGGATGAAATCTTAATTTATTAATTCCTAATTTATTAAATATAGGATCTAAAACATATAACAATAAAGTTACTTCTGTATTGTGCATTGATATAATTGTGCAATTAGGATATTTATAATATCTTGACCATCTCTTACAAATAACTTCAATATTAAGTATATTATATAATAAAATTACTATCATAAATAACATAGATAACCATATATTTTTTGTCCCAATATACATCATTGAACCCCAAATCATATATGTATAATTTAACCATAAATCAGATGGTAAAAATATATTTGTAAATTTAGTTGCAAAAAGCACTAATTGTATTATTATTGCAAAAGCAAAAAATATAAGACCTATTTTACTTGAATAAGCTATTATCGCACTTGTTTGCCATCCTAAATCTAATACCGGTAAATTAATTCCAGTTGAATGAACCATTTGTTTTATTACAGGCATTATTATTGGTGTAAAAGCTCCAATTAAAAGCATAAAACCTTGTAAACCTACTCCTGCATAAAGTCCTGAAAGAAATGCTTTTTTATTATTCATTTTCAGTGCCTTACATATTATAAATATAACTATTGGCAAAAATACAGGCGCTCCAAAAACACTAAAAAACTCTTTTATATTTTGTAAAACCATAATTTCTCCTCTTTTGTTTAATTTAATTTTATAATTTTTTCTTAGTAAAACTTATCTAAAAACAAAATTGTAAATTTATATTTTTAATTCCGATTGAATTACTCATAAATATAATTTATAATATCACTTTTTTATTTTAAAAACAATATTTTTTATCCACAAATTATTTTTATTAATTAGTATTGCATATTATTTTATTTATAATCATAATTATTTATAAAAAAAATTCTACAACTTAAAAGTTGTAGAATTTTTAAATTACATCTTAATATCCTAATAAAGAACCTATTTGATATATTAAAACTGACATTATCCATGCTATTAAAAAAGTATATCCACCAGCAAATAAAGTCCATTTCCAAGAATTTGTTTCTCTTTTTATTGCTCCTAAAGCAACTAAACATGGAGTATATAAAAGTGACATAACCATAAATGACATAGCCGATAATGGTGTAAATGCACCTTGAATTGCTGCAACTACTGTTGCTCCTTCTTCAACTCCTGCATAAGTTAATCCCATAGTCCCTACTACAGTTTCTTTTGCTAAAATTCCTGTTATAAGAGCAATTGAAGCTTGCCATGTTCCAAACCCTGCTGGTGCAAATATTGGTGCTATAAAACTTCCTATTAAACCTAATAAAGAATCAACTTCACTTCCTTCAATAGAAATTGGGAAATTTGATAAAAAGGCTAAAACAATCATCATTGGCAAAATTACAACTCCCGCCTTCTTTAAAAATGCCCCTGCTTTATCCCACATTAATAATAAAACATTTTTTATTGATGGAATTTTATAATTTGGAAGCTCCATAACAAAATAAGAGGGCTCTCCTTTAAATAATGTTTTACTAAATAGTTTTCCCATAATAAGGGCCATAATTATTCCAAGTGCATAAATACTAAATAATATTAATCCTCTATTTTTTTCAAAAAATGCACTTATAAAAAGAGCATATATAGGTAATCTTGCTCCACAAGACACAAATGGATTTATTAATATTGCAATCATTCTATCCTTTTTATTATCTAATGTTCTAGTTGCCATTATTCCTGGAACATTACATCCTACACTTACAAGCATAGATACAAAAGTTTTTCCATGAAGTCCTAATTTTCTCATAAGTCTATCCATAACATAAGCTGCTCTAGCCATATATCCACTATCTTCTAAAAGCCCAATTAACAAATACATTGTCATAATTAAAGGTAAAAATGATAATACAGCTCCTACTCCGCCAAAGACTCCATCTACAAAAATATTAGTAAAAATTTCTGGAGTATTTAAAGTTCCTAAATATTCAGCTACCCTTTCTCCTATTTGCGATATAGTTTCATCTACAAATTCTTGTAATCCAGCTCCTATAAAGAAAGTTAATTGATAAAGAATAAACATGACTCCAGCAAATATAGGTAATCCTAAATATTTATTTGTTACAATTTTATCTATTTTATCACTTAAAGATTCTGTTTCCTCTTCTCTTTTTACAGCTTTTGAAATTATATTAGAAATAATATCGTATCTTTTATTTACTACTTCCATTTCACCTTCAAATCCTAGCTTTTCTTCAATTCTTTTTTTAGCAGATTCAATAGTATTCTTTAAATCTTTATTTTCTGAAACTTTTGTTATTTCTTCTATATAGCTATCATTTTCAATTAATTTTAATGCAAGCCATCTTTTTGATACAAGATTAATATCTATTTTTTCTGATATAATTTCTAATTCTTTCTCAATATCTTCGCCATAAGAAATATCTAATGGATTTCTATTTATATTTTCCTTTACTGCCTCTTCTATTAAATCTTTTACTCCATTTGAATTTAAAGCAATAGTTTCTACTACTGGAATACCTAATTCTTTAGATAATTTTTTCTTATCTATAAATATATTTTTATTTTTAGCTAAATCCATCATATTTAAAGCTAATATAACTTTAATATTCATCTCTAGAAGCTGCAAAGTTAAATATAAATTTCTTTCTATATTAGTACTATCTATTACATTTATTACTATATCTGATTCACCACTTAAAATATAATTTCTTCCTATAATTTCATCTTCTGAATAAGCTCCTAAGCTATATGTTCCAGGTAAATCTATTATTTTATAATCTATTCCTTTATATTTTAAAATTCCTTCTTTTTTCTCAACAGTTACCCCAGGCCAATTTCCTACATGCTGTTTTGACCCTGTTAATGTATTAAATAAACTTGTTTTCCCACTATTAGGATTTCCAGCTAAAGCTATACTTTTCATTTTTATCCCCCTCATTTAAAAGATTCTCATTATCAATAAGATTTCAAAAAAAATTACTCTCCTAATACTATACTTGCTTCTTCTTTTCTTAAAGTAAGTCTATATCCTCTAACTCCTATTTCTATTGGATCACCTAAAGGTGCTTTTCCTCTAACTTTTATCATAGCTCCTACTGTAATACCCATATCTAAAAGTCTTCTTCTCACCCTACTATTTTTTTCTAACTCTCTTACTGTCATAACATCACCTATTGATAACTTATCTAAACTTGTCATTTTCTATTTCCCCCTATTAATAATTTTTTCTCCCTTTTCTGTTATTATCCATTCTGAGCTCTTATTTAATTCTCTACTTGAACATCCACAAGAACATCCTTTGCACATATTTTCATTACATTCTTTCTTTTCTAAATATCCCATTTTAATAAGTCTATCTTTCATATCATCAACTATTTCTTTAGGCATACCTAAATTTCTACTAATTGTTTTAGAAGAAAAATCACCATTCTTTTTTAACTCATTTAATATTTTTTTTATCATTTCTCCTCCATTTTTTAACTTTTTATGAATTTATATTAACATTCTATTTTTATAATTGCAAGTTATTTTCAATTGATTTTTGTTTTCTTATATAAAAAAAAACATAATGTCTCGATTTAAAAGACATTATGTTTTTAACTTTCTTATTTTTTTATAAATACTTTTGTTTCATTATAAGCTATTTGACCACCTATATCAGATATATCAGAATTAGTTAAAAAATTAGGATTTCCACTTCTTTCCCACCAACCAATATGCATCATAACTGTATTATCAGAAACTTTATCATCTTTTTGTATTTTTACTTTTATCTCACCATTTTTAGATTGAAGCTTTACTATATCATTATCTTTTAAATCTAATTTTTCCATTTCAAAAGAATTTATATAACAAATTGCTATTTCATCTACATCTATAAAATGTTGACTAAACAAACTATCTTTTGTATGAGTTGTTAATAAATTAAATCCTTTTTCTTCTTTTTCTTCAGAAATAAAAAATTCTCCAAATTCAAATTTTTCAGAAGGCGTTTTAAACTTCAAACTACTCCAAGGCACTCTTATTTCTTTAGTTATATAACCATTTTTTATATCTTCAATAGATTCATCTAAATTTTCTATTATTTTTTCTATATACTCTCTTTTAGATAGAAAAGGATAATCTTTAATATCTAATCTTTTAGCTACCTCTTGAAAAAAGTAATATTCATCCATAAACTTATTATCTGGTTCAACTACTCTCTCTATATAAGTAATATATGGGTTAGTCATAGAACTAAATATTATATCTTCACTTTCTAAAGTTGTTGTGCTTGGAATAAATAAGTCACAATGCTTAGCTGTATCTGTCATAAATATATCAAAACAAACTTTAAAATTAATTTTTTTAAAGGAATTAGTTAGCTTATTTAAATTTGGCAACTGGTTTAGTAGATTACTTTTAGTTATAACAGCCATTTTAACATTTTTTTCTTCTATAATATCTTCTAAATCACTTACAAAAAATTCTTCATTCTTAGCAAACTTTTCACTTGAATAAGGGTCTGTATTTAATATTCCAGAATAAAGCTTATTTGCATAACTTACTCCACCACCACTTTTTCCTATTTGTCCAGTAATTGCGCAAAGGGCATCAATAGCTCTTACAGCTTTTCCTCCAACTTTATATTTTTGAATACCATATCCTAAAAGTATTGAAGAATATTTTTCTACATAAAGATTTACTAGTAAATTTATATTTTCTATACTTACTCCTGACCTCTTTGATAATTCTTCAATAGATATTTTTTCTAATAATTTTTTATAGCCTTCAAAATATTTTGTATTGTTTTTTATAAACTCTTTATCCTCTAAATTTTTCTCTAATATTATTTTTCCCATTGCTAAAGCTAAATAGTAATCTCCACCTGGTTTTACTCTAATATAAATATCGGCAAATTTAGATGTCTCATTTTTTATTGGATCTATAACTATTATTTTACTTCCACTTTTTTTAGCTTCTATTATCTCTTTTAGAGTATGTATTGTTGTATTTGCTGGATTTTTTCCCCACACAAAAATATTTTTACTATTCTTCATATCACTTAAGCTATGACTTAAAGCTATACCATAATCAAATTTTTGTGCCTTTATTCCCGCACTCCAGCATGGACCACCTTTTTGTTTTAATGCTCTTCCATAAAAGTTAAAGAAAATATCTCCTATACTCTTTAAAACTCCACCATTTCCGTACTGTTCATAATAAAGAATATTTTCTTCTTTATATTCTTTTAATTTACTAACAAAAATATCTATACATTCTTCAAAAGATATTTCTGTCCATTCACCATTCTTTTTTAACATTGGCTTTTTAATTCTTTTAGGATGATTCAAAAAAGTTTTATGATAGAGACCTTTTTTACATATCATCCCTTTTGTAAATGGATGATTTTTATCTCCTTCAATTTTTATTTCTCCATCTTCATTTTTATAAACATTAAATTTACAACAATCAAAACAATCTAATGTACATGCACTGCTATATTTTTTCAAATAACCACCCCTCTTTTAATCTTTTATAATATTATACAAAAAAGAAAAGAGAATAAAAATATTTTATTCTCTCTTCCCTTCTATTTATAAAAGACTATTTTTATAAATTAAATATATTTCTTCTTCTGTTATATCTTCTAGATGATTTTTAAGTTTAGACTTATTTTTTAGAATTCTTTTGTATAACTTTTTAATTCTTGTCCTAAATTTCTTTTTGTTTTCTCCTTATTGTCAGTTAAAACTTAATACTGTGTTATTTCTATTCCTATTTCACAAGTAGTTTGAACTGCTATAATAGGAATTCCATCTAATTTTTTTGTGTAAATATTATATCTTCCGTTAACTATTTATTTTTTATCATTATTGAAATAGCTTTAGATGCATCTATTAGTAAAGCCCAACCTTTAAAATCCTATATATTACTTATTCAAAGTATCTATAATATAATCTAGTTTGCTCTTTATTTGCAAAACCATTGTCTATATTATACTTTAACTTTTTATTTACAATATCTTTCGCATTATCTATTATTACTTTTAAATACTCCTCATCTCTCATAACATTCATCCAATTAAAATTATCTAATGCTATTTTTTCATAATCAAACTTACTTGGATTTATAATAAAATATAGTACGTCATTATATTCAATATATTTTTCAAATTTAAATATATTTACGCCTTTATCTAATAAAAATAATACTATAATCTTTTCTAATATACTTTCTAATTTATCAGGAAAAGTTCTAACTCCTGGATTTTTTATTCTACTAGATAAATGTAACTCTACTTCAGATAAAATCTTACCCTCGATAATTTCATTATATTCAATTATATCATCAAAAATAAAATCTATTAATGTATATATATTAATATTATCTATACTACTTAACATATTCTTACTTATCACTTTTCTTTGTTCATTAGACAGTAACTTACTCTTACTTAATCCTGATATATATTTAATATTATTATCATCTATTATCTTATCTATTTTATGCTTATATAAATCATATGAAAAATGATTAACACTACTTAAAAATCTAAATATAGCTCTAGTTTCATTCTTTCTTTTCAATTGCTTATATACTTTTTCAGTAAATAACTTATTAATAACTACTTCAAAAGAATTAATACTTATTACCTGACTATTTCTATTAATAAAACAATTTAGATCTTCATTTATTTCAATAAAAATATGTGAATGCAAATTTTCATCTTGATTTATTAATACATCCTCTAATACCTCTACAACTCTATTCACATACTCTTCATCTAATTTTATTACTGTTAATAGTAATAAAATTTTCTTTAAATATTGTATATTAAATCTATTAGGCCTTAACTTTATATATTTACATAGATTTTTTAGTATTCCTACGATGTCAACATCATTTTCATATAGTATTTCTTTTATTTCATATTTTTGTAGTAAATCTTTTATATTTTTATAACTTGAATATTTAATTATAATATCCAAATCATATCTATTAAATATATATTTATCATACTTATTATAATCTGGAAATACTGTGTTTGTTCTAATTCTTTTTGTTTTTGCTGAATAAGTACTTATTGTCGCTTCTATATATGGTTCAAAAAATTTCTTCATATTATTAAAATAATCTAAGTATACCCCATTTTTTCTTATATAAAAATAATAATCATATACTATTGTCATCATTTTATATAAATCATATCGAACATCTCCAAGTAGTATTGAATTATCTAACTTTAAATATTTTTTTAGATGTTCATCTTTTAATTTAGATAATTCCAATATCTGTGCTTTATTATTATTAAATATATCATTTAAGTAATTTAATTCATACATATTTTTTTTTGCAATATTTTCATATATATACCTAAAGTCATTGTAATTACTTTTATCATCACGAAACATCAACTGATTTATTAACCCTAGATTAAATTTAAATAATAATAAATCATATATATCATTATTTAAAATACTATCTTTTAATTCTTCTAAAAATTCTCTTGCCTTTTCAAACTCTTGTAATTTAAATAGATAAAAAGCTTTTGTATTTTTATTATTTATTGAGCTAATTTTTTTATCAATCTCTATATAATTACATTTAATCTCTAATTCACTTAACTCATCAAATTCATCCACTACCTCATTATAATTATCCAATAAATTATAACAATCTCTTTCATTATTAATTTGGATATTAACATAACTAATACCTGCTTTAATTAGCATACATTTAACAAATTTCTCTTTTTCACTTTTTTCATTAATAATATCTTTTATAACAAGATATTCTTTTTCATCAATATTAAAAAAATTCAACGTATTTCCACCTAGTAATTCTGAATTCTTAAACTTGTATATTCTAAAGAGGTCATGTATAGAAATCCTTCTAAGTTTTTCGAGCTTAATTCCTGCATAATATAGCTTATCTACGATATCATTAGGATAATCTTTTATATACATTAATGTTCCATATAATCTTTGACCAAATTCATTTGATAAATTATTTGAAACATTATCCAAATATTCTTTATCTATTTCTTGTGGATTAATAATAAATATATTATTTTTTTCATAGTAATCTTCTATAAATGCACTATGTGTTTCATCAATCTCTTGAATAATAAAACTTTTAGGCCTATCACTTATATCAGTATAACTTTTAGCTAAATAATCTACCCAACTTATTATTTGTTTTAAATTATAATCATTCAATGAATAACCAATAAATAAAAATGTGTTACTAACTAATAATGATTTGATATAAGTTTCAATTAAAATATGATTTTGTGAATAATTTAAATAATCATTTTCTTTAAGAACTATATTATCTAACTCTTTTATATCCCCATGCATCTTTATAATGTAATTACCCTTTTTAGAATCTAATAAATCTTTATCTTTAGATATAACATCAAATAACATTCTTTGTTCTATAATTGTATTTTCTAATAATCTATCATAGTTTGTTGTTATTATATGTTTAGGATTTAACTTGAAAATCAACTCATGAATATCATTAGGTTGTCTTTCAACATCTAACTCTTCTCTAATTACTTTTTTATACTCTTCATTTCCAAAAATATTATAATAATACTGTGGAATCTTTAGATAATCATCAGAAGACAATTCTTTTCCTTCATTAATCGGATAATTAAGTTTATTAACAAATACTTTAATTAATTGATCCCAATCTGGCAAATTAGAATTTTTTGAAATACCTGCACCTACAAATATTATTAGTTTATCTTCATCTTTAGCATTCTTAATATACCTTATTTTTTCATCTAACTTCAAAATATCCCCCCTAAATATCGAATTTCTCTTTAACTAATCTTAATCAATTCTCTATAATATAACTATTATTCCATTATACTACATTGTTAATATCTAAAAAGTACTTATTTCTTATTCATATTATTCCCAACTTTTTCAAACCAAAACTCTTGCCATTTTCTTTTACTATATTTTACCTATCAAAACTTCTGTTGGCATAAAAAATTTCATATATAATCCCTCCAACTTATTAGTATTATAATTCTAAAAATTATTTAAAACTCAATATATAATCAATATCTGATATTTTTATATTAAATATTATTTATTTAAATTTTAATTAAAAACTTTTTAGAAATATTAACCACCTTATTTAATCTATGACTTTGAAATCATTTTCTTCCTTCTTTTTTATTCATTTATAATCATATTCGTTCACAATTGTTGATTTCAAAAATTTTTACTACATTTATCTACATTTTATTAGGGACACTTTTTTATTACTTTACATGGATTTCCTACTGCTATAGAATTTGATTCAATATCTTTTGTTACAACACTACCTGCTCCTATTACCACATTATCTCCTATTGTAACACCTGGTAAAACTACAACATTTCCACCTATCCATACATCATTTCCAATTTTTATTTCTTTTGCAAATTCTAGTCCACTATTTCTAATGTCTTTATTTAAAGGATGTCCAGCTGTATAAAATCCACAATTTGGAGCAATAAATACATTGTCTCCAAAAGTTACTTTTGCACAATCTAAAATTACACAATTATGATTTGAATAAAAATTATTTCCAATTTCTATATTATAACCATAATCACAAAAAAAGTTAGACTCTATACAAAAACTACCTGTAACCTTTCCAAAAAGTTTTTTTATTATTTCTTCCTTTTTATCTTTTTCTTTAGGTCTGCAATTATTATATTCAAAACATAATTCTTTTGCATTTTCTCTATCATTTACTAATTCTTGTACTCCTGCATCATATAATTCACCTAAAATCATTTTTTCTTTTTCTCTCATTATTCTCTCCTTTTAACTATAATAATAAATTCATCTATAATTTATTTACATTTTCATATAAATAAATTTTAGATGAATCATTTAATAATCTCTCTCTTTCAAAAGATATTTAACTATTTAATACTTTTTGCTTAGCTATTTGAAATTCTTCCTCTGTTAAAATTCCACTTTCTTTTAAATTAGAAAGTTGTAATAATTTCTCAACTAAATCTTCTTTAATTTTAGGAACTTCCTCTTCTCTATATTCTACTTTAGGTTGATAAAGTTGTTGTTTAAAATATTCTAATTGATTATTTACTTTTTCAACAAAGCTTCTTCCTGAAGGCTTAGAAACATTTGATATTAATATAAATTCTCCACCTATCCAAATTTTTAAACTTCCTAAAACTAACCCACTATCAAATTCAACAGATTCTATTTTATCTAAACTTATATTTTTTGTTTTAAGATCAATTAAACCTTTGTATACAAATAATAATCTCTTATCTGTTAAATTTATTAACCATCTGTTGTTCTCATAAAATCCATCTATTGAAAAAATAAGTTCTTCCTCTTCCCCTAATAAGTTTGGCAATTGCTCAACAGATTTTTTACTAAATCTATTCGAATTCTCCATATATCTTATTTTTTCAAAAACATATTTTTTATTTCTCATAAGTAAACCTTCTTTTTAACTATAAATTTCTAAATAATACATATTTTTATTTTTTCCATTATATCATAACTTTTTAAATAATATATATTATTTATTTTTATTTTCCATTTTAGTAATATTATATTTATTTTCTACATCAATTTTCCACTTAGTAAATATAAATAAGGAATAACCATTAAATGATTATTCCTTATAAACTATATATTTTGTATTTCTTTTATCATTTCCTTAGTTGTTAATATTCCAGGTCCACCTAGATACCATACATTTGTATCTAAATAGATAATTTTATTGTTTTTAAATGCATTCATATTTTTTGTTAAATCATTAGTTAAAACATCTTTTGCTTTAGGAGCATTTTTATTATTTCCTATTACCTCTTTATCTACTACAAATAAATATTCTGGATTTTTATCTAAAAGATATTCATATGAAATAGTTTGTCCATGATCAGCTTTATCTATATCTTTATCAGCTGTGTCATATCCAAATTGCTCATAAACACTTCCAAATCTTGACTCTTCACCAAACACTGTAATTTCATTATTATAAACCATAGTAACTAAAGCATTTTTGTTTTCTTTTTGTACCTTTTCTTTTACTTCTTGAACACTTCTATCTATTTCAGCTAATTGTTTATCTGCAAAATCTTCCATACCATAAATTTCTCCAAGGATTTTAACATTATTTTTTAATGATTTGAAGTGATCATTATTTTCTGTTCCTAATCCTATTGTAGGTGCTATTTTAGATAATTCATCATAAAAACTTCCTTGTCTACCTTCTATTATTATTAAATCTGGCTTAAGCTCATTTATTTTTTCTATATTAAAGTTTTTAAGACCACCTAAATCTATATATTTATCATCTTTATATTCGCTTAAATATGTTGGTAAATTTTCTTTTGGAATTGCTATTGCTTCTTTTCCCATAACTTTCATACTATCTAAAGATGAATAATCTAACACAACAACTTTTTCAGGATTTTTTGGAACTTTTGTAGTTCCATATCTATGTTTTATTTCAATAGTTTCAACTTTTTTAGATGCACCTGATAACTCCATATCACTTTTTGCATTTGCTTTTTTTATTCCAAATCCTACTCCTAAAGTTCCTATAATTACTGCACAAACTCCTATTAATATTTTTTTATTCAAATTCTATCTCCCCTTTTTAAAAATATACACATATTTTATCTGCATCTATATTATGAATGTGAAAATCAATTTCATAAGCATCTTCTAAAATTTCTTTTTTTATAACATTTTCTTTAGTTTCATTTATTATCACTTCTCCTTCTTTAAAAATAATTATATTATCTGAATATTTGGATGCAAAATTTATATCATGTAAAACTATTATTATAGTTTTATCTTTTTCCTCAGCTAAATTTTTTAGCCTTTTCATTATATTAACTGAATGCTTCATATCAAGGTTATTTAAAGGTTCATCTAAAAGAATATATTCTGTATCTTGTGCAATGACCATTGCAATATAAGCTCTTTGTAATTGTCCTCCACTAAGCTCATCTATATATTTATCTTTTATCTCATATAACTCCATATATTCTAAAGCCTCTTTAACTATAATTTTGTCCTCATTATTTATATAACCTTTAGAATGAGGAAACCTTCCAAACTCAACTAATTCTTGTATAGTTAATCTCATTATTATATTGTTACTTTGCTTTAAAATCCCTATTTTTTTTGATAAATCATCTTCATTCCATAAAGATAATTCTTTGTTATCTATAAAAATTTTTCCTGAGTCTTTTTTTATTGTTCTAGATATCATTGATAATACCGTACTTTTTCCTGCTCCATTTGGGCCTATAAGAGAAGTTATTTTATTTTTTTCTATATTAAACGAAACATTATTTACAACTTTTTTATTTCCATAAGACTTATTTAATCCTTCTACTCTTATCATTTTTCTTTCCTCCTTACTAATAAAAATATAAAATATATACCCCCTATAAAATTAATTATTATACTTACTGTGCTTTTATAATTTAATATTCGTTCTACAAACAATTGTCCACCTAATAATGCAATTACACTTACAATAGAAGAAACTAAAATGATATATGTATGTTTATAAGTTCTTAAAATTGCATATGTAATATTTGCTGAAAGTAATCCTAAAAAAGTTATTGGACCCACTAAAGCCGTGGATATTGATATTAATATGCTTATAATAATTAAAACCTTTTTGGTTAAATAATCGTAATTTATTCCTAAATTTATTGATATATCTTTTCCTAAAAGCATAACATCTAACTTTTTTAAATCATCCCATATAAAAGGAATAATAAGTAACAATACTATTACTGCAATAAGTAATATATTTGAATTTATATTATTAAAACTTGCAAATATTTTATTTGTTAGAGCATCAAATTCATTAGGATCTATTAATACTTGCATAAACATAGATAAACTTTTAAAAAGTGTTCCAAATACAACTCCAATTAACAATAAAAAATAAATATTTTTATCATTTTTAAATAATACTTTGAATAATATTACTGATAATAAAACCATAACTGCTGTACTTAAAGCAAAATTAATATTTTTATCAATAAAGAAATAACTATTTATTCCAAATAAAAATACTATTAAAGTTTGTATCATATTATATAAAGAATCTAATCCTATAATACTTGGCGTTAAAATCCTATTATTAGTAACAGTTTGAAAAAGTACAGTTGATGTACCTATAGAAATTCCAGTTAAAAATATAGAAAATATCTTTTTCAATCTTAAATTTAAGCTATAATCATAATTTAATTTATTTAATCCTATAAAAATAAACATAATAACAACTACTATTAATGTAAAAAATAAAATACTTATTTTTCTTTTATCTTCTTTATGTAAATTTCTCATTATTTCTCTCCCCTAAAAATCAAATATAAGAAAACAAAACTACCTATAACTCCAACTATTAAATTTATAGGGATTTCATATGGATATATTATTAATCTCCCAATTATGTCACATGTTAATAGAAAAATTCCTCCTAAAATTCCAATTTCCCAAATATTATTTTTTAAATTATCCCCCTTTCTAATTGATACAATATTCGGTATTATAAGCCCAACAAAAGGAATACTTCCTACTGTAATTACTACTAGAGATGATATTATAGAAACAATAATCACTCCAATATTTAATGTCCTTTCAAAATTAACTCCTAAATTAGTTGATATATTTTCTCCCATTCCTATTACGGTAAATTTACTAGCATATAAACCTGATATAATGAGAAGTGGTATACTAAGCAGTATTAACTCATAATTTCCCTTTATAACTCCTGAAAAATTTCCTTGAAGAAAGCTTGTCATATTTTGAATCAAATTAAATCTATAACCTATAAAATCTGTAACTGCTCCTATTACTCCTCCAAGAGTTATTCCTATTAGTGGTATAAAAATATTGTCTTTTACTTTTATTTTTTTCATTATTTTCATAAAAATAAAAGTCCCTAAAATAGAAAAAATAAATGATATTAACATTTTTCCTAATATCCCTACTTGTACAAAAAATATTGTTGAAAATAATGCTCCAAGTTTTGCTGAATCTATTGTTGCTGATGTAGTTGGAGATACAAATTTATTATTACTAATTTGCTGCATTATAACTCCTGCAATACTCATTCCAACTCCTGCTACTAATATAGAAATTAACCTTGGGAATCTACTTATAAATAAAATATTTAACTTTTCTATATCTAAATTAAAGACATCTTTTATAGCAATATCTTTTACTCCTATAAAAAGAGAAAGAAAAGATAAAATTATTAATATAATCATTAATAGTTTTTTATTCATACATGTTCTCCTTACAATTTATTAACACTTCGTTAATGATTATAATTGATAACTATTCTCATTGTCAATTATTTTTTTACTATTAATTTTTAATTTTAATAATTTAATGTTCAATTTATTAAAAATAATAAAAAAAAATAAGACTACTTTTAAGCAATCTTATTTTTTAAATATTTAATTAACTCCAAAATTTATTTTATAATTTTTATAAAAATTCCTTCTCTTAATTTTTTTATTGCATTTTCTGTTTTAACTTTAGAAATTTCGGATTTTTCTGATAAGCTAAAAATACTATTATCTAAACATATTGTAGGATCTATCATTCTAACTTTATTTTTTATATGTAAATCAAATTCATTTTTATTCTCTTCTAATTTAGGAATTTTTTTTAATGTATTCATTAATTTAGACACAGCTTCAAATTTAGAATTATTTAATTTTTCTAATAAATATAAATCATCTCTTAAAAAATCATCTTCTTTTATTTCACCTAATTTCATACCTTCTTTTATAGCTTTGCTTAATATATCATTGCCAAATATATTAATAGGATTCATAAAATAATCTATAACTTCTTTATAATAAGCTTCTACAAACCATTCACCTATTTCTATTGATTTTATTACTATTTCTCCATTTTCAACATCTAAATTTTCTAAAAATTTATCTATTTCATGTTTAGAAATTAATTCTGCTTTATATAAATCTCTAAGAGTATAATCTACTCTATCTGCACAGAGTTTTGGTGCCTTTATTTCTAAAATTGTCCATTTTTCTTCATTAAAAAGTATATCTTCATAATTAAAACCATATTTTTCTAATATTTTCGGTATTTTAGAATTTTCTATAACATCTTTAAAGATTTTTTCATGATAATCTTCATTTTCATTTTCTAAAACAAAATCAATAACATGTGAAAAGGCAGTATGAGATATATCATGTAATAATCCTGCTATCTGTTCTTCTATAGTTCCACCTAACATTCTTATAAGAATCATTGTTCCTAGAGAGTGTTCATTTCTTGTTACATTCCACTTTGGATTAACTAAATGACTTCCTCCACCGTGATATATATTTTTAAGTCTAATAAATTCGTCAGTTAAAATTATTTCTTCTAATATATCTTCTATCTCATATTCTCCATAAATATAATCACTAATTTTCATAATATTCACCCTTTTAATTAAAAATTTAATTATACAGATTAATTATAATATATTTTATATAAATATATTGTTAATTAATAAAAATTATCGTTTTCTATAAACAAATATATACTACTATATCCTTATAATTTAATAAAGGAGTGTTTTTTATGAAATTAAATAATAATACTATTTTAATTACAGGAGGTTCTAAAGGAATTGGTTTTGAAATGGCAAAAAAATTTCTTCAACTTAATAATAAAGTTATTATATGTGGTAGAAGTGAATCAGCATTAAAATCTGCCAAAAATGAACTTAAAGATGTTTATACTATAAAATGTGATATAAGTAATTCAAATGATAGAAAAGAACTTGTAGAAACTATAAAAAAAGAGTTTCCTTCTCTTAATGTATTAGTTAATAATGCTGGTATACAAAGAGATGTAAATTTTAATTCTAATTTTGATGATTTACATAATCTAGATGAAATATCTATAAACTTTGAAGGTCCTATTTTCCTTATAAAAGAACTATTACCTTTAATAAAAGAAAATAATAACCCTTGTATTATAAATGTTAGTTCTCAACTTGGGTTTTTCCCAATGGCTAAAATGCCTATATATTCAGCAACAAAAGCTGCAATGCACTCATTTACTAAAAGCTTACGTCATCAATTAAAGGATTCTGTTGAAGTAATTGAAATTATACCACCTGCAGTAGATACTAATCTTAATCCTGAAGGCAGAAAAAAAGGTAATTTCAAATTTGATTTAAAAACGCCTGAATATGTAGAAGATGTTTTTGAAAAACTTAAAGAAGAATTGTTGGAGATTTGTTACAAAGATAATTTAGAAAATATAAATAACTCAACAAAAAAAGATATAGACTCTATATTTGAAAAAATGAATAATAGATAAAAAAATAAATGGAGTTTTTTCTCCATTTATTTTATATAAATAATTTTTCTTTTTTATAAAATCTTCTAAGTACAATTATTATTATTATACCTTTTAATATACTTGTTACACTAATAGCCCACCAAATACCATCTATTCCAAGCATATTTGGTTTTGATAAAAAATATGCTAATGGCACTCTAAGTCCTGTTAGTATAATACTTATTATTGATGGTATATGTGTTTTCGATACTCCATTAAAAACTCCTGAAGTAGTTATTTCTAGACACATAAAAATTTGAGAATATCCTAAAATTTTAAGATATGATGTTCCAGTTATTATAGCTTCTTTTTCAGGAATAAATATTGAAAATACTATATCTCCAAAAAATATTAAAAGTATTGAAGAAAATATTCCAACACCTAAAGCTATTGCTAAAATAGATTTATATCCTTTCATTATTCTTTCAAACTTTTTTGCTCCAAAGTTTTGTCCAACAAAAGTTCCTAAAGCTATTGCTAATCCTTCTGTTGTCATCCATGATATAGATTCTATTTGTGAGCCTACCTTTTGAACAGCTATTGGAACTGGTCCAAAATGAGCTATTATTCTTCCAAGTATCATTGCAAATACTGTGAACAATCCACTTTGAAGTGCAACTGGTGTACCTATCTTACAAATATTCCTTATATACTTAGTATTAAACTCTTCAAATATATTTATCTTAAATAATGTATTATTAGATTTAAATATTAAAAATATAAATAATACAGAAACAAAAATTTGAGATATTACAGTTGCTAATGCGGCTCCTAAAACTCCAATTCCATTAAAATTACCGAATCCAAATATAAAAATAGGATCTAATATTATATTAACAACTAATCCTGATGTATTTATAAAAAATGGAATTTTACTTTCTCCAATCGCATTAAATATAGATGTGAAAACTGGATTTATAAAATAAAATGGTAATCCAAAAGAAATAGCAATTAAATATGTCTTTGCTAAATCTATAACTATTTCATCACCTAAGTTAAAAAATCCTATAAGTGGATTATTAAATATAATCATTGTTATAGAATATATTATTGATAAAATTAAATTTATCTGAATTGAAGCTCTAACATATTTCTTAACTTTTTCAAAATCTTTTTTTCCGAAATTTTGAGAAACCTTTATCTCAGCTCCCATTTTTGATACTATAACAAATGCCATTGCAAACCAAGTAAAAAATCCCGCTGTTCCTACAGCAGCAACAGCAGAACTTCCTATTCGTCCAACCCAAATCATATCTATCATGCTATATGCCATTTGTATAAAAGAAGTACCCATTATAGGTAAAGCTAAAATTAATAGCTTCTTTATAATAGGTCCTTCTGTAAGATTTAACCCTTTAACCATATATATGTCCCCCTGAAAAATTTTATTTTAATTTATGTTGAATTCGCGTATTTTGTATAGATGCCACTACTGGCTTCTTATATTTTACTATAAGTAATCCTGTTATAACACCTAAAATAGCAGCAATTATTCCTATTATAACTAATGCTCTAATCATTTTTTTACTATCCATAATTCATTTTCTCCCATTTATTAAATTCTTCATTAAATTTAAAAATCATATTAGATTAATATAATTATTAAATTTAATATTCTCTAAGTTATCAAGACATATAGTATGTTAAATGGCGAATTTTGTCAAGAATAGCAGTATTCTTTAAATTAATCTTATTAATCTATATAATCTTTTGATTCTTTTTATTAATCTTCAATTTTAAACAATTACATATAATACTCTATTAAATTTACACTTTAGCACTATATAAAATTATCAATTTATATTTAAAACTATATACTCTTTTAACAAATTTTCTTAATTAACAAAGATTTATTTCCTTGATATTATTATTTATGTTCTTAAATTAAATATTTAAAATTATTTACAGCAAAAGAGGATGTTTATGAAAAGCAAATTATTTACTAAAGAAGATTTAACTTTTATAATCCTTATTGGATTAGCATTAGGTTTCAGGCAAATTGCTATGAACTTAATAACCCCTTTTGTAGGTATTTATTGTAATTCATTATCAGATGGAACTTTAGCTCTTGCAGGAATAGCATTGGGGATTTTTGGCTTAACTCAAGGTTTATTTCAAATTCCATTTGGTTCATGGAGTGATAAATATGGCTATAAAAAAATGATATTAATTGGTGTATTTCTAATGTTAATTGGTATTACTGTTGCAACATTTGCAAACAATGCTTATGTTTTTATCTTTTCTAGAGCTTTACAAGGTGCAGGTGCTATAACTTCTGCTGGATATGCATGGCTTTCAGGTAGCTTAAGCATTGAAAAGCGAGCTGATGCTATAAGTATAGTTGGAGTAATTATAGGTATATGTTCTGCATTTGCTTTAGGTGGCGGACCTATCCTTAGAAAATTTATGCCAGTTAGAGGATTACTTATACTTGCAACTATTGCAATTCTAATTATGTTTTTCTTGATTTTATTCTTTTTAAAAGACTTAAAAAAGGATGGAAATGAGGAAAAAAATATAAAGAATACTGTATCAGCAAAAGAAAGTTTTGCTTACATAAAAAAACTTTTTAAAAATAAATGTTATGTCGCTGTTATAGTTATTGCATTTATTAATGGTTTTGTTGGTATTTCAGGAATGTTTATTATACCAGAGTATATAAATAGATTAACTAGCTCTGAAAATATGTGGATGATTTTTACTCCAGCAATAATAATAGCAATAATTATTATGAGATTTTCTACAAGATTTATAAAAAAGGGATTTGGAAAAGAATTAACTGTAGTAGCAACTTTATGCCTTTTCTTTGGATGTTTAATTTTTATTGGACATAAAAATATGATTTTAGTTGGATTAGGCGCTGTTGTTTTACTATCTGGATATAATATATTATTTAGTTTAATTCCAACTATTATAAATAATATATCTAATAATAAATTTAGAGGTATATCTAATGGTTCATCAAACTTAAGTTTTTATGTTGGTGACTTTTTAGGAACTACTATAGTAGGTTCTCTTTGGAAACTTCATTCAAATGTAGCTTTACTTATTTTAATATGCGCTTCTTTTTTAGCTTTATTATTTAGTATATTTATAATACCAACATTTAAGAAAATTAAAACTGTTGAATAAAAATAAAAGTCATAGAATTAATTCTATGACTTTTATTTTAAATTTGAAATTTTTTAATTTCTCCATCAATAAGAACTTTTACTTCTTTATCATCCATTTCATAAGCTCCTATCATTCCACTCTTATATGTACCAAAATCAATGTTTATAATTTTAGAGCCATGTTCACTTTCTTTAAAAATACTATCTTGTATAGGATTTTCAACATAATAATCTGTGTTTTGTATAGGAGTATGCCCTATTACTCCAGTATATTCTGAAGGTATCTTTATACTGTCTTTTAAAAATGCTGAATCCCATAAATATCTTCCCCAAAGAAATCTTTCATCTTTTTCAGCTCTTGCAAGTATAAATTGGATTTCTTCATCACTATAATCTTTACCAAAGTAAAATCCTACTCCTGCATGAAATATTATATGTTCATCTATTAGCATCCATTTTGGACATTCTTTTAGATATTCATAAAATTCCTTAAATAAATCTCTACCACTATGTCTGTTAAATCTTCTTATTTCTTGAATAGTTTCAAAACCTCCATTTGCTAACCACAATGATACATCTTCATCTTTATGAATTTTACATTTAACTTCTTCTCCATCTTCATTTTTATAAATAGCATCTCTTATATCTAAATCTTCATTTAAATCTACTTTTTCATAAGCCTTTATAAACATTTCTTCATGATTTCCAAGAATTAAATTTACATTATCATTCTGTAATACGAAATCTATAAGATAGGCTGAACCTATGCATCTATCAATTAAATCTCCATTTATATATAAATCATCTTCTTCCGAAAAATTTATTTTCTCTAAAAACTCTGTAAATAGCTTGTATTGCCCATGTATATCGCTCATTATATACTTCGCCATAACACCGCCTCCTAAAGTATTAAATGTAATTTACTTTACATATTAATTATACCGTTAACTCTATTCTCGTACAAGTTTTAAAAAATTAAAAAGAGTTCGATTATAAATCGAACCCTTTTATTTTAGGCTATTGCATTTTCAAATTTTAAATATTCTGCTTCAAATTCTATTTCTCCATCAAAAATCTTATTTAAATATATTTTTAAATAAAGATTACAATTGTTCTCTAATATATTACAATCAACAATATAGGCCATTCCTTCTCTTGTTTTTAATATAAATTTATTTGTTTTGCTAACATTTTTTGTCTCTATAACAAGATTTACTGAATCTCCTGCCTTTATTTTACAAGCTTTTGCTTTCCTTCCTATATCATTTAAGTATTTAAGTTCAAGTCCTAAAATATCCTTATTAGTTTTATTTTCAATAACCACATTTAAACTTTCTGGTATAAAATACATAAGCTCTCCCCTTACCTTTGATAACCTTTACATCTGTATAATTATTATATTCTACAAAGTTTTAATAATTCCTTTTTCTTTTATAATATTTTAAAACTATTATTTCCCTTATCTATATGAATAATTTTATATGACTTTGATAAAACTATATAAAATTACATGGAGGTGGGCAATTTGGATTATTTTAAACTTCTATTTGATAAAGCTTTTTTAGGTTTTGCTTTATTAGGTTTATTCTCAACTATACTTAGTTTATTTTTTGAAAGAAGTATAAGTAATTTTTTATTTTTAATCTTTTTTTCATTAATATGTGTAAAAAAGTTTTATGACTTTAAAATTTTAAAAGACAAGAAAAAGCTGAATTAATTGTTCAGCTTTTTAATTTCTAAAATATTAACTAATAATATCTTTTTATTTGTATGTTCTTTTTATATCTTATTAATATATTAAAAGCTCATATTATTTTAATATAAATGTATTTAAATAGTTTTCTATATCTTCTTTATTTTGTAAATTCATAATATTTAATATATTATATTTTTTTATATATTCAACTTCAATAACTAGTATATAATCTTTTATAAAGATAAAATCTAACCAAATCTTATCTTTAAAAGGTAGTATTAACTCTAACTTTTTAGATTTTCTTTTTTTTATCCAAGATAATTCCTCTATTATTTTTTCTGTATTAACGCCTAAATTTATATTTTGATTATTTATAATGCAAATTGCTTTATTCTCTTTATTTATTTTTAAATCTTTATTTGTTAAATCTAATACTATTTTTTCTAAATTAATTTTATCTGCTTTTATTTTAAAACTATATTTTAAATACTTATATCTTTCACTTTTCTTTTGTAAGTATTTTAACTTTTTATCTAAGTATTTTATTTTTTCACTTATATAAAATATTTCACCTGATTCTCTTACTATTAAATCTTTATTTTTTATAGATATATCTTTTCTTAATACATCTAATTTTCTATATATTTCTTTTTTATTTGATTTTTTTTCAATAAAATATCCTATATTATATATTTGCCATTCTTCTAAATCACTTATATTATCCTTTAATAAAAAACCATCTTCTATTTTTTCTATACTTTCTATATGAAGCTCTCTTTGTAATTTATAAAATATTTTTATTATCTCTATTATATAGTTAATTAAAATTTCTTTATCCATACCTTTATCCTCAACCTTTTATAAATTTCTTTATTCTTTTATTTTAATTTTAAATATAAATTTTTTTAATTTGGTACGCTTAGAGCGTAATATAAAAAAAGTATGATAAAAATTTTTTTATCATACTTTTTTATTATATTAGGCTTTTAAAAAATCCTTTTTCTTTTAAATTCTTAAGTATTATTTTAAATCTTTTTTCCTTTTTATAACCAAATCCATCTAATAAATTTAAAATAAGTCTACTTATTGCTGTATATTCTCTTAAATCCCTTGTCCCTTTTAATAACTCTCCTAAAGTTTCAATATCTAATGTAGATAAAGAATCCGCTCCTATATCCTCTCTGTTACAGTGCTTCTTCATAGTATTTAATATAACTATTGTGTCTTCACTTGATATACTACCCATTATTTTTGTAAATAATATTACTTTTTTTATACTACCTGATTTTCTAAATTTATTTTTTAATATACTAAATGCTTCATCCATATAAATATTAAAAATATCAATTAAATATACTCCATCTTCTTTAACATCTTTAAATATTTTTTTATGCAACATATTTACTGATAATTCTATAATAGATAATCCTTTCTTTTTACTTCCAACTATAAAACGAAGGTTATCTTCTATTTTATTTATTAAATCTTCTCTAGTAAATTTTTCGCATTTTTTCTTTTCTCCATTTAACCACATAGATAAAAATATACTATTTTTCTTTATTAATTTATAATTTTTATTTTTTATATCTTCTGTAATTATATTTGTTAAAATTAAATCATCTAAATCTAATTTTCTAAAGCTTTTGTTTAAAAATTTATATTCATTATTTATTTTTTCTACATTTGCCATTTCATATAGCTTATCAGTATCATTCATTATTTTAAACATTTCTCCAAGATAATTTAAATTTTCTCGTACTCCATTTAAAATTTCTTCTGCTTTTACAACTGATGCTACATCATCATCTACGCCAAATATTTCTTTATTATTATCTATAGTTTCTTCAATTAAAGTTATAAGTGGATCTGCATTCATTTTCTTTAAAGCTATCATTTTTTCTTTATCATTTTTTCCTTGTTCTTCTAGATAACTTACTTTATCTTTATATACCTTTAATTCCTTTTCTAATTCTTTTATTTCTTCTTCTCTTTCTTTTTTTGATATTTTTAGTTTTTCCTTCATTTCTAATATTTCTTTTTTAAGCTCTTCTTCATTAAAAGAATAATCTTCTTTTTTTATTTCAGTATTTTCAATTATATTATTTGGAACTTTAAATTCTTCATTAAAAGTCATAGGTAATTTTTTTTCTATATTTTTTAAATACCAAACTATAAACTCATAGGTATATTTAAGACAATTTAAAACATCAAAACTTGAATCTACTTCATGAGCATATTTATTTCCTGCAAATCTTATATATTCAAGCTTCGAAAACATAGTTTTAGGAATCATCTCTTTTATATAATTTATATTTCCTTTTAAACTTCTATTTCCTGCCTCTTCATAAGCTGAAATTCCACTCTTTGAAAAAATCATTTCTTTTATGAAGTATTCTAAAATTTTTCTACAATCTATAAAAATTATACTATTATTTCTTTTATCATTAAAAACTATCTCATCATTTTTTAAATAGCCATAGAATTTTTCTAAATTCGTATTTTTAACTATCTCAAAGTTTAAGCTTTTTTCCATAAGTTCCACCTCTGTTATCTTTTATATTAATTATATCATCAAGCTTTATAAAATAATTAAAAAAGACTATTTTAAAAACCTAAATTTTTAAAATAGTCTCTTGATTAATTTGGTTATTTTAATTAATTTAATTTTATTTCTGCTTGAACCTTATCACTAAACATATTGTCTTTATATAATAAAGTTAAATCTTTATCTCCTTTTGGAGCTTCAAAAGAAATTGTCCCTGACACTTTTCCTCCTGGAGATAATTTCCCACTATTTAAACTTGTTTTTGAATCAACAGTTGTAAAAGATTGATCTGTTATTTGTCCTTGGCTATTTTTAAGTGAATAATCTAATGGATTATATGAAATTTCTTTATCTTTATCATTATTTATAGCTACTTTAACTATTATAAACTCATTTCCATCTTTAGGTTTATCAAATTCTGTTCCATTTGACTTTTTAACCTCTTCAACCTTTAATTTCATCCCTTTTATATCAACAGTATCCCCCACTTTATATTCCTTTGCTTCTTGTGAAACCTCTTGTTTTTTATTGTTTTCAGTAGTACTATTCGTTTCTCCTCCACATCCTACTAATCCCAAACTCATTGTTAAAACTAAAATTGCCCACCATCTTTTTTTCATTTATAAAGTCCCCCTTATTTTTATATTTGACTATTAGTCGCTTTTATTTTTTTCACTTTTGAATATCCTATAAATGATAAAACTATCATTGGTACTATAAATATTGCATATAGGAAAAATACTGCTGCTCCAACACAGAAAAGTATTGCTCCTGTAAGAACAAAACCTGCCTTATTTATAAATGCTCCAACTAAAGTAAATATACTTGCCAATAATACCAATATCATTTGTGGCATAACTAACGCTGATGCAATTGCGCCTCCTAAAGCTTCTGCATCACTTGTTGTATTAACAATAGCTCCCCCAAAATGAGCCATTAAATAAATTGTGTATAATATTCCTAAAACTCCTGCTATAATTGCTGCCTTACTTTTTTTCATAATTTTTCTCTCCTTATTTTTTTAATTTCCTCTGACAATACTAATTATATAAATCCCACAATTTTTTTTGGTACGCTTAAAGCGTACAATACTAAAAAATTTTAATTTTTATTCATTTTAAAATTTATTTTATTCTATATAACTTTTAAATCATCTAAAAACTAATAAATCTCTAATCTCATAATAAAAAAACATCCTTGATTAAATCTTAATCAAAGATGTTTTTCTTTATAAAAATATATAGCTTTTTTAAATTTCTTATTTATTGCATTAAAACTCCTGCTATTAGAGTAATTACACTAAAATATATTACTCTTCCAATTACTTTCTTATATAATATTTCACTATTTACAAGAGGAATATATTTATTTAGTGTAAATCCACTTCCAATTATAATTTCTGGCAAAATAATCATATAAGTTGCCAAAATTAAATCTTCTAAAAGCTTCGTATAAAAAAATTGTGAATATCCAAAAAAGGCTGTAAAATACCATAAGCTAGCCAGAATCATAAAAATTATATTTCCACTTCTATACCCAACAATATATTTAAAAAACCATTTTGGCTTTATATGAATAAAATTATTTATCTTTTTTATATTTATATTTTTTATTTTTTTATTATCTATAATTTTTTTATCTTTAAAAACTTTAATTTTTTCTCTAGTCTTTGCTTTATTTAATGCATCTTTAAATTGGTCTAAATTTTGATATCTATTTAATCTATCAATTTGAGTCGCTTTTAAAATTATTTCTCTTAATTTTCCCTCTACTATTTTATTTTTAGGAAAATCTTTCACTAAAATAAAATTTAAAAGAACTCCAATACTATAAATATCACTTCTTCCATCAGTTTGCGCAAAACCAAATTGCTCTGGTGATGCATATTCTTTTGTTCCTAATATAACAGTATCATGCTCACATTCATCTTTTAATACTCTAGATACATCAAAATCTATAAGCTTAACTATACCATCACTACTTATCATTACATTACTTGGTTTTATATCTCTGTGAATTAGAGGCTTGTCCATTCTATGCAAATCATATAAACCATCACAAATTGAAATACAAATATCTATTGCATAATCTTCATCTATATAATTTTCTTCTAATATTTTTTCTAAAGTTTTTCCATGTACAAACTCTTCTATTACTATTAAATTTTCTCCAATTATAAAATAATCTATTATTTCTGCTCTATTTTTATTTTTTAATCCTTTTAGCCTTTTATATACATCTAAACATTCTTTTTTTAATATCTTCTTTATATAAATTTGTTGACTTTTTGAATTGCTAACTAAATAAACTTTGCCTTCAGATATTGTTTTTATATCTTCATATAAGCTCAGCTCATATTCTTTTAACAAATCCTCCATTTTTTATCCCCTTTTCTTGATTTTGTAACTATAAAATTATATCATAATATTAGTTAATAATAAAAGTTTCATATAAAAGGATGTGTTCTATTTAATGTCTACTAAAACTTCTGATTTAGAAAGTTTATTAACTTCATTAAAAAAAGATACTGATTTAGATAAATTTTTAGATTCAAATAAAGATATTTTAGATACCATTACATTTAGTGAATACTTTAATAATATATGTAAAGAAAAAAATATAAAAAAAAGTATCTTAATAAATGATTCTAATATGAGCAGATCTTATTGCTATGAAGTTCTAAGAGGAGATAAAATTCCTGATAGAGATAATGCTCTAAAACTTTGTTTAGCTGCAAAATTAAATTTAGATGAAACAAATAGAGTTTTAAAACTAACTAATAATGGATTGCTTTATCCTAAAATAACTAGAGACTCTATAATTATTTTTTGTATTTCTAAAGGATATACACTTTTGCAATTAGATTATTTACTTTATGAAAAAGGACAACAAACACTTTGTAAAGAATAAAAAGCTATCTAAAGTTTTTTCTTTAGATAGCTTTTATTTTTATCCTACATTTACTTTTATTTCTGTTAATTGAACTTCTTCTTCTTCCTCATTAACTTTTAATTTGTATTCATTTGTAAAACTTTTTCTATTTGTTTTTCCATCTTTAGTTATATCATAAGTTTCATCTACTATAACTGTCCATTCCTTTTTACTATCATCAAATTTATTACTCTTTATATAGCTTGTAACATATTGCTCTGATATTTCTGAATCATAAATTCCCTTAATATTTTTTACTTGTTCTTTATAAATTTGACTTCCAGGATATAAATAATCTTCTACATAACTAAAATCATTATAATTAACTGCATTTGCAAAATTATTTAAATATTCTTGTATTACTTTTGGAACTTCCTTTGAATACTCATTATAATCTATTCCTTTCTCTTGCTCTACTTCTAAATTTATTTCTCTTGAGTTATATACTCTCTCTTTATTACTAGTTCTAATTTTTCCGTCTTTTTCTATAACTGCTTGTACTACTGTTCCATTTTCAAGACCTACTATAGTATCTATATCTTTCATTTTTTTATTTGTCTTAACTCCATCAATTATAAGTATTGCTTCTTTTTCATTACACTTTATAGTTGTTTTATTAATATTTTCAAAAAGACTTACTTCTTTTACTTTTTCACCATAACAAAGATCTACACTTTTTAAATCATCTAAATCTACATAATCATTTTTTAATTTACCTTCTATTTCATAACTTCCTGGTACTAAAGGTCCTATTTTATCAGAATCTGTTTTAGTTTCAATAGTTTCTCCATTATACTTAATAATATAATCAGCTCCATCTAACTTTTCATCAAATGTAATATATCTAGAACTTATATTTATATAATATTTTTCTCTTAAACCACTTTTCTTTTTAACTAAATTTACTTCATTATATATACTACTTCCAAAATCAATTGGATTAAATTTTATTTTTACAGCCTGTGAATTTAACTCTTCTATAGTTAAATTTAAATCTGCTAAATTATTTTTATAACTATCTATAAGAATTTTTATATTATCATCATTTAATTCTAAATTTTCATCTTCTGCTGATAAAATCTTTTTTAAATCTTTAACATTTTCTTCTGATATTCCATTATAAAATTTTTCAACTACTTTTTCTGGAGAATCAGTTTTAAACAATGTAAATCCACAAACTAAAAATAATAATAAAACTCCTGCTATTGCACCTATAACTTTTTTACTTAATGGCTTATTTTTTACAAAAGATTTATCTAATTTAACCTTTGAATTTTTATCTTTTTTATTTTCATCTCCTAAATTAGATTTTATATTACTATTCCCATTTTCTATATTTAAAGGCTCTCCGCAACCTTTACAGAACTTTTCATCACCCTTAAGCTCTGCTCCACACTTTTTACAAAATCTCATATGTTCTCCCCCTACAACCCATATTTATTAATACTTTATTCATATTTTGCATTTAGATTATATCATCATATATTACTATTTTCTACTAGTTTTTTATTATTTACATAACTAACTAATAAAATCTATTTTATTAATATTTTAATAACAATATAAAAGCTATATTGACTATAACGCTACTTGATAGTTTATAGTTTAATTGTAATAATCATAAATAAGTATTTATATAAAAAAATTATATAGAACAAAGGAGGAAATATTAATGAGTAAAAAAGCATCTAAAATTTTATTAGTTATGTTTTTATTAGGAATTTTTATGGGTTCATTAGACACAGCAATTATTTCACCTGCTCGTACAATAATGGGTAATACATTACATATATCTGCTGATGCTAGTATATGGATTATAACTTTATATTCTCTTATATATGCAGTATCTATGCCTATTATAGGTAAACTTGCAGATAGACATGGCTTAAAAACTATGTTTACATTTAGTATTTTATTATTTGGAATAGGTTCACTTTTATGTGGAATATCAAACTTTTATAATAGCTTCTCTTTCCTTTTAATAGCTAGAGCTATTGAAGCAATTGGAGCTGGTGGTGTTATGCCAGTTGCAACAGCTTTTGTTGGAATGAGTTTTCCACCAGAAAAGCGTGGAGCTGCTCTTGGAATGGTTGGAGGTATTAATGGTATTGCTACACTTATAGGACCTTCACTTGGTTCATTTATTCTTGATACTTTTGGCGGAAACAATTGGCATCTATTATTTTTTATAAATATACCAATTTGTATAGTTGTTCTTATTTCTTTAATAACAATTAAAGTTGATAAATTTGAAACTACTAAAAAAGCTTTAGATATATATGGAAGTATTGTTTCAGGATTATTTATAGTCTCTCTTATGTTATTTATAACAAACTTAAATTTTGTACATTTATGGACTAGCTTTAAATCAGTAAAATGCTTCCCTTATTTAGTAATTGCAATTATTTTACTTCCAATACTTATATTTGTTGAAAGCCGTGCTGAAGATCCAGTTATAAATTTAAAATATTTTAAAAGACGTGAAATGCTATCAGTATTTATAATTGCATTTTTAGTTGGTGCAGGACTTATGATTGTTGTATTTTTACCTCAATTCTGTAGTAATGTATTAAAATTAAAACTTGGATCAGGAGGATACTTCGTAACTCTTATGGCTGTATTCTCTGGTTTTGCTGCTCCTTTTGGTGGAAAACTTATAGATAAATTTTCTGCTAAATTTATACTTGTTACTGGATTTATCTTTACTATTATTGGTACTCTTACTTTAGCTTTAATTGTAACATCTACTTTAAGTGTAATTCCACTTGTTATTGGATTAGCTTTTATGGGACTTGGAATAGGATTTACTATGGGAACTCCATTAAATTATGTTATTCAAACTTCAGTTCCTAAAGAAGAGATTGGTTCTGCTCAATCAACTCTTTCTTTAATAAGATCTCTTGGTGTAGCACTTTCACCAAATCTTTTAGTAGGATTTATTTCTGCTGCTGGGGCTGATGTTTCTGGAAAACTTATGGCAGTTCTTCCTAAAACTCACGGGTTAACACATGCTATATCATCTGGTGTATCTGGATCATCTATGGTTAACTCATTCCAAAATGCAAATGTTACTACAATATTCTCTTTAGTAAAGAACTTTGTATCAGAACAATTTAATAAAATGGCTCCTCAATTATCAGAAGGACTTAGAGGAGTTCCATTACATCAAAGAACTAATATATTAGCTAGTATGAAAGAAAATTATATACATCAATTAGATGGATTACGTATTACTATTGAAAATATATATCAAAAAACAATGAATAGTGGCTTTGAAAAAATGTTCTTAACTCTTTGTTTAATTGCAGTTATAGCATTAATAGTAGCATTATTCTTACCTAATAAGAAAAAAGAAATATCAAAATAATAAAAAGCTCTTACAAATAAAATTGTAAGAGCTTTTTTATTATAAAATTTTATAGTTTATTCACATAATTACCTAACTTTGTTAACTAATTATAGCTTTCACTATTGTATACTTTTTATAGTAATAATTAATAAATACTACTTAAATTCATAATATTTTTATAGAAAAGAGGAATTTTATTTTGAAAAAAATAAAAGGTTTCTACATAATATTTTTAATAATTATTTTATGGTTTATTGTTTGTAAGTTAAACCTTTTTAGTAGTTACATACTTCCCTCACCTAAAATGGTTTTTAAATCATTTTTAGATTTATGTAAAAATGGTAGTTTAGCTAGTGATGTTGGAATAAGTCTTTTTAGAGTATTTTTAGGATTCTTTTTAAGTGCTCTATTAGCCATTCCACTTGGAGTTTTGTTTGGTGTTAAACCTAAACTATATGATTATTTTAAAACTCTGTTTGAGTTTTTAAGAAATACTCCTCCACTTGCGCTTATTCCTATGCTTATACTTTGGTTTGGTATTGGAGAAACATCTAAAATAATAGTAATAATATTAGCTTCATTTTTCCCAATATTCCTAAATACTTTAGATGGAATTAAAAACTGTGATAAAAAACTTATTGAAGTTGGTTTGGCTTTTAAATTATCTAAAGAGGATTTATTGCGAAAAATAATATTTCCTAGTTCTATTTCAAATATTTTAGTTGGCTTAAGGCTTGGTCTTGGATATTCTTTTAGAGCAATAATTGGAGCTGAAATGATTGCTTCTTCTTCTGGTCTTGGATATTTAATATTAAATGCTAAAGCTCTTTCTAGAAGCTCTGAAGTAATCGTTGGAATAATTGTTATAGGATTACTTGGAATAATAACAGATTTTTTATTTAAGATAATTTCTAAAAAATTAACTAAGAAATTTGGAGGAAATACTTATGAGTTCAAATAAAATTAAAATAGAAAATTTGAATAAGTCATTTAATTCTAAAAATAAAAATATAAATGTTTTTAAAAATTTGAATCTTGAAATAGACTTATCTAATATAACTGTTATTTTAGGAAAAAGTGGATGTGGGAAAACCACTTTAATTAGATGTATCTCTGACTTAGAACCTTTTGATTCTGGTTCAATTAAATACATATCTAATGAAAATTTTAAACCTAAAGTAGGAATGGTATTTCAAGAAAGTAGACTTATGCCTTGGCTTTCTGTAAAAGAAAATATTTTAATCCATTCACAAGAAGATAAAGATATAAAAAACATATTAACTCTTTTAAAATTAGATAATATTGAAAATTCTATGCCTTATGAATTATCTGGAGGTATGGCTCACAGAGTTTCAATTGGAAGATCTTTAGCTTTTAATCCAAATATTCTAATTATGGACGAGCCTTTTGCAGCACTTGATTATTTCACTAGAATTGATTTACAAAAAGAAGTAATAAATATCTTTAAAAAAACTAATATTGGAATAATTTTTGTCACTCATAACATAGAAGAAGCTTTATCTATTGCTACTAAAATAATAATTATGAAAAATGATAATTCTATTGAAAGTTTTTCAATAGAAAAAGATTTTAATAGAAATTTATCATCTGAATATTTTGTAGAATTAAAAATAAAAATTTTAAATTGTTTAAAGGAGACTTAAAAATGAAAAAAGGAAAAATAATAGGTATTATTATATTAATAATTATAATAATAGCTGGCTTCTGTATATATAGCTATAATAAAAAAGAACAAGTTAAAGAGGTTTCCCTAACTTATGTTACTGCTCCTCTTAATGTTCCTTCAATTGTTGAAAAAAATGAGCAAATGTTCACTAAAGAATATGCTAAAAAAGGAATTAAGGTTAAATATTATGATATAACTTCTGGTTCAGAACAAACAGCTGCACTAGCTTCTGGAAATCTTGATTTCCTTAACGCTGTTGGTGGAACTTCTGCAATTTTAGCAGCTTCTAATGGAGTAAATTTAAAAATACTTAGTGTTTATAGCAGAGCTCCTCAAGGATTTGTTATAGTAACTAAAGATAAATCTATAAAATCTGTTAAGGATTTAAAAGGACTTAAGATTGGTGGTCCTAAAGGAACTATTTTAAATCAACTTCTTGTAGCTGCTCTTAAGAAAAATGATATGAATTTAAAAGATGTTGATTATATTAACATGGGAATTCCTGAAGCTATGGCTGCTTTAGATAATGGAAGTATTAAGGCTGCTCTTTTAGCTGGTCCTGCTGCTTTAAAAGCTGAAGAAAGTGGTGCTCATGTAATTTGTGATGGTAAAGGACTTATAAGTGGTCTTATTGTTACTGCTGTTAATGAAAACTTTGCTAAAGCACATCCTGATTTAGTAAATGACTTTTTAAAAGTTCAAAAACAAGCTATTGATTATATAAATCAAAATACTGATAAAGCTCTTGAACAAACTTCTAAAGTTGTAGGTCTTACTAAAGCTCAAACAGAAAAAATGTATTCTTGGTATAACTTTAATCCTACTATAACACAATCTGATATAACTGCTTTAGAAAAAACTCAAGATTTCTTAATTAACAGTGGAATGCAAACAAATAAAATTGATATACCAAGTTTAATATATCATAATTAAAATAAAAAAAGCTTTGATTTTTAATCAAAGCTTTTTTATATTATTTTATCTTTTTAACTGCGTTTAATATCCATCCAGCTGTTTTTTGATTTGTCCAAAGTGGAAGACTGAATTCCATACAAAGAGTTGCCTCTTCTATACTTCCTTTTTCATAATAAAGTATTTCTCCATCACAAGCTTTTGCTCCACCATAAAGACATTCAATAACTTTAAAATTATGTTTTATAGCTTTTTTAAGCCATTTTCTAGCACCTTGTCTATCTCCAAGTGCTAATAAATATAGAACTCTTGCATATTTAAAGAATACTGAATCATCATCTTTAAATCTTTCAAATAATTCTTTTACATAAGCATATTCTTTAACAAGTAATGCTCTAAAAACAAGAGAATGTCTAACATTTTTAGTATCTGCTTCATTAAATTCTAAAAGTTCTTTTTCAAGGTTAAAGCTCTTATTAAAATCTCCTAATGCAAAAGCATAAGCTGAAAGAGTTGCTTGTACTGATAAGAAGAAATCTCCTTCTGCAGATACTCCAATATTACCATTATTTTCTTTAAAATATTCTTCACCTAAATTATTTTTAAGCATATTTAAGCATTCTTCAATTTCTTTTGCAGCTTCTTCTATATTTTCGTTTTCTAAAGCTTTATTGAATTTTTCAACAACTTCTATTTTTTCTTCTGAAGAATTATCTTTCTTTAAGAAATTACTATTTTTATCTGAAATTTTCCACTCTTCTGAATCTTTTTGAATTGAAAGAGCTTTTCTTATTTCACGTGACTTCGTTCCAATTGTACTTTCTGAAACACTAAAGAAGTCAGCTAGTTCATCCATGTGTATTCCTCTTTTTGATAGAGTATCATTTATAAAGAATATTGAATGAGCTATACCAGCAGCCCATGTCCCAGTTTTTCCTCTATTTAACGCTAAGTCTTCACAGTTTGCAGAAGCTTCAGTTAATTTTAAAAATTTCTCATTATATGAATCATCTAAAACTTTTGTTCCAAACTCTAATAACATATCGGTAA
Organism: Clostridium thermobutyricum; assembly: GCF_000371465.1. Lineage (NCBI taxonomy): Bacteria > Bacillati > Bacillota > Clostridia > Eubacteriales > Clostridiaceae > Clostridium > Clostridium thermobutyricum. Next base: position 1,105,134 of record NZ_KB850956.1, on the reverse strand, counting down.
TTTCTTTTACTCTTGATTCTAATTCTACAGGTATGTTTAAATCCTTAACCATGTAATCCTCCTAATGTTTTATTCGTTTAATTTTTCAATTAAACCACATTAAAATATTATACCGTAAATTCTAAAATTTTTCACTATCTAAATTAACGAATCAATTACTCCTTGAGTTCCTAATGTTATTATTCTCCATCCATCGCTATTTTTTTCCATTAAAAATACTATTTTTTTACTCTCATCTTTATATTTTCCTTTATCCTTATAATTATAATTTAAATCAACTGTAAATGAAGTATATTTTCCTTCTTCGCCTTTAAGTTTTTTATTTTTTTCATACTTTTCACAATATTGGCTATAAGTATCATTTTTTATATTCTCTATAGTTAAATTTTCTAAATCATCATATCCAATAAATAAATTTTTAACATCTTCTGGCTTCCATCCTTTAACCATATATTTTTCTATTTTCATTTCCTTTTTTTTATTAAAGTCTTTTATAAAGTTCTCTATAACACTTTTTGCTTTACCTTTTTCTAAAGAAGTTAATTCTTTTGTTGGAAAAATCATATTAAGAGAAATATACAATATTAATATCATACATATTAATATAATTCCTAAAAGAATTATATTTTTTTTAGTTAAATAAACTTTATAATCTTCTAACACATAAATCACCTCAATCAATTTATATTAAGATTTAAGTATTTATATGCTTTAATAATTGTAATATATAAAATAAAAAAGGCCTTAAACCTAAAATAGATATAAGACCTTTTAAAACTTTAACCTTTTCTAATATTTTCAGCATGTTCTAAATATGTATTTTGATTGTTATACTTCTTTTTGTTACTATCCATTTTTGCTTTTTGTTTTTCAGTTCCACTATAAGCTATTTTCTTTGACATAACTTAATCACTCCTTTCAGATTTGTTACTATTAGTTTGTACATGTGACAAGCTTTTATTCGTTGTAAATCTTTCTAAAATTTCTACTAATATTATATATTTATACTTTTTAAAACTTTTTCAAATTTTATACCTTCTCTAGTATCAAACTCTTCCTTTATACTTTCTTCTATTCCTTTTATAACAACATCTGTGGCCTTTTTTAATGCTTCACCAATTTCTATTCCATTTAATATTAAACTTATAAAAATAGATGTAAATATATCTCCTGTGCCACTAAATGAATAGTTATAATATTTTCCACTAGCTTGAAAGTACTCGTTACTTGATTTTTTATAACATAAATTTTTTATAATTCCATTTTCTTTAACTCCAGTAAGAAGGACTATATCAGGACCCATATCAGAAAGTTCATTTAAAATCTTTATTCCTTCATCATAATTTATATCTAAATCTAAAGGTCTATTAGTTAAAATTTTAGCTTCTGTTAAATTAGGAGTTATTATATTAGCATGTTTTATTAATTCTTTTATTTCATTACACATTTCATTTGTATATGTAGAGTATATTTTCCCATTATCCCCCATAACAGGATCTATTACTATAATAGATTCTTCATGTTTTTTTACAAAATCTTTTACTATATTTATTTGATTTAATGAACCCAAAAATCCACTATAAATACAATTAAATTTTCTATTTTCCATTTCCCAAATATTTATATATTCTTTTATATGTGGTGTAAAATCGAAAAAAGAAAAATTTTCAAATTCTGTTTGATTTGAAAGAATAGCCGTAACTATTGGATGTGGCTGAATTTCAAAATATGAGAATATAGGAATAGATGCCATAAGTGAACATTTTCCAACCCCTGATATATCATTTATAAGTACTATATTTTTATTCATATTTCCCCCAATATTTAATTTTATTAATTGATACATAGAATATTAACATAACAAATAAAAAAATCAAAGGTATCGATACATTTTCTGTATCATCTGTTACAGTTTTAAGATAAAAATTATATTATAATTAAGAAAACAATAAAAAATGAATACAAGTTATATAATAAATATATAACTTTATATTGGAGGTAATTTTATGGCTTGTGGATGCGGAAGCACAAATGGTGATGGAAAAAAAATATGTGATTTAGTAAGAAGCAAAGGCTTTGAGGCTATGCCAACAAAGGTTGAACATACAATAGAATGTACATGTGGAAAAGAATTTAAAATGACACAATTAGTTCAAGATTGTCCTCATTGTGGTATTACATATGCAGTTACACCATGTAGCTCAGACAAAAAAGAAAATATCGCTTCATGCGGTGAAAACTACTAAAAAAATAAACTCTTAGAAATTTTCTAAGAGTTTATTTTTTATTCTATTATAAAATCATCTTTATAATATAAACTTATATTTTTATTTTCTTTTGAGAAAAGTATTTTTTCAGCTAATTTTGGTTTTATTTCTCTATCTATAACTTTTACTATATCTCTTCCACCAAATTCTTGTATTTTAGCTTTTTCTAATATTCCTTCAATAAGACTATCTTTGCACATTATTAGATTAATATTTTTATTCTTTACTTTTTCTTCTAGTTTATTTAATTCTTTTATACAAATAAGTTTTCCTACTTCTTCATTTATACTATTAAATTTTATTATTTCATCTAATCTATTTCTAAATTCAGGAGAAAATACTCGTTTAACTTCTTCAAATACACTTTCACTTTTAATTTCACGCTCTAAAAATCCTACTAAAGGTTTTCCTATATCTCTTGCTCCTGCATTTGATGTCATTATTATAATTACATTTCTAAAGCTTACACGCTTTCCTTTATTATCTGTAAGACTTGCATAATCCATAACTTGAAGAAGTGTATCAAATACATCATTATGTGCTTTTTCTATTTCATCTAATAAAAGAACAGAATTAGGATTTTTAAAGATTGCATCTGTTAATAATCCACCTTCTTCATATCCAACATATCCTGGTGGTGTTCCTATAAGTTTAGCTGCTGAATGTTTTTCTCCATACTCACTCATATCAAATCTTAAAAGTTTTAAATTCATTTCTTCACTTAAAACTTTAGCTATTTCTGTTTTACCTACTCCTGTTTGACCAACAAATAAAAGTGATGCAACAGGTTTATTATGATCTTTAAGTCCTGCTTTAGACATATTTATAGATTTAACTAAATTTTCTATAGCTTCATCTTGACCATAAATCTTATTTTTTAGAGCATCTTTTAAACCTCTAACTCTTGTAAGCTCATCTTTTTCTACTACTTCTTTAGGAATTTGTACTATTTTAGAAACTGTATCTTCTATTTCTCTTTTAGTTATAGTTCCTATCTCTTCCTTCATTTGAGATAAAGCTCCAGCTTCATCAATAATATCTATTGCTTTATCAGGAAGAAATCTATCATTTATAAATTTATTTGTAAGATTTATAGCTTCTCTTAAAGCTTCATCTGTATACTTTACATTATGATAAGATTCAAATTTTTCTTTTAATCCTTTTAATATATTAAAAGTTTCCTCTTCTGAAGGTTCTTTTATTTCAATTGTTTGGAATCTTCTTTGAAGTGCTTTATCTTTATCAAAATATTTTTTATACTCATCAAAAGTAGTAGAGCCTATAAATCTTATATTTCCTTCTTGAAGATAAGGTTTAAATATATTAGACGCATCTAAAGAATTATTTCCTAATGCACCTGCTCCTACAATAGTATGAATTTCATCTATATAAACTATTGGATTTTCATATTTTTCTATATCTTTTAAAACACTTTTTATTCTCTCTTCAAAATCTCCTCTATATTTAGCACCTGCTATCATACCACCTATGTCAAGAGAAAATATCTTTGAGTTTAATAATTTTTCTGGAACATCTCCTTTTACTATTAAATTAGCTAGACCTCTAACTATAGATGTTTTCCCAACACCTGCTTCTCCTATATGTATTGGATTATTTTTATTTCTTCTTAAAAGAATTTGTATTGTTCTTTTAATTTCTTCGTCTCTACCTATAACAGGATCTAATTTTCCTTCTTTTGATTTACTCGTAAGTTCTATAGAAAATTTATCTATATTTCTCTTTTTAGACTTCTTAGTTTGGTAATCTTCTTCTTCCTCTTCTACATTTTCTATAAATTCTATATCTTCTTTATTATTTTCTATAAGAAACATAAGAATATCTCTCTTTTTAATTTCATTTTTCTCTAAAATATACTTAGCAAATGATTCTTGAAGATTATAAAATGCACTTATAATATGCTCAAGCCCTATACTGTCACATCCACTTCCTAATGCCATAGATGCAGCATAAGAAATTAACATATTAAATTGATAACTTTCTTTTGGACTTTCTTCTTCTGACTGAACAAAAGTTGCATTTTCTTTAATTTCCTCATAAATTTCATTTATCATTTCTTCTATATTTATTTCTTTTTCTATTAAAAACTCTTTTATTTTTTCAGTTTCTAATATAACTAAAAGAAGCATTTCAGGAGTAATATATTCATATTTATTTTCCTTTCCTTTTAAAAAAGCTTCTAAAATTATATCATTAACAATTCTATCTAAATTCATATCCTAACCTCTTCTACTGTCATTTTAAATGGGAAATCTTCTTTTTTAGCAAGTTCTAAAGCCATATTAACTTTAGTCATTGCTATATCATAACTATATGTTCCTGCAATTCCTCTTCCCTTATTATGAACATCTAACATTATTTTATTAGCTTCTAATTCAGACTTTTTAAATATATCTACTAAAACAAATACAACAAATTCCATTGTTGTAAAATCATCATTAAACATTATAGCATTATATTTCTTAGGTTTTTTTAATTTTATTTTTTCTATTTCCTGTATTTTTCCTTCCATTTAAAGACCTCCAAAATAGTATATACTCTATTATACTATATCTTTATTAACTCATCTTTCCTTTTAATTTTATCTTTCTTATAATATAAAAATACAAAATCGTTATAATTAAAGAAAAATAAGCTAAAATCGTACATTTAATTAAAGCTGATTCTATTGAATTTATATCTTCTCCTAAAAAATATCCTATTAATATAAGAGTTGTATTCCAAATTGTTATTCCAAGAAAAGAATATGATATATAAATAGAAAATTTCATTTTTTGAAGTCCTGCCCATATTGATATAAAATTTCTTGTCATTGGTAACACTCTACATATGACTACTGCTATTTTTCCATATTTATAGAACCATTTATCAATTTCTAATATTATCCCTTTTACTCCTATATATTTTTTATTTGATAAAGCTAATATTTTTCCTCTTCCATAATGCCCTATACAATAACCTATTGTAGATCCTAGTAGTCCACCTAATATACTAAAAAATATAACCTCCCAATACGTAAAGAATCTACTATACATCATTATACCTATAAATGGTAACAAAAGTTCACTTGATATAGGAAAAGCAGAATATTCTAATGTAACTATAATAAATATTCCTAATACTCCAAAGTTTCCAAAAAAGTATATTAATCCTCTTAATACTTCATCAAACAAAATACTACTCCTAACTTTAATTTTTATATTTATAGATATTCAAATTTTATATAATTATTCTTTTGTTTACAGTTTAATATTTTATAAGCTATATTTTTAACTTTATAATAAATATTCTCTATATTTAAAGCTCTATTTTATATATATAACATTTTTGAATTTTTTCCATTTTTATGAAGGAAAACAGGTTATTTACTCGAATATTATTATTAAGAAGTATAACTTATGAAAATTTATAGATTAACTTAAAGGGGTGTATTATTTATGGGACTTACTAAATTAAAAAGAATAAAAAATAACAGCAATGTTATTGAAAGAAAAATATTAGAACGTCTTTCAGAAAACAATGAAAACCTAAACACATTAATACATGAATCTATTGAGAATTTAGGATTTAATGTTAAAAAAGAATTTTTTTCAGAAGATATTCTAGTTGTTTTTGTTTATCTTGATATTCTAAAAGATCATGTACTAGGAAAAGATAAAGTATATAATAACTACCAAATAATATTAGACCACATAGAAAAAGTAGAGAATGCTTTAGATAATTTAAACGGAATTCCAAACAAAGAATTATTAGAATTTAGAGAATGGTTAGGTATTTCAAATAACTTCCACAATACTCTAATTTCTTTATAAAAAAATTAGGCTGTATAGTTTTTAATTCTATTTTTTTATACTTCTTAATAGAATTATTTAAACATTATACAGCCTTTTATAAAATTATTTCCTGGAAAATATTTACATATTTTCCCCTTTTAATATTTTTCCTAACTTATCTAAATCAATATTTTCACTAAAAATTTTATAGAACTCATCAAATCTTTTTTCCTTATATTCTTTAAATGATTGTTCTTCTAAATTTTTATTACTTGTTACTACACCGTGTCTTTCTTTTAATATTTTTAAAAGCCCTCTTCTAAATTCTTTACTTTCAAAAACACCATGCATAAATGTTCCAAATACATTTCCTTCTTTATTAGAAAGACCTATTACATTGTTTAATTTATCTACCATAAAAGCTTCTGCTCCTTCGAGCATATCACTATCTCCATTTATAACTTCATATCCATAAATTTTAGAATCTGATAAAGGCTTAAGAATATTATCCATATTACATATGTTTCCTTTTGCTATAGTAGTTTTATTTACAAATGTATAAGTTGTTTTTAGAGGAATAAGATTTAACCCCTTAAATTTAGCTCCTTTATTTTCTATGCTATAAAGGTCTTCTATCTCTTCACCTAACATTTGAAATCCACCACAGATTCCCATTATAGTCTTGCCATTCTCAGAAGCATTTATTATCTTTTCATATAAACCGCTTTCTTTTAAAAACTCTAAATCTTTAATTATATTTTTACTACCAGGAATAATTATAAAATCAGCTATATCAACTTGATTTGGCTTTTCTATAAGTAACATTTTTACTTCTTTTTCATCTTCAAATGAATAAAAATCTGATATATGTGATAAAAATGGTAGTTTTACTACACCTATTATTAAGTCTCTCTTTTTATCAAATCTATAGTTTTTACCATATTCTTCTTCCGTTAAAATATTTGTATTTATCTCTGGCATTACTCCTAAAAAAGGTACTTTTATTCTTTTTTCTAATTTAGATAATCCTTTTTTTAAATACTCTAAATCACCATTATATTTATTTACTATTATTCCTTTTATTCTTTTTTTATCTTCTTTTGTTATAAGTGAAAGATTTCCGTATATATTAGCAAAAGAATTATTATCCTCAAAATCACTTATTAATATAATATCTGATTGAACATTTTTACAAAATTTAAAATTTAAAAATTCCTCTTCTCTCTCTACATATTCTAAACATTCCCCAGAACCTTCTATTATTATAAAATCTTTTTTTTCTTTTAAATTATTAAAAGAATTATACATAAACTCCTCAAAATCAGCTCTTAACTCTTTATAATTAAACTCTTCTGTTTTTGCATAACTTTTACCATTTACATAAACTTTAGTTTTATTTTCTTTATTTTTATGTATAAATATTGGATTATTATCAACCGTTACTTCATTTCCAAAGCAATCACTTTTTAATTTTTCATTATATCCTATTTTCAAATCTTTATTTATTGAATACTCATTTTTACTAACTTCTAACCCTTTAAAGGCTTGTACATCTATATTATTGTTTTTTAAATATTTTCCTATGCATAAACTAATTAAAGTTTTTCCAACCCCATCTTTAGTCCCTAATATCGCAATTTTATCTTTCAAATCTATCATCTCCAAAGTAATATGTTATACTTTATTTTATCATCTATTTCTTTCTTATTGAAGTTTATAAAATAAATTTTATTTGTGAATTTAATTTATATTATATTATTAAACCTTTATTTTAGGTTTACATAATTTTTTATATGTTTAGAAATATAATTAATAATCTTAAGAATATATAATATTTTTATAAATTAAAAACTCCCTTAAATAGGGAGTTTTTTCTTATACATTTATTTCACTTTTTATTTCTACTGCTTCTTTATGTTTATTTATTATTGGATTTACATATTCATCTATAAACTCAACAACTTGACTTTCTGCTCTTCCTGTAAATAATTTTGGATCTATTATATCTAAAATTTCTTTTTCAGTTAATTTAAATGAATCATCAGCGATTATTCTCTTAATTAAATCATTATCAAGACCTTCACCTTTAACTCTCTTAGCTGCTTCCATTGAATGAATTCTTATTCTTTCATGAAGTTCTTGTCTATCTCCACCTCTTTTTACTGATTCCATCATTATATTCTCAGTAGCCATAAATGGAAGTTCATTATTTACATGAGCTCTTATTACTTTATCATAAACTACCATGTTTTCAGAAATATTTATATAAAGATTTAACACACCATCTAATGCTAAGAAGGCTTCTGCTACTGATATTCTCTTATTAGCAGAATCATCTAATGTTCTTTCAAACCATTGTGTTGAAGCTGTTATAGCTGGGTTTAAAGAATCCACGATAACATATCTAGCTAGAGCACCCATTCTTTCACTTCTCATTGGATTTCTCTTATATGCCATAGCAGATGAACCTATTTGATGCTTTTCAAAAGGCTCTTCCATTTCCTTCATACTTTGTAAAAGTCTTAAGTCATTACTAAATTTATATGCACTTTGTGCAACTTCTGATAATGTATTTAAAACTATTGAATCAAGCTTTCTTGGATAAGTTTGCCCTGTTACTCCATAACTTTTTTCAAATCCCATTTTTTTAGCAACAATTCTATCTAACTCTTTAACTTTTTCCTCATCACCTTCAAAAAGATTCATAAAGCTAGCTTGAGTTCCTGTAGTTCCTTTTACTCCTCTTAATTTTAAAGTAGATAATACAAATTCTATATTTTCTATATCCATAACTAAATCTTGCATCCAAAGAGTAGCTCTTTTTCCTACAGTTGTTAATTGTGCAGGTTGGAAATGTGTAAATCCTAAAGTAGGCATTCCTTTATACTCCATAGCAAAACGGCTTAATCTATCTAAAACTGTAACAATTTTATCTCTAACTAATTCTAAAGCATCTCTTAAAATAATTACATCAGTATTATCTCCTACATAACAACTTGTAGCGCCTAAATGTATTATTCCTTTAGCTTTAGGACATTGAAGTCCATATGCATAAACATGACTCATTACATCATGTCTTACTTCTTTTTCTTTTTTTATTGCTTCATCATAATTTATATTATTTATATTCGCTCTTAGCTCATCTAACTGCTCTTCAGTTATATTTAACCCAAGTTCTTTTTCTCCTTCTGCTAAAGCCACCCAAAGCTTTCTCCATGTTGAGAATTTCATGTCATCAGAAAATATGTAGCTCATTTCCTTTAATGCATATCTTGTGTTAAGTGGTGTATTATAAATATTTCTCATTCTATACCTCCATACGAATATATTTTTTACTTTTTATATTTTCATTCGTATTATAACATACTTTTCTATTTTTTTCACTCTTTTTGAAAAACTCATTCATTATTATTTTATATTATATTATTAGTTTTAATCTTTAATTTATTTATATACATTAAAAAAGACTCCCATTGGAGTCCTTTTAATTAGTCTTCTAAAGTTTCTATTAATTTTGCTATTTCTTCAACAGCTAAAGCTTCGTCATCTCCTGAAGCCATAACAGTTACAGTTGAATTTGCAGTAACTGCTAATGATAAAACTCCAATTAAGCTTTTAACGTTAGCTTTTTTACCATTGAACTCTATGCTTACATCTGATTTAAAAGATGAAGCCTTTTTAACTAATAACGTTGCTGGTCTAGCATGTAAACCAGTAGCATTTTTTACTAAAACCTCTTTAGATACCATGCAAATACACCTCTTTACTTATTATTCGTTAATCTCTATTAACTTCTTCATTATAAACTTTTTTAATTATAATTTCAACCATTCATAATATATTTTATTACATTATATCGATACCTTTTCCACTATTGGAACTCTTATCTAGGTTGTACAATTAATTTAATTGCAGTTCTTTCTTCTCCATCAATTTCTATATCTGTGAAAGCAGGTATACAAATTATATCTTTACCTGTTGGCGCTACAAATCCTCTTGCAATAGCAATTGCCTTAATTGCTTGGTTTATTGCTCCAGCTCCCACCGCCTGTATTTCTACAGAATTTTTTTCCTTTATTATAGCTGCTAAAGCTCCTGCTACTGAATTTGGACTTGATTTTGTTGATACCTTTAATACTTCCATTCTGTCTTCCTCCCTAGTTTTACAAATCGTTTACAATTATTTTTATAACCATCTAATGGCATATTATATATATTCTACATTAAATTATAAATTCCTTTATTTTTCTACAATTTTTTGAATTATTTTTTCTATATTATTCTAATTTTTATTTTTATTTTAATATAATACACCCTTTCATTCAACTGTAAGTATATTATTTACAGTTTTCAACTTATAATTATCATATTTATCTATACATATCTCTCTTTAAATAGAAATATTAATCAACGTAAATTCAAATTTAATTTTATTATTGCTTCTTATTTTTAATTAAACTTTTCATTATCATTTATTTAATAATAATAAATTAATTAGAATATCATTTATTATTTTAATTTCAATTTATTTTTATATGTAAATATAAAAAAGCTTCATCTAATATAAGATGAAGCTTCTAATTTTATTTCGCAAAATCAATAGCTCTAGTTTCCCTAATTACACTGATTTTAATTTGTCCTGGGTATTCTAGTTGTTCTTCGACACTCTTAACTATATTACGTGAAAGTTCTATAGCCCCAGCATCGTCAATTTGATCTGGTTTAACCATAATTCTAATCTCTCTACCAGCTTGAATGGCATATGACTTTTCTACACCTTCATATGAGTTAGCTATTTCTTCTAACTTTTCTAATCTCTTAATATATGCCTCTAATGTTTCTCTTCTTGCTCCTGGTCTTGCTGCAGATATAGCATCAGCTGCTTGAACTAATACCGCTTCTAATGATTGCATTTCAACATCTCCATGATGAGCAGAAATAGCATTAACTACTAATTCTGATTCGCCGTATTTCTTAGCTAAATCTCCACCTATTAATGCGTGTGGACCTTCTTGCTCTTGATCTACAGCTTTACCAATATCATGTAGTAATCCTGCTCTTCTAGCTAGAGTAACATCTAAACCTAATTCTGAAGCCATTAATCCAGCTAAATATGAAACTTCTACAGAATGCTTTAACACATTTTGTCCATAGCTAGTTCTATATTTTAATCTTCCAAGTAGTTTTGTAATCTCTGGGTGAAGACCATGAACAGATGTTTCTAATGTAGCCTGTTCTCCTTCTTCTTTTATGTTGTTTTCAACTTCTTTTTGAGCTTTTAAAACCATCTCTTCGATTCTTGCTGGATGTATTCTACCATCCACTATTAACTTTTCAAGTGCTATTCTAGCAACTTCTCTCCTAATTGGATCAAAGCTTGATAAAATAACTGCTTCTGGAGTATCATCTATTATTAAGTCTACCCCTGTTAAAGTTTCTAAAGTCCTAATGTTTCTTCCTTCTCTACCTATTATTCTACCCTTCATTTCATCATTTGGTAGCGCAACAACATGAACAGTTGTTTCTGAAACATGATCAGCAGCACATCTTTGAATAGCAGTAGTTATAATTTCACGGGCCTTCTTATCAGCCTCTTCTTTAGCTCTGCTTTCAATATCTTTAATCATTATAGCTGCATCGTGTGATATTTCTTTCTTGATTTCACTTAGAAGAATTTCTCTTGCTTCTTCACTTGAAAGATTAGAAACTCTTTCAAGTTCTTCTCTTCTCTTTGAATAAAGTTCCTTAGCTTCTTCTTCTAGCTTTTCAATTTCTATCACTCTTTTATTAAGTGTTTCTTCTCTCTTTTCTAAAAGATCATTCTTTTTATCTAGAGATTCTTCTCTTTGAATTAATCTTCTCTCAAGTCTTTGAATTTCATTTCTTCTCTCACGAGAATCTTTTTCTAATTCATTTCTTAATTTATGAGCCTCTTCTTTCGCCTCTAAAATGGCTTCTTTCTTTTTAGATTCAGCTTCTCTTTTGGCATTTTCTAAAAGCATTTCTGCTTCTTTTTCTAGAGCCTCAATTTTATTTTTTGATTTTGTTTGAATTGTTTTATATACTACTACTGCTAATATCAGTAGTACTACTATATATCCAATAATACCTAGTGTCATCTAATAACACCTCCTAAGCTTTTATTTTTTTGTGTTAGCATAGTTGGTGTCATATTCATTCACGGTTATTCTTGAATATGATAAACCAGTATTTGTTATTATTGTATATTAAAATTAAAATTATGTCAAGTTAAGCGATATAAAGCATTAATAGGATAATTATCTCTATCAATCTCTATTTTCCTCTCTTTTTCAATTTTATTTTTAAATACTCTTTTTTATTATTTTTATAAAAAAGAGGGGACATTTTGTCCCCTCTAAAATATACTATTTATCTTCTTTTTCTTCATTTGAAACTGCTACTTCTAATTTTGCTTCCATTTTTGGTAAATTGTATTTTTCTCTTATTGTATTTTCAATTTCTAATGCAGTTTCTGGATTTTCTTTTAAGTATGCTTTTGCATTTTCTCTTCCTTGGCCTAGTCTTATATCCCCATATGAGAACCAAGCTCCACTTTTTTGAACTATTCCTTCTTTAACTCCTACATCAACGATATTTCCTTCTCTTGAAATACCTTCATTATACATTATATCGAATTCTGCTTGTCTAAATGGAGGAGCTACCTTATTTTTTATAACTTTAATTCTTGTTCTGTTACCTACTATTCCTTCACCTTGTTTTATAGAATCTATTCTTCTAACATCCATTCTTACAGAAGCATAGAATTTTAATGCTCTTCCTCCTGGTGTAGTTTCAGGGTTACCAAACATTACTCCAACTTTTTCTCTAAGCTGATTTATAAATATAGCTACACAGTTAGTTTTATTTATTGTTCCAGCAAGTTTTCTTAAAGCTTGTGACATAAGTCTTGCTTGTAAACCTACGTGAGAATCTCCCATTTCACCTTCTATTTCTGCTCTTGGAACAAGTGCTGCAACCGAGTCGATAACTATTGTATCAATTGCGCCTGATCTAACTAATGCTTCTGTAATCTCTAATGCTTGTTCTCCTGTATCTGGTTGAGAAACTATAAGATTTTCCGTATCAACTCCTAAGTTTCTAGCATATGAAGGATCTAAAGCATGCTCTGCATCTATAAATGCAACTGCTCCACCTTTTTTTTGTGTTTCTGCTACTATGTGAAGAGCTACAGTTGTTTTACCTGAACTTTCTGGTCCGTATATTTCTATTATTCTTCCTTTTGGAACTCCGCCAATTCCTAATGCTATATCAAGATCTAAGCATCCTGTAGAAACTGATTCTATATCTAATGATGCTTTTTCACCAAGCTTCATTACTGCACCTTTACCAAATTGCTTTTCTATTTGTCCCATTGCTGATTCTATAGCTTTTAATTTATTAACATCTATATTACTCATAATACACATTCCCTCCTGTACGAACTTACGTTCTTATATATTTAGTATATATTATACACTTAATATAGTCAACATTTTTTATATAAAATATACATAAGTTTTTTACTTTTATTACATTTAATGTAATTTGTTAATTAGATAAAAATAAGAGGGAAATTAACCCCTCTTATTTTTAAATTATTTATTTGTTGATATTACACCTTTATTTTTTCTAAAATAGTCCCAACCTGAAACAACTGTTATTATAACAGCAATATTCATCATTATTGTTGGTAATGAAGTAAACACATATTCTAATACCTTACTATTTGCAACCATTTTTATAAGAGTAGTAGATGTACTTATATTTACTTCTATTAATAGTAATATTATAGCTATTATTTGTATTACTGTTTTTATTTTTCCCCACCAGCTTGCGGCAATTATCTTTCCTTCTGATGCTGCTAATGTTCTAAGTCCTGAAACAGCAAATTCTCTAGCTATAATAATTATAGCTGCCCATCCTTGAACTAATCCTAATTCAACTAATGATATTAATGCTGCAGTTACTAGTAATTTATCAGCTAGTGGATCCATAAACTTTCCAAAATTAGTTATTTGATTTCTACTTCTTGCTATGTATCCATCTAACTTATCTGTTAATGATGCAAGAATAAATATGAAAGTTGCAATAAAAGTTCCATATGGTATACCTTTAGCTATTATAAATACTAGGAATATCGGAACTAATAATATTCTTATTAGTGTTAATTTATTTGCAAGATTCACATATACCAACTCCTATTAGATCGTATTTAGCATTTTCTTCTATTTTCACTTTTACGAAATCTCCTTTTTTAACTTCTTCACATCCTTTTTTAAAGAATACATTTCCATCAATTTCAGGAGCCATTTCGTAATTTCTACCATAATAATATTCTCCATTCTTTCCTTCAACAAGAATATCATAAATTTTTCCTATTTTCAATAAGTTAATTTTTTCTGAAATTTCTCCTTGTAAAAGCATAAGCTCTTCTTCTCTAGCTTTTTTAACTTCTTCGTCTACCTGCCCTTCCATAATTGCAGCTGGTGTTCCTTCTTCTCTGGAATAACTAAATACTCCTACTTTATCTAATTTCTTATCTTCTAGGAATTCTTTTAACTCATTAAATTCTTTTTCACTTTCATTTGGGAATCCAACAATAAGAGATGTTCTTAGTACAATTCCCTCTACTCTATTTCTTAAAAGATCTATTTTATCTAATATATCTTTTTTAGTAGTTTTTCTTCCCATAAGCTTAAGTATTTTATCACTTATATGTTGTATTGGTAAATCTAAATATTTAACTACTTTATCATTTTCGCTTATTTCTGTAATTAACTCATCATAAATTTCTTCTGGATAGCAATATAAAACTCTAATCCATTTTAAGTCTTCTATTTTAGATAATTCTCTTAAAAGTTCATGTAAATTTTTCTTACCATATATATCACTTCCATACATAGTTGTATCTTGAGCTATAAGAATTATTTCTTTTGTTCCATTTTTTACAAGAGTCTTTGCTTCCTCAATTATATTTTCCATTTTTCTACTTCTAAATTTACCTCTTATTTTAGGTATTATGCAATAAGTACAAAAATTATTACAACCTTCAGCTATTCTTATATATGCTGTACTTTTATCTGTAGTTAAAAGTCTTATTCCTTCATTTATATTTTCATCAGAATAATTTACCTTTGAAACTATCTCATTGTTATCTATAAAATCTAGGATTAATTTATCTATTTTTTCATAATCATTAACTCCTAGCATTATATCTATTTCAGGCATTAAGTCTTGTAGCTCTTTTCCATATCTTTGTGTTAAACATCCTGTTGCTATAAGAAGCTTACATTTATATTCAGTTTTATATCTTGCCATTTCTAAAATTGTATTTATTGATTCTTGCTTTGCTTTTTCTATGAAGCCACATGTATTAACAATTATTATGTCTGCTTCCTTTGGATTGTTTGTTATAGTGTAAGTTTTATTCATTACTCCTAACATTATTTCAGAGTCCACTCTATTTTTATCACAACCTAAACTTACCATTCCTACTTTATAATTTGCCAAAACTAATTTCCTCCTGTGTTTCAATCGCTTATTTTATTTTATATCTCTTTTAATTCTATTACAAGTAAATTTTTATCCTCTATTCTACTTCTTCGTAAACATCCCCATAATATTCTTCTTTAGTTACTAACACCTGTCTTGGTTTGCTTCCATCTCTTCCTGATATTATTCCTCTTTCTTCTAAATCATCCATTATTCTAGATGCCCTATTAAATCCTATTTTAAATTTTCTTTGTATAAAAGAGGTTGAGGCTTGATTAAATTCTATTACTGTTTTTATAACATCTCCTAGAAGTTCATCTACATCTTCACCATTTCCAGATAACTTTCCATTTCCTTCTGTTTCTTTTTGAATATGTTCAATTATATCTTCTTCATATTTTATTTCATCAGAATCTTTCTTAACAAATTCTACAACTTTTTCTACTTCTTCTTCTGAAATAAAACATCCTTGTACTCTTAAAGGCTTATTTTCTCCAACAGGATAATAAAGCATGTCCCCTTTTCCTAGTAATTTTTCTGCTCCACTACTATCTAATATTGTTCTTGAATCTATTTGAGATGATACTGCAAAAGATATTCTTGATGGAATATTTGCTTTTATTACCCCAGTTATTACATCTACTGAAGGTCTTTGAGTTGCTATTACTAAATGCATTCCAGCTGCTCTTGCCATTTGAGCAAGCCTTCCTATATAATCTTCAACATCATTTGCACATACCATCATAAGGTCTGCAAGCTCATCAACTATTATTACGATATAAGGTAATTTTTCTTCAATAATACCTTTTTTAAATAATTGATTATATGAATCTATATTTCTTGCTCCAGAATCTGCAAAAAGTTTATATCTTCTTGTCATTTCATTTACTGCCCAGTTAAGAGCTGCTGCTGCTTTTTTAGGATCTGTTACTACTGGTATTAATAAATGAGGTATCCCATTATAAACACTAAGCTCTACTACTTTAGGATCTACCATAAGTAATTTTACTTCATCTGGAGAATATTTATATAATAAACTTACAATCAATGTATTTATACATACACTTTTACCTGATCCTGTTGCTCCTGCAATCAAAGTATGAGGCATTTTACTTAAATCACCTATTACACATTCTCCACCAATATCTTTTCCTAATGCTATAGCTAATTTTTTATCAGTTTTTATAAAGTCATCTACTTCTAAAACCTCTCTTAAAAATACTGGAGTTTGCGTTTTATTTGGTACTTCTATTCCTATTGCTGATTTACCTGGTATAGGTGCTTCTATTCTTACTCCTGATGCAGCAAGTCCCAAAGCTATATCATCTGCAAGGTTAACTATTTTGCTTACTTTTACTCCTGGACTTGGTTGAAGTTCAAATCTTGTAACTGAAGGTCCTTTTGTTACTTGATTTACTTCAGCTTCAACTCCAAAACTTAAAAGTGTACTAGTTAACTTTTGAGCACTTTTTATTAGATCTTTTTTATCACTTCCATTAAGCTCTGTGTCTTTATTTATGTTAAGAAGTTCTAAGGATGGTTTTATATATTCTTTTCCTTCATCTTCTTTTTTGCTTTCTAATATACTATTTTCAATTTCGCTATGAACTATATTTTTTTCTTGTTCATTTAAGTCTTTTTCTTTTTTCTTTGTTATCATAGGCTCATTAATTTTTGGTATTACTCTTTTTGGCTTTTCTAAAGGTTTCTCTTCTTTAATTTTTATGTTCTTATCTAATTTATTATTTTCTAACTCTTCTTCATCCTCTTCATTATGAAGACTTGAATTTCTCATAAAATCCAATACTTTTATTTTTTTATTTATTCCATTTAAATATTGCTCAGACTCAGGTGAAGGTCTTTCTCCATTCTCTACAACATCTATAAAATTATGTCTTTCTGGAAATCTATCCTCTCTTAACTTATTTAGTGACTTGCTCTTATCTTTAACCTTTAACCCTAAATCATATAATGTTATATCAAATACTAAAATACTTCCTATTACTATAAAAGCAAAATAAATTATATAAGATCCTATTGCACCTAATAGCTTGTACATAGGATAAGCTATTAAATATCCTATTACTCCACCATTTAATCCACCTTTACTATTTGTTATACTTTGTATACCATAATTAAAGCTTAATTTTTCTATTCCACTTAGGTATATTGTGGAACTAATTAAAATAAATATAATTAAATATATAGTTACACCAACGAAACTTTTGTTTATATCTATTGAACCTTTCCCTTTCACATATTCATATCCTAAATAAAGTAAATATACAGGTATAGCATATCCACCTATCCCAACTAAAAAATGAACTACTCTTTGTGAAATATTGGAAAGACTTCCTATCAAATTAGTATATATTGCTAAAGAAAGTATTAAGCCAATGGCTATAAATACTACTCCTTTTATATCTCCACTTTTATTTTGAACTACTTTTTTCTTTTTTCCTATTCCTTTTTTACCATTGCTTCTTTTTTTACTCACCTAATCACCTCACTAGTTAAATTCTACAAATTTTAATAAAGTCCTTTTTTAAGCAAGAATAAAATCAGCCATATTAATATAGCTGACCTTAAATTTATCTCTCATCTATTAAGCTATTTAACTTTGCCATAGCTTCTTTTAATCCCCCAACTTCATCTATTAGGCCACATTCTACAGCTTGATCTCCAATTAATATAGTACCCATATCATTTAAAAGATCTCCTGTTTGACTTAATAATTCTTCTAGTTTCTTCTCTTCTATATTTGAAGTTCTAATTATAAAACTATTTATTCTTTCTTGCATTCTTTTAAAATATTCAAAAGTTTGAGAAACTCCTATTATAAATCCATTCATTCTTACCGGATGAACTATCATAGTAGCAGAAGGAGTTATAAATGAATAGTTAGATGAAGTTGCTAGTGGAACTCCTATAGAGTGTCCTCCTCCTATAACTATTGATACTGTAGGTTTAGATATTGAGTTTATCATTTCAGCTATTCCAAGTCCTGCTTCAACATCTCCACCTGCTGTATTTAAAACTATAAGAACCCCTTCTACATTTTCATTTTGTTCTATTTCAATAAGTTGAGGTATAATATGCTCATATTTAGTTGCTTTAGTTTGAGCAGGAGCAACAACATGCCCTTCGATTTGACCTATTATAGATAAAACTCTTATTCTTTCATTTGGATTTACTACCCCGGTATTTCCAAGTTCCTTTATAGATTCTAATTTTTCATTTTCTATATTTTCATCTTGTTTAACTTCTGATTTTTTAGATTCAATTTTTTTATTCATAAAAACACCTCCCGTATAAATTTATTTTATACGAGAGTGATTTTTTTATACATTCATTTTAAGCTAATTCAAAAGTTTTATGTAGAACATTGATTGCCTCTTCTACATTTTCAGTATGAATTAAGCACCAAATAGTCATATGTGAATCTGCTGTTTGTAAAACTTCTATATTGTTTTCTGTTAATCCTTGAACTATTCTTGCAATAACTCCTGGAATTCCTGTCATTCTACTTCCTACAATTGCAAGTTGACTACAATTTTCTACTAATTCATACTTTAATTTAATTGAATTTAAAACTTTTTCAAGCTTTTCTTTTTTATCTAATCCAATAGTAAATACTTGTCTTTCAGGAAATATATTTATTAAATCTAAACTTATATCATTAGCTGCAAGAAAACTTAATAAATTCTTATAATTTGGATTTGTCTTATTATCTTCAAATTGGATTTTTACTTGTATTCTATCATTTTGATGTGTTATACCAGTTATAACCTTTGGATGTTTTACATCTCCATTATTATTTATAAGTGTACCTTCACAATCATTCATAGTATTTTTAATCAAAATTGGAACATTTCCCTTCATAGCTATGTCTATAGCTTTTGGATGTATTACTTTTGCTCCATGGTCTGCTAATTGGAATACTTCATTATAACTTATTATATTTATTAGTGATGCATCTTTAACAATTCTAGGATCAGCAGTCATTATACCATCTACATCTGTATAAATTTCTATTCTTTTAGCTTCAAGTGCTACTCCTAATATAGCCCCTGTTGTATCACTTCCGCCTCTTCCCAAAGTTGTGAAATATCCATCTTCTGTTATCCCTTGAAATCCAGTAACTACTGGTACTTTTCCTTCGGATAAAATCTTCATTATTCTTTTTGTATCAACTCTAATATGTTTTGCATCAGTAAACACATTATTAGTTATGATACCTGCTTGACCACCTGTTAGCGCTATAGAATCTATTCCTTCATTAAATAATTCATTGCTCATTACTACAGAACTTATAAATTCACCACAGCAAGTTAATAAGTCAGTAGATTGTTTGTTAGACATTTTAAATTTATTGTCTAAAAGAGATAATAGAGTATCTGTAGCATATGGATCTCCTTTTCTTCCCATTGCTGATACAACAACTACTGGTGAAAAACCTTCTTCTATTGCATTTTTCACTTTTTCAATTACTTTCATTCTTCTTTCTTTCGTTGATACTGATGTTCCGCCAAATTTTTGAACAACTATTTTCACTTTAATTCCCCCTTAGAATTATACTTTTGCCCTTCTTATACTTCTTTCATCGGCGTCTAGTATTATAGTTTTTGCCCCAACTTTTTGTACACATGACCAGTCAATTTCTAAAATCTCTCTTGAGCCCCCAAATAAATTAAATTTAGAAGATGCAGTATCTATTAAAAGATATTTTATATTTCCTTCATCATCAATAACTAAATCATTATTTTGAAGATAATCATATTTTTCCCCATCATTTATATTTATAAGCTCATACTTTTCTAGCTCACTAAGATATTTTATATTTTTTTCTCCATGTATATACATATATATACCTCCCTTTTATTAATAAATAGTATATATATATTAATTTAAAGGGAAGTATATTACATTATTATATATCAAGATTTATTTTTTTTCTATAATCTCAAATCTTATATTTTAATTAAATATAATAGAATTTAATTCATCTTTATTTATCTTTGGACCTACAAAAGCTGTATTCAATGCTCCACTTTTAAAGCATTTATCAAGTACATATTTTATATCTTCCATAGTTATATTATCTATTTTTTCTATAACTTCTTCTTCTGTTCTAATGTCTCCTCTAAATAATAATGATTTAGCATTGGCAAACATTTTTGAACTTGTGCTTTCCTGTCCTAATATATATGTTCCTTTTATTTTTTCTTTATTTATTTTTAACTCTTCCTCTGTTATTCCATTGATAACAAAATCATTTACTGTGTCTTTTATAACTTCTAAGGCTTTTTTTGCTGAATTTTTATTTAATCCTAAGTATATGTTTGTTCCTCCACAATTCTTATATGCATCCATATAAGAATAAATTGAATAACAAAGACCTAATTCCTCTCTAACTTTTTGGAATAAAAGAGATGATGCCCCTCCACCTAATATGTTATTTATAATAACCAAAGCATATGATTTTGGATGATTATATTCCATTCCTGGATATGCTATATTTATGTGAAGTTGTTCTATATCTTTTTCTATACTTCCTGTTCCTTTTAAAACTTCTATTTTATCATATTTAGGTTCATATTCTCCTTTATCTTTCCAATCACCAAAATACTTTTCAACTAAATTTTCTATTTCTAAAAAGTCCACTTTACCACAAATTGATATAACTGAATTTGAAGGAACATACTTTTCTTCTATGTAATTTATTATATCCTCTCTAGTAAAACTTTTTACTTTCTCTTCTGTCCCTAATATAGGATAAGAAAGTTCTGTTCCTCTAAAAGATATTTCTGCATGTAAATCTTCTAAAACTTCTTCTGGAGAATCAGTACTCATATTTATTTCTTCTATTACTACACCTTTTTCTTTTTCAATCTCTTTTGGATCAAATTTAGAATGTAATATTATATCTGACAATACATCTAATGCTATATCTATGTGACTTCCTAATGTTTTTACAAAATAACATGTAGATTCTTTTCCAGTAAAAGCATTTATTTGCCCACCTATATTTTCTATAGCACCTGTAATTTGATTAAAGGTTCTTCTTTCAGTTCCTTTAAAAAACATATGCTCTATAAAATGTGATATCCCATTTAAATTTTTCGGTTCATTTCTTGACCCATTTTTAACCATTACTCCTACACTTACAGAGTTTACACCATCTATTTTTTCTATTACGATTTTAAGTCCATTTTTTAATGTAAGAACTTTATGCATATATACCTCCATTTTTTATAAAAAAAAAGGCAAATACCTTTGCCCTTTTCATCTATTCATTATTTTCTTCTTTTTCTGCTAATGCATCTTTTCTTGAAAGGTTTATTCTTCCTTGTGAATCTATCTCAGTTACTTTAACTAAAATTTCATCACCAACAGAAACAACATCTTCTACTTTGTTTACTCTTTCTTTAGCAAGCTTTGATATATGAACTAACCCTTCTTTTCCAGGTAACACTTCAACAAAAGCTCCAAAAGTTGTTATTTTAGTAACTTTTCCTAAGTAAACTTCTCCAACTTCTGCTTCTTTAGTTATACCTTCAATTATTTTGATTGCTTCATTAACACCATCATGATCAACAGATGATACGAATACTGTTCCATCTTCTTCTATATCAATCTTAACTCCAGTATCTTCAATAATCTTGTTTATAACTTTTCCACCAGCCCCAATAACTTCTCTTATCTTATCTGGATTTATTTTAATTATTGATGTTTTAGGAGCATAAGCTGAAACATCTTCTCTTGGCGCATCTATACATTCATTAATTTTATCTAAAATTACCATTCTAGCTTTTCTAGCATTTCTTATAGCAGTTTTAACTACATAATTGCTTAGACCTTTAAGTTTTGTATCAACTTGAATTGAAGTAATACCTTTTTCAGTACCTGCAACTTTAAAGTCCATATCTCCAAAGAAGTCTTCTATTCCTTGAATATCTGTTAATACTTCTTCTTCAGTTAAATCTTCTGATGTTATAAGTCCCATAGCTATACCGGCAGCTGGTCTTTTTATTGGAACACCTGCATCTAACAATGCTAATGTTGATCCACAAACTGAAGCTTGTGAAGTTGAACCATTTGAACTTAATACTTCTGATACAAGTCTTATTGAATATGGGAATTCATCCATTGAAGGAATTAATGGTTCTAAAGCTCTTTCTGCTAAAGCTCCATGCCCAATTTCTCTTCTTCCTGGTCCTCTAAGTGGTCTAACTTCTCCTACACTATAAGCTGGGAAGTTATAATGATGCATATATCTCTTTGACTCTGCTTCATCTATACCATCTAAAGTTTGAACCTCACTAACAGAACCTAATGTAGCAACAGTCATAACTTGAGTTAATCCTCTTGTAAATAATCCAGTTCCGTGAGTTCTTGGTAAAATACCTACTTCACATGAAAGAGGTCTAATTTCATCAAAAGCTCTTCCATCTGGTCTTCTTTTATCTTTTAACAGCATATGTCTTACTACTGCTTTTTGCATAGTATAAAGAACTTCTTTTATGTCTCCTTCTTTACCTTCATGCTTTTCTGCAAATTCAGCAAATACTTTTTCATTTACAGCTGACATTGCTTCATTTCTTTCATCTTTATCCATTATATACATAGCTTCTTTAACCATATCAGTTGCAAAAGCTTTAACATCTTTTTCAACTTCTTCATCTACTTTGTATAATTCTGGAGTATCTTTTACTTTTCCAAATTTAGCTTGTGCTTCTTTTTGGAATGCTATAATATCTTGACAGGCATTAAATCCGAATTCTATTGCATTTATCATAGTTTCTTCATCTATTTCATTTCCGCCTGCTTCAATCATCATAACCTTTTCTTCTGTAGCACAAACAGTTAAATCTAATTCAGTTAATTTTCTTTCTTCTGAATTTGGATTTAATATAAATTTACCATCTATAAGTCCTATTTGAACTCCTGCAACAGGAATTGTATAAGGAATACTTGATAATAATAATGCCATTGATGCTGCATTTATAGCTAGTATTTCTGGTATATTATCTTTTTCAACTGAAACTACTGTACAAACAACTTGAACATCATTTCTATATCCTTTAGGGAATAATGGTCTTATTGTTCTATCAACAGCTCTTCCATGAAGTATAGCTTTGTCAGTAGGTCTTCCTTCTCTTTTTACAAATCCTCCTGGAATTTTCCCAACAGAATATAATCTTTCCTCGTATTCAACACTTAAAGGGAAAAAATCGATTCCCTCTCTTGGCTCTTCTGAGGCATTAACGTTAGTTAGTATAACAGTATCCCCATAGCTAAAGAATGTAGCTGCATTTGATAACATACCAAAACCACCAAATTGAACCTTCATTTCTCTTCCAGCTATAACTGTTCTTAATTCATTCCTCATAAAGGACCTCCCTTCGCCTTTAATTACAAATTTTGCTAATATTTTTAAAATAATAGAGCGGTTTTACCCGCTCTAAGATATTATCTTCTTAAACCTAATTTTTTGATTACAGCTCTGTATCTTTCGATATCTTGCTTAGCAACATAGTTTAAAAGTCCTCTT
Source organism: Clostridium thermobutyricum (assembly GCF_000371465.1). NCBI lineage: Bacteria > Bacillati > Bacillota > Clostridia > Eubacteriales > Clostridiaceae > Clostridium > Clostridium thermobutyricum. The sequence goes on along the minus strand of NZ_KB850956.1, from coordinate 1,081,009 downwards.
CTTTGTCCAACCATCATTAATAGACCTCTTCTTGAGTGGTGGTCTTTTTTGTGAACTTTTAAGTGCTCTGTTAATTCATTAATTCTTTCAGTTAATAAAGCGATTTGAACTTCAGCTGATCCTGTGTCCTTTTCGTTTTTACCAAATTCTTTAATTATTTCTAATTTTCTTGCCTTATCCATGTAATCTACACCTCCGTATAATATCCCCTTAGCTCCAAGTATAAAGATGGCACCTTTAAACATAGAACTAGGTTTACTGTCTAAGTATAACAAAAATATTTCCATTTGTAAACATAATTTATTTTTTATAATAAATTTCTGCTTTTTCTGCAAATTCTTTATCTTTTTTTAATCTAGCTTTTAAATCATCTAAAGAATTAAACTTCTTCTCATCTCTAATTCTTCCCAAAAATAATAATTCTAAACCTTCATTATAAATAGTCTTATCAAAATCTAAAATAAAAGTTTCTATTGTAAGACTTTCTCCATCTACAGTTGGATTATTTCCAATATTGGTTATACCTTTGTAGAGTTTATTATTATATAAAACATTTGTATAATAAACTCCTCTTTTAGGTATTATAAAATTTCCTTTTAATTCTAAATTTGCTGTTGGAAAACCTATTGTTCGCCCAATTTGTTTTCCACTTACAACTATACCACTTAATGAATATGGTCTATTTAACATATTATTTGCTTCTTGTATATTTCCTTCTAATAAAGTATTTCTTATTCTAGTGCTACTTACAACTTCTTCTTTATACATAAATGGCTCTATTACTTTAAGTTTAAAATTATATTCTTTTGATAACTCTTCTAAAAGATGTATATCTCCCTTATTTTTAAATCCAAATCTATAATTAAACCCAACTACTAAACCTTTGACTTTATATTCTTTACAAAGATTACCTATAAAATCTTTAGGTGAAATCTTCATAAAGCCACAATCAAATTCTTTTAGGACTATTTCATCTACCCCTAAATCTAATAGTATTTTTTTCTTTTCACTATTTTCCATTAAGTAATTAAATTTATAGTCTTTATTAATTATCTCCCTTGGATGATTTAAAAAAGTAAATACCATACTTTTAGAATTATCTTTTTTAGCTAAATTTATAGCTTCATTAATTAATTCTAAATGCCCTTTATGAAGCCCATCAAAACTTCCAAGAGCTATATAATATCCATCTCTTTTTCCCATTTAATCTCCTAATTTAAACTAATAATTTCTCTAGTTTAAATCCTTTCTCATCTTTTTTTCCAAGACCGATAAAGTTATCATCTTCATCATAAACTCTATAAAGAACTCCAAGTTGAGCTTTCGTTACATAAAGTCTTTTATCATAAACTTTAGCTCCATTTTTAATTAATTTTGAAAATTTATTTTTTATAATAAGCTTATCATAAGCTTCTAAAGCTTTATCTATAGGAATTATATATTCTTCAATATTTTCTTCAGTTAAATTTTCTATATTTATACTATCTTCCTCTAAAAAATTTGAAGTTGCATTTCTCTTTAGTTTAGTCATTACAGCTCCAACTTTAAGATCTTCTCCAATATCATAACAAAGACTTCTTATGTAAGTACCTTTAGAACATTTAACCTTCATTTTAACAAAAGGTTTTTCAATACATATATCTTCTATGAAATAGATAGTTATCAGTCTTCCTTCTCTTTCAACTTCTATTCCCTTTCTTGCTAGTTCATATAAACGAACTCCATTTTGTTTTAAAGCAGAATACATAGGAGGAACTTGATTATATTCACCTTTAAATTTATTTATACTATTTAATATATCTTCTTCTGTTAAAAAGCTATAATCGTTCTCTTCTAAAACTTCTCCTTCTAAATCATAAGTAGTAGTTTTAGTTCCAAGTTTAAATTCAACAGTATAAACTTTAGGTGCTCTCATAATATAATCTATTATTTTAGTACCTTTTCCTATACATACAGGAAGAACCCCACAAGCCTCTGGATCTAGAGTACCTGTGTGGCCCACTTTTCCTGTTTTTGAAAGCTTTTTTATTTTTCTTACTACATCAAAAGAAGTCATCCCCGTATTTTTAAAAATATTAATTACGCCTTCCATTCTTTTAACTCGCTTTCAATTTTATTTAAAATATTATTTTTTGCATCTTCTAAAAAGACACCTTTTTGCATTACTCCTGATGCTTTTATGTGTCCTCCACCACCAAAAGCTTCTGCAACTTCTCTTACATCAAAATCATTTTTTGATCTTAAACTTGCTTTAGTTCCTTCTGAAGTTTCTTTTAATAATACTGCTACTTCTACATCCTTCACACTTAATAAATTTCCTATTATATCTGAAGTATCTTCTTGTTCACAATCATATTTTTTTAAAATCTCTTCTGAAAGTCCTACAACTATAACTTTTCCATTTAAGAATAATTTAGCATTTTCAAATGCATATCCCATAAGATTTAATTTTTTCATAGCTCTATTATCAAAAATATTTTTGTAAATATTTGTATTATTAACTCCTACTGCTATTAATTCACTAGCTATTCTATGAGTTCTTTCTGTAACATTTGAATGTCTAAAAGAACCTGTATCTGTGACAAGTGTAGTATATATACATGTCCCTATCTTTTTTGAAATTTCTGTTTTATCATTAAATTTAATTCCTAGAACTTTTATAAGTTCAAATACAATTTCACCAGTTGAAGCTGCATTTGTATCTACATAATTTAAATTTCCGTATTGTTCATTTGAAATATGATGATCTACATTTATTAAGGATCCTTTATAAGAAGAAAGATCTGCGGAAACTCTTTCAAAATTTCCGCAATCTAATGAAACTACTAAATCAGTATCTTCTTCAGGACATTTAATAGTTCCATCTACTTCTTTACCTAAAGGTAGAAATTCAAGATTTTCTCCTATAATATCTTTAGATATTATGTAAGCATCTTTATTTAAATATCTTAATCCATTTAAAAGCGCTAATGCACTTCCCATGGCATCACCATCTGGTGATACATGAAATGTTATTCCGATTTTATTTGATTCTAAAATCTTCTTTCCAATTTCTTTTAAAGACATTATTTTTTTGACCTTTCTATTAATTCATCAATTTTCATTCCATAATCAATAGATTCATCTAATTCAAATATTATCTGTGGCACTGCTCTTAATTTAACTCTTCTACCAACTTCTCTTCTTATGAACCCACTAGCTCCTTTTAAAGCTTTTAAGTTTTCTTCTTTTTCTTCTTTACTATTTGAGAATATACTTACGTACACTTTTGCATAACTTAAATCTCTAGTAACTTCAACATCTGTTACTGAAATCATAGCAGTAAGTCTAGGATCTTTAACTTCATTTTGAATTAGATTGCTAACTTCTTTTTTAACTTCTTCGTTTATTCTGCCACCTCTATAGTTAGCCATTTTTCTTCACCTCTTTACTAATTAAAGCTCTTTTCTTTCTATAGCTTCTACAGTGTAAGCTTCTATAAGATCTCCTGCTTTCATATCATTGAACTTATCTAAACTTAATCCACATTCGTATCCACTCTTAACTTCTTTAACATCATCTTTAAACCTCTTTAGTGATGATAAAGTTGTCTCAAATATTACTATTCCATCTCTTATAACTCTTACATCAGAATTTCTTACTATTTTCCCTTCTGTTACATAACATCCAGCAATAGTTCCAACACTTGATATTTTATAAGTTTCTCTTACTTCTGCTGTTCCTAATACAACTTCTTTATATTCAGGCTCAAGCATTCCTATCATAGCAGATTTAACATCTTCTATAGCATCATATATTATTCTATAAGTTTTAATTTCAACTCCATCTCTCTCTGAAGCAGCTACTGCATTTCCATCAGGTCTTACATTAAATCCAATTACAATTGCATTTGAAGCTGAAGCAAGTGTTATATCAGTTTCAGTTATAGCTCCAACTGCTCCATGAATAACTCTAACTTTAACATCATCTGTTGAAAGTTTTTCAAGTGATTGTTTTATTGCTTCAACTGAACCTTGAACATCAGCTTTAACTATTATACTAAGTTCTTTAACAGTTCCTTCTTTGATTTGATTGTAAAGTCCTTCAAGAGAAACTCTATGACTTGAAGAGAAACTTTCATTTTTTAATTTTTCTTTTCTTTTTTCAGCCATATTTCTTGCAGTTTTTTCATCTTCAACCTGATTAAATCTGTCTCCTGCAGCAGGAACTTCTGAAAGTCCTAAAACTTCAACTGGAATAGAAGGTCCAGCAGTTTTTATTTTCTTTCCAGTATCATCAAACATAGCTCTTATTCTACCATAAGTTGTTCCTACTAAAATTGAATCTCCAACACTTAAAGTTCCTGTTTGAACAAGTAAACTTGCAACTGGTCCTCTTCCTTTATCAAGCTTAGCTTCTATAACAGTACCATTTGCATTTCTATTAGGATTAGCTTTAAGTTCTAACATTTCTGCAGTTAATATAACCATTTCTAGAACATTTTCTATTCCTATACCTTTCTTAGCTGATACAGGAACACAAATTGTGTCTCCGCCCCAATCTTCTGCAACTAAACCATACTCAGTTAACTCTTGTTTAACTCTATCTATGTTAGCTCCTTCTTTATCAATTTTATTTATGGCAACTATCATTGGAACATCTGCTGCTTTACAATGACTTATAGCTTCTTTAGTTTGAGGCATTATTCCGTCATCTGCTGCAACAACTAGTATAACTATATCAGTTATTTGAGCTCCTCTAGCTCTCATTGATGTAAAAGCTTCATGTCCTGGTGTGTCTAAGAATGTTATATCTTCACCATTTAATGTAACAGTATAAGCACCTATGTGTTGAGTAATTCCACCAGCTTCAGATTCAGTAACTTTTTCTTTTCTTATTGCATCAAGAAGAGATGTTTTACCATGGTCAACGTGCCCCATAACTGCTACAATTGGTGGTCTCTTTTCTAATGATTCTTCGCTGTCTTCAATTATAAGATCATCTAACTCATCATTTTGTTCTATTTTTTCAGCTATTATTTCAAATTTTTCACATACTTTTTTAGCTGTTTCGAAATCTATTTCTTGGTTCATTCCAGCCATAACTCCACAGAACATAAGCTCTTTTATAAGTTCTGCTGAAGATTTATTTATTTTTTCTGCTAAGTCTTTTACCATTATAGTTTCATTTATTTCAACAACTTCTAAGCTATTAGCAGCTGCTGCAGCTGCTGCTTCTGCTTCTAACTGTTTTCTTGTTTTCTTTTTCTTTTTATTTCCTTTGTTAACTTCCTCAGCTAACATATCTTCATATTCATCTACAATAGTTTTTTCACTTGAAATAGTTCCTTCACTTATAAGTTCTTTTATAAGTTCTGCGTCTTCATCTTCTATTACGCTCATATGGTTTTTAGCCACTACGTTAAATTCTTTTTTTAATAATTCTATTAAATCTGCTGAGCTTAAATTAAGCTCTTTTGCTAATTCATATACTTTAACTTTTGACATAAAGTCACCCCCGATTAATTTCTACATATAGTATCCTCCTTGTAAAGACTTAATAATTTATCTGCCATATTTTTATCTTTTACAGCTAATATTTTTATTTCTTCTTTACCTATAGAAGTTCCTAATTCTTCTTTTTTGAAATCTTCAATATAAGGTATATTTTTTTCTTCACAGTGTTTTAAAAATTTCTTTTTTGAAGATTCTGATGCATCAGTTGATATTATAAAAAGCTTTAGCTTTGTTCTATTTCTCTGTTCATCACATTTACTATAGCCTTCTATTAAATTTCCTGATCTCTTTACAAGGCCTAAAAAATTAAAAAATTTATTCATCATTCATTTCTTCCTTTAGTCTATTATAAATATCTTCACTAATTTGGACTTCTAAATTTCTACTTAATCTTTTTGTTTTATAAGCCTTATTTAAGCATTCTTGAGATTTACACACATATGCTCCTCTTCCTGCTTTTTTTCCTGTAAGATCCACTGACACTTCGCCTTCTTTTGATCTTACAACTCTTATAAGTTCTTTTTTAGGTTTCATCTCTGAGCACCCAGTGCACATTCTTAAAGGTATCTTTTTAGTTTTCATAAAAATCACACCTCACCCTTACCTATTCTTCAGTTTCTATAGCTTCATCTTCTATAGTTTCTTCTACTAAGTTTTCTTCTTGATCACTTTGACTTTTGCTTTTTATGTCTATTTTCCAGTTAGTTAATTTTGCAGCTAATCTAACATTTTGACCTTCTTTACCAATTGCTAATGAAAGTTGATTATCATCTACTACAACTTTAGCTGATTTTGATTCTTCATCTGCAACTACACTTACAACTTTTGCAGGACTTAATGAATTTGCTATAAATTCAGCTGGATCTTTACTCCATTTAATTATATCTATCTTTTCATTTTTAAGTTCATTTACAACTGCTTGAACTCTTATTCCTTTTGGTCCTACACATGCTCCCATTGGATCTATTTCTGAATCATTTGAAAATACAGCTATTTTACTTCTTGACCCAGCTTCTCTTGAAATACTTTTTATTTCAACTGTTCCTTCTTGTATTTCAGGAACTTCCATTTCAAATAATCTCTTAACTAATCCTGGATGTGTTCTTGAAACATGAACTTGTGGTCCTTTTGGTGTAGATTTAACTTCAACTACATATAGTTTTAACTTTTCATTAAACTTATATTCTTCACCTTTCATTTGTTCATTTGGTCCTATAACACCTTCAATTTTCCCAAGATTAACAAAAACTAATCCTTTATCTTTTCTAAGAATAGTTCCTGTTATTATATCAAATTCTAATTCTTTGTACTCTTGGAATACTATATTTCTTTCTGATTCTTTTATTCTTTGAGTTACCATTTGTTTAGCATGTTGTGCTGCTACTCTACCAAAATTCTTTGGTGTAACTTCTAAATCAACAATATCATCTACTTCATATTTTGGATTTATTTCTTTTGCTTCTTCTAAACTTATTTCTGTTATATCGTCAAATATTTCATCTACAACTACTTTTTGTGCGTAAACTTTTATTTCACCATTTTCTTTGTTTATTGAAACTTTAACATTTTGAGCATTTGTATATTGATTTGCATAATTTTTCTTGTATGCTGAAACCATTGCGTCTTCAATTGTTGCAAATATTAAATCTTTACTTATTCCTTTTTGTTCAACTATCTCTTCAAGAGCATCTATAAATTCTAAATTCATTTTTTCTCCTCCTCTTAAAGTTCCCCCTGTATATTGGCACTTTTTATTTTATCTTTTGGAATATTTAATTCAATATCCCCCTCTATAATTATAAATTCATCATTTACTTCTTTTAAAATTCCTGTAATGTGTTTCTTACCTTCTATAGCTCCAGTAAATTTAACAAATACTTTTTGATTTATAGCCTTTTTAAAATGTTCTTCTTTATAAAGCCCCTTATCAATTCCTGGTGATGATACTTCTAAGTAATATGATTTATCAATTGGATCTTCAACATCAAGCATATCACTTACTTCTCTAGAAACAGCCTCACAATCAGTTAACTTTATACCCTCTTCACTATCTATATATATTCTTAGATAGTTTTCTCCATCTTCATGGACAAATTCTATATGATATAATTCATATCCAAGATTATCAGTTATAGGTTTAACTAACATCTCCATCTTTTCCATTAAAGCATCTTTTTTCATATGTTAACCTCCTTTTTCATATTCAATTTTTATATATTGTTCCCAAAAAGATTAATTAATATTTCTAACTAAAAACGCAACTAAATAAGTTGCGTTCTAAATAGAAAGAGCGGGATTTTTTCTCCCACTCCTTTCCTTAAGCGATTTGCAATAATCTTTTCTTTATTAGAATATCACAAATTACCTTTTAATTCAAGTTTTTTTATTTTTCTTTGAATTGCTATCTTATTCTCTATTTAAAATAAAGATAATTGATTTGTTTCTGGTACTCCTTCTAAGCATCCATGATTTGTTAAAGTTTCTATATTTGTTTTTGTTATTTTTGCTCTTAATCTCAAATCTTCTTTTGATATAAATTCTCCATCTTTTCTCGCTTCAACAATTGCTTCAGCTGCATTTTCACCAACACCTTGAAGAGCACATATTGGAGGTCTTAATACTCCTTTTTCTTCAATTACAAATTTTACTGCTTCTGATTTATAAAGATCTACTTTTAAAAATTTTAATCCTCTTTTACTCATTTCATAACAAAGCTCAAGAGAAGTTATCATTCCTTTATCTTTTACTGAAGCAGAATTTCCTAGAGCATATAATTCTTCAAGTTTAGCTTTTATTGCTCCTTCACCTTTAGAAATTAAATCTGCATCAAATTCATCTGCTCTAACAGTAAAGAAAGTTGAATAATAAGCCTCTGGATAATAAACTTTGTAATAAGCTATTCTTACTGCCATCATTACATAAGCTACAGCATGCCCTTTAGGGAACATGTATTTTATTCTTTTACAGGATTCAATATACCAATCTGGTACATTGTTTTCTTTCATCAATGCTTCATCCTCTTCACTTAGCCCTTTACCTTTTCTTACTTTCTCCATTATTGTAAATGAAGTTTTTGGTGGTAATCCTCTATACATAAGATATACCATAATATCATCTCTTGTAGATATACAATCTTTAAGTGTTGTATATCCTTCTTTTATAAAATATTGAGCATTGTTTAACCAAACATCTGTACCATGTGAAAGTCCTGATATTCTTACTAAATCTGCAAAAGCTTTTGGCTGTGTATCTATAAGCATTTGTCTAACAAATTTAGTTCCAAATTCAGGAAGCCCATAACTTCCTACTTCTCCAAATATTTCATTTCCTATCTTTTCTTTTTCTATTCCTAATGCAGTTGCACTTGTAAATAAACTTAATACTTTCTCATCATTTAGAGGTATAGTTTTTGGATCAAGCCCTGTTAAATCTTGAAGCATTCTTAATACAGTAGGATCATCATGCCCAAGTATATCAAGCTTAAGAAGTCTACCACTTATTGAATGATAATCAAAATGTGTTGTAATAAAATCAGCTGAGTTATCATCTGCTGGATATTGTATTGGAGTAAAGTTAAATATTTCATTATCACTCGGTACAACCATAATTCCTCCTGGATGTTGTCCTGTAGTTCTTTTTATTCCTGTACAACCTATAGTCAATCTTTCTATTTCTGCACTTGTTGCCCTTATTCCTCTTTCATCAAGATATTTTCTTACATATCCATAAGCAGTTTTCTCTGCAACAGTACCAATAGTACCAGCTTTAAAAACAAATCCTTTACCAAATAAAACCTCTGTATATTTATGAATATCAGCTTGGTTATCACCTGAGAAGTTAAGATCTATATCTGGCTCTTTATCTCCTTCAAATCCTAAGAAAGTTTCAAAAGGTATATCATGACCATCTCTTTTATAATCTGCTCCGCATTTTGGACATTTTTTCTCTGGTAAATCTGCTCCTGAGCTTATAGAACCATCTAAAAAGAATTGTGAATGCTTGCAATTTGGACAAACATAGTGAGGTGGCAATCCATTAACTTCTGTAATGTCAGACATAGTAGCAACAAAAGATGATCCAACAGATCCTCTAGAACCTACTAAATAACCATCTTTTAATGATTTAGCCACAAGTTTTTGTGCTATAAGATAAAGAACAGCATATCCATTATTTATAATAGAATTTAATTCTTTATCTAATCTTTTTTGAATTACTTCTGGAAGATTATCTCCATATATATTATGAACTTTGGTTAAAACCATATTTCTTATTTCTTCTTCAGCTCCTTCTATTTTAGGAGGATAAGTTTCATCTGGAATTGGCTTAACCATTTCTACTTCATCAGCAATTTTATTTGGATTTATAACAACTACCTCTTTTGCCTCTTCTACTCCTAAATAACTAAATTCCTTTAGCATTTCTTCGGTTGTTTTATAATAAAGAGGTGGTTGAGAATCTGCATCTTTGAATCCCTTACCTGCCATTATTATTTTTCTAAAATCATCATCATGAGGCTCTAAAAAATGAACATCTCCTGTAGCAACTACTGGTTTTCCAAGCTTTTTACCTAAGTTATATATTTTTCTATTTATATCTCTTAACTCTTCTTCATCTTTTACATTTCCATTCTCTATTAAAAATTGGTTATTTCCTAAAGGCTGAATTTCTAAATAATCATAAAAGTCTGCTATTTTTTCTAACTCTTCATCACTTTTCCCTGATAATACAGCCTTATAAACTTCCCCTGCTTCACAAGCTGAACCTATAATAAGTCCTTCTCTCATTTCATTTAATCTACTTTTTTTTGTTCTAGCACTTCTAAAGAAATTTTCTATATGTGCTTCAGACACTAATTTATAAAGATTTTTTATCCCTGGTTGGTCTTTAGCTAATATTATTATATGCGAAGTTGGTTGTCTTTTTATATCTACTTTACTTAAGAATTGATTATTTAATTCTTCTAAAGTATTTATTTCTAATTCTTCTTTTATCTTTTTAAAACAAACAAGTAATATATCTGCTGTAGCTTTTGCATCATCAACAGCTCTATGATGATTTTCTAGAGATATACCTAAATGTTTTGCTACAATATTTAATTTTACTTTTTTAAGCTCTGGATAAAGGAATCTTGAAAGAGGAACTGTATCCAAAACTGAATAATCATAAGGTAAATTTAATAATGTACAATTATGTTTTATAAAAGATGTATCAAATCCAGCATTATGAGCAACTAACACTGTTCCATTACAAAATTCCATAAACTTTGGAAGAATTGTTTCTATTGTCTCACTATTTTCTACCATAGAATCTGTTATTCCTGTAAGCTCTGTTATTTTGTAAGGAATATTTCTTTCTGGATTTACAAATTCACTAAATCTATCTATTATTTTTCCTTCTTTTATTTTTACAGCTCCAATTTCAATTATTTTATCATTTTTAGGAGAGAATCCTGTAGTTTCTAAATCAAATACAACAAATGTATCATCTAAAGAATCTCCTTTTTCATTTAGAACAACTGGAACTCCGTCATCTACTAAATATCCTTCTACTCCATAAATAACTTTTATTCCATTTTTCTTTCCTGCTATTTGAGCATCTGGGAAAGCTTGCACTCCACCATGATCTGTTATTGCTATTGCTTTATGCCCCCATTTAGCAGCTCTTTCTATCATTTTAGCTGGGGGAGTCATTCCATCCATAGTACTCATAGTAGTATGTAAATGAAGCTCAACTCTTTTTTCTTCTGCTCCATCCATTCTTTCTATTTTCTTCATTCTAACTATATCTCTACCCATTATTACAACTTCTCTTGCATAAGTATCATATATAGCTTCTCCTCTAACTTTACAATATAGTCCCTTTTTAACATTATCTAATACTTCTTCTTTATCCTTTTCCTTTAAGAAGCATTTAACTGTGATAGAACTTGTATAATCTGTTATAAAGAAAGTAAGAATTGTTTTTCCTGTTCTTGTTTCAATTGTTTCAGTTTTAAATACTTCTCCTAAAATAGCTACATATCCTGATGTTTCATCTATCTCATCAATAGTTATAGGTTCATCTTTTATTCCTCTTCCTAAAATAGTATTTTCATCTTTTGGTTCACGTCTATAGCTTTCTTTTCTATATTTTTCAGAACTATTACTTTCTTTTTTCTTTTCTGTGTTTTTAACTTCTTTTTGTTCTCCATTAGAGTGGCTTAAATCTCTGTTTTTAACCGCTTCTCTCATTATTTTTGTATATTCTTCTTTTTTCTTTTCTTCATAATCCTTATCTTCTAAAGATTCATCATATAAAAGTTCAACAATAGGATTCTTTCCAAATATATCATTTATTTTTCTTGTTATTTCTTTTCCTACTCCTTTTTTTCTAGCATGTTCTACTATAGCTTCACAACCATATTTTAAAACTATTTTATCTTCTTTAATCTCTCTGTTTTCTGAATAAAGCATGCCAGTTACTAAAGGAACTTTCTTTCCTATTTCCATAACAATATCCATCCAGTGTTCCTTTATTATGGATTCTAATGAAAGTCCTGTTACATCTTTATATACTTGAAGTTCTATTTTTATATCTTTTCCTAATCTACTTTGGATAAGTTTTAATATGTAATTTTCTTCTTCTTCCGTTAATGATATTTTAGCTTTTAATATTACTTTTAAAATTCCGCTTTTCTTATAAAATTGAAATCTTTTTAAAATTATCTCTTTATCTTCTAAATTTTCATTTTTATTTATTTCTTTATTTAAAATTTTTATAAAGTCCTCTCCCACTATTTTCCCTCCTTTACAAAAATATTAGTCCCCAAAAAATTTTGGGGACTCCTTTTTATAATGATTCTATTTCTTTTAAAAGTTCTTCTACAAGATCTTCTTCTTTTACTTTTTTAATTATCTCACCTTTTTTAAAGATTATTCCAACACCTTTTCCACCAGCGATTCCAATATCAGCTTCTCTTGCTTCACCAGGGCCATTTACAACACATCCCATAACAGCAACCTTTATCTTCTTTTTAGAATTTTTAAGTCTTTTTTCAACTTCTTCTGCAATTCCAATAAGATCTATTTCTGTTCTTCCACAAGTAGGACATGAAACAAATTCTATTCCTTCTTCATAAAGTCCTAAAGCTTTTAAAAGTTCTTTTGCAACTTCTATTTCTTCTAATGGATTGGATGTAAGGGATACTCTTATAGTATCTCCTATACCTTCAGCTAAAAGTGTTCCTATTCCAACACTTGATTTTATAGTCCCTTTAAATTTAGTTCCTGATTCAGTAACACCTAAGTGAAGAGGATAATCTACCTTTTCGCTCATTAATCTATAACTTTCTATCATCATTTTAACATCAGATGATTTTATAGATATTATTATATCATGAAAATCTAAATCTTCTAATATTTTAACATGTCTTAAAGCACTTTCTACTAAACCTTTTGCTGTAGGTTTTCCATATATTTCTAAAATATCTTTTTCTAAAGATCCAGAGTTTACTCCGATTCTTATAGGAATTTTATATTCTTTTGCTTTATTTACAACTTCTTTTATCCTTTCTATACTACCAATATTTCCAGGATTTATTCTTAATTTTGATATTCCATTTTCTATTGCTTTTAATGCTAATCTATAATCAAAATGTATATCAGCAACTATTGGAACTGGTGAATTTTTAACTATTTCTTTTAAAGCTTCTGCAGCTTCCATATCTGGAACTGCACATCTAACCATTTGACATCCTTCTTTTACCAGTGCATTTATTTGTTCTAATGTTTTTTTTGCATCTCTAGTATCTGTATTTGTCATTGATTGAATAACTATAGGATTTTCTCCACCAATTTTTATGTTATCTATACTTACGACTCTCGTCTTTCTTCTTTCCATCTTTTTCTCCTTATAAGTTAATTGGGAACAAGATATCTTTTATTGTAACTAAAACCATAACTATCATTAATAAAATAAATCCAATTGCATTTAGAACATTTTCAAATTTTGTTGGAACTTTTATTCTAGTTATCATTTCAAAAAGATAAATAAGACATCTTCCTCCATCTAATGCTGGAAGTGGAAGAGCATTTATAACTGCTAAGTTTATACTTAAAAATGCCGTTAAATTAAGAAGTGTCCATATTCCCATTCTTGCTGCTTCTCCAGTCATTCTTATTATAGTTACAGGTCCTCCTACATCTTTTTTAACTGATCCTCTTCCTGTAACTAACATTTTCAGACTTTTATATGTTTGTTTTATTACACTTAAACTTTCATTTGCTCCTTGTTTTATACTCTCCCCTATTGTAGGATTAGTAACTCTAGTAAACTCAATTCCTATTGCATATGAATTTGTTTGATTATCTAAAGTTGGTTTAACATTTAAATCTACATCTTTACCATTTCTATTTACCAATAAATTAACTGACTTTCCATCTGACATTAATATTTCAGATGTTACATCAATAGTTGCTACAACTTTTTGACCATTTACCTTTTTTATAATATCTCCTGGCTTTAAGCCACTTTCCATTGCAGGACTATTTGGAATTACTGCATTTATTCTAGATGAAGTATAACCAAAATGGTTTGTTATAGCTGCAAATATAGCTATTGCCATTACCACATTCATAAATACTCCAGCTAACATTACAAGTATTTTTTGAATTGGTTTTTTTCTTTGAAGACTTCCTTCTTCGTCTTCATCATCTTCTCCACTCATTTGAACATATCCACCTATTGGAAGTATTCCTAATGAATATTTAGTATCATTTTTGTTTATTGAAAACAATTTAGGTCCCATACCTATAGAAAACTCAATAACCTTTACCCCATTTAGCTTTGCTAATATAAAATGGCCAAGTTCATGTACTATAATTAAGGAACTAAATGCTAGTATAGCATAAATTACATACAATATAGTCTCCTCCTAAAAATTATTTCTTACATACTCTTTTACATCTTTATCTAAATCTATAATATTTTCTATTGTTAAAGCATCATCTATTCTATCTCTAAAATTCTCTATCGCCTTTTCTATTATATCTCCAATTTGAAGAAATTTTATTTTTTCATCTAAAAATAATGAAACAGCTTCTTCGTTAGCCCCATTTAAAATAGTTGGCATAAGCCCTCCTCTTTTTCCTGCCTCAAAAGCTAATCTTAAACATTTAAATGTATCCATATCTGGTTTTTCAAAAGTTAAATTGCACATATCATAAAAATCTAATGGTGTTGCAATTTCTTTTTTTCTTTCTGGATAATTTAATGCATATTGTATTGGCAATCTCATATCTGGAGAACCTATTTGAGCTATAATACTATTATCTTTATATTCTACCATTGAGTGTATCATACTTTGAGGATGTACTACTACTTGAATATTTTCATATGGACAATTAAATAAAAAATGTGCCTCTATAACTTCAAGTCCTTTATTCATAAGAGTAGCTGAATCTACAGTTATCTTTTTTCCCATACTCCAGTTTGGATGATTTAGGGCATCTTTTAAAGTTACACATTCTAATTCTTTTAATTTTTTTCCTCTAAAAGGCCCTCCTGAAGCTGTTAATAATATTTTTTTTAATTCACTTTCTTTATTTCCTCTTAGTGATTGGAAAATAGCACTATGCTCTGAATCTACAGGTAGAATTTTTACTCCATTTTCTTTTGCTTCTCTCATAACAATTTCACCTGCAACTACAAGAGTTTCTTTATTTGCAAGTGCAATATCTTTTTTCTTTCTTATAGCTTCTATAGTTGGTCTTAATCCTATCATTCCAAACACAGATGTTACAACTGTATCTATCTCATCTAGTGTAGAAATTTTTATAAGTCCTTCTAAGCCCTCATAAACTTCTATATCTAGGTTATTTTCTTTTACAAAGTTTTTTACCTCTTTTGCACTATTTAAATCCATCATACAAACATATTTAGGTTTAAATTCTTTTATTATCTCTTGTATTTTTAAAACAGATGTATTAGCTGTTATTCCTACAACTTCTATATCCTCACTTTTTCTAGCTACATCAAGGGTCTGAAGACCTATTGAACCTGTAACTCCTAGTATTGATATTTTTTTCATCTATATTCCTCCAATATTATCAATTTTCGCTGATTATATCTACTAATGTCATACAAAATATTGGGCCAATGAATATCCCTATAAATCCAAATACTTTTACTCCTATATATAAAGATAATAATGATAGTAAGGGATGCATATTAAACTTATCACTTACTAATTTTGCTTCTAAAATTTCTCTTATTATTTGAATTAATAAATATAGACAAACTAACCCAAAGGCGATTAAATAATTTTTTACAATAATATTGTATATTATTATAGGAATAAATACAATTATTGTTCCAACATAGGGCAAAATATCCAAAATACCACATACTATCCCTAATGTAACGCAATTTTCTACTCTAAGTATTTTAAATCCTATTATTATTATTATAGTTGAAATTAAAACTAATAATATTTGTATTTTTATTATATTTCTAGAATTATATATTATTCTATTTACTCTTTTTTCTACTTTATCTGGCATAATTTTTTTTACAACTTCTTTTATTTCATCTTTATCTGCAAGTATAAAAAAAGTGCATATATTACCTATAAAATAAGACAATAACCCTTCACCTGTATTAATTGCACCTACTTTTAAATAATTAAAATTTAAAATTTTCTTTGCTGAATCTATTATATTAATATTTCCAATAATTTTTTCAATTCCATTTTCTATTTCTATAAATATTTCTTTTATTTGATTTATATTGCTTCCTATAACTGTACTAATAAAACTATAAAAATTACTCCATATATAAATAATACCTATAACTACAACTATGTTGATTAAGAGAATAGTTATACCAGCACACACTTCTTTATATTTAATTTTTTCTCTTAAAAATTTATTTATAGGATTTCCTAAAAAAAATAATATAACTATCAATATAAATGGTCTAAAATAATTCTTAATTATAAATACAAATAAAATAATTCCTATACACCAATAAATTATTTCCAGAATTTTTTCTTTTTTTAAAATATCCAAATTAATCACCTCATCTAGATATTTATATGCATAAAAAAAAGTCTTAGAAGAAATTCTTCAAAGACTTTGTCTTTATATTTACTACCTAACTATAAAAGTTAAATAATAAAATACTATTAATCCTGAAAATAATATACTATCGAATCTATCTAAGATTCCACCATGACCAGGAATTAAATTACTATAATCTTTAATTCCAACATATCTTTTTACAGATGATGCAACAAGATCTCCAAATTGACTAAATATACCACATAATGCTCCAATTATGAAGAAATTATATATTGGCATTATATATATATTAAATCCTAAATTTAATACTAATCCATATAACCCACATACAATAGTTGCCCCTACTGCTCCTCCAATAGATCCTTCAAGAGTTTTTTTAGGACTTACTTCTGGACAAAGCTTGTGTTTACCAAACAACTTTCCTGAATAATATGCTGCTGTATCTGTGATCCAAGAACCAACAAATATTAACCAAACTAAATATTGTCCATGTTCTTTTATGTTAACTAAATGAATAAAAGAAAATAACATTCCTACATAAAGAAATCCTAATATTGTTACTCCTACATCTAAAAATGTATATTTTCTATTTACAACAGGAACCATTAACATAATGAAAGTTAAAAATACAACTGCATACATTATTGTAGAAAAATTATTTTCACTTAAATAATAAAATATTATTAAAAAATATCCTATTATAGAAATTGGTTTAAATTCTTTAGCTTTTAAAGCATTATAGAACTCATATAAACCAAGTAGTGATAAAATTATAATTAATCCTTCTAAATACACTCCACCTAATAGTAAAAATATTATAATAGGGGCAAGTATAACTGCGCCTAAATATCTCTTATTTAATTTCACTCAATAATCACCTCTTTACTTTTTTATCCCACCAAATCTTCTGTCTCTATGTTGGAAATCATATATAGCTTGATGAAGATCTTTTTCTTTAAAATCTGGCCAACATATATCTGAATACCAAAATTCTGAATATGCGCATTGCCATAATAAGAAATTACTTAATCTTTGTTCGCCTGAAGGCCTTATTATAATATCTGGATCTGGAATTCCCTTTGTATATAAATAATTTTCAAACATATGTTCATTTATATCTGATAGATTTATTTTTTCATTTTTTGCATCTTCAACTAAAAGCTTAATACCTCTTATTATTTCATCTCTTCCACCATAATTTAAAGCTATATTCATAGTTATACCAGTATTTAAATTTGTTTTTTCTTTAGCTTTTTCAATTTCTATTATACATTCTTCAGGCAACATACTTATATCACCTAAAACATTTATTTTAACTCCATTTTTATGTAGTTCATTTATTTCTTGTCTTAAATATTGAACTAATAACTTCATTAATGCCCCAACTTCTTCTTTTGGTCTTTTCCAATTTTCAGTTGAGAATGCATAAAGAGTCATGTATTTAATACCTAATTTATCTGCTTCTTTTAATATTCTTCTAATAGTTTCTACTCCAGCTTTATGTCCCATTGTTCTAGGTAATTTTCTTTTTTTAGCCCATCTGCCATTACCATCCATAATAATAGCAATATGCTTTGGTATATTTTCCATATCTAAACTTAAATCATTTTCAGTTTCATCTACTTTTTCACCTTTAAAAAATGTAATCATACCAAAACCTCCCCTTATAGTTATATAAAAAACCTGCTAAAAGCAGGTTTTTTAAGTTAAATTGACATTATCTCTTTTTCTTTTGCTTCTATTAAACTATCTATTTCTTTTACAAATTTATCAGTAGTTTTTTGAATATCATTTTCAGCTTTTTTAACTTCATCATCAGTTAATTCGCCATCTTTTTTAAGAGCTTTTATTTTATCATTTGAATCTCTTCTTATTGATCTTAGTGCAACTTTTGAATCTTCTCCTGTTTTCTTAACAGTTTTAACAAGATTTTTTCTTGTTTCTTCAGTTAATTCTGGAATTATAAGTCTTATAACACTTCCATCATTTGAAGGATTTAATCCTAAATCAGATACTAATATAGCTTTTTCTATATCTTTTAATAAAGATGCTTCCCAAGGTGATATTTGTAAAACTCTTGGTTCTGGTGCAGAAATGTTTGCAACTTGTGATAAAGGACACATGCTTCCATAATATTCAACTTGAACTCTATCAAGCATAGTTGGATTAGCTCTTCCTGCTTTCATAGTTGATAAATCATTTCCTAAAACACTAATAGTTTTTTTCATTTTTTCTTCAGCATTTTTTAAAATATCTTTAACCATATATATCCTCCTTATTTAGAAACTAAAGTTCCTATTTCTTGACCTGTAATAGCTTTTTGTATATTTCCTGGTTCATCTAATCCAAATACTAATATTGGAATTTCATTGTCCATACATAAAGATGTAGCAGTTGAATCCATAACTTGAAGTCCTTGTTCTAAAACCTCTATATAAGATAGTTTATCATATTTTACAGCATCGTCAAATTTATGTGGATCTTTATCATAAACACCATCAACTTTTTTAGCTAAAAGAATTACATCTGCTTCTATCTCAGCTGCTCTTAAAGCTGCTGTTGTATCAGTTGAGAAATAAGGATTTCCTGTTCCTGCTGCAAATATAACAACTCTTCCTTTTTCTAAATGTCTCATAGCTCTTCTTCTTATAAAAGGTTCAGCTATTTCTTTCATTTCAATTGCTGTTAATACTCTTGTATCAACTCCAACTTGTTCTAAAGAATCTTGTAATGCTAAAGCATTAATACAAGTTGCCATCATTCCCATATAGTCGGCAGTAGTTCTATCCATACCTTCTCCACTTCTACCTCTCCATATGTTTCCGCCACCAACAACTGCTCCAACTTCAACACCTTTGTTTACTAATTCTTTTATTTCTAGTGCAATTCTTGTAGCAACACTAAAATCTAATCCAAATCCATTTTCTCCTGCTAAAGCTTCTCCAGAAAGTTTTAGTATAACTCTTTTATATTTACAATCAGCCATTATGAATTCCTCCAAATTTTTTAAAGTTTCTTTTTTCTCTTAATTATATTTTTAAAAAAAGAGAACACAAAGTGTTCTCTTTTTACAGTAGAACTATTTACCCATTTGCTTAGCAACTTCTGCTGCAAAATCTTCTTCTACCTTTTCGATTCCTTCTCCTCTTTCGAATCTAGCAAATTTGCTTATTGTCATTGGAGAACCTACTTCTTTTGATTTTTCTTCTAATAATTTAGTTATAGTTTTATCTCCATCTTTAACCCATACTTGGTCTAAAAGACAAACTTCTTTGTAGTACTTTTGAATTCTTCCCATAACCATTTTTTCAACGATTTTTTCTGGTTTTCCTTCGTTTAATGCTTGAACTCTGTAGATTTCTTTTTCTTTTTCTAAAGCTTCAGAATCAACTGCATCTCTGTTTAAGTATAATGGGTTAGCAGCAGCAACTTGCATACAAACTTCTCTAGCTACTTCAGCAACTACTGGGCTATTAGCTTCACAAGAAACTTCTACAAGAACTCCGATTCTTCCACCACCGTGGATGTAGCTTTGAACAGCTCCGTTTTCGATAACCATTCTTTCGAATCTTCTAACTGTCATGTTTTCACCTAATTTAGCAACTAAAGCTGTAAGTGTTTCTGAAACAGTCATATCTCCCATTTTTTCATTTAATAATTCTTCTACTGTGTTTACATTTGAATTAACTACTAATTTAGCTAATTCATCAGCAAATCCTACGAATTCTTCATTAGCAGCAACGAAGTCTGTTTCACAGTTTACTTCTACCATAGAAGCTTTTTTGTTGTCTTCTGATACGAAAGTTTTAACTATACCTTCAGCTGCAACTCTTCCAGCTTTTTTAGCAGCAGCAGCTAATCCTTTTTCTCTTAAAACTTCAACAGCTTTTTCTAAATCTCCATTAGTTTCTGTTAAAGCTTTTTTACAGTCCATCATTCCTGCACCAGTTTTTTCTCTTAATTCTTTAACTAACTTTGCTGTAATCATATTCAATTTCCTCCTTAATATATAAAGCAATTATGCCTTTTTAGGGTAAAAGGTAAATGAATAAATTCACCTACCTTTTATATCCAAAACTATTCTTCTATTTGTTCACCTTGTCTTCCTTCGATGATAGCATCAGCCATTTTAGCAGCTATTAATTTAACAGCTCTTATAGCGTCATCATTTCCTGGAATTACGTAATCAACTTCTTCTGGATCACAGTTTGTATCTACGATAGCTACAACTGGAATTCCTAAGATTTTAGCTTCTGAAATAGCATTTTTTTCTTTTCTTGGGTCTACTACGAACATAGCTCCAATGTTAGAAGCGTCTAAGTTTTTAATACCACCTAGGTTCTTAACTAACTTTTCCATTTCTCCTTTAAGTTTTATAACTTCTTTTTTAGGAAGAACATCAAAAGTTCCGTCTTCTTGCATTCTTTCTAAATCTTCTAATCTTTTAATTCTAGTTTTGATAGTTTTGAAGTTTGTTAACATACCACCTAACCATCTGTTGTTTACAAAGTGCATGTTTGATCTGATAGCTTCTTCTTGGATAGCTTCTTGAGCTTGTTTTTTAGTTCCAACGAAAAGTATATCTTTTCCGTTTTCTGAAACTTCTCTTAAGAAGTTGTATGCTTCCTCTGCTTTTTTAACAGTTTTTTGTAGGTCTATGATATAGATTCCATTTCTTTCTGTGAAGATATAAGGAGCCATTTTAGGGTTCCATCTTCTAGTTTGGTGTCCAAAGTGTACACCTGCTTCTAATAATTGTTTCATTGATATAACTGACATTTTGTTACCTCCTGGTTTTTCCCTCCATCATCTTCAGCTTGTGAGAAACCTTTTAAAGGACCACCTCACAAATTAGACAATGTGTGTATTTTATTACCTTAGATAGTATACCATAAGCTTTTATTCCTATCAACAAAAAATTTGCTTTTTTCCATATATTTTTCTTTACATAAAAAAAACAGCTATAAAAGCTGTTTTATTTTATCTTTTTTAATTCATCTAATAATTTGTCATTTAAGATTCTTATATGTGTACCCTTCATTCCTAATGATCTTGATTCTATAACTCCAGCACTTTCAAACTTTCTTAAAGCATTAACTATAACACTTCTAGTTATTCCTACTTTATCAGCAATTTTAGAAGCAACTAAAAGCCCTTCATTTCCATCAAGTTCATTAAAAATATGTTCTACAGCTTCTAGCTCTGAATATGAAAGAGTTCCTATAGCTAATTGAACAACTGCTTTTTTTCTAGTTTCTTCTGCAAACTCATCTTGCTTTGCTCTTAAAATTTCCATTCCAACTATAGTTGCACTATATTCACATAAAACTAAATCTTCATCTGTAAATTTCTTTCCACCAAATCTAGCTAAAAGAAGTGTTCCTAATCTTTCTCTGTTTCCTATTATAGGAACTATTGTTGAAAGCTTGTCTGATATTGTGCATTCTTTTTCACCTTCAAAAACACATTCTCCTTTATTTAAAAGATTTGATAATGTTTCAGTTACATTTAATAATTTTTCATTGTAATCTAAAGGAAATTTACTTTCTTCAACAACCTTTTTTTTCATTATGTCACATTCAAATTTTTCTGAAAAGCTATATCCTATAACTTTTCCTTTTCTACTTGCAATATATACATTACACTCTAATACATTACTAAGTAATTTACATATATCTTCAAAGGCAACTGGCTCTGTACCCGTCTTTTGTAAAATCTTATTTAACTTTCTAGTCTTTTCAAGCAATGATGCCATCAATACTCCTCCTCGATAATATCTAATCTTTACCAAATTGTTCGAAAATTCAAAATAATCTTAAATTTCTCTTAATATGGTTTAAAGTATATCACAGTAATTATCTATTTTCAACAGATTCAGGTCTATTTTCGACAAAGAAGTATTGTTAATCATCATACTCTTTATTTTTCTTCTTTTTTCTCTTTATTATCTATTTTCTCTTCTTTATATTTACATTCAGAGTTTGAACATTGTAAATATTCTCCGCTTTTTTTAGAATATTTCTTAACCATGAATTCTCCACATTCAGGACATTTCTTTTCAACTGGTTCATTCCAACTTACAAAGTCACATTCAGGATAATTCGCACATCCAAAGAACTTATTTCCACGCTTACTTCTTTTAGCATAAATTTTTCCACCACACTTTGGACAAGGTGCTTCTATCTCTTCAACAATTGGTTTTGCATTTTTACATTCCGGATATCCAGGACATGCAAGGAATTTTCCATATCTTCCTCTTTTTATAACCATCATTCTTCCACATTTATCACATGGAACATCGCTTACTTCATCTTCAATAACAACTTTTGATATTTCTTTTTCAGCTTTATCAATAGCTTCTTTTAATGGATCAAAGAAATCTTTAACTACATTTTCCCATTCCATGCTACCTTCTTCTATAAAGTCTAGCTTTCTTTCCATCTCTGCTGTAAATTCTACATCAGCTATTTGTTTAAAGTAATCACAGATTATATTATTTACTATAAATCCAAGTTCTGTTGGAATTAAGTTTTTCTTTTCTCTAACTACATATTCTCTACTTAAAAGTGTTGAAATAGTAGGTACATAAGTACTTGGTCTTCCAATTCCTTTTTCTTCTAAAAGTTTTACAAATGAAGCCTCATTATATCTAGCTGGTGGCATTGTAAAGTGTTGATTAGCTTCCATGCTATCACTTTTTAAAACTTCACCTTCTTCAAGTTCAGGTAATCTAGTATTTTCTTCTTCACTATTTGCATATTCATAAACTTTCATAAATCCATCAAATTCAATTGTTGATCCACTAGCTTTAAATTTATAATCTCCATTAGCTATACTAATTGAATTTGTGTTTAATATACAAGATTCCATTTGAGATGCTACATATCTATTCCATATAAGAGTATATAACTTATATTGTTCTGGTGTTAAGCTTTTCTTTGCAATTTCAGGTGTTATCTCAATATGAGTAGGTCTTATTGCTTCGTGCGCATCTTGTATATTTTTCTTTCCTTTATAAACTCTATCTTCTTTAGGAATATAATTTTCTCCATAAGTTTCTTTTATGAATTCTTTAGCTGATAATTTAGCTTCATCTGATATTCTTACAGAGTCTGTTCTCATATAAGTTATTAATCCTAAAGTTCCATGTCCTTTTACTTCTACTCCTTCATAAAGAACTTGAGCTACTGACATTGTCTTTTTAGTCATATAATTAAGTTTTTTATTTGCATCTTGTTGAAGTGTACTTGTTGTAAATGGTGCAAGAGGTTTTCTTTCCTTTTTACCTTTTTTAATCTTTTCTATTTTAAATTCTCCATTTTCTAAATCTTTTAAAATAGATTTTGCTCTTTCCTCATTAAGCATTTCTAACTTTTCAGTTTTATATTTTGAAAGATTTATTTTAAATTTCTTTCTTTCTTTTTTAAGAGAACAGTCAACAGTCCAGTATTCAATTGGTTCAAAAGCCTTTATTTCTTCTTCTCTTTTACATATTAAATTAAGAGCTGCTGATTGTACTCTACCAGCACTTAATCCCCATCTTACATTTCTCCAAAGTATCGGACTAATTTCATATCCAACCAGTCTATCTAATATTCTTCTTGCTTGTTGTGCATCTACTAATCCTTTATTTATAGTTCTTGCATTTTTAAGCGAATTTTTTACTGCTGCTTTTGTTATTTCGTTAAATACTATTCTACATTTGTCTTTATCTTCTATTTTCAAAAGGTTAGCTAAATGCCAAGATATTGCTTCTCCCTCTCTATCAGGGTCTGTTGCAAGATATACTTTATCAGCTTTTTTAGCTAATTTTCTAAGGGATTTTAAAAGTTCCCCCTTACCTCTTATTGTTATATATTGTGGTTCATAATTATTTTCTATATCTACACCTAATTTACTTTTAGGTAAATCTCTAACATGCCCCATTGAAGCTTCAACAACATAATTTTTCCCTAAATATTTTTCTATTGTCTTTGCTTTTGCTGGTGACTCTACTATTACTAATTTTTGGCCCATAAATAAACTCCTTTTTACTTGGAGTTATTCACCCCCTCAAATTTATATTATCCTCGCATAATAGTTGCCAGGTAAGCTTACTACTTCATTTTTAATTTGCATTTCAAATAATAACCTATATAAAGTATTTCTGTCAACCTGTGATTTTTCAAATATTTGGTCAATATGGATTGGCTCATCTCTTATTATATTCAAAATATCATTTTGTATTATATGATTATTATTCTTAATATCTAGCTCATTAATTTCTAGAAAATTTAAAAGACTTTCTCTTGAAATTATTACATCTGCCCCATCTTTTATAAGCATATTACATCCATATCCAAGTTCAGAAAAAATTGATGATGGAACAACACCAATATCTTTTCCTTGATCTAATGCATGTGAAACTGTTATAAGTGATCCACTTTTATTATTAGCTTCTGTTACAATAAGTTTATTGCATAATCCACTTATTATTCTATTTCTTCTTGGAAAATTATAAGCAAGTGGCGAATCAAAAGGTAAAAACTCTGATATTATAAGGCCTTTTTCTTCTATTCTTTGAAATAAATTTTTATTTATTTTAGGATAAATAACATTTATTCCACATCCAAGTACTGCTATAGTTTTTCCATTATTATTCAAAGCTTCTATATGAGCAATTGAATCTATCCCTTTAGCACCTCCACTAACTATACAAATATCACCTTTAGCAGCTTCTTTTGCTATAAATCGTGTAACTCTTTCTCCATATACAGTATGTTTTCTGCCGCCAACTATAGCTAAACTATGTTTTTTTAAAAGAGAAATATCTCCTTTAAAAAATAAAAAATATGGTGGCTCATGAATCATTTTTAAATTTTCTGGGTATTCTTCACTATTTATTGTGATTACACCAAATTTATTTTCTTTTATATTTTTCTTTAAAATATTTATTCTTTCATCAATATTTTTTAAATTTAATTTTTTTCTTAAAGTTAAATCATTATCTAGTATTGTTTGAAAATTTTCATAAATATTTTTTTCATTTTTATATTTTTTCAATAATTTTAATTTTTGTAAATTTGTAATCTCTAACGATATTAACCATAATACATAATAATCCATCTGTCTACCCCTTTACATAAATTCTCCATTTATATCTTTCCTAAAACTAAGTGCTTCCATTAAAAATTCACTTTCTATAAATTCTTCTTCTTCCATGTCAGCTATTGTACGTCCTAGCTTTATCACCTTTCCATAACTTCGTATTGATGAATTTGTTTTTTCAAAAAAAGTTTTCAAAAATTTCTCACTCTCTTTTGTCATTTTTGAATATAAAAAGATATCTTTTCCCTTCAAATCTGAATTATAATTATATTTTGTTTCTTTATATCTTTTCATTTGCATTTTTCGTGCCTTTTCGATTTTTCGTCTTAATTTTTCCTTTTCAGGCTCAACTCTATTATTTAATTCTGAAAAATTAATTCTATTAACATAATTAAAAATATCAATTCTATCTCTAAGAGGTTTTGAAAGTCTATTTTGATATCTTCTTATTTCTGAATCAGAACATAGACATTCATTTTTCTCAAAATCATCTAATGTATATTTTCCACAAGGACAAAGGTTTAATGCTCCAAGTAAAATAAAATTTGATGGCATTAAAGTTTTATAACCTATTCTATCTATTTGCACTTTTCCATCTTCTAAAGGAGCTCTTAAACTTTCTAAAATTTCTTTTTTAAATTCTAATATTTCATCTAAAAAAAGCACACCATTATGAGCTAAAGTTATTTCTCCAGCTCTAGCTTCTCTTCCTCCACCTACAAGTCCAATTTTAGTTATTGTATGATGTGGTGATCTAAAAGGAATATTAACTTTTTTTATATCATCTATAAGACCATTTATAGAATATATTTTAAACACTTGCAATTTTTCTTCTTCTGTTAGATTTGGAAGTAAACTTTTAAAAGCTTTAGCAAGCATAGTTTTTCCAGAACCCGGTGTCCCGAAAAGAATAATATTATGCTTTCCTGCTGCTCCTATGCTTAAAGCTCTTTTAGATAAACTATGTCCAATAACACTATCTATATCTTCACAATTGTTTTTCTCTTCGAATTCTTCTTCATAAAATTCAAAAGGTGCTAAATCTTCATTATTTATAAAATCAATAACCTCACTTAAATTTTCAAATAAATATACTTCTCCATTTTTAACTATATTTATTTCAAACTTATTTTTATATGGACATATAAACTTATTTATATTCTTTTCTATTCCTTCAAGCAAAATAGGAATAGCTCCATTTACTTCTTTTATATCTCCACTTAAAGACAACTCACCAAAAGCTAAAAATTTTTCCATATCTATTTTTCTTATTTGATTAGATTCCATTAATATTCCTATTGCAATAGGAAGGTCCAATAAACTTCCTATTTTTCTTATATCTGCTGGAGATAAATTTACTATAATTCTTCCTAGTGGAAATTCTAATCCTGAGTTTAAAATTGCTGCTCTAACTCTTTCTTTTGCTTCTCTTACAGATGTATCTGGTAATCCTACTATATTAAACATTGGTAACCCTGGAGTTATTTGAACTTCAACATTTACTATTAAACTTTCTACGCCTAAATTTGTTGCACTTTTTATATTTACTGCCATAAAACTCCCTCCTTTTTATTAGAGAGTATTAACTCATAAATAAATTTTAAACAACTTTTGTAATTTTCTTCTGATCTAAGTCAATACTTTAACTTAGAAAGGTGTGATCGCTATAAAAAAATTAAATAAAACAATAGGAGATTATGGAGAAGATATAGCTTGTAAGTTTTTAATATCTAAAGGATATAAGATAATAGATAAAAATTTCAGAAATAGATTTGGAGAAATAGATTTAATTTGTTTTAAAAATAATATTTTAACTTTTACTGAGGTAAAAACTAGATATTATTCAAAGTATGGATTACCTAAAGAAGCTGTAAATTTTAATAAAAGAAAAAATATTATACTTCTATCTAAATTTTTTATTTCTAATAATAATTTTAAAGACTTTTTTATAAGATTTGATGTAATAGAGATCTTTCTAAATATGAATTCAGATTCTTATAAAATTAACTTTATTAAGGATGCTTTTAGAATAAATTAATTTTATATATTTGATAATTAATATAATATAAAAAGAACCTTGATATAAGGCAAACTTATATCAAGGTTCTTTTTTAATAATTTTATAGTATATTTTTCAAAAAACTCATTCTATGAATTTTTGTAGGTCCAAACTCTTTTAATGCATCAATATGCTTTTGTGCTCCATATCCTACATTACTTTCAAAACCATACTCAGGATATTGCTCACCATATTTTTCCATAAGATTATCTCTGTAAACTTTAGCAATAATAGATGCTGCTGCTATAGTTGCACTTTTAGTATCACCTTTAATTACAGATTTATTTTCTATTTGAACATCTTTTATTAAATATCCATCAGAAAGTACTATACTTGGCTTTACATTTAATCCTTCTAATCCTTCTAAAAATACTTTATTATTACAGTATGATATTCCTAAAGAATCTATTTCTGTATTACTTTTTTCAGCAATAGCATATGATATTGCTTTTTCTTTTATTATTTCAGCTAATTCCTCTCTTTTCTTTTTATTAAGTTTCTTAGAATCATTTAAATAATAAATCATATCTTCATCTAAAACATCTAAATCTAAAACTACACATGCTGAAACAATTGGGCCTGCAAGTGGTCCACGCCCAACTTCATCAACTCCTGCTAGAAGATTTCCTTTTGCAAATCCTCTATCAAAATCATACATTCCTTTAACTCGTATTTTTTCTTTTTCTAAAGCATCTAACTCTTTTTTTATCTTATTTCCAAGAGCTATTACATTTTTTCTTTTATCCTTTAATAGTTCCTCCATAAGATATTCTTTATCTTCTTTAGAAGTTAAATTTAAATTATCAAATTCTTCTTTTATAATTTTATAACTTTTTTTCTCTAAATTTTCTAATAAATTTTTCATATAATAAGCCCCACTTTTTAAATTATGGTCTTTCAAGAGATATATTCCCCATTTTTCCGCCTCTAAACTCATCTAAAAGCATAACAGCAAGTCTTGTGTAATTTATTTCTCCACCTTTAACAATACATCCTCTTTTTCTTCCAATTGCGTTTAAAGTTTCTAATGGATCATCAAATACTTCTTCTATTTTATATCTTTCTTTTAAAAGCTCTGAGTAATGACTACTCATTCTTTCTATAAGTCTATATGAAAGATCTTCAATATCCATTATTTCATCTTTTATAGCACCAGTGAAAGCTAAATTTAATGCTGTTTCATCATCTTCAAATTTAGGCCATAAAACTCCTGGAGTATCTAAAAGCTCTATTCCTATAGAAGTTTTTATCCATTGTTTATTTTTTGTTACACCTGGCCTATCTCCAGTTTTAGCAATATTATTTCTTGCAAGCTTATTTATAAAAGTTGATTTACCTACATTTGGTATACCTACTACCATAACTCTTATAGTTAAGTTTTTAAGCCCTTTACTTTTCATTCTTTCAATTTTTTCTTTTAAAAGTTCCTCTAAAGCAGGTTTAATTTTATTTATACCTATTCCTTTTAAACAGTTAACTTCTATTGCCATTACATTATCTGTCTTAAGTTCTTTCATCCAAGACTTTGTAACTGATTTTTCTGCTAAATCACTTTTATTTAAAAGTATAAGTCTTGGTTTAGTTCCTACTAATTTATCTATATCAGGATTTGCAGAGCTTTTAGCTATTCTAGAATCTCTTATTTCAATAACTGCATCTACAACTCTTAAATTCTCTTTTATTTCTCTTTGAGTTTTTTTCATATGACCTGGAAACCAGTTAATTGCCATTTTAAATCACTCCTTTTCAAATATTATTAAAAAAAAAGGACTTAAATCCTAAGTCCTTTCTCTATGGTTAATTATCTTGTTAATAATTCTTTAACCTTAGCAGCTTTACCAACTCTGTCTCTTAAGTAGTAAAGTTTAGCTCTTCTTACTCTACCTCTTCTAGTGATCTCAATTTTTTCGATCATTGGAGCGTTCATTGGGAAAGTCTTTTCAACACCAGTTCCAAAAGCAACTCTTCTTACTGTGAAAGTTTCTCTTAAACCACCGTTTTGTTTTTTAATAACAGTTCCTTCGAATACTTGGATTCTTTCTCTGTTACCTTCTTTAATTTTTTGGTGAACTTTTACGTTATCTCCTACGTTGAAGCTTGGTAAATCAGTTCTGATTTGTTCTTGCTCTATAGCTCTTAATATTTCGTTCATTGTGCATTCCTCCTAATAATAATTTGACGTTCATTCCAGAGCTAAAATCCAGAAGAGGACCGCCGGTACTAACACGAGGTTCATTTTAACATATTTTTATTATCTTTGCAAACAATTATTTTTTTAGAAGTTTTTTATCTTCTTTTGACAGTTCTAATTTTTCAAAAAGATCCGGTCTTCTTTCTCTAGTAATCTCTAAAGATTTAAGTCTTCTCCATTTTCTTATATTTTCATGGTGTCCTGATAAAAGAACTTCTGGAACTTTATCCCCTTCAAATTCTTCCGGTCTAGTATATTGAGGATATTCTAAAGCTCCATCAGAAAAAGATTCATCCATAAAACTTTCTTGCTTTCCTAATACTCCCTCTCTCAAACGAAGTATAGAGTCAATAACAGGTATAGCTGCCATCTCACCGCCTGTTAATATAAAATCTCCTATAGAAATCTCCATATCTATATATTTATATACTCTTTCATCTATTCCTTCATAATGACCACATATAAATATAAGTTCTTCTTCTTTTGCAAGCTCTTTTCCTATAGAATGATTAAATGTTTTTCCTCTAGGTCCTAGGAAAATAACTTTTCCTTTATTATGTTGTTTTACTGCTTTTAATGAGTCTACTATTGGTTGAGGAGCTATAACCATTCCTGCCCCTCCTCCATAAGGATAATCATCAACTTTTTTATGCTTATTTTTTGTATAATCTCTTATATTTATAGCTTCAATAGATAATAGACCCTTGTCTTTTGCTTTTCCTATTATACTGTGATTAAATATATCAAACATTTCTGGAAAAAGTGTTAAAATATTAATCTTCATATTGCCACTCTCTGACTGGTTTAATAGTTATTTTTTCTTCATCTAAATCTATATCTAATACTATATCAAGTAAAGCTGGAATTAATAATTCTTTTGGTTCTCTTATCCAATATACATCATTATTTTTTGTTTCTATAATATCATATATAGCTCCTAAATCATTACCTTCTGTATCAAATACATGCATACCTATTAAATCTCTAACATAAAATTCATCTTCATCAAGATCAGGCTCATTTTCCCTTAAAACAAACATTTCTGTTCCTTTATACATTTCAGCATCTTCTATAGAATTTATTCCTTCTAATTTAAGAATAACTCTATCCTTTTGAAATTTTACACCTTCAATTTTTCTTTCTTCTTCATTTATTAAAACATATCCGTATCTTTTAAAATTGTTTACATCTCTAGTATTAGCAATTACTTTTACTTCGCCCTTTAATCCGTGTGTATTAACAATCTTACCTACATTAAATACTTCTCCCATGCAAAGCACCTCTTTCTTTTTTAATTTATATTCTATAAAAAAAGAGCCAGGTCTAGGCCTAACTCTTTAAATAATTTCAACTACTACTCGTTTTTCTTCTTTTATTGCTACAGCCTTTACTACAGTTCTAATAGCTTTCGCTATTCTACCTTGTTTTCCGATAACTTTTCCCATATCTTCAGGAGCTACCTTCAGTTCAAGTATAATTGACTGTTCGCCAGCAATTTCATTAACTCTAACTTCTTCGGGTTTATCCACTAATGATTTAGCTATCATTTCAACTAATTCTTTCATATAGTGTCTGCAAATATGTACTACTTGCAGTATTCACCTCCAAATATTATTTGTTAATTCCTGCTTTAACGAAAAGCTTTTTAACTACGTCTGTTGGTTGAGCACCATTTTGTAGCCATTTATTAGCTTTTTCTTCGTTGATTTTGATTTCTTTTGGTTGAGCAACTGGGTTGTAGAATCCAATTTCTTCGATGAATCTTCCATCTCTTGGGCTTCTTGAATCAGCAACAACAACTCTATAGAAAGGAGCTTTGTGAGCACCCATTCTTCTTAATCTTATTTTAACTGCCATGTCTAATTTCACCTCCTTTAAAGGATAATAATTTATATTAACTCATGAAAGGCATTTTTCCAAATAGTCCTTTTTTAGACTGTTTTCCTAATGACTTCATTTGCTTCATATTTTTTTTCATCATTTCATAGCCCTTAATTAGCTTATTTACTTCTTGTATAGTTGCACCAGCACCTAGAGCTATTCTTTTCTTTCTTGAAGATGATCCAATTATAAGATTTGGATTTCTTCTTTCTTTTAATGTCATAGAATAAATTATAGCCTTAACTTTTTCCATTTGCTTTTGACTATCTTCTAAGTTTAATCCTTGAAGCTCTTTTGCATTAACTCCTGGAACCATTTCTAAAAGTTTATTTAATGGCCCTAGTTTTTGCATTTGCTCCATAGCATTAATATAATCTTCAAAGTTTAATCCTTGACCCATCATTTTTTTAGTTAAGTCTGCAGCTTCTTTTTCATCAATTGCTGATTGAGCTTTTTCTATAAGTGATAAAACATCTCCCATTCCTAAAATTCTTGATGCCATTCTATCAGGATGGAAAACTTCAAAATCATTCATCTTTTCACCTACACCAATAAATTTAATTGGTTTATTAGTGATAGATCTAATTGAAAGTGCAGCTCCACCTCTAGTATCACCATCTAATTTAGTTAAGATTACTCCTGTTAAATCTAATTGATTGTTAAAGCTTTCTGCAACATTTACTGCATCTTGACCTGTCATTGAATCAACTACTAGTAATATTTCTGAAGGATTAACTGCTTCTTTTACATCTGATAATTCTCCCATTAATGTTTCATCAATGTGTAATCTACCAGCTGTATCAATAATAACAACATTGTTACCATTTTCTCTTGCATGTTTTATCCCAGCTTTTGCTATGTCAACAGCTTTAAGCTTATCTCCCATTTGGAATACTGGAATATCTATTCCTTTACCAACAACCTCTAATTGTTTAATCGCTGCCGGTCTATATATATCACAAGCTACTAAAAGTGGTTTTTTATTATTCTTTCTAAGGTTTAAAGCAAGTTTTCCACACATAGTTGTTTTACCCGCCCCTTGAAGACCAACTAACATTATAACTGTTGGACCAACTCCTGTAAAGTCTAATTTACTTTCTGTACCACCCATTAATTCAGTAAGCTCATCATTAACTATTTTAATTACTTGCTGTCCTGGTGTTAAGCTTTCTAAAACTTCACTACCAACACATTTACTACTAACATTTTTAACAAAAGTTTTTACTACTTTAAAGTTAACATCTGCTTCTAGTAATGCAAGCTTTACTTCTCTCATTGCTTCTTTTATATCTTTTTCATTAAGCTTTCCTTTTCCTCTAAGTTTTTTAAAGGTATTTTGAAGCTTTTCTGATAATCCTTCAAAAGCCATATTAAACCTCCTAATTTTTATAAATCTTCTAGTTCTTCTTTTAGCATATCATATTCTTCTGTATTTATAGAATATTTTTTTTTCAAATCATCTAGAATACTTATAATTTTTTCTTCGCGATTTAAACTCTTTTGAAGTAAGTTTAATTTATTTTCATAGGCTAAAAGTTGTTTTGAACATCTTTTTATAACATCATGAATTGCTTGCCTACTTGTTTTATTTATTTCTGCAATTTCTGCTAAAGATAAATCTTCATTGTAGTACATTTCCATAATGTTTCTTTGTTTCTCTGTTAATAATGGTGAATAACAATCCATTAAAAGTGAAACCTCAACCCTATCTTCCATAATAATCACCTTACCCACAAAAGAGATAATATCAAATATTCTAAAAGGTGTCAAGTATTTTTACTTAACACCCTAAAAAAATTTTTTATCTTTTAAAATAGTGCTTCTGCAAAACTTTCTGCATCAAATTCTTGAAGGTCATCAATTCCTTCTCCAACTCCTATATATCTAACTGGGATATCTAAAATTTGTTTGATAGAGATTACAACTCCACCTTTAGCTGTCCCATCTAATTTTGTTAATATTATTCCATCTATAGGACATGCCTCCATAAATTGTTTAGCTTGAATAACTGCATTTTGTCCTGTAGTTCCATCTAAAACAAGAAGAGTTTCTTTTCTTGCTTCACCATATTCTCTATCAATTATTCTATTTATTTTTTCTAACTCATTCATTAGATTCTTCTTATTGTGTAATCTTCCTGCGGTATCACAAATTAAAAGATCAACATTTCTAGCTTTAGCTGCTGTTACTGCATCATAAACTACTGCTGCTGGATCAGAACCTTCACCTTGTTTTACAATATCTACATTTGCTCTTTTACTCCAAACTTCTAATTGATCAATAGCCGCTGCTCTAAAAGTATCTGCTGCTGCAAGTAAAACTTTCTTTCCTTCAGCTTTATTTTTAGCTGCAAGTTTACCTATTGAAGTTGTTTTTCCTACTCCATTTACTCCAATTACAAGTAATACTTCTTTTCCTTCTTGTTTTTTCTCTATTTCTTCTGTTCCCTCAAGCATAATTTCTTTTATAACTTCTTTTAAAGCAGGTTTAACCATTTGAGGATCATTTATTTTTTCAGTTCTTATTTTTTTTCTTAATCTTTCTATTATTTCAACAGTTGTATCCATTCCAATATCTGATGTTATTAAAACTTCTTCTAGTTCTTCATATAAATCTTCATCAATAGATACAGCTAAATTTAAAGCTTCATTTATTTTATCTGTAAGCCCATCTCTTGTTTTAGTAAGTCCTGTTTTTAATTTATCAAATAATTTTCCAAACACTAATTATTCCTCCTTATTTTTCATATCTACAGAAACAACTTTAGAAACACCCTTTTCTTCCATTGTAACTCCGTACATAACATCACTAACTTCCATTGTACCTTTTCTATGTGTGATTACAATAAATTGTATCTTCTCAGAAAATTTACTTAAAAATTCTGCATATCTGTTAACATTTGCATCATCTAAAGCAGCTTCAATTTCATCTAAAATACAAAATGGTGTTGGCTTCATTTTTAATATACCAAAAAGTAATGCAATTGCTGATAAAACTTTTTCTCCACCTGACATTAAGTTTATATTTTGAAGTTTTTTTCCTGGTGGCTCTACATTTATATCCACTGTAGATGTAAGTTCATCACCCTCACCTAAAATAAGCTCTGCACTTCCACCTTTAAATAATTCTCTAAAAGTTTCATTGAAATTTTTATTTAGAATTTTAAAGTTTTCTCTAAATAATATTCTCATTTCTTCTGTCATTTCTTCAATTACTTTTAAAAGTTCAATTTTTGACTTTTCTAAATCCTCTTCTTGACTAGACATAAATTCATATTTTTCTTTTACTTCTTCATACTCTTCTATAGCAGCTAAATTTACCATTCCTAAAGATGAAATTTTTCTCTTTAAGCTCTGCACAGATTCTTTAAATCCATCAATATTTTCAATAGGCTCTGATATTTCTATAGCTTCTGCAAAAGTAAGCTCTATTTCCTCATTTAGTTTTTTATAAAGAGTTTCTTTTTCCATTTCTTTTTTGGCTTTTTGAATTTGAACTTTATTTAATTCACCTTCATCTTTTGTTATAACATCCCTTAATTCTGATATAACAGTATCAACTTTTCTAAATTCTTCTTTTAAAATAGCTTTCTTTACTTCATCATCTTTAAATTCAAGCTCTAACTTAGCTACTGTTTCTTCATTAGAAAATATTTTATTTTCAGATACTTTTATTTCTTCTTTAAAATTTTCAATATCTTCAAAGCATTTCTTTATATTTATTTTTATATTTGCTACTTTTTCAGTATTTTCATTATACTCTCTTTCATTTCTTGATATCTCTCTTATTTTATTATTATGATTTTCATCTAAAGTAGCTTTATTTATTTTTAATTCTACTAAACTAAATTTTATTTTTTCTAGTTTTTCTTTATTTTCATTTAATATAATTTCTATTTGAACTTCTCTATCTTTATTATCACTTGTTTTTTGTGATACTTTAGATAATAGTTCTTCTTTTTCTTTTCTTTTTTCTTCTATTTCTTTTATTTCTTTATCTATATTACTTAACTTATAAGTATTTATTTCTTTTGATTTTTCTATTTTTTCTTTTTCTTGAATAATATTAGAATACTCATTTTTAGAAGTAGCCATTTCAACTTTTATACTATGGATTTTATCTGTTATATTTAAAATTTCCTCATCTAATGACTTTCTATTTGATTCATCTATTTCCAACTGTTTATTTAAGTCTAAAATGGTAATTTTTAATTTATAAATTTCTTTTTCTAAATCTTCAATTTCTCTTTTTCTACCTAGAACATTTCTAGTTTTACCTTTTATACTTCCCCCAGTTAATGCTCCTCCAGAATTTAAAACTTCTCCTTCTAAAGTAACTATTTTATTTTTATAACCTGTTTTTTTAGCTATTTTAAAAGCACTATCCATATCCTTAGCTATTATAGTTCTACCAAGAGCATATTCAATAGCTTTTCTATATCTTTCATTAAACTCTATAATATCAGAAGCAATTCCAATGAAACCATCAATTGATTCAATTGATTTATTTAAATTAAGCTTATTGCTCTTTATAATATCTAAAGGTAATAATGTAACTCTTCCTAATTTATTATTTTTCAAGTAATTAATTATATTTTTTGCATTACTTTCTTTTTGTACAATAAGATTTGAAATTGCTCCTCCAAGAGTAGTTTCAATTGCTAATTCATATTCTGAATCTATTTTTAAAACTTCTCCTAAAACTTTAATTTCGCCTTCTTTTATATCTCCTCTATCTACTCTTTCCATTAAAGATTTTACAGATCTATTATAACCTTCGTATTGATTTTCTAAATCTTTAAGAAGTGTAACATTTGCATTTAACTTACTTATGTTTATGTTTTTACCTCTTATTTCAGCTTCTTTATTTCTTATTTCAGAATTTAATTTAGCTAGTTCTGATTTTTTAGAAACTATCTCTTTATTTAGGACTTTAAAATCTTCTTCTAAAGATTTTATTTTTATACTTAAACTATTTACTGTTGCCTTATTTATTTTATATAAATTTTCCCCTTCTTCAGCTTCTTTTATAAGTCTAAGTTTCTCTTCTGATTTTCCTTTTAATCTTTCCTTAAATCTTTCAATACTATTGCTTATACTAGAGTTATTTTCTAATATTTTTATTTCTTCACTTTTTATCTC
The DNA here is from genome assembly GCF_000371465.1 of Clostridium thermobutyricum. Lineage (NCBI taxonomy): Bacteria > Bacillati > Bacillota > Clostridia > Eubacteriales > Clostridiaceae > Clostridium > Clostridium thermobutyricum. The sequence continues at coordinate 1,044,098 of NZ_KB850956.1, read as the reverse complement.
TTTAAGTTCTAGTTCTAACTCTTTTATTTTCTTTGCAAAACCTTTACTTTTTGATTCAAGTTCATCTATTTCTTCTTCTTTTTCTTTTCTTAAAGAATCACTTTTTAATATTTCTTCTTCTAATCTTTCTTTTTCACCTTTAAAGTTTTTTATTTTATCTAAAAGTGTATATTCTTCTAATTTATTTTTTTCTATTTCATTTTTTAAATTTTCAATTCTTTCCTTTAAAATTTGGATATTACTTTTAAATTTAGTTATATCTTCTTTTTTCTTAAAATATCTAAATTTTTTATCAGTAGTTAATTTTTCAAGAGATTCTAGTTTTTCTTCGACTTCTCTTAATCCTTCTCTTTTTAAATTTAAATTTTCTCTTTTTTGATTTAATTTTTCTTCTTTTGATCTTAAATCATCATTTATGTTTTTTAATTCTAAATCTATATCTTTTATGCTGTGGACAACTAATGATACTTCTTTTCCTTTAAGTTCTTTTGAAAGATCTCTAAATTTAAGAGCTTTTTCTCTTTCTAATCTTAATGGCTCAATTCTTTCTTCAAAAGTACTTAAAATATCTCTTATACGAACAAGATTATCTTCTGTATTAGAAAGCTTTTTTTCTGCTTCATTCTTTCTAAATTTATATTTAACTATACCAGCAGCTTCTTCTAAAAGAGCTCTTCTTTCTTCTGGTCTACCACTTAATATAGCTTCTATTTTTCCTTGCCCTATTAATGAATACCCTTCTTTCCCTATACCTGTATCCATAAATAAATTAGTTATATCTTTTAATCTAGCTTTATTATTATTTATAAGATATTCTGTTTCCCCTGACCTGAATATTCTTCTAGATATAGTTACTTCATTATAGTCAGTATCTAATTGTCCATCATCATTGCTAAGAGTAAGAGAAACTTTTGCAAGTCCTACAGGTTTTCTATATTGAGTTCCAGCAAAAATTATATCTTCCATTTTGCCTCCTCTTAGAGTTTTAGCACTTTGCTCACCTAGTACCCATCTTACTGCATCTGATATATTACTTTTTCCACTTCCATTAGGACCAACTACTGAAGTAACTCCTTTTTTGAATTTAAGTTCTGTTTTATCAGCAAAAGACTTAAACCCTCTTATTTCTAAAGACTTTAAAAACAATAATTTCCACTCCTAACTATGCAAATAAAGGTATTAACGTCATAAGGAATATTAATACTAAAAATACAGCTAATACAATTTGTAGCTTTTCTCTTGATTTCTTTTTCATAAATTCCACCTCAAATTAATTTTCTTTATTTAACAAAACGAGAGTTTCCTCTCGTTTTGAATTAATTTTATTTAAATATCTAAAATTATATTTTTTTCTAAAGTAAGAGATATTTTCCCTTTCTCCATATTATCATCTATTTCAACTTTTACCTTGTATCCATTTTCAGAAAGTTTTTTAAAATAAAACTTTTTATTTGCATATAGTTTACTTACATCTCTTGAATTTATATTAATTTTTCCACATTTAGTTTCTTTTAGATTCTCCATTATTTTTTCATTTATAATTGAGCTTTCAACAAGTTCTCTAAATGCTGGATGAAATGGTCCAGAAACTATATCTCCTCCAACATTAATACTATCAGTAGGCTGTAATCCAACTCTAATAATATTAATTCCAGCTTTTTTGTAAAGTTTATATATTTCTTTTGAAACTTCTACTCCTTCTTCTAAGGAATATGGTTTATATTCACCTCTTAGATACATAATCTCCATTGGTGTATCTTTTATTACAAGAGATGGATAAATTCTTATTAAGTCTGGTTTCATATTTATTGATTTTTCTGCACTTAAAATATCTTTTTCCATTGTTGATCTTGGAAGTCCTGGCATAAGTTGATGACCTAATGTTATACCATACTTTTTTATTAATTTTGAAGCAGTATAAACATCAAAAGCAGTATGTCCTCTTCCAGCAGCTTTTAAAACATCATCATCTAATGATTGTACTCCAAGTTCTATTATGTCTACACTATAATCTAAAAGATAGCTTAAAATATAATCTGTTATTGCATCTGGTCTAGTAGACATTCTAATCTTTTTAACTATTCCTAAATCTTTAAACTCTTTTGCTACAGATAATAATTCTCTTTGTTTTTTTTCATTAATTGCAGTAAAAGTACCTCCAAAAAATGAAACTTCAATCATTGCATCTTTATTATCTATTGTTTCATAATAATCTTTTATTATATTTCTTACTTTTTCACCATCTACTCTATCTTTTATTCCTGTTATTCTATCTTGATTGCAGAATACACATTGATGAGGACATCCCTCAAATGGAACAAATATAGGTATAATATAATGGTTTTTACTCATTTATTACCTCCAAATTAATTAGAGCTTGTTTAGCAGATTTTTGTTCTGCCTCTTTTTTTGAGTATCCTTCACCTTCACCCATAACTTCTTTATTTATTAAAACTCTTGTATAAAATTTTCTTCTGTGTGGTGGTCCCTCAAACTTAACAAGTTCATATGTTATGTTTACTTCTCCATTTTGTTGTAAATGTTCTTGTAACTTAGTCTTAAAGTCAAGAATTATTTTATTATTTATAGCTTTATCTATTATATCGTGGAATTTATTTAAAATAAATTCTCTTGCATATTCAAATCCTTTATCTAAATATATAGCTGCTATAACAGCTTCTATAGCATCTGCTTGTATAGAAACACGGTTTCTTCCACCTGTAAGCTCTTCTCCCCTACTCATTCTTATATATGCACCTATATTTACACTTTTAGCTACTTCATAAAGAGAATTTTCACAAACAATAAGACTTCTTATCTTTGTTAATTCTCCTTCACTTTTTTCTTTATAATTTTTATATAAATATTCAGTTACACTTAATTGAAGAACAGAATCTCCTAAGAATTCTAGTCTTTCATTATATTCAGAATCTTTATATTGATTTGCAAATGAGCTATGAGTTAATGCAACACGCAAATAACTTAGATTTGTGAATGTAACTCCGAGCGAAGCTTCCATCTCTTTCAATTTCAATTTATTCATTCTTTACACTCCTCTAAGTTTATTCTTCAATTTCCTCATAAAGGTTTAAATTCAAGAATAAACTATTTTTAAATTCAATATAAAATCCCGCTTACTGCGGGATTTTACTACTCTTCTACATGATCTTTTACATAGTTAACTACGTCACCAACAGTTTTAAAACCTTCAACATCTTCGTCTGGTATTTCCATTTCTAGTTCGTCCTCTAGAGCCATTATAAGCTCAACTATATCTAAAGAATCCGCATTTAAATCATCAATGAAAGATGATTCTAAAGTTACTTCTTCTGCACTAACACTTAACTTTTCTGCTATTATTTCTTGTATCTTTTCAAACATTCCCTGTCACCTCCTAATAACTGTACAATTAGATAATATTATATATTAAAATCCTAGTCAATATTCTATTAACAAAATTTAATTATTTTCACTAATTTCTTTTTTAATTTTTCCTATAACATCAGAACTGTAAAAAATTCTTGTTTGCTTTATAGCATTTTTAAAAGCCTTTCCATCTGAGCTTCCATGCGCTTTAATACAAATACCATCTACTCCTAAGAAAGGCGCTCCTCCAACCTCTTTATAATCAAATTTAACTTTTAATTTCTTAAATACAGGTTTTAAAAGCATAGCTCCCATTTTAGGCATAAATGAAGCACTCATTATACTATCTTTTATTATTCCTAAAAGATTTAAAGCTGCTCCTTCATATAATTTAAGAACTGTATTACCAACAAAACCATCACAAACAAGGACATCTGTTTCTCCACTTGGTATTTCTCTTGGTTCTACATTTCCTATAAAGTTTAAATGCTTTTCTTCTTTTAATAATTTATGAGTTTCTTTTGTTAATTCATTTCCTTTTTCTTCTTCTGCACCTATATTTACAAGTCCAACAGTAGGTGATTTTTTATTAAATACACTTTCATAATATATACTTCCCATATTGGCAAATTGAACTAAATAATTTGGCTTACAATCAACATTTGCTCCAGAATCTATAACCATAAAGCTTCCATTTCTTCCTGGCATAATAGGTGCTAAAGCTGGTCTTTCTACACCTTTAATTCTTCCTACTATTAAAGTACATCCTGCTAAAAATGCTCCTGTACTTCCTGCTGATATAATAGCATCACATTCTCCACTTTTAACTAAATTTAATGCTTTAACTATACTTGAGTCTTTTTTTCTTCTTAATGCCATTACTGGATGCTCATTTGTTCCTATAACTTCATTTGCATTAATTATTTTTATTTTATCTCCACTATAATTATTTTTATTCAACTCTTCCTTTATCTTATCTTCAGGACCTGTAATATATACTTCTATATCATCATATATTTTTACAGCTTCTACTACTCCTTGAACAACTTCACTTGGTGCGTGATCTCCACCCATACCATCAATTGCTATTTTCATTTTTACACCCCTTTTCATTATAATTATAATATATATTAATTTTAACTTTTTTTAAAATATTTCTCTATATATAAAGAAAAGAAAGTCAAAAGACTTTCTTTTATTCTGCTGAAGCTACTACTTCTTTACCTTTATAGAATCCACAGTTCTTGCAAACTCTGTGAGCAAGTTTCATTTCATGACATTGTGGACATTCAACTATTCCTGGTAAGCTCGCCTTAAAAGTTTGAGCTCTTCTTGAATCTCTTTTCGCTCTATATGTTTTTCTTGCTGGATTTCCCATGCTTACACCTCCTTATTTTCTAGTAGCGCCTTAAGTCCTGCAAATCTAACATCAATATTTCCTTCATCATTACAATTACATGAAGACTTGTTTAAGTTTTCTCCGCATGTTTGACATAAGCCTTTACAATTGCTACTACAAATTCTCTTAATAGGTAAGGTTGAAATTATTACACTTTCAACTATTTCAGTGATATCTAATGTATCACCCTTTACAAATGTAACATCATCGTCTTCGATTGTATCATCATTTGTAAACCTTTCTTCTATATCAATATCTATTGGATAGATAAAGGTTTCTAAACATCTTGAACATACTAATTTTAGTACGGTTTTTATGTTTAAGTCAAGTAAAAGTTCTGTATTATTTGAAATAATCTTTCCATTTACTAGAACTTTTTCAGTTGGAACCATCTCTTCACCTGAAAAAGTGAATTTATCCATATCAAAGCTATACTCTAAATCTTTACTTCTTTCTCTTTTAGAAATTAAATCTGAAAATAATACCTTCATATATCTCAGCTCCTACTTCTCTTATTAAAGCCTGTTAAAAAATAAACTATGTAAAAAGAATAAGTAGCCCCTTAACATAAGTTATTTTATAAACAAACACAACTTATTATATAAAGGGGCGTAATAAAAGTCAAGATTTTTCGTGTTTTTTCTATCTATTTTATTAATCCTAAAGTGTCTCTTGCTATAACTAATTCTTCATTAGTTGGAACAACATATACATCTACTTTTGAACTATCTTTAGATATTTTCTTTGTTACTCCATAAGTATCATTTCTTTCTTCATCTAGTTCAATACCTAAGTATTCTAATCCATTTAATATAGCTTTTCTATTTGGTACTGAGTTTTCTCCTAAACCAGCTGTAAATACTATTACATCAACACCATTCATAGCTGCTATATAAGCTCCTATTTGCTTTTTAACTGAATATCTAAATACTTCTAAAGCTAAAGTAGCTCTTTCATTTCCTTTTTCTAATCCATCTTGAAGATCTCTAAAATCTGAGCTTATTCCTGATAATCCTAAAACTCCTGATTTTTTATTTAAAATAGAATTTATCTCATCTACAGAATAACCAAGATCTGTTGCCATATAAAGAACAACTGCTGGATCTATACTACCTGATCTTGTCCCCATAACTACTCCATCAAGAGGAGTGAATCCCATACTAGTGTCTATGCATTCTCCATTTTTAATAGCTGCAAGAGATCCCCCATTTCCTAAATGACAAGTTATTATTTTTAAATCTTTTAAATCTTTTCCCATAGTTTTTGCAACTTCACTTGAAACATATCTATGTGAAGTTCCATGGAATCCATATTTTCTTACTCCATGTTTCTCATACATTTCATATGGAATTGCATACATGTAAGCTTTCTCTGGCATTGTTTGGTGGAAAGCAGTATCAAATACAGCTACCATAGGAACATTTGGCATTAATGCTTTACATGCATTTATTCCAACTATATTTGGTGGATTGTGTAATGGAGCTAATTTAACACAAGCTTCTAATTCTTTCATTACATTTTCATCTATTATTACAGATTGTGAGTACTTTTCTCCTCCATGAACAACTCTATGCCCAACAGCATTAATTTCATCCATTGATTTTATTACTCCATTTTTTTCATCTACAAGAGCATCTAAAACTAATTTTATAGCAAATTTATGATTTTCCATTGGAGTTTCTATAATGTATTTATCTCTACCTTCAACTTTTTGAGTTAATATAGAACCTTGTATTCCTATTCTTTCCACTAATCCATGTGCTAACACTTCTTCATTGCTCATATCAATTAATTGATATTTTACTGATGAACTACCACAGTTAATTACTAAAATTTTCATACTCAGCCTTCCCTTCTGTATTTTTCAATATGCTAAAACATATTTATATGTTTTGCATTATATGTTTTATTTTGATTGTGCTTGAACAGCAGTTAATGCAACAACATTAACTATGTCATCTGAACTACATCCTCTTGATAAGTCATTTATTGGCTTAGCAAATCCTTGACATACTGGTCCAATAGCTTCTGCATTTGCAAATCTTTGAACTAATTTATATCCTATATTTCCTGCTTGTAAGTCTGGGAATACTAAAACATTAGCTTTTCCAGCTACTTTACTATTTGGCGCTTTTTGATCTGCTACTTTTTGCACAATTGCAGCATCTAATTGTAATTCTCCATCTATTTGTAAATCCGGTCTTAATTCTTTTGCTTTTTCAGTTGCAGTTCTAACTTTATCTACTAATTCATGATCAGCACTTCCCATTGTTGAGAATGAAAGCATTGCTACTCTTGGATCCATCTTACAAAGATTTTTAGCTGTTTCAGCTGTAGCTATTGCTATTGCTGCAAGTTGATCTGCATTAGGATTTGGGTTAACAGCACAGTCTGAGAATAATAACATTCCCTCTTCTCCATATTTTGATCCAGGTACAAGCATTATAAAGAAACTTGATACTACTGAAACTCCTGGTGCTGTTTTAATTATTTGAAGTCCTGGTCTTAAAAGATCACCTGTTGTATGAACAGCACCTGAAACCATACCATCTGCATCATCTTGTTTAACCATCATAGTTGCAAAATAAAGAGGATCTCTAACTATTTTTTCAGCTTTTTCTAAAGTCATACCTTTATTTTTTCTTAATTCATAAAATTGATTAATATAAGCTTCTAGCTTTGGTGATGTTTCTGGATCTATTATCTCTACTCCCTTTAAATCAACACCTTGCTCTTTTGAAGCTTTTAATATACTGTCTTTATTTCCTACTAATATTGGAAGAGCTAAACCTTCTTCCACTATTTTTTGAGCTGCTACAATAGTTCTTTCTTCATCTCCTTCTGGAAGAACTATTTTCTTTTTATCAGCTTTGGCAGCTTCCCAAATTTTATTCATAAGTTCCATGTTCATTTCTCCTTTCAAGATACTATAGTATCCTTATTTAATACTATACTCCTATTTAAGAGTATTTTTCAACATAAATTCTTCAATTTTACTATGTTTTAATTGAAGTCATTAGATTTAAAATACTAAGAATTTTCTGAATATTCGTCTTCACTTATTATATTATCTGTTTTATGTTATACTAATTTTAATAATTTTTAAGAAAGGATATTTTTTATGATGAATGTTACAGGAATAATTACAGAATATAATCCATTTCACAAAGGACATGCTTTTCATTTAGAAAATGCTAAAAAAGATACTAATTCAACACATATAATTTGTATTATGAGCGGAAATTTTATGCAACGAGGAACTCCATCTATGATTGATAAATGGAATAGAGCTAAAATGGCAGTTTTAAATGGTGTAGATTTAGTAATTGAATTACCAACTTTCTTTTCTTTATCTTCTGCTGAAAATTTTGCATTTGGTGCAGTTAATATACTTAATAAAACTAATATAGTAAACTCTTTATATTTTGGAAGTGAACACGGAAATATAACTGATTTAAAAAAAATATCTGAAATTTTAGTAGATGAACCTTTAACTTACAAAGAAAATTTAAAGAAAAATTTAGACCTTGGACTTCCTTTTCACAAAGCACGTGAAAAATCCATAATCAATGAATTTAATGATCCTCATTTAGAAAAAATACTATCTAATTCTAACAATATATTAGGTATTGAATATATAAAAGCTTTAAAAAGATTAAATAGCAGAATAACTCCTGTAACTTTAACTAGAGTTGGTTCTAATTATAATGATAAAAATTTATCTTCTTCATTTTCATCTGCTACATCTATTAGAGAAGAATTTTTTAAAAGTAATTCTATATATTCAATAGAAAATTCTCTTCCTATAGAATCTTTTAATGTAATAAAAGAATTAAAAAATTCTAATTATTCTTTTGCTAATGAAGAATCAATTTTTGAATTTCTAAAATACAAACTACTTGTTTGTAACGAAGATTTTTCTAATTTACTTGATATTGGTGAAGGCTTAGAAAATAAAATCTTAAAAGAAATCTTTAATTCAAATTCTTTTAAAGATTTAATTGAAAAGGTAAAAAGTAAAAGATATGCTTATACAAGAATTTCAAGAATTCTTTGTCAAATATTTATTTCACTTAATAATTATGATTTAGATAAATTAAAAGATGATGCGACTTACATAAGACCTTTAGCATTTAATTTAAAAGGGGCTGAACTTTTAAAAAAAATAAAAAAAGAATCTGATATAGACATTTATACTAAACTTCCAAAAAAAATAAGCAATACTTCTTTAAACTTAGATATTGCAGCTACTAAAGCATATTCCCTTATAAATAAATCTATAGACCCTTTATCAGATTACAAAACTTCTCCATTTATAATTAAATAATAAATAGTAATATAAAGCATGTCTATCGTCATATAAATACTAATGATTGGAGTGATTTTAATGATTAGTATTTTTATTTTAGCCATGCTTATTTTTATATTTATTTTTATAATTTTGAAAAAACTTAACATAGAGAAAGATATTTATATTTGTTTTTTCATAACACTATTTACTGTTTTATTTTTTATTAATATGGATTTATCTTTAAATTCAATAAAACTTGGATTAGAATTATGCTTTAATTCTATAATTCCTAGTATTTTTTCTTTTTCTTTAATATGCAATTTACTTATCATTTTTAACGGAATAGAAATTTATTCTAAGATACTTGGCCCAATTATTTGTAAGCCTTTTAGATTAAGCTTAAATTGTTCATTTGTATTAGTTTCTAGTTTTTTATGTGGTTATCCTTTAGGAGCTAAATATGCAAGTGATGCTTATGAAAATAATCTTATATCTTTAGAGGAATACAAAAGAATTTTAAATATAGCTTCTAATTCAGGCCCTGTATTTATTCTTGGAGTTTTAGGCTTATCACTTTTAGGAGATATAAAATATGGATATGTTATTATTTTATCTACATTAATTTCTATATTTTTTATTTCTCTTATAATTAAACCTGCTAAAAATACAATAAAATCTGATTTTAATAAAAATAAAGCAATCCCTAAAATAGGAATTGCTTTACAATATGCAATTGAAAATGCAATAAAAACTACTTTAAACGTTTGTGGTTATGTAATAGCATTTTCTTTAATAATAACTATATTAAAAAATTTACAATTCATCCAATTATTTTTCAATAATATAGAAAACTTTTTTTCACTACCTAAACAATCTCTTTATGGATTATTTTTAGGAAGTATTGAACTTACAAATGGATGTAACTTAATAGCAAATACTGAGCTTTCATTACATTTAAAAATTTCTATTATAAGCTTTTTTTGTGCATTTGGAGGAATGTCTGTCATATTCCAAACAAGTTCCTTTTTTAAATCAAATAAAATTTCTATATTAAAATATGCCTTTTTTAAGCTTGTCCAAGGAATAATAGCTTTTATAGCAGCTTATATCCTATCAATAGTATTTTTTAATGATATATCAGCATCTTCAATAAAACATACTTATTTTAACAGTAATTATTTATTTATTATTTTATTATTAATGTTACTTTTACCATTTGTATTAAATAAACTTTTTAAATTATTTAAAACTTCTTAATTCTTTTATATTTTCTTTAATAGTGGAGCATGCACCAGATAAGTTATCATCAATTTCCATAGCGGCTCTTTCAAAGCTAGCTTGAAGTGACTTTATAAGCTCCACTTTTTTCTTTTCTAATTCTTTATCTAAATCAGTTAATACTTCATCTGAATAATCTCTTGAGCCTATTCTTATAGTTTTAGCCTCTCTCTTAGCTGCTCCAAGTATTTCCTGTGCTCTTAGTTTAGCATCCTGAACAATATCATGATTTTCTATATTTTGTCTCTTTATCATTTCTGTTTGTTCTTTCATACTTTCTAAATCTCTTTTAGCTTCGCTTAAAATTCTATCTTTTTCATCATTTATCCATCTAGCTTTTTTAAATTCTTCTGGAAAATAATTGATAATTTCATCTATTGTATCATGAATTTCTCTTCTATCTACCATAACTTTTCCACTCATAGGAACCTTTGGAGCTCTATCTATAGTGTCTTGAAGGAATTCTAAAAGTTCTAATACACTAACATCTTTAGCCATTTAATCCACCTCTATTTACATCTCATTTTTTTCTCTATATCATCTTTAATAGAATCAGGAACCATACCATCTATTTCTCCACCAAATCTACATATTTGTTTTACAGCTGAAGAACTTATATAAGATTTTTCACTTTCACTTATCATGAATATAGTTTCAACATCCTTATTTAGCTTTTTATTTATTTTATCCATAGTATTTTCATATTCAAAATCTGTACTATTCCTTAACCCCTTTAGAATAACATTAATTTCTTTTTCTTTTAGCAAATCAACAAGAAGTCCATCAAAGTCTATAACCTCTATTCCTTCTATATCTTTTGTAGCTTTAAGAATTAACTCTTTTCTTTCTTCTACAGAAAAAAGTCCTTTCTTATCTACATTCACTAAAATAGCTACAATAACTTTATCAAATATCTTTGTTCCTCTTTTTATTATATCTAAATGTCCATTTGTAATTGGATCAAAGCTACCTGGATAAACAGCAATCTTCATATCTATTCCACCTCATCGAATTTATAAAAACAAACTGTTGTATTACCATACTTTTTACTTCTAACTAGATTTATTTTTCCATATCCTTTATATATCTCTTCCATAGAATCTATTTTAGTTACTATAATTCCATCTTCATCTAACATATCATTTTCAAATATTATTTTTATTGCCTCTGGAATCATTTCTCTACAATATGGCGGATCTATAAATATAAGATCAAATTTTTTTTCTTTTTTAGCTAACATTTTTAAAACTGCATAAGAATCCATATTGTAAGTTTTACATATATCTTCAAACTTAAGATTCTCTACATTTTTCTTTAATATAGGATAAGTTTGAGGACTTTTATCTATTAAATGAACTTCCTTAGCACCTCTACTTGCTGCTTCTAAACCTAAACTTCCTGTTCCTGAAAATACATCTAAAACTAAAGCATTTGGAATATATCCCTGAACTATACTAAACATAGCCTCTTTTACTCTATCTAATGTTGGTCTTGTTTCATATGTTTCTGGGGACAATATTTTACGCCCTCTTGCCTTACCTGCTATTATTCTCACTTTATTTCCTCCTTAGAGTTTTATTACATAATATTCTACCACATTCACTGTTTTTATACAATTTCATATTAATTAAAACAAATATATTTACCTGTATTTTCTATATTTTTTTCAATCTCATTAACTAATTTTTTATTTTTTTCTTCTTCACTTTGAATTATGCTTTCTGCTTCTTTTCTCGCCTTTATTAATATTTTCATATCTTCATATATATCAGCTAATACAAATCCTTCATCACCGCTTTGCCTCATTCCAAACATTTCACCAGAACCTCTAAGTTTTAAATCTTGTTCAGAAATATAAAATCCATCAGTTGATTCAACTAAAATTTCCATTCTTTTTCTTGTTTTTTCACTTTTAGCCTTAGCAAGTAATATACAATAAGATGCATGACTTCCACGCCCTACTCTTCCTCTTAATTGATGAAGCTGAGCTAATCCAAATCTTTCTGCGTTTTCAACAATCATGACTGTTGCATTAGGAACATTTACTCCAACTTCTATTACTGTAGTGGATATAATAACTTTTGTTTTTCCTTCTTTAAATCTCCCTATTATTTCATCTTTTTCTTTAGGCTTCATCTTTCCATGAAGATATTCTATTTCTATTCCTCTAAATATACCATTTTGTAATTCTTCATATATTTTTTCAACAGAATTAAGCTCTAATTTTTCATTTTCTTCAATAAGAGGACATACTATATAAACTTGTCTTCCATTATCTATTTCAGATCTCGCAAGTCTATAACCATCATCTCTTCTATTTTCTTCATAAAATCTAGTATCAACTTTTTTTCTTCCTGGAGGTAATTCATCTATTATAGATACATCTAAATCTGAATATACATAAAGCGCTAATGTTCTTGGTATAGGTGTTGCAGTCATTACAAGAACATCTGCTTTTTTTCCTTTATTCATAAGTCTAGCTCTTTGCTCAACTCCAAATCTATGTTGTTCATCTGTAACTATAAGTCCTAAATTATTAAACTCAACATTATCCTGAATAAGAGCATGAGTACCAATTAAAATAACTGGCTCTTCTTTTTTTATTAACTCTTTTATTCTTTTCTTTTCTTTTTCCTTTGTACTTCCAGTTAAAAGCTCTATATTAACATCAAAACCATCATATATTTTTTTTGCTTCCTCATAATGTTGATTTGCTAGTATCTCTGTTGGTGCCATAAGAGCTCCTTTATACCCATTTGTATAAGCATTAAATAATCCAATTAAGGCAACTATAGTTTTACCACTTCCAACATCTCCTTGAACAAGCCTATTCATAGGATATAAAGAATTTTGATCTCGTAAAATATTTCTTACTACATTAGTCTGTGCACCTGTTAATGGAAAAGGTAATTTTTCTTTAAGCTTTCCTAATTCAGCTGTCCATTTATAGCAAATTCCAACTTCTTTTTTTATACTTTTCTTAAGAAGCAAAAGCTTCATAGAATATGTAAAAAGCTCTTGGAATTTTAATCTAATTATAGCCATTTCTAATCCATTTTTGCTTTTAGGATAATGAATTTCTCTTATTGCTTTATCTAATGAAATAAAATTATATTTTTTAACTATATCATCAGGTAAATTTTCATTTATTTTTATATTATCTAAAACATCTCCTATGATTTTCACTAAAAAATTATTGCTAAGTTCTCCTTTTAACGAATATTTAGGTATTATTTCACTTTCTAAAGAATGATTGGAACTAACAATAGGATTTACAACTTCAAGTTTATTACCTATAACTTTAAATTTTCCTAGAAGATTATACTTTTCACCTATTTTAAACTTTCCTTTTATGTAAGGTTGATTAAACCATTTTCCTTCTACTATATGTCTATTATATTCAAACTCTAATGTAGTTATAGTTTTTCTATTTTTAGTTATCATACTTCCTTTAAATCTTTTAAAGGTACAAGTTAAAATCTTTTTTTCACTTTCATCTATTTCTTTGAAATCTTCATTGCCGTTTACAAATTCATAGTCTCTTGGGAAATACAAAAGAAGGTCTAATATAGTGAATATACCTGCTTTATTTAAACGCTCCTTACTTTTAGGTCCTATACCTTTTATAGCTTCTACATCCATATATATATTCAAAATTCATAAACCTCCTCTAACTAAGTAAAAAGCACCAATTACGGTGCTTTTTATAATATATTATTCTACTGACATCAATAAATAATATAAAGGCTGTTCTCCTTTATATAATTGAACATCACAATCTTCAAATTTTTCTTCTATTTTTTCTACAAAGCTATTTGCTTCTTCTTCAGTTACATCTTCTCCATAGAAGATAGTAATTAATTCACTGTCTTCATCAACAAGATTTTCTAGAACTTTTTCTCCAACTTCTAGTTTATCTTCACCAACTTCTTTTATTTTCCCTTCAACAAGGCCTAGCATATTACCTTCTTTTATTTCTATGCCATCCATTTCAGTATCTCTAACAGCATATGTTACAGAACCAGTTTTAACTGTTTCTAGTAATTCTTTTAATTCTTCAATATTTTCTTCAACTTCTCCATCTTTGTTAAACATTGAAAGACAAGTTATACCTTGAGGGATACTTGTAGTTTTTATTACTATAACATTTTTTTCAGCTATTTCAGCTGCTTGTTCTGCTGCCATTATTATATTTTTATTATTTGGGAATACAAATATATTTTCAGCATTTATTTTTTCTATGCAATCTAATATATCTTGAGTTGATGGATTCATAGTTTGACCACCTTCAATAACGTGGTTTACTCCTAAATCTTTAAATATATTGCTTATTCCATTTCCCATAGCTACAGTTATGAAGCCATATTTTTCTGGTTTTTGAGCTTTTTTAGCATCTTCTCTCATTTTTTCATTAGCTATAAGTTCTCTATGCTCTTCTCTCATATTATCAATTTTTATTTTTGATAATTCTCCAACTTTAACTGCTTTTGCAAGAACAGCTCCTGGATCATTAGTGTGAATATGAACTTTTATTACATCATCATATCCAACAACTATCATAGAATCTCCTAATGGTTCAATTGAATCTTGGAATTCTTTTGCATGGCTTGCATCACCTAAAATTATAAATTCAGTACAATATCCAAATTTAATATTTTCAGCATCTACTGAAGCACCTGCACCAGTAACGTCTCCGCCACCTTCTCCAATTTTTATATCTTTAACTTCTGCTTTTATTCCTTCTTTTAAAGCTTGAGTCATACCTGATAAAATTATATATAATCCCATCCCACCTGAATCTACAACTTTAGCTTTCTTTAAAGCTGGTAACATTTCTGGTGTTTTATCAAGCATTATTTTTGCAGCTTTAGTTATTTCATCCATAAAGTGTGCAACTTCATTTGATTTTAATGAAGTAGCACATTCAGCAGTAGCTCTTATAACAGAAAGAATTGTTCCTTCTGTTGGTCTCATAACAGCTTTATAAGCTGATTTTGAACCTTCTTCAAAAGCTTCAGCTAATTCTGAACAATTAACTTCATCTTTCCCTTCAAGTCCTCTTGAAAGTCCTCTAAGTATTTGTGAAAGTATAACTCCTGAGTTTCCTCTTGCACCCATAAGTGCACCTTTAGCAAGTTTCTTTGACACTTCTCCAATAGATTCTGAATTTATATTTTCTATTTCTTTAACTGCTGCTTTAAAAGTCATTGACATATTTGTTCCTGTGTCTCCGTCTGGCACAGGGAATACATTTAAAGCATTAACGAAATCACTTTCTTCTGCTAATCTATTACTCGCGTTTACGACCATATTATAGAAATCACGGCCATTTATCTTTTTATATTCCATTAGTTCTCCTCCTAGACTCTTACCGCTTGAACATTTACTGATATAGATGAAACTTTTAGCCCAGTATAGTTTTCTACATTATAACGTACTTTTTGTATTATGTTATTTGCAATAACAGAAATTTTAGTTCCGTATTCCACCATAATAAAAAGTTCTATATTTAATTTATCATCTTCAGTTACTGTAATTTTTACACCTTTACTAAAATTTTCTATTCTTATTAATTCCCAAAGGCCTTCTGCGGCACTTTTTGATACCATCCCTACTACTCCATAGCATTCCATTGTTGATAGTCCAACAATTTTAGCTAACACATCTTCTGAGTAATGTACTTTTCCGTTTTCTCTTGAAAATCCAACCATTACTATTCCTCCTATACTATATCATAACTATATTTTATATTAGAAATCTTTTTTATTCAAGATTTATATGGAATATATCTGTAATTAACCATTATTTTTATAAATTTTACTTGCAAATTAGCTTTATCTTGTGTTAAAATGAATTCTGTCCTATTGAAGAGAATTTTATCTTCACTAATAAGGAGGTGTTTTCAAGTGGCAAGAAGATGCGAAATTTGTAATAAAGGCGTTGTTTCAGGAGTACAATACAGTCACTCACATCGTCAATCAAAGAGAACTTGGGCTCCTAACATAAAGAAAGTTAAGGCTTTAGTTAACGGAACACCAAAAAGAGTTCACGTTTGTACTAGATGTTTAAGATCTGGTAAAGTTGAAAGAGCAATATAGTTCAAATAAAAAAAATGCTTTGCACCTAGCAATAGCATTTTTTTTATTTCACATAAATAATTATGTATCTATTTTCCTTTTCTAAAAAATCTAACTATTTTAGATAAAAATTTTGGTAATTTTATTGCTACTATTTTCATAAATGCCTCCTATAAAAACTAAAAATAATATCTTTTCTTTCTATATATATGCAATAAAATTAAATTCTTTCCTATTTTTAGCTTTTAGTTTTTAATCATTGGTTAGCATTACTAAAATTTTTCCACTGTCAAAATCTATCTGAACATCTTCTCCATCTAAAAACTCATTACAAATAGCTCTTGGTTCTAATAATTTAAGATTATATCTTTCTAATTCATATTTAGCATTTTTTATTGTAAAATTTTTAACTTCATCTGAAAGTCCATGAAATGAAAGAACTTTATTTTTTCTATTTTTTATAGTTGTCTTTTTATCAACTATAAACATAATATTATTATCATCAACTATTTCTAAATATATCTCATCTTCTAAACTATTTAAAAATAATCCTAAATTCCCAAGAGAATGATCAAACCTTGTTCCTGTTGCCCCTAAAAGATATATTTTTTTAACATCTCCAAGCTCTTTAGCTATATTATATGCTAAGTGAGTATCTGTATAATCTTTATGAGTGCTATATTTTCTCACTTCTATTCCAGTATTTTTAAAATACTCAACAACCTTTAAATCTCCTGAATCAAAATCTCCAACTATTAAATTAGGAGTTATATTATATTTATAAAGCACATTACATCCTTTATCAACTCCTATTATAAATGAAGCTTTATTTTTATATTTAAGTAAAAGTTCTTTAGATGGTTCTGTTCCTCCTGAAACTATTAATACATCCATTATTTTGTCCTTTCAATTAATTCTTCAATATTTTTTAATATATCCCCGTTATAAACTGCTGAACCAGCTACTGCTATATCAACTCCAGCTTCATATACCTCTTTTATATTTTCTTTATTTATTCCACCATCTATTTCTATTAAAAGATTTGGATTAAATTTATCTTTAAGCTCTTTAACTTCTTTTATTTTATCTATTGAATAATCTATAAAGCTTTGTCCTCCAAAGCCTGGATTAACACTCATTATAAGAACCATATCTAATTTTTTTATAATATTTTTTAATACACTTACAGGAGTTCCAGGATTTAAAACTATTCCTGCTTTAACCCCTTTTGACTTTATATATCCTATAGTTCTATCTATATGTCTATCTGCTTCGTAATGAACTGTTATTAAATCTGCTCCTGCATTTATAAAATCATCTATAAAATTTCCTGGATTATCTATCATTAAATGTACATCAAACGTTTTATCTGTATATTTTCTTATAGCTTTAACTACTGGTGCTCCAAATGTTATATTAGGTACAAAAGATCCATCCATAACATCTATATGAATATACTCTGCTTTTGATTTATCTAAAATACTTATTTCCTCTCCTAATTTTGAAAAATCTGATGATAATATTGACGGTGCTATACTAATCATTATTTATACTTCCTTCCATTTAATATTTCTTCTAATGTCCTTATATAAAATTCATATCTAAATTTATTTATTTTTCCTTCTTCTACAGCTTCTTTAACTGAACATCCAGGTTCTTTATGATGCATACATCCTCTAAATTTACATGAATTATTATATTCCTCAAAGTCTGGAAAATAATTTTTCAAATCTTCTTTTTCTATAAAAGTTATATCTAAAGTTGAGAATCCAGGAGTATCTACTATATATCCATTTTCAACTTCTATAAGCTCACTATGTCTAGTTGTATGTTTTCCTCGCCCTAATTTTTCACTAACAGAACCTGTTTCCATATGCTCCTTATTTGTAAGTTTATTTATGAGAGTAGATTTTCCCGCTCCAGAAGGTCCACATAAAACCGTTACATTTCCTTTTATTCTTTCTTTTAAGCTTTCTATTCCAATACCAGCTTTTGCATTAATAAATAATACATCATAACCTATTTCATTTATTTTTTCTTTTAATAAATTTCTCTCTTCTTCATCTACAAGATCAACTTTATTTAAACAAACTATTGCTTTTATATTATTACTTTCACAAAGAACTAAAAATCTATTTAAAAGATCAAAATTCAAATCAGGATTTTTTATGGCAAAAACAACAAAAGCTAATGTTACATTTGCTACTGTAGGTCTTATAAGCTCTGAATGTCTTTCCTCTATTTTTTCTATTCTTCCTTTTCCATTTTCAATCTTTATTTCTACATTATCACCAACCATTGGCTTTAATCCTTTATATCTGAAATTTCCTCTAGCTTTACATTCTATTATTTTATCTTCTGTGCTTATGTAATAAAAGCCTCCAATTCCTTTAAGTATTTTTCCTTTCATAGTACCTCCAAAATATAGTATTCAATTATAATATAACTCTTTTATTTAAATTTTGCTACTTTATATAGTATAAAATAAATTTAAATTATTATAAAACAAAAGTGATTAGCTAAAATTAGCTAATCACTTTCTTATTTATTTTGAAGTTTTATTATCTTTTTTATTTGATGCTACATCTTTTGCTTGAGTTTGTGTATTAGCACCTTTATTTGATGTTTTATTTACATCTGATTTATCAGAGTGATCTTCTTTTGCTCCTCCTTGGTCTGAGCTACCTTGATTTGGTTTATTTTGCTCTGTATTACCTTGGTCGTGACTACCTTGATTTTGGTCATTTCCTTGGTTTTGATTGCCATGACTTTGGTTATTTCCTGAATTTTGATTATTCTGAGTTTGATTTTGGTTACCTTGACCTTGGCTTTGACCTTGGTTTGTTCCAGAGTTATCAGAATTTTGTGGTGGTGTTACTTGTTGTAATTGACCTATTTGAATAGTAACTGATGTGCCTTGATTTACAGTAGCTCCTACACCTGGTGATACGTTTATTACTTTACCAGCTAAACTTGGATCAGTTGTACTTACTGTTTCCACATTAACAGCTAAATTAGCATTTGAAAGTGCTGCTCTAGCTTGTGATTCACTCATTCCTGAAACATTAGGAACTGTAGTTTGTTGTATTTGTGGCCCTTTACTAATAACAAGAGTTATTTCTGAAGTTTTTAAAGCTTGAGTTCCTGATTGAGGAGTTACTGCTATAACTTGGCCTGATGGTACACTACTACTAAATTGACTAGTATATAATATAGTATTAAATCCTAAACTTTTAAGTTCTTGTGTAGCTTGATCTTTAGTATATCCATTTAAGTCTGGTATAGTTACTTCTTCTTCACCTTTACTTATATCTATAGTAACTGTACTTCCTTCTTTAACTGAAGTACCTGGGCTTGGATTTGAATTTAAAACAGTTCCTTTTGGTTCTGAATTCTTAACTTCTTTTACATCAGGAACTAATTTAGCAGCTTTTAATGCTGATACTGCTTGATCTTGATTCATTCCTATTATATTTGGAACTTGAACTTCTCCAGCATTTGTTGTAGGTTTAGAGTTAACAAACATAAAGAATGAACCTACACCTAATACAATAATTACTACAGCAATTGCTATTCCAATTAAAAGATTTCTATTTGTCTTCTTCTTTTTAATTTTTTTATCATATTCATCATCTTCATATTCATCATCTTCGTCATCATAATAATCTTCAAATCCTTCTTCATCTCCATCAAACTCATCTATATCTGAATCTTCTGGTTCTACAACAGCAGGATTAAGATCTTCATCTTTAATTGGAGTCATTATAATTGTTTCTCCCCCAACTGAAGATTCACTTTTTTCTACTAATCCCATTTCAGAATTTGATTTAATCTTCTTTAAATCTTCTATTAATTCTTTTACATTTGAATATCTGTCATTAACATCCTTTTCCATACATTTTAATATAATTTCACTATATCTATCTGGAATTTTAGGATTAATTATTCTAGGATTAATAGGATTTTCTTGTATGTGTTTAAGTGCTATTGTTACAGGAGATTCCCCATCAAATGGGACATCACCAGTAACCATTTCATACATTACAATTCCAAGAGAATATATGTCACTTCTAAAATCTACCATAGCACCTTTTGCTTGCTCTGGTGAAAAATAATGTGCTGAACCTAATATTGTACTTGTATTTGTTAAAGTTCCTGAATCTGTTGATTTCGCAATTCCAAAATCTGTTACTTTAGCAATTCCTTCTTCTGTTACAAGTATATTTTGTGGTTTTATATCTCTATGAACTATGCCATTTTTATGAGCACATTCTAATGCATTTGCTATTTGTAATGATATAGTTACCGCTCTATCATAATTCAATTTACCATATTCTTCTACAAGTTCTTTTAAAGTTTTTCCATTTACATATTCCATAACAATGTAGTTTTCATTATCATCAGTTCCTACATCTAATACATTTACTATATTACTATCTGATAACTTTGCAACTGCCATTGCTTCATTTTTGAATTTATCTACAATTTCTTTATTATCTGCATATTCTTTTTTAAGAATTTTAACTGCAACAAAGCGATTTAACTTATTACATCTAGCCTTATATACAATTGCCATTCCGCCTTCTCCGACTTTTTCTAGCAATTCATATCTATTGCCTAGTACTTCCCCATTCATATTATATATCTCCTCCAAACAACATCACAGTTATATTATCCTTGCCTCCATGTTCTTTTGCTAAAGAAACTAATTTCTCACAAGGATTTTCTTTTTCTTCCATGAGTATACTGCTTATCTCTTCATTACTAACTTCATTTGTAAGTCCATCAGTACAAAGAAGGTATTTTTGATATTCTTCTTTAGAAAATTTAAAAATATCAACTTCTACATTTAAACCTGTTCCTAGTGCCCTAGTTATTATATTTTTATTAGGATGATTTTTTGCTTGCTCATAAGATATACTTCCTATATCTATTAATTGTTGAACTAATGAATGATCTTTTGTTAATTTAATTATTTCATTATCTTTAACTCCAAAACATGAACTATCTCCAACATTTGCTATTATAATTTGATTTCCTAACCTTAATAATGCTGTTATTGTAGTACCCATGCCCTCTAGTTCGCTTACTTCTCTAGAATAATTATAGATTTCTTCGTTAGCTTTTTCAATTGCAAATTTCAAACTCTCTTCTAAATGTATGTCTATAGTTTCTCTTATTATTTCTATAACCCTATTTACAGCCATTTTACTGGCAATTTCACCAGCATTATGACCTCCCATTCCATCTGCAACAATATATACACCATAATTTTCAACTTCATAATAACCACAATAGTCTTCGTTTAAACTTCTCTTACAACCCACATCACTCTTATACTCTATCATATTTTTACTCCTTAAGCTTTATTTTTCATATAGCTTCTTCTAAGTTGACCACAAGCTGCATTTATATCGCTTCCCATTTCTCTTCTAACAGTCGCTTCAATTCCTGCAGACTTTAATATTTGGGCAAAATCTTCTATTGTCTTTTCAGAAGATCTTTTAAAAGAATTCTCTTTTATTTCATTTACTGGAATAAGATTAACGTGACAAAGAATTCCTTTTAAAAGCTTTGATAAAGCTTTTGCATCTTCCTTACTGTCATTAATATCTTTAACTAATGAATACTCAAAAGTTACTCTTCTATTGGTTTTTTCTATGTAGTTTCTACACTCCTCTAATATTTCACTTATTGAATATTTATTTGCTATAGGCATTATTTCTCTTCTCTTTTCATCACTAAAAGCATGTAGTGATATTGCTAGAGTAACATTTAATCCCTCATTTGACAAATCTCTTATTTTAGGAACTAGCCCACATGTAGATAAAGTTATATGTCTTTGCCCAATATTTAATCCATATTCAGCATTAACTTCTCTTAGAAATTTTACTACATTATCGTAATTATCTAGTGGTTCCCCACTTCCCATAAGCACTATATTAGAAATTCTTTCTCCTTCTACTTCTCCAGCTCTTAATACTTGCCCTAATATTTCTCCAGAAGTTAAATTTCTAACTCTTCCCTCAATTGTTGATGCACAGAATTTACATCCCATTCTACATCCCACTTGAGTTGAAACACATATTGTGTTTCCATGCTTATATTTCATAATTACTGACTCAATAAGATTCCCATCTTCTAATTTTAAAAGCATTTTCTTAGTACCATCTAAATTAGATGAATATACATCTACAACTTCAGGAATATATATTTTAAAATTAGAATTTAATTTTTCTTTTAGATTTTTAGGTAAATTTTTCATTTCATCAAATGAAAATATCCCTTTATAAATCCAAGAGAATATTTGTTTTGCCCTAAAAGAACTTTCTGAATTTTCTTTAAGCCAAACCATTAATTCTTCCATGTTATAATCTAATAAATTTTTCATTTTTCCACCTTTATATTTTCTTTAGCTTTGCTATGAAAAATCCATCCATATTTTTGTTTGGTAATATAGTCACCATTCCATCCTCAGTATACTCTATATTTTCTCCTTTTCCAATAAATACAGTATCCAACTTAACATCTTCATAAGATTTTAAGAACCATCTTATGTTTTCTTCATTTTCTTCTTTATTTAATGTACAAGTAGAATATACCATAACTCCACCGCTTTTCAAGTATTGCCATGAATTTTTCATAATTTCTCTTTGAATTTTAATTAAACTTTTCAAATCATCTTTATTTTTATTCCATTTAATCTCAGGTTTTCTTCTTATTATCCCTAAACCTGAACATGGAACATCAATTAAAACTTTATCACCTATATTTATTAATTTTTCATTTAATATAGTTCCATCCATTTGAGAAAGTTCTACATTCTTAACACCAAGTCTCTCACAATTTTCTTTTATTAAACTTAGTTTATTTTCGTGTAAATCAAAAGCTAATACTTTGCCTGTATTTTCTAAAATTTCACCTATATGAGTTGTTTTTCCTCCTGGTGCACTACATATATCAAGTACAGTATCATATTTTTCTAACTCTAAAACTGGAGCTACAAGCATTGCACTTTCATCTTGAACTGTGCATTTTCCTTCATTAAATAATTCATTAGCCTCTATAGCACTTCCACCTTTTATAACTATTGCATCAGGAGATATAGAACCTTCTTCAACATTATATCCTAATCTTTCTAACTCTTCTAATACAGAATCATAATCACCTTTTAAAGAATTAACTCTAAGAGTTATGCTTGGAGTACTATTTAACCCCTTCATTATTTTTATAGCTTTATTTTCTCCATATTGTGAAATAAATAATCTTACAAGCCATGGTTCAAATGAATAATCATAAGCTAATTTATATAGTTTATTAGAAAATTTTATATTTACTTTTCCTTCTTTCTTAAGGTAATTCCTTAAGATACCATTTACTAACTTAGAACTTTTTAAAGAAATTTTCTTAGCTTCTTCAACAGCTTCATTACAAGCAGCATAACTTGGAATTTTATCTAAAAATCTTAATTGATATATAGCCGCTCTAAGAATATTTAATATTCTTTTATCCATTATACTTATATCTCTAACAAAAGATCCTATTATAAGATCTAATGTTCTTTTTCTTCTTAATGTTCCATAGACAATTTCAGTAACTAAACCTTTATCTTTGCTATTTAGATTACTTGAATCCAATTCTTTAGATAAGGCTATATTAGAATATGCTCCTTCTAATAAAACTCTATTCAATACCTTTATAGCTATGCTTCTGCTATTCATAAAATACCTCGTCTTTCATCTTTATCCTAAAATTTCACCAATTTCTATGCTATGACCGTTTATATACTGTTCAATTGTTAAAGGCTTACCATTTGGGAATTGTATTTTTTTAATTAAAATTTTCCCAATCTTTGCTTTTACAAGTATTCCTTCTTTTGATACTTTTTCTATTTTACCAAAATCTTCATTTCCACCTTCATTTGTAAAAACTTCTGTTTGATAAACTTTCATATTTTCTTCTTTATATTTTGTATGTGCAACAGGCCAAGGATTTAATCCTCTCACTAAGTTGTGGATTTCTAATGCACTTTTATTAAAGTCTATTCTTCCAGTTTCTTTATTTAACATTTTTGCATAGAAAGTTTCATCACTTTGCTTTTCTGGCTTTATACTTCCATCTTTAAGACCTTCTATTGTCTTAACTAAAAGTTCTGCTCCTCTTTCTTTTAAAATATCATAAAGTTCACCAGCAGTCATGGATTCTGATATCTCTACTTCATCTTTTAAAAGCATATCTCCAGTATCTAAACCTACATCCATAAGCATTGTTGTGTTTCCTGATTTCTTTTCTCCATTTATAATAGCCCAATTTATAGGAGCTGCTCCTCTATACATTGGTAAAATTGAACCATGTAAATTTATACAGCCATATTTAGGTATATCAAGAACTTCTTTAGTTAAAATTTGTCCAAAGGCTACAACTATTATAAAATCAGGATTCATTTCTTTAAGCTTTTCAATCATTTCTCTATCATCTTTAAGTTTTACTGGTTGAAAAACTTCTATATTATGTTTTACTGCAACTTCTTTTACTTCAGAAAATCCTAATTTTTTCCCTCTACCTTTTTTCTTATCTGGTTGTGTAAATACTGCACAAACACCATACTCATCTATTAATCTTTCAAGTGAAGGAACTGCAAAATCTGGAGTTCCCATAAAAACTATTTTCAATATTCTTTCCTCCTACTTAACTTTATCTAAGAATATAATTCCGTCTAAGTGGTCATATTCATGGAATATAGCTCTTGCTAATAATTCTTGTGCTTCTAAAACAAATTCTTCCCCATTTTCATTTAATGCCTTTACTTTTACATAATTTGGTCTTTCAACTTCTCCAAATTCACCAGGTGCGCTAAGACATCCTTCTTCTCCTATTTGACTTCCACTTGATTCTAGTATTTCTGGATTTATAAATACTCTTGCTCCCTCTCCATCATATACATCAATAACGAATATTCTTTTAAGTATTCCAACTTGTGGTGCTGCAAGGCCAACTCCATCAGCTTCATACATTGTATCAATCATATCTTCTATTAAAGTTAGAGTTCTATTATCTATATTTTCAACTATTTTACTTTTTTTTCTTAATACCTCTTCACCTTTTTTTCTTATATTTCTTATTGCCATTTCTATTCCTCCTACAATAAATTGTTTGGATTGATATCTATACTAATTCTTATATCATTATAAACACTCTTATTTAATTTATAAAGATTTTCTTTTAAATTTAGAATTTCTTTGTATACTATCTTTCCTTTTATTATTATTTGATATCTAAAAAAATCTCTTACTTTCCCAATAATACATTTACTTGGTCCTAGTATATCTACATTTTCTAAATTTTCTTTTTTTATTTCTAAATAAAGTTTTTTCATAAAAACATTTAATTTTTCTTCATCTTTAGATATGCCTTTAATATATACTATTCTACCAAATGGAGGGTAATTCATCAATTTTCTTATAGTAAGTTCTTCCTTAAACATTTTTTTATAATTTCCATCCTTTGCATATTGTATATATGAATTTTCAGGATTATATGTTTGAACTACTACAACTCCTCTTTTCTCTCCTCTACCTGCTCTTCCAGCAACTTGAGTTATAAGCTGAAAGGTTCTTTCTCCAGCCCTATAATCTGGTATATTTGCTGACATATCTGCAGCCATAATCCCAACTAAATGTACATTTTTAAAATCATGCCCTTTAGTTATCATTTGTGTTCCTATTAATATATCTGCTTCACCATTTTTAAATGAATTATATATTTCTTCATAAGAACCTTTATTTTTAGTAGTATCTCTATCCATCCTTAATATTCTTGCCTCTTTAAAATATTTTTTAACTTCGGCCTCTACTTTTTCTGTCCCAGCTCCAAAGAACTTAACATATTTACTACTACATTTAGGACAAGTTTTTACTTCTTTTTTTACCATTCCACAATAATTACATGTCAAATAGCCTTCTTTATGATATACCATTGATATATCACATTTAGGACATTTAAAAACATATCCACAGCTTCTACATGATATAAATGTTGAATATCCTTTTCTATTTAGAAATAATATTATTTGTTTTTTATTTTCTAATGCAAGTTTAATTTCTTTATATAATTTTCTACTAAACATAGAAAGATTTTTCACTTTTAGTTCTTCTCTCATATCCACTATATTCATTTGAGGAAGCTTTTTTTCATATACTCTATTTTTTAATTCAACTAATTGCAATTTATCTACTAACGCATCTGCATAAGATTCAATAGAAGGCGTTGCAGACCCTAATATATATTTACAATCATACATATAACTTAAATATTCACAAACTTCTCTTGTCTGATATTTAGGATTTGTTTCTGATTTATATGAACTTTCATGTTCCTCATCTACTATTATTAATCCTAAATTGTTCATTGGAAGAAATAATGCACTTCTAGCTCCTATTATAAGCTTACACTTTCCATCTCTCACTCTATTCCATTCATCAAATCTTTCACCTTCTGAAAGTCTACTATGATAAAGCCCTACTTCTTTACCAAACCTACTTTTAAATCTTTCTATCATTTGTGGAGTTAGAGAAATTTCAGGAACTAGGATTATCGCTCCTTTTCCACTATCTAAGGTTTTTCTAACAAGATTCATATATATTTCTGTTTTTCCTGAACCTGTTACCCCATGAAGTAATATTCCTTTTTTATTTGTATTCTCTATAATATCTAATGCATTTTTTTGTTCTTCTGTTAAAACTTTTTCTTCATCTTTTTCATAAATTCTATCATTATATCTGTAAACTGTTTCTTCTTCTGTTTTTAAAAATCCATTTTTTATAGAATTATTTAATATATAAGTAGAAAATCCTTTATTTTTTATTTCACTTTTAGTTAGTCCTTCGTTATTTTTTATAAATGAATATAATTCTTTATATGATTCTTTTTCTTTAAAAGTACTATCTAATTCTCTTCCTAGTGTTATAACAGTTTTTTTCTTCTCTTTTACTCCTCTTGTTATTCCAGTAGGAACTAAAAGTCTTATTGCATCAATATATTTACAAAGAGTTCTTTCCCTTAAAAAGTCTATAGTTAAAATATCTTCTCTTCTTAAAATTGGCTCTTCATCTAAAATTTTATTTATTGATTTTAATTTATAATTCCCATTAAACTCTGTACTAAGTCCTATTACATAACCTTGAAGATAGCCTTTTATGCTTCCAAAAGATACTCTAACTCTATGTCCAATTTGAATTTTATCAGCCATATCCTCTTTAACTTTATATGTAAATGGTCTATCTATTTCTATTGCTTCACTATTTATTATTATCTCTGCATAAAGCTCCATTGTTCTAAATAAACCACCCTTCTAAAAAATATAATAAGAAAGCGCTAATGAGCGCTTTCTTAAAAATAATACTATTCTAATATATTATCAAATATACTTCTTGCTACATCTCTTTTACTCATAGTATCTAATTCATCTACTTTTCCATTCTTTGAAATAATAAATACTTTATTATTATCTGAACCAAAACCTGTTTCTTTAGATGTTATATCATTAGCTACTATAAAATCAAGATTCTTATTTTTAAGTTTCTTATTAGCGTTTTCTAATAATGAATTACTTTCAGCAGCAAATCCAACTAAGATTTGATTTTTCTTTAATTTTCCTAGTTCTAATAAGATATCATTATCTCTTTCTAGCTCTAGTTTTAAATCATCTCCAGTTTTTTTAATTTTTTCTTTACTATAGTTTTTAGGCTTATAATCAGCAACTGCTGCTGACTTTATAACTATATCTGAATTTTTATAATGTTTTAAAACTTCTTCTCTCATTTCTGAGTTAGTTTGAACATTTATTAATTCTATTCCCTTAGGACATTCAAGAAAGTCTGCTCCTGATACAAGAGTTACTTCTGCTCCTCTATCCCTAGCTTCAGTTGCAATTGCATATCCCATTTTACCAGTAGATCTATTTGTAATATATCTAACTGGATCTATAGGTGCTTTAGTTGGTCCAGCTGTAACTAATACTTTCTTACCTACAAGGTCTTTCTTTGGATATAAATTTTTAAGAACTTCATCAACTATAACTTCTGGCTTAGGTAATTTTCCTTTACCTATATCTCCACAAGCAAGTCTTCCACTATCAGGCTCTATAAATTCATAACCAAATCTTTTTAATTTTTCTATATTTTCTTGAACTATTGGATTTTCATACATATTAGTATTCATAGCTGGAGAAAATATAACTTTTGCTTTAGTTGCCATTATTGTTGTTGTTAACATATCATCTGCTATTCCATTTGCTACTTTTCCTATTACATTTGCTGTAGCAGGTGCAATTAACATTATATCAGCTTCTTGTGCTAAACTAATATGTTGTATTTTCCAAGCTTTTGGTTCAGCAAACATATCAGTTATAACCATATTTTGACTTATAGATTGAAATGTTAAAGGTGTTACAAATTTAGTTGCAGATTCTGTCATTATAACTTTTGTTTTAACGCCTTTTTTTCTTAAAGCACTTATTACATCTAGTGCTTTATATACTGCAATTCCCCCAGTAACCCCAATTACAACACACTTATCTTCATACATAATATCTTACTTTTCCTCTGGAAGTTCGAAATCAAATTTTCCTTCATTAACTTCATTTATTGCTATAGTTAAAGGCTTAACTGATTTTACATCACTTAATGGCTTACTTCCACCTATTATTTGTCTTGCTCTCTTTGAAGTTACTGTTACTAATGTGTATCTGTCATCTACCTTTTCTAAAAGTTCAACGATTGATGGATTAATCATAGAGTTGCTCATGTATAAAACCCTCCTTAGAATCTAATATTTTATCTTTTATTCTATCTACTCTACATTTTTCAGTTGTTATTATAGCTTCTATTTTTTCAACAGCTAAATCAACTTCGTCATTTACAACTGCATAATTATATTTTGAAATATAATTTATTTCTTTGTAAG
This sequence comes from Clostridium thermobutyricum, assembly GCF_000371465.1. Lineage (NCBI taxonomy): Bacteria > Bacillati > Bacillota > Clostridia > Eubacteriales > Clostridiaceae > Clostridium > Clostridium thermobutyricum. The sequence goes on along the minus strand of NZ_KB850956.1, from coordinate 1,014,724 downwards.
CTGACTTAAATCTTGTCATTAATGATTCTGGTGTTTCACTTCCTCTATTAATGATTCTTTGTTTTAATTCTTCCATTGAAGGAGGAAGAATAAATATAAATATACCGTCTTCACAATTTTCTTTAACTTTTAAAGCACCTTGTATATCTATTTCTAATATAACATTTTTTCCATTGTTTAATAATTTTTGTACGTCTGTTTTAGGTGTTCCATAATAGTTACCATAAACTTCTGCATATTCAAGAAATTCATTATTCTTTATTTTTTCTTCAAAAGTCTCTTTAGTTAAGAAATGATAGTTTACACCATCTATTTCTCCGGCTCTTGGACTTCTTGTAGTTGCAGAAACTGAAATATGTAAATCATTACGTTTTTTAAGTAACGCTTTGCATATAGTTCCTTTACCTGCTCCTGAAGGACCAGATATAACTAGTAAAACGCCTTTTTTCATTATTCATCTACCTCATCATCATGATCATCTTTGCTTGATAGTCTATGTGCTACAGTTTCTGGTTGAACTGCAGATAATATTACATGATCACTATCTGTTATTATAACTGCTCTAGTTCTTCTTCCATAAGTTGCGTCAATTAGCATTCCTCTATCTCTAGCCTCTTGAATTATTCTTTTTATAGGCGCTGATTCAGGACTTACTATTGCTACTAATCTATTGGCAGAAACTATGTTTCCAAAACCAATATTTATTAATTTTATACCCATTATATTCCTCCTATTATTCAATATTTTGAATTTGTTCTCTTATTTTTTCAATTATATTTTTTATTTCAATAACAATATTTGTTATTTCTATGCTACTTGATTTTGAAGCAATCGTATTTGCTTCTCTATTCATTTCTTGAACAATAAAATCTAACTTTCTACCAATAGATTCATTAAGACTTAACGTACTTCTCATTTGTATAAGATGGCTTTTAAGTCTTATTATTTCTTCATCTATAGTTGCTTTATCAGCAAACATAGCAACTTCCATAGCTAATCTAGTTTGATCAACTTCACTTCCATCAGTTAATACTTTTATTCTTTCTTCTAACTTTTGTTTATAAACTTCTGGAATTGTATCAGCTATTTTTTCTATGTCTAATACTGAGTGTTCTATTATATTAAGCTTAGCTAGTATATCTTCTTTTAATTTATTTCCTTCTCTTTCTCTCATTTCTAACATTAAATTTAGAGATTTATCAATGAGAATTTCTATTTCTTTATATGTTTCTTCTAAATCCTCTTCTTTTTCCACTACACTTATTACATCTGGAAATCTACTTAGCTTTGCTACTGTTATATCATTTTCTATCCCTAACATATCAGCCATCTCTTCTAAGCAATTATAATAATTTTTAGCAAGTTCTTTATCTAATTGAACAGCATTATTAGATTTAGAATAACTTTTAAGATTAATGAAAATATCTACTTTTCCCCTATTTAGCTTACTGCTTATCTGATTTCTTATCTTTTCTTCTAAAGGTAACATCCATTTAGGCATTCTTATACTTATATCTAAGTATCTATGATTTACACTTTTCATTTCAACAGAAAATACTTTTTCATTACCTTCTTCACTTCTCGCTCTTCCAAAGCTAGTCATGCTTCTAGTCACTCATACCCCTCCTTTGCTATGAAGTATAAATAAATATTATTTTAGTCTAACAGTAAAGTCAATGGTTTGTTAACAAAAAGTTTACATTTGTTTTTATTTTTTATTTTCTATATAAAATTCATATTTAAATTTATATTTATTTATCAAATTATATTATTACTTTTTTAATTTTTATATTTCAAATACTGTTTTGAATTTATTTACATTTTATGTATTATATTGTATAATCTTCTCTAATTAAATTTATATAAGAATGTGATTTTATTTGAAAAAACGTTGTATCATGATTTTTCCCAAATTTAATAATTTAGAGATAATAAACAAAATAAGAAAAAAATATGACCCACTAGCTAATCATGTAGCACCCCATATAACATTAGTTTTTCCTTTTGAAAGTGATATAGAAAAATTTGATTTAGAAAATCATATTTCTTCTGTTATAAAAGATATATCTCCTTTTGAAATTATTTTAAAAGGTATTACTCCTGTTAATTGTTTTGGATTATATTTATTTCTTAGTATTGAAAAAGGAATAGAAAATATTATAGATTTGCATAAAAGACTTTATACTGGAATATTGAAAGATTATTATCCATCTTGGTTAAATGAAGGAAGTTTTTCACCTCATATAACTGTAGGTTCTTTTAAAAATAAAGAAGATTATGAGATAGCAATTAATAATACAAAAAATATTAATGATACTTTCAGAACTATAGTTACTGAAATTACTGTTGAAATAATAGATCAAAATGAAGATTCAATTATAGAATCAAATATTTCATTAAAATAAAAATGATAATAATAAAATGGAAAAAATAAAAAGAACTTAAAGAATTATAAATCCTTTAAGTTCTTTTATTATTTATAAGAAAAATAATTTAATTATAAATATTATAGCTAGTACAATCATTACTCCTGATATTTTTTTCTTTTCTTCTTTTTTAGCAAAGAAAATATTATAGAATATGTTTATAAATACATATGCTAAAACTCCAATTGTTAAACCATCACCAATACTATACATTAAAGGCATTCCTACTATTGTTAAGAATGCTGGGAATCCTTCTGTTATTTCATCAAAATCTATATTTTTAGCTGCTCCAAGCATTAAGAATCCAACATATATTAGAGCTGGTGCTGTTGCACATGCTGGAATTGCTACAAATATTGGAGAGAAAAACATTGCTGCTAAGAATAATAATCCTGTTGTAATAGATGTCCAACCTGTTCTTCCACCTGCTGCAACTCCTGTTGAACTTTCAACAAAAGTAGTTACTGTAGAAACTCCCATTAAAGCTCCTGCTGTAGTTCCTATTGCATCAACCATAAGTGCTTTTCCTGCATTTGGCACATTTCCTTCTTCATCTAACATTCCTGCTCTTGATGAAACTCCTACTAATGTTCCTATAGTGTCAAAGAAATCAACAAATAAGAAAGTGAATACTATTGTTATTATTGGCCATATAGCTTGTGGATTTAAAAGATAATCTAATCTTAATTGCCCTGCTATTGGTGCTATACTTTCAAATTTAATTATTCCTTCTGGTAAATATATTCCAAGACTTGCTGCATATTCTGGATTAAACATTGCATATATCCAAGCTGCAACAGTTGAAGCAACTATTCCTATAAGAATTGATCCCTTTACATTTCTTTTATCTAAAACTGCTATTATTAATATTCCAAGTAATGCTACTAATACTGTTGGACTTGTAAAATCTCCTATTGATACAAGAGTTGAATCATTTTTTACAACTAATCCACCACCAGTAAGTCCTATAAATGCTATAAATAACCCAATTCCAGCTGTAACTGCAAATTTCATATTCATTGGTATAGCTTTCACTACTGCTTCTCTCATTTTAAAAGCTGACATTAAAATAAATATAATTCCTTCTAAAAATACTGCTGTTAAAGCTACTTGCCATGGTATTTGATCTTTTAATACCACTGTATATGCAAAAAATGCATTTAACCCCATTCCTGATGCTAAAGCAAATGGTAAATTTGCAAATGCTCCCATAAGTATTGTAGCAAATCCAGCTGCAAAACAAGTGGCTGTAACTAATGCACCTTTGTCCATTCCTGTATCACCAAGAATATTCGGATTTACTGCTATAATATAAGCCATAGTTAAAAAAGTAGTTATCCCTGCAATAATTTCTTTTCTGAAATCAACATTCTTATTGTCTAAAATTTCAAAAAATGATTTCTTATTATTCATCCCATATTCCCCCCTGAAATAAAATAAGGTTGTTATGACTTTAGGAAACTCATAACAACCTTAGATATATTCTCTAAGTTTAATCTCATAGTTAGATATTATTGGTATCTAGTAGAAACGGCAAACCATATTATTGCCTTATATGAGTTATCCATTTGTTAATATAATATTAACCCAATTCACGAACAATGTCAATCTTTTTAATCTAATTTTACACATTTATTTCGAATATTAATTTCCAATAACTCAATTTTCATTCGTCTATATATTATGTTCATATAACCCATGTTCAAATATATCCATTAATTCATCATTCTTAATTCCTGAATTAATAGCTATTAGAAGTTTTATTCTTGCTTTTTGCCCTGGCATATTGTCTCCAAAAATAACACCCATATTTCTTAAATGTTTTCCTCCACCTTCATATCCGTATGAATCAAACACTCTTCCTTCAAAACATCTTGAAACTATTACAACAGGAATATTCTTATCTAAAGCATTTTTAACTCCACTTACCATTTCAGGAGGTATATTTCCTCTTCCCATAGCTTCTATTACTATTCCTCCTATTCCTTTTTCTAAAGAATAGTCTATATATGAAGAGTCCATTCCTGAAACACATTTTATAAGTGCTACATCTTTTTCTATGCTCTTAGGACAACTTTTAAATCCTTTTTTCCCTTTTCTATAAAAGATAACATTATTGTTATCAACTATTCCTACTGGTCCAAAATTAGGAGTTCTAAAGGCATTTAACGCCATTGAGTTAGCTTTTGTAACTTCTCTTGCATCATTTAATTCTCCATTAAAACAAACTATAACTCCTCTATTTTTAGCTTCATCTGAAATTGCTGTACATATAGAAGTAGCAAGATTAAATGGTCCATCATATCCTAATTCTGAGCAACTTCTCATAGCTCCTGTTACAACAATAGGCTTTTTAGTTTTAACTGCTATATCTAAAAAATACGCTGTTTCTTCTAAAGTATCTGTACCATGAGTTATTACTACTCCATCAATATCTTCTCTATCTACTATATTTTGTGTATATTTTGCTAACTCTAACATTATACTTGGAGTTACATGTGGTGATGGTAAACTTGAAAAACTATAATTTTCAATTTCTGCATGGCCTTCAATCCCTGTTACCATTGCCATTATTTCTTCTCCACTAAGACTTGGAACTGCTGCTTTTATTCTTTCATCTACCTTCATAGATATAGTTCCACCATTAAATATAACTGCTACTTTTTTCATTATTATTCCTCCTTATTATCCTTAGTTTTCAATTTTATAAGTTTAGGATTTAAGAAGCATTCTCTCATCTCAAAAATAAACTTTTCTCCGTATATTATATAATTTTTCTTTTTTTTTATCCACTAATTGTTTTTAATACCCCAGTTAATATTTTGGTGTTGAGTTTCTCTTTTATTAATGGATACATAGTTGCCACATACATATATTCATTTTCATAATCAAAATCTAAGATTACCATAACTTGTGCATCTATTTTTTTAACTAACTTTATGGAAATATTATCTTTATATCTATTTATGCCTATATAGTCAGGATTTTTAATAATTCTTTCTATTATTATCTTTATATTTTCTTTTACATGTTTTGTTAATTGTTTTCCGTGTCTCTTTTTTATATGCCTTACAACACTTTCATCAATATAAACATCACCATTAAAATTTAAATTTAAATCTTTTAATAAATCTTTATTAATTCTTCCAATCTTTTTATATGCATTATACTTTTTTTCCATAAACTTCACCAAGCCTTAGATTTATATTCATATAAAAATAATTTCCCCTAATTTATTATATTAATAAACTTTATAATTGATTATATTATTAAATAATTGATTATTTTATTAAAAAAGGTATAAACCTAATTATGGTTTATACCTTTTTAATTTATACTTTTATAGGATTATACAAATTAATCCGCCATTTCCTTCATTAATAATTTTTTGAAGGGTTTTTTGGATCTTAACTTGAACATCTTCTGGCATTTTATAAAGTTTCTTTTGAAGTCCCTCTTTAACTAAAACTTCTAAAGACTTACCTAACATATTACTTTGCCAAAGTGTTGCTGGATCATTTTCAAATTGTTCTAAAAGAGATTTTACTAAATCTTCTGATTCTTTTTCTGATCCCATTATAGGACTTATTTCAGTTTGAATATTAGCTTTTATAAAATGTAATGAAGGAGCACTAGCTTTTAATTTTACTCCATATTGTCCACCATGTTTAACTATTTCTGGTTCTTCAAATTTCATTTCTTTAAGTTGTGGAGCAACTAATCCATAGCCTGTCTCATTAACATCCCTTAAAGCATCTTTAACTTTATCATATTCTTTTTTAGCATGATTTAGTTCTTTAACCATACTTAAAAGATTTGTTTCAGAATCTATTTCTAATTCACACATTTCACTTAATACTCTATAGAATATTCCTTCTTTAGGCTTCATAACTACATTTGCAGTTCCAACTCCTAAATCTATTTCCTTAATTTTAGCTTCACCTAAATTTTCTTCATTTGATAAAAGATCTAATGAAATTTTTATATCTCTTATTTTTGATATGTTTTTGCTCATTCCCTTTATTATGTTAAAGAAATCTGTTTTTAACCAGTGATCTGATTCTAAATTTTCAAGCCATTCTGGTATATTAATATTTACTTCCTTTACAGGGAATTCTTTAAGTACTTGTTTGAATAATTCTTCTACATCTTCTTCTTTCATATTAGAAATGTCCATAGGTTTTACAGAAACATTATATTTCTTCTCCATTTCTTTTTGCATATCTAGTGTTTCTTGGGAACTTGCTCTAGAGCTATTTAATATTACTACAAAAGGTTTATTTATAGCTTGAAGCTCTGCTATAACTCTTTCTTCTGCTTCTATATAGTCTTCTCTTTCAAGTCCTGTTATACTTCCATCAGTAGTAACTACTAATCCTATAGTTGAATGATCTGTTATGACTTTTCTTGTTCCAATTTCTGCTGCATCTTCAAATGGAATTTCATAATCATACCATGGAGTATTAACCATTTTGGCTTCCTCTCCATCTAAGTATCCTAAAGCTTCTTTTACAATATATCCTACACAGTCAACCATTCTTACTTTGAATTTTACATCATCATCTATACCTATTTCTATTGCTTCATTTGGTACAAACTTTGGTTCTGTTGTGTGTATCATCTTTCCTGATCCACTTTGTGGTAGTTCATCTTTTGCTCTTTCCTTCTTAAATGTGTTGTCTATCTTTGGTATTACCATAAGATCCATAAATTTTTTAATAAAAGTTGATTTTCCAGTTCTAACAGGCCCCACAACTCCTACATATATGTCTCCTTGGGTTCTTTCAGCTATATCTTTATAAATTTTAAAGCTATCCAAGTCCTTACCCTCCTAAGTAATTTTTGACAATATATATATATTCTAAAAGTTTCATTTATATACTAATTTTTATATGTTTAAACGATTATTTTTTAAAATATATATGTTCATACTCTATTAATATGTTCAGATATAGAATAAATTCCTATTTTTATATTTTAAATATTATTTTTTTAATTATGTATTCTTTTCATAAAATAAATAAAAGTAATGTTTAAATTAATAAACTAAAAAATCTTTTTTTACATAAAAAGAAACTATGTAAATTTTACTTTACATAGTTTCCTCTATATATTTAATGAACTTCACTTTTCTTTTCTCTTCCCATAAGTTCACAAACTACTTGTTCTGGATTTTTATTTTCAAATAAGATACTATATAATCCTTCTGTTATAGGCATGCTAACATTTATTCTTCTATTTAACTCATGAAATGCCTTACATGCTTTAACTCCTTCTACTACCATTCCTACTTCTTTTAAAGCTTCATCTAATGATTTACCTTTTCCTATAAGTATTCCTGCTCTTCTATTTCTTGAATGAAGAGATGTACAAGTAACTATTAAGTCTCCCATACCTGTTAGTCCATAAAAAGTTTCTTCTTTTCCTCCAAGAGCTACTCCAACTCTTGAAATTTCTTTCATTCCTCTTGTCATTAGAGCAGCTTTAGAATTATCTCCGTAACCTACTCCATCTCCAATTCCTGCTGCAAGAGCAATTATATTTTTAACTGCTCCACCTATTTCAACACCTATAATATCATCATTAGTATAAACTCTTAAAGAAGATGTCATAAATAATTCTTGAACTTCTTCTGCATATTTCATGTCATTTGAAGTTGATACAAGAGTTGTAGGAAGTTCTATTGCAACTTCCTCTGCATGACTTGGTCCTGATAATATTACTACTGGATTATTTAATTCTTCTTCTATAACTTCTGATAATCTTTTATTTGTTTCAGGTTCAATACCTTTAGCAATAGATATAACTATTACATTTTTATCAATTTTTCCACTTATGCTTTTTGCTATACTTCTTATAACGTGTGAGGGAACAGCTAATACAAGATATTTTACATCTTTAATTGCTTCTTCAATATTTAAAGTCGCTTTAACATTTTCTGGAATAGAAAGACCTTTTATATATTTATCATTCTTTCTGTTTTTATTTATATCCTCACAAACCTCTGAATCTCTGTCATATATTACTACTTCGTTTCCTTTTTTGGCTAGTTGCATTGCAAGGGCAGTACCAAAACTTCCTCCACCTATAAATCCAACTTTACTCATAGTTATAACTTCCTTTCTCTATACTCTATCTGTATACCAGTTCCTTCAAAGTCAAAACTTTCTCTTAATTGATTTTCTAAATATCTTTGATATGAGAAGTGTGATGCACTTGGATCATTAACAAAGAATATAAATTTTGGTGGTTTAGTTGCAACTTGAGTTGCATAATAGATTTTCATTCTCTTAATTCCAACCACTGGTGGCTCTTTCATTAAGACAGCTCTACTTACTACATCATTTAAAATACCTGTTGATATTCTCTTTGAATAGTTATCATAACATTTCTTAGCTACTTCTAAAACTTTGTGACTTCTTTGTCCTGTTAAAGCTGATATAAATAAATATTCAGCATAGCTTAAGAATTTTAATTTACTTTGAAGATCCTTTTTGTATTTATCAAGAGTTTTATCATCTTTTTCTATAAGATCCCACTTATTAACTACAACCATAATAGCTTTTCTCATTTCATGAGCATAACCTATTATTTTTTCATCTTGCTCTGTTACTCCTTCTTCTGCATCTATCATAAGAATACAAACATCTGCTCTTTCTATAGCTGCATAAGTTCTAACAACACTATATCTTTCTATTTCTTCTTTTACTTTACTTTTTCTTCTTAATCCGGCTGTATCTATTAAAATAAATTTACCGTCTTCTGTTTCTAAATAACTATCTATAGCATCTCTTGTTGTTCCTGGAACATTTGATACTATAACTCTTTCTTCTCCTAAAAGTCTATTTATAAGTGATGATTTACCTACATTTGGCTTACCAATCATAGCTATTCTTATGTAATCGTCCTCTTCTTCTTCCATTGCTTCTTTATCAAAGCCTTCTACTACTCTATCAAGCATATCTCCAAGTCCTAATCCTTGAGAAGCTGATATAGTTATTGGTTCTCCAATTCCTAAGTTATAGAACTCCCATGCATTTTCTTCTTCTTTTAATGAATCAACTTTATTTACAACAAGTACTACTGGCTTTTTGCTTTTTCTAAGCATTGTAGCAACTTCTTCATCTGCTGCTGTTATTCCTTCTTTACCATCAACAATAAATACTATAACATCTGCAGTTTCTATAGCTATATTTGCTTGTCTTCTCATTTGCTTTACAATAATATCATCTCTTTCAGGTTCTATTCCTCCTGTATCTATCATTGTAAAATTATAATTTAGCCATTCAGCTTGTGCGTAAACTCTATCTCTTGTAACTCCTGGTGTATCTTCAACTATAGAAATTCTTTTTCCAGCTAATCTATTAAATAAAGTAGATTTACCTACATTTGGTCTCCCTACTATAGCAACTATTTGCTTACCCATTTATTATTCCTCCTCATTATGTTTATTTAATAGTGATATTAAATCATCACCACTATAATCACATACTATTACTTTAACATTTAATGCTTCTTCTATATCAGCTATTACTGTATCATCAAGCATAACTGGTACTTCTGAAGTACCTAATTCATATCCTCTTCTAAACATATTGTCTGGCATAATAAGATATTTTGTATCTATATTCCCTTTTAACTGTTCTATTATGTCTCTTCCAGTTATAAGCCCAGTAACTGTTATTGTTTCTCCAAAGAAATTATTAATTATTTTTCTTACATCTATTTTTATCTTATTGTTTTTCTCTGTTATTTTATTCATGACAGATTTAACTTCATCATAAGCTAAAGCGCCTGTTACACTTGTATAACTTCCACCTTTATTTAAATCTAGATCTTTCAGATCTGATGTAATTCTATCTCTAAAATATCTTATAGAACCTACTCCATCTTCGATTTGTGAGTATCCATTATAAAATTCTGCATCTGGAACATCAACTCCACCTACAACATAAAACTCATCAGAAAGCCTTACAAAAGGTTCCCCAACTTCTTTATAGAATCTTTTTTGCATTTCTCCTATAAATTCTATAGTTTTCTTTGATTCTTCTTTTGTAAATGTTCTAACTTTTTTTAAATTCTGTCTAAATTTTGTTATTCCTATAGGAACTACAGCTACATTATTTACATAAGGATATAATTTATATAAGTCTTTAATAGTTCTCTTTAACTCTTCACCATCATTAATATCAGGAATACATACAATTTGCGCATGCATTTGTATACCTTCTTTTGCTAATCTTTCCATTCTTTCATAGACAGCTCCTGCAAATCTATTATTAAGCATTTCACGTCTAAGTTCTGGATTAGTTGTATGTACTGATATATTTATAGGACTTATGTGATATCTTATTATTCTATCAATATCTTCATCTTTCATATTAGTTAAAGTAACAAAGTTACCTTGTAAAAATGAAAGTCTTGAATCATCATCTTTAAAATAAATTGTATCTCTCATTCCTTTTGGATTTTGATCTATAAAACAGAAAATACATTTATTGGTGCAACTTTTAGCTTTATCCATTATTCCGCCGCCGAATTCAAGACCAAGCTCTTCTCCATAATCTTTTTCTATTTCAACATCCCAAATTTCTCCATCTGGTTTTTCAATTTGAAGTGTTAATTCATCATCAACAGCTAAAAATCTATAGTCAATAATATCATCAATTTCTTTGTCATTTATTGAAAGCAAAATATCATTAGGTTCAATTCCAACTTCTTCTGCTATACTACCAGGAAGTACTTCTTTAATTAAATTTTTCATTTATATCCACTCCCTTATAAACTTAGTGTATCTTTTGTTATATTACATTAATATAAGTATATAGTCAAACAAAAACAATAAAAATAAGACAGGATTACACTTTTATTTTAAATATATCCTGTCTTCATCTTTATTAATCATTTAAATCTACATATTCGCCATTTTTTATAAATATTATACCTTCACAAATATTTGTAATATGATCTCCTATTCTTTCTAAATACTTTGATACAAACATAAGCTTTGTTCCTAAAGATATTTTACTGTCATCTTTCTTTATAAGTGCTAATACTTTATCAAAAACTTCATTATACATTAAATCTATTTCATCATCTAATCTACAAATTTTATAAGCAAATTCAAAATCTTTATCAATATAAGCTTTAATTGAAAGCCTTAACATACTTATTATTTTCTCTTCCATAGCCCAAAGTTTTTTAGATTCTTCAATATAACTTTCTCTTTTATTTGAAAGAGCTATTTTACAAATATCTACTGTATGATCTGACATTCTTTCTATATCAGTAACTATTTTTGTTGCAGTAAAAACTCTTCGCAAATCTTTTGCTAAAGGCTGTTCTGTTGCCATAAATTTAATACACTCTTCTTCTATTTCTTTTTGAAGATCATCTATTTCATCATCATATTCTATTGCTTTTTTAGCAAGATCAAAATCATTATTTTTTAAAGCCTCCATACTCATTTCTAATTGCTTTATAAAATTATTTGACATCTTATAAATTTTTTCATTTATATATTTAATCTTTAAATTTTGCGTCTCTCTTGTCATAATATTACTCCTTAACCAAATCTACCTGTTATATAATCTTCTGTCCTTCTATCTTTTGGCTTATAAAAAATTTCTTCTGTTTTACCAAATTCTATTATTTCACCATTTAAGAAAAAGGCTGTTTTATCTGCTATTCTTCCAGCTTGTTGCATATTATGAGTTACAATTATAACTGTATAATCTTTTTTTAAATTCTCTATTAATTCTTCTACTTTATTTGTAGAAATTGGGTCAAGAGCAGATGTAGGTTCATCCATTAAAATTATTTCTGGAGAAACTGCTAATGTTCTAGCTATACAAAGCCTTTGTTGTTGTCCTCCTGAAAGCCCCATTGCACTTTTCTTAAGTCTATCTTTTGTTTCATCCCAAAGTGCTGCACCTTTTAAGCTTTTCTCAACTATTTTATCTAATTCTTTTTTGTCTTTTATTCCATGAATTCTTGGCCCATAAGCCACATTTTCATAAATTGACATTGGAAATGGATTTGGCTTTTGAAATACCATACCTATCCTTTTTCTAAGAGCTATTTCATCATATTCATTAAAAATATTTTCTCCTTCAAATAAAACCTCTCCATTTATTTTAACTCCATCTATTAAATCATTCATTCTATTTATAGTTCTTAAAAAAGTTGATTTACCACATCCAGATGGTCCAATTAAAGCTGTAACTTCATTTTTATTTATTTTAATATTTATATTCCTAAGTGCTTTATTTGTTCCATAATATAAGTCTAAATTTTTCGTTTCTATTATACACATATCTTTATTCTCCATTATATTTTTTCTCTAATCTATTTCCAATTAATTTTGCAATTATATTAAATAGAAGAACTATTATTATAAGAACTGCTGCTGTTCCATTTGCTATTTCTGAAGCATAAGGTACTATACCTTCTGAGTTTAATTTCCATATATGAACTGCTAAAGTTTCTGCTGGTCTTAAAAGTGAAAAAGCAGAAGTATTATTAGTTAAACTTATTGTATTAAAGTTTAAAGCTCCTGAACTCAATCCTGCAGTATATAAAAATGCTGCTGCTTCTCCAAATATTCTTCCTGCTGAAAGTATTATTCCTGTTAAAATTTCTTTCATTGCTGTTGGAAGTATAACTCTTCTTATTGTTTGCCATCTACTGGCGCCAAGTCCTAAAGAAGCTTCTTTTACTTTTTTTGAAGCTGTACTTATAGCATTTTCAGCTATTCTTGTCATACTTGGGATATTTAATATACTAACTGAAAGCGCTCCAGCTATTATGGAATATCCAAATCCAGCCATATTAACAAAAACCAAAAGCCCAAACATACCAATAACTATTGAAGGAAGAGAAGACATTGTTTCTAAAGATAATCTTATAAATCTTAATACTATACCTTCTTTTGCATATTCTGCTAAATAAATTCCTGCTCCTATTCCTATTGGTATTGTTATTATAAGAGATATTAAAAGCATATATAATGAATTAAATATTTGTGGTCCTATTCCACCACCAGCACTTGTCATACTTGGTTTTCCTGTTAAAAATTTAAAGGAAATCATATGAATACCTTCTTTTAGTATATAAAAAAGAAATAAAGCTAATATTACTACTACAAATATGCTTATACCATAAAAAAATATAGTAGCTAACTTGTCTACTTTTTTGGCTTTCAATTAAATTCCCCCTTTCTTTTCAACTTTTCTTATTATTAATATAAATATAAATGATACTATTAAAAGTATTAATGCCATTGACCATAAAGCATTATTCCATGCTGTTCCACTAACTGTATTAGCCATATCCATAGTTAATATACTAGTTAACGTTGTTGCTGAATTTGCTAAATTATCTGGTATTCTTATAGCATTTCCTATAACCATTTGAACTGCAAGTGCTTCTCCAAATGCTCTTGCAATTCCAAGAACTACTCCTGTTAAAATTCCACTTTTAGCTTCTCTAACTATTACATTTTTTATAGTTTGCCATCTAGTTGCCCCTAATCCATATGATCCTTCTATATGTTCTTTTGGAACTGCTTTTATTGCATCTATTGAAAGTGTTGCAATAGTTGGAAGTATCATAATAGAAAGAACTATTATTCCTGCTAAAAGAGAAAAGCCTGTCCCTCCAAAATTTTCTTTTATTTTAGGAACTATAACTGATACTCCTACCCATCCATAAACTACTGATGGAATTCCAACTAAAATTTCTAATGAAGGCTTTATTATCTTTTCTCCTAATTTGTTTGATATTACATTTGAAAAAATCCCTAAAGATATTGCAATAGGTGCACTGATTATAACTGCACCTATCGAAACAAGAATTGAGCCTAATATGAAAGCTAAAGCTCCAAAACTAGCTTCCCCACCTCCTGGATTCCAATTATTTGTAAACAAAAAATCTAAAAATGAAACTGAATTCTCAGTAAATAATTTTATTCCTTTCATCCCAATAAAAAATATTATTGATAAAGTAATTAAAACTATTCCTATTGCACATATTAAAGAAAAACTTTTGCCTATATAATCATTAATAAGCTTTTCTTTGAAGCTTCTTTTTTTCATATTCCTCACCTTTTATTCTTTTATTTCACTACCCTTTATTAATCCTAACTCTTCTATAACTTCTGAATTTTTATCACTTCCAACAAAATCAATAAAATCTTTTGTAAGTCCTTTTGCTTCTCCTTTTGTATACATATGTCCCCATGACCAGAAATCATATTTTCCTTCTTCTATATTTTCAGAAGTTGCTTCTACACCATCTATTGAAACAAGATTTAATGCACCCTTAGCTTCATCAGTTCTCATATAAGTTAATGCTACATAACTTATTCCACCTTTATGTTTCTTCATAGTATTTAAAACAGCTCCATTACTATCTTGAGTTGCTCCTAATGAATCATTTTCTAAGTCTTTATCTCCATCTAATATTTTTTCTGTAAAAGTTGCTCTAGTTCCTGATGATTCTGGTCTATGAATTAATAATATTTCTTCATCATTTCCTCCAACTTCTTTCCAATTTTTTATTTCTCCTTTAAAAATTTTCTTTATTTGATCTTTTGTTAAGTTTGTAACTCCAGCTTCTTTATTTACTACTACTCCAAATCCTTGAGCTATAACTTTATGATCAACTAATTCTTTCTCTTTTTCTTCACCTAATTTATCTTTTGCAAAAACATCTGAATTTCCGATGTCAACTGCTCCTTCTAACACTTGTGAAAGTCCTGTTCCCGAACCTCCTGCTTGAGCATTTATAACTGCATCTTTGTTAACTTCTTTATATTTTTCTATTGAACTTTCCATTAATGGTAACATAGCTGATGAACCACTTATTGTTATCGTTCCTTTTATATCTTCACCAGTACTTTCTTCTTCTGTAGCTCCACATCCTGCAAATATTCCACCTGATATACATAATATTCCTGCTAAACAAATTAATTTTAAATTTCTCTTTCTCATTATTCTCTCCCTTTAATTTAAATATTTTTTTATTTATCTTACAGTTATATAATATTTTATAGAGTTTAAATTCTTATTAGAGGTAGATTAAATCCTTATTATAACTTTGTTAACATTTTTTAACATTTAAATTGCGAAAAATAAAAGCTATAAGAAATTTATTCCTATAGCTTTTCAATATTATAAATGTTTAACTTTAAATGTAAATTCTGAACCTTTTCCAAATTCAGATTCAACCTTTATATCTCCACCAAAACTTTTAGATATATGCTTTGCAATAGCAAGTCCAAGTCCAGTTCCTCCACCTTTCCTTGACTTATCTACTCGATAAAATCTTTCAAAAATTCTTGGTAAATCTTCTTTTGGAATACCATATCCATTATCTTTTACTCTAAATGTATAATATTCATCATCTGATGAACTTTCTATAAGTACTTCTTTATCACAATCAGAATACTTTATAGCATTTTCAACTAAATTGATAACTAATTGAAGAAATTTATCATTGTGTCCTAAAATTTTATCATTATTATTACTATGATATATTAATTTTATATTTTTTCTTTTAGCATGGTCTTCTAAAATATTTAAAGCATCTTCTATTACTTCCTCTGGATAAAATTCTATTAAATCTTCGCTACTCCTACTTTCTAGATTTGAAAGTACAAGAATATCATCAATAAGTCTTCTTAGCCTTTCAGACTCTTTATCTATAATATCTAAAAACTTATCTCTAGTTTCAGTATCTTCTACAAACCTTAAAGTTTCTGCAAATCCTTTTATTGATGTTAAAGGTGTTTTTAATTCATGAGATACATTTGCAACAAATTGAGTTCTCATATTTTCAAGCCTTTTCATTTCTGTTACATCTTGAATTGATATAACTATACCAATTTTCTCATATCCATTAATAATCCAAGTCTTTTTTACTCTTAATATTCTTCTTACTGGACTTTTTACTTTTATCTCTTTTGCTGTATCATATTCTTCTAAAAGAATCTCATTGTAAAGTTTTTTATACATTACATCCTTTAATTTTAATCCTACAACTTCTTTATTTATTCCTAAAATTTTCTTTGCATATGGATTTAAAAGAATTATAGAATCTTCTTTATCTACAGCTATTACACCACTTTGCATACTTTTAAGTATAGACTCTAATTTATTTTGTTTATCCATTACTTCATTTATCTTACTTTGAAGTTGATCTGCCATATTATTAAAAGACATTCCTAAATATCCCAATTCATCATTAGATGTTATTTCTATTCTCGTTTGCAAATCACCATTTGCTATTTTAGAAGAAACATACTCTAAATTTTTAACAGGATCTATTATTATTCTAACTAATTTTAAAGCAAGAGCTATGGAAAGTACAAATACTACTGCTAAAACTCCTAAATAATAACTTATATTTTTTGAATAAAGAACATCTAAAGTTCCAACAGGAACTCCACTTCGTATAATTGTTCCATCTCCTAACCTTAAAGTTGAAAATATCATATCTTTTTTATAATAAGGACTATATCCTTCAAAATATCCAATATTATCTCTACCTATACTTGCATATTCTTTACAATTTAAATCTACAGTTTTACCTTCTTGAGTATTATCAAATATAACTTTTCCATCTTTATTTGTTACTGTAACATCTATAATGTTTCCATTTATCCTTAATAAATTTACTGACTCTTTAGATATTTCTTTCCAATTAGCCATTATAGAATTATAATTAATTAAAATGTTTCTTGTATTATCTACTTCTTGCATACTTACAAGAGCAAAAAAAGAAGAGGTTATTATTACAAGTGCAAAAAGCACTGTTATTATTACAGAAGTTAAAATCTTTTTTTTCATTTTAACCGTTAAACCTATATCCTAATCCTCTAATTGTTTCTATAAGTTTTGGGCTTTTATCATCCTCTTCAATTTTCTTTCTTATATATCTTATATGAACATCTATAGTTCTAGTATCTCCTATATATTCATATCCCCATATTTTATCTAAAATTATCTCTCTATTTAATATTCTTCCTTTGTTTTTAGCTAAGAACTCTAAAACTTCAAATTCTTTTAAAGTAAACTCTACTTTTTGATTATTTATAAGAACTTCTCTTCTAAAATAATCTATTTTTACTCTTCCATTATCATAACTTTCCTCAAATTCATCTTCTTTAGCTATTGTTCTTCTTAAAACAGCCTTTACTCTAGCTAAAAGTTCTCTTATGGAAAATGGTTTAGTTATATAATCATCTGCTCCAAGTTCTAATCCTAGTATCTTATCTAATTCTTCTCCTTTGGCTGTTACCATTATTATTGAAGTTTCTTTTAAATCTTTATCTCTTTTTATTTCTTTACAGACATCTAATCCATCAATTCCTGGTATCATTAAGTCTAAAAGAACTAAATTTGGTTTATTTTCCTTTGCAAGTTTTAAAGCTTTTTCTCCATTATTTGCAGTATAAACTTCATATCCTGCATTTTTTAGATTAAAGTTTAGTAGCTCTAAGATATTTTCCTCATCATCTACTATTAATATCTTTTCCTTAGCCAAACAAAACAACTCCTTTATTTCATAATTACAAAAGTAAACAGTCTTCCATATGAGCCATCTGACTTTCTATATGAATGTAATTTTATATCTTCTGTACAGTATGTACATAAGTTTAAACTAAATATATTATCTTCTTTTACTCCAAAATCTAAACAATCTTTTTCTATAACCTTTTCCATTGAAAGATTTCTTCCTGCAAAAAGTTCTTTTTCTTCTATTCCTGTTTCTTTTAAAAATCTTTCTTTCAATTCTTCTGAAATTTCATAACAACATTTTCTTATATGTGGCCCTATATAAATTTTTATATTTTCAGCTTTACAATTAAATTTTTCTTTCATTCCTTCTAAAGCTTTTTTTACAATTCCTGATATAGTTCCTTTCCATCCACTATGAACTGCTCCAACTACTCCTAAAGTTTTATCAATTAATATTATTGGAACACAATCTGCTGTAAATACTCCAATACAAGTATCTAATTTATTTGTTATTATTCCATCACCTTCGTTATCATTAAATGATTCTTGTCCATCAAAAACATATACAGTATCTGAATGAATTTGCTTTAAATAAGCTAGTTCTTTAACATTAAATTCATTTTTTATTACATCTAATTCTTTTATACCCTCTTCAGTATTTCTATTAAAGCTTCTATTTTCTTCTGCTGTTGAAAATCCTATAGTAATATTATCCTCATTTAAAATTAAATAATCTCTTTTTTTTTCTAGTTTTTTTATATCTAAATTAATCATAAACTCCTCCAACTCTATTTATTTCTAATTTTATCATTTTATTTTAATTTTATCTATTAAAAATTATATAAAGAAAGCACTCCTTATTTGGAGTGCCTTCTTTACTCTTTAATTAAACTGTTTATTTCTTCCATAAAAGTATTTATATCTTTAAACTGTCTATATACTGATGCAAATCTAACATAAGATATTTCATCTATATTTTTTAACATTTCCATAACCATCTCACCAATTTTTTGTGATTGTATTTCTGTTATCATTTTATTAGATATTCTCTTTTCAATCTCTTCTGCTATTTCTTCTATTTGCTTTCTTGATACAGGACGCTTTTGACATGCTATTATTAAACCATTTATTATCTTTTCTTTATTAAAATTCTCTCTTGTAGAATCTTTCTTTATAACTAACATAGGAATGTCTTCAATTTTTTCATATGTAGTATATCTTTTTCCACAATTGGAACATTCTCTTCTTCTTCTAATTGTTGTGTTATCATCCGTTGATCTTGAATCAACAACTTTGCTTTCATTATAAGAACAAAAAGGACATTTCATATTTAATCACAACCTTTCTGTAGATATTTTATCCTATAAGCTTATTATACATAGTTTTACCTGTTCTGACTAGTTTTATAGTGTATTTATTAATTATATTTATTATTCTCTATATTTATTAAATTAAGATTTTCAAGAGAGACTAATATAACATCCATACCAATTTTAACTACATTGTCCCAAGGTATTTCTATTTCATCTTCTTTTTGAAACCATCCTTTATTTTCACCTGGAAGTATAAGTCCATCTACTTTGTCATTTTCGCAATCAATTTTTATATCATAAATAAATCCTAATTTTTTTCCTGTATTAACTTCTATAACTTCCATATTTCTCATTGAGTTAATTGAATGTAAATTTTCTTCCATTTTATCTTCCCCCTTATTAAAATAAAAATTTCTCCCTATTATTTTTATTCTATTTAGATAAAAAAAAGAACCATTTAGGTTCTTTTTTATATATGTTTTTTCATATGCTTTAATGCTGTTTTTTCTAATCTTGATACTTGAGCTTGAGATATGCCAATTTCGTCTGCCACTTCCATTTGAGTTCTTCCTCTAAAAAACCTTAAATTTAATATTAGTTTTTCTCTATCTGTTAATTTTTTCATAGCTTCATTTATTGATATATTTTCAAGCCAATTTTCATCTGTATTTTTAGAGTCACTTATTTGATCCATAACATATATGGCATCTCCTCCATCATGATATATAGGTTCAAATAATGAAACTGGATCTTGTATTGCATCTAAAGCAAATACCACATCTTCTCTTGGTATTTCAAGTTCCTTTGCAATTTGTGAAATATTTGGCTCTTTATTATTTTCTTTTATAAGTCTATCTCTAACTAACAAAGCTTTATATGCTATATCTCTTAATGATCTACTAACTCTTATAGAATTATTATCTCTTAAATAACGTCTTATCTCTCCTATAATCATTGGCACTGCATAAGTTGAAAATTTAACATTTTGTGATAAATCAAAATTATCAATTGCCTTCATAAGTCCAATACATCCTACTTGGAATAAATCATCCACATTTTCTCCTCTATTATTAAACCTTTGAATAACGCTTAAAACTAATCTTAAATTACCTTTTATAAATGTTTCTCTAGCATTCGGGTCTCCATTTTGCATATTTTGTAAAAGCTCTCTTTTTTCTTTTTCCTTTAATACAGGTAATTTTGCTGTATTAACTCCACATATCTCAACTTTATTTACTATCAATTTTGTCAACTCCTTTAGAAGTAATATCGCCATAATAAACATTATTTCCGCTAGAGTTAACTTTTATACTAAAGACAAACCTTAAACCATCTTACTTATTTCTTTTTTTAATCTACTTATTATTTTTTTCTCTAATCTTGATATATAAGATTGTGATATTCCAAGCATGTCTGCAACCTCTTTTTGAGTTTTTTCAGTTGTTCCATTTAATCCAAATCTTAATTGTACAATTTCTTTTTCTCTTTCATTTAAATTTTTCAATGCTATAAATAATAATTGCTTATCTACTTCATCTTCAATCAAATTATAAACTATATCATTTTCAGTTCCTAGTATATCTGATAATAATAATTCATTTCCATCCCAGTCTATATTTAAAGGTTCATAAAATGATATTTCAGCTTTTATTTTAGTATTTCTTCTAAGATACATTAATATTTCATTTTCTATACACCTAGATGCATATGTAGCTAATTTTATTTTTTTTTCTGTATTAAATGTATTTACTGCTTTTATAAGTCCTATTGTTCCTACTGATATTAAATCTTCTACATAAACTCCTGTATTTTCAAATTTTCTTGCTATATAAACAACTAATCTTAAATTTCTTTCTATTAATGTACTTCTTACACTTTCTTGTCCATCTCCTAACTTGTCCAAAAGTTCTTCTTCCTCATCTTTTGATAAAGGTGGTGGCAAAGCATCACTTCCTCCAACATAGTGTAAATTACTTTCTCCTATACCAAATACATTTAAAAATTTATTTAATATAACACTTAATTTAATATTTTTTGAGGAGCTTTCTTCTATTTTTTTTTCCTCAAATAACTCAATTGCTTTTTTTCTATATTTATCTAATTCAATAATATTTATATCTCCCATAACTCCTCCTTTATATAACACCTCTTGATATTAAACCTACAAACTCATTTTCCTTGCTTAATCTATCATCACAAGGACATATTATTCCTTCTATCTCCCTCCAAAGTTTTCCATCCTTAAGTATTCTTATGTTTTCTACTTTAAATCCATACAAACCACCTGAATATCCAATAGCTTTATATGGAATTCTATACATTTCATCCTTTTTAAAATTTATATTTTCAAGCTCTCTTCTTTCTATTAATATACAAGGTAAATTTGTAACTGGTTCTCTTAATTCATTTCCTGAGTCTAAGAAACCTTTTATATTTATCTCTTTATTTTTTATATCTAACTTTACATCATATATAAAATTAGAAACTATGTTTCTATCTCTAATACAAGTAGTTATCCTCTCTAAAACTATAAATAAGATAAATACACCTAAAATCAAATATTTTATACTAAAATTCTTTATTACAACTCCATCTATTATTGTATATTTTTGAGAACTTATTATAAATTTAAAACATATTCCACTTAAAAAAAATGAAGAGCTCATAAATGTAAAAAAACTTTTTACTAATTTTATTTTTTCTCGTTTTTCTAATGGAATATAAATCATTAAGAAAGCAATTAATATTTGTATATAGAATGCTTTAAAAAAACTAATTTCTTTTATTACCATACATAAGCTATATAATCCTCCAATAATTGCTGCTAATATTGCTTTTTTAAATGAATATCTATATTTTAGGATTTTAAAACTTACTATTATCAAAAATAAATTTACAATAAAATTTTCTAATATTAAAACATCTAAATATATCTCCATAACTTGCCTCCTCTTTAAAAATTATATAACTTAATCTATTAAAATTTTGTCACAAATTATCTCTAAGACCTCTTTTTCCTTCTAATTTTTTTTACATAATACTTCATTTAATTTCAGTATAATTTTATTAATCTTTTTTTACTTCTTTTCTTCCTATCCCTTTTATTAAAATCCTATGTTTTTTTGTAAAAATAATAAATTAACTGCCTTTAATTTTAAGCATAAAAAATACACCTCTTTTATAGAGATGTATTTTAATTTTATTCTATTTTCTTTTAATTTAAATAAAATTTTTTATTTTTATTATTAGCTATTGAATTTGACCATCATCTATAGGTGAATTAATTTCACTTTGCTTTAAAGTATTTTTATTTACTTTAGGGACAATATTAATTGTATTAGCTCTTCCCTGTGTAAACTTAGGTTTATCATACAATAAATCATTTTTATTGCTATACATATATGCCATATTAGAAATTTGCTCACCTATACTTTGGGCATACCAAGGAGATGTTGCATATTGATGCCATATATATTGATTATTATGCATATATCTCATTTTATATAATGTATTTTGTTCATATTTAGAACTATTAATATAGTTTGTTGAAACAAACTCTGCTGCACCTGATATAGCTTTAGATACACTTGTCCATCCTTTATTATATGCATAAGTTGTTCCTGCAATTAAAGCTCTATTAGGGAAAACATTACTATTATCATAAGCACCTATTCCATATAAATTATACACAGTAGTAGGTTTACTTAACTTTATCATTTCATAGCCTATTAATTGACCTTTATCATTATATTTCTCTTTACTCATATCTGCTATTTCAGTTATAGTTACACCTTTTGCTAAAATACTTTTACCATATCCTGTTTCATGTATTGATTGAGCAACAAAATATAAAGGATCTATAGAATAATTTTTAGCTGCTGATATAAATGCATTAGATTGTCCTTTTAAAACTCCTGCATCACTTTTTTCTAAATAAGCATCTAATGCACTAGCATTTATATTTCTAAATTTGTCAACTCTCAAAAATTGATATTGATTTTGTGCTTTATCTGGATTTATATATCCTTCAAAATAATCAGTGCTATATTTTGGAACTCTTTCATGCTGAATTCTAACATATTCATTTAAAGACATATTATAATTAGTATAAACTACTTTTCCATTTGATTGATTTGTTTGTGAATTATCTGTATTTGGTTTATTAGTATCATTAGGTTTACTTTCAGTCCCAGAATTATTAGAACTATTATTTCCATACTCTAAGATTTGAACATAATCTCCTGAAATATATCCTTCAAGACTTCCTTTTGATATCTTATACCATGAACCTGATTTTTCTATTATATTAAATTGATCGTTATTATTTAGAGAACCTTTTACACTATAACTAGTTCCAGGGCCTGATCTTACTCTTAAATTACTCGTAACATTAACCACCTTTCCTTTAGTTGGTACTTTATTACTTTCATTTGGTTTTTGTGTATTTTGATTATTATCTTCATTAGGTTTGTTTTCTGGTTTATTAGTATTTGGTTTATTAATATCATTAGGCTTACTTTCAGTTCCACAATTATTAGAGCTATTATTTCCATATTCTAAAACTTGAACATAATCCCCTGAAATATATCCTTCAAGCCTTCCTTTTGATATCTTATACCATGAACCTGATTTTTCTATTATATTAAATTGATCATTATTATTTAGTGAACCTTTTACACTATAACTAGTTCCCGGACCTGACCTTACTCTTAAATTACTTGTAACTTTAACTACTTTTCCTTTAATGGGTACTTTATGGCTTTCATTTGGCTTTTCTGTATTTGGCTTATTATTTTCAGTTGGTTTTTGAGTTGAATTTTGTCCAGTATTTGAACTTCCTTCTATTACAGCTACATAATCACTATGTACATATCCAACCTTTCCATTTACATTTATTTTATACCATGAACCTGTCTTTTCTAATATATTAAACTCTTGGTTATTAGTTAAATATCCAATTACCTTCCCAGAAGTAGAAGCTTTATCCCTAAGCCTTAAATTAGTTTGTACATTTTTAACTTTTCCTTTTTTATTTGTAGTTGATGAACTATTTCCTTGAGATATACTTCCATTTTCCTTTACATAATCTCCATGTATATATCCTGTTAGATTTCCAGATTTTATTTTATACCATACTCCACTTTTACCTAATATATCAAAACTTTGTCCATTTCTTAATGAACCTACTACAGAACTATTTGTACTTGGTGAAGTTCTTATTCTTAAGCTTGTCTGAACATTTACAACAATCCCTTTTTGAGCTAACCTAGCATTATTATTTAATGAATAATTATCTGAATTTAAATTATCTGCATATGAAATTTTATCATTTTTAACTTGAACTCCTACTGCTGTAGAAGTAGCTAAAAGCATAGCCATTACTTTCTTCTTATCCATAAATTTTCCCCCATAAATTCTATTATTCTATTCAATTTTAACATATTATGTAATATAAGGTCAATTTAAGCAATAAATCCTTTTTTTATAAATTTTATGTTGTTTTGATAAGATTTATTTTCGTATCTTTATGATATAATTTTAAATGCAATAATTAAGAAAGGATTTATCCAATATGAGAATAAATAAACTCTTTAGCAATTATGGTATTTGCTCAAGAAAACAAACTAATATTTTAATAAAAGAAAAAAGAGTTTTAATAAATGGAATTTTAGCAAAAGAAGGTCAGTGGGTTGAGGAAAGTGATGAAATATTATTAGATGGGAAAAAAATTAAAAAAGCTGATAATATATATTTAGCTTTTAATAAACCTAGAGGTATTATTTGTAGTTCTTCGGAAGATTTAAATAATAACATAATTAAATTTTTAAATTTTAATGGTTATATATTCCCAATAGGCCGTTTAGACAAAGAGTCAGAAGGATTAATTTTATTAACTAATGATGGTGACTTTGCTAATTCACTAATTAACTCAGAAAATTATCATCCTAAAGAATATATAGTTAAAGTAAATAGAAATATTACAGATGAATTTTTAAACTCCATGTCTAAAGGAGTTAAAATTTTAAATACTATAACACGTCCTTGTATATTAAAAAGAATTTCTAATGATACATTTTCAATTATTTTAACTCAAGGATTAAATAGACAAATTAGAAGAATGTGCTTAAATTTCGGATATAGAGTTATATCTCTTAAGCGAATAAGAATAGTAAATATTCTTTTAGATAATTTACAAGAAGGTGAATTTAGAAATTTAACTGATGATGAAATATTAACTTTAAAAAATTTTTTATTTGAGAAGAAAAACATATAAAAATTTTTCTCTAATTAAAATGCTTTTACATATTTTCTAAAAACACTTTAAAGATTAAAGTCCTTTTATTTTAAAATATAAAAATAAAAGCTAGCAATTTTTGCTAGCTTTTTATATTAACTATCTTTTTGTTTTTCTTAAGAAAGTTGGTATTGAAAGGTCTACTTCATTTCCATAGCTTTCATCTGAAATACTGCTATTTTCTTCTTTATCAGCAGCAACTTCTTCTTCAACTTTAGCTTCTTTTACTACTGGCTTTTCAATAGCTTTTTTAATTTCAACTTTTGGTTCTACAGATTCTGCTTCTTCTTCAAATCCTGTAGCTATTACTGTTATTCTTATTTCATCATTTAATGATTCATCTATAACAGCTCCAAAAATTATATTTGCATCTTGGTCAACAGATTCTCTTATAACATCAGCTGCTTCATAAACTTCTAATGCTCCTAAGTCTGCTCCACCAGTAAAGTTTAATATTACTCCACTAGCACCTTCTATTGAAGTTTCAAGAAGTGGTGATCCAATAGCTTCTCTAACTGCATCTGCAGCTCTATTATCTCCACTACCATGTCCAACTCCCATGTGAGCTAGTCCTTTATTTAACATAACTGCTTTTATGTCAGCAAAATCGGCATTAATAACCCCAGTTATAGTTATAAGGTCTGATATAGCTTGAACACCTTGTCTTAAAACATCATCAGCTAATTTAAAAGAATCTAATAGAGTAGTCTTTTTATCAGCCATTAATAAAAGTCTTTCATTAGGAATAATAACTAATGTATCTACTTTTTCTTTTAATTTAGCTATTCCCATTTCAGCATGTCTCATTCTTCTTTTACCTTCAAATGGGAAAGGTTTAGTTACAACCCCAACTGTTAATATATCTAGTGATTTTGCAAGTTCAGCTACAACTGGTGCTGCACCTGTTCCTGTTCCTCCACCCATACCAGCAGTTATAAATACCATATTAGCACCTTTTATTGCTGCTTTTATTTCTTCTAAACTTTCTTCTGCTGCTTTTTGTCCAATTTCTGGATTAGCACCAGCTCCTAGTCCTTTAGTAAGCTTTTCTCCAATTTGAATTTTTTGGTTAGCATGTGATAGCATTAAAGCTTGTTTATCAGTATTTATAGCTATAAATTCAACATTTTTAAGCCCTTCAACAATCATTCTATTAACGGCGTTACTTCCTCCGCCTCCACATCCAATAACTTTTATATTAGTTAATTCTTGCATATCCACTTCAAAATCTAACAAAATAATTCCTCCCTTAGAACATATCCCCTAGAAAATTTTTAAATTTTCTTATGATACTTTTATTTTCACTTTCACGTTTTTGTAACTCTTCTTTATCTTTTTTATATGCATTTTCATCTGTCTTTTTAATTTTAAATTCTTGTGTAAAATTTAAAGCCTCTTCATATATTAATTCTAACCTATCATGCACCTCTTTAACAATAGCTAATGAGGTAATATTTGAAATATTTTGCATTCCAAAGTCATTTTTTGTTACTATCTTTATTTTCTTATCTTTAAACTTCTGATGCACAACCTCATTTATACCTTCAAAATTAGTTATAGCATCACCAAGTAAAATTATACTACAAATGTCATCATAATGACCAGTTTTTTTTAATTGATTTTTTACATAATTAAGTATTTCTTCAATTCGTGCTTCACACACTTTATAAAATAGTTCTTTATCTACTTGCTTATTTCTAACTTGTACTTCTTTATTTCCTTTATCATTTATTGAACTTCTGTAAATAGAACTAAATTCTCTTTTTATTCCCTCTGCCTCAAATAAAGGTAATGCCATACATATTGAAAGATCACTAGTTATATTTCTTCCTCCAAGAGGTATGCTCATTAATTCTTTTAGACCTTTATCTTCTATAACTGAAATTTCAGTTAATGTATCACCAATCTCTACTAGAGTAGTATTTTCTCTTAAAATAGATTCTGATAAAAATATTTTTCTTAATGATATTTGATTTACTAAAAATCCTTTTACTGAATATTTAGTACCTTTACATAATCTTCTATATGTATCTAAAACTTCTGTTTTTCCTTGTATAACAGAAAGATTTAGTTCTAATATAACTCCCTCTTGTCCAACTACTGTATTTAAATTTATCTTTCCATCTAATTTATAATAATTGATTACTATATCACATATTTCATAGCCTTCTTCAACTTTAATCTTATTTCTAACTTCATCAATTATTCTTTTTACATCTTTAGACTTAACAATATCTTCTAGCATTATTTGAGCTGGCACTTCGAAACATTTTATATTATTACTAGGTAACCCTATATAAATATCATTTATCTTTTTTCCTGTTTCTTCTTCTAATTTACTTAAAGCTTCTTCAAAGTATATTCTACATTTGTCTTCATTAGATATTACTCCATTTTCAACTCCTCGTACATTAACACAAGAACTTCCTAATATCTCAACATCTTCATTTTTTCTACTAACTCCAATAGACGCTGAAATTTTATGTGTTCCTATATCTACTGCTGTAATGAAAAATTCTTGCATTTAAAGTCTTCCCTCCTAATGTTTATAAGTATGTATATTCAACATACTTTCAAAAAATCCTCTTTTTATTATACCTCTTCTTATATGTTTTATAATAGATAAAATAATTAATACTTTATTAATTATTTTATCTATATCAAATTTTTTTTAATACATCATTAATCTATCAAACATTTCTCCATCAACTGAATAATCTTTTGCTACATTAATATCAACTTGTCCACTTTTTACAAGTTTAGTTAATGACATATCCATAGTTTGCATTCCAAATTTACTACCTGTTTGAATAGCTGAATCAATTTGATGAGTCTTTCCCTCTCTAATTTGGTTTTGAATTGCTGGTGTAATTATCATAGTTTCAAGTGCAGCTACTCTTTTACCATCAAGACTAGGTATAAGTTGTTGAGATATTATTCCTTGTAATACTGCTGCTAATTGTACTTTTATTTGCTGTTGTTGATGAACTGGAAAAACATCAATAATTCTATCTATAGTTTTTGCTGAACCAATTGTATGCAAAGTAGATAAGACTAAATGCCCTGTTTCAGCTGCTGTAATAGCTATACTTATAGTTTCTAAATCTCTCATCTCTCCAATTAGAATAATATCAGGATCTTCTCTTAAAAGAGATTTTAAAGATTCACTATAACTTATACTATCTTTTCCTATTTCTCTTTGGTTAACTATGCATTTTTTATGTGAATGTAAATACTCTATAGGATCCTCTAATGTTATTATATGCTCATTTCTTTTTTCATTTATTTCATTTATCATAGCAGCTAAAGTTGTACTTTTACCACTTCCTGTTGGCCCTGTAACAAGTACAAGCCCTCTCCTCTTTTTACATAACTCTTTTAATATTGGAGGATGATTTAAAGCTTCTAAAGTTGGTGTTTTAGAATTCACAACTCTCATTGCTATTGCATCTGAGCCTCTTTGCTTAAATATATTCACCCTAAACCTTCCTACATTTGATAATGAATATGCTAAGTCCTTTTCTCCATGACTATCGTATTCTTCAAATCTTTCCTTCAAAATTTCTTTTGCAAATTTTTTCACATCTTCTTGATGCAGAACTTCTTCTCCTAATTTTCGTAAATATCCACTAATTCTAATCATTGGAGGAACTCCAACTGTCAAATGAAGATCTGATCCTCCCTGTAGTACTGTATCTTTTAAAAGTTCATTTAATGAATACATTTAAAATAGCCTCCATATAAGTATTCTCATTTTATTACCCTGTTTATTATATCATGATATATATTTCTCAGGAAATTTTAACCATGATAATTACTAATTATTTTAAATTTATAATTTATTATCGTTATAATTTAAAATAAAATTTAGCTTAATTCTCTTAATATAAATTTATTTTATATAATCTGTATTATATTCTTCTTTATGTAAAATAATATTATAAAATTTTACTCAAAGAAAATAAAGTATTTTTTATAAGTATCTACTATTTTAATAGATATATCTAGAATTATATATTTAATGAAGATTTCTGAAAATCAAATTATTTTAAATAAAAAGATAGAAATCAGTATAATTTCTATCTTTTTTATTTAACTAGTCTAATTATAATAATAAAAGCTCATTAAAAAATTATTTAAAAATAACTTTTAATAATTTACATAATTAATTTTATTTATATTGTAATTAATATATTTAAATTAAATTATAAATCTATAAAAAGACAAATACATTCTATACTTATGTAAGCACTTTCTAGTAAGATTCCTCTTCAATTAAGAGGAATCTTACTTAATTCTATACGCTTTTTGAGTATAGTACTTTATTTAATTTTTTCAAAGCTTTTTTTTCTATTCTTGAAACATAGGATCTAGATATATTTAAAAGTGCTGCTATTTCTCTTTGAGTCTTACATTTTCCATCTCTAAGTCCATATCTCATTATTATTATATCTCGTTCTCTCTTAGTTAAAGAATCTTCCATTTTACTATATAAAGCCTTTATTTCTAAATTACTTTCTACTTTTTCTAAAACTAAATCTTTTTCACTACTTAAAACATCTATTAAACAAATTTCATTACATACTATATGTTGTATGTAATTATGTATTATAAAAAAATTCCTTCCTATTATATATGTTTTTTTATCACCTACTATTAAATCAGAATTTTAAGTCAATCCCCTAAATAAAGAAACAATTTTACATACTAAAAATCTTTATTAGAATTAATTTAAAATAATTTAATATTTTCTATATTTGATGTTAAATTATGTGTAAATACTATATTATATTTAATTTATTTCAGTTGATAATATTATAAACTATACATAATTTAGTATTTATGTAAAACTATCAAATTTTAAACAATATTGTTTCCCTAATATAAATATATTACATGATATACTATATACGATAAAAATTTAGGGGGAATACTTATGTCTTCAGAAAAAGTTAAAAAGAAAAAATCAAAAAAATTTAAAATAGGAATTGGAATTATTATTGTCATTGTAGTGTTATTTATTATCGGTTCTATAGGTGGTTCAAATAATAGTCCAAAGGCAGTAAATTCTTCAAGTTCTCATACTCAATCTAATCCAGTCTTTAAAATAGGACAAACATTTAAAATAGGGAATTATAATATTACTGTAGATTCAGTTAAAAATGAAAAAGTTATTACTGACAATGGATTTACTGCAGATACAACTCAAAATAATTTCTCAATTTATAAAGTAACTGTAGAAAATACTAGCAATCAACCTATTGAAGGATTTAATATTGGTTCTAATTCTAATGGATTTACATTAGATATTGATAATAGCAAATATGCTCCAGATCTAAATAGTTCTTCTGATGTTAATACTGCTAACAATACTTCAAACGCATTTAATATTATGGTTGGTACGCAATTAAATCCTCACACTAAATATACTTGCTATCTATCATTTATTACACCAAAATCAGTAAAACATGGTACTATTTTAGTTAATATAGATGAAGAAACTGGTAAAGTTCAAATTTAAATATAAAAAGACCTATTTTTAGGTCTTTTTTATATTTTAGAATATAACTACTTGCTAAACTCTATCTAACTATCTATTTTCGTTATTATAAATGTCTATAACTCTAATCAATTCTTTTTTTAATGTTTTGTAAATAAACTAACTTTTAATTAATAAATTATAAGTTCATTTTTAAAATACTAGCAAATTACTTTAAAATTTATAAGAATTTTTTTAAAGTAAAACCTCTAAAATTAATTTGTAAGGAGGTGTTAATTATGGCTAGAAGAAAAAGAAGAACAACTTTAACTAAAAAGCATCACACTAAAAGACATTGTACTAAAAGAAAATCACATTCAAAGAAAGCTAAACATGAACTTAAAATAACAGTTCATCATAAATATTAGTTTTAGTATTTACCATTGTTTTTTTCATTTTAATCCTCTCTATCGTTTTATATAAAAAAGCTACCTATAAATTTAGGTAGCTTTTATTTTATCCAACTGGTTTATCTTCTATATTTTGTGGTCCTGAAGGTTTATTTATTAACTTCTTAATTTCTGCTGCTAATTCTAAGGCAATTTCATCTGAATTTTTATTATCTATTATGTTTTTTTCTATATTACTAAAAGATGTGCTTAATAGATTACTTACCTCATTTAATGCTTGTCCACTTAATGAATTAGGAAAAATAGTATTATCAACTTTAGCTGCTTCTTTTATTGCTTTAAGAATATTTTCTCCCACATACCCTATTTGCGGTAAATGTTCTTTAATCTTTTTATTTTCATCTTTTAATATTAAATGTGATGTTATAGTTATAACCACTAATAGTAATGAAATACAAATCTGAACTATTTCCATTTGTAATTGATTCATATATATTCCTCCTAATTATTGTTATATTGTCCGTAAAGCCACATTTGTGCTTCTGCTGTTCTTCTTCTTAATAATCCGTCTAATGGTCTACCATCGCAATAAGACCACATTCTAAAGTCTTCCATTAAAGTGGAATTATTTTTACATGCATTTATATTTCTTAATAAAGTTGAACTTCTCAATGCTTCTAATCCTAGGTTATAAGAAAAATCTACTAAACTATCAAATTCTGATTGATTTAAGTCATATTCCCCTACAACCTCATATAATTGTGATGCTAAATCATTTAAAGTATTTTCTAATTGCTGACTTGCTTCTGCTTCTGTCATGGTATAATCTGGTCTTTGATTATATGTACATATTCCATAACCTATTGTCCAATTTCCTCCTGCATCTTGATAAGGTGTAGCTGAAAATCCTTCCCAAGACTTAGTAAATTGTAATAAATTATCTGAAATAGTATGTGGTGTATTTGATAAACTAGTATATTCTTTATATATCCATCCATTACAAGGTTTATCTATTTCATACCACTTATCATTTTCCCCTACTACATGAAATCTTTGTCCATAATCTAATACACTTACTATTTGTGCATTTATATCACCTTCTGCTCTTATATTTAATCCTGCTTCTGCTGTTGTTCTTCCCCATTTAATTTGTGGTTCTTGATTTTTTTGAATAGGTCTATATAATGGTTGTACCTTTGATAATTCAATATACATTTTATAAACCCATCCATTACAAGGTTTATCTATTTCATACCATTCTTCATTTTGACCTATTATATGTACACTTTGCCCATAATCTAATACATTTATTATTTCTGCTTCTAAGCTTCCTTGTTTTCTTACATGAAGCCCATCTCTTGCAGTAACTTTTCCCCAAGATATATTATTTTTCTTTTCTAATAATTTTCCTAATGTTTCTGTGCATAAATTATATATATCATCCTCTAAGGGCTGACTCTCTACCCAAACATTAGAACCATCATTACATATGTATAATTCTGTTCCTAATGGAACTTTATTAAGTATGTCATTTAATTTAAATTTATTATCTAAATTTTTTGTATTAAAACTTTTCATAATATATTCTCCTTTCTAAATATGTTTTTCTATAATAAAAATCATCAAGCTCACTACTCCTGTAATTCCAGCAGTTATAATAGCTGTTGTAAGTTTATGTGTCCACATATCCAATGAATCAATTAAGTGATCTAATTTCTCACATAAATTATCTATTCTATTTTCTGACCTAATACTCTGCTTTTCTAATTTATCAATTCTATTGCTATGCTCTTCTAATTTTTCTTTTATTTCTTTTGAATCCATGATTAACCTCTAGCTGTTACTTCCTGTTGTACTAATGGTTTCTCTGAACTTACAGATTGTACTTGTTGAGGTTCTACTATTTCTTTGAATTGTTCTTCTGTAATAACATTACTTTTTACTAACTGTTGTAAATCTGAACTGCTCCATAATCCTAATTCATAAAATTCTTTTATTGTTTCAAAACTCATATTATAGACTTCCTTTCATTGTTAATTCTAAAATTGCTTTTGATAAAGCATTTATTTTTTTATCTGTTTTTGATTGCTTTATTACACCTTCCATTATTCCTTGTGCTAATCCATCTGTTTTTTGATTTAGTTCTGTAATCTGAATTGTTTGCTCTAAAAGAGCTTTATTAACTAATTCTTCTTTTGTAGGTGGTTGAGGTGGTAAAGGTGTAGCTTGTACATCTTGTATAGTTATTTGTTCTTGGATTGGATTTTTAGTTAGCTTTAACTTATTTGAATCAAGTAATTTTCTAATCTTTCCAAATAATTCAACCGATATTTCTATATAAAATGAATTGTCATCATAAATATTGTCTTTTAAATTTCTATTAGAAAAATTAATTAAATTAACTATATTTAGCTCTTTATCAAAAACTAATAAATTATAAAAAGAATATGTTTTCTCTATTTTTTCTATAGGTTTATTTTCAACATTAGTTGTTTTTATATCTTCCATATTATCCTCCTATCCATATATTAGAGCGTACTCTGTATATGTTTGATTAGCGTTAAGATATGCATTATTTCCGTTTAGTACTATAACATTTTGTCCACATCCAACCACAAAGTTCTTTTGATATGTTACTGTCATTGCATTAGCATTTGGGAATCCTTCTACATTTAAATAAATAGGATTTTTATTAGTCCAAGTACAATTACTATCTAATGTTATACTTGCTTTTATAATTCCACACGTTAAATTATTAGTGGTAGTACTTAATAGCCCAGCATTTAAAGCCCAGTACTCTAAATTTATAGTTCCTGTAACATTATCCTGTACATGTACATTACTAACATTCAAGGTACTTGCATTAACAATAGGATTACCATTATTGAATAATCCATCATTTATGTTAACTTTTCCTGTTAAAGTTGGATTTTCGTATTCACCACCAGTTACTATTGCCTTATTAACTATACTTCCACTCAAAGTTGAATCTGATATTCCACATGAGTTAATTCCTGTATCTTCGACACAGGCATTCTTATAAGTTCCACCAGTTACTGTTGCCTTATTAGTAATAGTTCCTATGAATGTAGGATTTTCAAAAGTTTCATTTGAAGTAGTTGCCATTACACTCCATGAACTCCATCCAGAATCTACAGCATATCTCATTGTTACTATTCCTGAAGTATCATATACAATTTGCCAAATCCAGTTGTTTAGGTTATTATATGATATTTGTCCCTGTGCAACACTTCCAACAATAACTACTACTACTCCATAAGCACAATTTGGTGGAATATGTTTAGTGTTCATACTAGTTGCATATGAATAATATCCAGCTTCTAAAACTGTATCAAAATCTGATATAAATTTTCCTGTTATCGCTGTCTGATTTCCCATATAATATCCATTTAATATCGGAGCTAAATAATTTAAATTATTATTTGCTGGAACTAGTATATTCAAAAATCCACATACTTCTTTATTCTCTCTAGTATCTGTTATAGCTCCACAATTAGTTGCCCCTGCTGATATATATACTGTAGCTAACTGTAATTGATATATACTATCTGTACGAATTAAAGTCGGTGGTTGTGGATTAGGCTCTGCTGTTCCATCAAGAGTTGTACAAATAATATTTCTATTATTTAGATTCAACTCTAAAATAATGCTAGTAATTCTATCATAAGTAGAGTTAGCTTGATTAATTTGTACTGTTAAAGGAGTTGTATTTTCATATCTATATCCATTTATAAAAGCTACCCCAGAATTAACAATTACATTCATTCCAGAACTAGATTCAACTTGTAAATTGGTAGTTGGTGTACAACTAACTCCATTTCCTACAAAAGTAGCAAAATAAGCAGCCCAATCCTCTGCATTGTATGTTCTATCATAAGTACCATTTGCCGTTTTTTCTGCATTAAAAAAGCTAGATTGTTCCATAATATCCTCCTTATTTTATTCGATTCAACTTTTCAACTAGCGTTGGTAATGATTTACCTAATTGAAATGACACGCTATAACCTTTATTGCTCCATGTTTCTACTGCTTGAGTTATTTGTAAATCTTCATTTATTCCCCACTCATTTGATATACATGTTATAGTATCACCTAAGTTAAAGTCAGTCCTAAATTGAATCTCGCTGTCAATATTAAGGTTAGCACTGAAACATTTATATAAATCTTTATTTTTGATATAAATTTCGCCTGAATTTTGAAATACAGTTTTATAATCTGTTGTTGTTATTCCTTGTAAATCTGCTTGATATTCAGATGTAACTCCTTGTAAGTCAGCACTTAGACTTTGTTCATATCTATTTATTCCATTTGCTGAGCTAGGATCAACTATTACTAATTCTTGTGTATCACTCGTTCCTACTTCCCCATATACATAAGCTACATTTACATAATCTTTAGTACTATGTGTAAATTCCTCGCTCATAATATTATTTAATTCAGTAGAAAAAATAATTGGATAATCTGCATTTAATGTTTTATCTTGTCCAATATATAGCTCTATGTTAAATTCTCTTGTTTTTAAATTTAAAGTTATACTTATTCCTAGCTCCGCAACTGTTAAAATACTTGTAACTTCATCTAATAAATTGCTATAAAGTTGAGAGTTTGAATAAGTTACTAAAGTATTTATTAAAGTATTATCTATGTAATTTAAATTATTTATTTTTCTAGCTTCTATAGTATTTATTAATTCATTAAAAATAAGGGCTTTAATTATAGTTTCAGCATTTATATTTGTAACATTATATAATTTAGTAACAACTCTACGTGCTAATAAACTTACTAAATTTCTACCTTGTATTTGTAAGCTATATGTACCATCCGAACTTAAGTTTATATTTTGATATTCTATAATAAATACATTTGCTTTATATTCATTTTCACGATTTAAGATAATATAATTATCTACTTTTAATATTTGAGCTAACTCTGGAGTTAAGACTACATTTAAACTAAATGTACTGCTAGTAGTTAAATTATTAGTTATTTGCAAATTTTCTATTTCATCTATTACACCTATAAGCTCAAAGTCAGTATTGTAAACACCTATTGTTAATTCAACCATTTAGACACCCCCCAGTAAGATTGATAAAACTCAACTTGAATATTTAGCATTAATTCTGAATTATTTTCTGTTTTATATGTAAATGTATTTTCTCCTGGTTGTATAGTTAACCACTTTGAATTTAAAAACTTAAAAATTTTCCATTTACTTTCTCCATTTAACGTTACAGATTTTTTATTAAAATCAGTTATTATAATTAACTCATCAGCTGGCTGTAAAGTAACATCTAAATTCATTTCTTCATGAGTGGATAAATTAATGATACTTGGATTTGTAACCTCTGCTAAGCAAGTTAATGTAAATTTTGCACCTAATTTTATGTTTGAAGGATTAAAAAAGCTAGTATATAAATTTCTAGTTTTATGCCCAAATATCATTCCTGTATCTTCTGGAATACTAATTGGGAATATAAGCCCATCTACCCAAGGAGAAAAATCAATAAGTGTGGGGTAGATATCTCTCCACACGGTATTTGGTGCTAAAAATGTAATACTAAACTTTATAAACTGATCGTTATTATTATCCCATGTAGCACCCCACTGAACTGTTTGGAGTGCTTTAACTTCAATTTGAAATGAGTTATTAACTATAATTGTTAGGGTTTGAAGTGGATTAATTAAATTCATTAATTTATGTTGCTTATTTAATAAATCAGCTTTAGATTCACCTATAATATAGCCCATTAAATCTATTTCCCTACTAGATACAGAACTAGCAGTTAAATATTCTCCTATTTCTTTTATAGTTTTACTAGTATTATGAGTAACTTTAGTATTATCTGCTTGAAAATTATTTAAAACATAACTCTTATCATCAAATGTAATAGTTGCATTTGTAACAGTATTAATTATTTGTAATTTCATATGTACCTCCTAAAATCCATTGGCTAATTGATTTAATGTTCTTCTAACTGATGAAGCGATTTCATAAGGATCAGAACTACTAGTATTTACAGTTATATTAGTATTACCTCCTACTCCTACACCATTTCTATATTGATTTGCTTCACTTTCTGTCAGAACCATCTCGCCTTTATGTAATGTTGCATTATATCCATCCCATGGGACATAATTTAATCCAGTAGCATGAGAACCATCAATACTTGATATAATATGATGTGCTTCTGAATCTGCTGAACTTGCTAAATTACTTAATGCATTTCCTATCCAACTTGTAACATCTCCCCAAGCTCCTTCTATTCCACTTAATAACGAATTAATAATATTACTTCCAGCCTGTTCTAACTCACCACCAATATTATTTACATCATTAGGTAAATCTTTTACTACATTACTCCACCATGATTCTAAACCTCCCCATTTTTGATGTGCTTCTGAATCTAAATTATCTAATTCTCTTCCTGTTGCATTTACAGCAGCATCCCATCCACTATGTATGTGCATAGCAACTCTATTCATATAATTCCCAATACTATTTTCTATAGAATTAAAATGTGTTTCTGCACTACGTTCAATATTATTAACATTTGCTTCCGTATCATTGTATGATTGATTCCATTGGCTTCTTATCCAATCTCCTGCTCTATCCATGGAGTTACTTATAGAATTACACATTGAACTAAAAGTTACAGTAGTTGTGCTATTCATATTACTACTTGTTGATGTAACATTATTTCTCATATCTGCAAATTTGCCTACTACATGACTTGTAGTATTATTTACTGAAGAA
The DNA here is from genome assembly GCF_000371465.1 of Clostridium thermobutyricum. Classification (NCBI taxonomy): domain Bacteria; kingdom Bacillati; phylum Bacillota; class Clostridia; order Eubacteriales; family Clostridiaceae; genus Clostridium; species Clostridium thermobutyricum. The sequence goes on along the minus strand of NZ_KB850956.1, from coordinate 976,505 downwards.
TTAATCCCTTTATTCATACCTCTAAAAGTTTGAGTAGTATTTGAACTCATAGAATTACTTTTGTTAGTTACATCATGTGCCATTTCTCCCCATTTATTAGAAACATTATTTTTAGTACTATTTACATCACTATTAATATTTTTCCCCATAGTTTTAAAATTTTCAGATGTCTTATTAGTACTTTCATAAGAAGTTTTAAGCATATATCGTGATAATCCACCTAACTTTTCTTTTCCATTTTTAGATGCTTCATTAATTGGTACAGTAATTCCTTTATTTAATCTCATGAAGTTCTTTTTTGTTTCTTCAGTACTTTTTTTAGATTCATCAGCTAAATGATGGCACCATAAAACAAATCCAGATATTCCTGCTATAGCCAGTACAATTGGATTATCTGCTAAAAATAAAAGTGCTCCACTCAATACATCTACTACTGAACTAACTCCTCCAATAGCTAATGCTAAAGGTGGTAATACAGCAGCTCCTATTATTGCATCTTTTACTAAATCCTTAGAATGTGGAGATAAATGACTAAACCAATTATTTAATTTTTCGATAATATGAGTTAACCCAATTATTTCTGGAGTTAAAGTACTTCCTAAATTTTCTGCTAACTCTGTAAAACTTCCTTTTGCTCTTTCAGTTGCACCATATTGAGAATTTAAATTTTTATTTAATGGACCTAAAGACTTATTTAATTTATCTTGAACTACTTTAGTTTCAATTACTGCTTGTTGATAAGGAGTTAAATTCTTAAATGCTTTATGATATTGGGAATTTAAAGCAGCTTGATTTAATTCAGTATTACTTAAACTAATACCCATTGATTTTAAAGCATAATCTTGTCCTCCTAACATACCTGTTAAAGCTTGTGTAGCATCTTGTAAACTAATAGCTCCACCTGTACCTAAATTCATGTTTTGAGCTAATCTTGTTAACTCCATACTTAATTCTGCTGATTGAACTTTATTTGCACCTAACGCGTTAACTGATAATCCAAAGGTATCTGTAAGTGATAAAGCTGCTCCATTAGACATATCTAATCCTTTTAATGCATTGTTTGAAAAATCTAGTACAGTAGTATTTGCTTTACCAAATTCATTCTTTGCTAAATTTATACTTGCTCCAAATTTTGCACTAGCTTCACTAGCTTTTACTAATCCCATAACAACTGGTACAGTAAACATCATCGTTCCCTGCATTCCAAAGTGCCTTAACTTTTTACCTACTCCACTAACTATTCCACCAAATTGTTTAAATCTATTGCTACTTTCATCAGTGCCTTCTGAAACTTCAAACATACTTTCTTCAGCAGTAGTTCGTAACTCTTCTAATTTTGCTAGGGCAGCTGCTATTCCAGTTAATTCTACATGTCCAACATCAGGACTATCCTTAAATGCATCTAATTGTTCTTTTAATTCATCGATAGCTAATATTGCACTTGTTAATCCATCTATCCTTAAATCAAAATCTACATTTTCATCTTTTAATGCATCTATACTTTCTCTTACACTATTAATTTGAGTTAAAACTAAACTTATACTATCTGAATTAATTTCTGGGCTAACATCCATATCATTTAATGTGTCTAAATCACTTGTAACATCACTTAATTGTGATTGTATTTCATCTATTCCATCTAAATTAAAATTTAAACTTATATCATCAAATAATTCTTTTAAACTCTCAACCCTGTTTTCTACTTCTTCAATTCCTTCATTAAAATTATCTAAATCTATTACTATAGAACCTCGTAATGGTGCTAGTTCAACACTTGGATTTTCTCCACTCATACTTAAACCTCCTTATAAAAAAAGTATCAATCAAGCTAAGCTTTAATTGATACTTCATTAATTTTGTCATAATCAGCTTCTGATTGTTGCAAAGTATATAAATCTTTTAAAAATTCTCTTCCTTCTTCTGTTTGTTGTTGTTGATATATCCATGCATCTCTTCTATAAAGGCAATACAATGCGTGTGGTAACTTTTTTATTTCTATCATATTTAATCCTGTATAATTTGATATCATTTTTATTTCATGTGTATAAATATTAAAATGCTTAGTATTACTTTTAAAATATTTTTCTATTATTAACTTCCCCACTTCTCCATCTGGAATGGGGATTTTTAGTTTTTTTCAATTCCTGTTATTTCACTAGTAATAAACATCATTAACGCTCTTAACTGTTTAAATGTAAACTCATTATTTATATTTTCTTCTGTAAACACTTTACCTTCTCTATTTTTATTTAAAAATTCAATAACAAGTTTTTGTATTTTCTCTATATCCTTATCTTGTGCTGTCATAGATGCAATAAATCTATTAGCATATTCATTACTTATAGCTTCTACATGTAAAACTTCACCTTTTAAGTGTATTTCTATATCTTCTAAATATTTATCTAAATCTAATAACATTTAATGTCCTTCTTTCTAATTACTTGATGAACTATTTGAACCTGTTTGAGCTAGTGATTCACGTATTTCTGCTAAGAAATTTTCAAAATACTGTATAGCATTTAATTCTGCGTTTACAGTAGTAGGTTTATCTCCAAATGCTAAGTCAAATCCATTTCCACCTTGGCCTACCATTGTGAATCTTATTTTTTGTCCATCTGATTTCTTTGTATGTACAAAACGTATTAAAAATATATTTAATGCACCACTTCCTGTAAACACGCTTCTTACATCTGTATTGGTTTTTATATATTGTGCATTTGAGAAGTTTGTTAAGTTCTTTACATTCCAGTTTAATATTCCTGTTTTAACTGTAAAATCTTCTCTAGTTATAAATGTTCTTACTAGTTGATCATATTGGTTATATACTTTTGTAGCCTTAGGTTTATAATTTATCTTAAATCCACCACTACACCATCCAACATTATTACTTGGAACTTCTATAGTGTCATCATCTGGTATAGATGTTAAATTAGCTATAGGTACAAAATATAATGCTCCTCCACCTATGACTATTTCATCCTCATTAACATCTGCTAATGATTGTCCATATGTTTGACCATTAGGTAATGTTCCTGTACTTCCTACTCCTGTTGTCATATGTATTCCTCCTTAAATCTTTATCCATTTAACTATGTAATTTAAATTTATTTGATATACTTTTAAATCATCTCTATAAAGTGGAGAACTTCCTCCAGATAACATAATATTAAATTTATATCCATTTAATTCTTTATATTGAGTATTAAGTTTATCTATTAATATCTCATTCAATAGACTTTTAACATTTAAAATAAAGTCATAATCATTCCAAATTATATTTATTGAAAATTGAGATTGATTAACTATTCCACTCTTTAAATCTCTATACTCATATTCCAATGCACACTGTTTTAAATCTGTTGCAAATATAGGAAATATTCTATTTTCTCCTATTAAATTTATTAATTCTTCATTATTATTAAGTAATTTATATAAAGTTGTTTCCATCTAAACACCTTCTCCCAGTTCTTCTGGAATAGTACTTATTTTATTTACTAAGCTATCCCACAAGAATTGTTTTGGTCTTTGTCCTCTAGTTAAGTGCCAACCTTCCCACTTTTCTGTAGTACCTTTCCACCACCAAGGTGTTTGCCTACCATCACCATTTAAAGCAAATATGCCTGTTCCTTGATGAACATATACACTGTAAAATTCCATAAATCCAATAAATGAAGTAATTTTATTTTCCTCTTCTTTCACAAAATAACCACTATTCTCTCGCATAGTTCCTATATCTATAGGACTTCTATTTTTAGCATCTTCTAAAGTATCTGAACTAATACTAATCATATTCTCTTTTAGAGTTTCTCTTACATGTTCTTTATAATTATTTAATGATTTTATAAAATCCTCTGTATCTAACATTTTAAAATTCCTCTAATTTTTCTAACTCAATATTATTCCAAAGACTAGGTATTACATTTTTAACTAAGTAACATTCTGTTTTATCTATTGATATTAATCTTGTTGTATCAGCTATTAAAAGATTACTTTTAGTTAATCCCTTATATGTTTCTACAATTCTTCTTACTTTATCAATAACTAAACTCTGTCTTGATTTAACAATAGATATATTAATAGTTGCCACATCTATCCAATCATTAATTGTCGCTCCTGTCTCTTTGCTTCTTCCTTTAGAATATTCTTGTAAAATAAAAGTCTTAAAATTTCTAACTGGTACTACCATGATATTCTCCTATACTTTGCTATAGCTCTTTTTGTATCCTCTGGTATATCTGTCCCAAAATTTAATGTTATTCCACTATTGGAAGTAGAACTTAAACCTTCATTACCAAATTTATTTAAATATATTAATGCTAAATCTATAACTATAAAATTTGCTTCATCTGGTATTAAATCAAGATTAGTAGTAGATAAGAAATAACTTTGAGCTTTCATTACATAATAATTTAAAAGGGATGGATTCACATCTGGAATTATCCCTTTTAAAGTTTCTAATATATCCATTAATCAACTACATTAGGTTGGATTTCTGTATTATATGTAACTTGTGCTGATACAATGTTATTTGGTCTTAAAACTCCATATCCTGCTAATACTTGCCCTCTTACTGCTTGTCCTCTTGATTGTTCAAGTTTTTCAAAGAACTCAACATTATCAAATTGAGTACCATATCCATATCCATCTCTTTGAATAGCAAATACTCCTTTTGCTCCACCTTTCAAAGTTGGAATATCATCAGTGACTAATATAGTAAATCCTCCTATTTTTCTTCCCTCTACTATTCCATTTTCTAAAACAGTAGGATCATATTGAAAACGAGGGTCCATTGTTAGCATACCTAAATAATCATTATCTATTACTGCATATCTACCTCTTTTAGGAACTTTGTTTTTATTTAGCATAGTTCCCATATTGACTAAAGTATCATACGCATTAAGTCCACTAACCTCTATAGCTCCCATTGTTTGCCCAGCACTTGCAAAAATATCAGCATAAACATCTTGTGAAATTGCTTCATCTAATCCATCTGCTGCTTCTTGCATTTCTCCATTTAATAAGTCTAAATTAGTTTGAAATAATTCTATATTGCTACATTTAATTGCCCAATCATATGTTTTATCCATTTCAATTGATAATGTAGTAGGCTTCACTGATTGATAAATAACATCTGTTTCATCATCTGATGTAGTTCCTTTATTAATATTTACTGGTGAAGCTAATGAATATATAAGTTTATCTCCATGTATTACTGGTGCTTTTTTAGTTATTAACGGTACTACTGACTTTTCATAATAATTATGCATTAAAGAGCCAGTCCATATTGTAGGATTAATTCCTATTGGTGCTCCATTAGATGGATTTCCTGTTCCATTTGGTGTTCCTGTTGTTATATCTGCCATATCTATTTTCTCCTTTGCTCCATAATTTTAGTCCAATTCTTTGCAATATCTTCTGCTGACATATTATTTACATCCAATTGAGTTGGACTTTTGGTCTTTTGTTGTGGCATAGCTCCTTTTAAGTTTGCTTGTGCCATATCTGAATATTTTTCTTTAATAGTATTTAAAGCTTCATCTAAACCATTAAATTTACCATCTTCATATTTAATTGATGATTTATCAATTGCTGATTTTAATAGTTCTGGATGAGCATAGTTCCCTTGTAAAAGCCTTTTTTCAATTTCAAAATCAAGTCTATCGTTTATATTTCTATTCTTTGATTGCTCAATTTCTACATCTTTTTGAGAAATTTTCTGTTCTAATTCATTAACTTTTTCTTTTATAGTGTCATAATCTTTAAACCCTTTTAATTTTTCTTTATAATCTGATTCTATTTGAGATTTAACACTTTCTAAGTCTGTAATAGTTTTATCAAATGATGCTTTCTTTTCATTCCATGCTCCAATTAAAGCATTTTCTGTAGTTTCATCTAATCCTAATTTTTTAATAAAATCTATCATGATATTCCTCCTAAAATAATTTATAAGGTAAAAGTAAGCATCTACAATTAGGATGATCTGGATATTGTGGAATTACATTTATAGGATAAACTCTCATATCTCTAGCCCCACATATAATACATGTTCTTTCATCCATACAAGTTATCCATTGTACATATCCAATATTATTTTTTATCATACATTTAATAGAAGCTTGTCCCATTGTATGTATTGTTTCAGTCCTAACTAATCTTTCAATCATATATCTATAATCACCTATGATTTTTTGAGCTTGTAAAAACTTTTCCTCTATATCTAAAGATTCATCTAAAAGTAAATCATGTAACTTATTTTCAATTATTTTAGTATTATGTGCTTGTCTATCTTTAAAATTCTTATCTCCTACCCACACCTTATTTATGTCCTCATAAATTTCTTTTAAACTTGGTAATGGTGTATTAGATTCAATATTTTTTAAAGTAGATTCCCATGTTTTAATATATGTATCTTTTAAATGCTCCTCTATATACTTCTGTATTTTAATACTATCTGCTATAAGTTCATTCCTAAATTTTTGATATACTTTTTGTTCTTCATGTGCCGTTAATTTTATTTCTCTTGATTTATAATTTCCTAGTGATAAATAATACTTACAAGTTTTTAAAAGATAAAAATATAATAAAATCCAATATTTATTATGTTGCTCTTGCTGATTATAGACACCCCATAAATTCACCATTTGTTGTTTTTGAGAAATCATTATTTAAATTCTCCTAAATGACTTATTGGAACATTATCAAAATGAGAATTATAAATTTTCTTCTGGTCCTTATCAAATTCTTTTTGTTCTTCATCTGCATCTTTAACAAAAGGATGATTTTCAAATAAAGTTTTATTTGATACGATACCATGTGAATTTCTTATATTTTGAATTTGCTCTGATATATTTTGAGGTGTATTTCTTTGATATTGAATTTCTGCAAATCCTTGTTTTTTAATTTGATTTTTTTCCACTAAATAAATATTTATAAATTCTTGTAGCATATCAAATCCTTGCGTAAATTCTGTTTCAAATCCATTTGCTTTTATATCTAATCCAGAATAAAGTAATTGAAGTGCTACTCCTGAAGGTGGAATACTTAACTCTAAATTTAAGTTAACTCCTTGTACAAGCTCTATAATATTTTTTCTTAAAGTATTTGTATGTTCTATTGATGCAGTTGCATCTATTGGATTAGACAACATATCAACATCTGAACCACTTCCATCAATATTCTCTGTCTTAATCATTCCATATAATTTTAAATTTTGTAGTATCTCTTCTATGTCTGAACCTTGTGCATTTTTTAATACTAAAATAAAGTTTCTAAGTTGCTCTAAAGAGTTTCCTAAATCACTTCTAGTTAAATCATAATTATCTATTAAGTTCTTTATGTATCTTATATCTCCATATGAATCTATATTATTTTTAAAGGGTATAAACGGAACTATTCCCCAAGCTTTACGTACTCCATTATTTATAAAGTGTGGCAACTCCTGTCCATCATATGCTCCATCAATCTCTGTTAATAAATCATCATCTATCTGATCCGTATATGGCGATAAACTATTTCCTTGAATTTTATATTTTGTTACTCCTGTTTTACTCCAATATTCAATAACTTCTATTTCTTCAAAAGATTGTCCATTTATTACTGTAGTAGTGTATACTCTTATTGCTCCATCTAATTCTGTTTTCATATCGTCAGCCCATATTGGTATAACTTGATTAGCTGGAATAATAGTAAATTTAAACTGTCCTTGCGAATCTAAATATGGGTGTAGCCATGATATACCATTGTTACTTGCCTTAATTCCTAAAAGCTTTAATTTATAGTTAAATTTATTATCTTTTAAAATCTTTTCTAATAGTTCTAAATAATTTTCATCATCAGATGTTATTTTAGGTGGTTTACTTAAACTATAGTCAACCTTTTGGTCAACTAAACATTTAGCAAACGAATGATTTAAATGATTATTTGGTTGTTCTGTATCTATAACTTTTTTCCCATTTTGAATTGAATACATTTGTCTATATAAAATATCATTTTCATTTTTATAATATCTATCACCTATCTCAAACCAAGCAAAGTCAGTAGAAGAAATAAATTCATCATATAAAGTCAATAAAGTATTTTCAGTAAAAAATGTTTCATTACTCATTCTATTCGCTCCTTTCTTAAATAAATTTTTTATAGCTTTTAATATTCCCATCTAAACACCTCCTAGAATCCGAATATCTTTTGATTTAATATGTAATAGCTATATAGTGCATACCTTAAACTATCCATACAGTCATCATTGATTTTAATCGGTTCTCCTGTCTTATCATTCCAAACATATAAATTAAATTCCTTAATTGTTTCTTTGCAATCCTCACAAATAAATAACCTATTAACTTTCAATAATTTTGCTACAACTTCAATACCTGCAAGAACTTTTTTATTAGCATTAAATGCTTTAAGTCCTTCACGCTGAAATCTTGCAACATGCTCTGGTCTAGCACTATCACAATAAAATCTAATATTTCCAAACTCTTTTTTATAATGTCTTTTAATTTCTTTAGCTCTCTCAACCCACCAGTCAATTTCTTTATGTTGTGATACTATTTCTTTTAGTAAAAAAAAATTATTATTTTTATCTCTTCCTAATACAGTTATAGAGCCTTTATGTTCATATCCCCAGTCAACTCCACACCATATATCTTCCAGCTCTAAATCTTGTATTTTTTCTCTTTTTATAATATGTACATTTTGCCTAAAGCTAGAATATATAACACCTTCTGGACTAACCCAAAGACCTTTTATATCCCTATCATAAAATACCCCTTGTGGTGTAGCTGCTTTAATAGATTCTTTGTATTCTTCACTTATTTTGGTATTATCATCTAAAGTAAAATGAAATGCTTTTATATTTAGTTTTCCACTTTTTAACCTTTGCCCATCCTTATCTATGTAATCAGTTTTAACATAATGCATTGGATTCTCTGGATTGGTATCCATATATACTACTGCTCCCTCTTCTGAACACCTTGAAATACACTCTTTTACAAAAGTTTCATCTAATGCAGTAGCTTCGTTTAAAAATGCTCCTTGTGCTGTAAATCCTCTTGCAGTTTCCCAAGAGTTAGACTTACTACCACCAAGCACATAAATGTTATTACCAAACAAATTAAAGCTGTTATATTTAGATAATTTAATTTCTATCCCTAACCACTTTTGCCAATCTTCAAGTATATTACGCCATATAGTTGAATACGTAACTCCTCCAAGAATAAAGTTTTTATTATCATTTTCATGCTTAGCAATAAATCCTAAAAAAGCTAAACTTAGTACATGAGTTTTACCAGCTCTTTTTGCTCCATAAGTAACAAGTATCTTAGGCATATCATTTTTTATACAGTCCAATACCTCTTGTTGCTTTGTAGTAAATTTACTCATCATAAATTACCTTTCTTAAAAGCTGGGCATTTTCTTTTTGTAAATTATCATTATCTTTTTGTAGTTTTGATTTAGAAATTTCTAATTTTTCTTTTTCAATTTCTATTTTCTTGTTATCAATAATAGATAATCCTAAAATAGCTGTCATTTGCTCTATTCCTTTTGTAAGTCCTAATACATTACTTTGTTTTATTCCAAACTTCTGTATATCTGCTTTAGATTCTTCTATCAAATACTTTAAATCTTCTGTAGCTTGCACTCTTGTATATATAGCTTTATCCTGTGCTTTAGATAATGCTTTTTTATATTCTATTTGAATTTTTTCACTATTAAATAATTTTGAAGCTTTGACCTTAATAGTATCTGGCTTCAATTTAGAGCTATATACTTCTTTATAAGCTTCAAATTGTGTCTTACCTTCAAGAATAAGATTAAGAAATTTTGATTGTTTAACCGTTAAATTTCTCATAATTTATCCTCCTTTTATTTGATAGCTTAATTTTAAATATAAAAAAAAGAACTGATTCCGATTTATTTAGCTTGTTTTTACTAAATAAATTAAATCAATTCTTACGGGCGTATGTAAGTTATCCATTTTTTATTTTTAATATGTATTATTTAATGAAGTCCTCTCCCTGTATCTAAATCCTCTAACTTTTTAATAGCACTATTATATTGAGCTCTTAACAATGAATAACTAGTATATAAATCCTGTGCTAATCTATATGAACTTTTAAATTGATAATCTAAGTCCATATATCTTTTATGTATTATTTCTCTCTCATTTTCTTTTAATATTAATAATCCGTTCTTTACTTTCTGTTGATAATAATTAAGTTCATTGATTTCTTTATTAATTTTTCTAACTCTCTCTTTGTCATAACTAAAAACATTCCTTTCTTGCTTTAATGTTTTTATTCTTACACTTCTTATCTTATATTTTTCTAAATCTTCAACCACAATAATTCCTCCTTAATATAACAAAAAGGATTTATTTCTAAACCCTTAATGTTAATACTTCTATCTAGTTTTATTACAAGTGATATAAATTAAGATTTGCTTTATTTGTAATCCTATCGCTAATCATTTCTTAATTTAATTATATATTTAAATAAATATATAAACAATTCATTATATTCTATAATTTATATATTATTATCCCACCTTTACAATTTTTCTAGAAAATTTATTGGATAAGTCATCATATAGCTTTTTAGATATTATCTTTTTCTTTAGAAAAATTCTAAGATATTTTTTAATAGTATCATATGAAAGTTTAGTTTTAGTCATAGCCTCAGTTAAATTTTTAGATGATTTTAATTGATTTATAAAATATTCTTGAAGGAATTTTTTATCCCAATCATATCTAATCAACTCTACATATCCTTTTTTATATCTATGTTGATAAATTTGGTGTGGTGTTCGATTAAACTTAATTGCTAACTCTTCATCTGTAGCACCAGCATAATATAAATATCTTAATTCTTTATCTTCTTCTTTAGTCCAGTGTTTTATAGATTTAATGTTATATCCTAATGTTTTCTTTTTTGCTGATATATAACTCTCTGGTCTTGCTAAGTATTTTGCTATCATTTTATTACTACACCCTTCTTTAATCATTCTATCTAAAGTAATTGTATCTGCTTCAGTCCATGTTTTAGTATTAATCATTATTCATTCTCCATTCTTTGGTCTAATCTTCTAAGTTTATATTTCATCATATTGGTTATTAAATCGTCTCTATTAAAATCTAATAAGAAGCATATTTGCTTTACCATTATACACACATCTGCTAATTCCTCTATAACATTGTTTCTAGCTTTTGCAATTTCATCAGGTGTACTTGCTCTCTTATATTTACTAATTGCTTGTATAAGCTCTGCAAGCTCTTCCTGTGCGATATCCAATTGTTTTTCTCCATATTTATCTACCGCTTTTTGTATTATTTTTATCATTTGTTCGTTAGTCATTTTTATTTCTCCTTTTTTATAAAAATCTTTTAACTTTATCAAAGCTTTTAGTTATAAAACTCTTCATTTCATCAACCTTTTTTCTTTTATCATCATAAAAATGTACTCTATATACATTCCCATATTTACAAACTATAAATTTATCAGTTGTATTTACTATCTCTTTCATTTGTTTTTCCTTCTATTTCATCAAAAAATTTTATTAATTTTCTTCCATTTTCTTTTGATTTTTCTGTAGGTTTCATCTGTATTTCTTCTAAAATTTCAGCTACTATTTTTACTTCTTCTTTTCTCATTTCATAAGCTTTTAAGATCTTTTTACATTTTTTCTTTTTCATTATTTTACCTTCGCATTTTATTTGGATTGTGTATTTACTCATTTATTATTTTTCCAAATTTTCTTGCTAATTTACTATCAATATCAAATAAATACTCCCCACTTAGTCCTAAAACAACTATATTATTTAAAGTATTACATTTAGCTCCTTTTTTATATTCTCTAGTTTCTGTAATATAGTCCTTAGTAAAAATAAATCTTGTCCCATAATCTAAAAATTTCATTCCGATCTCCTCCATTCGCATTTTATTTGAATTGTGATTTATTCATCTTGTAAATTCATAGCCCTTTTTAATTCTTTTAATTCTTCTTTTGTAAATTGTATACTTTCTTCACATTCTACGATTTTAACTCTATCTTTTCCGTATTTTTGATGTAACCTTACAACATTGTTCATTAATACAAATTGACTACCACAACCCATTCTTAGTTTTCCATCAACATAAACTTTAAAAATCTTTCCTTTCAACTCCTCACCTCATTTCGCATTTTCAAAGGATTGTTAATTAATCATAGTTTTTTCTATCATTTAATACATTTACTAAAAAAATTAATCTATCTGCATCTCTCATTGTTTTTTCATAAGCTTCTTTTGACATAGCTTCTTTACATTCCAACGCTTCCGAAGTTAAGCTTACTGAATGATTTAACATACTTCTTTTTATTAATTCTCTATCTTCTTTTCTTAAATTTTCAAATTTCATTTTTCTATCTCCTTTACATATTTTAAAAAGATTGTGCATTAAGTTCCATTAATTCTTTTTTGGTTTTCTTTATAATTGCTATTCTTTTTTCTGCATACTTTAAATCATCTAACAATTCATTTTCTCTATATTCTTCATCTTCAAGAGCAATAGGTATAATATCATCTAAATGTGTTATTAAGACATCTACTCTAGCTATATATTGATTTATTTTTTCTAACTTTTCTTTATTCATTTTTAATTCTCCCTTCGCATTTTCAAACTATTGTATTTTCACAGCGCTCAATCTTTTCCTGATTATTCACTACTTTATTTATTATTTCTTCCGAGCATTTTTGACATATCTCAAACTTAACTATACCTTGCTTTTTTTCTATAATTAGCTTACTCATGTTTTGCATAATTCCCTTTTTAGCTACTTGTTGCTCTCCACAATAATCACAATATTTCTTATATATATCCATTTATTATTCTCCCTTAATTTCTATAGATTTTAGTTGCATTATTTTAATTAAACACGCTCCCTCTATTTCTTCAACTTTATCATCTTCACCATTTTCAATAGCTATAACTGCTTTATCAAGTAAGTCTGCCATTTCTCTAAATATTTTGCTTTGTTGTTTTAATTCTCTAACTTCTATATTGCTCATTCCTAACGCTCCTTTTACTTTTATAATGTTTCATCATATATTGGAACACTATTTTTCTCTACTAGACTTAATGTTTTATTACTATCATGAGTAGAAATTACAGTTGGAGCAACTTTTTCTAAAACTGCTATACTTCCGTTCTTATAAATTCTAACTATAATTCCAACCTTGCAATTGTTAATATTGCTAACTTTATCTCCTATATTGAACCTTTCTATTTCAAATCTTTCCATCTCCATAATTTTTAAATCTCCTTATCATTTGAATATCATATGAGAATACTTGAATATAAAGTATCCTCATATTAAGTTTTATTTATACTAATCTTCAACCAAACTAATTGTACTAATTTTTTTATTAAACTTAGAATTTACTTCTTTTATACTTTTATTTATATCCTCTATAGCTTTTAATGCTTCTTCTTTACTAGAAGCAACACTAAATTTTATTTTAGTACCATTCTTTTTAGCTTTATCTATCTTTTTAATATAGCCACTATGTCTTTCCAATTCCTTAATTCTTAATGCAATCAATGCTCTATAATAAATATCTGGTTTAGTATCTAATAATTCTTTTGTTAATTTTGAATATCTTGCTCCATATTCTATACATACACAATCCATTTAATTCATCTCCTTTATAACTTTAATAATCTTCACCTAGATAAGTATTATAATCATCTGGATCCATTCCTTTATCTAAAATTACTTTTGCTCCACTTGAATATATTTTAAATATCATTTCATTTAATCCAAATAAAGTACCTATTTTTGCATTTTTAGTAATATCAATACTTCCTAACTGAGTAGAATATATCCTCCCCTCTTTATCTATGCTTATTTCATAATCACATGAATATTTGCTTTTATCAGATTCTAAATCTAAATATATATGCTTATATCCATATGCTGTTTCATCTATAATTAATGTTAAATAATCATCTTCTGAATACTCATATTTTTCTTTATAATCATCCTCTTTTAATTGTTCTATTATTTCTGACAATGTATATTCTTCTTTTACATCTATAAGCATTTTATCTATGCACTCATTCAATTTATTTATTCCTTGAATTTCAATCATTTCTTTTACTTTTTTATTTACAGCTTGTACTACTAATGCGTTATATTGAGGAATATTTAAATCATCTAAATTTATATTTAAATTTTCTTTTATATGATTTTTAATACCATCTCTTACTGGACCACTATAACTAAATACATCTGAAATAACATTTTCTAAGCATTTCTTTAAATTATCTTCTATTGTCTTTTCTACAAAACCTCCCTTTTCTATTTCTACCATCTTTTCATTTATAATTTTATTTAAATCTATCATTTTAATTCAGCTCCTCTATTCTTTTTCTTACGTTTTCAATATTTTTAGTAACAAGACCTTTCATATTATCACTAATTGTATATTTATCATTAAATACATGTAATCTATGAATTGATCCATACTGATACCAGATATATTTATCAGTCTTTTGTATTAGTTTTTTCATATTCATTCTCCAAACATTATTTTCGGTTTATTAATATATACATTGTATTCCGTAACCTACTGCACATTGATGTTCTATTCGGCAACCTCTAGCATTTTGCCAACCTGATGCAAAATAAGCTATATCTGCATCTGCTAAAAAATCAATTGATTTGGCAAGATAATTTAAAGGTTTTGGATTACCTTTAAAATCATCAAAGAATGTATCTAATACCTCAACATCTTCTCTTAATATTGCCTTAGCTTTTTTAATTGCCATTTCTCTTTCCTCTAATATTTCTTTATCAGTTTTGCCTCTCATAGGTTGTGATATAAATAACTTTTTCATTTTATTTTTCCTCCTTTAAACAATCAATTATCTCTTGTAATTTATTTAGAATAGTTTCTACATCATCATTAGTTTTAACTGTTCTTTCTCCAATAAATTTATAAGCTTCTTCTAAGTGATTGAAATATCCAATCGGCTTATTGTATTCCTTACCGATATTTTCTTCTTTAGTAGCCGTTTCCGCATTCACAATGCACTTTTCACAAACAACATATTGTCTAGTATCTGATTCTATAATAAATTTTCCTATTGTAGCTTTCATAATTTCTATTCCTCCTTCTCCTCTAATAAAATACTAATTCTAAAAAATATAATTGGTAAATATATTGATAACGTGAAACTAATCATAACTTCAATAAATGTTATAATATCATGTACAGTAGCCATGGAAGTTATATAAAAGAATATAGTTGGTGGGATAATAACTGACCAAAACATCCCTATCACAGCAAAATCACATTTTTTAATTACTCGATTCATTTTAATTCCTCCTACCATTTTGTTGACATCAGCAAAATGGTTTATTTCCAATCTTGTCCTTTCAGTGTTACATAATTGACTTTTTCATCACAATTTTTATTATTTAAATAAAATTTATCCTCTACGATATATAAAACGCCTTGTTCAGTAGTACAAAACTTAGCATCTGTATTAACGATTTGAACTAATTTCGCACATCCTTTACATCCCTTATTGTTTTTAATCATTTTATTTATCCTCCTAATTTTTCACATTATTTTCTTTCATAAAGTTCAATATATCATCAGTAATTTCTTGAGCTTTTTCATAATCTTTTTCTAGCAACCTAGTAACTTGATTAAGATTAAACGTCATTCTTATAACAGTAGATATAGCAGCTATTATTTTATATTTTTCATAAGCATTTTGAATAACTGGAATACTATAACTAGCGTCGTCGATTGAAGATTTAATTTTATTCCAACTTTTAAATGGGCTTATATGATGTAATTCATCTCTTAACTCTTTATTCTCTCTTTCTAATTCTTTAATTCTTTCTTCGGCATTAAGCAATAGTTGCTCTTTCCAAGTATCAATATTTAAATTATTCATATTTATTCCTCCTATTTCTTCATACCTTCAATTAAGATATATATTCCTATTATTATGTTAAGTCCTAACCAAAATATAATTACCCCATTTTAACCTCCTCTCGCTCTTCTAATAAGATATTTTTATCTAATAGAGCATTTAGTATCTCTAAGTATTTTTTCTTTATTGTGATCTCTGTAAGCTCATTATGAGGTTTAATAACTATATGTTTATCAGTTTCAGAAATATCACATTGTTTAAACCAAGTTTCAAACCCAACATCACCAACAATATCAAAAATTTTATTTTCTATACTATTTCTGTCCTGTCCGTCCAGCGTAGAGTGTGAAGTCTTTTCTTCTCCTTCTTCCTCATTTTTTTCATTATTATCATTCTTTTCTTTCTTTATCATTCTTGTTTGTTTTCCTCCGTGTTTCTTCTGCGTTTCTTCTGTGTTTCCTGTGTGTTTCTTTTGTGTTTCTTCTGTGTTTCCTCCGTGTTTCTTCTGTGTTTCCTCATTCTCCGCTATCTCTCTGTTTTCAACGTCTAGAACTGTTTCCTTTTCTTGATATTTACTCCAATTTTGAATAGTTATTAAAGTTTTTTTAGTATCACATTCAAAAGAAATCATATTGTCATTTTGAAGAAGTTCTAAAAATTTTTTAACCTTTTTTACACTCCAACCCCAAGACTCTCCTAAAGATCTTAATGATGTAATTCTTTGTCCTTTTTTTACTAATATTAATTCTCCATCTATTAAAACCTTGTTATCTTGGTGATTTACCATAAGCAGAAGGTCATCAAATGCTTGTCCTCTTGCAAATGGTTTATCACTCCATAACCAATGTTCTCTTATTGCTCTATATTGTTTTATCCAACCTTCTGCCATAATATCAATCCTTATTCTTCTATTTCTTTCATTCCAAAATCTTTAAATTTGATATTATTATTTACTAAAAATTCTTTTAATAAATTTAATTTCTCTATATCTCCTGTTATTCTTAAATCAGTTTGATATATATGTGATAATTTTTCTTCTCTTTCTTTAATATTTTTAACTTGTAAGTCAATATATTCTTTTATTTTTTTCATTGACATTGCTGATTTTAGATAATCTAGCTGTATAGTTATTCTATGTTCTATACTTTCATAATTTTCTCTAATATATTTTTGTATCTTGTCCACTTTTTCTTTTTTCTCTTTTTCTTCAATATTAAAAATTAAATTTTCTATTGGTGCTTTTACCTCTTTTACTTTCTCATATATATCTATATACTTATCTTTTATTTTCTTTATTTCTGCTTGTTCTAGTACTTTTACAGATTTATTTAATTTATTAAGCTTTGCTCTCTCATTTTTTAAATCTTGTTTATCCCCTGTTGGCACTATTCCTTTATATTTATTAAGTTCATCTAATAAGTCTCTTATATTATTTTCTCTAACAATTAATTGTTCCATTATTCATTCCTCCAAATGGTAGTTGTTCCACTTTACTTATTTCAGTATTATTAAATTTTATTTCTTCCTTCTTCTTTGTAAGCATTTGAATAGCTCTATAATAATTTTTATATTGAAGCTCTCCAACTTCTTTTATTTTGAAATAGCTATAAAATTTTTCTCTATCTGTTCCAGTTGTATTTATTAATTTATTAATTTTTTCTATATCATCCAATGAAATTAACTGATTAGCTTCATCATTTGCCTCTTGCTCTTGCTTACTAATCTCACTTAAATCTCCCTCTGCTATTTCAAAAGCTGTTAAATATAATATTTTTTTAGCTGATGTATATGTCCCTTGAATGTTTTGCATTTCATTACAACCTTTTAACTGTAATTTCTCTACTTTAGTAGTCCAATCTTTTTTCTTATTTTCATCATCTGCATCTATTATTGTTAATGTTGCAATATTTGTTTCCCAATCTATTTGAAACTCTGTAAATAAATCATATTCATCACATAATCTTATTACATTAGGTAAAAAATCTTCTAGTTCCCAATAATGATACTTTGAATAAGAATTATATCCTGTCTTTTTCAAATTTAATTCTGTTAATTTTAATCTTACTTTTTGAGTCCTCTTTAAAAATGATAATTTTTCTTTAGTTTCCATCTTCTAATCCTCCACACTAAAATCATCTATACATTCTTCACATATAATAGTTCCAAATACATCCCAATATTTTTGATGTTCATATATATCATTTCCACAATTCTTGCATCTATCTATAACTTTAGCTGCTGGAAATTCATATCTATAACTATACATACTATCTGCTAACTCCATATCCATTCATCTCCTTAATATAATTAATAGCTTGTACTATTGTTAATTCTGTATTTTCTACAGCTTCTACTACAGTATCTATAAATTCGAGTACATTCATTTGACATTCCTCCTTAGAATTGATAGAATTTAAATAGATATTTTATCAAATGGCTTATTAGAGGTACTGTGTTTCTTCCCTATATGAACTGGTATCTCTAATTTTTTTTGTACTAAAATATATTTATAATCGTCATCTTTTAAGTTCTTTTCCATTCTATTTATTAGTTTTTCTATTTTATTTTTATAAGATAAGTTATTCATATCTTTTCCTCCTTTTCTTTTATTAATATTTATTATGTTATGTTAATTCTTAAGTAAGGATAATTTTATCCTTACACTTGTCCAACTAATCAAAACAATAGTGATACTTATGAACTTTAGGAGCATATTCTCCTTTATCAGGCCATTTAACATCCTTCCAAGGATTCTCAACATATGAATCCTCTGCTATTTGATTAGATGCTTTAAGCATTAGAGTAAGTTGTGTAATAGAATATTCAATAGCTTGTGCATTTTCTTCAGCCGTATTATTTGGCTCAATTATTGTTACATCTGCTTCCATCATAATGATTACTCCTTTGATATTTTTCCTCTGTTATTATTATTTTTTCAATTATGTATTTATGAATACATAATGCATAAATACATAATTGATAATCCTATAATTACTATGGTCCAACCTATTAAAAATAATTTCCAAGGTTCCAATCTATTGTTCAATTTTTAAAATACTCCTGTGATATTTTTTTATCTGATTCTATTTTTAAAAGCCTGTCTACGATAGGACATAAGGTTGTAATATAATTATTATCATCAAGGAGATAATTCTCTATGTTATTCTCTACAGTTTCAACATACTTATTAAATAGTTTCAATAATCCTTCTTCTACTTGCTCTGTAGTAGTCTTTTCTTTTACTAGATTATTAGATACTTCATTAATTAGATTTCCATTAACATCAAATTTTTTAATATTGTTCTCTATATTTGGGTGAAAATAATCCTCTTCTAACTTATCTAGCATTTCTTCTGCTCTTTTTATTCTCTCTTTTAATACGTTAGTCATATATTCACTATCTGATTTAATTCGTGATATGTGGGATCTTTGTGCTGTTATTAACATCTTAAGTTCTTCTAAAAATTCTTTTCTTTCCATTTCTTTTTCCTCCTCTAACATCTTGTTTTTAAAATTTTATCTTCCAATTTATCATATAGAATCATTCCTTCTGCATTCCAACCTGCAAATAAAAATCTTTTCTTTACTCCATTTATTCCTAGAGCTTTACTTACAAGTTCTGCTTCTTTTCTCTTTAATCTTCTTGCTCTCTTTTTCATCTGTTACCTCCTAATTAGCTTTTTCAAATTCTATTTGATTATTAGCTATTTCTACTTGCTCTTTTAAATGTGTTGGTAAAACATAATCTATAATTACTTGTCTTGCTTTTTCTAAATCTTTTCTTTTAATTGCACCTATTTCAGATACTCCAAATTCTCTATGAACTTGTCCATATAAATCCGCCCAACCTTTACGATTTAATTTTTTATATGCAGGTGATTTTTTCCCACCAAGTACTGCGGTCATTTTTGAATTAGCTAATTTTGATAATGCTTTAGAGTCTACGGTAAACAAAGGTAACTCACCAAATTTGTCATCTACTTTTTTATCTAATTTCTCAACTTTATTTTTAGCTTCTAATGCTCTATGATTAACTTCATTTAATTGCTTTTTAACTTTTAGTTGTTCTTGAAGTTGATATATTAATAATTCTTCTGTTGTCTTAAAATTATTAGCTTGTCCACTTTTTTCTTTAGCTCTTAGAGTAAAATATCCGTCAACTAACTTATCGTACTGCTCCCAAGCAACATCATCCTCTAAAATTTTAAGAAGTTTTGCATATCCTCTTTCTGATAGTAAGTAAATATTCTTACTTGCATTCATTGAATTTTGTGTATAAATTCCGCTGTCGATCAAATCGACCGCGAACTCTGTTCCTTTTAAGTCAATAATGTCTACATTATCATTAAATCTTTTTCTATTCTTGTTAATAGCTTCATTAATATGCTTAAATTCTTTTTTGTGAATATTAGCAATTTCTTTTACTAACATTGCTTTCTTTCCTTCTCCAAATCCTCCTTCTATATCATGGAACTTCATTCCATCTATATTTTTCATTCCTTTTAAAACTAAATTATTTTCCATTTGTAAATTCCTCCTAACTTATTTTTTGTTGCATATTTGGGATATAATTTGTAAAAAAAATTTCCACTATATCATTTGAATTTTCTATATTTAAAATAGAAATAATTTCAAATGCTTCTTTTATGGTAAATTGTCTACGTCCATTAAGCTTAGCATTTAAACTTTGAGTTGTTATATCTAATTTTTCAGCTAATTTACTTTGTGAATAATTTCTTTCTTTCATAATTCCTTTTAATTTGTTATAAATCATTTGCTCACCTCCGTTGCGTATTTGGGATGATTAAATCATAGCACCTTATTTTTTATATGTCAACCCATTTATGCAACTTTTTTTTAATCTTTTTCAAATAATCGTTGCATTTATGAAAAAATATTTTATAATAAAGTTATGAGGTGATTAAATGAATGATTTACTAGATGATTCAAAAATGAAAGATATAATGAATAGAATACAAAGTAGAAGATTAGAACTTAAACTTTCTTATCAAGATTTAGCACTAAAAACTAATATGAGCAAATCAACATTACAAAGATATGAAAGTGGTTCAATAAAAAACATGCCTGTTGATAAACTAAGTGTACTAGCTAACGCTTTAGATGTAAGCCCTTTATGGCTTTTAGGATTTGAAGAAAACAGTATTACATTATCTCTTGAAGAAGAACAGCATATAGAAAGCTTTAGAAAACTTAATATTGTTGGAAGAAAAAAAGTTACTGCATATACTAATGATTTAATTGATAGTGGTAAATATGAAAAATCAGAACCTATTCCTATTAATAAGAAAAAAGAAATATGGGAAGAACCTGGTAAAGAATATTTAATGCCACGTGCTTCGCATGATAAAGAAGGTGAATTCTCAGAAGAAGACATTAAACATGATGATGAAATAATGACTAACGAAGAATTTTGGAAATAATAAAGGTGATTATGATGTTATATGAAGAATTATTAACAGAAGCTAATAAGCTCGGAATAATTGTTAAAGAATATAATTTAAAAACAAGAAAAGGTCGTTGTTGTGGTAATAGAATTGTTATAAATAAAAATTTAACTACTCAAGAAAAATGTTGTGTTTTAGCTGAAGAACTTGGACATTACCATTTAACTGTTGGGGATATATCCAATCAATCTAATATATCAAATCGAAAACAAGAAGTATTGGCTAGAAGATGGGGTTATAAAAAAAATGCAGGTATTCTAGATTTGATAAATGCTTTTAAAGCAGGTTGCAAAACAAAATATGAAATTGCTGAATTTTTGAATATAACAGAAAAATATCTAAATGAGGCTATTGAATATTATACTAGTAAATATGGTGCTTACTATACTATAGATTGTTATAATATAATGTTTATTCCTAATTTTCGTATTGGTAAGGCTTTTTTTTAGGAGGAAATAATGGAAAATGTATGTATTTATTTAAGAAAATCCCGTGCTGATGAAGAAATGGAAAAAACTTTAGGTCATGGTGAAACTTTATCTAAACATAGAAAAGCATTATTAAAGATCGCTAAAGAAAAAAATCTACATATTGTAGAAATTAAAGAAGAAATAGTTTCTGGGGAAAGCTTATTCTTTAGACCTAAAATGTTAGAACTTTTAAAAGAAGTTGAAGATAAAAAATATAATGGTGTTCTTGTTATGGATATGCAACGTCTAGGGCGTGGTGATATGAAGGAGCAAGGAATTATATTAGAAACCTTTAAAAATGCTAAAACCAAAATTATAACTCCAAATAAAATTTATGATTTAAATAATGACTTTGATGAAGAATATTCAGAATTTGAAGCTTTTATGAGCCGTAAAGAATTAAAAATGATTACTAGGCGTATGCAAGGTGGACGTGTTAGAAGTGTCGAAGATGGAAATTATATAGCTTCTGCCCCTCCGTATGGATATGATATAGATTATATTCTTAAAAGCAGAACTCTAAAGATAAATGAACATGAAGCAGAAGGAGTTAAAATTATTTTTGATTCATATATAAATGGTAATGGAGCTAGTGCAATTAGTGAAAAACTAAATAATTTAGGTTTTAAAACTAAACTAGGTAATAATTTTAGTCCAAGCTCTGTATTAACTATAATAAAAAATCCTGTTTATATAGGTAAAGTTACATGGAAAAAGAAAGAAATAAAAAAATCTAAAACTTTAGGTAAAGTTAAAGATACTAGAACTAGAGATAAAAGCGAATGGATAATCGCAAATGGTAAGCATAAGCCTATAATTAGTGAAGAAGTTTGGAATAATACTCAAGAAGTTTTAAAGAATAAATATCATATACCTTATCAGTTAACCAATGCTCCTATAAATCCATTAGCTGGTTTACTTGTTTGTGGTGTGTGTGGTAAAGCTATGGTTATGCGACCTTCTCGTGGAATATTAAGAGTTATGTGTGTCCATAAATGCGGTAATAAAAGTGTTAGATTTGATTATGTAGAAAAAGCTATTATTGATTCTTTAGAACAATATTATTCTAATAAAAAGCTTGAAGTAAAAAAACAAAAAACTATACAAAATACTTCTAATGAAGAAAAAGAATTAATTCTATTAGAAAATGAATTGTCTACCTTAAATAAGCAAAGACTTAGTTTATTTGATTTCTTAGAGCGTGGAATATATACAGAAGATGTTTTCCTAGAGCGTTCTAAAAATATAGATTCAAGAATTAATTTAGTTGAATCTGAAATGAAAAAAATTTCTGAAAAAATAAAATTTAAGAAAACTAAAAAAGATACTAAAGCATTATTACAAACACTTAATAATGCTATTGAAAATTATAAAAGTAGCTCTGATGTTATAACTAAAAATTCTTATCTAAAATCTATCCTAAATGATATAACATATATAAAAACTCCTGAACAAAAACGTAATTCATTTTCTATTACCCTCAATCCAAAGCTTAGATTCTAATTACTAAGCTTTGGATTTATTACATACATCATATTGAGTGTTATTCATTTCCTTCTTTATCAACCCCTATTGGATCTTGAAGATAAACTTCTCCTTTTTGCTTTTTATTATTTCTAAAAAGCATAAGTATTTCGTTTTCTATACATCTAGATGCATAAGTAGCAAGCCTCGTTCCTTTATCAACATCAAAAGAATCTATTGCTTTTATAAGTCCAACTGTCCCTATAGATATAAGCTCATCTACATCTTTATTTGGAAACGAATATTTCTTAACTATATGTGCTACTAACCTTAAATTTTTTTCTATAAGTATACTTTTCGCTTTTTTATCACCATTCTTTAATAATCTTAAATATTTTTCTTCATCCTTTTCATTTAATGGAGTTGGAAAAGTATTATTGTTAGAAATATATCCTGTAAGAAAAAATGTGCTGCACAATAAATCAATAAAATTTGATATTACTAACATTGTATGCCTCCTCATAGTGCTTACTACTATACTATGTTTATAGTCCATTAAAATTTCTCTTATGGATATATAAAAGTCATGTTTTATAAAAAAACATGACTTTTAATTAACAGTATTTTTATTAGAAAAATTATTTACTCAATTCACTTACTATATGACTAAATATAGGTGCTGCAACAGTTCCACCACCAATTGAATTTTCTCCATCCTCTGATACGTTAGGAACTAGAATATTCATAGTATAACTTTTTCCATTTAACTCAAATCCACCTATAAACCAACAATGTGTCTTATCTAAAAATGTTCCTGATCCAGTTTTACCATAAATAGTTTTTGCATCTACTTTAGCTTTTTCTCCTGTTCCATATAAAACAACATCTTTCATTCCTTCTTTAACCATATTACTAGTTAAATTACTAAAAACTATTTTTTTATCTATTTTATATTCAGTAACATTTTTCTCATTTGAATCTAAGATATTTTCAACTATTTGCGGCTTTACGTAAACTCCATTATTTAAGAAAGCATTTATAGCTCCAATCATTTGTACAGGTGTAACTGTCATACTTTGCCCTATCGCTAAATTATCTATTCCAGCATCTTCTTCTTTAAAAGTTCCTACAGCTTCTTTTTTATTTTTACTTTCTATATTTAAAACTCTAGAATATAATCCTAATTTTTTTGCATATTCTATTAATTTTTTACTTCCTATTTGTTCACCAATTTCTCCAAATGCATCATTACAAGATTTTATAAGAGCATTTTTTGCACTTATATTTCCATGATACGTATTTTTACATTTTTTTAATTTACATTTAAACATTGTATTTGGAGTTATTACTCCTTCTTCTAATGCAGCTCCATAAGTTAACAATTTATATATAGAACCTGGTTCATATCCTATTCCTTCCATACCTAAATTAATATTAGGATAACTTTCATCTTTTTGATTCATTGCTCTTATTTTACCTGTCTCTGTTTCTAAAAGCATTACACTTATATTATCATATTTAGAATACTTCTCATCTAAAAGAACTTTCTTTATTTTTTCATCTATCTCTTTATCTATAGTTAATTTTATATTTTTATTTTTTTCATTTTCAACTAATCCTTTGCTTGAATAAACTGTATTAGAATCTCTATAGAAGTTTACACTTGGAAGTTCATTATCTTTTATTTGACTTTGTAAATTATAATCTAAAGTATTTTCTTTTGCATCTACCTTATCTAAGTTTGAGAACATCCCATCAATAGACCAAGCATCTTTTGTATCCTTTTTATCATAAATATATGTATAAACTCCTTTTACATTTTTTATTTCCTTTACCTTACCAAATGTTTCCTTAGATACTTTATAATAACTTTTCCCATGTGGTACTTTCATAATATCATTAAAACTAAAAGTACTTATTTCTTCTTTCATTATAAAATTAAATGCAAGAAGACCTTGAAGTGCTTCTCCATAATTATTTAATTTAAATGGTTTTGAATCTATAACTATAACATAATCTTTATTATAGTTATTTAAATCTTTTCCATTTGTATCTAAAAGCATATATTTCATATCACTTATTAATTCTGTTTGATGATTTGTATAATTCGCTTGGACTTTTTCAGTAGGCATAACTTGTAAAAAATATAGTCTTACACTTAACATAAAAAATATTACTATAAAAAACCCTCTTAACCCTTGAAATCTATTTATTTTTTTTATCAAAAAAACACCTCCCTTTTGGTAATTATCACCAAAAGAGAAGTGTTTTATTCTTATTTATTTAAGGTATCTTTAACTTTTGAAACCAATATATCTATAGCAACTTTATTATGTCCACCTTCTGGAACTATTATATCTGCATATCTTTTTGTTGGTTCTGTAAATTGCATATGCATAGGTCTAACAACTTCTAAATATTGTTCTACCACAGAATCAACAGTTCTTCCTCTTTCATTAATATCTCTAATTAATCTTCTAAGAATTCTTATATCTGCATCTGTATCTACATAAACCTTTATATCTAAAAGATCTCTTATTCTTTCATCTTCTAATATAAGTATTCCTTCAACTATTATTATTTCTTTAGGTTCAACTAAAACTGTTTCTTCTAATCTATTATGAATAGTAAAATCATAGATTGGCTTTCTTATTGATTCTCCATCAATTAATGATTTTAAATTTGATATTAAAAGTTCATTATCAAAAGCCTTAGGGTGGTCATAATTTGTTTTAGTTCTTTCTTCCATTGTCAAATGATTTTGACTCTTATAATAAGCATCTTGCTGAATCATTGCTATACAATCTTCACTAAAACTATTGTATATAGCATCTGCTATTGTACTCTTTCCTGACCCAGTTCCCCCTGTTATTCCTATTAATATTGGTCTGTTCATTAGTTATCCTCCTTAATTAGATCCTATCTCAATTGTATTCTTAGCTTTTATAAGCATATCATTTTCTTTAAGTGGTGAATCCACTTTTACTTTAAATATCATATGTGCTCTATTTGCAACATCTGTTTCTTTATTTTTTTCAACATCATACATATTTGTTAACTGTACATTGAAGTTTGGTGTATGTGCTCTTAACACATCTACTTTATCTCCTTCAAATACTCTATTTTTTTGAACAATAGTAGCTATTTTAGTTTCTTCATCATATTCCTTAACTATTCCTACTATTT
This sequence comes from Clostridium thermobutyricum, assembly GCF_000371465.1. Lineage (NCBI taxonomy): Bacteria > Bacillati > Bacillota > Clostridia > Eubacteriales > Clostridiaceae > Clostridium > Clostridium thermobutyricum. The sequence goes on along the minus strand of NZ_KB850956.1, from coordinate 949,997 downwards.
CATAATCTCTTATATATGATGATTCTTCATAATTTTGCTCACCCATTTTTCCAAAATAGAAACCTGAATGATATGGTCTGTGGCTAACTTTTAAAAGTATATCCATCCACTCTTGTTTAAAGCTATATCCTTCTGGATTTTCAAAATAACTATCTATTGCCTCTCTATAAGCTTTAACTACAGATGCAACATAAAACTCACTCTTCATTCTTCCTTCTATTTTAAATGAATCTATTCCACTTTGAACAAGCTCTGGAATATGTTTTATCATACATAAATCTTTTGAATTCATTATATATGTTCCTTTATCATCCTCTAAAACAGGGAAGAATTCATTTGGTCTAGTTTCTTCAACTAAATAATACTTATATCTACATACATTAGCACATGTTCCTTTATTAGCATCTCTTCCTATAAGATAATTAGATATTAAGCATCTTCCTGAGTATGCCATACACATTGATCCATGAACAAAAGCTTCTATTTCACATTCTGAAGGTAAATGCTCTCTAAATCCTCTTATTTCATTAAAAGTCATTTCTCTTGCAAGAATTATTCTTTTTACACCTTGATCATACCAAAACTTAGCTGATCTCCAGTTAACTATATTAGCCTGTGTGCTTATGTGAACATCTAAATTAGGTGCAACTTCTCTAGCTATAGCAATTATACCAGGATCTCCAACTATAATTGCATCTATTCCTAATTTTTCTATTCCTTTTATATATTCTTCTATTCCTGTGAAGTCAAAATTACGTGGGAATACATTCATTACTAAGTAAATTTTTCTTCCTCTATCGTGACAATATTTAACTCCTTCTTCTATTTCTTCATTAGTGAAATTTCCTGCAAAAGCTCTTAAATTAAGCTTACTTCCACCCATGTAAACAGCATCAGCTCCAAAATCTATTGCAATCTTTAATTTTTCAAGATTCCCTGCTGGTGCTAATAATTCTGGTTTTTTCATATGATTACCTCCTTCTTGTTATAGCGATTCCATCTCCCATAGGTATTACAGATGTAACTAAACTTTCATCTTCATTAACCATTTCTAGATATGTTCTCATTCTTTTAACAATTGTTATTTTTCTTCTTTTAACTAATTCTTGTGATGGTACCATTCCTCTAAATAGTACATTATCAGCTATAATTATACCATCTTCATTTAAAAGTCTTAAGCAATGAGGTAAAAAATGATTATAATGTCCTTTTCCTGCATCCATAAATATTAAATCAAACTCTTCATCTAGTTCGCTTAAAATATCTAAGCAATCCCCTTCTAAAATCTGAATTTTATGACTTAAATTAAATCTTTCTATATTTTTTTTAGCAAGAGATATCATCTCTTCGCTTCTTTCTATAGTTTTTATTTCAGGTTCAGTCTTTGAAGCTTCATACATTAAAATTGAAGAATAACCTATAGCAGTTCCAAGTTCTAATATCTTTAATGGCTTTTTCATTCCTACCATAAATTCTAAAAACTTCCCTGTTTCTTTTTGAACTATTGGAACACCATTTTCATGAGCAAAGTCCTCTAATTCCTTTGTCATTCCTTTGCTTTCTCCAATTAGTCCTCTTAAATAAATTTCCATATAATCATAAGTTATTCCGCTCATATATACCTCCAACTTTAGTAAACCTAATAATTAATTTATTTTATTTAACTCTGCCTTTTTCTCTGAAAACTTTTGATATGAATCAGTAAAATAATGTTCTTTACCATTTAATATATAGTAAATTGCATTTGTTTTAGCTGGTTTTAATGCAGCTTCTATTGCTTTTATTCCCGGATTACAAATAGGCCCTATTGGCAATCCTTTATGAAGATAAGTATTATATGGTGATTGTACTTTTAAATCTTTATAATAAACTTTATCTACATGTTTTCCTAAAGCATATATAACAGTCGCATCAATCTGTAATGGCATATTTATAGCTAATCTATTATCTATAACGCCTGATACAAGTTCCATATCTTTAAAAGTATTTGCTTCTCTCTCTATAATTGATGCTTTAGTAACAATATTATCTATTTGACTTTGGTCTATTGTAACACCTGTTTGTTGTTCTGCTTCTTTTAAAACATTTTTAAATTCATCTATCATAGTTTTTATAACTTTATCTGGTTCTTCACCTCTCGCAAATTCATATGTATCTGGGAACAAGTAACCTTCTAGTGCAAATCTTCTACCTTTTTCTTTTTTTACATAACTAGGTAAAGGATATTTTTGTACTGCACTTAAAAATTCTTCCTTAGAAAATAAGCCCACTTTTTGGAATGTATCTGCAATTTGTTCTATAGTATATCCCTCAGGTATAACTACCTTTATTGTATCTTGAGTATTTAAAATATTAATAAATTGCTTTAATGATACATCATTTGGTATAGTATATACTCCCGGTGTAATTTTAGGAGTTATACCATTTAATTTTACATATAATTTTATAAGAGTTTCATTTTTTATAAGGTTTTTGTTTGATAAATCATCTAACAATCCATAGAAACTTTCTCCAGATTCTATAGTTATGTTAACATTCTCTTTAGATGTGAAGGGTTTATTTGCAATTGAATAATAAATAACTCCAAATATTATTAGTGCTAATACTATTACTCCTATTACACTCCCTGCAATGATTTTTTTCAAATGCTTCATAAAAAAATCCCCCTGTATATAAAAGTAAATAGCCAAAAATCGGCTATTTACTATATTATAATACTTTCTTTTACTTTTATAAAGATAATTAAATTACTTTTTTCTGTTATTTCTTTTTCTTTGGTTTGGATCTAATTCAATTTTTCTCATTCTTATATTTTGTGGAGTAACTTCAACTAATTCATCACTATTAATAAATTCTAAAGCTTGCTCTAGAGTCATTTCAATTGGTGGAACTAATTTTAATGCTTCATCTGATCCAGATGCTCTTGTATTAGTAAGTTTTTTACCTTTACATACATTTATATCTAAGTCATCAGCTCTTCCACAAACTCCAACTATCATACCTTGGTATACTGGAACTCCAGCACCTATAAATAATGAACCTCTTTCTTGGGCATTAAATAATCCATAAGCAATTGAATCACCTTGTTCAAATGATACAATTGATCCTCTATTTCTTCCTGGAATTTCTCCTTTATAAGGTGCATATCCATGGAATACGTGATTCATAATTCCGTTACCTTTAGTATCAGTCATAAATTCATTTCTAAATCCTATAAGACCTCTAGCAGGAATAACAAACTCTAATCTTGTATATCCATTAACTGCTGATGTCATATTAACCATTTCACCTTTTCTTGGTCCCATTTTTTCCATAACTGGTCCCATGAACTCTTCAGGAACATCTATAGTTAAATATTCCATTGGCTCCATTTTCTTACCATTTTCTTCTTTGAAAATAACGTTAGCTTTTGATACTTGTAATTCATATCCTTCTCTTCTCATTGTTTCAATAAGAACTGATAAATGAAGTTCTCCTCTTCCTGAAACTTCGAAACAATCTGGAGTAATTTCTTTAACTCTTAAACTTACGTTAGTTTCAAGTTCTTTCATTAATCTATCTCTTAAATGTCTTGAAGTTATAAATTCACCTTCTTGACCTGCAAATGGTGAATCATTTACCATAAAGTTCATGCTAAGAGTTGGTTCATCAATTTCAACAAATGGAAGTGCTTCGGGATTTTGAGTATCAGCAATTGTTTCTCCTATATTTGCATCTGGCACACCAGCTAAAGCAACTATATCTCCAAATCCAGCTTCTTCTGTTTCAACTCTTTTTAATCCATCATAAACAAATAATGCGCTTACTCTATAATTTGAACTTGAACCATCTTTTCTTACAAGAGTAACTTGTTGATTCTTTTTAACTTTTCCTCTATGAATTCTTCCAAGTGCTATTCTTCCAACATACTCATTTGAATCTAATGTAGTTACTAACATTTGAAGTGGAGCATCTATATATCCTTCTGGACAATCAACTTTTTCTAAAATTGTATCAAATAAAGGAATCATATCTTCATTTGTATCTTCAACTTCATATCTTGCAAATCCGTTTCTAGCTGAAGCATATATAATAGAGAAGTCTAATTGTTCATCATTTGCTCCAAGTTCTAGGAATAATTCAAATACTTCATCGATAACTGCTTCTGGTCTAGCATCTGGTTTATCAATTTTATTTATAACAACTATTGGCTTAAGCCCTAATTCTAATGCTTTTTTAAGAACGAATTTTGTTTGTGGCATTGGACCTTCATATGAGTCTACAACTAATAAAACTGAATCAACCATTTTAAGTACACGTTCAACTTCTCCACCAAAATCAGCATGTCCTGGTGTATCAACAATATTTATTTTTACATCATTATATTTAATTGATGTATTTTTTGAAAGAATTGTTATTCCTCTTTCTTTTTCTAAATCATTTGAGTCCATTACTCTTTCTGCTACTTTTTCATTGTCTCTAAAAGTATGGCTTTGTTTAAGTAATGCATCAACTAATGTAGTTTTACCATGGTCAACGTGTGCTATAATAGCAATGTTTCTTATATCTTCTCTTTTAATTAGTTCCATCTTTTTCCCTCCATATTTTCTAGCTTTACTCAATCTATAAAATTATATGTAAACCTATAACATTTTTTTTCAAAAAGAAAATTGGATACAAAAGTACCCAATTTCCAACACTATTTTATATTCTAATATTAACCTTTTAAAAAGTCAATATAATTCCTTTTCTAATTTAGAGTTATATTTTCTAAATTTCCATAATTATAGGTAAAATCATTGGCTTTCTCTTAGTCTTTTCATAAAGATAATTTCTTAATTCATCTCTGATTTTTCCTTTTATTGTTGCCCAATCAGTTATTTTATTTTCTTCACATTCAGATAAAACTTCTTTTACAATATCTCTAGCTTCATCCATTAATCCTTCTGATTCACGTACATATACGAAACCTCTTGAAATTATATCTGGACCAGCTATTACAGATGCACTTTCTCTGTCAAGAGTTACTACAACTGTTAATATTCCATCTTGTGAAAGATGTTTTCTATCTCTTAAAACAATATGTCCTACATCTCCAACTCCAAGTCCATCAACAAGTATTTGCCCTGATGTAACACTTCCATTTTTCTTTATTAAATTTCTAGTAATTTCAATTACATCTCCTGTTTCAGGAAGAACATAATTTCTTTCTCCAAGCCCCATTTTAACAGCTAATTCAGCATGTTGCTTAAGATGTCTATATTCACCGTGAACTGGAATAAAGAATTTTGGTCTTACTATTGTTTGTATAAGTTTCAATTCTTCTTGACAAGCATGACCTGAAACGTGAACATTTTGATCAGATCCATAAACAACTTCTGCACCTTTTTTACATAATTGATTTATAACTTTTGCTACATGTTTTTCATTTCCTGGAATTGGTGTAGCTGAAAGTATAACTGTATCACCTTCAACAATAGTTATTTTTCTATGCTCTGATGCAGCCATTCTTGATAGAGCAGACATTGGCTCTCCTTGGCTTCCTGTTGTTATAATAACAATATCTTCATTATTATATTTAGCAGTTTGATCAATAGTTATTAAAGTATCTTTTTCCATATTTAAATAACCTAGTTCAATTGCTACTTGAAGTATATTTTCCATACTTCTTCCTGATACTGCAACTTTTTTACCATACATTTCTGCTGCATTTATTATTTGTTGAACTCTATGAATATTAGAAGCAAATGTTGCAACTATTATTCTTCCTTTAGCTTTTCCAAATAATCTTTGTAAAGTCTCCCCTACAATACTTTCTGATCTAGTATACCCTGGTTTTTCAACATTAGTTGAATCTGCCATCATAACAAGAACTCCTTTTCTTCCAAGTTCAGCTAATCTAGCAAAATCAGTTCTACCTCCATCAATTGGTGTATGGTCAATTTTAAAATCACCTGTGTGTAATACTACTCCAAGTGGTGTGTGAATAGCTATAGCTACTGAATCTGCTATTGAATGGTTTGTTTTTATAAATTCAACAGTAACATTCTGTAACTTAACTTTATCTTTTGGCTTAACTCTTACTAATTCTGTAGTCGCTAATAATCCGTGTTCTCTAAGCTTTGTTTCGACTATTCCTATAGTAAGCTTAGTTCCATATATAGGTACATTAATTTGTTTTAAAAAATAAGGTAATGCTCCTATATGATCTTCATGTCCGTGTGTTAAAAATATTCCTCTTATTTTATCTTGTTTTTTTACTAAATATGATATATCAGGTATTACTATATCTACACCATACATATCTACATCTGGGAATTTAAGCCCACAGTCTACAATTACTATATCTTCTTTATATTCTATAACTGTAAGGTTTTTCCCAATTTCATCGATACCACCTAAAGGAATAATTTTAACCTTAGCTCTCTCTGTTTTCATACTTCCCCTCCTTTTTATTATTTATAAACAAAGGATTTTATCTTACCGTAAGATTTTCCTTTAATTATTTTTCTTTTGACATTCATCACAAGTTCCAAAAAACTTTAAATTGTGATCCTTGATTTTAAATTTATATTTATTTTCAACCCTATGCTCAAGTTCATCTAATAAGTCTTCTTCAACTTCGAATACTTTATTGCACTCATTACATATAAGATGATGATGTCTGTGATGCTCATCTTCATGAATTATTTCATATCTACTACATCCATCACTTAAATCTAATCTTGATAAAAGGTTTATATCTTCTAAAAGTAAAACTGTTCTATATACAGTTGCAAGACCTATTTCTGGACAGTCTTTCTTTACTTCATCATAGATTTCTTCAGCTGTCATATGCTTTCCTTCATTTTTTATTATTGTATCTACGATTGCTCTTCTTTGAGGCGTTAGCTTATAACCTTTTTGTTTTAAGCTTTCTTTTAATTCTTGCATATCAACTGAGACATTATTTTTCATTTACAACACCTCTTTATATCTTTTAATTTATTCTTCTTGCATAAGAAGCCCATATGCTTCTTCTACCATTTCAAACTCTGCTTCATTTTCAATTGTAACTAATTCTTCATTTCCATCTTCGTCTTTTAATACTTTGAATACTACAGCTTCTTCTTCTCCATCTTTAATAGCTACAACATATTCAGAATTTATATCATCTATTTTAAGATAAGTTACAACCTCTAATTTTTCTTCATTTCCATTTTCATCAATTACATCTATAAATTGTACATCGTTTTCCATCTTAAACTCTCCTTTTATATTTTAATTTTTTTTATATCATATTGTCAATAATTATTTTCAATTAATAATCAATTGATTATCACATATATTCTACTTAGATATCAAATCTAAATATCCTTGTAATATATATGTTGCGGCAACTTTATCAACAATTTTTTTTCGTTTACTTCTTGAAAGATCTGCTTCAATCATTGCTCTATGAGCAGCTACTGTTGTAAGTCTTTCATCCCAAAATATTATTTCTAAATCTATTACTTCTTTTAACGCTTCAGAGAATTCTTTTATTTTTTCTCCTGCAAATCCAATTGAACCATCCATATTTTTAGGTAGTCCAATTACTATTTTTTCTACTGAATATTCATCACATATTTTCTTAACTTCTAATATATCTTGTGATTTTTTTGTTCTTCTTATTGTTGTTATTCCTTGTGCTGTAAATCCTAAAGGATCTGAAATTGCAACTCCAACTGTTTTTTGGCCAACATCTAAACCAAGTATTCTCATTTATTCCTCCTAGCCTAAAAATAAAAGTGCCCACAATAGGGCACTTTTTTATTCTATCTCTAAATAAGATTTTATAACTTCTTCAAGAATTTCGTCTCTCTCAAGTTTTCTTACTAAAGCTCTTGCTCCATTGTAATTTGTAATGTAAGTAGGGTCTCCTGAAATAAGATAACCAACAAGCTGATTTATAGGATTATACCCCTTTTCCTTAAGTGAATTATATACTTCACTTAAAATTGCTTTTGTTAACGCTTCTCTGTTTTTTAATAGATCAAATTGCATTGTACGTTCTAAATTATTATTCATATCATGCGCTGCTATGCAGCTCCACCCCCTCACTTTATTAAAGGATTTATCTTTAATACTCTTTCTAGTATTAACAAATAATTTTTTATTTATGCAAACTTTACTATTTAATTATAACCTATATTTTTTTAAAAGTACACTACTTTACTAAACTTTGGATTACTTCATAAGCTTTTTCCATTGCTTTATCTATATTTTCTGGTGATTTTCCTCCTGCTTGAGCCATATCAGGTCTTCCACCACCGCCACCGCCAACTACAGTAGCAACTTCTTTAATTATTTTTCCACAATGGATTCCATTGTTAATTACATCTTTAGTTGACATAGCTACAAGATTAACTTTTCCAGAAGCTTTACTTAAAAGTACTACAACTCCTGAACCAATTTTATTTCTTATTTTATCTCCTAAATCTCTTAAAGCATTTCCATCAACATCTTCTAAATCATATACTACTACTTTAACTCCATTTATATCTTTAGCTGAGTTAATTATATCATCTTCAGCTCCTGAAGTTAATTTTGCTTTTAATTCATTTATTTCTTTTTCTTTTTCTTTTATTTCTGATGCTTGACCTTGAATTCTCTTTATTATATCTTTTTCGTTACATTTTAATGTAGAACAAGCATTTTTTAATGTATTTTCTTTTTCTTCCATATATTTTATAGCTTCAAATCCTGTTATAGCTTCTATTCTTCTCATACCAGCTGCAACACCTGATTCGTTAACTATTTTAAATAATCCAATTTCTCCTGAATTACATACGTGTGTTCCACCACATAATTCTATTGAATAATCTCCAACTTCTACAACTCTAACTAAATCTCCATATTTATCATCAAAAAGTGCCATAGCGCCTTTAGTTTTAGCTTCTTCAAGAGTCATTTCATTTGTATCTACATTAAATACATCCATTATCTTTTCATTTACTAAGTCTTCAACTTTTCTTAGTTCTTCTGGAGTTACTCCTTGGAAATGAGTAAAATCAAATCTTAATCTTTCTGAATCAACATATGAACCTGATTGGTTTACATGTTCTCCTATAACTTCTCTTAATGCTTCATGTAACATGTGAGTTGCTGTATGGTTTTTACAAATTGATTTTCTTCTCTTAATATCTATTTCAAGAATTCCTTTATCCCCTACTTTTACTTCTCCTTCTTGAACTTTTACATAGTGAATAATTTTTCCACCAACATTTTTCTTTGTATCATATACAAATATTTTAAAATTATCACTAGTTATAGTTCCTTTATCTCCAACTTGACCTCCCATTTCTGCATAAAAAGGAGTTTTATCTGTAACTATAAATCCTTTTTCACCTTCTACTAAGCTTTCTCTTACTTCTTCATCAGTGCCTAAGAATAAAATTTCACCTTCTATTTGGCTTTTCTCATATCCTATAAATTCAGTTTCTATTTCTCCTGGAACTGAGTTTACTGGTGAATCCTCACCACCCATATAAGTAAATTCACCTCTTGCGCTTCTAGCTCTCTCTCTTTGTGAATTCATTTCTTTATCGAAAGCTTCTCTATCTATAGACATTCCTTTTTCTTCAAGGATTTCTTCTGTTAATTCATAAGGGAAGCCATAAGTGTCATAAAGTTTAAATGCTTTTTCTCCACTTAATACATTCTCTTTTGAAGCTTGTAATTCATCAATATATCCTAAAAGTATTCCCATACCTGAATCTATTGTTTCATTAAATCTTTCTTCTTCAAGAGTTATTATTTTCTTTATATAATCATTTTTTGAAATTAATTCGTCATATTCTCCACCATAGTTATCTACTACTGATTGAACTACTTCATTTAAGAATATTCCTTTAATTCCAAGAACTCTACCATGTCTTGCTGCTCTTCTTAGAAGTCTTCTTAAAACATATCCTCTACCTTCATTACTTGGTTGAATTCCATCACAAATCATCATAGTTACACTCTTAACATGATCAGTTATTATTCTTAATGAAATATCCTTTGCTGGGTCTTCTCCATAGTTAACTCCTGAAAGTTTAGAAACAGTTCCTAATATATTTTTAACTGTATCAATTTCAAATATATTATCTACTCCTTGCATTATAGTTGCTATTCTTTCAAGCCCCATTCCTGTATCTATATTAGGATTTTGTAATCTTTCATAATTTCCTTTTCCATCACCATCAAATTGAGTGAAAACAAGGTTCCAAAATTCTATAATTCTATCATTATCACTTTCACGTACAAATTCTTCAGCTGAAGTTACAGCTCCTTTACTTGGATCTTTATCAAAGTGAATTTCTGTACATGGACCACATGGACCAGCTCCGTGTTCCCAGAAGTTGTCTTCTTTTCCTAATCTAAATATTCTGTTTGTATCTATATCAGTAGATTTTTTCCATATTTCAAAAGCTTCATCATCTTCTAAATATATAGTTACATATAATCTATCTTTTGGTATTTCTAATTCTTTTGTTATGAATTCCCAAGCCCATGGAATTATTTCTTCTTTAAAATAATCTCCAAATGAAAAGTTTCCTAACATTTCAAAGAAAGTTCCATGTCTTGATGTTTTTCCTACATTTTCTATATCTCCAGTTCTAATACATTTTTGACATGTTGTTATTCTTTTTCTTGGTGGCTCTTGTAGTCCTGTAAAATAAGGTTTTAAAGGCGCCATTCCAGCATTTATTAATAGTAAACTTTTATCATTCTTTGGTACAAGAGAAAAGCTTTTTAATCTTAAATGATCTTTACTTTCAAAAAATTTTAAATATGATTCTCTTAAATCATTAGTTCCTATAAATTTCATAAAATTACCTCCATTTTTATATAAAAAAAGTTTCCGTCACTTGCAATAAAACAAGGGACGAAAACATAAATTTCCGCGGTACCACCCTAATTATGTAGCTTATTCTACACCACTTTAAGTTATAAGCTCCTAGGTAGCTTCAATTTATTTGAAATAAAAGTTTTCACCAAACACTTTCTCTCTAAAATTTCAAAATTAAATTTACTCATCCTAATCATAGCCTTAAATATTAATTTAACTAACAAAATTATATTTTATATATTTTCTTCTGTCAATATTCTATCTTTTTATTTTAAAAAATATAGTAATTTATATCATCATAAATAACTTTTATTATTACTGCTAATGGAATAATAAATATCATCCCTCCTATACCTCCTAATTTTTCTCCTAATATAAGAAGAACTAGGATTATCATAGGATGTATGTCTGTGCTATCTGCTGTTACTTTTGGTGCAATTAAATTCCCTTCAATTTGTTGAACTATTAATATTCCTATTATGGTCCAAATAGCTAGAGATGGTGATTGGATAAGAGCTATAAAAACTGCTGGAATTCCTCCAAATATTGCTCCAAAATAAGGAACTATATTAAAAACTCCATTTATAACTGCTAATAAGAAAGTAAATTTTAAACCTAATGCCCAAAATAAGAAAAATGATAATATAGTTGTGATTCCACAAAGTACAATCTGACTTAATATATATCTTTCCAAAAGAATATTTATGTCCTTAAATATTTTTCTTATTAAATTCCTTTTTCTTATTGGTATTAACATATAAAGACTATTTGCAATTTTATCTCCATCACTTAGAAAATAATAACTTAAAATTGGTATTATTATATATGAAAGAATATTTTTAGATAAATTTATTATAAAATCTAAGCTTTCATATGATAAATTGGCTAAAAATCTCCACATTTTTTCTTGACCTTGATTATACAAAGTATTAATAACTGTATTATTATTTAATCTTAAATTTTTCTCAAATTCTATAAAATAAAGATTTAACTTTTCAAAAATTTCACCAATATTCCCTGCCTCATTAATTAATTTTGGAATAGTAACTACTATAAATACTGTAATTAATAAAATTAATCCTACAAGTATTATTAAGGTAGATATTCGTTTAGATAATCCAAACTTATTTTTTAATATATCTCTTAAAGGTTTTAATACATATGCTATTATGGCAGATATAATTATTAAATTTACTAATTCACTTATTATTTCAACTTTAAAATATAAAAAAAATAGAATTATTATTAAAAATATTATTCCTAATATAAATGATATTTTTTTAAGCTTTTTCTTTTCTACCATCCTCTCTATTCACCAACCCTTTAGCTAAAATCTTTAATTCAATATTTTTATTTCCTATGTACATAATTGATTGTTCTCCCAAAATACAATCTTCAATTAAAAATATTTTTTTACCTTTTATTATTTCTTCTATTATTCCAGTGGACACTATTAAGCCTACTATACTATAATTTTCTCTATTTATTATCAAATCTTCTAAGACACCTAACATATGTCCATTTAAATTTAATATTTCTAATCTTTTTATATCTTTAAAATAAAGTCCATTAAATTTAATAGACTCTTCTATTATTACCTTCTCATTTATAGATATAACTTTATCTATAGGAACAAAATTTTTTTTTGAAAATAAACTACTTAATGAAAGTTTAAAGCCTATAATTTTTCCACAAAAAAAATCTAAAACTAAATCTTCAATTATTCCTAAAAATTTACCTTCCTTATCATAAACTTTTTTCATATAGAAATATTTGCTTCTAATCACTTTAAATACCTCCAGATTTAATACCATTATTTTACCCAGTTCCCATTTTTATATGCAAAAAAAGAGTTGACATAAGTCAACTCTTTTAATATTAAGCTAAGCCTTCTATGACTCCGCCACCTACAACTATTTCTCCATCATAAAATACAACAGATTGCCCTTTTGTGATAGCTCTTTGCTCATCTTCAAATACTACTTTAACTTTTCCATTATTTAATGGAATTATTGTAGCAGGAGCTGGTTTTGCTGTATATCTTACTTTTGCTTGAACTTTCATTGGTTCTTCTAAAGTATCAAATGGAATAAAATTCACATCTTTTGCAACTAAAGCATTTTTAAATATATTTTCTTCTGAACCAAGAATAACTTCATTTTTCTTAGCATTTATTCCAATAACAAATACTGGTTTTCCTAATGCTAATCCTAATCCTTTTCTTTGTCCAATTGTATAATATACTATTCCTTTATGTCTTCCTAGTATATTACCTTTTTCATCTACAAAATTTCCTTCTTTAACTTCTTCTGGTCTAGCTTCTTTTATATATCTTCCATGATTATTATCATGAATAAAACATATTTCTTCACTATCTTTTTTATTATGAACAGCTAGACCTATTTCTTTAGCTATTTCTCTTATTTTATCTTTTGTATATTCACCACAAGGCATAAGTGTGTGAGCTAATTGATCTTGAGTTAAATTATATAATGCATAAGTTTGATCTTTTCTATCATCATCTGATCTTATAAGAAGATATCTGCCATCTCTTTCTTCAACTTTTGCATAATGTCCTGTTGCTACATATTCAGCCCCAATTCCTCTAGCCTTTTGTAATAATTCATCAAATTTTAAGTATTTATTACAAGCTATACAAGGATTTGGAGTTTTTCCATCTATGTATTCTTGAACAAAATAATCTATAACTTTTTCTTTAAATGATTTTCTAAAATTAAAAACATAAAAAGGTATATCTAATTTTGCAGCAACTCTTCTAGCATCTTCTACTGCTGAAAGTGAACAACAACCACCTTCTCTTTCTTCAAATTCAGCATCTTCTTGCCATACTTGCATAGTTATACCTATTACATCATATCCTTGTTTTTTTAAAAGGTAAGCAGCGACGGAGCTATCTACTCCGCCGCTCATACCTACGACAACTTTTTTCTTCATATTATTCTTCACCATGAACGTGGTCGTGTAATGCATCATGATCAGTTTCTTCAAAGTCCCATGCTCCAAGACCTTGTTTTTCTCTGTAATCATTGATAGCTTTGTGAATAGCTTCTTCTGCTAAAACTGAACAGTGCATTTTTACTGGTGGAAGACCATCTAATGCTTCTGCAACAGCTTTGTTACTTAAATCCCAAGCTTCTTCAAGGCTTTTCCCAATAATTAATTCTGTTGCCATTGATGATGAAGCAATTGCTGATCCACAACCAAATGTTTCAAATTTAGCATCTTTAACTATATTATCTTCTATTTTTAAATAAACTCTCATGATGTCTCCACATTTTGCATTTCCAACTTCTCCAACACCATCAGCATTTTCTATAACTCCTACATTTCTTGGATTTCTGAAATGATCCATAACTTTATCTGTATATATCATATTAATTATCTCCTTTAACTCTAAACTATTTTTCGTTTTTTATAAAATCTGTCCATAATGGTGACATTTTTCTTAATCTTTCAATGATTGGTGGTAATGTTTTTATTACATAATCAACATCTTCTTCTGTTGTTCCATCCCCCATTGTTAATCTTAATGATCCATGTGCTTTTTCATGTGGAAGCCCTATTGCTAAAAGTACATGTGAAGGATCTAATGAACCTGATGTACAAGCACTACCACTAGAAGCGCATACTCCTTCAAAATCTAATGAAAGAAGAATTGATTCACCTTCTATAAACTCAAATCCTACATTAACATTACCTGGAAGTCTTTTATCTCCTCTTGGTCCATTTAATCTTGAATATGGTATAGTTAATAAACCATCTATAAGTTTATCTCTTAAAACAGTTAACTTTTTAATATGCTCATCTAAGTTTTCAGTTGCTAATTCAATAGCTTTACCTAAACCTATAATTGAAGCAATATTTTCTGTACCTGCTCTTCTATTTCTTTCTTGACCACCACCGTGGATTAAATTGTGAATTCTAACTCCTTTTCTTATGTAAAGAACTCCAATTCCTTTTGGTCCATAGATCTTATGTCCAGCTAATGATAAAAGATCAATGTTCATATCTTTAACATCTATTTTTACATTTCCTACAGCTTGAACAGCATCTGTATGGAAAAGAACTCCTCTTTCTTTACAAATAGCACCAATTTCTTTTATTGGAGCAATAGTTCCTATCTCATTATTTGCAAACATTATTGTAACTAAAATTGTTTTATCAGTTATTGCATTTTTTAAATCTTCTAAATTTATAAATCCCTCTTCATCTACATCTAAATAAGTAACTTCATATCCATTTTTCTCTAAGTATTCACAAGTATGTAATACTGCATGGTGTTCAGTTTTAGCTGTAATTATATGATTTCCTTTATTTTTATAAGCAGCCGCTATTCCTTTTATTGCCCAGTTATCAGCTTCTGATCCGCCACCAGTGTAATAAACTTCGCTTGGATCACAATTTAATGCTTTTGCTACTTGACCTCTTGCTTTATCTATAGCCATCTTAGTTTCTCTTGATATTCCATAAAATGATGACGGATTTCCAAATTTCTCTGTAAAAAATGGTAACATTTCTTCTAATACTTCTGGTTTTACATATGTTGTGGCAGCATAGTCCATATATACTGTTTTCATTTTAATTCACCTCTGATTTTTCTATTACTAACTTTTGATTTTTATCTTGTATTTTTTTATAATCATCTACTATATCTTGAAGAGTTACTCCCTCCATTACTTCATCGATGCTTTCTTTAATTCTTTTCCATAGCATTCTTGTGGCACAACATTCTACATTATTACAAGCTACACCATCAATGCAATCTGCAATTTCTATTGGGCCTTCTAATATATACATTATATCTGAAACTCTTATTTCTTTAGGTTCTTTATTTAAAACATATCCTCCTTGAGCTCCTCTTATACTTCTTATAAGCTTAGCTTTTCTAAGGGGACTAAATAATTGCTCTAAATAATATTCAGATATATTTTGTCTTTTTGATATTGTTTTTATTGATACTGGAGCTTCTCCATAGTTAATGGCTAAATCTACCATAGCTTTAACTCCGTATCTTCCTTTTGTTGATAATTTCATCTCATCACCCCTTAAAGTAGAGTAAGTTACTACGATTTCTGTTTATATCTTACCAAAGCACTCGGTTATTGTCAATAAACTTATGTTAATAAACTTTTAAAATTCTATTTTATTTTTTCCCAATACTTTTCTAAAGCTTCTTCATATTTATTATGACAACTTTTATAATATTTTTTTCCTACCAATTCATCAGGTAAATACTGTTGCTTTATATAATTATTTGGATAAGAATGAGGATATTTATAACCTCCAACTCCAAGATTTTTTGCTCCTCCATAATGACAATCTTTTAAGTGATTTGGAATATCTCCAAAATTCATATTTTCTAAATCTTTAATAGCACTTTCAATTGCCATGTATGCACTATTTGATTTTGGTAATGTTGCTAAATATATAACTAATTCTGAAAGTATTATTCTTGCTTCTGGAAATCCTACTTTCAGGGCTAATTCTAATCCCGAATTAACTACTGTTAATGCATTTGGATGAGCTAATCCTATATCTTCACTAACTATTACTCCTAATCTTCTAGTTATAGCTATTAAATTTCCACTTTCTATTAATCTAGCTAAATAATGAACTCCTGCATCTGGATCACTTCCTCTAATACTTTTCTGTAATGCACTTAAAAGATTATAAAATTCATCACCACTACTGTCACTTCTCATATGAGATTGTCCAAGCTCTTCTATCTCTTCAACTGTTATAGACTTTTTATTTTTAGATTGTGAATTTATACAAAGTTCTAAAATATTATAGGCCTTTCTATAATCTCCTTGTGATATCTCTCCTATATATTTTAAAGCTTCTCTTGTATATGAAACTTCTATTCCATTTTCTATTAATTTCTTAAGTGACTTTTCTAATCCAATTATTATATCTTCTGAATCTAAAGGTTCAAATCTAAAAATATTACATCTACTTATTATAGCTTTATGAATAGAAAAATATGGATTTTCCGTAGTACTTGCAATTAACGTTACTTTTCCATTTTCTATAAATTCTAATAATGCTTGTTGTTGCTTTTTACTAAAGTGTTGAATCTCATCTAAATATATTACCACTCCATTATAATTCATTAAAGTATTTAAACTTTCTGTTATCTCTTGAATATCTTTTATTGAAGCTGTTGTGGCATTTAATTTATAAAACTTTCTATCAACATAATTAGCCATTATGTTAGCTAAAGTCGTTTTTCCTGTTCCTGGAGGTCCATATAAAATGCAATTAGGTATCATTTTATTTTTTATTAATTTATATAAAGGCTTATTTTCTCCTAAAATATTTTTTTGTCCATAAAAATCTTCTATTTTTGTAGGTCTCATAAGTTCTGCTAAAGGTTTCATTTTATTCACCTCATTTATTTTACTTCATAAACTATATTCTACCTTATAATTTTATATATTCAAATATTATAGACAATAAAAAAGCTCTAAGGTGTCTTTTAAAATCCCTAGGCTTTTAATAAATTAAAATATTATTTTACTTCTTCTTTCCATTAAGACTACATCCATCCATGTTCCATCTGGCATTCTAGCAACTCTATCTCTTATTCCTATAGTTCTAAATCCACATTTCTCATGTAGTCTAAGACTCCCTTTATTGTTTCTTATTATTACAGCTTGTATACTCCATATTCCTTCTTCTTCTGTCTTTTTTACAAGAGCATTTAATAAAGCGCCTCCAACACCTCTACCTTTGTAATCTTTATCTATGTATATGCTTAATTCAACAACTCCATTATAAGCTTCTCTAGGTGATATATGTCTTACTGCTGTCCATCCAATGACTTCATCATCTTCACAAATTACTAATCTACATTTTTTTAAATATACAGAGTCCCAAAATTCAAAGGTTGGAACTTTATTTTGAAAAGTTGCACCACTTTTTATTCCATCCCCATAAATCCTTTCAACAGACTTCCAATCTTTATTTTCCATTTCTCTAATAATGTACTTCAACTCTCCACCTCATATATTTATTTCATTTGTTTAGAAACAGACTAATTATACATTAATAAATAAGACTAAGCAATGAGAAATTTTTTAATTTCTCATTTGCTATAATCGTCCTATTAAATAGTAATTTTTAAATATTTCTTTCAATATTTCCTCATCTACATTCCTTAAAAAACTGTAGGCCAATCCACAATATGTTAATCCGAAAATAGGTAATCCTTTAAACTCTATATCTGATAAGCTTATTACTCCTATTCCTCCTAATATTAAACTATATAAAAAAATCTCATCTTTAGTAATGCTCTCTTTAAATTTCTTTTTTATTCTATTAGGTGTTGGTACTACGATAGCTTTTATTATCATAAATCCTCATAATTTTATATTGATTTATATTAATATATTTTAAAGATTCTTTTTATAGAACTATTCAACTTGACTTTCTAATCTTCTTATAATATCAAGCATTTTATTTTCTCTAACTTCCATATTTCCAATTGCAACAATACAATTTATAGCATTTTCTGATAAATCCCATTTATACGCTTTAAATTTTATTTTGCTGTATTCTGGTAAATATTCTTCAATATCTACTCCAAGTTCTTCTGATAATGCTAAATATTCTTCAAATAATTCATCTTCAGTTAATTCATCTATATTACAAGTTTCACTTATTAATGAATTTAAATAATCTACACTTATACTAAGGTTAAAAGCAGCCATATCTTCTCTTTTAGTACCTTTACTCATATCCTTTAAAATATTAAAATCTGTATTTTCTCTTATAATATCTTCAATTTCTTTTGAATCTATTATTTTATTTCCAAAAACTATGTACATAACAAATTCCTTCTTTCCAAATAATATAGAAATACTTTAACAAAACCATTTATATAATTCAATACTATAATTCTTATTTAATAAAAATATTTTTCAAAAAAAATATTCATAATAGAAAAGTTCTATTATGAATATTCTTACAATTAATAATTTCTAAATTTAGAATATCTTTTATTTAATAGTTCATCTATATTTAATGAACTAATTTTATTTAATTCAGAAATTATAGCTTTTTTTATACTATTGGCCGTTTTAATTGGATTTTTGTGTGCTCCTCCATTTGGCTCTTTAACTATAAAATCTATAATTCCATATCCCATTAAATCTTGTGCTGTTATTTTCATTACTTCAGCTGCTTCTTTCATTTTACTTCCATCTTTCCAAAGTATAGATGCAAAACCTTCTGGTGAAAGAACTGAATAAATTGAATGTTCTAACATTCCTATAGAATCTCCAAGAGCTAAAGCTAAAGCTCCACCGCTTCCACCTTCACCAGTTATTAATGATATTATAGGAGTTTTAAGTTTGCTCATTTCAAGAAGATTAAGAGCTATTGCCTGCCCTTGCCCTCTTTCTTCTGCTTCAACTCCGCAAAAAGCTCCTGAAGTATCAACTAAACATATTACAGGTCTATTAAATTTCTCAGCTTGTTTCATTAATCTTAAAGCTTTTCTATATCCTTCTGGCTTTGGCATTCCAAAATTTCTTATTAAATTTTCTTTTGTATTTCCACCTTTAGTTATAGATATAACAGTAACTGGCTTGCCATCTAATAATGCTATTCCACCTATTACAGCTTTATCATCTCCAAAATTTCTATCACCATGAAATTCTATAAAATCTTCAAAGATGTTATTTATATAAAATTCTCCTGTAGGTCTATCTTTATGTCTAGCTACATTTACTTTTTCCCATGGAGACATAGTTTTTATTAATCCCCTATTCATACCTCTTACCTCCATGAATTTTTAGTATTTTATATACACAAGTTCTTAAATCTTTTCTTTCTACTATTTTATCAACAAAACCTTTTTCCAACAAAAATTCTGCTGTTTGAAAATCTTCAGGTAAAATTTGTTTTATTGTATTTTCTATAACTCTTCTTCCTGCAAATCCAATAAGTGCTTTAGGTTCACTAAGAATTATATCACCTTCCATTGCAAAACTAGCAGTAACTCCACCAGTAGTTGGATAAGTTAAAATTGTTATATACAAAAGTCCTTCATCACTATGCTTTGCTAAGGCAGCACTAACTTTTGCCATTTGCATAAGAGAAAATATTCCTTCTTGCATTCTAGCTCCACCTGATGCTGTAAATATTATAAGTGGTAATTTATCAGTTGTAGCTTTTTCTATTAAGCGAGTAAGTTTTTCACCAACTACAGTTCCCATACTTCCCATCATAAAGTAGCTATCCATAACTCCTATTGCAACTTTTACTCCATTTAAATTTCCTATTCCTGTTACAACTGCTTCACTACTTTCAGTATTTTTATGAGCTTTATCTAATTTTTCTTCATAGTCTTTAAAATCTAAAGGATTTTTTGTACTTAACTCTTTATAAAGTTCCTGAAAACTATCCTCATCTAGAAACATTTTTATTCTATCATAAGCTCTAAGTTTAAAATGGTGATTACATTTATTGCATACATAATTATTTTGCTTTAAGTCTTCGTGATATATTATTGAATTACAATTTTCACATTTATCCCACATACCTGATGGAATATTTGGTTGTGATTCTTTTACATCACTATTTATATTTTTAATTGTCCCATAACTTTTTTTCTTACTAAATAAATCTTTAAGCATCTATATTTTCTCCATTTTTTCCTTTAACTTATTTCCTAAAAAACCAGTATGATAATCACCATTTAAAAATTCTTCTGTTTCTAATAACCAATATTGAAATTCTATATTTGTTTTTACTCCTCCAACTCCAAATTCACTTAATGCTCTTTTCATTCTCATAATAGCTTCATTTCTATTATTTCCATATGCAATAAGCTTACCTATCATTGAATCATAGCAATGTGGAATTTTATATCCACAATATATAGCTGAATCTAATCTTACACCAAATCCTCCAGGAAGATATAATTCTGTTATCTTTCCAGGACATGGTCTAAAATCAAAATTTGGCTCTTCGGCATTAATTCTACATTCAATAGCATGACCTTTTATCTTTATATCTTCTTGTTTATAAGATAATTCTTTACCACTAGCTATTTTAAGCTGTTCTTTAACAATATCTATACCAGTAACCATTTCAGTTATTGGATGTTCTACTTGTATTCGCGTATTCATTTCCATAAAATAAAAATTTTTATCTTTGTCAACCAAGAATTCAATTGTTCCTGCATTTTTATAATTTACAGCTTTAGCTGCATTTTTAGCAATCTCCCCTATTTTATTTCTTAGTTCATTATCAATAATAGAAGATGGAGCTTCTTCTAGGACCTTTTGATTTTTTCTTTGGAGAGAACATTCTCTTTCACCTAAATGAATTACATTTCCATAATTATCTCCTAATATTTGAAATTCAATATGTTTAGGATTTTCTATAAATTTTTCAATGTATAATGTATCATCTCCAAAACATGCCATTGCTTCTGATTTAGCAGTATTATATCCTTTTTCAAATTCTTCTAAGTTATAAGCTATTCTTATTCCTTTTCCGCCGCCTCCAGCAGAAGCTTTTATTATAACTGGATATCCTATTTCTTCAGCAATTTCTCTAGCATGATTTAAATCTTTTATTTTTCCTTCAAACCCAGGAACAATAGGTACATTTGCACTTTGCATTATTTCTCTAGCACGAGCTTTGTTTCCCATTAATTCAATTGATTCATAATCAGGTCCTATAAATTTTATGTTACATTCTTTGCACATTTTAGCAAATTTCGCATTTTCTGATAGAAAACCGAAACCTGGATGTATAGCATCAGCCCCTGTAAGAACACATGCACTCAATATATTAGTTATATTAAGATAACTATCTTTAGCCATATATCCCCCAATACATACTGCTTCATCTGCAATTTGAGCATGAAGTGCTTCTTTATCAATATCTGAATAAACAGCAACTGTTCCTACTCCTAATTCTCTACATGCTCTTATTATTCTTACTGCTATTTCTCCTCTATTTGCTATTAAAACTTTTTTAAACATAAAAACTCACCTATCCTATTGCAAACATTATCTCTGCCTCACAAACCTTTTTTCCATCAACACTTGCTATACCTTTTCCTATTCCTACTGGACCTCTAAGTTTTATTATTTCACAACTTAATTCTAATTTATCTCCTGGAACTACTTTTTGCCTAAATCTTACTTTATCTGCTCCAGCAAAAAGTGGTATTTTCCCTTTAAATTCTTCTTTACTTAATAAAGCTACCGCTCCTACTTGAGCTATTGCTTCTAATATTAACACTCCTGGCATAACTGGCTCATTTGGAAAATGGCCATTAAAAAACTCTTCATTCGCAGTTACATTTTTATAGCCTGTTATGCTTTTCCCTTCTTCAATTTCTGTTATTCTATCAACAAGAAGAAATGGGTATCTATGAGGTAAAATTTCTTTTATTTCTTTTATATTCATCATAATTATTTAACCTCCTTAATTTTGAAAATAGGTGTTCCATACTCAACCATATCTCCATCTTTAACTAAAACTTCTATTACTTCACCATTAAATTCGCTTTCTATTTCATTCATTAACTTCATAGCTTCTATTATACATAAAATATCTCCAGATTTAACTTTATCTCCAATTTTTACAAATGGATCACTATCTGGTGATGAAGCTGAATAGAATGTTCCAACCATTGGTGAAGTTATAATTATTCCTTCTAATTTATTAAAAGTTTCTTTATCCTTTTCAATTTCTTCTACTAATTCTTTTGCAGATTCTTTTTTATTTTCATTTCTTTTAATTTCTTCTTTTTCTTCTATATAAGTAACAGATTTACTACTATTATCAGAAACTAAATTTCTAGTTAATGATTTATCCATTTTTATACGTCCATCATTAGTTTCTATTTCTAAATACGCTATATCTGAAGAATTAATTAATTCTATTAATTCTTTTATTTCCTTAATATCCATAACTTCTCCCTATTCCTACATCCACTTTTTAAATAATAAAGTTGCGTTGTGTCCACCAAATCCTAATGAATTTGTTAATGCACAATTAACTTCACATTGTCTTCCCTCATTAGGAACATAATCTAAATCACAATCTTCATCTTTATTTTCATATCCAATTGTTGGTGGTATATAGTTATCTAGTATTGATTTTACACAAACTATAGCTTCAACACCACCAGCAGCTCCTAAAAGATGTCCTGTCATTGACTTTGTTGATGATATTGGTATTTTATATGCAAAATCTCCAAAAGCTTTTTTAATTGCATTTGTTTCAAATTTATCATTTAAAGGAGTTGATGTTCCATGAGCATTTATATAAGAAACATCTTCTTTTTTTATTCCAGCTTCTTCTATTGCTAAAAGAATAGCTTTGGAAGCACCATTTCCTTCTGGATCTGGTGAAGTAATATGATATGCATCACAAGTTGTTCCATATCCTACTATTTCACATAAAATATTAGCTCCTCTTTTCTGTGCTGATTCAAGAGATTCAAGAACTAATATACCAGCTCCTTCTCCCATTACAAATCCACTTCTTTCTTTATCAAAAGGTATTGAAGCTCTTTTTGGATCATTAGAAGTATTTAAAGCTTTTAGACTACTAAATCCTCCTACAGAAACTTTAGTTATAGGAGCTTCTACTCCTCCTGCAAGCATTATATCTGCATATCCATGTTTAATTTCTCTAAAAGCATCTCCTATACAATTAGTTCCTGTAGCACAAGCCGTAACAACAGCTAATGAAGGTCCTCTTAATCCATATTTAATTGAAATGTTTCCTGATGCCATATTTACTATAGACATAGGAATAAAGAATGGACTTACTCTTCCATCAGGATTTTTTGTCATTTTCGCTACTTCATTTTCTATTGTTTGGAATCCACCAATTCCTGATCCAATCATAACCCCAATTCTATCTCTATCAAGAGTATCTAAATCTAAATTTGCACTTTTTATAGCTTCATCTGCTGCTGCTAATGCAAATTGTGAAAATCTATCTAACCTTTTACTTTCTTTTTTTCCTACTGCTTCAACTGGATCAAATCCTTTTACTTCTCCAGCAATTTTAACTGTTGTTTCATCATTATTATATAAAGTTATAAAATCTATACCATTTTTTCCTTCCTTGGCATTCTTCCAAAATTCTTCTACATTATTTCCTATAGGTGTTAACCCCCCCATACCTGTTACTACAACTCTTCTATTCATTACTTTTTCCTCCACTACATTACCATTCCACCATCAACATTTATAACTTGCCCAGTTATATATGATGATTCTTCTGAAGCTAAAAATGCTACTAAATTTGCCACATCCTTTGCTTCTCCAAGTCTCTTTAACGGAATTGATTTTTTAGCTTCATCTTTAAATTTATCTCCTAATGCATAAGTCATATCTGTTTCTATAAATCCAGGAGCTACTGCATTTACTCTTATTCCTCTGCCTCCAAGTTCTTTTGCTAATGACTTAGTCATTCCTATAACGCCTGCCTTTGATGCTGAATAATTTACTTGCCCTGCATTTCCTACTATTCCAACTACTGATGAAAGATTTATTATATTTCCTTCTCTTTGTCTAACCATAATTGGAGTTATTCCTTTTATGCAGTTAAATACTCCTTTTAAATTTACATCTATTACTGAATTAAAATCTTCTTTTTTCATTCTTAATACAAGTGTATCTTTAGTTATTCCTGCGTTATTTATCATAATATCTATTTTACTAAAATATTCTTTTGCAAAGTTAATCATATCTTGAACACCATCAAAATCACTTATATCACATTTATAAACTAAAGCAGTTACTCCCATATTTTCTAATTCTATTTTTAACTCTTCTGCCTCTTTATCATTACTTCTATAATTTATTAATATATTTACACCTAAAGCGGCTAATTTTTTTGCTATTTCTCTACCAATTCCTCTTGTTGCACCTGTTACAATTGCATTTTTTCCTTTTAGCATAAATTCCTCCAACTATTTCTATTAATCATATTTGTTTAATATTTTTCATACAATTATTTAGACTTTCTATATCATATACATTTAATATTTTTACTTTTCTATCTATTTTTTTTACAAATCCAGTAAGTGTTTTTCCAGGACCTATTTCAATAAAAGTATCTACTCCTTTTGAAATCATATCCCTTATTATTTTTTCAAAATAAACTGATTTAATCATATGATTTTTAAGTGTATTTTTTATATTATCTTCTTTAACATATAAGTTACCTTTTAAATTTGAATATATTTTTTCATCTATTTCATTAAATTTTACTTTTTCTATATAATTATAAAATTCTTCACTTGCTTCTTTTAAAAGAGAGGTATGAAAAGCTCCACTAACCTTTAAAGGAATAGCCATTCCTCCAAGTTCTTTTGCAATTTCAATACTCTTATCAATAGGATCACTTTCTCCTCCTATAACAATTTGTCCTGGACAATTATAATTTGCTACTTCTATAATTCCAAATTCTTTACATCTATTAACTAATTCTTCAACTTTATCTTCTTTTAATTTTAAAACAGCTGCCATTTTACCTTTAACTTTTATTCCGGCTTCTTCCATTATTCTTCCACGCTCTTTTACAAGCTTTATTCCATCTTCAAAAGATATAACTCTACTGTGTATTAAAGCTGTATACTCTCCAAGACTTAATCCGCATGAATAATCACATTCTATTCCTTCATTTTTTAAAGCCTCAGCTGCTGCTAAAGAAGTTAAAACTATTGCAGGTTGAGCTATACTAGTCTTTTTAAGTGTTTCTTCATCACCATTAAACATTTTATTTAATATATCCATATTTAATAAATTTTCTCCACTTTCAAAGACATTTTTACACTCTTCTCTATTTTTAAATAAATCTTCTCCCATTCCTATTGTCTGTGCACCTTGCCCAGAAAAAAGAAAACCTATCTTTCCCATAATTAGCCCTCCAAGTCTTTAATTAAACTTTTTGCTCCATTTATTAAATCTTCAACTATTTCTTTACATGTTTGCTCTTTATTAATAAGTCCTGATATTTGTCCTGCCATTACTGATCCTGTAACTACATCTCCATCTTTAGCTGCTCTCGGAAGAGATCCTCTTCCTAACTCTTCTAACTCTTCTATATTTGCATTTTCTTTTTCAAGTTTCATATATTGCCTTGATAATTTATTTTTCAAAACTCTAACTGGATGCCCTGTTGATCTTCCAGTTACTTCTGTATCTATATCTTTAGCTGATAAAACTTTATCTTTATAATTTTGATGTACAGTACATTCTTTTGCTACTAGAAATCTTGTTCCTATTTGAACTCCTAATGCTCCTAGCATAAATGATGCTGCTACACCTCTTCCATCTCCTATTCCCCCTGCTGCGATTACAGGTATACTTACAGAATCAACAACTTGTGGTATTAAAGTCATTGTTGTTAATTGTCCTACATGTCCTCCTGATTCTGTTCCTTCTGCTATTATTGCATCTGCCCCCATTTTTTCCATTCTTCTCGCAAGAGCTACTGAAGCTACTACTGGAATAACTTTTATTCCATGTTCTTTCCACATTTCCATATACTTTCCTGGACTACCTGCTCCTGTTGTTACTACTGGAACTTTTTCTTCACATACTAATTTAGCAACTTCATCTGCATGTTCAGACATTAACATTATATTTACTCCAAATGGTTTATCTGTAATCTCTTTAACTTTTCTAACTTCTTCTCTTATCCAATCTATTGGAGCTGTTCCTGTTATAATTCCTAATCCTCCTGCCTCACTTACAGCAGCTGCTAATGAAGAATCAGCAATCCAAGCCATCCCTCCTTGTAAAATTGGATATTCTATATTTAACACGTCACAAATTCTATTTTTCATTAAAAATCCTCCTGATATATTATGAATGACTTTTCTTTATATAATTAAATCGGGATCTACTTTTTAAGAAGAGCCCGATTTTCTATTTTAAAGTTTTTACTCCATTAAATTAATTACAAGTAAACTTTAATTAAGCATTTATTTTTGATTGAACATACTCTACAGCATCTTTAATGCTTTTAATTCTTTCTGCATCTTCTAATTGTATTCCAAATTTTTCTTCAAGCTCTATAACTACTTGGAAAAGATCTAAAGAATCTGCTCCTAAATCTTCAAATGTTGTTTCCATAGTTACTTCATTTTCTTCTACTCCTAATTGTTCACATACAACTTCTCTAATTTCTTCAAATATCATTTTTCATTCCTCCAAATTTTAATATTTTTTATTTCTATAATTTTTACCATTTTATTAGGGTTGAACCACAAGTTAACCCTCCACCAAAACCAACTAATATTATTTTCATACCTTTTTTTATCTTTCCTTCTTCAAAGGCATTATTTAGCGCAATTGGTATTGATCCTGCTGATGTATTTCCTACATCTTCTAAATTTATATAAAACCTATCTAAAGGTAAATTTAGCTTTTTTGCAGCATATTCTATAATTCTTAAATTTGCTTGATGAGGTATTATTAAATCTATATCATTTAATGTATATTCTGTATTCTCTAAAACTTTTTCTATAGATGAGGTCATTGATTTAGTTGCAAACTTAAATACTTCTCTACCATTCATCTTTATATATTTATGTTTTTCTACTTTTTCCTCTATGAAAGGATTATTTACATCTACCGCACCTGCTATTAAAGTCTCACCTTTTTTCCCATCTGATATACTATATGAATTTATAATTCCTTCCTTTGAATCTGAAGTTTCTAAGACACAAGCTCCTCCTCCATCTCCAAAAAGTATACATGTACTTCTATCAGACCAATCTACTATTTTAGATAATGTTTCTGCTCCAATTATAAGTGCTTTTTTATATCTTCCAACTGCCATTAAACTTCTTCCAACTTCTAAAGCATATATAAATCCAGTACAGGCTGCATTTATATCAAATGCTGTTGCATTTTCTGCTCCAATTTCTTTTTGGATTATACATGCTACTGATGGAGTAAAATTATCTGGAGTTAATGTAGCAACTATAATTAAGTCAATATCTTCTCCTTTTACTTTTGCTCTATCTAAAGCTATTTTTGCAGCTTTATTTGCTATACTTGAAGTATCTTCACCTTTTGATATTCTTCTACTTTTAATGCCTGTTCTTTCAACAATCCATTCATTATTTGTTTCTACTAACTTACTTATATCTTCGTTAGTAATTATATTTGAAGGTAAATATGCTCCAACAGATTTTATTTTAACTGCATTCATTTATTCTCTCCTTATTTTTTTAGATTGTATTCTCTCTTAAAAAATTCATTTAATCTTTCTAAGGATGATATAAGAGTATTTTCCTCTTCTTCTGATAAGCCATCAATTGTAGCTTTAATCATATCATTATGAAATTTTTCATGAAGTCTATATGCAAGCTTTCCTCTTTTTGTTAATTTAATCAAAACAACTCTTCTATCTTCCTCAATTCTTTTTCTCTCAACATATTCTTTTTTTATTAATTTATTTATAGCAGTTGTTAATGTACCAACTGTTATCTTTAAATCTTGTGCCACTTCTGACATGGTTCTTTCTGTGTACATTCCAATTGCTTCTAAAGTATGCATTTCTGTTACAGAT
Organism: Clostridium thermobutyricum; assembly: GCF_000371465.1. Lineage (NCBI taxonomy): Bacteria > Bacillati > Bacillota > Clostridia > Eubacteriales > Clostridiaceae > Clostridium > Clostridium thermobutyricum. The sequence continues at coordinate 921,574 of NZ_KB850956.1, read as the reverse complement.
AAATCATTTAAAGCTCCTTGCTTTAAAGCCTGTTCTTCAATTTGAAGTATGTCATTAAATAAATCTACCATTAGCTCATTTAAAATTTTTTCTTTCTTATCCATTCTTAATCCTCCAGATTCTAAAATTCCTAAATATAACTATAATATCTTTAACAACATAAATCAATGTCAATCAAATATTTCTTATTTCAAATCTTTTGATAATCAAACTATAATATAATCAAACTAATTTGTCAACTATTTAATAAAAAAATACTAATTCAAGAACTAATTACCTTAATCTATATAATTTTATAAAATAAAAAAAATTGATTGAGAGATAAAGGTAAATCCTTATCTCCAATCAATCTTTCTTATTAGTCTGGCATAAGTATAAATCTTAATATAAATAATATTGCAAATATATAAATTATTTTATTTACTTCCTTTCCTTTACCAGTAGCAATTTTACATATAGGATAAAATATAAGTCCTATTGCAATTCCATTTGCTATTGAATATGTAAAAGGCATCATAACTATTGTAAAAAATGCTGGTACTGCTTCTGAAAAATCTTTAAAATCTATTTCTGTTACTGCTCTCATCATAAGAATTCCTACTATAACTAAAGCTTGAGATGATGCACTTTGAGGAACAATCCCAACTAACCCACTAAAAAATAATGATAAAATTAGCATTAAACTTACAACCACATTTGACAAACCAGTTCTTGCCCCTTGTGCTATTCCTGAAGAACTTTCTACAACTGTAGCAAGAGTAGTTGTCCCTAATAAAGCTCCTATTGTAGTTCCTACTGAATCTGAAGTAAGTGCTTTTCTTAAATTTGTTACTTCTCCACTTTCATCAACCATTCCTGCATTTTGTGCTGTTCCTAATAAAGTTCCTATTGTATCAAAAAGATCTACTAAGCTTATTGTTATTACTACCATAAGAACTGTTAAAATAGCTCCTAAAATCCCATGTCCATTACTTGTCAATAATCCTTTTAAATCTATTGCAAAAAAAGTATTACCTATATGAGGAAGAGAAAATATTTTCATTCCAGTAAGATTAGTTACTCCCATAGGTATTCCAATAATAGTAGTTAAAATTATTGATATTAATATAGCCCCAGTAACATTTCTAGCCATTAATATAACACCTATTACTAATCCTATTATTGATAATAATACAGCTTTATTTGTAAAATCTCCAAAAGCTACTAAAGTTGATGGATTTGAAACAATTATTCCTCCACTTTTTAGTCCAATTATTGTAACAAATAATCCAATTCCTGCTGTAATTGCATATTTTAAATTTTGCGGAATTGAATAAATTATTTTTTCTCTAATAGATGTTAATGTTATAATTACAAACAAAATTCCTGATATAAATACTGCTGCAAGTCCTTCTTGCCAACTAAAATTAAGTTTTATGCAAACATTAAAAGTAAAAAATGATACTAATCCAAGTCCTGGTGCTAATACAAATGGTAAATTTGCATAAAAAGCCATTATAAGTGTTCCTATTGCAGCTGCTATACATACTGATGCAAAGGCAGATGCTACTATTGGATCTGTTGCCATAGAAATTTTATTTGCAGCATTTCCTTTTAATCCTTCTAAATTCATTCCTGAAAGCTTTAATATATTTGGAATTACAAGCAAAGCATAAGCAAATGTAACAAAGGTTGTTAATCCTCCTATAACTTCTGTTTTGACATTTGTCTTATTTTGTTTTAGTTTAAATATTTTTTCTAATAAGTTCATCCTTTGTTTTCCCCCTAAATTTTAAATAAAAAAACTAGCCTTGGAAATTTAGGTAAACCAAAACTAGACATATCTATAAATTTGATTTACCTATAGTAAAAAAATTTACGGTTTTTTTGTAGAAACATCTGAACCTTATTTTCAGAATTATATAGGTAGTTTTTTTATTTTTATAAATTATACTACAATTATTCATATTCATTATGTTTAATCTATATATTTTACATATTATTAATACTTAAACAAAAATAACATTAATGAAAATGAAAATAACATTAATGATAGCATAAATAAAAGTATTGGAAATCTGAAAAATTCTATCCTGGAATCCATATAAATCTCTTTGCTTCTTCTATCATATATGACATCGATTTCATCACCAATTTCATACTTTCTCCTATCAATTTCTTCTTCATAATTAAAAACTTTCTTCTGCCCATTTAGTTCTATTTCTATAACAGGTTTATACAATGTTACTTTTTCTCTATAACTCCAAGTTTCTAAAATAACTTCTTCTAATTTTCTAAAATCTATTATTTTCCCTCTTATTCTCTTTCCTCTTTTATATAACCTTAATCTTTTACTAAATACACTTATAGACCAAACTAATACACTTATTCCAAAAGCAATTAAAACATACATATCCATAGAATTTCTCCTTTTATAAGTATTTACTATAGAATATGTTTTTTATATTATTTATGTTAAAAAAATAGGCAGTAATTTTTAATTACTGCCTATTTTCTACAAATTAATATTCTTCTACAATTTCACCAAAATAAAGAACATGCCCTTTTGTTTCTCCATCATAGAATGTTTTAACAAATTCTTTATCTAAATCATCTAAATTCATAGTATTTTTAAATACTATTTTACATTCATAATATTTTTCACAACCTTCAATAATTGGAGTTTTTACTTTTTTACTTTTTATAAACTTAATTCCTGCTTCTTTTTCTTTATCTACATCTCTTCCTGATTTTGTTCCACAAATTTTTAATGCTTCTAATTTATTTTTTTCATATGGAATACTTACTGTAAAGCTTTCTCCATTTTTCATAAATTCATTTGTATATCTTGATTCTCTAACTAAAACCATAAATACAGGCTTTCTCCACATAAATCCTATGCTTCCCCAGCTTATAGTCATTGTATTAAACTCTTTATCATTTCCTGCTGTTAAAAAAGCGCCTCCCATTAATCCATCAATATCTTTTTCTATTGTTTTTATAAATGTACTTTCCATTTTTTAGCTTCCTTTCTTAATTCTTCTTTTATAATTTGTCTCATCTCACTTTTTGCATCTTTGAATCTATACAAAAAGAATACTCTTATATATGAAGTACTCATAGTTAAATTAAGTTGATCATTATAAGGAGATGTATCATCTATATCTATTGATGAATCTACAAATGCTTTTACATTTGTTTCTTCTTCTATCATTTCTATTATATCACTTAAATTTACTTCTCCTAAACATGCTGCATTAATGGGACCATTTATGTCTTTCTTTCCAAGCCATTCTAAAAATATTCCTGCCTCATCTTCTGTTATAATATTCATTTTATAATCTTTTTTTGTGGAATAAATCTTTTTTTCTTTAATTACAGAATTTATATAACTATTAAGTCTTCCTGTATAATCATTTTCACCTATTACTACAGGAAATCTTACCATTGCAACTTCAAATTTAGAATATTTATAAAATACAGCTTCCATTAATCGTTTTCCTTCAGCATATGAAAAATCCTCTCTATCTCCAAAAGTTATTTCATAATCTTTAGGATTAAATTCACATTCTTTAATCATTTCTCCCCTCTTTTTATTATAAACAGCTGCAGAAGAAGTAACTATATATCTTTTAGTTTTTCCATTAAAAACTTCTGTACTTATTAAAGCTTCATTTGGTGAATAACAAATATTATCATAAACTATATCAAACTTTTTATTTTTTAAAGCTTCTTTTAATTCTTCTTTATTTTTTCTATTACATTTTATCCTTTTTACTTTATCTCCAAAATCATCCTTTACAATTCCTCTTGTTAAAATAGTTACTTCATTTCCACTATTTATTAAAGTTTTTACTAACTTTTTTCCAAAGAATCTAGTACCACCTATCACTAAAACTTTTCTCATAAAATTCCCCCATTTTACTAACCTATATTTAAATGATATCACATATTCCTTTTTTTCCCAATAAGTAAAAGCTTTATTTAAAAAATAAAGCTTTTACTTACTAAAACAAGACAACTTGTATAATTATGAAGAATGTTAAAATTAAAAATATGGGAACTGATAATACTGCTATCATCATATATCCTGTTCCTTTTTTATTATATGCTTCCATCTCTTCACTTATTTCACTTTTATAATTATCTATTTTTCCAACTTTTTTATAATTACTGAATGCCTTTATAAAAGTAGTTATCATTATGATTACAACTATAATATCTATTAAAGCCAAAATTATTGTAGACATAATTTGCCCCTCCTATTTTTTTACACTACATTTATTATCTTACATACTATTTTCTTTATTTTAAAGTAATTTTATATTAAAATATTATTAATAAACTTTAGAAACAAAGGAGAATATGTATGAAACTAGTAATATTTTTAATAATTTCTATTCCTTTTTTTGTTGCCTTATATTTACTTTTCACAAATTGTAAAAAGATGATAAAAGATAGGGATAATGCCTTAGAAAAAAGAAATTCTATATCTAAAAAAGATAATTTATCCTAAGGTATAAACAAATTCTTTTTCATTACTCATATCTTCTCTAAATATATAACCTTCTAAGTCAAAGGATTTTAATTCATCCTTTGTCTTTATTTTATTTTTCATTATATATGTAGCCATAAGCCCTCTACATCTTTTAGCATGTACTGTTACTACTTTATACTTTCCATTTTTATATTCTTTAAATACTGGAGTTATAACTTGTACACCTTTTAATTCATTAAGTTTTACTGATTTAGAGTATTCCTCTGAAGCTAAATTTACAAGTATATTTGTTTCAGTTTTTTCTAAATCCTCTAGTATAGTATTTTTTATTTTATCTCCCCAAAACTCATATAGATTTTTTTTATCTTCTATATTTAGTTTTGTTCCCATTTCAAGTCTATATTTACTTATTAAATCAAGAGGTCTTAAAACTCCATACAATCCTGATAAAACTCGTAAATGACTATTTGCATAGTAAAGATCCTCTTCACTATAACTTTCTATTTCTAGCCCTCTAAAAGCTTCTCCGTTAAAATAGAAAATACAAGGAAATAAATTTTCTCTATCAACTGTACTAAATTTATGTATATATGAAAAAACATCATCTCTAAGCTTTTCAGATATTTTCATTAAAGAGCATAACTCATCTGGATTAAACTCTTTTAATCTGTTATTTATCTTTATACTTTCATTGTCAAATCTTGTTCTAGTACATTTTAAACTTTTATTAAATTCTCTATCTAAAAGTTTTTTAGCTGGTGATAAAATAGCTAACATTTTAATTCTCCTTTTTAAATTAATTTTATATTATTATTTTAACACATTATAATATTTTCTATATTAATATAAATTTCTAAAGTTAATTATAACATATGATTATAATTATATAATTCACATATCTTTACAAATTTATTTAAATAAACATTATTTAAACTATTAAAAAATACTTTAAAATAAAAAGCTCTATTTTATTTAATAAAATAGAGCTTTTTATTTTAATTAATTTATATGGTCACTTTGGAAACCTTCACGTTTAATTGAATGTTTTTTAGCTGTTCTATTATGATTTTTTCCTTCTTCACTAGTTATTGGTGTTTGATAATTACATTTTTCCATTCTAGCTCTTTTATTATCTGGTTGACTATCTTTTGCCATACTATTTCACCTCCAAGTAAGTATCAAAATTAGTATTTCTAAAAATTAATAAATTTATTAGAAGAAAAATAAGCCATTATTCTTAACTATGTTAGAATAATGACTTTGTTTTTATTTAAAATCTTTTAAAAGTGCTGCAAATGGATTATTGATATCTTCATTTGCTTCTTTTTTCATCTTTTGCATTATTTTATTTACTTCTCTTTTATTTACTTTATCATTTTTTTCAAATCTCTTTTTAAATTGAGATTCTTTTTCTCTAAAGTTACAGTTTGCTCCAGGACATACATATATTTTTCCATCTCCTGAACCTCTAAGCTCTAGTCTCTTTTTACATTCAGGACATCTTGCATTTGTTATTCTTGAAATATTTTCTCTATGCCCACATTCTCTATCTTGGCATACATACATTTCTCCTTGCTTTCCTTTAACTTGAAGCATATATTTTCCACATTTAGGACATTTCTTTCCTGTTAAATTATCATGATGGAATTTGCTTTGTGCAAGTTTTACATCTTCAATAAGGGCTACTGTATAATTTCTTATTTCCTTTAAGAATTTATTTGGATCTTCTTTTCCTTTACTTATGGCATCAAGTCTTCTTTCCCACTCTGCTGTTAATAATGGTGATTTTAAATCCTCTGGAACAAGCTCTATAAGTTGCTTTCCTTTTGATGTTGGATAAATATCTTTTCCTCTTTTTTCTATAACAAATGAGTTAAATAATTTTTCTATAATATCTGCTCTAGTTGCAACTGTTCCAAGTCCACCTGTTTCATTTAAAGTTTTAGCTGAAGCTTTATCTACATTAATGTATTTTTGTGGATTTTCCATTGCTGATAAAAGAGTTGCTTCATTAAATCTAGCTGGTGGAGTTGTAAAATTCTTTTTAACCTCTACATTTTTAATTTGTAGAGATTCCCCTTTATTTATAACAGGTAACGTTTGGTCTTTTATATCATCTGAAGATTCATCCTCGTCTAATTTTTCATAAAGTCTCTTCCATCCTTTTTCTTTTTCAACTTTTCCCTTAGCAAGAAGTTTTTCTCCATTAGCTTCTCCCTCTAATGTGGTTTCTACATAAACATATGCAGACATAAGATGACTTAAAAATCTTTTTACTACTAAATCATAAACTTTTCTTTCATCTGAACTTAAAAGAGCTAAATTTCCTCTTTCTTCTGTTGGAATTATAGCATGGTGATCTGATACTTTTGAATTATCTACAAAACTTTTATTTCCTTTAATATCTTTTTTCATAAGATTTTCGCAAATTGCTCTGTATTCTCCAACTCCAACTGCTTTTATTCTATCTTTAAGTGTTCCTACTATATCTGTAGTAATATATCTTGAATCTGTTCTTGGATATGTTAAAATTTTATAGTTTTCATATAATCTTTGCATTATATTTAAAGTTTGCTTTGCAGAAAATCCAAAAAGTCTATTACAATCTCTTTGAAGTTCTGTTAAATCATAAAGAGCTTTTGGATAAGCTTTTTTATCTTTACTATTTACATTTACTATATTTATATTTGAACCTTTAAGTTTCATTTCAATTTTTTTACTAAACTCTAAATCAAATATTCTTCCATTGTTATCTTTATTTACCCAAGTAAAATTGCATTTATCTGATTTTACAGTTATAGTGTGATATTCTTTAGGTTTAAAATTTTTAATTTCTTCTTCTCTATTTACTATAAGACTTAAAGTAGGAGATTGAACTCTTCCTGCTGAAAGCTGTGCATTATATTTACAAGTTAGTCCTCTAGTTACATTAAGCCCTACAAGCCAATCAGCTTCTGCTCTACATTCCGCTGCTTTAAAAAGATTATTATATTTATTTCCATCTTTTAAATTATTGAATCCTTCTAATATTGCTTTATTTGTTTGAGATGATATCCAAAGTCTTTTTATCTTTTTTTTAGATCCTGCTTTTTCTATAATCCATCTAGCTACAAGTTCTCCTTCTCTTCCAGCATCTGTTGCAATTACTATTTCATTTATATCTTCTCTATTAATTAATTTTTTTACATTATAAAATTGCTTTGATGTTTTTTTTAATACTACAGTTTTCATGTGTTTAGGTAACATAGGCAAACTTTCCATATTCCAAGCCTTATATTTATCTCCATATCCTTCTGGGTCTTGAAATCCAACTAAATGACCTAATGCCCAAGTTACTACATATTTATTTCCTTCTATATAACTTCCTTTATTATTATTACATTTTAATACTCTTGCTATATCTCTACCAACTGATGGTTTTTCTGCTAAAACTAATATTTTACTCATAGTTTAATCCTTTCAAAATCTTTAATTTATTTCTTATCTTTCTTTATATTATATTCTATATTTAAATTTATACAAATCACACCATTTTACAAAAAAATTATAAATAATACTTTATTTTCCATTTATTTTATTGTAAAATGTACTTAAATTTCATTTCTATTTATCGAGGTATTGTAAATATGAGAGCTTTTAAATTATCATTCTTTTTATGTTTTTTATTTATTTTTATTCCTAGTGATATTGCTTTTGGTAATGAAAGTAAATCTGTTATTATTCTAAATCCTAAATTAGAATCTGAATTTTGTAAAAAACTCATAGAAGGAATTTCATTAAATTTTTCAGAAAATAATATAAATATAATTCCTTATATGATTACTGATCCAAATGACAAAAATGAAACACTACGTATAAAAAAACTAGCAGATGAAAATAATATCTTAGGCATAATCTCTTTTAATGAAGAGTCTAATAAATTAATTAGAAACTTTTCAGATTCATATTTAAATAATTATAAAATTATTACTTTTGACATTGGAAAAAATGATTATAAATATCCTAAAAATGTATCCCCATTTTTTCTAGACTTTGAACTTAATGAAAAAATGGACATAATTATTGAAGCCCATAATGTTTCAACAGTTAATTTTCTTGTAAGTAAAGCATTTACTAAATCAAAATTTTTTTCTTACATAGAAGATTATATGATTAATAATCCTAATATTAAATTTAATATTATTTATAGTGATATTGAATCAAAAGTAATAAATAAACTTAAAGAAGAAAATTCTTTAACTGTTGTTTTCTCAAATCTATATAAAACCTTAAGTACAGAAGGAATTATTTCGGAACTAACTCCTTTTGGTACAATGGAAAAAATCGCTCGTGTTACAGATAACCCTATTTATGGTGGCTTTAAAGAGTATGGAACGCGATTTAATGTAGGTTCTTTTGGATATAGTGGTATTTATATAGGAAATGCAATTGCTAATGATATACTTTATGACGCAGGAATTATAACTGATATTAATTTGAAATCAATACCTAAAAGTTGTGATTTTTTTATAAATACAGAACTAAATCATAAATTAAAAGTAGATGATAAATATTCTATAGAAACTTATGACTTTAAAGATAATATAAGCTTCTTTTCAGATAAAAAGATTAAAATTTTTGAATATATAATTTTATTATTTATTGTAATTTTTATCTATCTAATTTCTAAAAATATAATATTTAAAAAATTATACAATTCTCAAATTAAAATTGATTCATTAAAAACTAATTTTATTGCTAATATATCTCATGAACTTAGAACTCCTCTTAACATAATTATTAGTACTGTTAGCTTATTTGAAGTATATATAAAAAATGGAGAAATTCAATTTAAAACCGAAAATAGTTTAGAAAAATTTAAATATCTAAAAAAGAATTCTTTTAGATTATTAAAATTAATCAATAATATTATAGATACTACTCGTATGGATGCTGGCTATTTCACTCTTGATAAAAAGAAATATAATATTGTTGAAATAGTAGAAGATGTAACTATTTCAACAGTTGCATATGCAGAAAAGAAAAATATTGAACTTATATTTGATACTAATTATGAAGAAATTTATACTTTTGTAGATAACGATAAAATAGAAAGAGTTTGTTTAAACTTACTTTCTAACGCTTTAAAATTCACTCCTGCAGGCGGAAGAGTAACAGTCTTTATTGATAAATTAAGTGAATGCGCATTAACTATATCTGTAAAAGATACTGGATGTGGAATATCTCCTGAAAATCAAAAAACAATTTTTGATAGATTTGTACAAGCCAATAACTCATCTCTAAATAAAAATGAAGGAAGTGGAATTGGACTTTCTCTTTGTAAATCAATTATAAAGCAACATGGTGGTAATATAAATATTAAAAGCACAGTAAATGTAGGTACTACTTTTATAATACAACTCCCAATACTTAATAACCATGACCACTTTGGAATTGCCAAAAAGAATTCTAGATTAGACGATTTAAGAGAAATTGAGTTTTCTGATTATTAAAAAGAGAGGATTATAATCCTCTCTTTTTACATAAGATCTTCTTTTTCTAACAATAACTTTTTCATTTTCTTATATGACTCTTTTTCTTTTTCCTCATTTGGAAGTCTTTCTAAATAGTCATTACTTTCCTTAAAACCATTTTTTAAATACATAACTATTGATCTGTTCCATTTATAAGCAATAGAGTATTCTTTTCTAATTGCAAAGAAAAGTCCTATTAACTCTAAGATTATACCTATTACTATAAAAATTTGAAATAGCATTCCAAAAAATATTAATCCTAATCCTCCAAAAGCAAAATATGTTGGTATTCTACTAGCCTTTGTATCTACTCCTAAGTATTTTTCTAATTTTTTTATATCTTTATCTAAGTCAACTGGTACTTTAGCTCCATGACCATAACTATTAAAATTAGTTTCTGTATTCATAATATCCTCTTTATCTTTTTTTAACATATTTTTTAATCCTTTTAATTTATAAATTTTCTAAGAAAATAGACAATTAGACACAATATAATTATATCTATTATTAGAATTAAAATAGTCACTATAATTTTATTTTTAACAGTATTTTTTCCATAAGCATACATAAGAACTAATCCTACTGGTGGACAAACTGCTATCATTGTAACTATAAAACTCATTTTATTAAAGAAAAGATTTTCATCACTATCTATATCCCCAATATCTTCTTTAATAATATCAATTTTATTTTTCTCCAATATCTCTTTTATATTCTCTATATTTTTAGGAATGTCAAAATATTCATCTTCAATAATTTTCACATCAAATTCGCCTATATCTTTTGGTATTTTAAATTCATAAGTCATAATTAGCCCCCTTCCTTAAAATACACTTTTTATTTTACTATATTTTTTCAAATTTTGTCTGTCGGGAATCATAAATTTAATTTTTTTTAATTTAATAAAAGACCAAGGTACGTAATTCAATTTAAATATTTTATTATTTTAGAAATTATTATAAGCAACTAAAAAATACATTATAATATCATGTATTAAAGTATGTTTTATGTTAAACGAGAGACTTAAATGGTAAAAAACCATCAAAATATCTAATAATATTTTGACGGTTAATAAAAATTTAAGGTTATTTAATTTATTTTTTTTCTAATTTTTCAATTTTATCTTCTAATATAGATATTTTATTTTCCAGCTTATTGATATAGTATTTAAAAATAGCGAGTAACCCTAAAAAGATTGCTAGTAGTGGTAAAATAGTTTTTAATAAATTCTCCATCTTAATCCCCCTTATAAATTATTATGTCCTAGATGAGTACAAATACCAAACTCTATTTTTATATAGTTATTATAGAAATATTCTTTAAGACATCATTCATTATATTAACCCCTTAATTAATTGAATTAAATAATATAGGGAATAGTATTTAATTACACTAATAAATTAAACAAATAGTGAAACTTAGTTCGCTATATTTTTTATTAAAAAATTATATTTTATTTCTGTATTACAGCCCAAATATATTTTAAATAATTTATATTCTCATCTATTTTATCAATCTTTGCAAGCTCTGCAAGAAGTCCTTTTATTAATAAATCATTTGTTTTTTCTTTCTTTATTTCTTTTAATAAAATATCTAGAATTTCATATACATCTTCTTTATTTCCTACTGTAAGATCATTTTTTATTATATTCCTTATAGCTTCTATTCTACAATTCCATTTTCTAAACAATGTTTCTTTATCTTCAACAACAGGTCTATCAATTAATAATTTTTCCATTAAGTTAGATTTAATTATTGGTTTGTAGCCTAAATTAGCTGATACTATAGAATTCATATTTCTAACTATAAATTTTGCTATTTCTTTAAAATCACCTATAACATAATCTTTAGCTATAAATAAAAATGACATCTCTCTTAATATTCCAGTAAGCCATATACTCACGTCTACTATGTTATCTCTTATTTCTTCTCCATAGCATTCAATAATCATTCCTTTAATCCAATTAAATATTAAAATTTTATTTTCTATTATAAGTTGTTCAACCTTTTTATCTTTTCTTATAACTTCATTTCTTGTAAGAATTATTGTTAAATCTCTTCTACTAAAAAAATGTTTAAGTAATAAATATATCTTTTCTTCAAACTTTTCTTTTTCAGTTAAATTTTTATTTAAATCAACGCTTTGAATTAAATCAATCATTATAGAATTAAAATGTTTTATTACACTAATTAATATTTCTTCTTTTGATTCAAAATATTTATATATAGTTGCTTTTGACATGCTGCATTTATCTGCTATATCTTTAACTGATGTTTTATCATATCCTCTATTAGAAAAAAGAGCAATTGAAACGTTTAATATTTCTCTTTTTTTATCTATAATCTCTATCTTTTTTTCCATAACACTCCTCCAGTACTAATAGGTACTAACTACAAACTTACTAGTACTCATTATAGATTTACTCAATTATCTAGTCAATATATAGATTTTCTTTTTAATATATATTAACACTTTTTTATTAATAAATTTTATAAATACAATTTATATAGTCTTCACTTAATAATAGTTTTCATTTATTAACAATTTATTTATGTTTTCGACTATTTTTTTTAACATTTCCATATACTTTAACCTTTATAATTTTAATTACTTAGTATATTTGTTTAGGAGGTTAGTTTATGCCAAAACTAATTAAAAAGATATTACCTCCTTTAATTATAATATTAGCTTGTATTATTATTATTTTTATTGGTGGACCAAAAAAAACTAAAAAAGAAGTGGAACCTCTAACTCCTCTTGTTTTCCAAAGCAGCACTAATCATCTATATGGAGCTGTTGATACAAAAAGAAAAGTTATAATTGAACCTAAATATAAAACATTATTCGCCAAACAACTTGATGGGGAATATTATTTTATAGGTACTACAGAAAGTAATGAAACAGATATAATGACTGATGAAGGAAAAATATTAGATAGAGTTCCTTCTAATTATGTAAATGTTTCTGTTCTTAGTTTAAAAGATAAGTTATTAGAAGTGTCTAATAATACTAATAACTTTGTAGGTGTTATAAATTTTGAAAACCAAACTATAATTCCAATGAAATATAATACATTATCATTTAAAAATGATTTTTTAATTCTAAATCCTTTAAGTAATGAATCTATTGCAAACAAAAACGGAAAAATTTTAGTATCATCTAAAGATTATTCTTCTGTTACTATTGAAGATAATGGTATAGTTGTTACTAATAAAAAAGGACTATATGGATTACTAGATTTTAATGGAAATGTAGTTTTAGAGCCTACTTACAACAATATACATGGTGTTTATGGAAATATATTTGCCGTAGGTAATAACAATGGAAATTATGCACTATATAATCTAGTAAACAGAAATTTTATATCATCTTTTAAATATACTTATATACAAAAGGAAGCAAAATCATCTCCATTTTTAGCTTGTAAAGTTTATAATGGTGTTTCTTTATATGGATACGTAGATAGTAGAGGAAGTACTGTTATTCCATTTGAATTTCAATCAGGTTATGCATTTACTGATAATTATGCTATAGTACAACAAAATGGTGTGTATGGGCTTATTGATAAAAGTGGTAATTTCTTAATCAAACCTAAGTACACTATTATTCCTGGAAATGCTTATGCAATAGAAAGTTTCCAAAATGGAAATTACTATGTTGGATATTTAGATAACAAATCATATATTATGAATTCTAATGGAGAAGTAATTGCTGATGTTCCTGGAGTTGTACAAACTATATCTAATAAAACTGTATTTTATCAAACAACGGATAATAAAGATTTTCTTTATAATTTAAATACAAAGAAAACTATGTCTGTAAATTTATACTTAATGCCTTTATCAAAAGGAACTTTAACTCCTGATGGATATTTTGGAGCATATAAAAATGTTTCTAAATCTAAATTTGTAAATTCTATGTATCTTTATGAAGAAGGTAAAGGTATAATTAGTCAAAATGGTTATAACAGTATTAAATTTGAAAATGGATTATTTATATGTAAATCTGAAAAAAGATATGACCTTTTAAAACCAGATGGTCGTGTTCTTATTTCATTTGATCCTGTTAATATTTTAAATATTTCTGTTACTCCAGATGGTCTTATCTATGTACAAAAGGTAAATCCTGCAATTGGAAACAGAATGCATGCAACTGTAGCAGAACAACAAAATACAAGACTAATTTCTTTATATAATATAAAGGGTGAAAAAATATCTTTTGAAAAATAAAAAAACCGCTTAATGCGGTTTTTTTTATTTTTTATGTTTTTTATAAATTTTATTCCAATTATAAAATCCGTAAAATGCAATTATTCCATATTGTAGCCATACTAAAGCTCCTGAAAAATCACTTACTGTAAATCCATTTTTTATCATTGATTCAATAAATAAAACAATACCTAAATTTGATAATATCCAGAAATACCATTGTTCCATATATCTTCTTGAAGTTAAAAATACTGCATATATTGTAAAAACAGTTGTTAGTGAATCTAATATATATTCTTTATCTGGTGCTAATATTAATTTAAATCCGTGCTCTAAAAGATATGGTAATGATTTTAAGAACCATGCATATAAAATCCATCCAACTATTACAAAAATTATTGTTATTATCCAATGCTTTGCTTTAAATCTTTTTATTTCAATTTCTTCACTATGATTTTCTTGAAGATTTCTTCTCCAGTCAATGAATCCAATAACTATAAGTGGTAATATAAAAATTATATTTTGTATTACTTGTCCATATAATTGACCATACCAAGCAACTATAGCATATGTTACTGTGTTTAAAGTCCACCAAAAGTAACATTTAATACTTGCTTTTGCTTGATAAATAGATGTGAATATACCTGATATTGTTGAAATAATTCCTATTATACTTGAAAACTCAAAAATTGTTGCCCAAGTACCCGTCCCTGTAATTACTGGTATAAAAAAAGCTATTATACTAGCAATTAAAAAAAATACAAAAAATCCTTTTTGAAAAGGAGAAAACTCTTTAAAAAAATTCATATTAAAATCACTCTTACTTTCTTTTAAATTTAGTTTTAGTTATTTAATTTTATGAAGCTTCATACATTTAGATTTGATTTTATATATTTTTTTCTTTTTACTCAATAGGATTTAAAAAAAATTTTTTATTTGTTTATATTTAGTTCTCATTCTTTATTTTTTTATAATACCATTTTTATTCAAAACCGTTTACAATTAGAAATTTATGTTTTTAATTGAAAAGAGATATGTATATACCTATAATACATATCTCTTTTAACTTTATCTCATACTTTTATATCCAAATTTTATTCACTTAATAAATCTATAAAATAACTTCTATCTACTCTTTTATTCCATTTATTTTTCATAGAATATGTTAAAAATATTCTTCTTTTACCTCTTGTAAGACCAACATAAAAAAGTCTTTTTTCTTCTTCAATATCTCCTTTTTTATTTGGAAATGTTCCTTCTTGTAACCCACTTAATATTATATTTTCAAATTCCAATCCCTTAGCTTGGTGTATTGTTAAAATAGGAATTCTTATCTTACCGTTTTTATTTACTAAAATCTCTTCTAAATCTCCATTTGATAATCCTGTTAAATTTATACTTTCAATAATTGAATCTCTTGGGATTTTTTCTTTTTCATCTACTATCTTTAAAACTTCTCTTAATTTACTTATGTTTTCTTTTTTTATCTCTTTTGTTTCATTTGAATATGAACCAAAAAAATTAAATTTTTCTAATAAATAATCTATCATTTCATAACTTCTAAGTTCATAACTATTTTTTCTTATCTCTTTTAGACTTTCTCTAAAATATCTAAATTTATCAAAATCCTTATTTATAATATTTTTTCTTTCTTCACTAAAAGGAATTATTTTTTCATTTAATGCTATTGTTAAAATTTCTCCCGTTGCCCTTATATCATCTAAAGCATTGTGACTAGGTCTTGTTTTTGTCCCTACAAATTTACTTAAATATTCTAATTTATGATTTGGTAATTGAGAATAAAATCTTCTATAAATTTCAAGAGTATCATAAACCCCTTTTAAATTCATTTTTTTCATTCTAGCTCTTTTAAGCTCACTTGAAAATATGCTTATATCATAATTTACATTATGCCCAACTATTACTGTACCATCTATATAATCTAAAAAATCCTTAAATACAATTTCTTTTTCTTCTCCAACTTCTTTTAAATATTCATCACTAAAATTATGGACAAAATATGAGCTTCCAACTGTTTTAGATGGTTTTATAAATCTTTCAAATTTATCTATTTCATTTCCATTAGAATCTAACTTTATAGCAGCTATTTGTATTATCTCATCTTCTGTTACATTAACTCCAGTACTCTCTACATCAAATACAACTATATTAGAATTTTTAAATTCTTCTATTAATGTAGTATAATATTCTCCTTTTTCACTGTACTCACTTACATAGTCATTTATTTTTATTCTAAGTTTTTTATGAGTTTTACTATCCATTATAGAGCTTATTGTATCCTTTGAAACTTTTGTATTTAATTTCTTTAATATTCTTTCTAAATTTACAGTATCATGTTCATTTATTATAACTTTAAAAAATCCTATAACATCTTTAACTTCTACTCTCTTAAAAAAATTAAAATCATCTACAAGAGCAAATTCAAAATTTAAATTTTTTTCCTGAAGCTCTCTTATTTGCATACTTATATCAGTATTTATATAATTATTTCTAGTCAAAATACAAGTACTTTTCAAGTCTGCTCCTTTTTCCTGAAGCTCTTTGCATATTTTTATAATTCCTCTTGACTCTTCTTTTGGATTTTCAAAAGATAAAATCTTTATATCATCTCCATCTTCTTTTGAAAATGACTCTAATCCATTTGAATATATTTTATTAAATTTATCTTTAAAAGCATTTTTAAGAAATGTTTTACTTAAATTATTTATTTTTTTAGTTGAACGATAATTTTCATTAAAAGAAATTTCTATTGGATTAAATTTTCTAAAGTCATATAATATTTCTAAAGGCTTTGAACCTCTAAAAGAATATATTGTTTGAAAAGAATCTCCACATAACAAAACATTATTTCCTTCAAAAATTTTTCTTATTACTCCATATTCAATTAGTCCTGTATCCTGCATTTCATCTACACAAATATATTTAAATCTTTCTCTATATTCTTCTACTATTTCTTTATTTCTAAAAATAATTTTTGCAGTTGATAAAATATCATTAAAATCAATTCCTCTATTTGTAGCTAACAAAGTATTATATACTCTAGCAAAAACATTTCCCTCATTTAAAATTAAATTTTCTAAGTTTGAATCTTTTATAAATTCATATCCTTCTTTATAAGTTACTAAATCACTTAGCTTAATTCTTTTTTCTCTACTATTTTTTATTATTTCTAAAACTCTAAGTAAATCCTTGTTTTCACTTTCTGTAAAAATATCTTTTTCTATTCTTATTTCTTTTATGAAATTTATACATTTCTGAAGCCTTATTGGATCTAAATTTCTAGGTTCACTAATTCTTTTTATTAATTCTTTTGTATCATTTTGATCAAAAACTGTGAAATCATAGAAAAAATCTGTTTTCTTTTTTGCAAATTCTTTTATTATTGATAAGCAAAAACTATGAAAAGTTTTTACTATAACATCTTTACCTCTTCCTTTTGTTTTATCTAATATTCTTTCTTTAAGCTCCATACAAGCTTTATTAGTAAAAGTTATACATAAAATTTTTTTAGCATCTATTCCTTTATCTAGCATTTTACATATTCTTTCTGATAGAACCATTGTTTTTCCTGTTCCTGCTGGAGCAGTTAAGTATATATTTCTATTAAATTCATTTATTACTTTTAATTGATTTTCATTAAACTCCATAAAATCCTCCAAGATTATTTCTATATATTAATAGTATAATCCAATATATTCCTAAAATAAAAGTGATTAAGAATACTTACTTTCCATTCTTTTCAGTATTCTTAATCACTTTTAATAATTTTATTCAAATATTATAAAGTTTCTAATATTTTTTCAAGTCCTATTAAAGCTGCACCTACAGCTCCACAAATTTGTGGTTCTTCTGCTATAAATAATTTTCCATTTAATCTTTCTTCTATTGCTTTTATTACACCAGCATTTTTTGCAACCCCACCAGTCATCATAAATCCTGGATTTCTTCCCACTCTATCTACAAGAGCAACTGTTTTTGTTGCAATAGATTTGTTTACTCCATGAATTATATCTCTTCTCTCTTTGTTATCTGCAATTAAAGAAACAACTTCTGATTCAGCAAATACTGAACAAACACTTGTTATAGTTATATCTTCATTATAAGTAAGTCCTTCTACAGACATATCTTTTAATTCTATTTCAAGAGTTTTACTTATCATTTCTAAGAATCTACCAGTACCAGCTGCACACTTATCATTCATAACAAAGCTTTTTACATTTCCATTTTCATCAATAGATATTGCCTTACTATCTTGTCCTCCAATATCTATTATTGTTCTAACATCTTTATTAAAGAAATGTGCTCCTTTACCATGACAAGTTATTTCTGTTATATTTTCATCTACGAAATCTATATTATATCTACCATAACCTGTTCCAACTATTAAAGATATATCTTCTTTAGTTAATTTAGCTTCTTTTAATGCTAAATCTAAAGCTTTATAAGCTGAATCCTTAGCTCTAGCTCCTGTTCTAACTATTACACTACTTAAAATATTTTTATCTTTATCTAAAATAATTACATTTGTTGAAGTAGAACCGCTATCTACTCCCATAGCATATATTTTATCTTTATTTTTTATTTCTTTCATCTTGAACTGTCCTCCATTTAACTGCTCATTAAAAGCTTCTATACGAGTTTTTATCTGTCCATTACTTTGATTAGTTAAATCTGATTCTATCTTTATAATTGGAATATTTCCTTTATTTAATCCCATATATTCAAATGAATAATGGTCACAGAATTTAACTGTATGATATATTATTCCTTTTAAATTAGGATCTTCAACTAAAGTTCTTCTATTAGTTGTATCAGCCATTCTCATACAAGGAGTTTTACTCAATATTTGATCTGAATACCATTCTGCTATCTCTTCTATAGAATTAAAATTGTTAACTTCAGTTATATAATGTTCTTTAGAGCAAGTCTCATTTACAAGAGGATAATCAAGATTATCTTCTATCTTATGTATTAAATCTAATGAAGCCTTAGCTCCTAAAAGAACAATATAGTCTTTTTCTTTTTCTCTTTTTGGTGAAAGATATTTATATAATCCTTTATTAAACTTTTCTATATTAAATTCTTTACCTTTATATTCTTCATAAGCTTTTATAAATTTAATTATTTCATTTTTAAGCATATCTTTAGAACAGCAACTATTTTTTCTTGGTAAGTCCATCATATAAACAAACTTTATTTCATCCATTTTTTCTAAAGTATCTTTTAATCTTCTGATGGAATCACAACAATTTACAAGAAAAACTTCTTCTATTCCTTTTTCAATTAAAGTATCTAAAAGAACTTTGCTATAAGAACACATTGATGGATGAAGAAGAGTTTCTGACTTATCAAATCCATCTATATCACTATTAATAATTTTTCCTTCTTCTGAAAAACCTTCAAATATAGCAAAAGGACTATATTTACACATACATCCTATCATATTATTTTTCCCCTCCATCCTTACTTTCTAACATTTCAAAGAAAGCTTCAAGTCTAGTTTTATTTTGACCTTCTTGACCATTTCTTCTATCAACAGCATCTCCATCAATACTAAGCATAGGAATATTATTTTTATTTAATATTTCCTTTAATATTAATGAACCACCACTTGATTGTTTACAGCCCCAATGACAGAAGTTAACTACTCCATCAGCATTTAATTCTTTAGCTAATTTTAATATATTATTTCCTCTTCTTTCATATGGACCATTATAAGAATTTAATATAAGTTTTTTAGCAATAGATCTATAAATATTATTTACATCTATCTCTTCTAAATAGTCTCCATTCATATCAGACATTAAAAGTTGATATTCTTCATTTTTATCTAAATATTCTCTTAAGGATTGACTATAAAATGGAAGTAAATGTGCCCATAAAATTTTCTTTTTAGGTTTTTTATAAGGATAATTTTTTATATCATCTAAAAGCATCTTATAAAATTTTAAAGAGTCTTCTCTTCCTATAAAAGGATGAGTAACAAAAACTCTAAACATTTCGATAGTCAAACTATTTGGGAAATATTTTTCTCCTAATAATCTTAAATATTCTTTATAACATTTTAAAGATTCATTTTCTCTTAAAACTACTTCTTTTAATTTTTCTTCATTTAATTTTCTTCCTAAATGTTCCTCCATAAAAGATACCATTTCATGCAATTGATTTTCTACATATGAAACAGATTCCTCTGAATATTCATATGGAACATCTATAACAAAACTATCTATTCCATAAAGTTCTGATACAAGTCTAAAAGTATTTATGTTTCCATCGCAAGCAGTAGATGTTGTAATTGCAAATCTTGGTTTTTCAATTACTTTTGATATTGCTCCACCTATAAATGTCTTATGATAAGAACAAAGACTATCAGATATTCCATTTCTTTCTGCTACATCTATTAATACATCTTCACATCTTGTTCCTGAAATATATGAAGAAAATGCTTCTATAAGCTGTGGATGTAAATCAAAAGCATGCAAAAACTCTCCAGGAGTAAATACATTTATAAAAACAGTATTATTTGAGTTTTTTAAAGGTTCTAGAGTAAACTTCATGCAAAGTTCAGAAAGATAATTAAGTGATTTAGGTAAATCTTTTTCACCCATAAGCTTTAATCTTAAATATTCTAAATTATATCCTGTCTTAAGCATCTTTCTAAATTTTTTTGGTTCATCTATTCTTTTTTTAATCATATCACTATAAATTTTAATAGCATCCATATTTAAAACCTCTTTAATATTTTTTAACTTTAAACAAAGCTGTTTTTTTATTATACATTAAAATATTTTTGGTATTTTTGAATTTTTGTATACATACAATTAATATTTTGAAAAATTTTAGATAAAAATAAGACTTAAGTTTTAACAACCTAAGTCTTATCAATATTATAACTTTATTATTTCTAAGAATTTTTTTCTTTTTATTAAAGCTTTATATAAAGGATATCCAACAACTGTTACAGATATAAACTCTCCTAATGAAAAGCCAACTAAGCTTATCCAAAATGGTAAATGAGCAAATATGTGTAAAAAATATACTACTGGAAGGCAAAAAATTGTTGGCCAAAAGCTTCCAAGAAACATATTTTTTGTTTTGCTTATTAAATATGTAGAAAATAAAGTTCCTAAAGTTCCAAAAATTATATCAGATATCCCAAATGGACTCATAATATTTGCAATTAAACATCCAAGAGTTAAGCTTATTACATATCTCTTATCAAAAAATGCTAAAAGAACTAACACTTCTGAAATTCTTATTTGAAATATTCCATAACCTATAGGTGCTACTGCAAAAGTCATTACTGCATAAAGTGCACAAACTATTGCAAGTTTTGCTAATACTACTGTTTTACTATTTTTTCTCATATTAGTCTTCGCTCCCTACACCTAAATCTGTATTATGAAAAAGAACTTCTATCCTTTCATTATCTTTTAGATAAGCATATTTTTCAGCAAACCATTTTATTAATTCCTCATCTCTTTTAAGTGATGTTGTATTTTCAACATAAACATTTACACATCCTAATTTAAAATGATTTTCTAATATTTCAATATCTCTCTCTATCATTTCTTTTGTTTGACCTTTTATACCTACAAGTAAACATATAGAGTCGAAATATTTATTTACTTCTGTATATTCTTTAAAACCTGCACCTTTATTTAAAAATTTCATTCTAAAATCATTATCAAAAGTTTCTACTCCACATCTAAAAATTATTTCAATACCAAAAAATTCTCTCATTTCATCTAATCTCTCTTTGTATATCCAATGGCATTCAACAAATAATTTTTCTATTCCTTTTGATATTATAATTTCTCTAATATCTTTTAAACTTTCATCTGGTAATTCAAAAATACTACCTGAATTTATTACATCTAAAACTTTAAATTCACCAGTTACATTTTTTAATACTTCTTTATTAAAAGATATTATTTCTTTTTCATTTTTAGAGTTATCTTCTATGTAATCACAAAAAGTACATCTTCCCCACTTACAAGGAAAGCCTTTTAGCATTACCATTTCTCTTTTATTTTTTCCTAATACTTTACTGTATCTTTGCATAAATTTATCTCCTTTATAAAGGCACACAAATTAAACATAAGTTTAAAATGCCTTAGTTTTATTTATAGACAGGAGGCTTTCGAACTGTCTAATCTTTATTTACTGTCCTATTATACAAGTATAACTCTAATAAAATCAATAATTTATAAAAGAATCCTCAAAAAAATTTAAAAACTAAATATTCTATAATATTTTAAACAAAATAAAAGTTAATTCTAAAGCTACTTTTTTATATAAATAAATTTATATGTTAATTAATGTTTAACGTTTTCAAGAAGAGTTTTAAGCAACTTAATTAATATTATTTTATACTCTTTAATCTCAAAAAATTATATATTATAATATATTAATGTATTTTTTGTGTATTCTATTAACTATTAAATGTATATAATTTTATTTAAAGACTACTCTATTTATTTTTTTCAACTAATTAAACCTTTTCATACTTTCATTTTTATATTAAAATCTATTTTTTTATTTAAATTTTATATTTATTATTATCTATTTATTTTTAATGTTCATTATTTTTTTATCTTTTTTTGTATAATATACCTTATTACTTGGAAAACTGTTGTTATGTAAATATTTACGTCCATTTTTTATTATTAATTTATTCATACTTTATCATTTAGAATATTCTATTAACCTTTTTTTGACTTTTATCCTTTTTTATTACATTGAATTATTAATTTTTTAACTATACAATAAGTTTGAAAATTCGAATTTATAAATACCAATGATTAGTTTTTAGGAGGCATTATGATTAACTCATTTAAAAAGTTTTCAAAATTTCACAAGGTTTACTTAATTTTCTTTTTAGTTGTAAACATTTTATTCTTTATAAGTCCTGTATTTCAAGGGCAATCACTTGCTACTAGCTTAACAATAGTTACAATAGCTGGTTTACTTTCAACTATAACAGGTTTATTTGCAGCAATTTATACTGCTCGTGCTGAAGTAGCTGCTTATGCTTGGGGAGTTGCTAATACATGTTTTTATATATTTGTTTCCCTTTCACGTCATATGTATGGTGAAGTTATTCTTTACACTTTATATATGTTACCAATGAACTGTTATGGTTTCTATGCATGGAAAAAAAGTACTTTAGAAGCACAAAAGAAAGATTCATCATCTTCTACAATTGAAGTTAGAAGCTTAAAATTAACACAATGGATTGCTGTTATTATTTTTGTAATTTTAGTTTGGGCATTATATTCTCAATTTGTATATCATTTACCAGAGATAATAAAATCTTTATTCAATTTTACTATTGAACCTGATACTTCTTATTTAATAGATTCATTTACAGCAACAATTACTATATGTGCTGTTATTGTATCAACTCAAAGATTTAAAGAAACTTGGTATTTTTGGATTCTTTCTGATGCAGTTGGAATAGCCTTATATATACATTCCCTTGTAGCAGCACCTGTCTTCTCACTTGGAGCATTATCTGGTGCTATGATGTGGATTCAATTTACAGTTAACGCAGTTTACGGACTTATTCTTTGGAAAAAAATTGACGTTAAAGAACACCAAATAGAGGCATCATCAAATTAAAATAGCGTATCCTCATATAAAAATATAAATATATAGATTTAAATAAAAACTTTGTACCTATAATACAAAGTTTTTATTTTTATTGAAATTTTTCCTTTTTTTGTTATAATAAATATAAGAAAACATTTACACTTATTGTGTATGAATAATTTGGCATACAACCCAAATCCTTTGCCAAAAAAAGCTTCTCTTAATAGGAGAAGCTTTTTATTTATGATATAATAATGTAATAATATTATTATTTAATTTATTTACAATTAAAGGAAGTGAACGCATGAAAAAATTTTTAATAGGATTAGTAGTTGTAATTTGTATATTATTTCTAGCAATCTTTGGAGTGTACAAGTTTTCATTTAAACCATCTGTTCCAGTAACTCCATTAGATTCACCATCTACTATGACACAATTAGATTTAGCAAAAAAATTTATTCCTAATAATATCTCTTTATCATTAACAGGAATAACAGCTACTTCTAACACAAATTTCTCTAATGACGAATTAACAGACTTATTTATTTCTGCATTTAAAGATAATCCTAAAATTTCTGAATATGTAAAAGGATTAAGTGTTCAAGCTGCTAATAATAATACTATATATATTTATGCTGATATTAATTACAAAGATATTCCTGTTCAAGCAAAGCTTACATTTAAATGCTCTGCTGAAGATGGAAAAGGTATTTTCCATTATGAAAGTGGAAAAGTTGGATTTATATCTATACCAAAAGAAATGTTATTTGACCATTTGCATGATAATTCAATTATTGCTGTCAATAAAGCAAATAGTGATATAATACTTCGTTTTTCAGTTCTTAAAAATATAAATATTCAATCATTAAGTACTACTAATGGAAATTTAAATATTCAATTTAAAGGTACATTAAATTTCTTACAATGGCTTGAAAATAACGGATATAACTAAAAAGAGGCATACGCCTCTTTTTTTATTTTCTATAACTATTTCTTTTTTATTAATTTTATATTCTCTTTAATAGTTATTACATTTCTCTATAAAACTACATATTAACTTTTCTTCTATATCTATTGAATCTAAATCTATTTTTTCTGGATTTGTTAAAATATTATACTCTTTAAGCCAAAGATTACCTTCATGTTCTATTGGACTATCTATTTTTTTATTTTTATCAAATTCATTAACTTCTTCTAATTCCTTATATGGAGTTAAGACTAAAATTCTTCTACAAGCATCTTCATATTCACTATATATATTAAAAAAACTATTATAATTATCAAAACTTCCAACTGATACAACTATTTTTAAGAATAATTTATATTTCTCTTCAATTTCTTTTTTCTTCATATCATTCTCCTAAATTTAAATTAAACATATTAAAAAAGGATACCTCTTTATAGAAATATCCTTTTATTTTATATATTATCTTTCAGAATATATACGATCTATTATCTCTTTTCTCTCATCGCCTAGAATATTATGTAGTTTAACTGGCATATGTCCTTCTTCATCATATATAGCTGACCCGTTTGCATCAATCATTTTTAATATTCTAACTTTTAATTTTTCTTCAGACATTAAATTATCTAAATATAAATCTACTA
Source organism: Clostridium thermobutyricum (assembly GCF_000371465.1). NCBI lineage: Bacteria > Bacillati > Bacillota > Clostridia > Eubacteriales > Clostridiaceae > Clostridium > Clostridium thermobutyricum. The sequence continues at coordinate 896,152 of NZ_KB850956.1, read as the reverse complement.
AATCCTTTAAACATGTTGCTAACTCTTTTGGGTTTTTGTAAACTGATTTCATTTTATGCTCCTTTAAAAATAATATTTTTATATAACTATATTATATATTTTTCTTCTTATTTATACAAACTCTTTATTAAAGAATAGTTTTTTATCATTTAGATATACTAATTTTATAATTTATTTTAGGAGTATTATAGATATGTTTAAAAAACTTATTTCACTTACAAATTTAGATGTTAAAAAAATGCTCAAGTATGGAACTGTTGCTACTATATCAATGTTTAGTATAGTTTATTTTTTTGGTATGACTAATGGTATGCTTGCTTTTCCAATAGCTTTAACTGCAATCTCTTTATCTTTTGAAGATATTCATGTAAAAACAATAAGCAAAACCTTTAAATTAATTCTAATTGATTCAGCAATTATAACAGCATCTTTTTTAGCTTCTATAAATCCTTATATAGGTATCCCTATAAATTTTTTAACTATTTTTTTAATAGCTTATTTTCTTACTGTAAAATTTAATCCTAAAATATATAAACCTTTTATGATGTTATTTGTTTTTACAAGCTTTTCTCCAGTATCTTTTGAAGATTATATAACTCGTATAGCATCAATGTTATTTGGAATTATTTTAGTTATGGGCTTAACATTTATAACATCTAGAAAAACTAAAAAAAATATAATAATTCATACAATATATAAACCACTCCAAATTTTTAATGAATATATAAAAACTATAATAGACGGAAATAAAGATTATAGAATATATACAAATTTTTCAAAAACTATGAGGACACTTTGCTATAAGATATATATAACTAGATATAGAAATTTTCTAACAACCAATATAGGTAAAATCCAATTTGATATTTATTTATCTCTTGAAAAATTAAATATCTATATAGATACTGTTTCTAAAGAAAAGGATTTATCTAATGATAAAACATTAATTTCTCTTCATGAAAAAATTAATTCAGTTCTTGATTCTTTAAATAATGAATTAGATATATCTAAAATAACTAATGAGTTAGACTTGTTTGCAAAGTCAAATATAAATAATAAAAATTTACCTGATATATCAGAAATAGTAGAATGTTTATCTTATTCTATTAAAAATATAAACACTTTAAATTTAAAAGATTTAAATAAACCTTATACCTCTTGGAATAGATCTGAACTTGAAAAACTTTTTGTGTTAATCCCTTCAGATTTTAATTTAAATTCTATTAGAGTTAGATTTTCTCTTAGGATTTCAATTTCCTTAACTATAATAATATTTTTAGGACATATTATATCTATATATAAATTTATTTGGGTTGGTATAACAATAATGTCTGTTATGCAACCTTATTACGAAGAAACATTAACTAAAGGAAAAGATAGAGCAAAAGGAAATATTATTGGAGTAACCATAATTGTTGTATTACTTCATTTTTCTAAACAGCCTTATTTAGCTTTTATAATATTAATTATATCTCTTTATCTTACTTATGGATTTAGTGAATATTATAAGCTTTCAATTTTTACTTCTATGGCATCTATTTCTATTGCATCACTTAGCACAGGATTAAAAGAAATTACTTTATCTAGAATTGCATTTATAATAATAGGTTTAATTATAGTATTTATATTTAATAAATTTGTCTTTCCTTATAATGCTGAAAAAGGTGCAAAAACTTTAACTGCAAAATTGCTTAAATATAATTTATTTTTATTTAATGAATATAAAAAGCTTAAAACTCCAAATGAAAAATTTAATCCTAATAGGTTTAGAGATATTGTAATATTAACAACTTTAAATGCTGAAAAACTTATTTCAAGAAATGATATGATAAAAAGTCATAAAATAAATGAAATTGTTGATATGAATAATAATTTAACTATAAATATGGCCTTTGATACATTAGCAAGAGAATTTAAAAATTAATAAAGGAGATATATATTTTATATCTCCTTAAAACTTTTCTTTATATCTATCTAAATCTCTAATATTATCTAATTCTTTATCTTTTTTCATATAATCTATGAAAAAATCATTAAGCTCTGTGCTTTTAATAACATCATCTAAAGCTTTTTCATATTCACCTATTAAAGAATAAAAACATGCTCTATTATAATATAGAAAGCCTTCATCTTCATTGTTTTTTATTCCTTCACTTATTATGTCTATAGCTTTTTTATAATCTTTTTTTTCCCTATAAATTACTCCTAAGTTTAAATAACTATAAGGAAAATTTTTATTTTCTTCTATTGATTTTTGATAATAAATTTTGCTTTCTTCTATTTTTCCTAAAGCTTTTTTTATTACTCCAGCATTAAATAAAACTCTAAATTGAGTATCTGATAACTCTAATGCTTTTTCTATGTACTTTTCTGCTTTTTCATATTCTTTTATTTCTTCATAAATACAACTTATATTTACAAATGCAAAAAGATATTGGTTATTAATTTCTATAACTTTTTTATAAGTTTCTATTGCTTTTTCTTTATCTCCCTCTTCATCATATATATTAGCCAAAAAGAAATACGCATTATCATAATCTTCTTTTAAACTTATAGCTCTTTTATAAAACTCTTTTGCTTTTTCATAATTTTCTTCTTCATCATATATTGTTCCTAATCCATAAAAAGCTCTCTCATCTTTATTATCTATACCAATAGCTTTAATATACATTTCTTTTGCTAAATCCATTTGCTCTAATTGATGATATATAAGAGCCATATCTATTACTAATTCAATATCTTTTTTTCCCCATTCTGTATTATATGACTTTTTGAAAAAGCTTAAAGCTTTTAAAATATTTCCTTTAATCTTAAAATCTTTTCCTATATTTATGTAATTTTCAAAAATATATTTATTATCCATTATGTTCCTCATTTCTAGAATAAATTAATCTTTTCTATATGAAAAATTTATCATATAGATATTTATTTATCAACTAATGAAAAAGCCCTATTGCTTTTGCAATAGAACCCCTCATATACTATCTTCTTTTTCGCTTATGTCTTCTATGCCCACTATCATAATTATTCATTGGACCCATTCCATTATTATTCATTCCATTTAAAGCACTCATAACACGATTTAAATCATCATTAGTTAAATTGTTTAAATTATTTGGATCAATTCCTAAATTATTAAGAATATTCATCATATTATTCATTTGATTATTTCCCATATTGTTGTTATTTCTCTGAAAATTATTCATATTTTGTTGTCCATTATTCATACCACCCATACTATTAAGTAGCATGCTTATTAATGGATTTCCCCCAAAATTATTCATATTCCCATTTTGCATATTATTTTGATTTGGCATACCATTCATATTATTAAATAGCATATTAAAAAGAGGATTATTGTTCATTCCTCTTCCTCCTAAGCCATTTAAAAGCATTGACATAAGAGGATTCATTCCATTCATACTATATACCCCTAAATATTATTATCTAATATAGTTTATTTTTTTTCTCACATTTTGTTACTATAAATAAAAAAAGATGGTAATTTATTTACCATCTTTTTTAATTTATTATTTTCTTAATAACTCTAATACTGAATCATAGTCTGGATGATCTGAAGCATCTTTACTATATTCAACGTAAATTACTTTATTATTTTCATCTACTACGAATACTGCCCTTGATAACAATGCTACTTCTTCTATAAATACTCCGTAGTTTTTACCAAAAGTTCTGCTATTATAATCTGATAAAGTTATTACTTTATCTACTCCTGCATTTCCACACCATCTTGATTGTGCAAATGGAAGGTCAGCTGAAATTGTGTAAATAGTAACATCTCCTAAGCTTGCTGCTTCCTTGTTAAATCTTCTAATTTCCATGTCACATACTGGTGTATCAACTGAAGGTACTGCTAAGAATACTCTTTTTCCTTTTGTATCTTTTAAAGTTACTTTTCTTAATTCACTGTCTACAACTTCAAAGTCTGGTGCATCTTGCCCAACTACTACTTCCTTATCCTTTAATTCTAATTCTACTCCGTCAAATATTACTTTCATCTTATCATTCACTCCTATTCCTAATCTTTTTTAATAATAATTGTTAGGTAATTTTTATTTGTCTTTATTATATACCTTTAATCCCTATCATTCAACTCGGCTTTGATTAACATTCTGTAAACTTTAGCATTTTTTTACTGGAAGTTTTATAATAAATTTGCTTCCAACTCCAACTTCACTTTGTAAAGTTATGCTTCCTTTATGAAGTTCTACTATATCTTTAACTAAAGTTAATCCTATTCCACTACTACAATGCTTGCTTGATATTCCTGTTTCTAATGTTGCAAATCTATCAAATATTAAGCTTTGTTGTTCTTTAGATATACCTATACCACTATCTTCAATTATTATTTCAACATTATTATTTTCTTCTTTTATAGAAATATATATACGTCCTTTTTCTGTAAACTTAACTGCATTTGATAGTAAATTTATTATACATCTCTCTATATCTACTACAGAACATTCAATTTCTTTCTCCTCAATTTCTGGATCTATTATAAGCTCCAATCCATTATCTTCTATATATGTTTTCATAGATAAAGCTATTTCTTCTACAAGATATACAATATCTACTTTTTCATATTTCAAAACATACATACCTGAACTGATTTTAGATGAATCAATTAAATCATTTATTACTTTCAATAATCCCTTAGAGTTTTTTCTTATGATTTTCATATAATTAGTTAAATTATTTTTATCTATCTTATCCTCACTATTCAACTTATCAATTAATTGCTCACTAGAAAGTATTACATTTAATGGTGTCCTAAGTTCATGTGAAAGATTCACAAGATATGCATTTCTAAACTTTTCGATTTTAAGTAATTCTTTATATATTTTTTCTTTTTCTATTAATTCATTATTTAATTTTTCTGTTCTATCACTAACTAAATTTTCAAGTATTTTAACTCTATTTATAATTAAATAAATTATTGAGGCTATAACTATAAAATATATTAAATATGCTAAATTAGTTTTATACCAAGGTTTATTAATTTTTATGTTAAATGAATTTACTTCTGATACTTCTTCTATTCCAAATCTTGCTCGAACTTTAAATGTATAATTTCCCGGAGAAAGATTTGTATAGTTGGCAAAATTTCTGTTATTAGAACTTCTCCACTCTTTATCAAATCCTTCTAATTTATATTCATAATTCCAAGAACCTAATTTTGAATAGCTTGGCATAAAAAATTCTATTGAAAAACTATTTTCATAATGCTTAAGATTCATATTTTCACTAAAATTTATTTCTTTATTATTAAAAACTTTTACTTCACCTATTGATACTTTTGTGTTATTTACATATTCATCTTTTATTTTTCTTGGATAAAAAGCAGTTATTCCATTTACTCCTCCAAAAAACATTTCTCCATCTTTAGTTTTAACTTCTGATGTGCCATTAAACTCATTACTTTGAAGACCATCTAAAACTGTATAATTAGAAAAAGTATTTTTTCTTTGATCAAATTTTGATATTCCTCCATTTGTACTAACCCATAAATTATTATTTTCATCAACTAAAATACCGTAAGCATAATTATTTATAAGTCCATCTTTTTCACTTAATCTTTTTATCTTATCTGTTTTAGTATCTATTTTGTTTATTCCCTCTGAAGTTGTAATCCATATATATCCATCTAAATCTTCAGCAATTCCTTTTATAGCATTATTGCTTATAGAATTTAAATTATCTTTTTCGTTTTTATAAAATTTTGTTTCATTTTTTTCTAAATCTATTTTTATAAGGCCACCATTCCACCCCATACCAATCCAGATATTATTTTTACTATCTTTAAAAATTCTACGTACAAATACTTCTCCTGTATTTCCATTTACAAATATATTATTTAGATTGATAAATTTTTCTTCTTTTATATCAAATATATCTAATCCATCTCTAGTACCTATCCATAAATATCTATCTTGATACATATATAAAGCTTTTATATCACTACTAATTAAAGAATTTTCATTTTCTTCTTTAAAGTATTTTTTTATATTTCCTGTTGACTTATCCATTCTATTAAGTCCATTTTTAGTTCCTATCCAAATATAATTTTTACTTTCTGTTATTTCATATACAGTATTGCTTGAAATGGAATTTTCATTATGTGGATCTGCTTTATATCGTTTAATCTTTCCTGTGTCTTTATCTAATTTATTTAGCCCATCATTAGTTGTTCCTATCCACAAGTTTCCTTCTGAATCTTCAAACATTCCTCCTATAGAATTAGAGCTTATAGAATTAGAATCTAAAGGATCATTCTTATAGTAATCAAATTTTTCTTTTGGATTTAATATACTTATTCCATTGTAAGTTCCAATCCACATTAAACCTTCTCTGTCTTTATAGACACTTTGTACACTATTATTAACTAATGATTCAGGATCATAGTATTTATTTTTATATTTAACTACTTTTTCATTTATTTTAGAATACTTTATAAGTCCACCTTTACTACCAAACCATATATTACTTTCATTATCTTCGTAAATACTATTTATTGCATATTGTTCATATCCAAAATCCTTATTTATTTGTTTAAAATCTTCAAACTTTTTATCTACAGAATTATATTTAACTATTCCAGCATCTTGAGTTGCTATCCATATATTATTTCCATAATCTTTATATACTTTAACTATATTATTGCTTTTAAACTCTTTTGTATTATCTTTATTAATTCTTTTTATAGTACCATCTTCTTTGTTTAGAATATTCATTCCATTTTTAGTACCTATCCACATTCTGCCTAAATTATCTTCTGTTATTGAAGTAACAAAATTATCACTTAAACTATTTTCGTCTTCAGTATCATTAAAATATTTTTTAAATTCTCCACTTTCATTGTTATATCTATTTAGTCCATCTTCAGTACCTATCCAAATGTCACCTTTTGAATCTTTATATAATTCCCATATATGCTTATTTGAAATTTTATCTTTATTCTTTTTATCTACCTCTATTCTTTCAACTTCAAGACTATTAATATCAATTTTACTTAATCCACTGCTTGTCCCAGCCCAAATAAAACCATCATTATCTTCTATTAATGACCCAACAATTCCTGGATATATTTTATCCATTTCAGAATCGCTTCCTTTTAAATCAGTAAAGGAATATCCATCATATCTATTTAATCCATCATTAGTACCAAACCACATATATCCATTTTTATCTTGCAATATGCAATATACAGACCCTTGTGATAACCCATCATTTATAGTTATATTTTTAAATCTCTGATTATCTTTATTTTCAAGCGCATCAACTAGTATAGATGAGTTATAAAAAATAAAACTAAATATAAGTAAAAATATTGTACATCTTCTAATTATTTTTTTATCCATATTAACTCCTTCTACTTTTTTCTACTAATACTATTATTTTCCCACATAGAAATTATATTGTCAAAGAGTTAATTTTGTGTATTTTATTTAAATTTTTATTTAATTTTATATGATTCAAAACTTTTTTCTATTCTCTGTTTTTGAATAAATGCTTCATTTATTAATTTTTTCTTTAATTCATTATTTTTTCCCATACATCCCTTTTTTATTTTAAGTTTTATAAATACTTTTTCTCTTAATGTTTTATAATATTTTTTATTCATTTGTTTGGCCATAACGCCTAATGGACTTTTATCAAATTTAATATCTTTTATTTCTTCTTTTTTTATTAATTCAATCTTATCTAAAGAACTAATTTTAAATTCTTCACTTAATTTCTGTACTTTTTCATTAAACAAATTAACATCTTTGATTAATTTGTCTTCTATATCTAATTTAAATTTAACTATATCTTCACTATTTAAATTTTCATTTTCTATTGAAGCATTATAAATATTCTGTATACAAAATGCTGAGAATTTTTCTAATATATCATTTTTCTCTTCTAATAAAAAAATTTCAGTTAAAAATTTTCCAAATTCAAATCTTTTTTCTTCTTCTATATCAAAATTAAAAGAATTTCCTTTTACAAATATTTTTTTCACTTTTAAAATATTATCTAATTCTCCTAAGAATTTTTTATCATTTTGATTATTCTCATTATCAATGTATATTAATAAAAAATTTTTATCATAATTTTTACCAAACTCTTTTATTATTGATAAGCTTTCATTAAAATTTTCTTCATTAAATTTATCTATAAAATAAATAATTAAATATTTTTCTTTAATCACTCTATTACTTAAAACTTTTTTTATAACATGATTTATATCTTTTAAATTTAAATTATCTATTATAAAATGATTATTTATATATTTTAGATTTCTTCTAAAGTTTTTATATACTACTTGTTCTCCTCCACAAATTGATCTTAATTTTTTTCTATCTATTTCTTTTACATTTAAAATTTTCTTAAAAAAATCTCTGTTATTTATTTTAAAATTACCAAGAGAAATAATATTTATATCTTCCATATAATATCTCCTATCCTCTACAATTATTCTATAATTTATATTCAATTATTTTTTCTAAAATACATATAAAAAGACCTTTAGAATAATCTAAAGGTCTTTTCTTAACTTAAAACTTTTCTTTTAAAAGTAAAATATTCATCTAAAATTTCTTCTTTTTTATTTTTTATCTCTTCATTATAATTAAACTCATATAATTTTTTCTCTATTAATGAAGAAACAATATATAGATTTTCTAAAGATCCATTTTTATTTTCTGATCTTATTTCATTAATTATTTTTTCTTTATTTAAAGCATACATATGAACTAATTCTTTTTTAGCATCTTCTATAGAATAAGGCAAAATAAATTTATTTCCTATAGCGCTTATTACTACACCTAACATAATTAATATAAGACGCGTGCTAACCATTTTAAATGTTCCACCTAAAATGAGTGATGCTCCTATAGCAGATATTGTTACATAAATCATTTTTTCCTTATAAGTTTTATGGAAACTATCTAAATATCCTACTCCTATAATAAATACTGATTGTATAATTGGATTATTTACTAAAGAAAATAAAACAAATGCTATTACTGCACCTATAAATGTTCCTTGCATTCTTTGAATTGTTTTTATTTTTCCATACTCTGAATAAGGCTGTATAAGAGCAAATATTGTAAATAGCATCCATTTTCCTTGGAATATATTAAAATAATCAACAATAAAGCTGCTAAGTCCTATAGTAATACCAATTCTTATTGCATATCTAAAGCTCATAGAGTTTTTATTAAAATATCTATTTAATTTATTTTTGCTTTTTAATTCGTCTGAAACTATAAAATTATTTTTATCTTTTTTATTTTGTAAGTTTATTAAAAGCTTGCTTATAACTTTTAAATCTAAATCAGTATCAATAAAATCTATCTCATTTAAAGTTCTTAAATCACGCTTTTCTTCTATATATAAATTTATTTTTTTTAAAGCTTCTATATACATTTCTTTATCTTCTATTTCAAATTTTCTATTACATATACTTCTTAGAAAAATAACTATATCTATCATAGCTTTTCCATTAGTCTCTATATGAAAATTTTCTTTTTTGCTATTATATATAACTTCTTTGAGTTTTATTGAAATGCTCTCAAACTTAAATTTTAACTCTTTATCTTTTTTTACATCTTCTGATTTTAATAACTTTATAGTAATATCAATAAGATTTTTTATTGCTGGAACCCCTTCCTTTTCAATCTTGTTTCTATTTACTATAATTTGAACTACCATAATAAAAATTGAACTAAATATAAGAGATAAAACTCTCTTATAAAGACCTGATAAATCTACTGGTACTGCTAACATAAATACATATTGTAATCCAAAAGGTACATACATATGGCTTCTAATATCATAAGAAAATATATAACCAATAATAAACATACTTATAAAATTAAATATTAAAGCCAATGTAGGATTTAATCCTGCTATATAAGAAAATATTCCTAGTCCTATATTTAAAACTAGTAATTCAATAAAATATCTTCCTTTTCTAGTAGTTAAGTTTCTTTCTAAAAACGTTAATGCTCCAGTTATTGTAGTAACTCCAATAAGAGTATTTTCGTCTCCAAAAATACTTTTAAATAATATTATAAATCCGACAATAAATAAAAAAGTTATCGTTTTAGAGATAACTAATTTTCTTTTTTCTCCCTTCATTTCTCTTCCCCTTTTTTCCTTTAATTGTGATAAAAAGTATTATATCATAATTATTTCTATAATTAAAATAACTCTTTCAAAGTATTTTAATCATAAAAAGTCTTAATAAGCTAAAACTTATTAAGACTTTTATTTAATATATATATTTTTATACTTTTAAACCTTTTCCTTTTATTTACATCTATTTTTTGTTAAATATATCAAAATAATTATCTAATATTTTTAAATATAAATTATAATTAATTTTTAATCTATCTTAAATTTTCTAACTATTTCATCTAAATCTACTATTACACTACTTAAATGTTCTGAAGAATTTTTTATTACTTCGCTTAAAGCAACGAAATTTTCTACTGACGCGTAAACTTCTTCAGAGCTTGCTGAAAGTTCTTCAGAAATAGAGGCTATATTTTCTACTTTAGATAAAATCATATGCTCTTCATTGTCTATAATTACAAAATTTGCTGTTAAAGAAGCAATACATAACACAATCTTATTTACATAATTAGATATGTCCTCAAATGATTTTCTAGCTTTAACTACATATTCATATTTTTCTTTTATTTCTTTATTCATGGAAGATACTTCTTCAAACATCTTTTTATTATCAATGATAACAAATTTTATTAATTTTGCTATTTCTAAAGATGAATTTCTTGATTCTTCTGCAAGCTTTCTAATTTCATCTGCTACTACTGTAAATCCTCTTCCTGCATTTCCCGCTCTAGCAGCTTCAATTGCAGCATTTAATGAAAGTAAATTTGTTTGATCTGAAATATCATTTATTACATTTACTATTTCGTTTATAGAATTAATTTTAGTACTAACTTTTAAAGCTGATGCTTCAAAATTATCAAATTTATTTTTAAAATCTCTTATTGATTTATCTAAAACAGTCATATCTTCATTGCTTTTTACTGCTCTATTATTTATATCTAGAGATATTACATCTAAATTTTCAACTAATTCTCTCATATTTGATATCTTATCATTAAATTTCTCTAAAATAGAATTTATGTCTATTAATCTTTCACTTTGTTCCTGTATTCCTTTTGTAGATTCTTCTAATGAAGTAGCTATAGTTTGAGAATCTACTAACATATCTTCAGATACACTTACAAGTGCTTCCGCTTCATCATTTAAGTCAGAAGTAATATTTTTCACTGTAGATATTGAACCTTTTATCTTTACTTTTCCAAACTCAATAGCATTGTGAATTTCTTTTAATTCTGAAATTTTTTCTTCTTCATATTTTTCTTCTGTAAAATCTCCCTCAGAAAATTTCAATGTACTCTTTTTCAAATCATCACAACTATTTGATAATTTATCTGACATTCTCCAAATTATTACTGCTAATATTCCTAACCCAATTATCATTATTATAATAATTATTAAATTTAAAATGTATAAGGATTTTAATATATCATATTTTTGAACTACTATAGCTATACTCCACCCTAATTTATTTATAGGTGCAAATGCCACAAAATCTTTCTGTCCATTATTTTTATATTCACTTATTCCTAATTGTCCATTAAAGTCTTTTTTTTCTAAATATCCTAATTGCGAATTTCCATTTATTACACCATCATTCATATATGTACTCACATTATTTATTAGATTAGGATTTTCAGCCCCTATAATTATTCCTTTTGAATTTATAATATATGAGCTACCAGTTTTTAAAAATTTTATTCCTTTTACTATATTAGATAATATATATCCAGACTTTTCTACTACTATTCCACCTTTAATTTTTCCATCTTCAATAATTGGTGAATAAAAATCAATTATAAATTCATTATTTTTTTCATCAAAATATGGTCCATAGACTCCTGAATCTCCATCCATTATTTTTTTGAAAAACTCTTCTTTAGATATATTTGTCTCATTATTATCTGTAGAATACATATCTCCGTTACTAGTAACATATCCTATTCTTAAAATATCTTCACTTTTATAATCATTTAATATTTTAACTTTATTTTGTATAGAAATATTATTATTTCTTATTCCGCTATCTCTAGTAATATCTTTTGCAAGAAGTAAATCATTATCAATTTCTCTAGCAACTACCTGACTGGCTTGTGTTGCTACACTTTTCATTATACTAAGATTGCTATTTGTTATCATTTTTAAATCCATTATATTTACAACAATTCCTATTAATATAAATATAATTGTTGTAGGAAGCAATATTCTCTTTAATACTAATTCTTTTACCCCTGCATATCTTTTCATAATCTTCCTCCTTAGTTCTTATTATTTTATTATAAGAAATAAGGATAGATGTAATCAATCTATTAAATTTTATTTTAAAATTTATTCATATCATTTTAAATTTAAACATAAAAAAAGTTAGGTGTACACCTAACTTTTTTTCTTAAATTAATCTAATTTATAAGCCATTTCTAAAGCAACTTTCATCATATTAGTGAAAGCTGTTTGTCTTTCTTCTGCACTTGTTAATTCCCCAGTAAATGGACAATCTGATATAGTTAACATACATAAAGCATTAACTCCAGCTCTTGCTGCATTCATGTAAAGTCCTGCTGATTCCATTTCAACAGCTAGAACACCCATTTTTTGCCATGATTTTAATGAATCTAATCCATTTTCACCATAGAAAACATCACTTGAAAGTATATTACCTACTTTAGCTTCAATATTAAGCTCTCTTGCTGCATTTACTGCTCCTTCAACTAATTTATAGCTTGCAGTTGGAGCAAATGTACCTGGTAAGTTATATTGTGATGCAAAATTTGAATCTGTACATGCTCCCATTCCTATAACTATATCATGTAATTTTAGGCTCTCATCTATTGCACCAGCTGAACCTATTCTTATAAGATTTTTTACTCCATAGAAATGTATTAATTCATATGAATAAATTCCTATTGAAGGTATTCCCATTCCTGTTCCTTGAACAGATATTCTTTTTCCTTTATATGTTCCTGTATATCCAAACATGCCTCTAACAGTATTATATTGAACAGGATTTTCTAAAAAAGTCTCAGCAATAAATTTTGCTCTTAAAGGATCTCCTGGTAATAATATTGTTTCAGCAATATCACCTGCTTTAGCTGCATTATGTGGTGTTGGTACTAATTTTTCCATAAACTCATCCTCCTTGGTTTTATGAATAAATTATAACATAGTTTTTTTTTTTATGTAAGGGTTTTCTTAATTATTTTGTTAACGTTTTCTTACTTTTTTCTTATTTTTTTATAAAAATAAGAAAAGCCTTAGTATAAAAAATTGTTTTTCGCAATTTTTTATATACTAAAGCTTTTTTTTATTCATTAATTCTATTTTTATTTAAATCTACATCTTTTAATTTTATAATTTTTGTTTTATTTTTTATCTTATATCCAATTAGTATTATTAAAAATAGTGGAATTCCTAAATAAGATGAAATGAATCCCATCCATTGGATTCCTCCTGATGTAACATAACTTGCACCTTGCCCAATAATAACTATTGCACAAAGTACAAATGCAATTATTGGTCCAAATGGATATAATTTAGCTCTATAAGGAAGATCTTTTAAATCTCTTCCTTGTGCTATATATGCACCTCTAAATCTATAATGGCATACTGCTATTCCAAGCCATGCTATAAATCCTGCTAAACCTGATGCAGCAACTAACCAAATATAAACTTGATTTTCTGAATATAAACCTGTTAAGAAACATGCTGATGCAACAACTGTTGTAAGTAACACTGCATTAACTGGAACACCTCTTTTATTTGTTTTACCAAATATTTTTGGAGCCATTCCTTCGTGAGCCATTGAATGTAACATTCTACTAGAAGCATACATTCCTGAATTTCCAGCTGATAAAACTGAAGTTAAAATTACTGCATTCATTACGGAAGCTGCCCCTGCAATTCCTGCTCTTTCAAAAACCATAGTAAATGGACTTGTTTCTACACCTGCTTGTTTAGCGGTTAATATGCATCCTATAACAAGAATAGTTCCCATATAAAATATTAATATTCTCCAAAATATTGTGTGAACTGCTTTTGGTATAGTTTTTTCTGGATTTTCTGATTCTCCAGCTGTTATTCCTATAAGCTCTGTTCCTTGGAAAGAAAAACCTGCTATTAGGAATATACTTATTATAGCTTTTCCTCCTCCTACAAATGGTCCTCCATCTGCGAAGAAGTTTTTAAACCCTATGTATTGTCCATTCATGATTCCAAATATAATTAAAGCTCCAACTATTAAAAATATAATAACTGTAACTACTTTTATACTAGCAAACCAAAATTCTGCTTCTCCATAAGCTTTTGCTGACAATAAATTTAATACTACTACTATAGTTAAAAATAAAGAACTCCAAACTATTGCGGGAACATGCGGAAACCAAAATCTCATAACCAACGCTCCTGCGACCATTTCTGTAGCTATAGTGATTGCCCAGTTGTACCAATAATTCCATCCCATTGCAAAACCAAAAGCTGGATCTACAAATTCGGAAGCATATACTCCAAACGAGCCAGATATAGGCATAAAAGTCGCCATTTCTCCAAGGCTAGTTATCAAAAAATAAACCATTACTCCAATTGCACCATAGGCAACTAAAGCTCCACCTGCCCCTGCTGTATGTATACTATCTCCCATTGCTAAGAATATTCCAGTTCCAATGGCTCCACCCATAGCAATCATACTTATGTGTCTCTCTTTAAGACCTCTTTTTAACTCTGTGTTACTTTCCACATACATTCCTCCTTAGTTTCCTACTAAAGCAAAAAAATTAAGCCCTGAGGAAAATATATATCACTCAGGGCACACAAATCCACGTACTTAGTACATCATCTTTTGCCTTAGAATGATAGCACCCCACAACTATGTTGTGACAATTATATACATATTATGTATATAACCAGTATTGTAATTTAAAGCAATCATTACAATACTTCGGCAAAATCCCCTTTTTTTATAACCTAATCTGCTTTTACAATTATAAATACTCTTGAATTTCGCGCCTCTACCTGAACTAATGTTTCTTTTACTTTACTATATTATTATTGTTTCATATTTAATTTTTTTCAATATTAAAATTGTATTTTTTACATTATATTTACATTTCACTTATCACTTTTAAAAAGACTTTTACCAATTTTGGGTCATATTTTTCGTAAGATTGAGATTTTATTTTGATTTCTATGTCTTTTTTAGTAATTTTATTATCAAATTTTAAATAATAATTGTAATCTTCTATTATTCTTATTATTCTAGCTCCTAAAGGTATATCTTCTCCTGCTAATCCTAAAGGATAGCCTTTTCCATTATAATCTTCATGATGAGTAAGGATAATCTTACTTACTTTAGCTATTTCAGGATAAGATTTTACTATTCTATATCCTTTATCTGGATGAGTTTTTAATATTTCAATCTCTTTATCAGTTAATTCATCAATATTCTTTTTAGCTATATTATCAGGAATTGCTATCATTCCAATAGAACATAAATCAGAAGCTAACTGTATATCTTCTATTTCTTTTTTAGTTAGATTCAATTCTTCACAAATTTTTTGTATTAATATATGCTTTCTTTTTCTAACTTCCTCTGATTCACAGCATTTTTCCATCAAAGATTTTTGTATATATTCAAAAAGCCTTTTTTTAGTTTTTTCACTTTTTATCAGCTTTTCTTTATATACCTCATTTTCTGCTTCTTCTATCATTTTATCTAAAGTTTTATTATTTTCTTGTCTATATGAATATCCCATTGATAAGCTTATAGGAATTGGACTACTATCATTATTTCTACATAAATAATTTATTCTTTCTGTAACTTCTTTAGCATCTTCTATATTTGCATTTGGAATTAATATTATAAATTCATCTCCACCCCATCTTATAACATCTCCACGCTTATTTACTACTTCTAAAATTATTCTACTTAAATCTCTTAAATACCTATCTCCCTCTAAATGTCCTAAAGAGTCATTAACTAATTTTAATGCATCACTATCTCCCATAATTAAAATCAATTTACCATTAAAATTTTTATCTATTTCTACAGCTATTTTTTCAAAATAATTTCTATTATATAATCCTGTTGTTTTATCTTTATATGATTCTTCTATTATTTTATTTTGAAACTTTTTATCTTCACTTATATCTTCAGATAAACCAACTACTCCTATAATTTTCCCTTCTGAATCTTTTAAAGGGAATTTTTCTACTTTCATAACTTTATTATTTTCATATTGAATTTCATAAAGTCTTTTATTCTTTTTCTTTAAATTATTACCATCTTTATTTGCTATTTCTAATACCAATTCTTTTTCTAAACAATTTTCTTTATACTTTTCTCCTAAAAGATTTAATTCATCACGACCAACAAATTTTTCAAATGCTTTATTACATCCTGTTAAATTGCCATTTATATCTTTATACGAAATTATATATGGAATTGCGTTAATTACATTTTTCAAATAACAATTTTTTTCACAATCTACTATCCCAACTTTACCAATTATATTTTTATCTCTATCTAATACCTCTATCTTTTTACAATTCAAAATATTTTTCTTATTATATATTCTAATTTCTAAATAATCATTTATTTTAAATTCTTCTTTTTTATATTTTTTTTCTTCTAATAAGTTATAGAATGTTTTCCCCAATATCTTTTCTTTTTCACAATTAAATAACTCTAAAAATTTTAAATTTACAGTACTTATTTTTTTCTCTTTATCTTCAATCCACATTCCAAATGGGAAATTTTCTATTAGTAATTTTATCAATTGCAATTTAATGCCCTCCATATACATATAAATCTTTATATTAATAATACTACTTATAAAAAACCTCTAAAATATTTCCGACTAAATATTTACAAATAAGTCCCTTTATTAATCTCCTATTTAAAAATATAACTTGAATTTTGATAATTTTATAAAAAAAGTAGCTAGTAAAAACTAGCTACTAAATAATATATTATTTTATTTTTGCAATTAAAAATTTAGTTTTTATTCCTTCTTTAGTGAACATAGCTTCATGCTCTGTGATTACATTATATTCAAATCCACTATTATGTAAATCTCTAGTTATATAATCAATTTTAAAGCCTGATTCTTCAAAATATTCTAATGATTCTTCAAAAAGTTCATCATCATCTGTTTTAAACCAAATTTCACCTTCACTATTTAAAAACTCTTTATATTGATTAAGTTGTCTTGGATGAGTAAGTCTTCTTTTTTTATGTTTTTCTTTTGGCCATGGATTACAGAAATTTATATATATTCTATCTACTATATCATTTTTATCTAACATTTCATTTATTAATGCAATTTCTTTTGCCATAAGTCTAACATTATCTATATCTTTTATATCTTTTTCTTCAAATGCTTTTTCTATATTTCTTTTAGCTAATACTAAAACTTCATCTTTTATATCTATAGCAATATAATTTATATTAGTATTTGAAGATGCATGAGTAGCTACAAAAGTACCTTTTCCGCATCCTAGTTCTAAGTATATTGGATTATTTGAATTTTTAAAGTCATTTTTCCAAGTTCCCTTTTTTGAATTTGGATCTACAACAAAAAAATGGCATGCTTCAAGCTCAGGTCTAGCCCACGGTTTTTTTCTTAATCTCATATAGTTCACTCCATATTTTTAAATTTCATTACCCATTATACATTTTTACTTATATTATAACAAGCTTATCTCTTTTTCTTATTCCAATACTCAAATAAATTAAGTTTTAAATCTTTAAATTGCTTTCCATATTTTAAAGATTTTACATTTGGGAAGGCTCTAAGCAATCTTTTTTGTACAGCTGAATTTTCCTTTAACTCTTTTAGTATACTAGAAAATTCTTCAAATTTAGTTTTAACTTCATTTAAATCTGCCCTATCTTTCATCTTATTAAAATTTATTTTTAAATCACTAGAATTAAACTTCTCTATTGTAACTTCTAATAATTTAAATTCTTCTTTTATGGCACACATTCTTTCCATTACATTCTTCATATTTATTAAAGAAAGTATAGTTACTACAAAATCAACTAAAAATGCTATTAAGCATATTACACTTATAACTAATCCATATTCTTTGTTTATTCCATTTACAAGTACGGCTACAATTGGTTGTATAAATTTCACCAATATTACAGATCCAATTCCAAATAAAGTTGAATTTAGTAAACATATTCTTCCTTTATAATTAAATTTATAATTAGAATAATCCCACCATTTTAAATTAAATAGCTTTTCTAATACTACAGCTGTAATATATTCAACTATAGTAGTTATAATAACAGCTATTATAAAAAGTAAGAAAATATTATCTTTAAATCTACTTAAAAGAAATATAACACTTAATGAACCAACTCCATAAACAGGACAAACTGGTCCATTCAGAAATCCTCTATTTACCCATACTCTATCTATAGCAGCACAATAAATACATTCGCATATCCAACCTATAATACTATAAATTGAAAAATATAAAATAAGTACCTCCAAAATATCACCTCATTTAATTTATACCAATTATATTATACTATTTTTAACTTTTTTAGCAATATAATTATAAATTTATTAAAATAAGAAGAGAATGTTTTATACATTCTCTTCTAATATACATAACCCTAAAGCTCCTGGCCCAGTATGAATACCCATTGCAGCTCCAATTTGCTCTAATGATATATCTATTATATTTTCATGTCCTTTTACATTTTCAAAAAATTCTTTTGCTTCTTCATCAGCAGCTCCACTCAAAACCCAAACTCTACATTTACTTTTTTCTAAATATTCAAATAAAATGTTTTTCATCTTTGAAATGGCTTTTTTTCTTCCTCTAGTTTTTGTGTATGTATATAATTCACCGTCATCATCTGAAGATACAATAGGCTTTATGTGTAATATTTCACCTATAGTTCCAGATATTTTACCTATTCTTCCTCCACGTTTTAAATATTCTAATGTGTTAAATGTTATAAATCCGTGAGTTCTATTTCTTATACTTTCAAAAGCTTGTACAATTTCTTCTGCTGTTTTTCCTTGTTTAACTAATTTAGCAACTTCTAAAACAATTGCTCCTTGTGGATATCCTAATGTTTTAGTATCTAAAAAGTGAAAGTTAATTCCACTCTTTTCTTCAGCAATTAATCTTATACTATTAAGTGTTCCAGATAATTTATTTGATACACACACTATTATTAAATCTGTATAACCTTCATCAATAAACTTGTCCAAAATTTTATCAGTAGTTTTTAAATCAGGCAATGATGTTGTTGGTATTTCTGTTGATAAACTTTCATACATTTCCTCTGATGTTATTGTTATTTTATCTAAAAATTCTCTTTCCTTATATATAATTCTTATTGGTAACATTTCTATATTATTTTCTTTTAAAGTTTCTAATGTTAAGTCGCAACTGCTATCTGTTAATACCCCTATCTTTTTCATTCCTAACTCCTCCCACTTATTGCTTAATCAAATTATAACATTTTATTCATTATTTAGCAACGTTTTTATAACATTTTTAACTTTATTTTTAATTTGATTTAATCATTTAAGAAAATAATTTCTATATAGTCTCTAATTTTTATAAAATTATCTAAAAAAAAAAATTATTTTATTACTTATTCTCTTGTAATTTAAATATTTTTTTATTAACTAATCTTTATTTTATAAAAAAAAGCCTTTCAAAATATTTATTTTGAAAGGCTTTTTAATTACCAAGCTAATATTTCTATTCCTGTATCTGTTACTAATACTGTATGCTCCCATTGTGCTGATAAAGAACCATCTTCAGTTAATGCAGTCCAATCATTATCAGCATCTACAAAAACTTCAAATCCACCTTCATTTATCATTGGTTCTACTGTAAATATCATACCGGGAACTAATACCATTCCTTCTCCTGCTTTCCCTACGTGTGCTACAAAAGGATCTTCATGGAATTTCAGCCCTACTCCATGTCCTCCAAAATCTCTAACAACGCTATATCCATTTTCACGAGCATGTTTTTCTACAGCTTCACCAATATCTCCAAGGAATCCCCAAGGTTTAATAGCTTCCACACCTTTTTTAAGACATTCTCTTGCTACTCTTACTAACTTCTCAGCTTCTTCTGATGTTTTTCCTATTATATACATTCTTGAAGCATCTGAAAAATATCCATCTTTTATAGTAGATACATCTACGTTTATTATATCTCCTTCTTTAAGGATTATATTTTTATCAGGTATTCCATGACATACTTCATCATTTATTGATGTACAAACACTTTTAGGAAATCCTTGATAATTAAGAGGTGCTGGAATTGCTCCATGTTCTACTGTATAATCATAAACTAATTTATCTATATCTTCAGTTGACATGCCTTCACAAATCTTTTCTCCAACTAAATCTAGAACTCCATTATTTATTTCTGCACTCTTTCTTATCATTTCTATTTGCTTAGCATTTTTTATTAAATTTCTATTTGGCATTAGGCATCCATTTTTTTTCATGAATTCATACTTTTCATCAAATTCCATATGACATTTTTTATATTTTTTTCCGCTTCCACACCAACATTCATCATTTCTATTTATTTTCATATCCATGCCTCTTTTCTATAGTAATTATATATCTATATTATATTCTAAACTTTTCTTTTTTCAAATAATAAAAATGAGGGAAGTGATTCTTCCCCCAATTACTTCTAACTATTAAAAATCTGTCATTCTAGATTGATTAAAAACTTTATTTTTATCAATTTCTAATTCTTCACAAGCTTGCTCTAAACTACATCCATTTTCATCCATATATTTTGCTACGTAACTATCAAGACTTGGTATGTTGTTATAATCCATAATTCTATCCCCCTTAAAATTTTAATTTTTATTTGAGCAAATTCTCAAAATTATTTTCCCTGTAAACATTTAATATACTTTTATTATACGATACTTTTTCCAAATTATCACTATTTTTTTATTTTTTCTCAGTTGTAAAATTATAAGAGTATATTATATACAACATACTCTTATAATTAATTAAAATTTATTTTTAAATTTGTTATACCAAGATTCAATAGATGCTCGCTCTCCAATTTTTATTCTCTTATAAACTATATTTAATGGATAAACTATCTTATTATTAACTCTAAGAAATATTTCTTTTTCTTCAGTTTCATTCCAATTTCCAGAAATATTTTTACTTATAACCTCACCTAGATAGCCTCCAAATCTCATTACTACATCTATTAACTTTTCTTTATTTACATCTTCTATATTTTTATTTCTACTAAAAACATCTAGTATATTATCTAAATCCTTTAAGCTTTCTTCTGAAAAATCTAGATTTACTCCTAAGCTTTTTCTTGAGAAAACTACTGCCCTTAATGATGCTTCTTTGAAAATTCTATTTAGCCTTTCCATTTTAATTGCCTTCTTTAAAAATATTTCTTGAGTAAACTCAAAAAAGTGGAAAATAATCTTTTTTCCATTAACTCTAAAGAATACTCTTTAATATACTATATTTTGATTAACTCTTTAATGTTCTTATTTTGCAATACCAATATCACTTCTACAATAAGCTCCAAAGAAATTTACTTTTTCTCTAATTTTATAAGCGTTATTTTTAGCTTCATTTAATGTTTTTCCTTTTCCAACAACTGATAAAACTCTTCCCCCAGTTGTTATAAGCTTTCCCTCTTCTAATTTTGCTCCAGCTATAAATATATTGCTTATTTCTTCATTATCAATATTTATTTCATAACCTGTTTCTGCTTTTCCAGGATATCCTTTTGAAGAAAGAACTACATTTACACAATATCCTTCTTCCCATTCAACTTCTACGTCATCTAGCTTTTCTTCTATAGCTTTTTCTATTAAATCTAAGATGTCTGTTTTCATTAAGCTAAGTACAGACTGCGTTTCAGGATCTCCCATTCTAACATTATACTCTAAAAGTTTAACACCATTTTTAGTTATCATTATTCCAAAGAAAATTATTCCTTTAAAATCCATTTCTTCTTTTTGTATTCCTATAAGAGTCTTATCCATTATATTTTCATAAAAATCTTTTAAAACTTCTTCTGTTACATATGGATTAGGACAAACAACGCCCATTCCACCTGTATTAGGACCTTTATTCCCATCAAAAATTTGCTTATGGTCTTTTGCTGATAAAAATGGAATTATTCTTTTTCCATCTGTTATAGATAAAATTGAAGCTTCTATACCCTCTAAAAATTCTTCAATAACTACTTTTTTCCCTGAGCCTTTAAAAATATCATTAATCATAAATAAATCTATAGTTTCTAGTGCAGTCTTTTTTTCTTCGCAAATAACTACACCTTTTCCTGCTGCAAGTCCATCTGCTTTTATAACTATTGGATAATTACAGTTTTCTAAATATTCCTTAGCTTTTTTGTGATCATAAAAAACTTCATATTCTGCAGTACTAACTCCATATTTTTTCATAAAGTCTTTAGAAAAACTCTTACTTCCTTCAAGTTCTGCCCCTTTTTTATCTGGCCCAAATATTTTTAACCCTTCACTTTTAAATTTATCTACTATTCCATTTGTTAAAGGTTCTTCTGGTCCTACAACAGTTAAATCAATTCTATTATTTTTAGCAAAAACTAAAAGTTCATCTATATCTGTTAAATTCACATTTTCACATTTTTTATATGTAGCAGTCCCTCCATTTCCAGGAGCTACATATATTTTTTCTACTTTTTCATTTTGAGCTATCTTAAATGCTATTGCACTTTCTCTTCCACCTGAACCTACTAATAAAATCTTCATCTTAAAAACTCTCCTTAGCAATTTAAAAATCTCTAATTAATAAAAAAGCTATATGAAAAAGCTTATTTAATTATTAAACTTTTCATATAGCTATATAAATCTTAGTGCTTAAAATGTCTTACACCAGTAAATACCATTGATATTCCATGTTCATTACATGCAACTATTGATTCTTCATCTCTAATTGAACCACCTGGTTGAATTATTCCCTTTATTCCATATTTAGCAGCTTCATCTACACAATCTCTAAATGGGAAAAATGCATCTGAAGCTAAAACAGTTGCTCCTTTTCCTCTTTCTAATGCTTCAGTAGTTGCCCAAATTCTATTTACTTGACCTCCACCAATTCCAATTGCTACTCCATCTTTTATAGCTACAATAGCATTAGATTTTACATATTTAACAACCTTCATTCCAAATTCCATATCTCTTAATTCACTTTCTGTTGGCTGTTTTTCTGTAACAACATTCATTTCATTTTTTAGCTTCAAATCTTCTTCTTGAACAAGTATTCCACCATCTACTGTAACCATAAACTTTTTAGCATTTTGTTTTTCATTACATTTTATAACTCTTAAATTTTTCTTTTTCTTTAATACTTCTAAAGCTTCATTTGTAAAACTTGGAGCTGCAACAACCTCTAAGAAAATTTTACTCATTTCAAGTGCTGTTTCTTCATCAACTTCTCTATTTATAGCTACTATTCCACCAAATATTGATATAGGATCTGCGTCATGAGCCTTTTTATAAACTTCAAAAACTGAATCTCCTATGGCAACTCCACAAGGTGTATTATGTTTTAATGCACAACACGCTATTTCTTTAAATTCATTACAAACTTTCCATGCTATATCTAAATCTTTTATATTGTTATATGATAATTCTTTTCCATTTAAAATTTCAAAACTATTCATTGCACCATCAAATTCATTTGAAGAATAATAAGCTGCACTTTGATGTGGATTTTCTCCATATCTTAGATTTTGCTTTTTCTTATATGAAATTGAAAGATATTCAGGATATTCTTCTTCACCTTCTAAAAGGAAATTTGATATAGTAGCATCATATGCATTAGTTAAATTAAATACTTTTCCAGCTAAAATTTTTCTTAATTTAAATGAAACTTCACCATTTTCACTTATTTCATCCATAACTCTCTTATAATCATTTTTATCACTTAAAACAACAACATCTCTAAAGTTTTTAGCTGATGATCTAAGCATTGTTGGTCCTCCAATATCTATAAACTCTATTTTCTCTTCAAAAGTTAAATCTTCACGTACTTTATCAAAAAATGGATATAAATTTACAACTACATAATCAATTGTATTTATATTTCTTTCTTTTAAAGTATTCATGTGATCTTCTTTATCTCTTATTGCTAAAATTCCTGCATGTATAAGAGGATGTAATGTTTTAACTCTTCCATCTAGCATTTCAGGAAAATTAGTTACTTCATTTACTTCAATAACACTTACTCCATTTTCTTTTAAATATTTAAAAGTTCCTCCTGTAGAAATTATTTCTACATCTCTTTCTTCTAAAAATTTTGCTAGTTCTAAAACTCCATCCTTATCAAAAACACTTATTAAAGCTCTTTTTTTCATATACACACCTCTTCTTTTATACTAACTTTATTTTCTACTATTTGAATCTTATCTTCGCTAATAAGTTTTATAGCTTTTGGAAGTGCAATATGCTCTTTAACTAAAACCTTTTTTTGAAGAGTTTCATAAGTATCATTAAAGTCTACATTTACTATATCTTGAAGTATTATAGCTCCTCCATCTACTTCTTCATTTACAAAATGAACTGTACAACCTGAATATTTAACCCCTTTTTCTATAACTGCCTTATGAACATATTCCCCATACATTTTATCTCCACAAAATGCTGGAATAAGTGATGGATGAATATTTATTATTCTATTTTTAAATTTATTTAAAATTTCGCCTTCCAATATTGAAAGATAGCCAGCTAATACTATTAAATCTACATTTTCTACAAGCTTTAGAATTTCATTAGAAGTTTCTTTTCCAAATTCCTTTTTACTAACAACAGAAGTTTTTATATTATTTTTTTTTGCTCTCTCTAAAGCATAAATTCCTTCTTTACTTCCAATAACAATCTCTATAGAAGCATTTATATATCCATCTTTAATTTTATCTATTATAGCTTGAAGATTAGTTCCTCTACCAGATGCAAGCACTGCTATTTTAAACAAATGCCTTCACCTCCAGATGTTATATATCCAATTTCATAAGCATTTTCTCCACATGATACAAGTTCTCTCAAAATATCATAAACATCTTTTTCATCTACACATAAAACAAATCCTATTCCCATATTGAATGTGTTATACATATGTTCTCGATTTACACCTAATCTCTCCATTTCTAAGAATATATCTGGAATTGGAAAACTATCTGTCTTTATAACAGCTGTAAATTCTCTTCCATTAAACATTCTTGGAACATTTTCTATAAATCCTCCACCTGTTACATGAGCCATTCCTTTTACATTAAATTTTTCTAAAACCTTTAAAACTGGTTTTACATAAATTTTAGTTGGCTCTAAAAGAGTTTTATATATAGGTTCATTATTAAATTCTCTATCTAAATCTGTAAATATTTTTCTTACAAGTGAATATCCATTTGAGTGTATTCCTGAAGAAGCTATTCCTATAAGCTTGTCTCCTTCTTTTATATCTTTTCCACTTACAATTTTATCTTTTTCAACTATTCCTACTGCAAATCCTGCAATATCATAATCTCCTTCTTTATAAAAACCTGGCATTTCTGCTGTTTCTCCACCAATTAAAGCACAATCTGATTGAAGGCATCCTTCTGAAACTCCTTTTACTAAATCAGCAGCAACTTCTGCTTCAAGTTTTCCACAAGCTACATAATCTAAAAAATATAATGGTTTCGCTCCATGGCAAAGAATATCATTAACACACATTGCCACACAGTCTATACCAACAGTATCATATTTTCTTTTTTTACAAGCTATATCTAGTTTAGTTCCTACTCCATCAGTTCCTGAAACAAGAACTGGTTTTTTATAACCTTCAGGTAATTCAACCATTCCTCCAAAAGAGCCTAATCCATTTAAAACATACTCATTTATAGTTCTTTTTGCATAGTTTTGAATTAATTTAACTGATTTATAACCTTCTTCTATATTTACTCCTGAATCCTTGTAAGTTAACATAATACTTCTTCCTCCTCAAGATTCTCATTTAATTTTTCCATTGGCGCAGAAACTGGATATACTCCATTAAAACATCCTACACAAAAATTTCTTCTTCCATAAAAACTTTTATACATTCCTTCAAGACTTAAATATCTTAAAGAATCACATCCTATAATTTCTTTTATCTCTTCTACAGAATTATTTGCTCCTATAAGCTCACTTCTATAAGGAGTATCTATTCCAAAATAACAAGGAAATTTAACTGCTGGAGATGCTACAAGAAAATGTACTTCTTTTGCTCCTGCTCTTCTTAAAGAATCTACAAGATGTTTTGAAGTAGTTCCTCTAACAATTGAATCATCTATAAGAATAACTCTTTTTCCTTTAACATTTGCCTTAAGTGGATTTAACTTTACTGCAACAGCTCTTTCTCTAAGTTCTTGAGAAGGTGCTATAAAAGTTCTTCCAATATATCTATTTTTAACAAATCCTATATCATAAGCAATTCCTGATACCCTTGAATATCCAATTGCAGCTGGAATTCCTGAATCAGGAACTGCAACAACTAAATCTGCTTCTATTTTATTTTCTTCATAAAGAACTTCTCCTTGCTTAATTCTAGTTTGATAAACATCTAATCCATCTATAATAGAATCTGGCCTTGCAAAGTATATATATTCAAAAGCACATGTTTGACATGTAGTTCCTTCTGAATATTTTATAGATTTAACTCCATCTCCATCAATTACTACAATTTCTCCTGGTTCTATGTCACGAACTAATTCAGCACCTATAGAATCTAAAGCACAACTTTCTGATGAAAGAATATATCCTTCTTTTATTTTTCCAAGACAAAGAGGTCTAATTCCATGAGGATCTCTTATACCTATTAATTTATCTTTAGTCATAATTACCATAGCAAAAGATCCTCTAACTGCTGAAATAGCATTAACTACTGCTCTTTCAATTCCTCTCTTCGCTCCTCTAGCTATAAGTGAAGCTAAAACTTCTGAATCTACTGAAGTATGAAAAACATGTCCTCCATCTTCTAATAATTCACGTATAACATCTGCATTTACAAGATTTCCATTATGAGCCATAGCTATTGGCCCAAGTTTTGTATTAGTTAAAAGTGGTTGAGCATTTTCAACTGTTTTAGCTCCTGCTGTTGAATACCTTACATGACCTATACTTATATGACCATTTGCATTCTTTAACTCTTCTAAATTTTCATTATTAAAAGCTTCTGTTATTATTCCAAGACCTTTATGAATTTTTACTTCCTCTCCATTTGATACTGCTATTCCTGTACTTTCTTGCCCTCTATGCTGAAGTGCATAAAGTCCATAATAAGTTACTGATGCAACATCAACTGGCTCTCTTACATATATTCCAAAAACACCACATTCATCTTTAAACTTATCATTTGAAGGGTCTATAATATCAATTGATGAATTTATCATTTTTAATCTCCCTTAAATACTTATTTTTAGCACTCTATTCTTTTTAATATTTCTATATAAGCTTCTTCTACATTTCCCATATCTCTTCTAAATCTATCTTTATCTAATTTTTCTCCAGTAGTTGAATCCCAAAATCTACATGTATCTGGTGATATCTCATCTGCTAATATAACTTCTCCATTTGGAAGTCTTCCAAATTCTATTTTAAAATCTATTAAATCTATATTTTGCTTTTTAAAGAAATCTTTTAAAAGATTATTTATTTTAGCAGTCATTTCATAAATTTTTTCTAATTCTTCAAAAGTTGTAGCTCCAATTCCTACAGCATGATAATCATTTATAAGTGGATCTCCTAATGAATCATCTTTATATGAAAGTTCAAAAACTGTTGTTTTTAATTTATATCCTTCTTCTAATCCAAGTCTTTTCGCCATACTGCCTGCTGCAACATTTCTAACTATAACTTCAAGAGGTACAATTTCTACTTTTTTGCAAAGTTGGTCTCTATCATTTAATTTTTCTATAAAATGAGTTTTAACTCCATTTTTATTTAACATTTGAAAAATCATTGATGTTATTTGATTATTAAGGATACCTTTATTTTGAATTTCAGCTTTCTTTTCTCCATTAAAAGCTGTTGCATCATCTTTGTAATGAACTATTACATTTTCCTCATTATCAGTTCTAAAAATTTGTTTTGCTTTTCCTTCATATAACTTTTCATATTTATTAACCATTATAATTCCACTCCTTCAGCATTTTCTTCTATGAATTTTCTTTTCATATCTTTTCTAAAATCTAGTAACCTATTTTTTATATCTGGGTATTTTAATGAAAGCATTTGAAGTGCTAACATTCCTGCATTATAACTATTATTTATTCCAACTGTTGCAACTGGAATTGATTTTGGCATTTGAACTATAGATAAAAGTGAGTCTATTCCTCCAACTGCTGCCTTAACAGGAACTCCAATTACAGGTAATACTGTATGTGATGCTATTACTCCTGGAAGATGAGCTGCAAGTCCAGCGCCTGCTATAATAACTTCACAACCTTCTTTTTCAATTTCTTTTATAGTTTCCTCTAATTTTTCTGGTACTCTATGAGCTGAAAGTACAAATGCTTTATAATCAACTCCAAACTCTTTTAAAGCACTTGCTGCTCCTTTCATTACATCAGTATCTGATTTGCTTCCAAAAAATATTGCTACTTTCATAAAATACACTCTCCTTATTTTTAAATAATTTATTTAAAATAGTTTATACCTGATTTAAACAATCCTTGTTCAAAGTTACCTTCTATATTCTTATAAAGATTTTTTCCTACTCTTTCTGAATGAGCCATTTTACCTAATATTCTTCCATCTGGACTTGTAATACCTTCAATTCCAAGCATTGAACCATTTGGATTATAAGGCATATCCATTGATATATTTCCTTCAAAATCTACATATTGAGTAGCTACTTGTCCATTTTTAATAAGAGTTTCTAAAAGTTCTTTAGGTGCAACAAATCTTCCTTCACCATGTGATATTGGAACTGAATGTATATCTCCAAGATTTACTTCATTAAACCAAGGTGATTTTTTTGATACAATCTTAGTTCTTATCATTGATGACATATGTCTATTTATATTGTTATAAGTTAATGTTCCCATGTTTTCTTCTATATCACATATTTCTCCATATGGAAGAAGTCCTAATTTTATAAGGGCTTGGAAGCCATTACAAATTCCTAATATAAGTCCATCTCTATTATTTAAAAGCTCCATAACTGATTCTTTTATTTTTTCGTTTCTTAAAACATTAACTATGAATTTAGCTGATCCATCTGGTTCATCTCCTGCTGAGAATCCTCCTGGAAACATTATTATTTGTGAATTATCTATTTCTTTTTTCAAAATTTCAAGAGATTCTAAAAGTGCATTTTTATTGTAATTTCTTAAAACTACTTCTCTAACTTCTCCACCTTCTTTTTCAAAAGCTCTCTTACAGTCAAATTCACAGTTTGTTCCTGGAAACACTGGAATAACTATTTTAGGTTTTGCAACTTTTATTAATGGTGAAGTTTTTCCTTTTTCTCTATATAACTTTTCTTCTACTATTTCTTTTGTCTCTTTTGTTTTAGTTTTAAATATATTTTTTAGTTTTCTTTCATATTCTTTATTTATTTCTTCTAATGAAATTTTAAAGTCCTTATCAATTGAACAAATTTCAGGTTCTACTATTGTTTTTCCTATGACTTTAAAGTTCATTTCTTCAAATTCTTTTTCATCTAAATCTTCTTTTACTTCTAAAATAAAACTTCCATAATTAAATCCAAATAACTCTTCATTAGTTAAAGATTTGAATTCAACTCCTATTTTATTTCCTAGTGCCATCTTACTTAATCCTTCAGATACTCCTCCAAATTTAAGTGAATATGCACTTAGTACTTTATTTTCATTTATTAATTTATTTAGAGAAGATAAATTCTTTTTAAACATTTCAGTATTTAATGTTCCATCTTCTTGTTTTTCTGATTTAACTAAAATTATTTTAGAACCTATTTTTTTAAACTCTGGTGATATAACTTTTTCAGCTTTTATCATTCCTACTGCAAAAGAAGTAAGAGTTGGAGGTACATCCATTTCTCCAAAGCTTCCTGACATAGAATCTTTTCCTCCAATTGCTGGTATTTCTAAATCCATTTGAGCTTTATATGCTCCTAAAAGTGCTGAAAATGGTTTTCCCCATCTTTCCCTTTTATCACCAAGTCTTTCAAAATACTCTTGGAAAGTAAGTCTTGCTTTTCTATAATCTCCACCTATACAAGAAAGCTTTGTTATAGACTCTATTACTGCATAATATGCCATATGGAAAGGGCTCCATATTCCCAGCTCAGGATTAAATCCATATGTCATTATTGAAGCATCTTTTGATTCTCCATTTTCAACAGGAATTTTAAATACCATTCCTTCTGAAGGAGTTTTTGAATATTTTCCTCCTAAAGGCATAAGTACAGTTCCACTTCCAATAGTTGAATCAAATCTTTCTATTAATCCTTTTTTATCACAAACATTTAAATGATTAAGTGTTTCTATCCATTTATCTTTTATATTTACTTCTCCTACTTCAAATGGATATTTATTTGGAGCATTTACTTTTACATCTATTTCACCAGTTTCTCCATTTGTATCTAAAAAGCTTCTCTTTATATCAACTATAGATTTATTTCTCCAGAACATTCTTAATCTTTCTGTATCAGTAACTTTTGCAACTACAACAGCTTCTAAATTTTCTTTATTTGAAAGTTCTATAAATCTATCTATATTTTCTTTTTCTATTACTACAGCCATTCTTTCTTGTGATTCTGAAATGGCAATTTCTGTTCCATCTAATCCTTCATATTTTTTAGGAACTTTATCTAAATCTATATCTAAACCTCTGCAAAGTTCTCCTATTGCAACTGAAACTCCACCAGCCCCAAAATCATTACATCTTTTTATCATTCTACAAACTTCTTTATTTCTGAAAAGTCTTTGAATTTTTCTTTCTGTTGGTGGATTTCCTTTTTGAACTTCAGCTCCACATTCATTTATTGAATCTTCTGTATGTTCTTTAGATGAACCTGTTGCTCCACCAATACCATCTCTTCCTGTTTTTCCTCCAAGTAAAATTACAACATCTCCAAGACTAGGTTCTTCACGCCTAACATTTTCTTTTGGTGCTGCTGCAATAACTGCTCCAATTTCCATTCTTTTAGCAGCATAATTTGGATGATATACTTCATCAACTTGTCCAGTTGCTAATCCAATTTGATTTCCATACGAACTATATCCACTAGCAGCTCCTAAAGTTATCTTTCTTTGAGGAAGTTTTCCTTTTATTGTTTTTTCAATTTCAACTGTAGGGTCTGCAGCTCCAGTAACTCTCATAGCTCCATATAAATAAGTTCTTCCTGAAAGTGGATCTCTTATAGCTCCTCCAAGACAAGTTGCAGCTCCTCCAAAAGGTTCTATTTCTGTTGGATGATTATGTGTTTCATTTTTAAACATAAGTAGATATTCTTCTATTCCTTTATCTGTTTCTACATTTATATTTATTGAACACGCATTTATTTCATCTGATATATCTAAATCTTCTGTTAGCCCTCTTTTTCTTAATTCTTTCATACATATAACAGCTAAATCCATTAAGTTTATATCTCTAGTTGTATCTTTTCCATAAACATAATCTCTAGAATTTAAATATGCTTCATATGCTTTCTTAACAGGAATATTATATTTTCCTTCTTCAATTTCTATCTCTTTTATAGAAGTTAAAAAAGTAGTATGTCTGCAATGATCAGACCAATAAGTATCAATAACTTTTATTTCTGTTATACTAGGATCTCTATCTTCTGATAAAAAGTATTTTCTTATCATTTCTAAATCTCCTATACTCATAGCTAGTCCCAATTCTTTATGAAATTCTTTTAGTTGTTCTAAATTTTTTTCTCTAAAACCTTCTAGGACTTCTACATCTTTTGGCTCTCTATATTCATTTATTAACTCATTAGAATTTATATCTACTTCTCTTGAATCAACTGGATTTATATAATAGTTTTTTATTTTTTCTATTTCTTCTAAAGTTAGATTTCCTTCTAAAATAATAACTTTTCCTGATTTAACATCAACTCTATCTTCTTTAGTTAAAAGCATTATACATTCAGAAGCTGAATCAGCTCTTTGGTCATATTGACCTGGTAAAAATTCTACTCCAAATGCTATTTCATTTTTATTTAACTTAAAACTTCCTTCATATATATTATCTACAGGTAATTCTGAAAAAATTGTTTTTAAAGCTTTTTTATAATAATCTTCTTCCATTTCTCCAATTATATATTTATTTAACACTCTAACTTTTTCTAAATTTGAAATAGAAAGATTTTCTCTAAAATCTTCTAAAAGTAATTTTCCCTCAACATTAAATCCTTCTTTTTTCTCAACGAATATAGTTCTAATACAAGCCATGCTTTTCCCTCCAATAATATTTAAAGTTTATTTTATTTTTCCATATTATCCCTTGATAATTAAAGAATATCATTCGAAATATAAAAAGTCAACATTATCATTATATTTTTATTTATTATTCGTTATATTAAGAATTATATGAATAATATTTTATTTTATAATTCGTAAATTTCTTCTTTTTTCTTCCTTTTTATATTTTAAATACTTTTCTAAATTTACATTTTTGATATTTTTTTCAAATTATTGCTGACGTTTTTATACTTTCTTTTCTCTAATAAGAAAAAAGCTAGCATATAAATGCTAGCAATAATAAACCTACGTAACCTTTTTGCCTGAAAGGTCATTAATAGTTTATTTATAATTCTCTTTTTCTATTCAAAAATTTTTTTGTTATAATTTTATATTAGAAGTATAACTAAAATAAACTTTTAAATAGAAAGGAGGCATTATTTTTTCAAATGAAAAAATAATTATTATGGATTTACTACAGATAATTTCAACAGCTATATTTTTAATTGTTTTGATAGGAATAATAAGTAATAAATTCGATTCAACTGTTTTGGCTTTAACAGGTGCTGTATTAATGGTAGTCTTTAGAGTAATCCCATTAAATAAAGTTACATATTATATTAGCTTCAATACAATTTCAGTTCTAATAGGAATGATGCTAATAGTTTCTATTTTTAAGAAAACTGGTTTTTTTGAATATATTGCAATCTTAACCACAAAAATATGTAAAGGTAATATTTTTAAGATACTATTATTTTTAGGTATAATAACAGCCTTACTATCTGGTATTTTAGATAATGTAACTACAGTTTTATTAATGGGGCCAGTAACTTTTCTTATAACAAAAATTCTTAAAGTAAATCCAATTCCATTTGTGTTTAATGAAATATTTGCTTCAAATATTGGAGGAACAGGTACTTTAATTGGTGATCCTCCAAATATAATGATTGGTAGTTCTGCACACTTATCTTTTAACTCTTTTTTGATTCATCTTTTTCCAATAACATTTTTTATTTTAATATTAACAATACTTATAATTTATTTTGTTTATAAAAAAGAGTTCCAAGTTAAAGAAATACATAAAGAAAAACTTCAAAATTTAAATCCTAAAGAATCAATAAAAAATAAAAAGCTTTTAATTCAAGGATTTATAGTTATAATTTTTGTATTATTAGGATTTATATTTAGCAATAAAATAAATTTAAATATTGGAACTATCGCAATATTAGGAGCTTGTATATTATTACTCATTGCCAAAGAACCTATTGAAAATGTAATAATGGATGTTGAATGGAGTTCTATATTATTTTTTATAGGTTTATTTGTTTTAGTAGGTGGTATTGAACAAACTGGTGTAATAAATTTAATTTCAAACCTTTTAATAACTTACGGAAAATCTAATCCTATTCTACTTCTTTTAATTACACTTTTTGGAGCCGCAATAATATCTTCATTCTTAAATAATATACCTTTCGTAGCTGCATTAATTCCTTTAATAATTTCTTTAGATAATAAAGGAATAGATATTACTCCTCTTTGGTGGGCTATATCATTAGGTGCTTGTTTAGGTGGAAATGGAAGTTTAATAGGAGCATCTGCAAATATAGTTCTATCTGATATCTCAGAAAGAGAAGGTTATCCTATAAGTTTTAAAGATTATTTTAAGCTTGGATTTCCATTAATGATTTTATCTATAATTATTTGCTCAATTTATCTATTAATTTTATATTACTAATAAAATTAATAGATAATCTTAATAAGATAAAACGCTTATTTATTTAAAATATTAAAATAAATAAGCGTTCTATTTTTACAAAATTTTATCTATTTAACTTTATTAATTTTATCTTACTCTATAAGTAGTATGGAATAGTTCATGTGCTCTTCCTTTTCCAGGTTCTCCTATATAACTTTCATACATTTTTATTATTGCTGGATTTTGATATGATTTTCTTTTTGGTAATTTTTTAGCGTCCTGATTATATAAAACACTTGCTCTAAGTTTTCTAAAATCAAA
This sequence comes from Clostridium thermobutyricum, assembly GCF_000371465.1. NCBI lineage: Bacteria > Bacillati > Bacillota > Clostridia > Eubacteriales > Clostridiaceae > Clostridium > Clostridium thermobutyricum. The sequence goes on along the minus strand of NZ_KB850956.1, from coordinate 861,567 downwards.
CTTTTCTCTATCTATAGATGAAACTTGAGGTTGACCTCCTCCATTTATACAACCTCCAGAACAATCCATAACTTCAACTAAACTATAACCTTTTTTTAAATTTCCCTCTTCAACAAATTTAAAGAAGTTTGAAGCTCCATTAACAACTGCTATTCTATGTTCTTCTCCATTTATAGTTATAGTAGATTCTTTAATTCCTTGAAATCCTCTTACCTCAGTATAATCTATATCTTCAATATCACGGCCTTCTAATTTGTCAACAGCTGTTCTAAGAGCTGCTTCCATAACTCCTCCTGTTGCTCCAAATATTGCTCCAGCTCCACTATACATTCCCATAGCTTCATCTGCTTCACTTTCTTCTAACTCTTTAAAACTTATCTTTCTAGCTTTTATCATTCTTCCAAGTTCTTTTGAAGTTAAAACTGCATCTATATTCCTTATACCATCATTCTCCATTTCAGGTCTATTCATTTCAAATTTCTTTGTTATACATGGCATAATAGTTACAGTAAATATATTTTCTGGCTTTATTCCTGATATATGAGAATAATAGCTTTTACTTGCTGCACCAAATATTTGTTGAGGTGATTTAGTGCTTGATAAATTAGGAATTAACTCTGGAAAATAATGCTCAACTAATCTTATCCATCCTGGACAGCAAGATGTAAACATAGGAAGAGCTCCTCCATTTTTAATTCTTTCTATAAATTCAGCTGCTTCCTCCATTATAGTTGCATCAGCTCCAAAATTTATATCAAAAATTTTATCAAATCCTATCATTCTTAATGCAGTATAAATTTTCCCTGTAACGTCAACTCCAAATCCCATATTAAATTGTTCTCCAAAAGCAGCTCTAACAGCTGGTGCCATTGCAACAATCACATGTTTATTAGGATCATTTAATGCTTCTTCTACTATTTCAATATGTGACTTTTCTTGAAGAGCATCAACAGGACAAGCTGTTACACATTGACCACAAAGAAGACATCTAGTTTCATCAAAATTTTTTAAATCTCTAGAACCTATAATTCTTTCTCCATCTTCTAAATCATGAAATATTATTGACTTAGTAGTAGTTTCTTCTCTACACATTGCAACACATCTTCCACATTTAATACATCTTTGCCTATTTAGCACAAGTGAATGGCTTCTATCATCTATTGTTTTATTTTTATCTTCAACATTAAAAGGCTTTTCTTGCTTAGCTCTAGTCTTTATTACTACTTTTAAAAGTTCACAAGTTTCTCTTCTTTTACATACTCCACATTTAAAATCATGATTATTAAGAATTTTTACTACTTCACATCTTACTTTTTCCTTTACATCTTCATCTTCACTACTTACTATTAATCCATCTTCAGCTTTTGTTGAACATGCTCTAAAAAATCCATTTTTTCCTTCTATTTTAACTAAACATAATCCACAAATTCCTTTATGATAACATTCTTTAAAATAACATAAGGCAGGTATATTTATATTATTTTCTCTAGCTAATTCTAAAATAGTTTTTTCTCCTTCAAAATCTATTTTAATATTATTTATAGTTAATGTACTCAAAAAATCATCCTCCTAAAGTTCAATTCTCCTTTTATAATTTCCATAAATTACTTTTATTATTCTTTATTAATTTTGTAATTAAATAATAATTTTACAAATTATAATCTATTGCAAAATATATTAATAAAACTAATCCATAATATTTCTTAAATTTAAATCCAAAAATAAAAAAAACTCCCACTTATTAAAAATGAGAGTTTTTCTTATTCATTTTAATTTTAAGATATTTTTACTCTATCTTTGCATATCCATGCTGTTCTATTTCCATAAACTATTTGATACCAGTTTCCACTTTCTCCTATAATTTTTACTCCTGTTCCATTGTATAATTGTCCTACTCCTGAATTGTTCCAATCTGGTCTGCATGTTATATAAGTAAATGGTCCCTCTTTAAAGTCTACTACTCCT